>CBDIIE010000001.1:0-36395 GCA_965279605.1 Rhodoglobus sp.
TCGTCTGCCGGTGCCGCACACGCGGTGAGCGCGATCGCTGAAGCGGCGAGGACAGACACGGCGGTGAGGCCGCGTCGAGTGCTGTGTCTCATGCTGTTCCTTTCGATTGGTGGTGCCGGGGTGGTGCTGGTGTCGGTTCTAGACCGACGACCGCCTCGTGACGATTCGCTCCAGGAGCGAGGTCACGAGGAAGAACACAAGGCCGATGGCGATACCACCGGCCACGAACGCCCAGGCGAGCGCGGCACGGCCGGACTTCGCGTAGGTCGCGATGGCCGTGCCGATGCCGTCGGCGGGCCCACCGGAAGTACTCGGCTACGAGGGCGGCGATCACGGCGATGGAGCTTGCGATCCGCAAGCCCGTCATCAGGTAAGGCAACGCGGTCGGAAGCGTCAGGTATCGAAACGTCTGGCCCGGTGTCGCGGCGGATGCTCGCAGCAGGTCGCGGTGGACGGGGCGCGTCTGCCGCAACCCCCGAAGCACGTTGACAAACACGGGAACAAACACCGCGATCGCCGCGACCGCCTGGCGGCCAAACTGGCTCGACGCCCCAAACATGGTGTTGAGGATGGGAGTCAGGGCGACGATCGGCACGACCGCGATCGCGGCGACCAGAGGGGCGAGCATCCCGTCGAACGCCCGGGAGCTGGCGGCGAGCCCCGCAAAAATGATCGCGATGATCGATCCGGCCGCGAGACCAATGAGCGCGTTGGTTCCCGTGATCGACATGGCCTTAAGGATGATCTCGTGACGCTCCACGAGTTCGACACCGATGGCCGCGGGGCTCGGCACCATACGCGGGGCGGTGCCCAGGACATCAACCCAGACGATCCAGGCGACCACGAGGATCACGCCCACGGCCACGGGCGCGACAAACCGCAGCCACTGGGGCAGGCGGGTGTCGGCGGCCACGGTCGTCATCGTTCGTTTGCCCTCTCGACGGGAGCCCCGTGGAGCGCCTCGCGCACCTCGGTGACCCGCGCGAAGTAGTCGGGCGACTCCCGCAGAGCCTCGTCTCGGTCGACTCCGAGGTCGGTGACGATCGTGTCGGTGATACGCCCCGGGCGTGGGCTCATCACCACAACACGGTCAGAGAGGAACACCGCCTCGGGGATGGGAATGAGTAACGAACACGACTGCGGCGCCGGTCTCGGCGGCGATCCGAGCGAGCTCGGACTGCAGGTACTCGCGGGTCATCTCGTCGAGCGCCCCGAAGGGCTCGTCCATCAGGAGCAGGGCGCGGGCGAGACGCGAGGGCACGCGCGATGGCGACGCGCTGCTGCATCCCACCGGACAGCTGCTCGGGGTAGCGGTCAACGAAGTCGGTGAGCCCGACCAGCTCGACGAGCTCGCGAACACGGGCATCCCGCTCGGCCTTGCCCACCTTGTGCAGCTCGAGCGGCAGCGCGATGTTGGCCCCGACCGTGCGCCACGGCAGGAGCCCGGCCTGCTGGAAGGCGACGCCGTAGTCCTGGTCGATGCGCGCCTGGCGTGCGGGCTTGCCAAAGATAGTGAGATCGCCCGACGAGGCCTCGTCGAGGTCCGCAATCAGGCGCAGCAGGGTCGACTTGCCACAACCCGAAGGTCCAATGAGCGAGACGAACTCGCCGGCCGCGACCTCGAGGTCAACGCCCGTGAGAGCGATGACCTCTCCGGCCTTGGCCGGGAAGACCTTGCCGACCCCACGGGCCTGTACTGCGAGAGTGTCGTGTGTCATGCCGCGGCTTCTCCTCTGCGGTAGTTCTTGAGGCCCACGCCGATGAGGGCGACGGAACCCGCTGCGACGAGTCCCAGGGCGATCGAGCCAAACGTCGGACCCCACGGTGCTGCCGGGTCGCTGGAGGCCTGGCCCGCAAGTTGGATGAGCATGCGCCCGATGCCCCCGCGCATCCCGATCGAGACCTCGGCGACAACGGCACCCACCACCGCGTTCGCGGCGGCCAGGCGAAGGGCGGGCAGCAGGAACGGCACGGCTGCGGGAAGACGCAGTTGCAGGAGTGTGGGCCAAGTAGCCGGCCGCGTAACTGTGCATCAGATCGAGATGGATGCGGTCCGGTGCCTCGAGGCCCCGCAGCACCCCCACGGCGACCGGGAAAAACGCGAGATAGGAAGCGATCACGGCCACCGAGAGCCACTGCGGCCATGGTGTTCCGCCGCGGTCGATTTGCAGCCCGATGCTGTTGACGACGGGAGCGAACGCGATGAGCGGCACCGTCTGGCTGACGACGATCCAGGGCAGAAGACCCCACTCGATGAGGCGCCACCGCTGCATCACGAGGCCCAGTGCCGTGCCCACCACCACCCCAATAAGCCACCCGACGGCGGCTATCCCGAGGGTGGTGATCGCGGCCGTAATGACCGTGACAAACAACGGCGGGGTGTCGCCACCACTCGTCGACTGGAACAGGCGCGCCACCATCTCCCACACGTGGGGCATGGCCCGGTCGTGGGTGCGCGGCAGGATCATCACGCCGGAGCCCGTCTCGCCCTCGATCGCGCCGATGGTCACGCCGTCAGCGGGTCCAAGAAACTTGTACGCCTCCCAGAGCAGGATGACGGCGAGGACACCCAGGGTGCCCCAGACGGCCGCCGCCCACCGCTTGTTCATGAGGTGATGCTCACGACTTCGCCGTAACCTGCTCGCGCAGGGCGGGCATGATGGTCTCGCCGTACACGCGGAGGGTCTCCTCCTTGTTGTCGTGCTGGAGGTAGCCGGCGAACTGGTCGACGCCCAGCTCCTTGAGCGCGGTGAGCTTCTCGATGTGCTGCTGCGCGTTGCCGAGAACACAGAACCGGTCGACGATCTCGTCGGGCACAAAGTCCGCGTGAGTGTTGCCCGCGAGACCGTGCTGGTTGTAGTCGTATCCCTCGCGAGCGGCGATGTAGTCGGTGAGTGCGCGTGGCACGTGACCCTGGGTGCCGTACTTGGCGACGATGTCGGCCACGTGGTTGCCCACCATCCCCCCAAACCAGCGGGTCTGGGCGCGCATGTGGTCGAAGTCCTCGCCGACGTACATGGGCGCCGCAACGCAGAACTTGACCGACATGGGGTCGCGGCCGGCCTTTTCTGCGGCGTCCCGCACGGTCTTGATCATCCACTCGGCGATGTCGAGGTCCGCGAGCTGCAGGATAAAACCGTCGCCCACCTCGCCCGTGAGCTTCAGCGCGAGGGGCCCGTACGCAGCAACCCATACCTCGACCTCGGAACCCTTCGACCACGGGAATCGCAGCTGAGCACCGTTGTACTCGACGGAGCGCGAGTTGGCGAGCTCACGGATGACGTGAATCGACTCGCGCAACTCGGCGAGGGTCGTGGGCTTGCCGTTGGTTACCCGCACGGCCGAGTCACCACGGCCGATCCCGATGATGGTGCGGTTGCCGTACATCTCGTTGAGGGTGGCGAACACGGATGCCGTGACCGTCCAGTCGCGGGTCGCCGGGTTGGTGACCATGGGGCCCACGATCACGCGGTTGGTTTGCGCCAGGATCGCCGAGTAGATGACGTACGGCTCCTCCCACAGCAGGTGCGAGTCGAAGGTCCACACGTATTCGAAACCGTGTTGTTCCGCGAGCTTGGCGAGGTGCACCGTGCGCGAGGCCGGCGGGTGTGTCTGGAGTACTGCTCCGAATTCCATGTGGTGCTTCTTCCGTTCTGCTGGTTGAGTAGGCCGCCTGCGGCCGTATCGAAACCGGTCTCGATACGCTCGCCTGAGGCTCGCTACTCGATCAGCGGTGGGGTCTAGATCAGGTACTGCGACAGGCCGCGCTTGACGAACTGGCCGTCGCCCTTGGCTCCGAGGTACTGGTTGTCGTCAATGATCACCTTGCCGCGCGAGAGCACGGTGTCGACGTGTCCGTCGATCTCGAATCCCTCCCACGCGGAGTGGTCCATGTTCATGTGGTGGGTCTTCTCGTAGCCGATGGAGGTATGACCGTTGGGGTCGTACACGACGATGTCGGCATCCGCTCCGGGCTGGATCACACCCTTCTTGCCGTAGAGCCCAAACATCCGCGCCGGGGTCGTTGACGTGATCTCCACCCAGCGCTCCAGCGAGATGTGGCCGTCGACAACACCCTGGTAGAGCAGGTCGATGCGGTGCTCGACCGAGCCGATGCCGTTGGGGATCTTCGAGAAGTCCCCGAGACCCAGCTCCTTCTGGCCCTTCATGCAGAAGGGGCAGTGGTCGGTGGAGACCATCTGGATGTCGTTGGTGCGCAGGCTCTGCCACATGTGGTCTTGGTGGCCCTCGGCCCGCGATCGCAGCGGCGTGGAACACACCCACTTGGCACCCTCGAAGGTTCCCCACTCGTCGCTCACGGCACCCAGCTGCTCCTCGAGCGAGAGGTAGAGGTACTGCGGGCAGGTCTCACCAAACACGTTCTGACCGATGTCGCGCGCGGCCGCGAGCTGCTCGACAGCCTGCTTCGCCGAGACGTGCACCACGTAGAGCGGCGCACCTGTGAGGTTGGCGAGCATAATCGCCCGGTGGGTGGCCTCCTCCTCCATCTGCCACGCGCGAGCAACGCCGTGGTAGTAGGGGTCAGTCTTCTTCTGCGCGAGGAGCTGCTTGACGATCACGTCGATCACGGGGCCGTTCTCCGCGTGCATCATCGTCATCAGGCCGGTGTCCGCGGAGACCTGCATGGCCTTGAAGATCTGCGCATCGTCCGACATAAACACGCCCGGGTAGGCCATAAACAGCTTGAAGCTCGAGATGCCCTCGTCGGGCAGCTTCTTCATGGCATCCAACGAATCGTCGTTGACCTCACCGATGATCTGGTGGAACGCGTAGTCAATCGCGCAGTTGCCCGCGGCCTTGGTGTGCCAGGCGGCCAGCCCATCCATCACCTTCTGGCCGTAGGTCTGCACGGCGAAGTCGATGATGGTGGTGGTGCCTCCCCAAGCTGCCGCGCGGGTGCCCGTCTCGAACGTGTCGGATGCCGCGGTGCCCCCAAACGGAAGCTCCATGTGGGTGTGCGCGTCAACCCCACCGGGGATCACGTACTTGCCCGTGGCATCAATCACGGTGTCGACGCCCGCAGAGATGTCGGTGCCCAGCAGCGTGGACCCGGGTGCCAGCACGGCGGCGATGGTCTCGCCGTCGACGAGTACGTCCGCGAGGGAACGACCGGTGGCGGTGACGACCGTGCCGCCCTTGATCAGTGTGGTTGCCATAAAACCCTCCTTGGTTTCGCGCTACTCAACCGGCAATGGACTACGGGACGGTGATCTCGCTGTAGCTCTCGGGGCGGCGGTCGCGGTAGAACTGCCAGTCGTCGCGCATCTGCTGCACGAGGTCGAGGTCGATGTCACGGATGAGGATCTCCTCCGACTCGCCCGAGCCACGCTCCCCCACGAAGTTGCCCCGCGGGTCGATGACCTGGCTCGTGCCGTAGAAGTTGACGGCCTGGTCGCCGTACTCGTTGTCCTCGAGGCCCACGCGGTTGGGCTGGAGCACAAAGTAGCCGTTGGCGACAGCGGCCGCCGGACCCTCGACCTCCCACAGGCGGTTGGAGAGGCCGGGCTTCGTGGCGTTCGGGTTGAAGGCCATGTGGGCACCGTTGAGACCGAGCTCGCGCCACGCCTCCGGGAAGTGACGGTCGTAACAGATGATGACGCCCACCTTGCCGACGGCCGTGTTGAAGACGGGATACCCACCGTTGCCGGGGCGGAAGTAGAACTTCTCGTAGAACTTCTCGAGGTCCGGGATGTGGTGCTTGCGGTACTGGCCGAGGATAGTGCCGTCCGCGTCAACAACAACGGCGGTGTTGTAGTAGACGCCGGTCTGCTCCTCCTCGTAGATCGGCAGAATCATCACGATGCCGAGCTCCTTGGCGAGCGCCGCGAACCGCTGAACAATGGGGCCGTCGGCCGGCTCCGCATAGCGGTAGTACTTCTTGTCCTGGGTGATCCCAAAGTAGGGGCCGTAGAAGAGCTCCTGGAAGCAGATGATTTGGGCGCCCTGCGCCGCGGCATCCCGGGCAAACTGCTCGTGCTTGTCGAGCATCGACTCCTTGTCGCCGGTCCAGGTGGTCTGCGTGATTGCTGCACGTACAACGGTCATGGCTGAATCTCCTCGATGGTGCCTTTTGTTATTCTTAGCAGTAAACATTTCTCGAACGTTTCGCAATGTGACGGCGGGGTAAAACTGTGAACCTGAGCACCGTGTATCGCAATCTACGTCGGTTGCCATGAAGTCGGTAGCCCTTGCCATCGAGGAGCCCACCCCACGCGGAATCGCCGCGGGCATCGCACGACTCATCACCAGCGGCGATCTCGCGCCCGGCGACCGACTGCCGACGGTGCGCGCGCTGGCCGCCGACCTGGGGGTGAGCCCCGCGACCGTGTCGCACGCGTGGCAGACGCTCGCGGGTGCGGGTCTTATCGTGAGCCGGGGTCGCAGCGGCAGCACGGTTCGGTCGGCACCGCGGGAGTGGTTGCCTCTGCGGTACCGAGACTTTGAGGGCGACACGGATGCCCGGCTCGACCTCTCGCGGGGAACCCCCGACGCGGCTCTCCTGCCCGCTCTCGGCGAGGCGCTGGGGCGCGTGTCCGTGCGCGCGGAGACCGCCAGCTACCAGCAGAAGCCAGACATCCCGGAGCTTCACGACCTGTTGCGCGCCACCTGGCCCTCCCCCGTCGAGTCGTTGACCGTGACCAACGGCGCCCTCGACGCAATCGACCGAGCCCTGGCGACGATCGTGCGCTACGGCGACCGAGTGGTGATCGAGAACCCCACGTTCCCGCCGTTTATTGACCTGCTCGAGCAGTATGGCCTCGAGGGAATCGCGGTCGACCTCGATGACCAGGGGATGCTGCCGGACGCGTTCGCCGCGGCCCTCGCGTCGTCGCCCGCCGTGGTGCTGCTGCAGCCGCGCGCCCACAACCCCACGGGCATCTCGATGACCGCCGAGCGAGCGCATCACCTCGCCGACCTGCTGCATCGCAATCGAACGGCGCAGCACACGGTCGTCATCGAGGACGACCACTCGGGCGCGATCTCGGTCGCCCCCGACGTGAGTCTGGCCACCTGGCTGCCGGAACGAGTCCTGCACGTGCGCAGCTTCTCCAAGACCCACGGGCCCGACCTGCGGGTTGGTGCACTCGGCGGCCCGCGAGACCTCGTCGATCGGGTGGTGGCCCGCAGGCTCCTGGGGCCCGGATGGACCTCCCGAATGGTGCAAGCCCTGATCTACGACCTGCTCACGGACGAGGAGTCGGTCGGCCAGGTGCTCACGGCTCGGGACGTGTATGCGGCGCGGCAGGAGTCGTTTGCGTCCGCGATGCGCGCGCAGGGCATCCCGAGTGCGGCCGGTGACGGTCTCAACGTGTGGCTGCCGGTGGCCGACGAGCGTGCGGCCACCGTGAGTCTCGCGGCGGCGGGCATCCGGGTCGCGAGGGGGGTGCCGTTCCAACTCGGCTCGGGGTCACCGCACGTGCGGGTGACGGTGGGTCTCGTGCACGACGAGGTGGAGGGGATCGCGGCGGCGCTCGCGACCGCGGCGCGCGCCTAGCTGGCTCGCTGCGCTGCGCTGCGCTACCAAATGCAGGAGATCTCGTGGCCGAGAGCCGCGCATCCGCATGGCGGCGGGAGCGGATGCCCGAATCTCCTGTATTTGGGAAGGCCCGAGAGCGCGCCTAGCGGGGCAGGAGGCCGGGGAGCCAGTCACGCACGAGCGACTTCGGCGCGATCGACGCCACTAGCGTGCGACCCACACCCGAGCCACGCCGCAGCGAGGAGATGACCCGGCGGAGGTCACGAGGCGCGGGCGCATCCGCGTCGCGCGCGAACGCCTGCGACTCGAGAGCGGTCCGGAGGCGCGCGAGGGCCGCGGCGCCGTCGTCGTCGAGCGTGGGCGCGAGTTCATCGGCGAGTTGGCGGGGCGTGAGCGTGATGTCGCTCGCGAGACCGAGGTCGTACGCGGTGTCGCGCAACTCGTCCCAGCCGTCCAGCGCGGAGCCCCGGCCGACGGCGTCAAGCCGGCGGGTGCGGCGGGCGGCACGGATGACGGCCGGTGCGAACAGGAGCAGGACGGCGAGCGCCGAGACTACCAGGGGCCACGGGATGCTGCCGGTCGTGGCATCCGGGCTGGCCGCCTCGCCGTCGGGGTCGGCGGCCTCCTCGTCGGGAAGCGCGGGACCGGCCGTCGGGGTCGGGGCATCCGTCGGCTCGTCTGCGGGCGGCGGCGGAACGGACTCGTCGACGTCGGGTGTGGTCGGATCGTCCTCGTCGAGCGGGGCGAAGGCCGGCGGGGTTCCCCGCCCCGGAGTGGGTTCGAAGCGCACCCACCCGATGCCGTCGAAGTACAACTCCGGCCAGGCGTGCAGGTTGTGGGTGGTCACGCGGTAAATGACCTCATCGGTGCCGTCGACCTTGGCGGCCTGGCCTGGCGTGAAGCCGACCACCACGCGCGACGGGATCCCCAGCGTGCGCGCCATGGCGGCCATCGCGGAGGAGAAGTGCACGCAGTAGCCGGACTTGACCTCGAGGAACGGGCCCAGCACCTCGGCTCCCGACCCGTCGAACCCCTGCTCGACGGGTGCCTCCTCGGAGTACGTGAAGACTCCCCCGCGGAAGTATTCCTGCAGTGCGAGCGCCCGGTCGTAGTTCGACGTGAGCCCGGTGGTGAGCTGCACCGCGGTTTGCCCCACGACGTCGGGAAGGCCGGGAGGCAACTCCAAGAACAGGTCCATCGCCGGGATGGGTCCGCTGCCCGACGCGACCAGCTGCTCCACGGATGGAGCCGCCTGCAGGCTCTCGACCTCGTACTGCTGCCCCTGGGCATTGGAGCGCTCGGTGCGCACGGTCAGTCCGTCGGGCTCCCAACTCCACGCACCCTCGAGGCCACGGATCTCTTCCGCGGCGTACGGCACGGGCAACCACCGGCTCAGCACGTTGGCAATCTTGATGGTCGAAGTGATCCGGGTCGCCGGCACACCCTCGGATGTACCGGGAGCCGGATCGAAGTCATCGACGCTGTTGCCGGGCTCCGGGATGCTGCGTGGCTCCCACGATTCCCCCGCAAAGTCGTCGAGGACGGTCAGCCGCAGGTACTGACCAGCTCCGTCGCTCGTCTGGTAGGTGAGCGCGAGCTGGGGGTTGCCGCGGCGCAGGTCGTCGCCCAGCGTGATGATCGGATTGAGCCCGGTCGCGAGGTTGCCTCCGCCCGGGTTGTCAGACCCGCTGGGTGGTTCCACCGCGGGCAGCACAAAGGGCAGCGCGAGCGCGGTCACGACCGCTGCGGCCCCAACACCCACGGCGGTGCGTGTGGTCGCCGGTCGCGAGTACACCACCATCGCGGCGAGCCACGCGGCGGCGGCGAGGGCAAACAGGAGGGGATCGACGAACTCGGCGCGCACGAACCCCGGCACCAGCAGCAACACGAGGATGGGCAGGCCCGCGAGGGCGGGCATCCGCAGCAGGTGCGCACAGGCATCCGCCACAACCGCAATGATCACCACCCCGAGGCAGAGGAGATACAGGATGCCCTCGGTCGCGTTCGCGGGAATCGACTGGCTCGCGATGTCGCGAGCCCCCGTGGCCTCAAGCTCCCGGAACGCCCCAAAGCTCCCGAGAGTGGGAATCACGCCGAGCAGGGCGGTCGAGGAGGCGAACGCGAAGGTCATCGTGGCGAGAGCGATCCCAGCTGCAGCAAGAGTGGGCCAGATACGACGCTGAGCGAACGACCGCACCATGGCTCCCGCGAGCAGCACGAGGGTGCCGAGGATCATCGGCTGCAGCCACCACGTTCCCCCCTTGAGTACCGGGTTAAAGCCCCACAGGGCAACGCCGATCGCCGCGAGCAGCAGACCACTCACGAGCCACTGGGCGCCGGGGCTCGGCGCGACGGGGCGACTAGGCCTGGCCACGCGCGCGTCCCGTCTCCACGACCACGGCCTCCCAGGCCGCCGCGGGATCGTCGTCCGGCCGTACGGGTACCACCAGCCAGCCCGCCTCAACGAACCGATGTGCCACCCGGGATGACTCGGGCATCACACCAAACGAGCGGTCGATGCGGTCGATGGGCGAGAGCGAGTGCACGGGGAACGCGACCGCGAGCTCACCCGGTCGACGCTGGGCGAGCATCCACTCGACAGTCTGTGGCGTGGGCGAGGCCATCAGGGCGACCAGCGGCCCGGTGCTTGTGCGGGTTCCCGCCGCCCGCACGGAGGGCTCATCGGTGAGCTCGAGGGTCGCGAGGTGCCCGAGGAACTCCTCGTCACCCCAGGTGCGGCGGCGCCCGTGACCAAGAGCATCGAGCTGCGGATGCCCGGCCTCCTCGATCGACACCAGAAACCCGTTGCGGCGCAGGTGCACCGCGGCCGAGGCCAGCATCCGAACCACCCACTCGAACGAGGCGCTCTCCGCGTCGAGGTCGGACACCTCGGTCGACGCGTCCGCATAGCCAACCCGAGTGGTGTCAATGATGATGCGTGCCTCCGGAAAGCTGCGCGGCTCCTCCTGGCGCACCATGAGGTCGCCGTGCCGGGCAGATGCCCGCCAGTGCACGCGGCGCATGGCGTCGCCGCTGCGGTACTCGCGTGTCATGATGTCGTCCTCGTCACCCGCCGCCCGGCGCTGAACGAGAGTCGCCTCGCCATCTCCGGCGGGCACGGTGAGGCCCGCGGCCGCGAGCGGAACCACCTCGGGTGTGACGATGATCGGTTTCTGCTCCCCGACCACCGCTGTGCTCGTCGCGAGCCCCAGGCCGTCGGTGACCGACACGCTCAGGGGCCCGATCGCAAACACTCCCCGGTGTGGCGGGATGAGGTCGTAGCCGACCGCCACGCGGTTGCGGCTCACAAACCGCTGCCCCCGCGCCTCGAGAGCCGGGAGCCTGCCGACACTCGTCGAATGGGGGTACCACGGCACGGCGTCCCACCATTCCGCGGGCAGGCTACGGCCGGTCGAGCGGTTGACGACGGTGAGGGTCACGCTCGTTGCGCTCCCCGCGGGAATGACGGCAGGGCTAAACGCACGGGTCACCTCGACGCGGGGGCGGCGCACCCACACGACCACAAGCGAGAAGATCGGCAGGGCCAGCAGGAGGCATCCGACAAATACGAAGCCCTCGCGGCCCGCGAGATACGCGAGGATGATCGCCACGATTCCGGCGATCACAAACCACCATCCGCGCCGAGTGAGCCCCACACCGCCAACGCGGAGTGCGGCCAGTCCGCGGCGAGCTGGGGGCATCGGCGTCAGGCGGGGCCGGCCGAGGAGAGCGGCACGGGCGTATCGGCGATGATCCGGGCGAGGATGTCCGCGACCGCACCACCCGACATCAGCGAGGTGCCCGAGACCCGGCGGGAGGCGATCAACCGGTGGCCCAGCACGGGCACGGCGAGCGCGTCGATGTCGTCGGGCAACACAAACTCGCGCCCGTCGAGGGCCGCGCGCGCCTTCGCGGCACGAACCAGCTGCAGCGTCGCGCGGGGGCTCGCGCCCAGCCGCAGATCCCGGTCGGCTCGTGTCGCCTGGGCGATGGCCACCGCGTACTGTTCGACGGCGCGGCTCGCAAACACGTTGCGCGCGGCACCGATCATGCTCGCGAGTTCGCCACCCGTCACGACGGGAGTGATCGCATCCAGCGGGCTCGACGTGTCGCGGCTGCGAAGCATCTCGAGCTCGGCCGCCGAGTCGGGGTAACCCATCGAGATGCGCGCCATAAACCGGTCGCGCTGGGCCTCGGGCAGCGGGTAGGTGCCCTCCATCTCGATGGGGTTCTGGGTGGCGACAACAATAAACGGGGTGGCGAGCCGGTAGGTGCGGCCGTCGACGGTCACCTGCCGCTCCTCCATGCTCTCCAGCAGCGCGGACTGCGTCTTGGGGCTCGCGCGGTTGATCTCGTCGCCGATCACGATGTTCGCAAACACCGACCCCGGCTTGAACTCAAACTCGCGCTCCGCCTGGTTGTAGACGGAGACACCCGTGATGTCCGCGGGCAGCAGGTCGGGGGTGAACTGGATGCGACTGACCGAGCAATCGACGGACCGCGCCAGCGCGCGAGCCAACATCGTTTTGCCCACGCCGGGCACATCCTCGATGAGCAGGTGACCCTCCGCGAGGAGCACCGTGAGCGCCATCTCGACCGCGGCGTCCTTGCCATCGATCACCGTGCCGATGCTGCGGAGAATCGCTCGGGAGCGGGTGTAGAACTCGTCGTGAGTCATCACGGCGGTCTCATCTGTGAGGTCGGGTCGCGTATCGTCCACCTCTTGAGTCTCGCAGAGATAACGGAAAGGTAACCCTGTGAATCCACTCCGAGCCGTGAGCGGAGGGCTATCGACTCAGGATTCCCCGGCTGTGTCGACCGACCGCGATGCCATCAAGATGGTCAATGAGATCGACGTCACGACGCAGGCCCGGCCAGTCGCCGTCGAGCTCAACGTAGCCCGCGTCACGGTGCCGCTCGCGGGATCCGGGGCCGAAGGCGAGACGGTGCGGGGCGCCCCCGAGCGCCGCCACGAGTGCGGTTCCCGTGCCGTCGTCATCCGCCACCATGCTGAGCGGATGCCCCTGCGCCCGCACCAGCGCGCCACGCAGCTCGCTCGCCGTGAGCGCCGGATGATCCCCGAGCAGCACCGCCGTGTTGCCCTCGGTGCGCTCGAGGCCGGCGGTGATGGCGGCGATAAGCCCCCCACCGGGGTCCTGCACGACCGTCGCGCCGAGTGACTGGAACTCGGCACCACCCACAGTCACGACCACAACCGGGGCAACGGCGAGCGCGGCCTCCACGGTGTCGAGCGCGATCGCGAGGGCGAGGTCACGATGATCCCCCGGACCAAAACGTGACTTGGCCGCCGCCGTGCCCTTGACGGGAATCACGATGGTCCAGTCGAGCGGTGTGGTCACCCTCTCGAGTCTGCCACGGGGCCCGCGCGCTACTGGCCGTTTGCCTCGCGGCGGGCACGCACCTCGGCCTCGAGCCGACGCAGTCGTGCCTCGTTCTCGTGGAACGCGATCTCCCGCTCCACCTGGGCGTCGATGTCGTCGTCGTCCAACACCGGCTCGGGTGCACGACGCGCCTCGTAGCGTCGTGGGTCACCAAACGACGACACCTCGGACCCGTCGGTGCGCTCGCGCCCAATCAACCACCACAGGATCATGCCGATGAGGGGCACCAGGATCACGAGGATGACCCACACGACCTTGTCGAGATAGCGGATGCGCGACTGGTCGGTGGTAATCACGTTCACGAGCGTGAAGATGGTCGCGGCGAGCACCAGCACCGAGAACAGAACCTGAAGCATCCTTCGATGCTAGGCACAGGGATGCACAACTCGCCAGCCCCCTGGCGGACCGTCCTAGCGTTGCTGTTCGGCTTCTCCGGCCGCGAGCCCCGCCCGGTAGCCCTCGTTCCACGCCTCCGTGGTGCCCAGCCGGAACATGTCCTCGTGGGCGGGCCGCACGATAGCAGACGCGCCCGGAAGGTCCAGATCTCCCACGAGGTGGGCCAGGCCACGGGCGATCGCGACCGGCTTGCCCGAGGTCTTGCCTTTGACGAGGTCCGCGGCTCCCGCGATCTCGTCGGCGACGGCCGCGACGGTCACGTCGAGTCGCCTGCCGGTCGTGTCGGTGGTGCCACGAAGGTCATCCAGCACACGGATGCCCGCCGCGCCAATCGCGGCATCCGTCTGGCCCTGGCGCCACGCACGGCCCAGCGTGTCGGTAATCACCACGCCGATCTCAACTCCGAAGCGCTCGCGCAGCGCCACGGCGAGGGCGCGAGCGGAGGCATCCGGGTCGACCGGAAGCAGCAAACCGTTCCCTCGGGAGTGTTCGATGCGTCGACCCCCGCGGCCGCAAGCACCAGCCCCTGGGGGTTCTCGACAATACGGGTCACTCCCCCGGGGTGTTCGCGACTCGCTACCACCCGAACCGTCTCCGCGGTGATCGCATCCTCCCGGTCGGCGGCGGCGATCACACGACCCTCCGCCTTGCTGACGATCTTCGAGGTAACCACAACGATGTCGCCCGCCTGCAGGTCGGCCGCAATCGCGTCGCCAATCAGAGCAGTCAGGTCATCCCCCGGTCGAACCTCGGGGATGCCGTCGACCGCGAACACCGTCAGCACTACGACATCCAGCCCGGGAACGCCGACCCCAGGGAGGTGAGGATCGACTGCACCGCAATCGCGAGAAGGAGGAGCCCAAAGACGCGCGTGAGCACACTCATCCCGGCCGGGCCCAAAAGCCGATGGATGAACGGGGCGAAGTAGTAGATCACGGACACAAGAAGCCCAACCGCCACGATGATCGCGACGCCGGCAACGTAGTCGAGAACACTGGTGTACGCATGGGCGAACGTGATCGCGAGGGCGATCGCGCCCGGGCCCGCCACCAACGGGATCGCAAGAGGAACAACAACCGGAGATGCCTTGCTGCCGTTGGACGCGACCGGGCTCTGCTTGTCCAAGAGCATTGCCCACCCGATCGCCGCGACGAGCAGGTTACCCGCGATCTTGAACGCGACGATGTCGATCCCAAACGCCTGGAGCACCCACGTGCCGGCGATCAAGGCGATCGCGAGAACGACGATCACCGCGAAACCCACGAGGACTCCGGTTCGCCGCTGTTGTTGCGGCGTCATCTCCTTGGTGATCTCCAAGAAGATGGGCAACGTACCGATCGGGTTTGCGATCGTAAAGAGGGCAACAGCGCTGGTGATCAGCGTGGGGGCAAGGATGGTGTCACTCACGCTGCAAGCCTAGGGCTCCGCTATGGCAGCAGGCCCTCCTGTCGGGCGCGCTGAACCGCGTGAAAACGCGAGCGTGCACCGAGCTTCGTCATGGCCGATGACAGGTACGCCTTGACGGTTGTCTCGGCGAGCGCGAGGCGCGTGGCGGTCTCCGCGTTGGATGCCCCCACCGCGACGTAACTCAGAACGTCGAGCTCACGCGGCGCGAGAGTCACACTCGATGGTGCACCCGTCGGGCGAGCGAGCGCCGCCAGCCGCGCCTCCACCGCGGCCACGCGAGTCCGCAACTCCGGGTCGTGGCTCACGGCGCTGGCGATACCGCGCAGTTCTGCGGCTCCCTCGCGCAGGTCGGCGAGTTCCGCGGCGCCCAGGCGCGGGGCCTCCTCGTCCACCTTCTGCCGCAGGGCGCGCAGGCGCTGCTCCACCTCATCCCGCACGGCCAACTCGATCGCGAGGTTTTGTGCAATCTGCATCGCGGGCGCGACGACCACTCCCCCACGCCCTGGTCCGTCGTGGGTGCCGCCGTAGAGAACACCCCTGGTCTGACCTCGAACAACCACGGGCACGGCGAGCAGGGAGCGGATTCCCTCGCCGAGCACGGCATCGTCGTAGTCGTGCGTGATGTGTGGGGAGGACCCGTAATCGGTGGTCACCCGCGGGCGGCCCTCGCGCATCGCCCGGCCACCGAGGCCCCGATCCGCCTCGACCCGCAAGCCAACCAGGCTGGTGTGGCGGTTGCCCGAGAGGTGCGTGATGGTCACCGACCCACGATGGGCGATTCCCCCAAAACTCACCGGGAACTGCGCGGACTCGCGCATCTGCTCCACCGCGGCGCGCAGCAGATCGGCATCGCTGTCGCCTGCGCCACCCTGCACCGCATACCTACTTTCGGAGGTAGTGGACCCGTCACACGGATTCGTAGCGTGAACGATAGCACCCACGTACTCGTTTCAAAGGAGAAATGATGAGGGCATCATTTGTGATCTCGGGGCCTCGCACATGAGCGGGTACGCGGATCTCTACGAGCACAGCATGGCCAATCCCGGCATCTTTTGGCTCGAGGCCGCCGAAGCCATTGACTGGGACGTTCCACCGGATGCCGCACTCGACACCTCCGGAGACGTGGCGCGCTGGTTTCCCGGCGGCCGACTCAACACGAGCTACAACGCACTGGATCGTCACGTCGAGGCGGGCGATGGCGATCGCACGGCCCTCATCTATGACTCGGCAATGACGGGCACCCGCGCCCACCTCACCTACCGTGAGTTGCGAGACCGGGTTGCGACGTTCGCCGGGGTGCTGCGTGACCATGGCGTCGTCACGGGCGATCGTGTGGTGATCTACCTGCCGATGATCCCGGAGGCGGTCATCGCGATGCTCGCGTGCGCCCGGCTCGGCGCGATTCACTCCGTGGTGTTTGGTGGTTTCGCGGCCAACGAGCTCGCCGTTCGCATCGACGACGCCACACCCCGTGTGGTCATCACGGCGACCGGTGGCCTCGAGCCTGGCCGCGCGGTCGAGTACCTGCCGTTGGTTGCACGAGCGCTGGAGGCGAGCGCCGGGTCGGTCGAGACGGTCATCGTGCGTCATCGCGACGCGGTACCCGGGGACGCCGAGCAGTTCCAGGGCGCCGGCGGCGCACGCTGGGTGGACTGGGTCGCGGCAGAAGTGGGCACGACGCCGGCGGACCCGGTGAGCGTTGCATCCGACGACCCCCTCTATGTGTTGTACACGTCGGGCACCACGGGCAACCCCAAGGGCATCATCCGCGACAACGGGGGTCATGCCGTGGCGCTGGCCTGGTCGATGGCGAACGTCTACGGAATCACGCCCGGCGAGGTGTTCTGGGCGGCGTCCGACGTCGGATGGGTCGTTGGCCACTCGTACATCGTTTATGGGCCACTCCTCGCCGGAGCCACGACGGTGATCTACGAGGGTAAGCCCGTGGGCACACCCGACGCGGGCGCCTTCTGGCGCATGGTCGAGGAACACGACGTCAAGGTGCTGTTTACGGCACCGACGGCCCTGCGGGCGATCCGCCGAGTTGACCCGGACCTGCTTGAACTGCGGCGCTACGACATCTCGGGGTTGCGGGCGATCTTCCTGGCGGGCGAACGCCTCGACCCCGAGACCTACCACTGGGCGGTCGACGGACTGCACTGCCCGATTGTCGACCACTGGTGGCAGACCGAGACCGGCTGGGCGATCTGCTCGAACCCGCTGGGCGTCGAGCAGTTGGAGGCACGACCCGGTTCGACGACCGTGCCCTCACCCGGCTTTGCCGTCGAGATTCTCGACAGCAAGGGGCGCCGCATCACGGAACCCGGCGCCGAGGGCAACCTCGCCATCCGCCTTCCTCTGCCCCCGGGTGGGATGCTCGGAATCTGGGGTTCCCCGGAACGCTACGTGGACGCCTACCTCTCTGCGTTCCCCGGCTATTACGCGACCGGTGACTCGGGGCACATCGATGCGGACGGTTACGTCTACGTGATGGGTCGCACCGACGACGTGATCAACGTCGCCGGCCATCGGCTCTCCACGGGCTCGCTCGAGGAGGTGCTGACGCTGCACGACGCTGTCGCCGAGTGTGCGGTCATCGGCGTTCGCGACGACCTGAAGGGCCAGCGCGCTGCGGGGTTTGTGACCCTCAAGGCCGGCCACGAGATCGACCACACCGTGTTGGCCGCCGAGCTTGTTGCCCTCGTGCGGGAGCACGTTGGACCGGTCGCCGCCTTCCGCGACGTGACCGTGCTCGCGCGGCTGCCCAAGACTCGCTCGGGCAAGATCCTGCGCAAGACCATGCGTCAGATCGTGGACGGCGAACCACACACAGTGCCCGCGACCATCGAGGACCCTACGGTGCTCGACGACCTCGTGGCGCTCGTCAGCAGCGACCGCGGGGCCGGCACTCCGGTCCCGCACTAAAGGCTCGGGTGGTGCTCGTTGCCAGGCGGGCACCACCCGACACATCGAAGGAGAAACCATGCGGATGCTGATGGTCGGGGCGCCCGGCGCAGGCAAGGGAAGCCAAGCGGCACGCGTGTCAGCGAGCCTGGGCATCCCCGCGATTTCGACCGGGGACATCTTCCGGGCAAACGTGCGCGACCGCACCGAGCTGGGCATCCGCGTGGAAGAGATCCTTCGTGCCGGCGACTACGTGCCCGACTCGATCACGAATGCCATGGTTCGTGATCGCCTGTCGGCCGAAGACGTTGTCGCCGGCTTCATCCTCGATGGGTACCCCCGCACGGCAGACCAGGCGGCCGAGCTCGACGATCTCCTTGCCTCCCAGGGGGTCGAGCTGGATGTGGTGCTTCACCTGGTGGTTCCGGTGGAGCAGCTGGTGCCCCGCCTGCTCCATCGCGCGCACCAGGACGGCCGGAATGACGACACGTCCGACGCGATCCGCCATCGGCTCAGTGTTTATGAGTCCGTGACCGCTCCGATTGTGAGCCTGTACGCGCAGCGGGGCCTCCTTCACGTCATCGACGGCGTCGGGCCACAAGAGGAGGTCGCAGATCGAATTGCTGCGGCGCTGGAGGCTCGCGCCGCCTGAGCGTGGACTCAGGGTGTGACGGACTTGGGCGAGAACAAAACGGCACGGTCGGCCTCGGCCAGAGTGCGGTAGTAACCCACGAGGCGGCGCTCCTCGGAGGTGGGCGCCCACGTGACAACGCGGTAGAAGGTCTCATTGCGGGGACCCATCCGAACAACCCGGATGATCGCCACCGGCTCGCTGGTGCTCTCTCGCATCACAACCCACTCGGATTCGGCGATACGAATGGGTGGCCACGGCGGTTGCCAGTCGCGCACCGGCGTCTGCTCCGGTTGGGGACGCGACGGAGGCTGCTCGAGCGGTGCTTCCGTGCGCAGGCGCGCGCGGCGGTCGATGCTGTCGGCGTAGCGCTGGTTTGTGCCCAACTGTGCTCCCTGAGGCTCTCGGGTGAGATGAGGAAGCAGCCGGCCCTGCGCTGACGATTCTACGGACGAGAGCCGTCAGTGGGGTCCGGCGATAGTCGCCGGACCCCACGTCACGCCGTGTGTACTACGCCTGCGGGACGAGTGCGAACGTCACCGCGCCCGACTCGGTGATCTCGGCATCCAGCGTCTTGTCCTCGAGAACGGCCGAGACGGCTGGCTCCAGATAGACGCGCGCGCCATTCGACTCGACCACGGCATCCCCGGGTTGGGGGCCGGTGACAACCGCAATCGCGAAGTCACGGTCGGTGGCGCCCTGACCAATACGAACCGCGCCGTCGGTGACGCTCGGGTCCCGGTCAACGATCGACTTAACGACCGTGGTGGCTGTGTCAGTGAGGGTGAGCATGTGCTTGTCCTTTCCTTGTGCAGCAACGAGTCAGCCACGCTTCCAAACATCGAGCGAGACAACAACCCCTTGACAGTCATGGGGCGAGCGCCTATCGGGGTGAGCAACTACCTTGTTCACCCGGAGTTCATGTGGCCGACGCCGCCCGCGTCAGGGCCGCCCGACAGAATGAACCCGTGGACCACTCGGCACACTTCTCGCTCATCGAGGATGGGCATGGGCATTGGATCATCCGTCACCAGATCACGGATGTCTTCGCGGGAACCATCCTGCGCACCACCGCCGGCTATCGCCTTCGTAATGAGAACGGTCGCACGGTAGGCAACTTCATCACCATCGACGACGCACTAGACGGGCTGTACGCGCGGGTCTAGCTGCCACGCTTGACGTGCCGGCCACGAACGCGGTCGGGCTGGGCGCGCACCACATCCGCCATCGGGGGCAACACGGGTGAACCACCCTTGCCCTCGATACGGCGGAGCGCCCCCATCAGGCTCAAGGCATTCACCACCGGCTGAACCTCGTCCACGGAGAGCTTCGTGAGTTGCGCGAGCTTCTCGACGGTCATGAGCGACTTGACGAGTGTTTTGACAGTGCGCAGCTGGTTGTCGGTGGCGGGCAACAGGTCGAGGTCGGGCCACCACTTGAGACGGTACTTGTCTCCGTCGCGGAGCCAGGATGCACGGGATCCGGGGAACGCGTGCAATCCGATCATCCATAGCAGCGGGTCGATGCCGCGGGTGTCGCCAGCGAGCCCGGGCGCCTCACCGTCGATGGGATAGGTGCCGAGGATGACGTCGGCCGGGTCCGTGGGGAACTCCGACAGTGGCGTCGACCACACGTACGCCTGGTGCCTCAGGTCGATCGCGATGGAGCCGTGACCGTCGGGCGTGATCGACATGAGGACGGGGCGGGCGATCTGCTGGAGCCCGTGGATGGCGGTGGCCGCAGTCCCCCAGCCCGGAGACGATGGCGGGGGTGGTGTCGCGGACTGGCCCGGTGCGGCGAACGGGGCGCCCGGCGGAGGCGCGACGCTGTCAGTCATCGTTCCTGCCCACCCCCATGAACGCGGCCGTTAAACCACAAAAGCGAAGCCTGAGCGGCTCCGCTTTTCCAGTTCCCCCACCCTAGGGCACGAGGGCTGCACCCCTCTGTACCCCATTCGGGCGGTGCACCACGCGGTGCACCACGCGAGGCTCCCCGCGCGGCTCCCCGCGCGGCTCTCCCCTACCGCGAGTTCGCTTGTTTGTGGGCTTTTTTGCGTCGGGAGGGCCACAAACAAGCGAACTCGCGGTTAGCGGGAGGAGGAGTTGGCGTGGGAGAGGGCCCAGGTGAGGGCGTAGTCGGCGACCTCTTCCCAGCCGTCCTGGCTGACGATGCGGTGGGTGCGACCGGGGAACTCCTTGTAGTCGACCACTGCGGGGCTACCCGTCGCCGTGTACTTCTTGACGATCGCCGTGCCGATGGCCGGCGGCACCACGTGGTCGATCTCGCCGGTCAGGATGAGCAGTGGAGCGCGGTCGGTGCGCCCGAAGTCCACGTGCGAGACGCCGCCCTTCTCGTTGAACGCGCCGGCAACCCCCTCGAAGAAGACCCGGTTGTACGAGTTGACCGCATACTTCTCCCACAACTCGTCGGACTCCGCGCGGCCGAGGTCGTTGCCAAACGTGAAGTGGAAGTGCGCCTTCGAGATGGGTTTGGCGCCGTTGCGGTCGAACGGGTTGCTCAGGATCGGGAACGCGGTGCGCACCGTCGAGGCAGGCAGGGTCGTGATGCCGGCGGGTTGGCCCGGCTCGACGCCAACGTAGGCGGAACCCAGTCCACGGTCGGCGAGCATCTGCGTGAGCAGCCCACCAAACGAGTGCCCCATGATGATCGGCTTGCGGCCGGCCTGGAAGCTCGGGAGGGCCCGGATGACACCCTCGAGATGATCGGCGATCTGCGCGAGGCCTACACCCTTGAGGGCGGCCGGGTTGGAACGGATGTCCTCGACGGTTCGGTCGTCGATGCCGGGCCACCCGGGAACAACAACCTCGTGGCCGAGGGCACGGAAACGCTCGGCCCAGGTGTCCCAGCTGGTGGGGGTCATCCAGAGTCCGTGGACCAGGACGATGGTGGCGGGTTCGGTGGTCATGGTGTCAATCCCTTCGTGTGTCGTTACTAGAACGATCGTTCTTTCTACTTGGGATGACCGTACTCCTCGATTCCGACCGATGTCAAGCAAAAAGAGAAAGATCGTTCTATCATTTATCTATGTCTCCTGCAGCACCCACCACGACCCGTCCGTCGGATGCACGTCAGCGCCTCCTGCGCACCGCATCCGACCTCTTCTACCGCGAGGGAATCCACTCGGTCGGAGTCGACCGCATCGTCGCCGAGGGCGCCGTCACCCGGGCGACCTTCTACCGCCACTTCCCCAGCAAGGAAGACCTCGTTGTCGCCTACCTGCAGGCCGAGGATGCCGCGCTTCGCGCCATGTTTGAGGCGGTCGCCACCCAACTCGCGGAGTCCGAGGGCACCCCGGAACAGGTGCTCGAGGCGATCATCCAGGGCATCGCCGACGACATCAGCCGCAATCACACCCGCGGATGCCCCTTTATCAACGCGTCGGCAGAGTACCCGGATGCGGCGAGCGCCGTGCGCCTGACCGTCGCCGACCACAGGGCGTGGTTCCGCGCCACCCTCGAGGGCGCGCTTGCCGCCGCGGGCCGCACGGAGGCGACCGAGCGTGCCGGCGCACTCGTCCTGCTGCGTGACGCGGCGCTCGTTGGTGGTTACCTCGACGGCGCCGACGCGATTCGCGAGACCTTCATCCGCACCGCTCGTCAGGTGGCCGGTCTCGAGTAACTACTCCGGTCGGTTCTGCAGGAAGCGCGCGACAACGGGCGGCACGTACGGCGTCACGTCGCCGCCCAGCGCGGAGACCTGCCGCACGAGCGAACTGGAGACGTGCGAATGCTCGGGGCTGGGCAGGAGAAACACCGTCTCCACGCCGGCCAGGTCGCGGTTGACGATCGCCATGGGCGTCTCGTATGCGACGTCCACCTCGGAGCGGATGCCCTTCACGAGCACACTGGCTCCGACGTCGGTGCAGTAGTCGACAAGGAGCCCCACGCTCCAGCTGGTGACAAGGATGTTGTCGGGAAGCTTTGCGTCGGCGATGGCCTCCTGAATGAGCGAGACCCGCTGCGCGATCGGCAGTAGTGCCGTTTTGCCGGGGTTGTGAACCACGAGCACGTGCAACTCGTCGAAGATGCCCGCCGCCCGCTCGATCACGTCGAGGTGGCCACGGGTGATGGGGTCGAACGACCCAGGAACAACGGCGATCCTGCTCATGCCTTCACGATAGCCGCTCGGTGTTACCAACTCGTGACAATGTCCCTCTGTTTCGGGGTACAGATCACTCGTGGCGCTAGTTCTTGGAGAGGAACGCCTGGGACTCCTCGTCGAGGCGGCGATCCAGCGCCTCACGCAACGCCGGGTGGTTGGCGAGGTGCGGATCCTCGGCGAGAAGGTCCGCGGCAAGCTGACGCGCATCCGCAATCAGGTCGCCGTCGCGAGTGACCCGCACCAGCCGCAGGCTCGAGCGCCCACCGGACTGGATGCTGCCCAGCACGTCGCCCTCTTGCCTGAGTTCCAGGTCCCGGTTGGCCAACTCGAAGCCGTCGGTGGTGGATGCCACGGCCTCGGCCCGCTCGCGGGCGATGGTGCCCTCCTCGGCAGAGGTCACAAGCAGGCAGATTCCGGGCACCGCCCCCCGGCCGACTCGACCACGAAGCTGGTGCAGCTGTGACACCCCAAACCGATCGGCATCGAGTACCACCATCGTCGACGCGTTGGGCACGTCGACCCCCACCTCGATGACTGTCGTCGAGACCAGAACGTCGATCTCGCCCGCGGCGAACGCCCGCATCAGGGCATCCTTCTCGTCGCTCGGAAGCCGACCGTGGAGACCCTCGATGCGACGACCCTCAAAGATCGGGTTCGCGCGCAGCGACGCGAGAGTGTCAGTGACATTGGCGGCGGATGCTGAGGTCACACCCTCCTCGAGTGGCGTGCCTGCGGCCTCGGCGCGCGACGCATCGATGGACGGGCACACCACAAACGCCTGGCGCCCCTGCTCGAGCTCCTCGGCGACCCGCTCCCACACGCGGGTGATCCAGCCCGGCTTTTCGGCGAGGGGCACCACGTGGCTGGCAATCGGTGAGCGCCCGGCCGGAAGCTCGGCGATCGCGGAGATGTCGAGATCCCCAAAGACCGTCATGGCGACGGTTCGAGGGATAGGTGTAGCCGTGAGCACTAGGACGTGCGGGGGTTGTGCTCCCTTGACGCGCAGCGCCTCCCGCTGCTCGACTCCAAAGCGGTGTTGCTCGTCGACGACAACAAGACCGAGGTCAAAAAACGTGACGGCATCACCGAGAAGCGCGTGAGTGCCCACCACAATGCGCGCCGAACCCGAGACGATCGCGAGGAGCGCCTTGCGCCGCTCGGCCACCGGCAGCTGGCCGGTCAGGAGCGTGGGTCGCAGTCGCGCGGCCAGGTCGGGGCCTAATGTGCGCACGATCGAGCGCAGGTGCTGGTGCGCGAGCACCTCGGTAGGCGCGAGTAGCGCGGACTGCCCGCCGGACTCCGCGACTGCGAGCATCGCCCGCAGTGCAACCAGAGTCTTGCCGGAGCCCACCTCGCCCTGCACGAGCCGGTTCATCGGCACGGCAGCGGCCAGGTCGTCGGAGACCTGGGCACCCACCGCCAGCTGGTCGCCCGTCAGGGTAAACGGGAGGGTCTCGTCAAAACTGGCGAGCAAGGCGCCGGGCACCCGGGGGGTCGCGGCCGACTCGCGCAGGCGCTGGCGCTGCAGCAGGAGAGCTGACTGGAGCACAAACGCCTCCTGGAAGCGGAGGGCCTTGCGCGCCGCACCCCACTCCGCATCAGTCGTGGGACGGTGCACCAGCTCGAGGGCCTTGCGGAACGGCAGGAGTCCGCGTGCGGTGCGTACGGCATCCGGAACCGGGTCATCAAGCGGGGGCAACGTGTCGAGAACCACGCCCATGGCCTTGGCGATCTGCCAGCTCGCGACGGTCGAAGTCGCCGGATAAATCGGGATGGGCAACTCCGCCCAGGCGGCCGCCGCGATGGGGTCCGCGTCGTCGAACAGCTCGTAGTCGGGATGCGCGAGCTGCAGGGTTCCGCGGTAGTCACCCACCTTGCCCGCGAAGATTCCGCGCGCGCCCGGCTTCAGTTCCTTCTCCCGCCACTGCTGGTTAAAGAACGTGAGGGTGAGGATGCCGTTGCCGTCGCTGATCTTGACCTCAAGGATCGACCCCTTGCGTGCCTGCATCGAGCGTGACCGCGTCTCCAGCACCTCGGCCACGATCGTGACGTTCTCATCAAGCGGCAATTGCGTGAGGGCGGTGAGCTCGCCGCGACGGGCGTAGCGACGCGGGTAGTGGCTTAACAGGTCACCCACCGTCGTCACGCCGAGGGCACGCTCGAACGCGGGCGCGGTGCGTCCACCGAGCACCACACTCAGCTTCTGGTCGAGCGGAGAGTTCACGGTGTTTAGGCTACCCGCGACCCCCGAGGTCCCCGCTCGCTAGGGTTGTGGTGTGCTCACGCCCTCCCGCATTCGCATCGTGGCGACCGGTCTGAGGGCGGGTTCCTGATGCTCGTCGGCATCGACAGCTATTCCTACCACCGCCGCTACGGCGAGGTACGGCCGGGCGAACGTACGCCCACGCACCCGGTGTGGCCCTTCGATCCGAGGCCGGTGCTCGACCACGCGGTTGTGGTGGGCGCCGAGGCCGTGTTCCTCGAGACCTGTTACCTGCCCGACCCCGAGGAGGTGACCGCAGCCATGCTCGAGAGCGACCTGATTGTGGGCTTCTCGTGGGGTCATCCGTGGCCGGGTCGATTCCACGGGCTTGAGGGAGGCCGATCGTGGGCCGCCGAACAGGAGCTTGAGCGCTGGATCGCGGCGGCGGCACGACTGGGCCACGACTGCCTGCGGATCACCGCGGGGAGCCCCGTCTCCCGCGGGGACGAGCCGGCCGAGGTGCTCGTGGAGCGTCTGGTGGGCCCGATGCGCCGTGCGGCCGACCTCGCGGAGAAAGCAGGCGTGCGCCTCGCACTCGAGAACCACGGCGACCTGCGTGCCGCCGACATCCTGCAGCTGTTCGACCTGGTGCAGCGCCCGGGCACGCTCGGGGTGTGCCTCGACAACGTCAACCTCATTCGGGTCGGCGACGACATGGCCGAGGGGACCCGGCTGCTCGCCCCTCACGCCCTCCTTGTGCAACTCAAGGATCACGAGGCCGGCGACCCCACGGTCGATGGCGGCCCCGTGTGCACGGCGCTCGGCGAGGGCACGGCCGACCTGCCCGGTCTTGTGGGCATCCTCGAGGCTGCCGGCTTCGACGGGCCGGTGTGTGTTGAACTCGCCTCCCTGGGCGGCGGCGACGTGGACGAACTGGGGATGATTGAGCGCAGTGTCGAGTGGCTGCGAGCCACCCTCCCCGGAAGGACACCCGCATGACCCGCATCATCGCGGGCTTCGCCGGGTCGATCACCATCGCCGTGCCCGGCGCGGGAACCCGCCCCACGAGCGATCGGGTGCGCGAGGCGATCTTCTCCGCCCTCGAGGCTCGTGATGCCATCGAGGGGATGCGCGTGCTCGACCTCTACGCCGGGTCCGGAGCCCTCGGTCTCGAGGCGGCCTCCCGCGGGGCATCCCACGTCACCCTCGTGGACCGCTCGATCACCACGGCCAAACGCAACGCCGCCACGGTGCTGCGCCAGGCACCGGCCGGGTCACGGCCCGAGATCGTCACCACGGCACAGTCCGTGCAGGCGTTCCTCGACTCGGCACGCGCCTTCTGGGATCTTGTGTTTATTGACCCGCCCTACGAGCTGGGGTCGGCGGAACTCACTCGTAACCTCGAGGCGCTGGTGCCACGCCTCTCCCCCGACGCGACCGTGGTTGTCGAGCGCAGCTCGCGCACGCCGGAACCGGAATGGACCACACCCCTCGAGTTCGAGCGCCGCAAGGACTACGGCGACACGGCGCTGTTCTGGCTTAGCACCCCGGGCGACTAGCAGCCCCACCGCCGATCGAGTAGCGCGCAGCGGCCCCACCGCCGATCGAGTAGCGCGCAGCACCCCCACCGCCGATCGAGTAGCGCGCAGCGCGTATCGAGATCCCTACCCTGCCCCGCCGTTCCACCCGTCGTACGGGTCCCAACCACCGCGGTCTGCAAAGGGCACGCCGTCCACCAGAACCCCCTCTCCCGCCACAACCTCGCCGATCACACGAAACCCACCCGGCAACGGCACGCCGCGAGGGAAGGTTGCCAGCAGCGAATGGTCCTCGCCGCCCGTGATCTCCTCGCGCGTGAGACCCCTGAGGTCGAGCGCGACACCACTCGCGGCCGCGAGGCGGCGGGCGTCGATTGCGAGTCCATCGCTGAGGTCGAGCATCGCGGTGGCCCCCGCGATCGCGGCGGCTCGGCCGTCCGCGATCGGCGGGCGCGGCCTGAGCTGGGCAGCGATCGGCACGGGGTGCTCGCGAGCCACTTGGGCGGCGGCGTGGGCATCCGGGATTCCGTCGACGACTCCCTCGTTAAAAAGCAGACGAAGTCCCTCGGCCGCACTCCCCAGGACACCGGAGACGGCGACGACGTCTCCCACCTGCGCACCGGAGCGCAGCACGGGCGGTCGGCCCTCGAGGTCACCAAAGGCGGTCACTGCAATAGTGAGAGTTGCAGACACGGAGAGGTCGCCTCCCACGACACCACAGCCAGGTGCGAGGGCCTCGCACCCCTCGCGAAGGCCGTCGGCGAACGCCTCGAGAAACTCCACGGTCGTCTCCGCCGGCGCCGCAAGAGCAACAACCAGCGCAGTCGGAACGGCGCCCATCGCCGCCACGTCAGACAGATTGGATGCCGCGGCCTTCCAGCCGAGATCGGCCGGGCTCGACCACGCAAGCCGGAAGTCCGGGCCGTGGATCATCATGTCGGTCGTCACGACATAACGCCCGTCGGGGGCCGCGAGAACCGCCGCGTCGTCGCCGGGGCCCAGAAGCTGGGCCGCTGCCTGCGGAAGTCGCGGGAAGATGCGCGCGAGGACCGCGGACTCGCCGATCTCGCCGAGAGTCGTCATGTGTCCACGCTAGCCTGAAGGGGATGAGACTTGCTTTCGCGCCCGCCGCCGTCGCCCTGGTGCTTGTGCTCGCCGGGTGTGCGCCCACCGTCGCGCTCGAACCCGCCGCCGATGCCGCCAGCCCGCTGTGCGCGGAGGTGTCAGTGCGCCTGCCCGATGCGATTGGCGAGCTGGCCGTGCGCCAGACCAACGCGCAGGCAACGGCCGCGTGGGGCGAACCGACGGCCATCATCCTGCGCTGTGGTGTGCCCGCGCCTGCACCGACCGCGGAGTTGCCGTGTGTCACGGTCGAGGGCGTCGACTGGCTTCGGGATGACGCGGATGCCCCGGTCTACGTCTTCACGACCTACGGCCGCGAGCCCGCGGTCGAGGTCATCGTTCAGGACGGCGAGACAACGTCGGGGCTCGAGGCCCTCACGGAGGTGGCGGACGCCGTCTCGCGGCTTCCCGTCACCGGCGAGTGCATCGTCCCCGAATAAACCCCCGCGACTAGCGCGTTGTCGTCAGGCCGAGCTGGATGAGCTCGTCGATGAGCTCCGTGTAGCTCAGGCCACTCGCCTGCCAGCACTTCGGATACATCGAGATCGGCGTGAAGCCCGGCATCGTGTTGAGTTCGTTGACGATGAACTCGGTGCCCGTGAAGAAGAAGTCCACTCGCGCCAGCCCCGATCCACCAATCGCCTCGAAGGCGCGTGCGGCGATGCGCTGCATCTCGGCGAGTTCGCCCGGCTGGAGGGATGCGGGGCATACCAGCTCCGCGGCATCGGGGTCGATGTACTTCGCCTCGAAGTCGTAGAACTCGCGGCCGTGCATGATGATCTCGCCCGCAACACTCACGCGCGGTGACCCACCGTCTCGCGCCGACAGGACCCCACACTCGACCTCGCGACCGGAGACCGCGGATTCGACAAGCGCCTTCGAGTCCTCGGCGAACGCGACCTCGAGGGCGGCGTCCAGGTCGTCGAGTGTGGCAATCTTGGTGACTCCCACGGATGACCCGGCGCGCGCGGGCTTCACAAACAGCGGCAGCCCCAGCCCTCGGGCACGACCCAGCCACAGCTCGCGGTCCTCCGCCCAGGTGCGCGGCGTCACGGTGATCCACGGCGCCACCGATACACCCGCCGCCTCGAGTGCGGTCTTGGTGAAGTGTTTGTCCATGCCGAGTGACGACGCGAGAACACCGTTGCCGACGTACGGAAGACCCACGAGCTCGAGCATCCCCTGGATCGTGCCGTCCTCGCCCCACGGCCCGTGGAGGATCGGGAAGACCACGTCGATGTCACCCAACGAGTGACGCTCGCCCGTGGCGTCCGTATAGGTCAGCTCGCGGGTGGCCACGGAGTCGGGCCAGAACACGCGGGTGCCATTGTCGTGCACCTCGGGCATCGCGTCGGGGTTCATCGCGAACGCGGCGGCATCGTCGGCCTGGAGCGTGTATGCACCATCCCGGGTGATGCCCACCGGAATCACGGTGTACTTCTCGCGGTCGATGGCCGACAGGACTCCGCCGGCCGTGGCACAGCTAATCGTGTGCTCGGACGACCGTCCGCCGAACAGGAGGGCGACGGTCAACCTGCTCACGTTATTCTCCCTGGGGCAGCTCGTCGGTGGTCAGGTGCGGGGCGATGTCCCTCGGATTCAGCGTACCGGCAAGCACCTCCGCGACCTGGCTCACGATGGGCATCTGCACCCCCTTGGCGAGCGCAAGCTCAAGCACCGGGGCAACCGAGGAGAGCCCCTCCGCCGTCTGGTTCATCTGCTTGATGACCTCGGAGTAGCTGTAGCCCTGCCCCAGAAGGCGGCCCGCCGTGTTGTTGCGCGAGAGGCTGGACTCGCACGTGGCGATGAGGTCGCCGAGGCCCGCGAGCCCGGACAACGTCTCGGCCCGTCCACCGTACGCGACGGCGAAGTCGGTCATTTCCGCCAGGCCACGCGTGATGATCGAGGCTTTGGTGTTCTCGCCGTAGCCCACGCCGTCGACGATGCCAATGGCGACCGCGATGAGGTTCTTGAGCACCCCGCCGAACTCGGTGCCGATGACATCCGTGTTGACGAAGCTGCGGAAGTAGGGATTGGTTGCCGTCATGGCCACGGTCGTGGCCGTCTCGAGGCTCTCGGAAGAGACGACCGCAGCGGTCGGCTGCTCCTTGGCGATCTCTAGCGCGAGGTTCGGACCGGATGCCACGGCGACGCGGTCGCCGCCGAGCCCCAGCTCCTGCCGGATCACCTCGCTCATGCGCGCGCCCGTGCCCTTCTCGACACCCTTCATGAGTGAGACGACGATGGCACTCTCGGGGATGATGTCGCGCACGATCCGCAGGTTCTCGCGCAACGACTGCGATGGCACGGAGAGATACACCTGTTCGGCGCCCTCGAGCGCCTCGGGCAAACGGGATGACGCCCAGACGTTGCGGGGAAGGTTGATTCCGGGGAGGTAATCGCTGTTGCGGTTGGACTGCGAGATCTCCCGGGCCAGCTCGGGGCGTCTGGCCCACATGGCGACCGTTGAGCCTCCGTCCGCGAGAATCTTGGCGAAGGTGGTTCCCCACGATCCGGCGCCGAGAACGGCGACTCGGCGGTGAGGCGAAACTAGGGGCTCTGGCACCAGTCCATTCTGCTGCATGGCGAGCGAAGCGGCTCTCCACAGGTGAAAAGTGAATCGAACGTATGTTCTAAACTGTGCTACCATGAAGTATGGCGCGGCACCCCATCCAGCTCTCCCTCACCGAGGCGATCGAGCGGGTGTGCGAGGGCCTTCGTGACGTGCTTGTCGTTCTCGATGAGGGCGGTCATCCGCTCGCCGAGACGATTGCCGCGGTCGAATCTGCTGGTCGCCTCATGGATGCCGCGCGCGTGCGCGCCGCCGCTCCACTGGCCCGCGATGCTCTCGCTGCTGAGCGGCTCGGGCACGCCTCCCCCACGGCCGCGGTCGCAACCATCGCGGGCATCACGGAAAAGGCCGCCCGAGAGCGGCTGTGTGTGGCTGCAGGTGTCAGCCCCGATCGGTCCATCAGCGGAGCGCCCCTGCCCGCCGCGCACCCCGAGGTGGGCCGCGCGCTGGTCGCGGGCGAGTTGGGGCTCGATGCTGCCCTGCTGGTGGTGCGTGAACTCGGCGCGGTCGCCGCGCGTGTGCCGGGCGACGAGCTTGCAGCAGCAGAGCGCGTGATGGTGTGTCTTGCGACCGGGTGTGACCCGGCCAGCGGGCATCCGATTCTGCCGGTCTCGGTCGATCGCCTCTCGACGGAGATCCGTCAGCTGAGCGCGACCATCGACCCGGACGGCGCACGCCCGCGGGAGGAGCGCGCTCAACGACGCCGTGCGTTCCGGCTCGGCACTCAGGATGCCGACGGTCTCATCCCGGTGTCGGGTCGTCTGGTGCCCGAGGTGGGCAGCCTCCTCGCGGGAATGGTGGAGGCTTATCGCCGGTCGCCGCGGTTTGTGGACGTCACCGATGTGGGACCAGTCGACGAGGCTGACCTGGCCGGTGTCGGTCTGGGCGACCCCCGCACTCCCGACCAGCGCCGGCACGATGCGCTCGCCGAGATTCTGATCGCGGCGAGCGCGGCCGAAGGAGCACCGCGACTCGACGGGCAGCCGGTGACCGTTGTTGTTACTGTGGCCGAGAATGACCTCACCGCCCCGGACGGCCTCGACGGCGACCCCATCGGCGTGATGTCCGGCTCGCGTTTTCCGGTCTCACGCGCGCAGGTCGAGCGCTTTATCGATGCAGGTGGCTCTCGTACCGTAACGATGGACCACACGGGTGCGGTGGTGGGCATCAGCTCGATCCAGCGCTGTTTCACCCCCGCGCAGCGGCTCGCGATCGCCGCTCGAGACGGGCATCGATGCCTCGCACCGGGCTGCACGAGCCCACACTTCTCGCTTCAGGTGCACCACGTTGTTCCCGATCGACTGGGTGGCCCGACCACAACCGGCAACGGAATCCTGCTGTGTTTCTGGCATCACCTGCGGGTCGACGACGGGCCATGGGAGTACCGGATGTGCGGTGGACTCCCCGAGATTCGTGGGCCGGGTATACCCGAGTGGACGGCGGCACGTACGTCACTGCGCGCGGCAGCGTAGAAAGCGAGAGCACGCCGGAGTCTCCCGCGCGCCTAGAACCGGCCGATCTCGGTCTGGCCGTGCGCAGTGGGATCCCAGCGCTCGGGTGGTGCCTTCTCGTCCCGCAACTCCTCGAGGAGCGCGGTAATCGAGTTCATCACTGCGGTTGTCGCCTCGGCGTAGGTCGCGCCCGTGCGGGGCTTGCCCTCCCACGCGCTCAGGTCAACAGGCTCGCCAATGATGACGTTGACGTTCTTCCGCGGGAACAGGCTGAGCCGCTTGGAGTACCGAGGCAAAATCTCCTGAACACCCCAGGTCGCACACGGAACAATCGGGATGCCGTGCTCCAGCGCCAAACGGACCGCACCAAACTTGCCCCGCATGGGCCAGAGCTCCGGGTCACGCGTGAGGGTCCCCTCGGGGTACACGATCACGGCCAGACCATCGTTGACCAGACGCGAGGCTGCCGCCAACGGGTCGGGGGAACCGGGCGCGGTTCCGGCCCGCTCGACGGGAATCTGGCCCGTTCCACGAAGGATGGCGCCGAGCACCGGAACCTTAAAGAGCCCGGCCTTCGCGAGGAAGCGTGGCACCCTCCCGTGCATCCACAAGACGTACGCGGTGACCAACGGGTCGAAGTTCGTGTAGTGGTTGGGCGCGAGAATAAACGCTCCCGTTGAGGGAATACGCTCGGGGTTGCGCACCCGATAGCGACCCACCAGAAGCAAAAACGGGATAACAACCGCGGCGAGAATTCGCCAGCCGACGGTCTTTTCGCTCCTGCGCGCCACGGGCGGACTAGCCCTCGTAGACGAAGTCGGCGCCGAGGTCGGCGAGCTTGTCGATGAAGTGCTCGTAGCCGCGGCTGATGATGCCGATATTGCTCACCGTGGACTGGCCGTCGGCAGTCAGCGCGGCGATCAGATGGCTAAACCCACCACGAAGATCGGGAATCTCCACGTCGGCACCGTGCAGCGGGGTCGGTCCCACGATCACTGCCGCCTGCTCGAGCGGGCGACGGGGCACGCGGCGCGTCACCGACTCGAGCCCGTCCTTGTGAACCACGATGTCCGCACCCATCTCGATGAGGGCATCCGTGAATCCAAAACGGTTCTCGTACACGGTCTCGTGCACCACGCTGCGACCCTCGGCCTGCGTGAGCGCCACGATCAGCGGCTGCTGCCAGTCGGTCATAAAGCCGGGGTGCACATCCGTCTCGACAACAACCGGCTTGAGAGGCCCACCCGGGTGGTAGAACCGGATGCCGTCCTCGGCGATGTCGAATGCACCCCCCGCCTTGCGGAAGATGTTGAGGAACGTCATCAGCTCCTGCTGGCGTGCACCCGCAACAAAGATGTCGCCCTTGGTGGCCAGCGCGGCGGATGCCCAGCTCGCGGCCTCGTTGCGATCGAACAGCGCTCGGTGCGTGTAGCCCTCGAGCTTGTCGACGCCCTCGATGAAGATCACGCGGTTGGGCTCCACGTTGATGATGGCGCCCATCTTCTGCAGGATCGCGATGAGATCCATGATCTCGGGCTCGATCGCCGCGTTCTTCAGTTCGGTGACACCCTCCGCGAGCACTGCGGTGAGCAGCACCTGCTCGGTCGCGCCCACACTGGGGTACGGCAGCTCGATGTTCGCACCCTTGAGTCCGTTCGGGGCGGTCAGGCGGATGCCCTCGTAGCTCTTGTCGACAACGGCACCAAAAGCGCGCAGCGCATTCATGTGGAAGTCGATTGGGCGGTCGCCGATGCGGCATCCACCGAGGTCGGGGATGAGCGCCTCACCCAGGCGGTGAAGAAGGGGTCCACAGAACAGAATCGGGATGCGGCTGGAGCCGGCGAGCGCGTCAATCTCGTGGAACTGCGCCTTGAGGACGTTGGTGGGGTCAAGCAGGAGCTCGCCCTCGCCGACCTTGGTGACGGTCACGCCGTACGCGCCGAGCATGCCCGTCACCACACCAACGTCGCTGATGTCGGGAACGTCGAGAAGGTGGCTCGGGGTGTCCGCGAGGAGAGCGGCAACCATGGCCTTGGTGGCGAGGTTTTCGCCCCGCGCACGTCCACGCGCCCCTTGAGCGGCTTGCCGCCGTTGATGGACGATCTTGTCGGACATGAGTCCCACTCGTTCGGCCGCCTTTGGGCATCCTTGGTAAGTGAATTCATGCTCACCCCTGTCTGTTTAACGTGGCCAGTCTTACTTGGCCGGGAGAGTTCGGGGCCGCCAGGCTTCGCGCCGGGACTCGAACTCCGTGATGTGCGACTCGTCGCGCAGTGTTAGCCCGATGTCATCGAGGCCTTCGAGCAAGCGCCACCTAGTGTAATCATCGATCTCGAAAGGGAAGCTGGCAGTGCCGACCGTCACCTGTTTGGCAACGAGATCAACAGACACCGTTATTCCCGGTTGCTCGTCGACGATCAGCCATATGGTCTCGATGTCCTTCTCGCTGAGCTGGGCCGCGAGGAGACCCTGCTTGCCGAGTTGCCGCGGAAGATGTCACCGAACCGGCTGGAGAGCACGGCGGCAAAGCCGTAGTCTCGCAGCGCCCAGACCGCGTGCTCCCGGCTCGACCCGGTACCAAAGTCGGGGCCGGCAACGAGGATACGCACCTCGGTACCCGGCTTGGCCACGGAGTACGGCTCGCGGTTGAGCACAAAACTCCGGGTCCTGGCGCCACGCGTAGAAGAGGGCGTCATCAAAGCCCGTCTTGGTTACGCGCTTCAGGAACTCGGCCGGGATGATCTGATCGGTGTCGACGTTCGAGCGCTGCAGCGGCACCGCGATGCCCGTGACGGTAGAGATCGGTTGCATTACGCGTTCACCCCTGTCGACTCAGTAGACGTAGCCGCGCCTAGTCCGAGGGTCACTCGGGCTCGGACAAGGTTCCTCGGATGGCCGTCGCCGCAGCGACCAGCGGTGACACCAGATGGGTGCGCCCACCCTTGCCCTGCCGCCCCTCGAAGTTGCGGTTCGAGGTGGATGCACAGCGCTCCCCCGGCGCGAGCTGGTCCGGGTTCATCCCGAGGCACATGGAGCAGCCTGCGAACCGCCACTCCGCGCCAAACTCCTCGACGATCTTGTCGATGCCCTCGGCCTCGGCCTCAATGCGCACACGAGCCGAACCGGGCACGACCATCACCCGCACCCCATCCGCCTTCTTCTGGCCCTTGATGATGGATGCGAAGGCACGCAGGTCTTCGATGCGGCTGTTGGTGCACGAGCCCATAAACACGGCGTCCACGGGGATCTCCTTCATGGGAGTTCCGGGGGTCAGATCCATGTACTCGAGCGCTCGCTCGGCGGCAGCACGGTCGTTGGGGTTGTCGTACGACGACGGCTCCGGCACCCGGTCGCTCAGCGAGACGCCCTGGCCGGGGTTGGTGCCCCACGTGACGAACGGCTCGAGCTCGTTCGCGTCGAGGTACACCTCGGCGTCGAACACCGCATCGGCGTCGGTAGCCAGCGTGTCCCAGTAGGGCGACCGCGTCATCCCAGTCGGTGCCCTCGGGAGCGTGCGGGCGACCCTTGAGGTAGTCGTAGGTGATCTGGTCAGGCGCGGACCATGCCGGCACGGAGCAACCGGCTTCGATCGGACATGTTGCAGATCGTCATGCGGCCCTCCATGGAGAGCGAGCGGATGGCGCTGCCGCGGTACTCGAGCACGTAGCCCTGGCCACCGCCCGTGCCGATCTTGGCGATGACGGCAAGGATGATGTCCTTGGCCGTCACGCCCGGCTTGAGTTCACCTTCAACGGTGATTGCCATCGTCTTGAACGGCTTCAGCGGCAGCGTCTGGGTGGCGAGCACGTGCTCCACCTCACTCGTGCCGATGCCAAACGCCATCGCGCCGAAGGCCCCGTGCGTCGAGGTGTGCGAGTCGCCACAGACCACCGTGATGCCGGGCATCGTGAGGCCGAGCTGCGGCCCCACTACGTGCACGATGCCCTGCTCGATGTCACCCAGGGAGTGCAGGCGAACACCAAACTCCTTGGCGTTGGCCCGCAGGGTCTCGATCTGGGTGCGGCTGATCGGGTCGGGCGATGGGCCGGTCGATCAACAGGGTGGGGGTGTTGTGGTCCTCGGTCGCGATCGTGAGATCGGGGCGGCGCACCGGGCGTCCCGCCATCCGCAGACCATCAAAGGCCTGGGGCTGGTCACCTCGTGGAGCAGGTGCAGATCAATGTAGATGAGGTCAGGGCTGCCGTTCTCGCCCTTAACGACCAGGTGGTCGTCCCATACCTTCTCGGCCAGAGTCCGAGGTCGCGCTGATTCAGTCATGGATGCTGTCCCTTCTTCGTTTCGTACCCAGCCCACGGAAGCCGCATAGGTCGGCGGATGCCGCGACGAGGGAGGCTAGTGACTAGGCCCCCGTCGCGGCGACGAAGAAGTCGATCGAAACGCATCTGTCGAGCGTATCACCGCCCCGACGGCTACTACTCGGAGTCGGGACCGGGGATGCTGCGCTCCGCGAACTCCTCACGAAGCGAGCGACGCGAGTCGACCCGGATCTTGATGAGGCTCGCGATCACGGCGATGGCCATCGCGGAGAGAATCACCGCGAGCGACGTCCAGGTCGAAATCTCCGGCGCCCAGTCGACGTGCTCCCCTCCGTTAATAAACGGAAGCTCGTTGACGTGCAGGGCATGGAAGAAGAGCTTCACGCCGATGAAGCCCAAGATGAACGCGATCCCGAAGTGCAGGTACTCGAGCTTGTCGATGAGGTCACCGAGCAGGAAGTACAACTGGCGCAGACCCATCAGCGCGAACACGTTGGCGGTGAACACGATGAACGGATCCTGAGTGATGCCAAAGATCGCGGGAATCGAGTCGATCGCGAAGACGAGGTCGGTCAGGCCCAGTGCGATGAACACCACAAGGATGGGCGTGAACACCTTCTTGCCGTCGATAACGGTACGCAGCTTCGCTCCGTCGTAGGTGTCCGTGATGGCGACACGCTTGCGGAGGGCCCGGATGATGCCGTTCTCCTGCTGCTCCATGTCCGTCGTGGTTCTCGAAGACCTGACGGATGGCGGTATAGAGCAGGAACGCACCAAAGATGTAGAAGATCCAGGAGAAGTTCTCGATCAGCTGGGCGCCGAGCAGGATAAAGATTCCGCGCAGCACCAGGGCGATGAGGATGCCCACCATC
>CBDIIE010000002.1:0-29818 GCA_965279605.1 Rhodoglobus sp.
GACGACTCCTCGAGCGGCGGAGATCTGGTGATCCAGGCCTGTGCGGACGATCCACAGGTGGCCGTGCACGCCATCCGGAACCTCACGCGTATCGCGTTTGGCACGGCCCGGATCCGGTGGACTCAGCTGGGCTTCGGGCGCACGTCGTCCACCTCCACGGCCCAGTCCACCCCGCGGAACCTGTTCGGCTACAAGGACGGCACCGCCAACATCAAGTCCGAGGAGTCGGCCGCGCTCGACGAGTTCGTGTGGGTGGGCGGCCACGAGCCACAGACCTGGATGCACGGCGGCACGTATCTCGTCACACGCCGCATCCTCATGACCATCGAGAACTGGGATCGAGTGGCCCTCGCCACCCAGGACGACATTGTGGGCCGCACCAAGGGTGAGGGCGCACCCCTGTCGGGTGGTACTGAATTCAGCGCCCCGGACTTCTCGATGCGCCGCACCGATGGGATGCCGGCCATCCCCGACAACTCACACCTCAGGCTCGCGCATCCCGACCAGGTTGGGACACGCATCCTTCGGCGTGGGTACAACTTCGTTGATGGCAACAACGAATTGGGCCAGCTGCGGGCTGGGCTGTTTTTTATGAGCTACCAGGCCTCGCCGGTGCAGTTCGTGGCGGTTCAGCGCTCACTCGCATCCGACGCGATGAACGAGTACATCCGGCACGTCGGCTCGGCGGTGTTCGCCGTTCCGCCCGGCGCGCGACAGGGTGCATTCGTGGGGGCCGGTCTCTTCGACTGACCCCCACGTGAAGCTACTGCGCGAGGAGCTACTGCGCGGACGCGGCCGTGACGGTGTAGTTGGCCATCCAGCCGTTGGAGCCGTCCTCGGAGACCACTACCAACACGCCCCAAGCGTCGGTGCTGGCAATGTAGGTGCCACCCGCGGAGGTGTCTCCCAGGTCGGCCTGCGAGGTGAAACCCGCGCCCTCAAGCTGCGTCTTGATCTGGTCGAGGGCTTCCGGCCCGCTGACCTTCACCGTGACGTTGAAGATCTTGCCGTCGGCGTTGCCAATCGAACCGCCAAAGAGGATCTCGCCGGCAACCAGCGGCACCTCGGAGGTGGGGTAACCGTCGGGCACGGAGGTGCCGCCGAGGTCAACGTCGCCACCCGTGGCGCCCTCGATGATCGACTCGATCGGGTTGCCGAAGCAGCCGGACAGGGAGGGGGTGATGACCAACGCGAGTGCGACGGCAAGAGGAGCGACAAAACGGCGACGTGCGGAACTCATATCTGCCTCCTGGGGGAATGGGATGCCGGGTCGGCACCCGGGATCGATCACGCCACCAGCGTAGTGCTCGCGCGTTCGCGACCGTCATACCCTCACGACGGCTCGCGCCGCCGTGAAGGTTGACAACTACGCGTTCTGCTTTTTGCGCTGCGACGCGGCACGAGCGCGCGCGTTGGCATCGAGCTCGACCTTGCGAATGCGGATGACCTCCGGGGTCACCTCAACACACTCGTCCTCGCGTGCGAACTCGAGGCACTCCTCGAGAGTCAGCTTGCGCGACGGCGTCATCCGCTCGAAGTTGTCCGCGGTGGACTGGCGCATGTTGGTGAGCTGCTTCTCCTTGGTGATGTTCACGTCCATGTCCTCGGAGCGCGAGTTCTCACCCACCACCATGCCCTCGTAGACCTCCTGCGTGGGCTCCACGAAGAACGACATACGCTCCTGCAGGGCGACCATCGCGAAGGGCGTCGCAACACCGGCGCGGTCGGCGACGATGGAGCCGTTCACGCGAGTGACAATCTCGCCGGCCCAGACGTCGTAACCGTGTGAAATGGCGTTGGCAATACCGGTTCCGCGCGTGATCGTGAGGAACTCGGTGCGGAAGCCAATGAGGCCACGCGAGGGAACGATGAACTCCATCCGCACCCAGCCGGTGCCGTGATTGGTCATCGACTCCATGCGACCCTTGCGGGCGGCGAGCAGCTGCGTGATGGCGCCGAGATACTCCTCCGGCGCATCGATCGTGAGGTGCTCGTAGGGCTCGTGAACCTTGCCGTCGACCTTCTTGGTGACCACCTGGGGCTTGCCCACGGTGAGCTCGAAGCCCTCGCGGCGCATCTGCTCAACGAGGATCGCGAGGGCCAGCTCGCCGCGGCCCTGCACCTCCCACGCATCCGGGCGGCCGATGTCGACCAGCTTGATCGAGACGTTACCGATGAGCTCGCGCTCGAGGCGGTCCTTGACCATCCGAGCGGTGAGCTTGTGGCCCTTAATCTTGCCGACAATGGGACTCGTGTTGGTCCCGATGGTCATCGAGATGGCGGGGTCGTCCACGGTGATCGTCGGCAGCGGCCGCACGTCCTCGGGGTCGGCCAGGGTCTCACCGATCGTGATGTCCTCGAAGCCTGCGACGGCGACAATGTCACCGGGGCCGGCGGATTCGGTCGGGTACCGGTCGAGTGCCTTCGTCATCAGCAGTTCGGTCACACGAACGTTCGCGACCGAGCCGTCGTGCTTGACCCACGCGACGGTCTGGCCCTTCTTGATCGTGCCGTTGAAGACGCGCAGCAGGGCGAGACGGCCGAGGAACGGGCTTGAGTCCAGGTTGGTGACCCATGCCTGAAGCGGGTGGGCGTCGTCGTAGGTCGGCGCCGGGATGTGCTTGAGGATCGCGTCGAACAGCGGCTCGAGGTCCTCGTTGTCGGGCAGCGAACCGTTCTCGGGCTTGTTCCAGCTCGCGGATCCGTTGCGACCCGAGGCGTAGACGACGGGGACGTCGAGCACGGCATCCAGGTCCAGGTCGGGCATGTCCTCGTGCAGGTCACTGGCCAGGCCCAGAAGAAGGTCCTGGCTCTCGCTCACGACCTCGTCGATGCGGGCATCCGGGCGGTCGGTCTTGTTGACGAGCAGCACGACCGGAAGCTTCGCCTCGAGCGCCTTGCGCAGCACAAATCGGGTCTGCGGCAGGGGCCCCTCGCTGGCGTCAACCAGCAGCACAACACCGTCCACCATGGAGAGACCACGCTCGACCTCGCCACCAAAGTCCGCGTGACCCGGAGTGTCGATCACGTTGATGGTCACGGGGCCGTCGGTCGCGTGAACACCCTTGTAGGAGATCGCCGTGTTCTTGGCGAGGATCGTGATGCCCTTTTCGCGCTCGAGGTCGTTCGAGTCCATCGCGCGGTCCTCGAGGTGCGCGTGGTCGGCGAACGAGTTGGTCTGGCGCAGCATGGCATCGACCAGGGTGGTCTTGCCGTGGTCGACGTGGGCGACGATCGCCACGTTGCGCAGGTCATTGCGTGTGGCGATCGCCATAACGTGTTCCTTCTAGTTGAGGCCTGCTTCCGCGGCCTTGGAGGCTGCCCGTCCCTCGCGCCGCTCGCGCTGCGCGATTGGATCGGGCAGTGGCACGGCAGCAATGAGTCGCTGGGTGTAAGGGTCTTTGGGGGTTCGCAGGATCTCATCTCGTGTACCCTGCTCCACCAGTCTACCGCGATGCATGACCGCGATCCTGTGCGCGAGGATGTCGACGACGGCGAGGTCGTGGCTCACGAACAGACAAGCGAACTGCAGGCGCTCCTGCAGCTCCTGCAGCAGGTCGAGGAATCGGGCCTGCACGGACACGTCGAGCGCACTCGTGGGCTCGTCCGCCACCAGCAGCTCGGGCGTGAGAGCAAGAGCACGGGCAATGCCCACGCGCTGGCGTTGTCCGCCGGACAACTCGTGGGGGTACCGGTTGCGGTAGCTCGTCGGCAGCTCGACCTGGGCGAGCAGCTCCTGCACCCGCTTGTCGAGATCCTTCCCCGACGCCTCACCCGCGAGCAGCAGGGGCTCACCGATCGACTGGCCAATGGGCATCCGAGGGTTCAGGCTCGACCCCGGGTCCTGGAAGACAATGCCGGTCTTGCGGCGCAGCGGCCGCAGGTCGCGGTTGGTCGCGTGCGAGATGTCATGGCCCACAACGGTGAGGGTGCCCTCCGCGATCGGCAACAGGCCCACGGATGCACGACCCAGAGTCGTCTTGCCCGAGCCGGACTCTCCCACGAGGCCCAGGATCTCGCCCGGGTAGATCTCCAGGTTGATACCCTCCGCGGCACGGAACGCGGGAACCCGCCCACGCTTCGGGTAGTCGATGGCAACGTTCTCGAAGTTAAGTACCGGCTCGCGCTTCTGCGCGACGTTGATCGGCTCCTGCTCGTTGACCTGAACCATCGCGGTACCGAGGTGCGGAACTGCGGCAAGAAGCGACTTGGTGTACTCCGCCTTCGGGTTCGTGAAGACGTCGACCACGGTGCCGGTCTCGACGGCCAGGCCGTCCTTCATGACCATGATGTGGTCGGCGAGGTCGGCAACAACACCCATGTCGTGGGTGATGAGGATGATCGCGCTGTCGAGTCGCTTGTGCAGGTTCCGCAGCAGATCGAGGATCTCCGCCTGAACCGTCACGTCGAGTGCCGTGGTCGGCTCGTCCGCGATCAGCAACACCGGGTCACACGAGATCGACTGTGCGATCATGGCGCGCTGGCGCTGACCGCCCGAGAGCTGGTGGGGGTACTTGTGGAATGCGTTCTGCGGGTCGGGCATCTCGACCTGCGTCAGAAGCTCGATCGCACGCGCCTTCGCCTCGGACGGCGTCAGGTCGTAGTGGGAGCGCAGCGCTTCCATGATCTGGAACCCGATCGTGTAGACCGGGTTCAGGGCCGTCATCGGCTCCTGGAAGATCACCGCGATCTCGCCACCACGCACGCTACGCAGCTCGTTCTGAGGGATTCCCTGAAGCTCCCGGCCCAGCAGCTTGATCGAACCGGAGACCTTGGCGTTCGGTGGCAGGAGACCCAGGAGCGCCATCGAGCTCGAGCTCTTGCCCGAACCGGACTCGCCCACGATGGCCAGAACCTCGCCACGCTTGACGTTGTAGTTAAGGTCGATGGCAGCCGGATAGAAGGTGCCGTCGACCCAGAAGTCGACCCCGAGGCCCTGGACCTCAAGGACTGTTTCGGACGTTGTGGTTGCAGGAGTCACTTCAGGTCCTTTCCTGCGTTGTCTGCGAAGCCGGAATTGTCTGAAAAACTGGTCAGATGCGATTCGCCCCGACGAGTTTTCGACCCATGTTCGGCCGTGTTCTGAGTGTGGTGACGGCGGCCATCGCCGGCCTGGGACTCGTGGGCGTGATCGTCTCCGGCGACACGACGTCTCTGGTGCGCTACGGCTGGATCATGCTGCTCATCGGCGCCCTGGCCTTTGCGCTGTTCTGGTTTCCCCGGGTTGACGTCGCCGAGCACGAGGTGACCGTACGCAACGTCTTCTCGACCATTCACGTGCCGTGGCCCGCGATCCAGAACGTCGACACCAAGTACGCCCTGACGCTGTACACGTCCGAGGGAAAGGTCACGGCGTGGGCGAGCCCCGCTCCCAACCGCTACGCGGCCCACGGGGGCACCGCCAAGGATGCCCGTCTCGCCGCCGATGCGAGTGGCGCGAGCCCGCGACCCGGCGACCTCCCCGGCACGCAGTCCGGTGCTGTCGCGTACGTCATCCGTCGTCACTGGCAGGATCTGCAGGAGCAGGGCCTGCTGGCGGCCGGAGCCGAGCCAGGCAGCGTGCGACGCGAGATCCACTGGGTGACCGCCGCGGTTTTTGGCGTGCTTACCGTGGCGTCGATCCTGGGCATTCTTCTCTAGAACGGCCATCACGAGCCGATCGTGTTCGCGCTCTTGCGAGGCACAAGCGCCTCGGCCGCCACGTAGTTCGCGCGCTTGAGAGCCTTGTCGGTGGGCATCCGGCGCTGGCGTGGGTCGAATGCATCACGCAAGCCGTCACCGATGAAGTTGATGCACAGCGCGATCGCAATGATGAACACACCCGGCCACCAGAACAGCCATGGGCGGGTCGAGAAGGCAACCTGATTCTCGCTGATGATCTTGCCGAGCGAGGTGTCCGGTGCCTGCACACCGTAGCCGAGGAAGCTCAGGCCCGTCTCGATGAGGATGGCGGCAGCCATCAACAGCGTCGAGTTGACGATGATCACACCGACCGCGTTGGGAAGGATGTGGCGGAAGATGATGCGTCGATCCCGGGCTCCCGCGACGCGGGCAGCATCCACGAACTCACGCTCGCGCAGACTCAGGAATTCACCACGCACCAGTCGAGCAAGCCCGGTCCACAGCACCAGACCGAGGATCACGGCGAGCACCGGTGCGCCCGCGAGTCCGAACCGACGACCGAGCACCGCGCCGATGACGATGACGGGGATCGTGATGATGACGTCGGTGAAACGCATCAGAACCGAGTCGGTCCAGCCACGGTAGTAGCCCGAGACGGCGCCGATGACGGTACCGATGATCGTCGCGATGCCACCCACGATCACCATGATCATGAGCGACTGCTGGGTTCCACGCATCACGACCGCAAAGATGTCGCGACCGACTTCGTCCTGACCAAACGGGTGGTTGCCAAACGTGAACGGGAACAGGCTGAGCGTGGGTCGGCCCCCGTTCTCGATGGCGACCGCGACGTTCCAGGTGTACTGCCACCATCCGCCGGACTTCCAGTCACCAAACGCGACACCGACCGAGGTGAAGGAGAGCACGATGATAAAGGCGAGCACAAACATCGCGACGAGCGCGCCCTTGTGGCGGAAGAAGCGCTTGCGGACGATCTGGCCCTGCGACAGGCCCGCGACCTCGCGGTTCTCGATCGAGTTCTCGGCGTCGGTGACGCCCGCCTCGTGGTGGCCCGGCTCTTCGACGGGGGGAGGAATGTTGCTCATCAGGACACCCGGATCCTCGGGTCAAGACCCGCATACACGAGGTCGGCTATCAAGTTGAAGAGGATGGCGAGGCCACCCACGACGAGGAAGAACGCCATCACGGGGTTCGGATCGACGTGATCGAGACCGTTTTGGAAGAGTGCACCCATGCCGGTCCAGCCGAACACGCGCTCGGTGATGACCGCGCCACCCACGATTCCTCCGATGTCGAACGCCACAATCGTCGCGATCGGGATGAGGGCGTTGCGGAAGGCGTGACGCACCACAACGGTGCGCTCGGTCAGACCCTTCGCCCGAGCAGTACGGATGTAGTCCTGGTTCATGACCTCGAGGAGGCTCGCCCGCGAGTACCGCGTGTAGCTCGCGAAGGAGATCAGGATGAGGGCAATCGTTGGCAGTAAGAGGTGCGTGAAGATATCCACACCAATCACCCACATGGAGCCCTCAAGACCAGGAGTGGACGATCCGATCGTGGCGATCGGCCGACCCTTCACGCGACCCGAGTTGGCGTACTGGTACCAGACCGACATAAAGCGGTCCAGCGAGATGACGCTGCCGACGAGGAAGCCCGTGATGGCTGCCGTGCGGGCGATGGGTGCCTTGTCGGCACCACCCGTGAACCAGCCGATCGCGAACGAGACTCCCACGGTGACCACCGCGAGAGCGATCCACGTCCAGAACGTGAGGTAGTACGAGATCCACAACATAAACGGGTAGTAGACCGCGATTCCCACTGCCGCGACGATCAGCGACGCACGCAAGGCCCGACGGTTGCGGACACCCGTGGAGATCGCCGTCACTCCAAACGCGATACCGGCGACGGAGATGATGATTCCGATAATTCCGATGTGAGGCGTCGAGAACCAGTCGCTGAGCTCCATGTAGATGAGAATCGCTGCGCTGGCACCACCGGCAATGAGGAACGTGTACAGGCGTCCGATGCCCTTGCGCGGAATGATCGACATCCAGATGAGGCCCGAGACTATGGCGAGGGCAACAATCACCCACCACTCGATTCGAGGATTCGCGAGGAAGTCGTTGAACCCGATGGCCAGGTACTGCTTGAGCAAGACGGCGACCCAGAAGATCGGCAACGAGAAGAACAGGAACGACAGGAACGTCACGCCGTAGTCGTAGCCCGAGTACTGGCGAAGCGCCGTGGTGATACCCACGATCAGACCCAGGATGATCGCGACGAGCGTCGCGATGGTGACGAGCTGGAGGGTCGACCCCATCGCCTGGGCGAGGAGCACGTTCACGGGCTGGTTCTGCACGGTCTGGCCGAGGTACCCAAAGCCCTTGCCCGCGAATCCGAAGATCCCGCCGAGCCAGATGAAGTACCGCAGAGGCGGTGGCACATCGAGGTTCAACAACGCTGTTCGCGCCTCGATGAGCTGTTGCTTGTTGGGGGCCGAGCTTGTCCTCAGGTCCTCAAGAGGGTCGCCAGAGAGGGCAACGAGGATGTACATGAGGTACGTCGCGGCGAGAAAGATGAAGATGGAGGCGATCAGCCGCCTCACGACGAATGTTGCCACAGAGGGCACCTACCTTACCGGGGGTCTTCCAGCGGGTGGGCGCTGGGGCCGAATGGCCCCAGCGCCCTGGGTATTACCTGATGTCAGGCGAGTAGTGGACTACTCGGAGACGACAGGCTCCCAATCCCAGATGTTCCAGAAGATGGTCGGGGCCAGGGTCGAAGGCGAAATGTTGGTGATCGCGTTCTGGTCGTAGGCCGTAACCGCCGGGAACTGGAAGATGGTGACTCCGTAGAAGTCCTCCCACAGGATCTTGTCGATCTGCTTGAGGATCTCGATCTGAGCCGCCGGGTCGAACTCCTGGCCCAGTGCGGCCGTCAGCTCATCCATTTCGGGGTTGCTGTAGAAGTTCAGGTTGTTGATGCCACCGGTGGTGTAGGTGGGCGGGGCGCCGTTGGTCACACCAAGGCTGGTCGACTGCCATCCGAAGAGCGACGCGTCGTAGGCACCCGGCGTACCGAGCAGGCCACCCCAGTCAGGGCTGGAGCAGTCGGTGACGTTGAAGCCAGCCTGCGCAGCGGACTGCTGGATCAGCAGGAACTCGTTGGCACGACGAGGGTTCGTCGAGCTGAAGAGCATGCAGACCTCGGGGTTGGTGACTCCGGCCTCGGCGAGGAGAGCCTTGGCACCCTCGACGTCGACCTCCATGTAGTCGAGCGAACCGTTCTCGGCGACCGACTCCTCGTAGCCCTCGGCACCCGGCAGGAAGACCTGCGAGTTACGCACCTCGGCGTCCGCCTGCAGCGGCTTGATGAGCTTGTCGACGATCTCCTGGCGCGGGATGACCTTCATAAACGCCTCACGGATGAGGGGGTTGTTGAAGTTGCCGCTCTTGGACTGGTCGAACTGGAGGTCGATGTGCTCGTAGGTGCCCTCGTAGCCACCGATGACGGTGACGTCGAGTGCGCCAAGCGCCTCAGCAACGTCTGCGGTTGCCTGCGGCGAGATCAGCTGGACCTCACCGTTCTGGAGCGCCTGGACGGCGGCCAGCGGGTCACCGATGAAGCGGATGGTGATCTCCTCGACCTTGGGCAGGTTGTCACCGGTGTACTCCGGGTTCGCCTTCAGGGTCACGTACTGGTCAGCAACAAAGTCGCTGATCTGGTACGGGCCGCTGGCGAGCACCAGGTCGGTGTTCTCCGGCATCTCGGTGAAGTTGAAGCCCGAGTTCCAGAAGCTCGAGATCGCGGCGAGCGCCTCGGTGTCCTCGTTCTCGATGGCGTCGTAGATCGCGTCCTTCGCGGCCTGGTTGTCCTCGATGCCGAGGGCGTTCTTGGCCACAACGTGCGCGGGAAGCGGGCTCGTGAGCTGGAGCTCCCAGTCAACGAACGGCGCGTCGTAGGTCAGGGTGATCGACTTCTTGTCGTCGCTCACCTCGGGGGTCGTGGACACGAGGCCCAGGCCCACCGACGGGTCGGCGCCGGAGTCGAAGTAGACGACGTCGGTCGGGAAGTCCTCGGTGAACTCGCCCGTGTCAGGGTCGGTGAACTCGGAGGAGTCGAAGTCCGGCGTGTCGAGCGCGCGAGAAAGCGCAGCCCACTGCAGGAGGAGGTCAGCAGCGTCGACGGCGGTGCCGTCGGACCACTTCACGCCATCGGCGATCGTGTACTTGACGACCAGCGGGTCCTCGGAGACGAGCTCGTAGGTGCCGAAGGACGTGTCCTTCACCAGCTCCGGAACATCGTTGTAGTAGTTGAAGCCACCGAGCGTCGCGTAGGTGATGTTGTTGTTTGCCGTCGCGTTACCGAACGAGGTGTTTCCGTTGTACGAGTAGAACGGCTGGTTCCACGCCACCGACAGCGATGATCCCTCGACAATCTCGGACTGCGGCGCTGCGCAACCCGAGAGGACGAGAGCACCAGCGGCGACCGTGGCAGCAGCTGCCGCGAATCGTGTGATTCTCAATTTTCCTCCTGTGCAAGATGAGCGAACGACACGGCGATTCCTAGCCCCGCGTCGCGCTTGGTAGTTCACACCCTAGGCGGGCGTATTTCCCTCGCAAAACTGTAGGGGCAAACGTTACACAGTGGTAACGAACTCACGAATTCCTTGCGCGCTACGGGGAATTCGTGCGCGATTATCTCGCAATTCACAAGATTGTTGCGTCACGGAGTTTCAGACGATCCGAATGAGCGTGGGATGCGGCGTACGATCACATTGTGACCGAGTCGCATTTGTCGAAACCCTCCAGTGGCCCGCTCCTGGTCTTTGATGGCGACTGTGCGTTCTGCACCAGTTCCGTCAACGCGCTGAAGGGCATCCTCCCGCTCTTTCCGCCGATGTCGCCGTGGCAATGGCTGGACCTGGACGAACTGGGTCTCACCCTCGAGGACGTCACCACGTATGCGTGGGTCGTCACCCCCACTCACCAGTACGCCGGCCACCTCGCGGGATCCGCCCTGCTCCGAATGCAGCGCGGCTTCGGATGGCGGTTCCTCGGCCACCTGATCGCCACCCCGCCCGTCTCGTGGATTGCCGCGCTCGTGTACAAGACCGTCGCCGCAAACCGTCACCGACTCCCCGGCGGAACGCCCGCGTGCGCGCTGCCCCCCGCAGCACGATAGTGACCCTGTCAGCAGGGCCGTTCCCGCTTGCCGCGCCCGAACCACCCAGCCGACGACGCCTGTGGGCCGAGATCCTGATCGTTCTGGGGCTCTCGCTCGGAGCATCCGCCGCGTACTCAATCGTTGCCATCATCAATCGCACGACTCGTGATGAGGCATTGTCCGACCAAACCGCGACCCTCAACCCATCGTTGAGCGAACGCCCCATTTTCGACCTGATCTACCAGCTGATGGGGATCTTCTTCGACCTTGTGCCCGTGGCGCTCGTCGCGTTCCTGCTCTGGCAGGTCGCGCGGCCACACCTCTCGCGCCTCGGCATCGACGCGACCCGGCCGGGAAGGGACAGCCTGCAAGGGCTGGGGCTCGCACTGGCAATCGGCATCCCCGGCATCGGCGTGTACCTTGCCGGGCGAGCACTGGGGCTCACGGTGAACGTAGTGCCCACGGCCCTGACCGAGCACTGGTGGACCATCCCGGTGTTGCTCCTCTCGGCGCTGCGGGCAGGGGTCACCGAAGAAGTGATCGTGATTGGGTACCTGTTTGCGCGCCTCCGCGATCTGGGCTGGCGATCGTGGCCGATCATCGTTGCAAGCGCTGCCCTGCGCGGCTCGTACCACCTGTACCAGGGCTTCGGCGCCTTTGTGGGCAACTTCGCCATGGGCATCCTGTTTGGCTGGCTCTACACGCGCACAGGGCGTGTGCTGCCGCTCGTGATCGCCCACCTGATCATCGACTCGGCGATTTTCGTTGGCTACCCGTGGGCGGCCGCGACCTTCCCCACCCTGTTCTCCACCTGAGGTAAGCCAATCGCCCCTTCCGGGGTCGTCGGAAGGAGTAATCGGCTTACCTCAGGGGATGGATCAGTCGGCGAAGGCCTCGATCGGCGGGCACGCACAGACCAAGTTGCGATCGCCGAACGCGTTGTCGATCCGACGCACCGGGGGCCAGTACTTGCCCCGGATGAGGCTCCGCAGCGGGTAGACCGCCTGCTCGCGTGAGTAGGCGTGAGTCCACTCCCCCTCGATCACGGACTGGGCCGTGTGCGGGGCGTGCACAAGTGGGTTGTCGTCAGCAGGCCAGACGCCCGCGGCGACGGCATCCGCCTCCTCCTTGATCGAAATCATGGCGTCGATAAACCGATCGATCTCCGCGAGGTCCTCGCTCTCGGTGGGCTCCACCATGAGGGTGCCCGGCACCGGGAACGACATCGTCGGCGCGTGGAACCCGAAGTCGATGAGACGCTTCGCGACGTCGTTGTTGTCGATGCCCGTGGCATCCTTCAGCGGTCGGAGATCGAGGATGCACTCGTGCGCAACAAGACCGTTGTCGCCCGCGTACAGCACCGGGTAGTAGTCGCGGAGGCGCGCGGCGACATAGTTGGCGGCAAGAACCGCGGCGCCGGTCGCGGCCTTAAGCCCCTCGGTGCCCATCATGCGCACGTACGCCCACGAGATGGGCAGGATGCTCGGGCTCCCGTATGGCGCCGCGCTCACGATGTTCGCGTGCGTCGGCCGGGACACCCCGGGCACAAAGTCGCGCTGCGCCATCGGGTGCGAGGGCAGGAACGGAGCGAGGTGCGCCTTCGCGGCAACCGGGCCGACGCCCGGCCCACCACCACCGTGCGGGATGCAGAACGTCTTGTGCAAGTTGAGGTGCGAGACGTCGCCGCCGAAGTCACCAAAGCGCGCGTACCCCAGCAGGGCATTCAGGTTGGCACCGTCAACGTAGACCTGACCTCCGGCCGCATGCACCGCCTCGCAAATGGCGCCGACCTCGTGCTCGTACACCCCGTGGGTCGACGGGTACGTGATCATCAGTGCCGCGATCTCGTCCGCGTGCAGCGCGATCTTCGCGCGAAGGTCGTCGAGGTCGACGTTGCCGAGGTCGTCACAGGCCACAACGACCACGCGCATCCCCGCGAGCACGGCGCTCGCGGCGTTGGTGCCGTGGGCACTCGACGGGATGAGGCAAACCGTACGCCCGACGTCGCCGCGCGAGCGGTGGTAGCCACGAATCGCCAGCAGACCCGCGAGCTCGCCTTGGCTGCCCGCGTTGGGCTGCAACGACACCGAGTCGTACCCGGTCACCTCGGCGAGCCAGGTCTGGAGCTGCTCGATGAGAGTGAGGTAACCCTCGACGTCGGCCTCGGGCGCGAACGGGTGAAGGCCCGCAAACTCGGGCCACGTCACCGCCTCCATCTCGGTGGCGGCGTTGAGCTTCATCGTGCACGAGCCGAGCGGAATCATGCCGCGGTCAAGCGCGTAGTCCTTGTCGGCCAGGTACTTGAGGTAGCGCATCATCGCCGTCTCGCTGCGGTGAGTGTTAAACACCGGGTGCGTGAGGTACAGCGACGTGCGCGCGAGCGAGGGCAGGTACTCGTGCTGGTGGGTCGCGTCGAGCGCGAACCACTTGTCGCCGCGAGTGAACACGCCCTGGTCCTGCGGCTCGCTACGCTCCCCCGCACCAAAGACCTCGAGCAGGGCGGGAAGCACCAGGTCGATGTCGGCGGCACTGGACTCGTCGAACGACAACGACACCGTGGTGGCGTCGACCGCGTGCAGCAGGATGTTGTGATCGAGGGCCCGCGACAGGACCGCCGCGGAATCGGGAACCGTCACGGTGATTGTGTCGAAGTAGCTCTCCGCGTTGACCTCGATGCCACGAGCCCGCAGCTCCTTGACGGCGAGGACGGCGCTGGCGTGCACGTTCTGGGCGATTCGTTTGAGGCCGCTGGGGCCGTGGTAGACGGCATACATGGATGCCATCACCGCGAGGAGCACCTGTGCCGTACAGATGTTGGAGGTCGCCTTCTCGCGGCGGATGTGCTGCTCCCGCGCCTGCAGCGACAGGCGGTAGGCGGGGTGGCCGGCGGCATCCTGCGAGACACCCACCAGTCGGCCGGGAAGCTGACGCTCGAGGCCAGCGCGCACGGCCATGTAGCCCGCGTGTGGGCCACCAAATCCCAGCGGAACACCAAAGCGCTGGGTGGTGCCCACCGCGACGTCTGCACCGAGTTCGCCGGGCGACGCAAGAAGAGTGAGGGCCAGAAGATCGGCCGCCACGACGGCGATGCCGTCCTGCGTCTTGACAGCGGCGATGACCTCGGACGGGTCCCACACTCGACCCGAAGCGCCCGGGTACTGCACAAATGCACCAAACGCCTCGGGAACGCTCCCGCTCGAGTAGTCGACTTCCGCGAGCTCGATGCCCACGGCCTCGGCGCGATTGGCGAGCAGCGCCTTCGTCTGAGGGAGCGCATCGGCATCCACCACAAACACGTTCGAGCTCGAACCCGATGCGCGCCGAGCGAGCAGCATGGCCTCGACGACCGCGGTGCCCTCGTCGAGCATGGAGGCGTTCGCGGTGGTCATTCCCGTGAGGTCGGAGACCATGGTCTGGAAGTTGATGAGCGCCTCAAGGCGACCCTGCGAGATCTCGGGCTGGTATGGCGTGTAGGCCGTGTACCAACTGGGGTTCTCCAGCACGTTCCGCTTGATCACCGCCGGGGTGATGGTGTCGTAGTAGCCCAAGCCAATCATGGGGCGCCGGACCGTGTTCTTGCGGGCGAGAGCCCGGAGCTCGGCGAGCGCCTCACGCTCGCTGGCCGCGGCCGGGATCGTGGAGTTCTCGAGCGGTTTGACGTGGATCGACGGCGGCACGGCCGCATCCACGAGCGCCTCGATGGAGCTGTATCCCACGGCGGCAAGCATGGTGGCCTGCGCCGCCTGATCGGTACCAATGTGGCGGTCGACAAAGCCCTCGGGAGCCCCGGGGCGAGGTGCGTCAGTCATTACTCTCCGGTCAGTGCGGTGTACTCGTCGAAGTTGAGCAGCGCGGGCAGCGCGTCAAACTCGACCTTGATCAGCCAGCCCTCGCCAAAGGGGTCGCTGTTGACGAGCTCTGGGCTCGCGACGACGGCGTCATTGGCCTCAACAACGGTGCCGTTGACCGGGGCGAAGAGCTCACCCACGGACTTGGTCGACTCAATTTCGCCCACGACCTTGCCCTCGGCGACCGTGGATCCGACCTTGGGCAGGTCAACGTAGACGATGTCACCCAGCTTCTCCGCGGCGTAGGCGGTGATGCCCACGGTCGCGGTCGAGCCATCAACAAGCACCCACTCGTGCTCGGCGGTGTACTTCAGCGCGGAGGTGTCAGTCATGGTTCTCGTCTTTCTTGTAGAAGGGAAGGGCAACAACGGATGCCGGAACTCGGCTCCCGCGGACATCGATCGTGAGCTCGGTACCCACGGCGCTCACCGCGGGGTCAACGTAGGCCATCGCAATCGGGTAACCGAGCGTGGGCGACAGGGCCCCACTCGTGATCACACCCACCTCGGTGTCGCCGTCGAAGACCAGGTAGTCGGCGCGCCCGGCCCGTTTGCCCTCGGCGACCAGGCCCACAAGAACCCGGGCATCCGCGGCTGGCCCCGCCTCGACCGCGGCCCGACCAACGAAGTCGACCGGTTTGGTCTTCAGGGGCACCACTCGTCCGAGACCCGCTTGGACCGGCAGCGTGTCGAGCCCCAGCTCATGACCGTAGAGGGGCATCCCCGCCTCGAGGCGCAGGGTGTCCCGTGCGGCGAGTCCACAGGGGATGAGACCGAGGGGCTCGCCCGCCGCCAGCAGTGCAGCCCAGAGGGATGCCGCATCCGCCACTCCCACGAACAGCTCGAATCCGTCCTCGCCCGTGTAGCCGGTGCGCGCGACCAGCACGGACTTGTCGTGGAATCGCATGCCCATACACGCGTAGTACGGAAGCTCGTCGAGCGTATGCCCCATGGCCCACTCGGGCGCAGCATCCAGACCCTCGGTTGCCTCGAGAATGGCGCGTGCGCGGGGACCCTGCACCGCGATCAACGCGATCGCCTCGGTGCCGTCGGTCAGTGCCGCGTCAAACCCCTCGATGCGCTCGGCGAGGGCCGAGACCACCACCTCGCGGTTGCCCGCGTTGGCTACCACGAGATATTCCCCCGGCGCGTTCTGGTAGACGATCAGGTCGTCGATGATTCCCCCCGACTCGTCGAGGATCATCGTGTACTTCGCCTTGGAGAGCGCGATGGCCGAGACGTTCGCCGCGAGGGCGTAGTCGAGGAAGGCGGCGGCCTGAGAGCCGGTGACGCTGAGCTCCGCCATGTGGGAGATGTCGAAGATACCGGCCGCGGTGCGCACCGCATGATGTTCCGCGAGATCCGAGGAGTAGCGCACGGGCATCTGCCAGCCAGCAAAGTCGGTGAAGCTCGCGCCAGCATCCACGTGGATGGGGTGGAGCGGGGACAAGCGATCGGTCACGGAGTTCTCCTGGCACTGGCGGCGAAAAAGAACTCCCCCTCTGTCATGGGTGCCTGAGAGTTTCGCGCCTCGTGTGCGCTTTCACCATCGGCGGCTCCGTGTGGAGCGCTTTCCAGAGTGGCCTTCTTCGATGCGGTACGTGAACCTGAGAGATTGGCGGGGAGGCTTGCTCCTTCGGTGTTCCCCGTGGGGAACTCTCCCGCATCGTGTATGCGGCCCTGTCTTGTGTTGTGGGCTCAGCCTACCAACTGTCGTGTTACCGCTGGATGACAAATCGCGCGGACCTCGTCAGCACAACTCGAAGCCAAAGGTTGGTTCTGAGGTCACGTCGATGCTGTGGACGATGTTGTCCGTGAGCGCGAAGAGCAAGTAGCGCCCCGCGTTGTTGCCGACGGCAAAGACTCGGAAGCTGTCGCCCTGGTCGACGATCACCTGGGCTTCTGGGTAGGCAGACAGGAAGTCCGCGGCGGGTGAGCCCAGACCGATGCCCTTGTCCGTCTTGGGCGACGTCGCGAAGTCCGGTGCGCCGCCATCCTTCCATCGGACGATGATTCGGTTCACCACGTCGTCGGGCCAATAGGTCAGAGCCAGGCTCGGGTAGCCCGAACGATCGGCGAAGATGACAGGACACCCCTCGTAGCTCGAGCCTTCGTAGCCGACGGCAGCGGTGAGCGCGGCATCCGGGGTCATTCCCGGCACGAGGGGACCCACCGAGTCAAAGCCGATGACCCACGTGCTGGGATCCGCCGGATCCATCGGCACCACGGGGTCCGGGGCAGCCGTCGGAGTGGGGGAAGACGGTACCGTCGGGGTGGGAGTAACCGTTGCGGTTGCAGCGGAACTCGCACCAGGACTCGGCTCCGGCTCGGGGGTTGGCCCGCAGCCAACAAGGACCAACACGGCAACAACTCCGGCGGCGATCCTCAGGTTCACTGCTAGCCCTCGCTTGTCCTCGACGATCCCTGTCGGTTCATGTGAACTTTAGTCGCTTAGTCCCAGCCCGTAAATCACGGCGGATGCGAGGCTTGCGACCAGAATGAGGCCGGCAATGACGATCGCCGTGATGGAAAAACCGTTCGTTAACCGTCCGCGACCGGGGCGGTAGGCCGCGATGCCGAAGAAGAGCGACAGCATCCACGGGATGCCAAAAAAGAACGCGCCGTTGGTGTCGAGGTAGTAGCGAAGGCGCTCGCCCGAGGCGATTTTGCCGAGAAACTCGCCGCCGCCCACCACCAGCGAGACCGCCAGCGTCACGAGGGCCAGAACGAGCGCTGCGACCGCAAGCGGCGAGACGCCGCGGCTGGGTATGGCGGCGGCGCGAGGACGCGAACGAATCACCAGAAAGCGCACGATCAACGCGATCGCACACGCACCCATCGACACGCTGATACCGAAGTTCCAGATCATCTCGACCGGCGCATTGCTCGGGAAGCGGAGGCCAAAGATCACATTGATGACCACGGCCACGATCAGCACGCCGGCGGTCACCAGCGCGAGAGCGACCGATGTGGTGTCGGTGGTGGCCGGGGCCTTTGGAGCGTACGCCGGGGCGATGGCGGGATCAGTGGTCATGGCACCATCATCCCAGTGAGGCGCGAATAGTGGCCTCGACGCCGAGCGTGCGCTCGATCACAAGATCGGCGAGTTCCTTCGTGGATGAGCTGGCCAAGAGCTCGACCTGATCCAGCGGCCCCAGCGGCGAAATCGCCGCGAGCTGCCAGAGGGATGCGACCGGGTCGTCGGTGAGTTCCACCGCGGCCGACCACTGCTGATCCTCGACTTCGCTCGCCAGCGCGAGGGTGCGTCGAACGACGGTCTCGGCGCGCTCCCTGAGGGGCGCGAGTTCCGCATCCCACTCGAGTTCGGGCAACGTCTCGACCGTGGCGCGGGGGTACGGGGCATCCTCGAGCCACTCGACAACACGGATGCGACGCTCGCCCTCCGCGACCAGAACCACCGAGCCCTCGGCGGTGTCCATCTGCGTGATCTGCGCCACGGTGCCCACGCCAAACCGCTGCTCGCCGCCCCCGACTTCCTGGCCACGCTCGATGAGCGTGATGCCAAACTCGGCCGGCTCGTCCTGAAGAATCTCGCCCAGCATCGCGAGATACCGGTCCTCGAACACACGCAGGAGGACCGGCATGTGCGGGAACAGAACCGAGCCCAAGGGGAACATCGCCAACATCCATCGACTCTACGCGGCGTGGAGTGAACTGCTAGCCGGTCACCGTGACTTTGTCGCGACCCCGTAGCTGACGTACCGGAATCCCGCCGGGGTGAGCCGATTGAACACCGCGTCATCGAGCACAGCGAGTGCGTTGCGTTGGCCCTCCGTGACGCCAAACAGCGCGAGCGACCCCGTGGTGTACAGCTCGTGCGACTCGAACCCGGCGAGAAGGTGGTGCATCTCCTTGACAGAGACGAACCTCCACGACGAGCGTCTCAGCCGATAGGCAATCGCTCGGGCCGCACGATGGAACCATGTGCTGCGCAGGTTCTCGGCGTAGAGCAGGCGGCCACCGGGCTTGAGGGCACGAAGCATCCCGTCGACGGCGCGCTGCTGGGCCGCAAGATCGGAACCGACACCGCCGAGCACTGACTTGAAGATGATGAGGTCGAAGCGATTCTCAAACGGGATGCGCGTGGCGTCGACATCCTCGTAGGTGACCCCGGTCACGCCGTAGCGCTTATGGAGGGGCTCCGCCTGGCCGCGGGTGTTCTGAAAGTTCGTGCACAGCACGGTGTGACCCTGCAGGGCGAGCCACAGGGAGGGGCCACCGGGACCGGCGCCGATCTCCATGCACTGGAGGGGTTCGCTCGAGTCAAGCTCGCCATCCCAGAACTCGACGGCGGTCGACCACGTGCGGACATCCCACCCGACGATGTCGCGCATCAGCGTGTCGTCGATCGTGGCACCCATACGGACAGGCTACTGGGCGGGCGAGGCGACAGGACATTCTGGGTCCCGCTGCCCCTTGGTCCTGCCGAAGCGCGAGTCGCCGCCAAATGTCCTGCGCACCCAGCGGGAGGTGTGGGCCGAGCGCTTATGCCCGCACCCAAGCGGTGATCACCGGGAGCGCCTCGGCGAGGAAGCCATCGATGTCGGCCGGCACGGTGAGGATGCCGCGGTCACCCGACGCCCACTTCACCAGACCCGCGGGCGCATCCACCCGCACGGTCTCGCCCGTGACCTTGGCACCCCGGTGAAGGATGATCTGGAACACGTCGCCCGGTGCGACTCGGAACGTCACACGATCCTCGCTGCGGAAGAGGAAGTTGGGCGCGTTCCACTTGATGCTCTCGGTGAGCAGGGGTTCGGCCTGAAGAATCTCCGCGCGCACGCGTCGGATGTCGTCGGCGCGCGGGTGATCGAGCGCCGCGAGGTAGGTGGTGACGTCGCTCACGGCCACACCGTACTAGACGGAGGAGCACACGTGCGTGAAGCTCCGGCTAGAAGGGGGCGTCGCGAGGTGCGGGATTCCGCACGAGCCAGACGCCGCCGGTGAGCGCAGCGATGAGGCTCGCAAGGAGGAGTACCGTCGTGGGCAGCAGGTAGTGCCACGCCTGACTGAACATCACATCGACGCCCCGTCCTCGAATGTGCAGCGGCGAGAACACGTTCCAGTCCCAGACGCCAAGTCCGACGAGGAGCGCGAAGAAGGTAAATATCAACGCAAAAGTCCCGATAACTCCTAGCAGGTAGAAGACCTGACGCTTTCCCATGGTCACCTCCACATCGGGGGGTTGGCGGTGCAAGGCTGCCCAAACGTTCCGCGATGACCTCGGCAGACGTGGCCACCTGTTCCTCAACGATGCGCCCGTCGGTCAGCACCCGCACCTTAACAACAAGATTGCCGCGCTGTAGCTCCCAGACGTAGGAACGCCAGCGAGGTCCGGGATCCCCCTCGCGAACCCACCCCAGTCATGTCACCATCCTGCGTCACCGCACGCGCGCTTTCGCAGTTCACCAATAGCGATGTTGTGAAGGAAGTGTCGCGGCGATGCACGGGCGAGGAGAGAGAGCGCGTGGCTAGCCAAATCGCACAAGTCGTTTGTCTCAGTGCTCGATTGGCGCGCCGAATCCGTCATAGGTGCGACGACAGACCTGCGCAACCACGAGCATGAGCTCCAGAGAGTGACGCACCGAGCTGTCCTCCAGGTCCTCCAGGCAGCTAGCCTCAAGGATCCAGCGCGGGCTGCCGTTCGTTCGCATGAGGCGAACCCCGCGCGACTGCGCGATGATCTTGGTCGCGCGAAGCGATCGACCTGGCGCTCAATCCGCAGATCGTCCCCCTGCTCGAGCCTCACCGCCCGTTGCTCGAGCCAACGCGCCCATTCGCGCTCAAGCTCTTCGGTGACATCACTCTTCACAGGCTCGGCCCTTCCCAACAGGCGCCTACCTGTAGCGGAAGTGGTCGACGCCGCGTCAGGGCGCGGTGCACAATCTGCGCTAAGGATTCACTCGGAAAGGCCCCGGATCAATGAGCTCATACGCACGCTCGACCGTCGAGCCGTACTCATGGGTCCCGAGAGTCGGGATCACCGGAGCGAGCGCCTGTTGAACATCCGACATGACTTTTTTGGCCACCGGTTCAGGCAATTCGATGATCTCGAGGTCCTCGGCGAACTCGGACGCAGCGATGAGTTGATGCAGCACTACAGCCTCTGAGACCGACATCGACAGGGAGACAACCCCCTCCGAGATCTGAGCAACTTCCATAGGAACATTTTCCCAGACCGTCGGAAGTCATCTAACCGTGGAACTGATCCACCACCGCCCCGAGCCCCCGGCTAGGACTGGAGAGCGTCGCGCCGCCACCGCTGCGCGCCAATAATCAGGATGACCCCGATAATGACCAGGGCCGCCAACGCACCAAACACCGAGGAGGTCCCGCCGGAAGTTCCTTTGAGCAACGCGGAACCCCACACCGCGTCGACCACGCCGCCGACGATTATTGCGATTCCTAACACACGGACCGTACCCGCGGTCGTGGGGTCGTTCGATTTCACAATCGCGTAGATTCCCACTGCGAGCACCACAAGAGAGAGAAGCAACTCGAAGACAAAGATCGATGTATAGCCCGGCAAGACCTGTTCGATCTGGGCAACAGTTGCAAAGCCCAGCAGGCCGAAGACCGCGCCGAACGCCCCTCTCAGCGCGCCAAGGATGCCGCCGGCAAGGATGATTCCGTTTCTCTTCACGCACGCGACACTAGTGGGAAGGGTTGTCGCGGGCAATCAAATTTTGAGATGCGCTCGGTTATGCCTCATTCGAGCAACGCGGCTGCCTTAGCTCTTGTCGGAGGCGTTGTGGGTGCTCCCGCCTAAATGTCGACTCGGAACTCCACCCAGTCGCGTCAGGCTGTGGTGTTTCCCGACGGGCTGGCCTTGGAGCCCGGAGCAATCACGTCGAGTCCGGCATCCCTCGCCGCGTCGCCGAGCCTGCGGTCATACGTGAGGACAGCCTGCACCTCGAGGCGTATCGCTGCCTCCAGGTGCAGCGCGTCGAGAGTGCGCAGATAGCGCATGGGTAGGAAACCGGCCGATCGGTAGGTAGCCCGATCAAGTGCCGCGAGCGAAACGCCGTCGAGGATCTCGCTTACTTTCGACTGTTCACGCCCTTCTCGCGCGGCCATGCGGCGCAACTCAGTTTCGAGCAAATCAGACGACACCAGATTCACCGGCCCCTGCTCTAGCCAGTCCACGAGGGCATCAGTGTAGGGCTGTGCGACCAATAGCGATCCGAGCGCCGATGTGTCGGCGTATACGAGCGAAGACTCGCTCACGCGCGATCCTCACGCAACTCGTCGAGAATCTGCTTCATCGGGCGATCGCCTTCGGCCTGCGACGGGGTGAGCTTTGCCCAGCCACCGATTCTCTTCGCGGGCCGGACGATCGGCAAACGGGGCGCGGGTGCATCCAGGGGGACGATACGACCTACGGCGACTCCATGGTTGGTCAGAACGAAGGAACGCCCCTCGCTGACCGCGCGAAGAACTCGCCCAGATTCGTTGCGCAGCTCACGCTGCGAAAGTGTCTCCATCCGTGACTCGCCGTCCTCCATGCGAAAACCGTAGCACGCATGCTACGCATCGTATCTGTCGTATTGAATGCTCCGCGTGCTTCCGATCCGAACCGACGCGCTCATTCACGCGCGGAATTCTCCAGGCTTGGGCTGGAGCCACGCTGGTTTCGAATAACCCGGTTCACCGGGAAACACCCCACCGATGTCCCAGGTGAGCTGAAGGGCAGGAACAGAGGCTTCGTCAGGGCGCCGATAGAAACGGTTCGCAGCGAAAAGCACTTCCCCCGGATTCGGCAGCACCTCTGCGCGCACGCGCGTGGAGGTGCCCGCGAACGAGAGAATCTGACCGGGGAGGATGTCCTCGTTCTTCCTTACCTTCGCCCCGAGGTCGTTGAGCAGGCCAAGCGCCGATGAGTAGTCGAGGCCAAAAACTACGAGTTCAGGATGCCCCAGCCCGAATAGCCCGACTGTATAGGCGAACGAGGGCAACTGCTCTTCACCCCCGACGTATTGCACGACCCAGCCGCAACGACGCACGGTCTCGGTCATCACTCGATCTTGCTGATCCAGCCAAGCGAGTGTCTGAGCATCATTGTCTTTCGTCATGACGACACGGTAGTTGGGACCCCGCGGCATCGGCGGGCGGTGTGAGGAATCAGCGATCCGACCTCGCTTGTGGAGGAGAAGACGCATTCGGTGCACGACCGTGGCACGGGTGGCCCGACGACCTCACGACCCTCTACTGCTCGCGACCAACCTTCTGGCGCTCGAGTGGGCAGAACCCGAGACGTTGGGCCGACACTCGACTACACGTTGAAGCGGAACTCCACCACGTCGCCGTCCTGCATAACGTAGTCCTTGCCCTCGATGCGCGCCTTGCCCTTGGCGCGGGCCTCGGCGATGGAGCCGGTCTCGACGAGGTCATCGAAGCCGATGACCTCCGCCTTGATAAAGCCCTTCTCGAAGTCCGTGTGGATGACGCCCGCGGCTTGTGGTGCCTTCCAGCCCTTGCCGATGGTCCAAGCTCGGGACTCCTTGGGGCCGGCCGTCAGGTAGGTCTGCAGGCCGAGAGTGTCGAAGCCGATGCGCGCGAGCTGGTCGAGACCACTCTCGGTCTGGCCGGTTGACGCGAGAAGCTCGGCGGCGTCCTCCGGGTCGAGGTCGATGAGCTCCGACTCGAGCTTGGCATCGAGGAACACTGCCTTCGCGGGGGCCACCAGAGCCGCAAGCGCCGCCTTCTTTGCCTCGTCGCCAAGCACGTCGTCATCCACGTTGAAGACGTAGATAAACGGCTTGGCGGTCAGCAACCCGAGCTCACGAATGGGCTCGAGGTCGATGCTGGATGCCGACAGCGGCGTGCCGTCGTTGAGCACCTTCTGCGCGGCGAGCGCCGTCTCGAGCACGGCGGGCTCCATCTTTTTGCCCTTGACCTCTTTCTCGTAGCGGGGAACCGCCTTCTCGAGAGTCTGGAGGTCGGCGAGGATGAGCTCGGTGTTGATGGTCTCCATGTCGGAGGCGGCGTCGACCCGACCGTCGACGTGCACCACATCCGGGTCACTGAACCCACGGATCACCTGGGCGATCGCGTCAGCCTCGCGGATGTTCGCCAGGAACTTGTTGCCCAGGCCCTCGCCCTCGCTCGCGCCCTTCACGATGCCGGCGATGTCGACAAACGACACCGGTGCGGGCAGGATGCGCTCACTGCCGAAGATGCCCGCAAGCACCGTCAGGCGCGGGTCGGGCAGGTTCACCACGCCGACGTTCGGCTCGATCGTCGCGAACGGGTAGTTCGCGGCGAGAACCGTGTTGCGCGTGAGCGCGTTGAAGAGCGTCGACTTGCCGACGTTGGGGAGACCGACGATCGCGATAGTGAGAGCCACGATCTACCAGCGTACTGGGGGACCCCTGTGCTCACCGACGTGCAAAAAGTATGATGTAACCCAACGCTCATCGTCGAGAGGACACTGATGCCCGAAACCATCGCACGACTCGGCTCGATCGAGGCGGGTCGCAACGGATTCCTGCGGATCACCGTGACCCACTCGCGACGAGCCAACGGCGATACGGTGCTCGCGGAGTTCGCGGTTCCGGGCATCCGGCAGGCGACCGTTCGAGTGCTTCACCCGTTTAGTTGGGACGCCAAGTACCGCGGCTTCGAGGTCGACGAGCTGGCGATCGGCACGGGTCGCACACTCGTCTCCGGCCCCTATTCGGCTGCCGATGCCGCAGCGCTCGGCGCCGGTCGAGACTTCGATCTTCGCGACGACGACGGCACGGACATGACGCGATACCTCGCACACGGCGGGATCCCGGGTGTCGGGGACAGAGTTCAGGATGCCGCGGGCTGGTGCACCATCGAGGGCCTCGCGCCGGACGGCTCGCCCTACTCTCTCGCGATCGCCCTCGACTACAGCGGAACCACACTCACGGAACTCCTCAACGACACCACCGATCTCATTGTGCGCCTGGCCCTTCCCTGGCAGACGTACTCGCCCCGCGCGGAGACGGCACGGCCGGGCGCGTTCGTGCGCTCCGGCGAGGGCACACACTCCGACGCGGAGGGCTGGCTGCGCGAACTCATTCGGGACACGATTCCCACTCGGGCCAAAGGGCGGGTCACGTTCCCTCTCGCTCCCCCACTCATCGCTGACACGTGGGGTTTCGGCGAGAACATCGACGCCACGCGAGTGGAGGCGTTCTTCGACGTCGCGAGCGAGCTGGGCGTCGAGGTCGTGACCGTCGACAAGGGCTGGGAGGAACACCTCGGCGACTGGGTGGCACGCCCCGGGTACGTGGACGGCGTCGCCGGCCTCGCGCGGCTGGCACACGACCGCGGAATGGCCTTGGGGATGTGGGTGGGCGCGGGCAACGCCTCGCCGGACTCGATGGTCGCGACCAAGCATCCCGACTGGCTCACGACGTGGCGCGGGGAGCGCCCTCTGCTCTCGTTCCGCAACTTCACCCTGTGCCTCGGCCACGACCCGGCCCGCGACCACGTGCTTGAGCGACTCGACTCGCTCGTGCGCGACGGCATGGACTGGTTGTTGCACGACTTCGAGACGATTCCGCGCTGCGACTCGGCGGAACACACCCACGACCCGGGTGCGGGCGAGCATGCTGCGGTGAGCGGCTGGTACTCCGTGTTGGCGGAGCTTCGGCGTCGGCATCCGGCCCTCATCATCGAGAACTGCTGGAACGGCGGTCGAGCGCTCGATCTCCAAATGATCGCCCACCACGACACCACTATCGGTGACGACTGGTGCCATTCCCAGTACAACCGCATCGCCAAGCTGGGGCTTGGCCGCTACCTGCCCTCGAGCTGGTGCACGGCCTACATGGCCGACGAGGAACTTCCCTTGCGCATGCAGCTCGCGCCTTACGTCGTGGGCGGACCGTGGATTCTGATGGGCGACCTCCCCGGGTGGAGCGCCGACTACCGCGCGGACGTCGTGACCGCGATCGACATCTATCGACGGTGGCGCTCGGCCGACCTCGACGCCCGGGTCATCGAGCCGCGGGTGGAGGGCACCGTCGCTGGCGTGGCCACCACTCCCCGAGCCGACGGCTCACAGCTTGCGGCGTTCGCTATCTCACCCGACCAGGTCGGGCGCGACGCGACCTGGTACCCCGAGCTCACCGGGGATGCGGTACTCGTCGACGAGTGGACGGGCGCGGCCACCCCGGTAAACGGGAGCGACGGCATCCCGCTAGACACCACGTCCGCTACCGGACTGGTGCTCAGCGTGCGGCCGGCGCCCTAGTAGCCGAGGCTCGCGAGCGACTCCCGGAGGACGGCGGCCGACGCGTTGAGGCGATGCACCTCGTCGTCGTTCATCGGAACGTCGAGCACCCGGGAGACACCCCGCGCGCCCACGATGCTTGGCACACTGAGCGCGACGCCGCTGATGCCGCGGTAGTCGTCGAGCACCGTGGAGACCGGAAGCACGGCATGCTCGTCCCCGAGGATGGCCTCGACGATGCGGGCACCGGCCAGCCCGATCGCGTAGTTGGTAGCACCCTTGCCCTCGATGACGGCGTAGGCCGCGTGGGAGACCTCGTGCGCGAGAGCGTTGAGTTCGTCGAGCGTGAACGTGCCCCCGGACTCGTTGAGCCACTCCTGGAGCGGAACGGGGCCAATCGTCGCGCTGGACCAGAGGGGAAACTCGGAGTCGCCGTGCTCACCGACGATGAGGGCGTGCACACTCGAGCGCGCGACACCCAGGCGGTCGGCAAGCAGCCAGCGGAGGCGAGAGGTATCGAGAGTTGTCCCCGACGAGAAGACGCGCCCCGCGGGAAGACCGGTGACCTTCTGGGCGACGACGGTCAACACGTCGCACGGGTTCGTCACCAGCACGTAGACGGCGTCCGGCGCACGCTCGACGAGCCCTGGCAGCATCTTCTCCAGGATCGCGACGTTGCGGCTCGCGAGTCCCAGGCGTGACTCACCGGGCTCCTGGCGAGCGCCGGCTGTGATGACCACAACATCCGCGCCTGCCACCACGTCCATGTCGTCCCCGCCGGAGACGGTCGAGGCGCCGGTGAACTGGGTTCCGTGTGCGAGGTCAAGAACCTCAGCGCGCACGCGAGGTCCGTTCATGTCGTAGAGCGCGACCTCGCGGGCGGACTGCCGGATGAGCGCGGCATACGCGAGCGAAGAGCCGACGCTCCCTGCGCCAACAACTGCGAGCTTGGAGTGGTGGGTTGTGTCCATAGCCCCATCGTGGTGGATGTGAGCGTTACGCGCATCCCCCACGTTGCGGCGAGTCCTCGGCGGCAGCGTCGGTCGCTCATGTGACGATCGGGTTGTGCCGCTGAACTTCACCGCGATCGACTTCGAGACCGCCAACAACTCCGCGGCGAGCGCGTGCTCCGTGGGGCTCGTGAAGGTGCGTGACGGCGAGGTTGTTGACGCCGCATACTGGCTCATCAAGCCGCCGATCGGCTACGACGCGTTCCTCGAATGGAACGTGCGCATCCACGGGATCATGGCTGCGGATGTTGTTGACGCTCCGTTCTGGAGCGAGCAGCTCCACGACTTCACGTCATTCGCCGAGAACGACGTTCTGGTGGCCCACAACGCGAGCTTCGACATGGGCGTGATCGACTCCGCGAGCCGCGCGAGCTTCGTCGAGACCCCCACCTTTGACTACCTGTGCAGCCTGCAGGTGGCGCGCAAGACGTATCACCTCGACTCCTACCGGCTGCCCAGCGCGGCGATGGCGGCTGGGTTCGAGGACTTCGAACACCACAACGCCCTCGCGGATGCCCAGGCCTGTGCCGCCATCATCACGCACGCTGCGCGCCGCCACGGAGCCGACTCGATGCTCGAACTCGCCGAACTCACGGGGGCAAAGCTCAAGCGCATTGGTGCGCCCGCGACACCCGCCGAGGCGCAGCTCTCCGCGTAGTAAGACCCGCGGACTACCCGTTCTGCGGGAAGCCCAGGTTGATTCCACCGTGGCTCGGGTCGAGCCAGCGACTGGTCACGGCCTTCTCACGCGTGAAGAAACTCACGGCGTGGGGGCCGTACGCCTTCGAGTCGCCGAACAGCGAGTCCTTCCAGCCACCGAACGAGAAGTAGCCGACCGGCACGGGGATCGGCACGTTGATGCCGACCATGCCCACGGTCACCTCGCGCTGGAAGCGGCGTGCCGCTCCCCCGTCGTTGGTGAAAATGGCTGTGCCGTTGCCGTACTGGCTGCCGTTGATGAGCGCGAGGCCCTCCTCGTAGGTCTTCACGCGCACGACCGAGAGCACCGGTCCAAAGATCTCGTGGGTGTAGACGTCGGATGACGTGGGCACCTTGTCAATAAGGGTGGGGCCGAGCCAGAACCCACCGGCGCCCCCGTCCGCCTTGACGCCGCGGCCGTCAACAACAACCTCGGCGCCGTCCGCGATCGCCACGTCGATGTAGCCGGCGACCTTGTCGCGGTGCTCCTTCGTGATGAGCGGGCCCATGTCGCATCCGCGGGTTCCGTCGCCCACCGTGAGGCCACTCATCCGCTCGGTGATCTTGGCGATCAGGTCATCGGCGACGGGCTCGACCGCGACCACAACCGAGATCGCCATGCACCGCTCGCCCGCCGAGCCGAAGCCCGCGTTGACGGCGGAGTCGGCCACGAGGTCGAGGTCGGCGTCGGGCAGCACGAGCATGTGGTTCTTGGCCCCACCAAGAGCCTGGACGCGCTTGCCCGCCTTGGCCGCGTTCTCGTAAATGTACTTCGCGATCGGCGTCGACCCCACAAACGAGATCGACTGCACATCGGGGTGCTCGAGGAGAGCATCCACGCTCTCCTTGTCACCGTTGACGACGTTGAACACACCATCGGGGAGGCCTGCCTCCTTGAGGAGTTCCGCGAGGAAGATGGCCGCGGACGGGTCCTTCTCGCTCGGCTTCAGCACCACCGTGTTGCCGGCCGCGATCGCCACGGGGAAGAACCACAGCGGAACCATCGCCGGGAAGTTGAAGGGGCTGATGATGCCCACGACACCCAGAGGCTGCTTGACCGAGTAGACGTCAACGCCGGTCGAGACGTTCTGCGCGATCTCCCCCTTCATGAGGTGCGGGATCGCGGTCGCGAACTCGACAACCTCCATGCCGCGGGCGACCTCGCCAAGCGCGTCGGAGGTGACCTTGCCGTGCTCGTTGGTGAGGATCGCGGCGACCTCGTTCTTGCGGGCGTTCAGCAGTTCGCGGAACGCAAACAGCACCGACTGCCGCTTCGCGAGGGATGCCTCGGCCCACTCGGGGAATGCCGCCTTCGCCGCCTGCACGGCCACATCCACGTCGGCGACGGTGGCGAGGCGTACCTCGCGCGACACGGTTCCCTCCGCCGGGTTGTAGACCGGGGAGGTGCGGGTGGATGCTCCGGTGAAGGTTGTGCCGTTCACCCAGTGGTCGAGGATCTCAGTCATAAGCCCAGTCTGCGTCCCGACCGATCTGCGATCAAGGGCTATAAGTGCACACTCAATGTGCGAAAGCGCAGATCGGTGACTAATCCGGGAGCAACTGGGCGCGACGCTCGCGCACCTCACGTCGGAGCGCCTCGCGCACCGTGGAGACCGCGTCGACCGCGAGCGCATCCCGTCGCACCGACAGGGAGAACTGCAACCGAAAGTCCACCAGGTCGGGTAGCACGCGCACGAGCCGGTCATCCGACTCGGCCATAAAGGAGTGCAGCAGGCCAATCCCCGCGCCATTGCGTGTCGCCTCGAGCTGCGCGAACACGTTTGTTGAACCAAAACCCACCTGCATCCCGGTGAACACGGGCGCGAGGTCCAGCTCGCGCACGGTGAGGAGGGCGTCGATGTAGAAGACGAGTCGGTGAGCATCCAAGTCGGCGATCGAGCGAATCGGCGGATGCGCGGCCAGGTACTCGCGCGACGCATACAGGCGGTGCGAGTACTCGGTGAGCGGCTCGGACTCGAGCCGCGAGGTGGCGGCCGACCCAACGGTCACGGCGAGGTCGTAGCCAGACCCACGAAGGCTGAGTGGGGTCGTCGAGGTGACCAGCTCGACCGTGATGCCCGGATGCTCGGCCTGAACCCGCGCCAGGCACGGCGCAACAAACAACACCCCGAAGCCCTCCGGGGCGACGACCCGGACCGTGCCGCGGATACCTTCCTTGCCGGATGCCGCCACGACAACCTGGTCCAACGAGGTGCTCGAGTGGTG
>CBDIIE010000003.1:0-46034 GCA_965279605.1 Rhodoglobus sp.
CCGCTGGGCCAGGGCAAGTACGACCTGTTTGGGATGTCGCCGATCGCGGATGCTGCGGCGGCCCACGGCGTGACCCCGGCCCAGGTGGTGATCCGCTGGCACCTGCAGAGTGGGATCATCGTGTTCCCGAAGTCGAACTCGCGCGAGCGGATGGCCCAGAACTTCGACGTCTTTGGGTTTGAGCTCACGGGCGAAGAGATGGCGGCGATCGACGCCCTCGACGCGGGCAATCGCGTGGGCGCCGACCCGGAGGCCGCGACCTTCTAACCCGTGGGTTGAGTGGCCGCGGTAGCGGCGTGTGGGAGAAACCCGTGGGTTGAGTAGCCGCGGTAGCGGCGTGTGGGAGAAACCCGTGGGTTGAGTAGCCGCGGTAGCGGCGTGTGGGAGAAACCCGTGGGTTGAGTAGCCGCGGTAGCGGCGTATGGGAGAAACCCGTGGGTTGAGTAGCCGCGGTAGCGGCGTGTGGGAGAAACCCGTGGGTTGAGTAGCCGCGGTAGCGGCGTATCGAAACCTCGCCCTCGTGTTTTCTTGGGTGCGGTTTCGATACGCGCCTGCGGCGCTACTCAACCAGCGGAGTGGCCTGCGGCGCTACTCAACCAGCGGGCAGCTCCACGGTTTCGCCGCGCGGGGTTGCCACGAGCAGCCCCGTGCCGGCGAACGCCGCCTCGAGCTGCGCGCGGCCTTCGGAGAAGTGCTCCCAGTCCTCGGTGTGGAGGCCGACGACGGTGCGTGCGCCGAGCATCCGTGCCGCCTCGGCGGCGTCCGCGGAGGTGAGCGTCAGCGGTGCGTCGATTTGTGGGATGCGCGCCGCCCCTGCAAACAACACCGCAATATCGATGTGGTCGAACGCCCCCGCGATCTGCTCCACGAGCGGCAGCGACGCGTTGTCGCCCGAGACGTACACGGTCGGTTCGCCGGGCGCCTCAAGCACAAACCCAATCACCGGGCCGAGCCTCGCCTCGGACCCGGGTGGGCCGTGCAGGGCGGGAACGGCGGTCACGGTCACGTCGCCGATCTGGTGGGTCTCCCAGTTGTCGAGGCCAATCACGCCGCCACCAAAAAGGTCACCCGCCGCCTTCATCGTGCTGAGCGTGGGCACTCCCGTTGCGAGCAATTCGAGCCCCTCGTAGTCGAGGTTGTCCTCGTGCTCGTGGTGCGAGAGCAGCACCAAGTCAACGGCACCGAGGTCGAGGCGCTGGATGCCCGGACCCGCCGTTTTCACCAGGGGCGGGTCATCCGGCTCCCCGTAGCTGCCCGGCGGGTCAAACGTGGGATCCGTGACGATGCGCAAGCCCGCATACTCGAGCACGGCGGTCGGACCGCCGATGTAGGTGATGGTCGTCCTCGACATACTCTGAGACTATGCCGAATCGCTTGGGGGATGCCGCGAGTCCGTACCTGCGTTCACACGCCGGTAACCCGGTCGACTGGTGGCAGTGGGGCACGGAGCCGTTCGAGGAGGCCCGGCGGCGGGATGTGCCCGTGCTCGTGTCGATCGGCTACTCGACCTGCCACTGGTGCCACGTGATGGCGCGAGAGAGCTTCAGCGACCCGGAGACGGCCCGGTACCTCAACGAGAACTTCGTCGCGATCAAGGTGGATCGCGAGGAGCACGCCGAGGTCGACTCGACGTACATGGCCGCGGCGGGCGCGTTCACCCAGAACCTGGGCTGGCCACTGAACGTGTTCGTTTCTCCGGAGGGTCGAGCGTTTTACGCGGGCACGTACTGGCCGCCGGAGCCGGTGCAGTCAGTGCCCTCGTTCCGCCAGGTGCTCGATGCTGTGCTGGATGCGTGGGTTTCGCGCCGCGACGAGGTCGAGCGCAACGGAGCAGCCATTGTCGCGGCCCTCGCCCAGCGCCCGCCCAGCTCCGGAGAAACGATCACGGACTTCGCGCCCATCATCGAGTCGCTTGAGGCGCAGGAGGACCCGCAGTACGGCGGGTTCGGCGGCGCCCCGAAGTTCCCGGTCGCGCCCGTGGTGCGTTTTCTGGTGGAGCAGGGTGCACCACTCGGCGAGCGCACCCTCGACGCGATGGCCGCCTCCCGCCTCCGCGATCCGGTCGACGGCGGCTTCTTTCGGTATGCGACCCAGCGGGACTGGAGCGACCCCCACTACGAGCGGATGCTGTACGACAACGCCCAACTCCTGGCCGCCTACGCGCTCGCCGGTCGGGTCGAGATCGCCGACGGCATCGCCGAGTTTCTGATCCGGACACTCCAGCAACCGTCGGGTGGGTTCGCGTCCGCGCAGGACAGCGAGAGCACCGTCGACGGCCAGCGCGTCGAAGGGTTCTATTACACCCTCGACGGCCCCAGCCGCGCGCGGCTCGACCCGCCGCCGCTCGACACGAAGATCCTCACCGGGTGGAACGGGCTCGCGATCGAGGCCCTTGCCCTCGGTGGCCGGCTGCTCGACCGCCCCGACTGGGTCGCGGCATCCCGTCGGGCGGCGGACTTTCTCCTCGCCGAGCACGTTCTCGCCGACCGACTCGTGCGCACCTCCATCGACGGCCGCCTCTCCGACGCGCCCGCGACGCTCGAGGACTACGGGATGCTCGCGCGCGGGCTCCTCGAACTCTCCCTGACCACGGGCGAGGTGCGTTACGCGCAGGCCGCGCGTGACCTTGTGGACCAGGCCCGTGACGCGGGGGACCCGTTTGGCCTGCCCTCCGGCGGGGATCCCGTGCTCGCGGGCCAGGGCATCCGGGTCGACGCGGACACCAGCGACGGCGCACACCCGTCGGGCCTCAGCGGGATCGCGGGGGCATCCCTCCTGCTCTATGAACTCACCGCCGATCGTGGGTACCGGGATGCCGCCGCGGCCGCGATGGAGACGGTCGCCGCCGCCGCGACCCGCTACCCCCTCTCGCTCGGGTCAGCCCTCGGCGTCACGTCCCGACTGGCGGCGCCCGCCCGCCACCTCGTGATCGTGGGAGAGGGCGAGCCCGTGGCTCGCGCCCGCCAGCTGAACGACGGGGTCACGGCAATCGTCACCCCAGAGCAGGCGAACGCGTTCGCCGCCGAAGGCTTCGAGTTGTTCGAGGGGCGAGTCACCACGCCCGGGGTTGCGACCGTGTACCTGTGCGAGGACTTCGTCTGCCGCCTGCCGGCGACGTACTAGCTCGCGACGGCGAGGGGTGCGCTCTCGTCGGCGGCCCACTCGTTGAGTGAGCCGTCGTAGATGGCGACATTGTGGTGTCCGACAAGGGTGAGTGCCAGGGCATCCGACGCGGCCGCGATGCCACCGTTGCAGTAGGCGACAACACGCTCCTCGGTGAGCACCGGGGCGAGCAGGGCCTCGAGCTGTGACGTGGCGAGCAGGGCGTTGGTGTCCCGGTCGACCAGGCGGCCCGCGGGAACACTGACACTCCCCGGAATGTGTCCCCGGCGCGCGCGGTGGCCGACCTCGCCGGTGAACTCCTTGGGTGGGATGCCACACACCAGCGCACCGGGCGCCTCGCCCGCGACGATCGCGGCGACATCCGCCTTCGACACCCACAGCTCCGGCCGCTCGCTCGCGATGAACTCGCGGGGCGTGGGCTCGACGTGGCCGACCTCGAGTGGTCGGTCCTCGGCGCTCCACTTGGCCAGCCCACCATCGAGAACCGCAACCCGGTCATACCCGAACGCACGGAACAGCCACCACACGCGAGACGCCCACTGGCCGACCACCGCGTCGTAGACGATCACTGTCGTGGAGTTGTCAATGCCCAGCGCGCCCACAACGCGGGCGAACTGTTCGGCTCCCGGACGAGTGAACGGGTAGGCGCCTTCCGGGTCGGAGAGCTCCTCGATCACGTCGGCGAAGATCGCGCCCGGAAGGTGTCCGTTGACGACGTAACTCTCGTGTCCGCTCAGGTACCCACTGCGCCCGGTGGGCTGGGTGAAGGGCAGCACGGTCGCGTCGAGCACAACAAGCCCGTCGGCTCCGAGGTGGTCGGCGAGCCACTGGGTGGAAACGACGGGGGAGTCGATGAGGGGGCCAGACATGCGCACCACGTTATGCCGCGGCGCCGAGGCATCCAAGTACCGCCGAAACACCGGGTAACACGAGCGCCGCCCCCGCGCCCGCGACCCGACGAGACTCGCCCTCCGATTCGAAAACTAAGGAGATTCTCCCGCGGCATGGATGCACGGAGCATCCCGACCCCCGAAACTCGGGCGACTCGGGGTTTGCGAAAGACGCGGCCCGAGAATCTCCTTAGTTTTGGAACTAGCGGTCCGGCACATGGTCCACTCGGTAGGCTGACGGCCGGCAAATGCCGCGCGACCCGCCTACCGAACGGTCTTGCGCGCCGTGATAACTCCGGTGTCGAAGCCGAGGAGGTGGAGGCCTCCGTGGAACCGCGCGTGCTCGACCTTGAGGCAGCGGTCCATGACCACGGTCAGGCCCTTGCTCTCGCCGTAGATCGCGGCATCCTGGTTCCAGATTCCCAACTGAACCCACACGGTCTTGGCGCCGATGGCCACGACGTCGTCGATGACCGACGGGATGTCGCTGGCCTTGCGGAACACGTCGACAATGTCGGGAACCTCGGGCAACGACTTCAGGTCGGGGTAGGCCTTGTGCCCAAGGATCTCGTCGGCGTTGGGGTTGACGAAGTACACGCGGTAGTCGCTCGACTGCAGCAGGTAGGTGCCAACGAAGTAGCTCGAGCGCGCGGCGTTGGGGGATGCCCCGACGATGGCGATCGACTTGGCGTCGCGCAGGATCTTCAGGCGCTCCTTCGCGCTGGGGCCAACCCAGGTGCGCTGCGACTTGAGGAGCTTCGCCAGGGGCGAGCTTGCCGGAATCTCACACGTGAGCCCGTTGGGCAGCTGGGTGGTCTGAACTTCGGCGATCGACATGGTCAGCCTTTCGTTGCGGCGGCAAGTGCCTGGTCAAGGTCATCAACGATGTCCTCGGGGTCCTCTATTCCCACGCTGATGCGCACAACGCCGGGCAGCACACCCGCGTCGATGAGCTGCTGCTCGGTGAGCTGCGCGTGGGTGGTGGAGGCGGGGTGAATCACGAGGGTCTTGGCATCGCCGATGTTGGCGAGGTGGCTGGCGAGGTTCACGTTCTCGATGAACTTCTGGCCGGCCTCGCGACCACCCTTCACGCCAAACGAGAAGACCGACCCCGGCCCCTTGGGCAGGTACTTGAGCGCACGCTCGTGGTGGGGATGCGCGGGCAGGCCCGCCCAGTTCACGAACTCGATGCGCGGGTCGGCATCCAGCCACTCCGCCACGATCTTCGCGTTATCGACGTGGGCCTGCATCCGGAACGGCAGGGTCTCGACGCCCTGCGCGAGGAGCCATGCCGAGTGGGGCGCGAGCACGGGACCGATGTCGCGCAGCTGCTCGGCGCGCAGGCGCGTGAGAAACGCGTACTCTCCGAAGTTGCCGTGCCAGTTCAGGCCACCGTAGGAGGGCACCGGCTGGTCGAACAGCGGGAAGTTCTCGTTGGCCCAGTGGAAGCGGCCAGACTCGACGACCACCCCACCCAGGGTGGTGCCCGCGCCGCCCAGGAACTTGGTCGCCGAGTGCACAACAACGTCGGCACCCCATTCGATCGGGCGGTTGAGGTAGGGCGTCGCGACGGTGGAGTCGATGATCAGGGGGATGTGGTGTGCGTGGGCGACGTCCGCGAGGCCCTCGATGTCCGCGATCTCGCCGGACGGGTTGGCGATGGTCTCGGCGAAGATGAACTTCGTCTTGTCCGTGATGGCAGCCGCGTAGTCAGCAGGATCCGCCGAGCGCACGAACGTGGTGTCGACACCGAAGCGCCGCAATGTGATGTCGAGCTGGGTGATTGATCCGCCATAGAGGTTCGCCGACGACACCACGTGGTCGCCGGTGCCGACGAGCGAGGCGAAGGTGATGAACTGCGCGCCTAGTCCGCTGGCCGTCGCGACCGCTCCGAGGCCGCCCTCAAGGGATGCCACGCGCTCCTCGAAGCTGGCGACCGTGGGGTTGGCCAGGCGCGAGTAAATGTTGCCGTACTTTTGCAGTGCAAAGCGGGCAGCGGCATCCGCCGTGTCGTCAAAGACAAACGCGCTCGTCTGGTAGATCGGCAGCGCGCGGGCTCCGGTCACCTCGTCGGGAATGTTGCCTGCGTGGATTGCTCTCGTCCGGAATCCATACTCGCGATCTGCCATTGAATCAGGCTATCGAACTCGGGTCGTTAGATTTCGTGGCGTTACGACGTCAGGCATCGACCGATTCGCGCTCCGAGGTCTCGTCGCTTGGCTCGTCATCCTCGTCATCGTCGTTGCCTCGCGAGGTGAACCTAAAGAACAGGTACAGGCCAACCGCGACCACCGCGAATCCGCCGAGCACGATCAGCCAGGTCGTCAGTGACCCGTTCACCTCGCCCCACGCCGCCGGAACGACGATCAGCACAAAGGCGGCCGCAGCGATCACGTAGGTGACCGCCCACACCACCTTGTTGTAGGCGAAAAGCGCCTCGCCGTTCAGCAGGCGGAATGGCAGCAGGCCAATAAACAGGGCGGTGAGACCCTCCGCGGTCACGGCAACCATCGTGTCGAAGGCGAGCGCCGTGCCGAACGTGTCGGGGGACGAGACCGCGGTCAGGATGCTGTAGCCCACCCATCCCAGAAGAGCGAGCACAAACACCACACCGGCCTGCACGAGGGTGGCCTTGGCGCGCTGCGCCGCGGTGGTTCGGCCCACGATCGAGAGGCCGAGAATGAGCCCGAGCAAGAAGCCGGGCGAGAACTCGAGCAGCCTGGAAAGCACCACACCAACGACAGTCAGAACCAGCCCCAGGGGCTTCAGTTCCATGTGGGTCGCGAGCCCCCAGCGGCGACGGATGATGAGCCCCGACAGCGAGCTCGCCACGTATCCGACGACGAACAGCGCAATCGCACACGCGAGCACCAGACGGAACGACGTGATGTCGAACCCAAAGCCCGGGTCGGCGAAGCCAAAGATGAACGCCGCAACGATGGTGATCGCCAGGGCGCCAAACAACGGCGTCTTCTCCAGCCAGTTCTCGAACCGCTCCCACCAGGGCACACTCGCACGGGGCAGGCGTCTGGCCAGCCGGCCGTAGTTCTCCGAGATGGTCGAGTTGAGGAGTTCGGCGGGGAACGCGACAAGCAGCAGCAGCACAAAGCCGGCGAATGCCGCCCCACCGACAACGGCGGGGTTGCTGAGAACTGACTGGATGGTGTCAAGCGAGTGGGTGAAAGAACTGGGGGCGGCGGGGTCGTTGCGTTCATCCCCGACCGCCGCCGTCGGCAGCTGTCCGAGCTTCAGGCCGGAACCCGGCTGTGCGAGCGCCTTGGGCGGTAGCACGATCATCACGGGCTGGCTTTGTGTTGACGGCAGGCCTGTCGCTGGGGTGATCGTCACCACAAAGTTGTGCAGGCCCGGCTCGGCATCCTCGGGGATAGTGACGTCCAGGGCGAACTCGCCGGTGGGGGTGACGGCGGTTGTGCCGAGGAAGACCGGCGTCGAGTGGAACTCGGCCTCGACTGCCGCGCCCGCCGGAAGTCCCGTGCCCACGAGTGTGGTGCTGTCGCCCGGCTGGAACTCACCGCCCCCGACGCCGAACTGGAACGTCCACGGCTGGGGTGTGCTGGGGGCGACCGCGGTCGTCGGCGTGGGCGTGGGTGTCGGCTGCGGAGTGGTCGGTTCCTCGGCGGGCGGCTCCACGGGGGCGGGCGGAACCGTCACGGGGGTCTCAGCGCTGTACGCCGAGTAGCCCTGGAGTGAGAGGTCCGGCACGTCGGATTCATTGCCCGTGTTCGCGACAAACCCGCTTGACTGCTGGATGGCGCGGAATGAGGCCGTACCGGCCGGCACCGCCGCGTCGCACGACCAGAGGCCGTTCGGATCAACTGTGGCCGTGCACGCGACGGAGCCCACCATTGACTGCACGAGCACAACCTGCGTGGGGGTGCCGGAGCCCGAGAACGTTACCGTGCGGTCGGCATTGATCGTGGCATCCGCGAGCGTGGGAGCCTCGGGAATTGCGACGTAGTCGTTCTGGTACTCGGAGACGAGCGAGCCCAACGTTTGGTTGGAGTACACGTTGTAGATGCCCGGCTCGAGGTCCGTGTAGGTGCACGCCGCGGTGTTGGCCACCGGCGTCGCTATTCCGGATGCGCCTTCACCCTCACCGCCGCCACCCTCGCCGCCGCCCGTGCCACAGCCGTCAAGAAAGACATAGTCGTATGCGCCGTCTCCGCCCGTAACGCCGTAGAAGCTCACGGAAATGTCGCCGCCTTCGACGGACGAGCCCGTGATAGCGATGCTTGCCGGGCCTAAGTCGTACGACATCGTTGGCTTGCCCACCGTCGTAGGTGCAACGACCGTAATCGTGGAGATCACGGGTGGCACGACGGCACTGGAGATGTTGCCTGCCTGATCGGTCTGCGCGGCGCTCACGGTGTGGGTGCCGAGTCCCAGGGGCACCACGGGCACACACGTCCACGTTCCACCCTCGTCCCCCATCGGCGGGGTCTCGCAGGTGATCGGCACGCCGTCGATATAGACGGTGATCGTCGCGTAGGTTTCGGCGGTCCCCGTGATCGTCGGGGTCGTGTCCTCGATCGAGCCCGACGTGAAGACTCCGGGCGGGCCGGGCGGGACGGTGTCGATGACAAAGGTCACCGAGGGCGAGGAGACGTCGATGCCCTGATCGATATAGGTGTGCACCGTGTACGAACCGTCCGGCAACGAAGGGGTTGTGCACGAGTAGGCAGCGCCGATGACACTCTCGCCGCAGAGGAACGGGCCAGGCCCAGGGCCCGAGTCCTTGTACACCGTGTAGCTGGTGCCGAACGGCGCGGCTCCCGAGATCGTGGGCGTGGAGTCGTTGAGGTAGTCGCCGTCCGAGATCGAGTCGATCGTGGGGTTCGAGACACGCTCAATCGTGATCGACGGACCGAGATAGGAGAGATCGCCCGCATCGTTCCTGGTGCTCGCGGCCAGGTAGTTCGCGCCCGGTTGGAGCGAGGCGCTGGGTTCGGTGCAGTACCAGACGGTCGCTGCCTCGTTGGTGGTCGCGTTGCAGTAGTGCCACCACGACGTTCCATCTACCGATTGCCACACGGTGACCGAGGCGGTGTAGAGGCCCATGTTGCCCTGCATGTGCGGCTGGGTGTTGCCTGTCTGCCACGGTGGCGTTCCGGCGTAGTAATAGTCCACGGTCGGCGTGGACGGGATCATGATGGTGAGCGTCGACGAGACCGGTGCCTGCTCGAATGTATCTACCTGGGTGCCGACGGCATCAATCGTGTAGGTCTCTTCGGTGTCGCCCATCGTGACACCGTCGTTGCCGTGCAGGGGAGTCGCCGTGCAGCTCCACGACCCCGCGGCCGTGACGGATGCGCTGCACACCGGTTCGCCCCCTGCGAGCACGTCGACCGTGCCGAGGGACGGACCCGTGCCGGTGAACGTGGGGGTGGCGTCGAGGGTGGATGCGCCATCCGTTGGATCCGTGATCACCACCGACTGGGTGCCGCCGACCGTGACAGTGACGGCCTCGCTCGCGGCGCTCACGTCGCCCGGGTCCTCCCACGTGACCGCGCTGAACGTGTGCACGCCGTAGGCGAGGGGCCCGGTTCCCGTGCAGCTCCACGTCTCGGTGCCCGTGGGCTCGTAGTAGAGCGACGTGGTGCAGTACGAGGAGGTGACGCCGTCGAGGGTGACCAACACCTCGATTTCCTGAGGTACCGAGTCGGTGTGCTCGACGGTTCCCGAGATCAGGGGTGCCGTGGTGTCCGTCGTCGAGGTGGCGGGCGTCGTGATGACTGGCGGCGGCGGCGCGGCCGTCGCGGCGATTGATCCAGCAAAAACGGACGCAGCAATGAGCGCCACAGCGGCGAGAGCTGCGGACAAACGGGTGCGGAACATCGGCGCCTCATTCGCGGATTGGGTGCCTGACAAGCTCGGGTTGGCGCCAGTATATCGACCGTATTTTGTGCGGGTGTTACCGCCAGGTTACGAGCCACCAGTGGACTCGAAGGTAGTTGTAGTCGATCTGCATCCCCGTCCACAGGGGCCAGAAGAACACGCTCGCGGCCGCGGCCAGACCCAGGAAGACGGCGACGACCCCAATGCCACTCGTGCGGCGGTCCCGAGGGTCACTCGCCCGCCCGAGGATGAGCCCAATCGCGAGCGTGAGGGCGAGGATGAGGTAGGGCTCGAAAGCGATCGTATAGAACTGGAACACCGTGCGGTTCAGATACAGGAGCCACGGGAGGTAGCCCGCCGCGACGCCCATCAGCACGAAGCCGACCCGCCACTCGCGGAAGCGCACAAGCCGGTACACCAAGTACAGCACGGCCGCCGTCGCCGCCCACCAGATGAGCGGGTTGGCGAGTCCGGTGATCGACGCCCCGCAGGTGTCGAAGCCACATCCGTTCTCGCCCAGGCTCGAGGCCTGGTACCACATGCTGGTGGGGCGGATCATAAAAAGCCACGTCAGTGGGTTGGCCTGGTAGCCGTGTGGTCGGTTCTCGCCCACGTGGTAGGCGTAGACGCTCGACTCGAAGTGCCACAGGCTCTGGATGCTCGTGGGCACCCACGACAGGAGACCACCCCACGCGTTGCCATCGCCCTCGGCCCAGTGCCGGTCATACCCGCTGTCGGAAAGGAACCACCCCGTCCAGCTCGCGAGATACACGGCCAGCGCAAGGGGCACCATCAGCAGGAATGACACCGGACCCTGCTTAAAGATGGTGCCCGAGCCCCAGAAGGTGATGCCGGCACGGCGGCGGGCGAGGGCATCCACGACCAGGGTGTAGACCGCAAACGCGGCCAAGAAGTAGAAGCCGCTCCACTTCACGGCGGCGGTCGCGCCAAACGCCACGGCCGCGGCCATAAGCCACGGTCGCCACCACAGGGCGGGACCCCAGTCGGTAGGGCGACCGGATGCCTCGCGTGCGGCGATCCACGCCGCGAGCCGCACGGCGCTCCACCTGCGGTCGAGCAGCACAAAAAACACACCCAGCAGCGCGAGGAACATCACCGAGTTGTCGAGGAGCGCGACCCGACTCATGACGATCGCGTTGCCCTCAATGGCCATCAGGAACCCGGCGATCGTCGCCAGCAGCTGGGACCTAAACAGCACCCGCGCCACGACCATCAGAAGCACCACCGCGAGGATCCCCACGATCGCGGTGGCGATGCGCCAGCCGACGGGGTTCTGGGGCCCGAGCACGAGCATCCCGAGGCCAATGATCCACTTGCCCAGTGGCGGATGCACCACAAACGACGGGTCGGTGAGGAACACGTCCGTCATCCCCGCGTTGAACTGCACGTCGGCCTCGGCGGGCCACTGGGACTCGTAGCCGAGGTTCACAAGAGTCCAGGCATCCTTCACGTAGAAGGTCTCGTCGAAGACGAGCGAGTTCGGGTGGCCGAGGTTCCACAGGCGGGTAAACGCCGCAATCAGGACCACAAGTGCCGGCGCGCCCCAGTGCAGCACTCGTCGCCACGTGGGGGAGAGCCTCTGCCACCAGTCATCGAGCCACGAGCCCGTGCGCTCCGCCTCGTGTGTGCCGCTCTCGCTCGTCGAGTCGGTCGAGACCGACGACCGCAGCACGCTGTCGAAGTCCTCGCGGTCGCTCACCCGCCCATGCTACTTCGCGCCGACGGGTGCGAGGATGGGGCGTGATCATCCTTGCGGCCACACCCATCGGCAATCTCGGAGACGCTTCGCGGCGCCTCATCGAGGCGCTCACCAATGCCGAGGTGATCGCGAGCGAGGACACCCGCACCACCATCCACCTCATGCGGGCCCTGGGAGTCGAGAACCGTCCGCGCCTCATCGCCATTCACGAGCACAACGAGGTCGAGAAGGCCGCCGAGCTGGTTGAGCTAGCGCGCGACTCTGACGTGCTTGTGCTGAGCGATGCGGGGATGCCCGCCATCAGCGACCCCGGATTCCCGCTCGTTGCTGCGGCCGCCGCTGCCGGGGTCACCGTCACCGCGCTGCCCGGCCCGAGCGCGGTGCTCACCGCACTCGCCGTGAGTGGGCTTCCCACCGATCGCTTCACCTTCGAGGGCTTTGTTCCGCGCAAGTCTCGTGTCGCCCACTTCCGGTCCCTGGCAACCGAGCGCCGCACGATGGTGTTCTTCGAGTCGCCGCACCGGCTGGGGGATGCACTCGCGGACCTGGCGCAGGCGTTGGGCGCCGATCGTCGAGTGGTCGTGTGCCGCGAGCTCACGAAGCTCCACGAAGAGGTTGTTCGTGGCACCGCCGCCGAGCTCGCCGAGCGGTTCGCCGACGGGGCTCGAGGGGAGATCTGCCTGGTCGTCGCGGGTGCCGAGCCCGTGGCATCCGACCTGCCGACCGCGCTCGCGGAGGTCGCCGCCCTCGTCGCGGCCGGTGCACGACTCAAGGAGGCGACGGCCGAGGTTGCCGAGTCGACGGGCCTGTCAAAGCGTGACCTCTACGAGGCGGCGCTGCGCGCTCGCCCCTGAGCCCGTCGGCTTACCAAATGCAGGAGATGTGTCCGCGGCGCGGTACTCCGACGCGGAAGTAGGCCTTGTCGCGGCGAAATCTCCTGTATTTGGAGCAGCTCCTCTATGTGGAGCAGCTCCTGTACTGGGACAGCTCCTGTATGTGGGAGAGCAGGACCGCTAGGCGGCGAGGTCGGAGATGGCCCCGCCGGCGACCATCGCGCCGATCACCACCAGCAGCACACCCATCACGATCTTGTTGTTCGCGGTGAGCCAGATGCCCAGACCGTCGAGGATGGGGCGCATCCGGGTGGGCGCAACCAGCACGGCCACCACGGGCGTCAGCACCGTCAGGCTCGCGACCACAACAAACACGGCTGCGAGCAGTACCTCATCGAGCACGGCGAGAGGCGCGCCACCCACGGTGAGCCCCACGCCCACCAGCAGCGCGAGCTCCTTGGGGTTCGCGATCGTCAACAGGAACGCAAAGCCGATGCTGCGCCCCGGCGGCATCGACTCGAGCGCCGACATCCACTTCGGCAGGGCGGGCTCCGTGCCGGCGGGCTGCGGTCGCCACTTGGTCAGACCGAGAACAAGGATGGCGAGCCCCAGCACGAGCTTCACGATCGAGGGCAGCCCCGCCGACGCCGCAACGGCGTAGAGCACGTCGGCCGCGGTGATGACCACGGCGAGCACGGCGGCGAGTCCGAGCATCCGCCCAACCACAAAGGCGGGGCCGGATGTGCGTGCTCGCGGCGACATGGCCACCAGCACGACGGCAATCACGGGCAGTGGGCTCAAGGAGATTCCCACGGCGAGCGGGAGCACCTGGCCCAGGACGTAGAGAAGCGGGTTGTCCACGCGCTCACCATAGCGCCGCAGTAACACTGCGCACTACGACGGATACCATGGGGTAATGCCCTCAGGCTCGTCCTTCTACATCACCACTCCCATCTTCTACGTCAACGACGTGCCCCACATCGGTCACGCGTACACGGAGGTGGCGGCGGACGTGCTCGCGCGGTGGCACCGCCAGCGTGGGGATGACACGTGGCTGCTGACCGGTACCGACGAGCACGGTCAGAAGATTCTGCGCACCGCCGTCGCCAACGACACCACTCCGCAGGCCTGGGCCGACTCGCTCGTGGAGAGCGCGTGGAAGCCGCTGCTGAAGACGATCGACATCCACAACGACGACTTCATTCGCACCACCGAGGAGCGCCACGAGACCGCGGTCGCCACGTTCCTGCAGAAGCTGTACGACGACGGGCACATCTACTCCGGCGAGTACGAGGGCTACTACTGCGTGGGCTGCGAGGAGTACAAGCAGCTCGACGACCTCCTCGAGGGCGAGGGCGACTACGCCGGCCAGTACGTCTGCGCGATCCACGGTCGCCCCGTCGAGATCCTCAAGGAGAAGAACTACTTCTTCAGGATGAGCGCCTTCGAGAAGCAGTTGCTTGACCTCTACGAGACGCGCCCCGACTTTGTGCAGCCCGCGAGTGTGCGCAATGAGATCGTGCAGTTCGTCAAGCAGGGTCTCGCTGACCTCTCGATCTCCCGCTCGAGTTTTGACTGGGGCATCAAGGTTCCGTGGGACGACTCGCACGTCGTCTACGTGTGGTTCGACGCGCTGCTCAACTACGTCACCGCCGTGGGCTACGGCGTGGATGACGCGGAGCTCGCTCGTCGCTGGCCGGCCGTGCACATCGTCGGCAAGGACATCGCGCGCTTCCACGCCGTCATCTGGCCGGCCATGCTCCTCGCTGCAGGGCTCGAGGTGCCCCGTGCGGTCTTCGGCCACGGCTGGCTTCTGGTCGGCGGCGAGAAGATGTCCAAGTCGAAGCTCACCGGTATTGCGCCCGCGCAGATCACCGACACCTTCGGGTCGGATGCATTCCGCTACTACTTCCTCTCCGCGATCACGTTTGGCCAGGACGGTTCGTTCAGCTGGGAGGACCTGAGCGCGCGATACCAGGCCGAGCTCGCGAACGGTTTTGGCAACCTCGCCTCCCGCGTGATCGCCATGGTCATCAAGTACTTCGACGGCAGCGTGCCTGACGCATCCATCGACGCGCCGATCCTCGACCTCGAGAAGGCGGTCACGGCATCCGCCAACGCCGCCATTGACGCGTTTGCCATCAACGAGGCGATCGCCGAGGTGTGGAAGCTCGTGGATGCCCTCAACGGCTACATCACGGAGCAGGAGCCGTGGGCGCTGGCCAAGGACCCGGCGAAGCGCGAGCGTCTCGAGCAGGTGCTCGCGACCGCCGTTCATGGTCTGGGTACGCTCGCGATCCTGCTCTCGCCGGTGCTCCCGCAGGCGACGGCCCGGCTCTGGCCCGCCGTGGGCGGGGTTGGCCCGGTGGATGCTCACCCCATCCACGAGGCATGGAGCTGGCGCGGCGCGGGCGCCGTGAGTGCACTCGAGACGTCACTGTTCCCGCGCATCGAAACGGCAGAGGACGAGGGATGAGCGGCGAGGCGCAGCAGCCAACCGAGCTGCACGTGCGCCATCGTGAGGCCGACCCCTCGCGCGATCTCGACTACCCGCCGCTTCCCGAGGCGCTCACCGTCAGCGTTTACGACAACCACACGCACCTCGAGATCTCGGACGGCACGCCCGGCAGCGAGCTCGACTACCGCGAGCACCTCGACCGCGCCTCGAGCGTGGGCGTCAAGGGGGTGGTGCAGGTCGGTGGCGACCTCGTCACGTCGCGCTGGTCCGCCGACATCGCGGCGCGTGAGCCCCGAGTGCTTGCGGCCGTGGCGCTGCACCCCAACGAGACACCCGAGTTCGCGGCATCCGGAACCCTCGACCAGGCGATCGCCGAACTCGACGGCCTCGCAGCCCAGCCGCGCGTGCGCGCGATCGGCGAGACGGGCCTCGACTTCTTCCGCACGGGCGAGGACGGCCGCGATGCGCAGTTCCGTGCGTTCGAGGCGCACATCTCGCTCGCCAAGAACCACAACATCGCGCTGCAGATTCACGACCGCGACGCGCACGACGCCGTCATCGACACGCTCCTGCGCGTGGGTGCCCCCGAGCGCACCGTGTTCCACTGCTTCTCGGGTGACGTCGAGATGGCGAGGTTCTGCGCCGACCAGGGCTGGTACCTCTCGTTCGCGGGAACGGTGACCTTCAAGAACGCCCACAACCTGCGTGAGGCGCTCGCGGTCATTCCGCGCGATCGCATCCTCGTCGAGACGGATGCCCCGTACCTCACGCCCCACCCGTACCGGGGTCGCCCCAACTCGCCGTACCTCATCCCCACCACGTTGCGCGCAATGGCCGCGCACCTGGAGACGGACGTGCACATGCTCGCCGCGCAGGTCTCCTCGAACACCGAGGAGGTCTACGGATTCTGGGACGAGGACCTGCCCGACATCGTCGAGTCCATGGATCGGCCCGCGTGAGCCTCCTCGGCCCCGCCGAGATCCGCGACCTCGCGGCCCTCCTCGACATCCAGCCGACCAAAAAACTCGGTCAGAACTTTGTGATCGACGCCAACACGGTGCGCCGCATCGTCAAGGCGGCCTCCGTGGCGGCGGGCGAGACCGTCGTGGAGGTGGGCCCCGGGCTGGGGTCGTTGACCCTCGCGCTGCTGGAGGTCGGGGCATCCGTCGTCGCCGTCGAGATCGACGAGCGGCTCGCCGCCCAGCTCCCCATCACGGTCGCCGAGCTGGCCCCGGATGCCCGACTCACTGTGATCACGGAGGACGCGCTGCGCATCGAGTCCCTCCCCGACGACCCGAGCGTTTTTGTGGCCAACCTGCCCTACAACGTCTCCGTGCCCGTGTTGCTGCACTTTCTCGAGCGCTTCCCGACCATCGAACGTGGCCTCGTGATGGTGCAGGCCGAGGTGGGGGAGCGCGTGGCCGCAGGCCCCGGCTCCAAGGTCTACGGCTCGCCGAGTGTCAAGGCGGCGTGGTACGGCTCCTTCACGACGGCGGGCAAGGTGAGCCGCCAGGTGTTCTGGCCCGTTCCCAACGTCGACTCGATTCTCGTTCGCTTCGAGCGACACGAGCAGCCGGGCACCGAGGCCGAGCGCCTCGCGACGTTCGAACTGGTGGATGCGGCTTTCCAGCAGCGGCGGAAGATGCTGCGGCAGGCACTCGCCGGGGTTCTCGGCGGCTCGGCCGCGGCATCCGCTCGCCTCGAGGCGGCCGGGCTCGCGCCTACCGCGCGTGGCGAGGAGTTGACGGTGGCGGACTACCTGCGCGTGGTCCGCGCCACGTGACCCTCGACTAGGTTTAACGCATGACCGCGACGGCCACTTCGAGCATGATCCACACTCGGGCGCCGGGCAAGATCAACGTGTTCCTCAAGGTGGGTGCCCTCCTCGAGGACGGCTACCACGATGTTGCGATCGCCTACCAGGCGGTCTCGCTCTACGAGGACGTTCGTGCGTTTCCGGCCGACGACTTCTCCGTCTCGGTGACGGGAACTGTCGAGCTCTCGCGTGTTCCGACGGATGGCTCCAACATCGCCATCAAGGCGGCCCGGCTTCTTGCCCGCCGCACCGGCTATCGCGGCGGTGTGCGCCTCGAGATTGACAAGCACGTGCCCGTGACGGGTGGGATGGGCGGCGGTTCCGCGGATGCCGCGGCGACCCTTCTGGCCTGTGACGCGCTCTGGGGCACGGCGTTGCCCCGCGAGGACATGCTCGCTCTGGCCGCGGAGCTCGGCGCCGACGTGCCGTTCGCCTTCACCGGGGGAACCGCCATCGGCACCGGTCGTGGTGACCAACTCAGCCCCGCGCTCGCGAAGGGCCAGTTCCAGTGGGTGCTCGCGCTCGCCGACTTTGGGCTGTCGACGCCCGCCGTGTACCACGAGCTCGACATGCACCGCGATCGTCACGCACAGGACATCTTTCCCGCGCCCGTCGCCCCCTCGGTCGACGCCAACGTGCTGCAGGCCCTCCGCGCGGGCGACCCCCACATGCTCGCCGAGTGCCTCTACAACGACCTTCAGGCGCCGGCCATCCACCTCGAACCGTCGCTTGCGGAGGTGCTTGAGCTGGGCGAGGAGAACGGCGCCCTTGCGGGCATCGTCTCCGGTTCCGGCCCCACGGTCGCGTTCCTCGCGGCCGATCTCGATTCCGCTCTCGAGCTGCAGGTGGCACTCAGCGCCGCGCGGCAGACGGTCGTGCGGGCGACCGGTCCCGTCCACGGCGCCCGCATCGTCTCAGACTGACGCGCTAGGTTTGATTTCCGTGCCCATCCCGTTCTCGCTGCCGCTCATCGACGATGACGTTATCGCCGAGGTCAACGACTGCCTGACCAACACGGGATGGCTGACCACCGGCCCCAAGGTGCGCCTGCTCGAGGCGGAGATTTCGAAGCTCTCCGGCACCCCGGTCTTGTGTGTGAACTCGTGGACCTCCGGCGCGATGCTGATGCTGCGCTGGTTTGGCATTGGTCCCGGCGACGAGGTCATCATCCCCGCGTACACCTACTCGGCGACCGCGCTGTGCGCCATGAACATTGGTGCCACCGTCGTGATGGTTGACGTGCGTGACGACTTCAGCCTCGATCCGGATCAGCTTCGTGCGGCGATCACCCCGCGCACCAAGGCCGTGATCCCCGTTGACGTGGGCGGGTGGCCGGCCGACTACGACGCCATCCACGCCGTGCTGGACGCACCGGATGTGCGTGCCCTGTTTGTGCCAGCGGGCGAGCGCCAGGAGAAGCTCGGTCGCATCCTCGTGGTCTCGGATGCCGCGCACTCGATCGGCTCGACCTACCATGGCCGGCCCAACGGCCAGTGGGCGGATGCCACGGTCTTCTCGCTCCACTCGGTCAAGAACGTGACCACGGGCGAGGGTGGAGCCATCTGCCTCAACCTGCCCGCGCCCTTCGACAATGACGCGGAATACGTGTTCCTGCGGGCGTTCTCGCTCAACGGGCAAAACAAAAGCGCGTTCGAGAAGAACCAGACCGGCTCGTGGCGCTACGACATCGTTGACCAGGGGCTCAAGGTCAACATGCCCGACATCAACGCGGCGATTGGCCTCGCCCAGATGCGCAAGTACCCGGGCGAACTGCTGCCCGACCGCAAGCGCATGTTCGAGCGCTACCAGGCCGCGTTTGCCCAGGACGACTGGGCGATCCTCCCGAACTATCGGGATGACGAGCGCGAGTCGAGCTGCCACCTCTTTATGCTGCGGGTCGAGGGTGCCGACGAGGGTCGGCGGGATGCGATCATCGCGCACGTGTCGGCGGCCGGTGTCGGCGTCAACGTGCACTACATCCCCATGGCCATGCTCACCCTGTTCCGCACTCGGGGCTACGACATCGCCGACTACCCCACCACCTACGCGCTCTACGCGAACGAGATCACCCTGCCCCTGTACAACGGGCTGACGGACGAGCAGATCGACGAGGTCATCACCGCCATCCGCGCCGCCGTCGAGGCGACAGCATGACGGCGCGGTTTGATCTCGACGCCTTTATCGCCCGCCACGTGACCGGGCGCAGCGAGAGTATGTTCGCCGCCGACTTGGCCGCCCACGACGCCGAGCTGCGTGCGGCCATCGAGGGAGCATCCGTGCTGGTCATTGGGGGCGCCGGCACCATCGGCTCCTCGTTTATTCGTGCGTTGTTGCCCTATCGCCCGGCGCGCCTTGTCGTCGTCGACCTCAGCGAGAACGGGCTCACCGAGCTCACCCGCGACCTGCGTTCCACCCACGGGCAGTACGTGCCGGCCGACTACCTCACGTACCCGATCAGCTTCGGCGACGCCGTCTTCGAGCGGATGCTGCGCCACGAGGGCCCCTTCGACATCGTCGCCCACTTCGCCGCCCACAAGCACGTGCGCAGCGAAAAGGACCGCTACTCGATCGAGGCGATGGTCGAGAACAACGTGCTCTCAACCGCGCGGCTCCTTGAACTGCTGCTGGACGCCCCGCCCCGCCACTTCTTCTGCGTGTCCACCGACAAGGCGGCCAACCCCGCGAACGTGATGGGAGCCTCGAAGAAGCTGATGGAGGAGGCCGTGCTCGCCTACGCGAGTGAGCTGCCCGCAACGACCGCCCGATTCGCCAACGTCGCCTTCTCCAACGGAAGCCTCCCGGCCGGGTTCCTCGAGCGCATCGCCAAGGGCCAGCCGTTGTCGTCCCCCTCGGACGTGCGACGCTACTTCGTCTCGCCCGCGGAGAGTGGCCAGTTGTGCCTGGCGGCGTGCATCCTGGGGAGCCCCGGCGACATCCTGTTCCCGCGGTTGGAGTCGCCCACGATGCTCACCTTCTCGAGCATTGCGGATGCCCTGCTCGCCGAGCTCGGATACACCCCCGACCACTGCTCCAGCGAGGACGAGGCCCGCGCCAAGGCCGCGGCCCGCCACCCCGACGACCCCACGTGGCCGGTGTACTACTTCGAGTCGGACACCTCCGGTGAGAAGTCCTTCGAGGAGTTCCACACCGAGGACGAGGACGTCGACCTCGAGCGCTTTTCGGCGCTGGGCGTGGTGCACGGGCAGGCGACATACGACGTGCCGGGCATCCGAGCACTCGGCTCCTCGCTGAGGGAACTTTTTGCCCAGCCCGACCTTCCGAAGGACGCGATCGTCACCGAACTCACGCGGCTGGTGCCCAGTTTCCACCACGTGGAGACCGGCAAGAGCCTCGACCAGAAGATGTGAGCATGTACCGCGCCATCAAGAGATTCCTCGACATCGTCTGCTCGCTGCTGATCCTGATCGTGCTCACGCCCATCCTCCTGCCGGTGGTGATCGCGCTACGGCTCACGGGCGAGGGTGAGATCTTCTACCGGCAGAACCGCATCGGGTACAAGAACGGCACGTTTGGCATCCTGAAGTTTGCGACGATGCTCAAGAACAGCCCCAACATGGGCACCGGGTCGCTGACCGTCCGGGGCGACCCGCGTGTGACTCCCGTGGGCAAGTACCTGCGTGCGACGAAGGTGAACGAGCTGCCGCAGCTGATCAACGTGCTCACCGGCGACATGAGTTTTGTTGGGCCACGCCCGCAGATGCAGATCGACTACGACATCTACCCAGACCACGTTCGCGAGGCGATCTACAGCGTGCGGCCCGGCATCACCGGCATCGGTTCGATCGTGTTCCGTGACGAGGAGCGGCTGCTCTCCCAGCCGGGCATCGACCCGCGGGCGTTTTACGAGAACGAGATCGCTCCCTACAAGGGCGAGCTGGAGATGTGGTACCTGAAGCGCCAGTCCTTCATCACGGATGCTCGGCTCGTCTTCCATACGGCGTGGGCGGTCATCGCTCCCACCTCGGGCGCCATCTTCCGCGCCTTCCCCGACCTGCCCCCGCGTCCCGACTGGCTCACGTAGCGCGCCTCGCTCCTGCCGCACCCCTCGCCGAGTGTGACGTTCGTGCGGGTGTGATCGACGCGACACCCGCCGAAACGTCACACTCGATCCCGTTGGTTGGCGGGTGTGGATGGGGTCAACGAGTCGGCGGCGAGCTACGGGATACTCGCCGCGTGAGTGCGCGATCGGAGTTGCCTGAGGACCTGGGCGACGTGTTCTCGGTGCGTGCCGCGCGAGCGCAGGGGGTGAGCGAGAGCCGCTTGCGCGCCTCGGACCTCGAGCGGACGTTCCGGGGCGCTCGAACCATTCGGAGTGAGGTTCCCACCGCAGACTCGTTTGCTGCCCGAACGGCGCGGATCCGTGCACGCTGCCGGGAGTACCAGTCGATCGCCGCCGCAGACTTTGTGTTCTCCCATGCGACCGCGGCCCAGCTCTACGGGATCGTCGTGCCGGAACGCATGGCGCGCGAGACCGATCTCCATGTCTCGGTGTCAGGCGGCCAACCCCGTCGCCGGGGCATTAGTACCCATCGACTCACCACTCTGGCGCCACTGTGGCTTGACGGGATGCCCGTGATTGCGCCCATCGTCGCCTGGCTGCAACTCGCGCCAGACCTGACTATCGACGAACTTGTTGTGGCCGGCGATTGCCTGGTCCGACGCAAGCGACCGATGGCGGAGATCGCGGAAGTGGCTTCACTCATCGAGGCCTCGCGCGGCTTCCGTGGTGTGGCGTCGGCCCGGGCCGCGCTCGCGCTGATTCGTCCAGGCACCGACTCCCCGCGAGAAACTGCCGTGCGGCTCCTGATCGTCGCTGCTGGTCTGCCGGAGCCCGTAGTTGGGCACACCGTGATCGACAGTGACGGATATTGGGTGGGTACTCCGGATTTGGCGTACGTCAGAGAGCGAATCGCGATCGAGTACCAGGGTGCGGTTCACGCCCAGTGGGACACCTTCGAGGACGACGTGATGCGGATCGAGCGATTTCGAGATGCGGGGTGGACGGTCATCCAGATCACTAATCAGCAGCTTCGCGACCCTCGTTCGATCATCGAGCGCATTCGTCGTGCGCTTGCCGCCGCAGGTACGCGAGTGTGACGTTCTGGTGGGTGGGCCGGGGATGCACCCTCGGCAACGTCACACTCGGTGGAGATAGGGCCGCGTAGGCTGGGGCGAGTGGCACATCTCCTCGGCGCCGAAGCGCTGCACCTCGAATATCCCACCCGCGTCATCTTTGATCGAGTCACGATTGGGCTCGACGAGGGCGACCGCATTGGGATCGTTGGTCGCAACGGTGACGGCAAGACCACCCTTCTGCGGATGCTCGCAGGCAAGCTCGAACCGGATGCCGGGCGGGTGACCAGGCGTGGGGGAGTGACCCTCGCAATGCTCGACCAGGCGGACGAGCTGGCCAGCGGCCTGACGGTACACCAGACGGTGATCGGGGATATCGACGAGCACGTGTGGGCGGGTGACCCGCAGGTGCGTGACGTGATTGCGGGGCTGCTGGAGGGAATCCCGTGGGAGGCCATGGTCGACGACCTGTCGGGTGGCCAGCGACGCCGGGTGGCGCTCGCGGCCGTGCTGATTGGCGACCACGACGTGATTTTCCTGGATGAGCCCACGAACCACCTCGACGTCGAGGGCATCGCGTGGCTTGCCGCTCACCTCAAGAAGCGGTGGGCGGCCAACGCGGGTGGTTTGGTGGTTGTCACCCACGACCGGTGGTTCCTCGATGAGATCTGCACGGCAACGTGGGAGGTGCACGACCGGCTCATCGAGCCGTTCGAGGGCGGCTATGCCGCGTACATCCTGCAGCGAGTGGAGCGCGACCGGATGGCGTCGGTCACCGAGGCGAAGCGTCAGAACCTCATGAAGAAGGAGCTGGCCTGGCTGCGCCGCGGCGCCCCTGCGCGTACCGCGAAGCCCAAGTTCCGCATCGACGCGGCAAACGAACTGATTGCCAACGAGCCTCCGGTCCGCGACAGTGTGAGCCTCGCGAGCATGGCCATGCAGCGCCTCGGCAAGGACGTGGTTGACCTCGAGAACGTGAGCGTGTCGTTTGGCGAGAAGAGTGTGCTGAAGGACGTGACCTGGCGTATCGCTCCGGGCGAGCGCACGGGCATCCTCGGGGTGAATGGCGCCGGCAAGTCCACGCTGCTGAGCCTGATCAGCGGCACACTGCAGCCCACCAGCGGGCGGGTCAAGCGGGGCAAGACGATCAAGGTCGCGACCCTCACGCAGCAACTCTTCGAGCTCGAGGACATCTGGAACGACCGGGTCAGTGACGTGATTGGCCGCCAGCGCAGCACCTATGTTGCCGGGGGCAAGGAGATGACACCGGGCCAGCTTCTGGAGCGGGTGGGTTTCTCGAGCGCTCAGCTCGCGACCCCGGTCAAGGATCTGTCGGGTGGCCAGAAGCGCCGGCTGCAGCTGCTGCTCATCCTGCTGAGCGAGCCGAACGTGCTCATCCTCGACGAGCCGACCAACGATCTCGATACCGACATGCTCGCCGCCATCGAGGATCTCCTCGACTCGTTCCCCGGCACGCTCATCGTCGTCAGCCACGACCGGTATCTTGTCGAGCGAGTCACCGACCAGCAGTACGCGGTGATCAACGGCGGCCTGCGCCACCTGCCGCGGGGTGTTGACCAGTACCTGGAGCTCCGCGCCGGCCGGTCGAGTACCCCCAAGGCCACCGCACAACCCGCACCGGCAACAACGCCCAAGCTCGGGGGTGCCGAGCTGCGCAACGCCCAGAAGGAGCATGCCGCGGCCGGTCGCAAGATCGAGAAGCTCACCGGCCAGATCGCGGAGGTGCACGAGCGGATGGCCGCACACGACCAATCCGACTACACGGGTCTTGGTGTGCTCGCCGCCGAACTCTCGGCCCTCCAGACCCAGCTTGAGGCGTCGGAGACACGCTGGCTCGAACTCGAGGAGCTGCTGGCGTAGTGCGCCGCTAGGCTCACACAGTGCCTTCCGCGTCCACTCGTCTTGCCGGCCTCGGCGTCTACCTCCCGGAGACCACACGCACGACGGCGCAGACGGAGATGGACCTCCGCGCCGCGAACCCCGAGCTGAAACTCGCGACCGGTCTGATTGGCCGGATGACCGGCGTCGAGCGCGTGCACGTGCGCGCCGAGGGGTGGCAGACCTCCGATCTCGCGGTGGCCGCCGCGCGCGAGGCTCTTGCCGAGTCGCCGGGCGCACCCGACCTCGTGATCTTCGCGAGTGCGAGCCAGGACCTCATCGAGCCAGCAACGAGTCACATCGTCGCCGCGAAGCTCGGGTTTGAGTGCCCGGTGATGGATATCAAAAACGCCTGCAACTCGGTCATTAATGCCATGCAGGTCGCGGATGCCCTCATTACCTCCGGCCAGTACCGCCGGGTGCTCATCGCGAGCGGAGAGCAGCCGTCCCACGCGGTGCGGTGGTCGCTCGCCGATCACGATCAGTTCATCCGGTCCTTCCCCGGGTACACGATGAGCGACGGGGGAGCGGCGGTCATCCTCGAGGGGACGGATGACCCGGGCACGGGCATCCTCGATTCGAGCTTTATGGCGGTGTCTCGGCACTGGGACATCGGGACTCTGCCGACCGGCGGGTCAATGAACCCCCGCAGCGTGGAGCACTCCTACTTCGACATGGACGGGGCGGGTCTTCAGCGTGCGTTCCTCGAGCTGGGTCCCGGCCCTGTGCTCGACCTGCTGGAGCGCAACGAGCTGACGTGGGATGACTTTGACCTCGTCGCCATTCACCAGGTGGCCTTGCCCTACCTTCCGCCGATCTTCGAGCGCCTGGGTGTCGCGGCAAACAAGTCGGTCATCACGATCGCCGATCACGGCAATCTCGCTTCCGTCACGTTGCCCCTGCAAGTGGTGCGCGCCCGCGATTCCGGCATGGTTGCGCCCGGCAGCAGGGTACTTCTGATTGGGCTCGCGGGCGGGATCAGTCTGGGCTTGATGATTCTGAGGCTCTGATCGAGGGCGGTTTGCTGATATTCTCCTGAGAATCCTTGGAAAGGCCCTGCGATGCCCGAACACCGCATTACCGCCCGTTTTGTTCTCGCTACCACTCTGGTTGCCGCTTTCTGTCTCGGAGGCTCCGCGTTTGCCGCCTCCGCAGTGGGCGAGCCCGACGGCCTGTATTCGGCCAGCTATAGCGAAGGCGACGGCGAGGGCGATGGCGGTTCGGGGTTCGTCCAGCTGAGCAAGACGGATGCCTCGGCGACCGCTCTTGGCTCGCCGTCTGACCTTTACGACTTCTACTCGGTCGAGGTCGTGAACGGTCTCGGATACGCGACGGGCGTTATCCTCGGCGCCGAGACGGAGGACGACGACGTGTACGCGTTCTTCACCTGGGACATCACCACGGGCGAGGTTCTCTCGGCCGTGCCCCTGTCGAGCGCTGCCGGTGAGATCGTCGATGTCACTGCACTCGACACGACCAACGAGGGGCTTTTCCTCGCGTACATCGACATCGCGGGCGACGGAGACAGCTCGTCCGAGTGGATCGCATCGATCGACCCGGCAACCGGAGCCGTCACCCTCCTGGTTGACGTGGACCTGCCTGATGACGGCCGGATTTTTGAGGGGCTCGCCACGAACCCAGTCACGGGCATCACCTACGCACTCGCCGACTTCGACGACGGTATCCCCGCCTACTCGCCCGTGAATCTTGTTGCGGGCACCGTCGGGGAGTCGGTGGCCCTGACGAGTGTGTCGGACAGCATCGGAGGTGGCTGGTTCGTCGAGGGTGACTTCGACTCGACTGGTGTGCTCTGGTTCACCTACAGCGGCGAGGTGGGTGTGGCTCGCACCGACGCACCCGCGGAAGTTGGTGTCGAGGCAACCGAACTGGGAGACCCGGACATCGCGGAGAAAGCCATCACGGTCGGCCAGACCGCCGTGTTCCCCGTTCCTCCGGCTCCCGAGCCGCAGCTCGCAGCCACCGGATTCCCGGTAGCTCCTGCCGCTGGCATCGCCGCGGCCCTGCTCGCGGCGGGCGCCCTCGTGGTGTTCGGCCGCCGCCGCTCCGCCGCTTAATTCTCAGCACAGACGCGGCACCACGAGCCCATGGCCTCGGGTGCCGCGTCTGCTATTTTGTGACGGACCATGGATCGATCACAGCGTCTGGCAGTCGTCGTTCCGGTGTTCAACGAATCGGCGGGCATCCGCCCCACCCTTGAGGCGCTCGCCAGCCAAAACGACGGCGACTTTGAGGCGTTTTTTGTCGACAACGGGTCGACGGATGACTCGGCGCAGGTCATCCGGGATTTCGCTGCGGAGCGGGGACTCGTGTGGCACATCGTGCCAGAGCCGCAGAAGGGCACGGGTGCCGCGGCCGACACTGGCATGCGCGCGGCGATCGCGTCGGGGGCGACGTTGCTCGCGCGCACCGACGCCGACTGCATCCCCCGCGCGGACTGGACTGCGGCCATCCGCCAGTCCCTGACGACTCGGGGCCTGCGCCTCGTGGGTGGTGAGCTCGTGCCACGCACCGACGAGGGGCTGTCGTGGGCGACTCGCGCCCTGCTGCGGGGTGCCGTGCACCTGGCTGAAGCGTTTGGCCGAGTGCGTGCGGGCAATCGTGGCCCGGAGTACCTCGGCCCCTACATGATGGCTGCGGGCTGCAACGTGGGCATCACCGCCGAACTGTACGAGGCCTCCGGCGGCTTCCCGCGCACCGCGATCGAGGACCTGCACGAGGATCGTGCGCTCGTGAACGCGGTACGGCGCATCACCGATCGGTACGCGCGTCGGCGCGACGTTGTGGTCTACGGGTCATCCCGCCGGGTGAACGCGTGGGGGCTCAAGAACACGCTGCTCTGGTACAAGGATCACGCCTACCGGCCCGAGCACGTGGACATCCGGTGAGCGACGAACCGGCCGGGCGCTGGGAGGAGCGGGTAATGCGGGCCGCGCATCCGGTCGCATTCCCGGCCCTGCGGATGTCGCGTCGGCCCGTCCAGCGGGTGCCGCGCCTGGGTGTAGTGGTGCGAGATGCCACCCTTCTGCGTGGGGTGCTGATGGACACGCAGCACTTCTCGAAGACCGGGCCGGGCGCACCGAGCGACCTGTGGACACCGGTCCTGGGACCCGCCGTGCTCCTCAACATGGAGGGCGCCGACCATCTCGCCCTGCGTCGCAAGCTCGGGCCGTTGTTCGCTCCCGCCTATGTCGACCCGCTGGTTGCGGCATCGTTGCCTTCGAGGCGGTTGACCGAGCGCTTGCGGGCGGGGGAGGCGGTTGACCTCGTGGCCGAGGCCAAACGCAACGCGAGCATCATGATCAGCCAGCTCGTGGGGCTCCCCACCAGCGAGGTAGACGACGCGCTGTTCGAGCGGGTCTCCTCGATTACCCGGTTCGTGCGGTTGTCGCGTCCGCGGTTGACGGCGGCGCAGGCCGCCGCGGCCCGGGGCATCCTCGCGGATCTCACGACGCACGCGCGTGCCGCCTGGCGCGAGGGCGACGAAGCGACGGTTCCCGGCCGGATGCGCGCGCTTGGGCTCGGTGAGGACGAGGCCATGGGTGCCGTGGGTGCCTTTGTGCTCACGGGCACCGAGACACTCGTCTCGTACATCCCCCGGCTGATTGCGCTCCTTGTCGACTCGGGATGGATGCCTCGGCTCGCCGACGACGAGAGCCTCACCGAGCCGGCCATCGCGGAGGGCCTGAGGGTCACCACCCCGTCGCCCGTGATGTTGCGCAGTGTTGTGGGGGAGACGGCGATCGGGTCGATTGTTGTGCGGCCGGGGGAGCGGGTCATCCTCGCGACGTTTCTGGCGAATGCCGCCGCGGGTCCGTTTGACCCGGTGGGTCACCCGGCCGCGTCGCTGAAGCAGTTGTGGTTCGGCGCGGGCACGCACTTCTGTTTGGGTGCGCCTCTCGCGATGGCCCAGACCCGCGCGACCCTGGGTGCCATTCTCGACGCGGGCCCGGTGCGGATTGTGTCGCGGCGGGCGGCGCGGGGTGTGCTTATTCCGTCGTACGCGTCGCTCGTGGTGGCGACGTGACCGACATTCTCGCCGCCCTCCTCGACTCCTGTGAGCGCACGCCCGACGCCCCCGCACTGACGTTGCGGAGGACAACACTCCGGTTCGGTGAGCTGCGCGACCGTGTCCTCGGCGTGGCGTCCTCCCTCACGGAGCACGGCCTCCTCCCGGGAGATCGCGTGTTGTTCTCGGTGCGCCCCGGCATCGACGGCATCACGTTGGCGCTGGGCATCATCGCGGCGGGTGGCACGGTGGTGTTCGCAGACCCGGGCGCGGGCGAGCAGCTCTTTCGTGCGCGCTCGGCGCTCGCGGCCCCCCGATGGGTTGCGGCCGAGTCCCTGCTCTACGCCGCCTCGAGTGGCCCCCTGCGGGGCCTCGCCCGTCGCCGGGGCATCGAGCTGCCGGACTACGGCTCGGTCGTGCCGGATGCCCGGCACCTGTACTCCGGACCGTGGCTGCCGGGGGTTCCCCGTGGGGCGACGCCACTGCGCAGGCTCCTGCGCGGCGCAGCCCGCCCTCGCCAGTCGACTAGCGGCGCAGCTCACTCCCGTTGGTCGAGTAGCGGCGCAGCCGCGTATCGAGACCCGCCCCGACCACACACCCCCGCGGCGACATCCGACGAGGCCCTGATCATCTTCACCTCGGGCACCACCGACAAGCCCAAGGCGGTTGTCCACTCTCGCGAGTCGCTCGGCACGGGTCTCGATGACTTCGCGACGGCCGTGGGGTTTGTCGCGGGGGAACGGGTCCTCACCGACCAGCTGATGGTGGGCATCCCCGCGCTGATCGCGGGCGCACACTGGGAGCTCCCGCCGCCCGGTCTCGACCCCGGGGCGAGCCCGGAGCGCTACCTTCCGCTGTTGCCGCGCGCCGACGTGGTCTTTGCCGTGCCCGCCGCGCTCGACGCCCTGCTGCGGATGCTCGACGCTCACCCCCACCGCACCCCCCGGCTGCGCGCGCTCGTGATCGGCGGCGCGCCCGTTCTGCGTCCGCTCCTGGAGCGGGTTCGGTCGCGCTTCCCTCATACGAGCATCCGTGCGGTCTACGGCATGACCGAAATTCTGCCGGTGGCGATTGCGGATGGCGACGAGAAACTTGCCTACACGGGCTCGGGTGACCTGGTGGGCCGGGTGATGCCCTCGATCAGGGCGCGCGTGGAGGGCGGCGAACTGGTGGTCGCGGGCCCCGGACTCGCGAACTACCTCGGCGAAGAGCTCCACGAACTGCACACGGGTGACCTCGCGCGCCTCGAGGGTGACCTGCTGGTGCTCGCGGGGCGCAGCAAGGACATGTTTATCCGTGGCACAACCAACGTGTACCCGGGGTTGTACGAGCCGGTGATTGCCGGGCTGCCGGGGGTCCGGGCGGCGGCGCTTGTGGGCATCCCCAACGAGATCGGCGACGACGAGCTGGTGCTGGCCCTCGTGTTGGACGGCACCACGGTCGAGGCGGTCACCGCCGCGCTCCCGGGGCTCATCGACGCGGCTGTTCTGCCCGATCGGGTGGTCGAGGTGGCTGAGCTGCCGACGTCCGGTCGCAGCTCCAAGCTCGACCGAGAGGCCCTCGTGGAGCTCCTGCGATGAGGGTCGCGGTCACGGGCGCCAGTGGGTTCGTGGGTGGTGCTGTCGCATCCGCGCTGGTGGAGCGGGGCCACGATGTTGTGGGGTTTGGCCGTCGACCGCACGGCTGGGGTGGTGGCCACTACGAGCAGTGGGATCTGGCATCCGGCCCGCGCCGAGGCGAGTTCGACGCGGTGGTTCACTCCGCGGCACTCGCCGACGATTGGGCGAGCGCGGCGGATGCGATGCTCGCCAACCAGATCGGCACCCGAACCGTGGTGGCGAGCTTCCCGGGCGCACGCATCGTGCACATCTCGACATCGAGTGTGTATAACGCCTTCGTGCCGAACGTTCGGGTCGGCGAGGACGCTCCAGCCCCCACCCGGTATCTCAGCACCTACTCGGAGTCCAAGGCGGCGGCCGAGCTCGAGCTGCCGGCCGACGCCGTGATCCTCCGGCCCCACGCGGTGTACGGTCCCGGCGACACGACGCTGCTGCCCCGCATCCTCGAGGGCATCCGCGGGCGCCGACTGGTTCTTCCGAACGGCGCGCGGGTTCGCCACACCCTGACCCACATCGGCAACCTCGTGCAGGCCGTCGAGCTCTCGCTCACGGGGCCGGCCGGCACCTACAACGTCGGGGACGACACCGAGGTGCTCTTGTCCGCCGTGCTCGCCGAGTTCCTCGCGCGGCGGGGCCGGGCGGATGTTGAGCTGACGAGCATCCCGTATCGGGTCGCCTTCGCGGCGGCGGGTGGGCTCGAGGCTCTCGCCCGGGCCCGCGGGTCTCGCCCGCGTCTCACGAGGTACGCCGTCAGCCAGCTCGGGCTCGAGCGCACGCTCGACCTCTCGGCCGCGCGGCAGAAGTTGGGCTATCGTCCGGGCCCCACGACACTCGTGGGTGCGGAAGACTGGTGACAGTACAGCAATCGCTGTACTATGGCAGAGTGATTAGTGTCGCCTCCCAGCTCGACGTCATGCATCGACTCGGGCGTGCAATGGCAGACCCGACGCGATCACGGATCCTTCTTCGGCTACTTGACGGCGCAACCTATCCCGCGACGCTTGCCGACGATCTGGACCTGACTCGTCAGAATGTCTCAAACCACCTTGCGTGCCTCCGGGACTGTGGCATCGTCGTTGTGGAGCCTGAGGGGCGCCAGTCGCGGTACGAGATATCAGACCCGCTCATCGCACGAGCACTTGGTGACCTCGTCGCCGTGGTGCTTCACGTTGACGAGGGCGCAGCAACCCACGAGCCCGAGTGCTGCTGATGGCCGATACTCTAACCGAGGCTCGGCACGGTGTGCTCCGACGTCGCATCCGCTGGATCGTTACTGCCACGATCGCCTACAACGTTATCGAGGCGGTCATCGCCGTGACCTCGGGGCTGGTCGCATCGTCCGCTGCGCTCGTGGCCTTTGGGTTCGACTCGGTCATTGAAGTCCTGAGTGCTGCCGCTATTGCGTGGCAGTTCACCCGCCGCGACCCTGAACGCTGGGAGGCCCCCACACTGCGAGTTATCGCGGTGTCCTTCTACCTGCTCGCGGGTTCCGTGACCGTGGGGGCAGTACTGTCTCTCGCCGGAGTGTTTCGGCCAGAACACAGCACCGTGGGGATTGTGCTTACCGCCGTGAGCGTGGTGATCATGCCGCTGCTCTCGATTGCCGAGTTGCGCGCCGGTCGCGAGCTGGGCTCCAGCACCGCGATCGCTGACTCCCGGCAGACGCTCATCTGTGCGGCACTGAGCGTCGCCGTGCTCGGAGGACTCCTGCTTAACTCGCTCTGGGGACTGTGGTGGGCGGATGCCGTTGCGGCCCTCATTATCGCGATCTTCGCGGTCCGAGAGGGCACTGAAGCGTGGCGCGGCGATACGTGCGCGACACCCATCGGCATGATCCTCGAGGCCGACGAGGACCACCACCACGTCGCAGCGGTCCAGAAGGCACGCTCATGAGCCACGACCACGACCACGGTGCCGCCTCCTCGGGGCGCGGCCGGATCGCGGTCGCGTTTGCCATCACCGCGGTTGTCCTGGTCGCCGAGGTGGTCGGCGCGATCATCACGGGCAGTCTTGCGTTGCTCGTGGACGCCGCCCACATGCTCACGGATGCCGGTGGCCTCGCGATCGCGTTTGTTGCCGCGACCCTCGCCACCCGTCCCCCCACGGCCAAACGCACCTGGGGATGGGGTCGCGCCGAGGTGCTCGGAGCGACGGCCCAGGCCGCCATCCTGCTGGCGGTCGGAATCTTCGTGGTGATCGAGGCGGTCCGACGATTCTTCGAGCCGCCCGAGATCGTCGGCGGCGAGCTTGTGATCTTCGGCATCATCGGGTTGCTGGGCAACGTGGCATCCATCGTGGTTCTGGCGTCGGGGCGCACGGCCAACCTCAACATGCGGGCGGCGTTCCTCGAGGTGCTCAACGACGCACTGGGGTCGGTCGCCGTGATCATCGCGGCCCTCGTGATCGCCTTCACGGGGTTCCAGCTGGCGGATGCGATCGCCGCGATCCTGATTGGTCTGCTGATTGTTCCGCGTGCGCTCATCCTCCTGCGCGACACCACGAGTGTGCTGCTCGAGTCCACCCCACCCGGCCTCGATCTCGATTCGGTGCGCGAGCACATCCTGACGGTGCCCCACGTGCAGTCCGTTCACGACCTGCACGTGAGCCAGATCGCGACCGGGCTGCCCGTGCTCACCGCCCACGTTGTTGTGGACGACGAGTGTTTCTACGACGGGCACGCGCCACGAATGCTCGACCAGCTCCAGGGTTGCGTCGCGCAACACTTCGCCGTGCAGATCGAGCACTCGACGTTCCAGCTCGAGCTGGCGTCGCACGTCGAGCACGAGCATCCGACTCACGACTGACGTGACCGTTCGTGGGAATCCAAAACTAAGGAGATTCTCGCGATCTGTGCTGCCGTGGGGTACCACATACGCATGATTCCGGGTCTATCGCGATGCTCCTCGCACAATCTCCTTAGTTTTCGAGAAACACACCCCGGCGCACGCAGACCGCCCGGCACGCAGGGCACGCGCGACCCACGACCGATTTGACCCGCGCCGCGCCCCGCGATACCGTCTGGGCATGGACATCCGTTGGTATGCGTATCGTGTTGGCTCTGGAGGGGCCGAACGCCGATAGCGCATCCGCGACTTCCAGAGCCAACAGGCAGACACATCAGTGTCTGCCTTTCGCCTTTAACGGGCGGTGGCCTGGACGGGTCGCCGCCGGAGATGGAAACCCCCGCATGAACACCACCCGTGACTTGCGTGTCACGTCCTTCACGACGCTGCCGTCGCCCGAGGCCCTGCGCGCCGAGATCCCGCTGACGAGTGACCACGAGCGACTTGTCACCGAGGCCCGCGCTGACGTCGAGGCGGTGCTTCGCGGCGAGGATGATCGGCTCCTCGTTGTGGTGGGTCCGTGCTCGGTGCACGACCCCGTCGCCGCCGTCGACTACGCGACTCGCCTCGCGGCGGTGGCCGAGCGTCACCGCGACGACCTGCTCCTCGTGATGCGGGTCTACTTCGAGAAGCCACGCTCAACCGGCGGCTGGAAGGGTCTCATCAACGATCCCGGTCTCGACGGGTCACACGACGTCGTCCGGGGCCTACGGGTGGCGCGCCAGTTGCTCGTGACCATCCTTGACCTCGGCCTGCCGATCGGCTGCGAGTTCCTCGAGCCGGTCAGTCCCCAGTACATCGCCGACGCGGTCGCGTGGGGCGCGATTGGCGCCCGCACGACCGAGAGCCAGATCCACCGTCAACTCGCGTCGGGCCTGTCCATGCCCGTGGGCTTCAAAAACGCCACCGACGGTGACGTGCAGATCGCGATCGATGGCTGCACGGTGGCCGCCCAACGGCACGTCTTTTTTGGCGCGGATGACACGGGCGCGGCGTCCGTGGTGTCGACCAGTGGCAACCGGGCCGCCCACGTTGTGCTGCGCGGCGGACGGGGTGGACCGAACTACTCGCCTGCGGACGTGCGCGCCGCGGCGGCCCTGCTCGAGCGAGCGGGGATGCCCCCACGCCTGGTGGTCGACGCGAGCCACGCCAATAGCGGCAAGTCGCACGTGCGCCAGGCCGAGGTCGCGCGGGAGCTCGCCGCACAGGTGGCAGAGTCGGATGAGATCGCCGGCATCATGCTGGAGAGTTTCCTGGTGGGTGGGCGGCAGGATCTCACGTCGGAGACGCGCTCGAGCCTCGTCTACGGACAGAGTGTCACCGACGCCTGCCTCGACTGGGAGACCACCGAGTCCGTTCTCGCCGAGCTGGCATCCGCCGCGCACACCCGCCGCCTGGTGCCTGCGGTCTAGGCCTTCTGGACGACGAGGCTCGCGTAGGCGGGGATGAGGACACGGCGGCCGTATCGGCGAGACACGACACGGAACGGCCGCCCGTCCCCCATCAGCAACCCGATGATCGCGTCGAGCTCGGCGCGTGCGAGGGGCCCACCGAGGCACAGGTGACGGCCGGCTCCAAACCAGAGCTGGCGGTTCTGTGGGATGTACGGGCGATCAACGCGGTACTCGCCCGCGAGGTTGTTGGCCGTCCAGGTGAGCACCATAATGCGCTCGCCCGCCCGGAGGGTACGCCCGCCCAGCTCCAGGTCGGCGAGCACCGAGCGCCCGATGAGGGGCGCGGGTGAGGTGACCCGCAGCGCCTCGCGAACGGCGCCCTCTCGCCAGGTTGGGTTGTCGATCAGCCGGTGCTGCTCGCCCGTGTCGTAGAGCAGGGCGGCCGTGCGCGCCATGGCGGATGCCGCCGTCTCCGTGCCGGCGACCATGAGCAGCGTCGAGAGACCCTTGGTCTCCGTCAACGAGAGCCCCAGGTCGCGGCAGCGACCGATGATCGTGTCGCCGGATGCCGTCGCGAACGCCCCGTTGATATGCCCGGTGAGCCGCTCGACGACAGCTCGCGCGGTCGCGATTTTCTCCGGCGGCAGCACCGTGTCGGCCGTGGTGCCGAGAGCGATGGATGCCAGTTCCTCCCCGGTCTCGAAGATCTCCCGGTACGCGGCATCCCCTCGGGACTCGTCGACCGGCAGCCCCAGGAGACCCACCACCATCTTTCCCACGAGGATCCGGCTGAGATCGGCAAGATCGAGGGGTTCACCCGCCTCGAACAGCGCGCGGGCATCCTCGAGTCGTGAGCCCCACGCGTGTTCCACAAAACCCGCGCTGGTGCGCTCAGTGAACAGCTCGCGACTGCGAGTTCGAAGGTCGTAGTGCCCCGGCCCGTCGAAAAGGTCGTAGACCCAGTCGCCCAGGATCTGGGCCCAGAGGTGACCAACACCACCTTCGCTCAGCAGCGTGAAGTGCTCGGGGTCGTTGAGGACCGCGCGAGCGGTGAGTGGGTCGGCGGTGATCCAGCCGAGACCCGGCACACGCATGATCGGGCGCGCGAGCATCCCGAGCCAGTTGAGAAACGGCAGGGCGGGCCGTGCCGCGCTCAGGAGCCGGTGCTCGTGGGCCCGTGCGCTGGCGCCAATGCCGTCGAGCAGCGGGTTCAGCGTGCGCTCGCGCGGTGGGGCGATGAGATCCTCGGCTACGGGCACGCGACCAATCTAGCTAGTGTGAGTGCCCATGGAGGATGTTCGGGCGCGATACAGGCGGGTCTTTGTTGACGGCAGCAACACCGATCGACTGGTGTTCTTCAGCGACGCCGTCTTCGCGATCGCCATGACCCTGCTGGTGATCGACCTCAAGGTGCCCACCGATTCGTCGGGTACGGCGTGGGACGTCCTGGTGGAAGAGTGGCCGGCGTTTTTCGCCTACGCCCTGTCGTTCACGATCATCGCGATCAACTGGATGTCACATCACCGCAAGTTCCGGGTGATCACCGCGCACGACGGCAAGCTCATGTTGCTCGACCTCGTGTTGCTGTTCGTCGTGGCGTTTGTGCCCTTCCCCACGAGCCTCCTGAGCGCCTACAGTCCGGAGCCGGCCGCGGTGGTTCTCTATGCCTTCACGGTGGGATTGCTCAGCGTGCTGCAATACGCGCTCTGGCGTTACGCGTACACGAAGGGCCTGGTGGATGCCTCGGTCGACCTCGAGCTCTACCGGTACGTGCGCAACGCGCAGTGGACAACCCCTGCGGTGTTCTGGCTGTCGATTCCGATCGCGCTGTTTGTCTCGGGGCAGGTCGCGATGTACTTCTGGTTCGCGCTGTTCCCCGTGAACATGGCGCTGCGCGTGATCCGCGCGCGCCGGGATCGCTCCTAGGCCTCGTCGAAGTCGAGACTCAGCTTGCGCAGCAGTCCGCTCAGGCGTTCCTGGTCGGGAGTGCTGAGGCGGTCGAGCAGCTCCGACTCGGCCGCCAGCAGGGTGCTGATCGCGGCATCCACCCGCTCGCGACCACTTTCGGTCATCACCACGAGGATGCCGCGGCCGTCGTTCGGGTCGGTGCGCCGCTCGACCAGCCCACGATCCACGAGGCGATCGATGCGGTTGGTCATGGTTCCGCTGGAGACGAGGGTCTGCTGCAGCAGTGACTTCGGTGAGAGTTGGTACGGGGCGCCGGCGCGCCGCAGGGCGGACAGCACGTCAAACTCCCACAGTTCGAGATCGGATGCCGCGAACGCCGTTCGCCGGGCCCGCTCGAGGTGCCGGGCGAGGCGCCCCACGCGGCTCAGGACCTGAAGTGGCGAGAAGTCGAGGTCCGCGCGCTCGCGCGACCATGCCTCTACGATCCGGTCGACTTCGTCGCTGGTGGGCATCCGTCAATTATCGCGCGAACCTGCCCACTCGCGCGCCCGCGCGGTTCTGGCAGACTTGATCGGTGCCCACGGGCGCGGTCCGCCTTGGTGTAATGGCAGCACGACAGCCTTTGGAGCTGTTAGGTCCAGGTTCGAGTCCTGGAGGCGGAGCGGTTCGAGCGAGGTTCGCCACGCAATGAGGGAAGGCATCCCATGCACATGTTCTTCGACACCGTCGCGGTCGCGTTTGAGTTCACGGGTGTGATGGCGATGGTCCTGGGGCTCCTCATCTCCGTGATCCTCGGGGTTCGTCGCTGGGTGACCTCACGCAACGGTCACGCCGCGTTTATGACCCTGCGCGATTCGATTGGACTGGCGATCCTGTTGGGGTTGGAGATCCTGGTGGCCGCCGACCTGGTGCGCACCGTGACCTCGACGCCGTCGCTCACCGACGCTGTCGTGCTTGCGATCATCGTGCTCATCCGCACCGTGCTGAGCTTCTCGCTGCAGATCGAGATCGAGGGCGTTGTTCCGTGGAAGCGCGCGCTGCTCCCCGCCGCGTCGCAGATCGTCGACCGCGCGCGTCGAGGCCGCGCAGACACGAGCACGGCAGAATAGGGCCATGACCGACCAGAACCTCGCCGTTGTTGTCCTCGCCGCCGGGCAGGGCACACGCATGAAGTCGTCCCGCCCCAAGGTCCTGCACTCCCTCGCCGGCCGGAGCCTCATCGGCCACGTGCTGGCTACGGCGGGGGAACTCTCCCCGGGCTACGTGGTTGCCGTCGTTCGCCACGAGCGCGAGGCCGTGGTCGCCACCGTCACTGAGCTGATGCCCCACGCGGTGATCGTTGACCAGGACGACATTCCGGGCACGGGTCGTGCCGTTGAGCTCGCGCTCGCCGCGCTCCCGGCCGACTTCGCCGGCGACGTAGTTGTGGTCTCCGGCGATGTGCCCCTGCTGGATGCCCCCACCCTCGTCTCGCTCATCGAGTCGCACCGCGCCGCATCCGCCGCAGCCACCCTGCTCAGCGCCATGATGGACGATGCCACCGGCTACGGCCGCGTCGTCCGCGCCGGCGATGGCGCCCTCGACCGTATCGTCGAGCAGAAGGATGCCTCGGAGGCCGAGCTGGCCATCACGGAGGTCAACTCGGGAACCTACGTGTTCCGGGTGGGACCGCTGCGCGAGCAGCTCGCCCGGGTGACCACGAACAACGCCCAGAACGAGAAGTACCTCACCGACGTGATCGGCCTGCTGCGTGCGGCGGGCGCGCCGGTTGCGGCAATGCCTGTCACTGACGGCTGGATGGTCGCGGGGGTCAACGATCGTGTGCAGCTCGCCGAGGCGGCCCGCCGGATGAACCAGCTCATCGTCACCAAGTGGCAGCTCGAGGGTGTCACCATCCAGGACCCGGCCACCACGTGGATCGACGCCGACGTGACGCTCGCCGAGGACGTCGAGATTTTGCCGGGAACCCAGCTCAAGGGCGCAACACTCGTGCAGGCGGGCGCGATCATCGGCCCCGACACCACCCTCGTCGACACCGAGGTGGGCGCCGGAGCCACGGTCAAGCGCACGGATGCCACGCTCGCCGTGATCGGAGCCAGCGCGTCCGTTGGTCCCTTCGCGTACCTCCGCCCGGGCACCTACTTGGGTGCCGACGGCAAGATCGGCACGTTCGTGGAGACGAAGAACTCGACGATCGGCGCGGGCAGCAAGGTGCCGCACCTGAGCTACATCGGCGACACCGAGATTGGCGAGCACACGAACATCGGGGCGGGGGCGATCACCGCCAACTACGACGACCTCGAGAAACACCGCACCCACATCGGTTCCCACGTGCACTCCGGCTCTCACAACGTGTTTGTGGCCCCGGTCACGGTCGGCGACGGCGCCAAGACCGGCGCGGGCACGGTCGTGCGCAAGGACGTTCCGCCGGGAGCGCTCGCGATCACGGTGGCACCCCAGCGCAACATGGCCGGGTGGGTGCAGGAGAACCGTGCGGGCACCGAGTCCGCAAAGGCGGCGGACGAGGCATCCGGCGAGCAGTAGCAGCGAATAGAATCGGTTCACGGCGTCGTACTTCAGAGAGCGGGAACAGTGTCCGAGATCAAGATCACCGGTGAAAAAAGGCTGGTGATCGTCACGGGACGAGCTCACCCGCAGCTCGCCATCGACATTGCCGACGAGCTCGGCGCCGACCTGGTGCACACGGATGCCCGCACCTTCGCCAACGGCGAGATCTACGCCCGCTACGACGAGAGTGTGCGCGGCTGCGACGCCTTTGTGATCCAGTCCCACACGAACCCCATCAACGAGTGGTTGATGGAGCAGCTCATTATGGTTGACGCGCTCAAGCGAGCATCCGCGAAGCGCATCACCGTGGTCTCGCCGTTTTACCCGTACGCCCGTCAGGACAAAAAGGGGCGCGGTCGTGAACCGATCAGCGCCCGTCTGGTCGCGGACCTGTACAAGGCCGCCGGTGCCGACCGCATTATGAGTGTTGACCTCCACGCCGCCCAGATCCAGGGCTTTTTTGATGGCCCCGTCGACCACCTCTTTGCGATGCCCGTGCTGCTGGAGCACTTCCAGCGCCAGCTGGACCCCGCCACCCTCACGGTCGTGAGCCCCGACATGGGCCGTGTGCGGGTTGCCGACATCTGGAGTGACAAGCTCGGTGCGCCGCTGGCGATCATCCACAAGCGCCGCGACCCGCTTGTGCCTAACCAGGTCTCCGTCCACGAGATCGTGGGCGAGGTCGAGGGGCGCATTTGCCTCATCGTTGATGACCTCATCGACACCGGCCGCACGATCGTCAAGGCCGCCGAGGCACTCAAGGCCAACGGGGCCACCGGGGTTGTTGTGGCCGCCACCCACGCGGTGTTCTCCGACCCCGCGACAGAGCTTCTCCAGAGCGAGTTCATCGACTCGGTGGTCGTCACCGACACCCTCCCGGTGCCGGAGGAGAAGCGGTGGGATCGCCTCACCGTGCTCCCGATCGCGCCACTCATCGCCCGCGCCATCCACGAGGTGTTTGACGACGGGTCCGTGACCAGCATGTTTGATGGAGCCGCATAGTGACCTACTCGCCCCCTCGCCCCTGGATCTCGTCTTACGCGGAGGGGGTCCCCGCGGAGCAGGAGCTCCCCACCGGGTCGCTGTACGACCTCGTCGCCGCATCCGCAGCAGAGTTCGGGCCGAACGTTGCGCTCGAGTTTTTTGGCGCAGAGACCACCTACACGAGGATGCTCGAGCAGATCGATCGCGCCGCCGAGGGTCTGCGGCTCCTCGGGGTCCAGAAGGGGGACCCGGTCGCGATTGTGCTGCCCAACTGCCCGCAGCACATCGTCGCCTTCTACGCGATCCTTCGTCTCGGCGCGATTGTGGTTGAGCACAACCCGCTGTACACGCCCCGGGAACTGCGTCACCAGTTCGAGGATCACGGCGCACGCTTCGTCATCGCGTGGGACAAGGTTGTCGAGTCGATCCAGGACTTCCCCGCCGACGTTGCCGTCGAGACGATCATCTCCGTCGACATCACCCGCTCCATGCCCTTCTCGACGCGCTTCCTGCTGCGTCTACCGATCGCCAAGGCTCGCGAGTCACGTGCAGCGCTCACCACAACGGTCCGCGGGACGATCGCCTGGGAGGAGCTGCTGAAGTCCGACCGGATCGACAGCCGCATCATCCGGCCCGACTCCGACGATGTCGCGCTCATCCAGTACACCTCGGGCACAACCGGGTACCCCAAGGGCGCAACTCTCACCCACCTCAACCTGCTCGTCAACGCGGCGCAGGCGCGGTCGTGGGTTCCCGGGGTCAGTCGGGGAACGGCCGTTGTCTACGCGGTCCTGCCCATGTTCCACGCGTATGGCCTCACGCTGTGCCTCACCTTCGCGATGAGTATGGGCTCACGCCTGGTGCTGTTCCCTCGCTTTGACCCGGACTTGGTGCTGCCGGTTATCAAGAAGCGCCCGCCGACGTTCCTGCCGGCGGTGCCGCCTATCTACGAGCGCCTCACGAAGGCCGCGGACGAGAAGGGGGTCTCGCTCAAGGGCATCAAGATCGCCATCTCCGGGGCAATGCCCCTCTCCGCGGCCGTGGTCGAGCCGTGGGAGGCCCGCACCGGGGGTTACCTCGTTGAGGGCTACGGACTCTCCGAGACGAGTCCCGTGCTGATGGCCAACCCCGTGGGCCCCACGCGTCGTGCGGGAACCGTGGGTCTTCCGCTGCCCAGCACCGAGATTCGGGTTGTTGACCCGGAGAACCCGACCGTCGACCGGCCTGCCGGCGAGGAGGGCGAGTTGATCGTCCGTGGCCCCCAGGTGTTCAGCGGGTACTGGAAGAAGCCGGAGGAGACCGCCGCGGTGTTTGTTCCGGCGAGCGACGGCGGTGCGGACTGGTACCGCACGGGCGACATCGTGTCGGTCGACGCCGACGGCTTTGTCACGATCGTCGACCGCATCAAGGAGCTCATCATCACGGGTGGCTTTAACGTCGCCCCCAGCGAGGTCGAAGAGGTCATTCGTCGCCATCCGAGCGTCTCGGATGTCGCTGTTGTTGGCCTGCCGAGCGAGCACTCCGGGGAGGACGTGGTCGCGGCAGTGGTGCTCGAGCCCGGCGCGGAACTCGACGCGGAGGGCATCCGTGCGCTCGCTCGCGAGAACCTCACCCCCTACAAGGTGCCTCGCCGGGTGATTGTGGTCGACGAGCTGCCCAAGTCGCTGATTGGCAAGGTGCTGCGCAAGAAGGTGCGCGACTCCCTGCTCTAGGTTCGCTCGATGGGTGCCGAGGGCAGCCGTGCCCCGCCGGGAATCAGCCCGAGCGAGGCGATGAGGGTCTCATCGCCGCCAAAGGCACGCGCATAACAGTTCCAGCCCATGCCCGCCGGGCTGACGATCTCGAACCGGCTCAACGACTCGACCGCCTCGGGGGCATAAAACGCCGTGTAGGCCGCACACGTCGCCGCAGCCGTGCGATTGGCCGTGCCGATTGCGACCAGGATGCCCGGCAGCACCAGCGCGGCGAGGCCGAGAACAACAACCACCCGCATAAGCAGCTGCAGCCGCGGACTCCGCAGGGGACGCTCGTGCGGCTGGTACCCCGCAAGTTCGGGCTCGTCCTCGTCGTCCATGGGCCCATTCTCGCATCGTGCGCGAGAGACAACCCTGAGGGTTAGCTCAGCCGATCGCCACCGGACCGGATGCCGCGGTCACGTCGCCGGAGTGGTCGAGCGTGACCGAGACGGCGGCCCCACCCACGCGCAGGCCGGTCACGTCGAGCTCACCCAGCGTCGCGCGCGGCGACACGTGGAGCTCGCCCGACTCCGGCGAGAGGCCCAGCACACTCGCGAGCACGACCACGGACGCGGCCGCCGACCACGCCTGCGGGCGGCACGCGGCGGGGTAGGGGAGGGGGCGCGGCGTGTTCGCCTCGCCGGAGTGGAGCTCGGGCATCCGGTAGTCGAAGCCGTCAGCGGCGGCGAGGAGGCCACCGATGAGCACGTCGGCCTCGGCGAGGCATCCCTCGCGCGTGAGGCCCGAGATCGCGATCGCGGTGTCGTGCGCCCACACGGTGCCACCGTGGTAGCTGAGGGGCCAGTAGCCGTCCGCGGTGGTCGACATCGTGCGCAGGCCAAAGCCCGAGGACATGTCGTCTCCCACCAGCCGCGCGGCGACGGCGCGGGCCTGCGCGGGGGAGAGCAGGCCGGACCCGAGGACGTGACCGGCGTTGCTGGTTACCGAGTCGACGGGGCGCTTGTGGGCGTCGAGGGCGATCGCGAGGTAGGGCCCCCGGTCATCCGTGAGCCAGAACGACTCGTGGAAACGCTCGCGTAGCGCGCCCGCCCAGGTGCGCCACTCGTCGCCGCCGTCACGCCCGAAGTGGTCGAGGAGCGCGGCTCCGCCGAGGGCCGCCTCGTACGCGTAGGCCTGGACCTCAACGAGTGCGATGGGGCCGGTGGCGAGGGTTCCGTCGGCGAACTGGACACTGTCGCCCGAGTCCTTCCAGCCCTGGTTGGCAAGCCCGCGCCCCGTAGAGTCGATGTACTCGAGGAGCCCGTCGCCGTCCGCGTCACCGAAGTCGCGCATCCATCCGAGGGCTGCCTCGAGGTGGGGCAGGAGGGCCTCAACCTCGGTCTCGGGCATACCCCACCGCCACGCATCGTGGAGCAGGCACACCCACAGGGGCGTCGCGTCGACGGTGCCGTAGTAGAGCGGCGGGAGGGTGATGCCCTCGCCGGGAAGATCGAGGGCGGCGCGCCTCAGCTCGTGCATGATCTTGCCGGGTTGCTCGGCGGTCTCGGCGTCATCCGTGTCGCCCTGCAGCGCCGCGAGCGCACGCAGGGTGCTGGCCGCGAGTTGGGTGCCGAGGGGCAGGAGCATTCGTGCCGCCCAGATCGAGTCGCGGCCAAACAGGGTAAAGAACCACGGGGCACCCGCCGCGAGGAACTCCTCGCCCGGTGCGTGGCTGGTGGTCAGGCGCAGCGCCGACAGGTCGTCGAGGGATGCCTCGATCCACCGCTCCAACCGCCGGTCGCCGCCGCGCACACTCGCGCCGTGCCACTCGGGCTTCTCGTCGACGCCTCGGACCACACCACGGGCGTCGGTTGCCGTGAGGTCCCACGCCACCGTGACCGACCCGCGGGCGGGAATCGTGACAGACCACTCGAGCTCGAGGGCACCGTCGACCACCCGCACGAGCGCGCCGCCCGTGTTCAGCGCCACGGCGATCTCGTCATTCGCCCACGAGACACCCTCGGCAGCAACGACGGGGGTAGGCGATGGGGGCAGCTCGAAGCCCGCCTTGACCACGTCGAGGAACGATGCGTCGTTGCTGAGGCGCGCGACCACGACGGTGGTGATGGGGTGCCGCAGGCGCGACGTGATCGTGTACTCGTCGCGCACCCCGGTGGTGGTGGCGGTGCGAGTGAGGTGCGACTGCACGTCCGGGTCGGCACCAGGGCCGTCGAGGGTGCGGTGGAGTTGTGTGATCCGTGCCGTCGAGGCACCCAGCAGGGCGGTGCCCGTGTGCTCGGGGACGGCACCGCCGACGGTGTACGTCAGCGACTGGAGAACACGCACGTCCGCCACAAAAACCCCGTGAATGGGAGCGGAGCCGATCGACCCGTCGGGGGCAAACCAGGCCTGGGTGGGGGCGGCAAGCACAACCACTTGGTCATGCAGGAACGGCTGAAGAGCTGCGGACACGAAAAACTCCAGAGTGCGGGTGGGTTAGTTGGTGGAGCTGTCGAGGTGCGCGAGTGCCTCGATGAGCGCGCTCTTTCCGTCGAGCACAACGTCGAGCATGGTGTCGGCGGAGGCGGCGGCATCCCCTCGGTTGATCGCGTTGTACACCTCGCCGTGGGCGACCGCATCCTCGCTGAAGTCGACAACGTCGTGAACCCGCACGCGCTGCTGCACGCTGAAGCTCAACTGCATAAAGTCGGCGACGAGGCGGCCAAACCGCTGCAACAGGGCGTTGTGCGACGCCCCGTAGACGGCCATGTGAAACTCGACGTCGCTCGCGGCATACCGCTCGTTGTCCTTGGCGCTCTCGACCATGTCGAGGTGCGCGAGCTCAATCCGGCGCAGGTCGGTCATGGTGGCGCGTCCCGCGGCGAGACGCGCAGCGGCGGGCTCCAAGATCTGGCGCAGCTCGATGAGATCACGCATGATCTCCTCGCCCTTGCCCTGGGTGGCGTACCAGCGCAGGATGTCGCTGTCGAACACGCTCCACAGGTGAGGCTCGCGCACACGCGTGCCAATCTTCTGCCGGATCTCCACGAGGCCCTTGGCGGCGAGCACCTTCATGGCCTCACGAACGGACGTGCGGCTCACGCCGTATTGCTCGGTAAGGTCGGCCTCGCGGGGGAGCAGGTCTCCGGGCTTGTAGTTGCCGCCGACGATCTCCGCTCCGAGCGCCTCGATAACGCGGCCCTGAAGGCCACGCATCGTGTAGCCCGACCTCGATTCGAGGTCGGAAGCGAAGTCAGCCACGTCGCTCCTTAACTCGTGTCAAGCGTCGACCGTCACGGCACGCCCGGCGGAAGTGCCACTAGCGTACAGCGTCGTCCCATCCACCGAGATGTCGACGGTGCGCAGGTAGGGGCCGAGGTTCTCGAGCGCCACGTCCAGGCCGAGCCCGGGGGCATCCGGTGCGCTGATTTCACCGTTCTCGTCTAGGGCGAGGCCGGTGCTGGTGATGTCGCGGGCGAGCGCGCTGGGCTCGGCGGGGTACTCGCAGATGCGGTGGTCGGCGAGGCCCGCGAAGGGCTGGAGAGAGGCGGAGAGGGCGAGGTGAGTCGTGAACGTGTGGTTGACGTAGGTCACACCATGCGCGTGGGCGTAGTCGGCGACCGCCTTGGCCGGCCCGATGCCCCCGATACGCCCCGTGTCGATCTGCACGTAGCTGACCTTGCCGTAGTCGATGAGGTTCGTGGCCATGTGAGTGGTGTGCGCGCCCTCGCCGCCGGCGATGCCCACACCCTGGCTGCGAGCGGCGAGTTGTGCGTGCTCGCCGTAGGCGTGGGCGAGGAACGGCTCCTCGAGCCAGGTCGCGCGCGCCTCGGCCAGCGCCGGGATGCGGGCCGCTGCGGCCTCAACGTCGCTGCCCCAGATCTGGCCCGCGTCGACCAGCAGGATGCCGTCGGTGCCTAGCGCCTCGCGGGCGGCCATCAGGTGGTCGGCGTCACTCTGCACGGTGGTCTCGCCGAAACCGCCCCACCCGACCTTCACGGCCCGGAAGCCCGCGATCATCGCCGCGGAGACGTGCTGCATGGTCTCGTCGGGCGTCTCGCCGAACAGCATCGACGCGTACGGGACCTTGGGCGCGGACTTCGTGTAGCCCAGGAGCTTCCAGACGGGCTGCTCGAAGCGGTGCCCCAGCAGATCCCACAGGGCGATCTCGATCCCAGAGAAGGTGTGGGCGGCCTGGAGGAGGTCCATGCTGTTCCGCTCGACCAGCGCGGCGATCCGCGCGATGTCCTCGGGGCCGTCGAGCGTTTCACCCAGCACGGAGGCCGCAACGGGCTGGCAGACGCCGTGTGACCGCGGGGTCACGAACGCGGCGATCGACACGAGCGGGGATGCCTCGCACTCGCCCCATCCGACGTAGTCGCCGGAGGTGACGCGCACCAGCAAGGCGTCCTGGCTGCCATCGGCGGCCAAGGTGACCTCGGGCATGGCGGCGTAGAAGAACTCAACGCTATCGATCTTCATTGCTGCTTTCCCGCAATTCTGGCCATCATGTCGACTTTGATCATATTTAAGCCCGACTCTTCCCCGGAACTACCGAGTTACCTCGGGATCGATCCGAATTTACATCATACATATTGGTCAACGGAAGACACCTCCACCGAATACTCGATGTGCAACGCCCGCCCGGGCGTCACGAGCACACTGGTCACGTGACCGGCATCGGTCAACGGGTTGGGGTGCGTCGAGACCACGTTGTCAAAGTCGAATGCCGCCGCGATCGGCTCCACCCCCAGCCCGCGATAGCGTCGGTTCCAGGGCTCCTCGGCGAGCACGCCGTCCGACAGCCACAGCATGAGGTGCGGGATGACGCGGCGATCCCAGTCGAGGCGCACTCGGGTGCCCTCGTCCCGGAATCGCGCCACGAGGGGGCCACGGACGTCCGCGAGGAGCACCACGTCCTCGGTGCCCGACCCGAGCGGGAGCCGCGACAGGTCCACCGCACCGCCATCGCGGGCGGGCACGGCATCCAGCGCCACGAAGGTGGACCCGGGCAGGGTGGGGCCGACCCCTGGCCACACGTAACCCGGATAGGTGAAGCCGCGGGAGAAGTCGACGTCCAACTCGAGCGCGCCCGGCTCGACAGGCAGACGAAGTATGGGATGCAGGCCCACCGCGGTCGACACCGTCTCGCGTGCGTGCAGGGTGAGTGTGAAGTCGATGGCGGCCGCTCCCGGTCGCAGGGTGATCGTGCGCTCGACGCGCGATATGCCCGCAGGCTTCGGGTAGTCGAGGGCCAGTGAGACTCGATCCGGGCGCGACTCGACAACACTCCAGTCCTCGTCCGCCGACCTGCCGTGGGGGCGCT
>CBDIIE010000004.1:0-25301 GCA_965279605.1 Rhodoglobus sp.
CGACGAACTGCGCTCGATCGCAACGAAGCGCCTCAAGGCGCGCTCGGATTTCTACAACTACCTGCTCGTGTGGCTGGGCGTCTCGGTGATCGTCACACTCGTGTGGGCCCTCAGCGGTATGGGCTACTTCTGGCCGGGTTGGGTCATCGGCGGCATGGGTGTCGCGGCCATCTTCCAGGCGATTGGTGTCTTCGGTAAACACGGGGTGATCACCGACGCCGCGATCGACGCGGAGGTCGAGCGCCTCAAGAAGGGCTGAGGCCCACGATGAGCCGCATCTTTGGTGTGCCCTTCGCCGACGTGTATCCGCTCTACGTCACCAAGGTGGAGAGAAAGGGTCGCACCGCGGCCGAGCTCGACGAGGTCATCCGTTGGCTTACAGGTTTCGACGACGCGGCCCTGCGCCGGCACATCGCCGATCGCACGACCTTCGAGGACTTCTTCGCGGATGCAACGCTGACGCCAAACGCAACACTCATCACCGGCGTGATCTGTGGCATCCGCGTTGAAGAGATCGAGGACCCACTAATGCAAAAGATCCGCTACCTCGACAAGGTCGTCGACGAACTCGCTCGAGGCAAGGCCATGGAGAAGATCCTCAGGACGCCGACGCCGGTCGTGTGAGCGGCCACATCCCGGCGCAGCCCAATCCCGGCTGAAAACTCCGCCGTGAGGCATAATCACTGTTGGTGACCCCAGCGGGATTCGAACCCGCGTTACCGCCGTGAGAGGGCGGCGTACTAGGCCTCTATACGATGGGGCCGTCACGACAACTACACGAGTATGCCACACCGAGCGGAGCCTCACCAAAACCGTCCGTCCGTCGATCACTGTGCTGGGGGAACAATGGCCACATCTACTCGCCTCGCCGCCGTCGTTGTGGTGGCTGTTCTGGGCTTGAGCGGATGCTCGTTGCTTGGCCCCGCGCGGGATGCAGACGGCCGCGTCACCGAGCCCGCGGACATCCGGTCGACCGCCCTCACCGTCGGCGACTGCTTCAGTTTTATCGACGGAACCAACCTCACCGAGGCAACCGTCACCCCCTGCGATCGAGAACACACCCACATCGTGATTGGCCAGGACGACCTCACGGAGTCCGCGATCGACTCCGCCGGTGGCCTTCAGAACGCGGTGTCCGCGGCCTGCGCAGAACCATTCGCGGCGTTAAGGAGGAGGCGGCGGAGGGCACCAAGCCCGAACAGGAGTTCATCGTCTCCCCCATCGAGGTGGACGGCGAAAAGCTCACACGCTTCTTCTGTATTGCCACCGACGCGACCGCAGGCTAGGCCAACAACAACCTAAGAGCGTTCGGCACCACCTCGACGTCGATGGGGAGAGCACCAAAACGCTCGCCGTCCGCGTAGGCGACCAGGCCATCCGCGTGAATGCTCACCCGCTTGACCCGGTGAATGGTGACGCGGTGATCGGTGACGTGTGTGCCCTTGAACACTCGCGGAAGATCCGCAGGAACGACAACCGAGGCAACGACTGCACCACAAGCACGTCAAACAGGCCGTCGTCGAGGATCGCATCGGGAGTCACCTTCATCCCTCCCCCGATGGACACGTTGTTACCCACGCTCACGAGGGCACCCGTGGTCTCGAGAACCTCGCCGTCGAGCTCGATGCGATAGTTGATGGGCTTCAGCCGAGCCAGCTCCAGACCCAACGCGATGAGGTAGCGGCTCGCGCCGCGCGGCCGACGCATCTGGTTGGCGCGCTCGTTCACAATCGCGTCAAACCCCGCGGAGAGCACACACGCGAAGTACCGCCGCGTCGCCACCCCCTCGTCGTTGAGGTAGCTGGCGAGCCCCACATCGATTACCCGAGCGGGTTTGCCGAGGGAGTCGATCAGCGCACGGATCGCCGCCTCGGTGTTGTCAAAGGGGATGCCCAGACCCCGCGCCATGTCGTTGCCCGTGCCCGACGGCACGATGCCCAGGGGCACCTTGGTACCCACCACGAGGTTCGTGCCGAGGTTCACCATTCCGTCGCCGCCAACGACGATCAGCGCGTCGGGTTTGGCCGCGACCGCACGGCGCCCCGACTCCATGAGCTGGTCGAAATCGGGCTCCTGCAGGCTCGTGACCTCGTGGCCGAGCGCACGAAGTGTCTGCACCACGGCCGGCCCCACATCGCGGCCCTTGCCGAAGGATGCGGTCGGGTTGATCGCAACCACGAGAGAGAGGGACTTCGTCGTCATGCGCTCAGTATGCCCGACTGGTCGAGTCCCGCCCACCCGCGCGGGATCAGAGCCTCGTCAGGCGCAGCAACTGGGCGTTGAGCGCGACCACAATCGTCGACACCGACATAAACACGGCGGCGAGCGCGGGAGGCAACAGGATGCCCGCGCCAAACGCCACACCCGCCGCGAGCGGGATGCCAATGGTGTTGTAGCCGGTCGCCCAGAACAGGTTCTGGAGCTCCTTGCGCCAGGTCGCCTTGCTCAGCGTGATGATCTTCGCCACCGCACGAGGGTCGCTCGAGGCGAGCACAATGCCCGCCGACTCGATGGCAACGTCGGTTCCCGCCCCAATCGCGATGCCGACGTCGGCCTGTGCGAGCGCGGGGGCGTCGTTGATGCCGTCGCCCACCATGGCAACCCGGCCGGACTTCTGGAGGGTGCGCACAACATCCGCCTTCTCCCCCGGCAGCACCTGGGCGAAGACCTCGTCGATCCCCAGCTGGGAGGCAACCCACGTCGCGACCTCGTGAGAGTCGCCGGTCAGCATGGCGACCCGCACACCCTTCTCGCGCAGGCGAGTCACGGCCTCCTGCGACTCGGGCCGCACGGTGTCGGCGAGCGCGATCATCCCGAGCACCTCGTCGCCGGCGAGAACGTAGACCACCGTCGCACCAGACCCCGCGACATCCCGCGTGGAATTCACAAGCGCGACCGGCAGGGCGATGCCCCGCTCGGTGATCACACGCTGGCTCACGACTGCAACCTCGCGGCCATCGACCACGGCCTTCGCGCCACGGCCCGCGAGCGCGGCGAACTTCGAGGCACGAGCAACCTTGAGCTTGCGCGATGTTGCCTCGGCAACCACCGCACGGGCGATCGGATGCTCGGACTTCTTCTCGACCGCGGCGGCCAGTGCGAGCACACCATCCGCGTCGAGACTGTCGGCGTCGGCGGGGGTGACGACCGCGACACCCTGGGAGCCGGTGGTCAGCGTGCCCGTCTTGTCGAACAGCACGATGTCGATCGTGCGCGCCTCCTCGAGAGCAAGGCGGTTCTTCACGAGGATTCCGTTGCGCGCTCCCAGCGCCGTGGAGATCTGCGAGACCAGGGGAATCGCGAGCCCCAGGGCGTGCGGGCACGCAATCACCAAAACACTCACGACACGCTCGAGAACAAACGCGGGGTCGTCGGGCCGCAGCAGAAGCCACGCGACGAGAGTCAGGAGCGCGGCCCCGACTGCAACGTAGAACAGCAGGGCCGCGGCACGGTCGGCGAGCAGTTGGGCCGACGACTTGCTGGACTGCGCGTCGGCGACCAGCTTCATGATGCCCGCGAGCGCGGTCTCGCCACCGGTGCGTGTCACCCGAACCGTGAGCGAACCGGAGCCGTTCACCGCTCCACCAATAACGGGCGAGCCCACGGTCTTGGCAACCGCGGCGGACTCGCCGGTCAGCAGCGCCTCATCCACCTCGGACTCACCCTCGACCACCTCGCCGTCGACGGGAATCGCCGCGCCGGGACGCACCAGCACGAGGTCACCCACGGCAAGACGAGCCACGGGAACGGTCATCACATGGTCACCGTGCACCATGTCTGCCTCGTCTGGCACAAGCTTGGCCAGCTCGCCGAGCGCGTTCTGGGCACCCATCACGGCGGACATCTCGATCCAGTGGCCGAGCAACATGATGGTGATGAGGGTTGCGAGCTCCCACCAGAAGTCCATGCCGGGCAGGCCGAGAGTCACGGCCGCGCTGTAACCAAACGCGACGATGATCGCGAGTGAGATCAGGGTCATCATGCCGGGCTGGCGCGAGCGCAGCTCGGTCACGGCACCACGCAGGAACACCAGCCCGCCGTACACGAAGATCGCGAACCCAAAGTTCGCGGGGATGAACTGGCTCCCGGGGAATCGGGGGCCGGAGAGCCCCAGGATGTCCTGGAGACCCTCCGAGAAGACGAGAGTGGGGATGGTCAGGGCGAGGCTGATCCAAAACTTGCGCCGGAAGATGGCGGGGTCGTGGTGCGAGTGGTCGCCTCCGTGCCCCGCGTGGCTGGAGTGGTCGTGGGCGGTGCCGTGGTCGTGCGCGCCGTGCTCGTGGCCCGCATGGGCGGCATGGTCGTGCTCATGCGCATCGTGCTCGTGCGCGGCGTGACCGGCATGGTCCTGGTGGTCGTGATGTGTGTGGCTCATGATTCCTACTCGGAGCGGTTGTTGTTGATCTCGTACACGCGCAGAAGCTCGTCGACGGCCTGGTCGGCCATGTCTCCCCCCGCGGCAAACATGTCGGTGACGTGCGTGCGCAGGTGGTTCTCGACGAGGAGCTTGTTGAGACTGCGCAGTGACTTCTGAATGGCGAGTGACTGCGTGATGATGTCGACGCAGTAGTCCTCGTTCTCGATCATCTTCTCGAGCCCTCGCAGCTGGCCCTCGAGAATACGGCTGCGGTGCAGCGCCCGCTTTTTTAGGTCCGCGATCATGACCCCGACGATACCCCTAGGGGGTATCCAGCGCAAGCGACGGGGCCTAGGCTCGATCCATGAAGCTGACCAAGCACGAGCACGCCTGCCAGGTTCTTGAGAAGTCAGGCGCGGCCCTTGTTATCGATCCCGGATCGTTCACTCTTCCCCTGGATGACCTCACTGGTGTCGTCGCGATCGTTGTCACCCACGAGCACGCCGACCACTGGACCGCGGAGCACTTCGACCGCATCCACGCCAAAAGCCCGGATGCGCGCATCCTCGGCCCAGCAGGTGTCGCCGCCGCCGCAATCGGGTACGAGGTTGAGGTGGTCGCCCCCGGCGACACCGTCGAGGTGGGTCCCTTCACCCTGCGCTTCTACGGCGGCAAACACGCCGTGATCCACGAGTCGATCCCCATCGTTGACAACGTGGGCGTGATGATCGACGACCTGGTCTACTACGGCGGCGACTCTTACTCGATTCCCGATCGGCCGGTCGAGGTGCTCGCGGTGCCCATCGGTGCACCGTGGCTCAAGATCGGCGAGGTGATGGACTACGTCACCGCGATCGCCCCGCGCCAGTCATACCCGGTGCACGAGGCTCCCCTGTCGGTGATCGGCAAGGGCATGGCACACGGTCGTGTCGAGACCGTCACCAAGCTGGGTGGCGGCGAGTTCACGGTGCTTGAGCCGGGCGACTCGCTCGACCTGTAGTCGGCGTCACCCCGTTCCCGGCCAGCCGAGCTAGCGCAGCGGGGTCCACCCGAGTGGGAGCGGCCCCGTTTTGCTTGCGCGGAGGGCATCCGCCTCGGCCGACCAGCCCTGCGCGGCCTGCGAACCTGGCGCACCCACGGCACCTCGAGCGACCCGGAAGCCCACGTCCTCGAGCAGGGCATCCGGCGCACTCGCCCGCCGAACAGATGCCCGGCAACTCCACGAGCGGTCGGCCCAGCCACCCCCACGCAACGTTCGGTAGTCCGCGTAGCGCGCGGTGTCGGCGTAGTCCCAGCACCACTCCCAGACATTCCCGATCGTGTCGTACAGGCCAAACGAGTTCGGTTGTTTGAGACCCACCCCTTGCGGACCAACCACGTCGTCGTCGGCCGTCCACGCGATGTCGGCGAGAGCACCATAGGTGGGAGCGGTGGTACCGGCGCGGCAGGCCCACTCCCACTCCGCCTCGGTCGGCAGTCGGAACCCATCCGAGGCGACATCCCACGTGACGTGGTCGCCGTCGATCGTGTACGCCGGCGACACACCGGCGCGGGCCGACGCCGCGTTGCACCAGGCGGCGGCCTCCAGCCAGGTGACCGGATGCACCGGCACGTCGTGTCGCGAGCGCTCCTCGCCCATCACCTCGGCCCACTGGGCTCCCGTGACCGGAGTGACACCCATCCGGAAGGCATCAAGCTGCACGTCACGGACGCTGTCGAGCCGGGCATCCCGCAACTCGATGTGTCCTGCGGGGATCACCACCAACGTGCTGTCGACCGACATAACCCCCAGTCTCTCTCTGGACGGCGCGAGATAATAGGGCTTCCTCCTTGTGTGACGGGGAGTGGCCCGTTCAGCGAGGAACGATAACGAAGGGCTCTGCATGGCCGAGGCATACATCATCGACGCGGTGCGGTCACCCGTGACACGACGCGGCGGATCACTGGCCAGCGTGCATCCGCTTGACCTCGCCGCTCACCCGGTGCGGGAACTGATGGCTCGAACGGATGTGGACCCGGCACTCGTCGACGAGATCATCCTCGGCTGCCTCGACCAGATCGGGCCGCAGGGCATGGACATCGCCCGAAGCGCGTGGCTCGCCGCCGGCCTGCCCGAAACGACGGTCGGCACCACCATCGACCGACAGTGTGGCTCGAGCCAGCAGGCGGTCTCGTACGCGGCCCAGGCCGTGATGAGCGGGACCAGCGACCTCGTGGTCGCCGGCGGAACCCAACACATGACAGCGATCCCGATCCAGGCATCGCTCGGCATCGCGCGCGAGTTCGGCTTCGATGACCCGTTCACGGGATCCACCGGCTGGGAGGCGCGCTACGGCACCCAGGAGATCTCGCAGTTTCGGGGTGCCGAGCTGCTCGCCGATGCGTGGCACCTCACACGCGAAGAGCTCGAGGAGTACGCGATCCGATCCCACACCAGGGCTCTTGCGGCGATCGCCGACGGTCGTTTCGACCGAGAGATTGTGCCGCTGGGAGCCGTGACGGCCGATGAGGGTCCGCGCGAGCCGAACCCCGAGAAGATTGCGTCGCTGCAGCCGATCCGCGAGGGAGGAAAGCACACAGCGGCCACGGCATCCCAGGTGTCGGACGGCAGCGCCGCCTTGCTGATCGCATCCGAACGCGCGGTGCGGGAGCACGGCCTAACCCCACGCGCTCGGATCCACCACATCTCCGCCCGCGCGGGTGACCCGGTCATGATGCTCGCAGCCCCGATCGAGGCGACCCGTCACGCGCTGGCCCGCGCCCGGATGAGCCTCGACGAGATGGATGTCATCGAGATCAACGAGGCGTTCGCCGCGGTAGTACTCGCGTGGCAGCGTGAACTCGCCCCCGACCCGGCCCGCGTGAACCCCAACGGCGGTGCGATCGCGCTGGGGCATCCCCTCGGTGCGACCGGCGCCAAGCTCATGACAGGCCTGCTGCACGAGCTCGAGCGCACGGGCGGCCGCTACGGCCTCCAAACGATGTGCGAGGCAGGTGGCCAGGCCAACGTGACGATCATCGAGCGCCTGTAAGGAGTTTCTAGCGGTTCGTCCAGTTCGGTGGGCGCCTTTCGACGAACGCCGTCATTCCCTCGGTCTGGTCGTCCAGCGCAAACAGGGCCGAGAAGCTCTTGCGCTCGAACCGCACGCCCTCGGCGAGGGTCGTCTCGAACGAGCGGTTGACGGCCTCCTTGGCCGCAATCGCGGCGGGCCGTGATCGCCCGGCGATGACGGATGCAACATCCAGGGTCGTGTCGAGAAGGTCGGCCGCGGGCACCACCCGCGCCACCAGGCCCGCGCGCTCCGCCTCGGCCGCGTCGATCGTGCGTGCCGTCAGCACCAGATCCATGGCCTTGGCCTTGCCGATCGCGCGCGTGAGCCGCTGGGATCCGCCAATACCGGGAATCACCCCGAGCGTGATCTCGGGCTGGCCGAACTTCGCGGTGTCGGCGGCGATGATGATGTCGCACATCATCGCGAGCTCACACCCACCACCGAGGGCGTATCCGGCCACGGCCGCAATCAGCGGGATGCGCACCTGGGCGAGCCGGTCCCACGCGGCGAACAGGTCGGTCGCCAGCACATCCGCCGGGGTCAGACCCACCATCTCCTTGATATCGGCACCGGCCGCAAACGCTCGCTCGGATCCGGTGATGACAATCGCGCCGACTCCGTCGTTCGCATCGAAGGCCTCGATCGCGCCGACCACCTCGCGCATCAGGGTGAGGTTCAGCGCATTCAGCGCCTGCGGGCGGTTGAGGGTAACGATCCCGACGCGTCCGCGCTGCTCGACGAGGATGGTCTCGTAGTCGGTCATTTACGCTCCCTGCGTGGATTTGTCGCGAATAGCGGTGATGATGGCGGAGAAGTCGAGACCGGCGCCCTCGCCTGCGGCGAAGTCCCGGTACAAGGATGCCGCAAGTGCGCCCGCCTCGGCACTGACGCCGGTCGCCGCCACCGCCTCCATCGCAAGCCCGAGGTCCTTGTTCATCAGCGCCCCGGCGAATCCCGGCTGGTAGTCACGATTGGCCGGGCTCGACGGAACAGGACCGGGAACCGGACAGTTGGTGGTCAGCGCCCAACACTGGCCGGACGCGTTCGAGGCAACGTCGAACAGGGCCTCGTGCGTGAGCCCCAACCGCTCCCCCAGCACAAACGCCTCGCTCACGGCAATCATCGAGACGCCGAGGATGAGGTTGTTGCAGATCTTGGCAGCCTGCCCTGCGCCCGGACCGCCACAGTGCACAATTCGACCACCGAGGTGAGCGAGGAGCGGCTGGGCTCGCGCGAAGTCCTCGTCCTCCGCGCCGACCATAAACGTGAGCGTCGCCGCGACCGCCCCCACAACTCCGCCGGAGACGGGGGCATCAATGCTGCGCACCCCACGAACGGCGGCGAGAGCGTGGGCGGCGATCGCGTCGGAGACGGCGATCGTCGACGAGTCGATCATCAGGGTGTGATCGGGTACGGCCGCAAGAAGCTCGGTCCAGGACTCGATCACGTGGCTGCCGCTCGGCAGCATGGTGATCACCACGTCCGCGTCGTGCACGGCATCCGCGGCGCTCGGGGTGACACGCACACCGGTGTCGGCAGCCGCGTCCACGGCGGCGGCCACCACGTCGTACCCGGTCACGTTGTAGCCGGCGGCCACGAGGTTGGCCGCCATGGGCCCGCCCATGTTGCCGAGTCCAATAACGGCGACTGCCTCGCTCATCGCGACTGCCTCTCGGCGAACAGGGCCTCGCCCGGGAGTGGCTCGAAGAACTCCGCGATGGACGTGGGGTCGACGTCGGCCAGCCGCGCCGGAGACCACCGGGGGGTTCGATCCTTGTCGATCACCTGCGCCCGCACACCCTCGGCGAAGTCCGGCATGGCGAGGCACCGCGCGGAGACGCGCAACTCCTGTTCCAGCGCGGCCTCGAGGTCGGGCAAGTGGCGGGCGCTGCGCAGAGAGGCGAGTGCCAGCACCAGCGCGGTCGGCGATTTCGACTCGATACGGTCGGCAACGGCATCCTGCCCTGCGGATCGGAGGGCCACGATGATCTCGCTGACGTCGTCGTGCGCGTAGCAGGAGTCGATCCACTCGCGGTCTGCCAGAAGTGGCGCGGGCTCGGGGGTGACGCTGAGCGCTTCGATCGACTCGTCCGCGCCGCGGGAGGCGAGGTCGGAGCGCAGCCGGTCGAGCTGTTCGCGCGGCACAAACGAGTCCGCGAGCCGCACGAGGATGGCGTCCGCGCCCCCAACCGGAGCGGCCGTCAGCGCGAGGTGGGTACCGAGCTCCCCCGGCGCACGCGACAGGAGCCACGTGCTCCCCACGTCGGGGACAAACCCAATCGTCACCTCGGGAAGCCCCACCGACGACGTCTCCGTCACCACGCGGTGGCTCGCGTGCGAGGCGAGACCAACGCCGCCACCCAGAACGATGCCGTCCATCAGCACGATGATCGGTTTTGGGTAGCGCGCGATGCGGGCGTTAAGGGTGTACTCGTCACGCCAGAAGCGGAGGGAGTCGGAGTCGGCGGATGTGGAGTTACCGGATGCGCCGCCGGCCCCGCCGTTGCGGATCGCCCGCGCATCCCGGTAGATCGAGACCACGTCGCCGCCCGCACAGAACGCCCGCTCACCGCTGCCCACCAGGAGCACACGCTCCACCCCCGGGTCGACCTCCCAGTCGTCGAGGAGCGCGGCGATCATCAGGACCATCTCGTGATTCAGGGCGTTGAGCGCCTCGGGGCGATTCAACGTGATGACCCCGAGGGCCCCCTCGCGCTCGGCCAGCACCACACTCATCGGACACCCTCCGCGACCGCTCGACCGACGATAAGGCGCATGATCTCGTTGGTCCCCTCGAGTATCTGGTGCACCCGGAGATCACGCACCACCTTCTCGATACCGTACTCCGCGAGATAGCCGTAACCCCCGTGCAGCTGAAGGGCGGCATTGGCCACAGTGAAGCCCGTGTCGGTAGCGAATCGTTTGGCCATCGCGCACAACATCACCGCGTCGGGGTCACCCGCGTCAAGCGCCTCGGCGGCGCGCCCGACCAGACACCGGGCCGCCTCGAGCTCGGTGGCCATGTCGGCGAGCTGGAACATCACGGTCTCGCGCTCGATGAGGGGGCCTCCAAACGCGGTGCGGATGTGCAGGTGCGCCACCGCGCGATCGAGCGCCCACTGCGCGCCGCCGAGCGAGCACGCCGCGATCCCGAGCCGACCGGCGCCCAGCGCACGCATCGCGATCGTGAACCCCTCGCCCTCCGGGCCCAGACGACTCGAGGACGGCACCCGTACCCCGTCAAGGAACACCTGGCGGGTGGGTTGCGCGTTCCAGCCCATCTTCTTCTCCGCCGGCCCAAACGACAGCCCCGGTGCCCCCGCCGGCACAATAAAGGCCGTGATGCCGTGGGGTCCCAGCTCCCCCGTGCGGGCCATCACCAGATAGACGCCCGCCGACCCCGCTCCCGAGATGAACTGCTTCACGCCGGTGAGCACGTAGTCGTCACCCTCGCGGGTCGCCGAAGTACGCAGGGCCGCGGCATCCGACCCACACCCGGGCTCGGTGAGGCAGTACGAGCCGAGCGTCTCGAAGGAGGTCATCGTGGGCAACCAGCGCTCGCGTTGCTCCGGGGTGCCGTGCTGGTCGATCATGCCGGCGACCATGTTGTGGATCGACACGTAGGCCGCGATCGTGGGGTCACCCTGCGCGAGCTGCTCCAGAATTAACACGTAGTCGGCACGATCGAGACCGGAGCCGCCCACGTCATCCGCCACGCAGATGCCCCCGAGACCCAGCTCGCCTGCGCGGCGGAGAACGTCCACGGGAAAGTGCGCCGTGCGATCCCACTCCACGGCATGGGGTGCGAGCTCCGACTCGGAGAACTCGCGGACTGCATCAACCAGCGCTCGCTGGTCGGCTGTGACCATCGACATCGGGTGCCTCGTTTTCTGCCGTTGTTCGGCACCCCCGATTATAGTTGGACTTCCATCTAATTACTTGGATGTCCGTGCAGTTGGGCCGATTGTGGGATGGGTCCAAAGACCTGCGTCGTCGCACCAAGTCGAGGTAGTTTGGGCACGGATGCACCGACGCAACCACTACTCGAGGACGGACACATGAAGATCGTCGTACTGGTCAAACAGGTACCCGACACGTGGGGCGAGAGACAGCTCGATACCACCACGGGCCGACTGGATCGGCGGGGCAGCGAAGCGATCATCGACGAGATCGGTGAGCGGTCGGTGGAGATTGCCCTCCAGTACAAGGACGGCGACAAGTCGGCCGAGGTAGTGGTGCTCACGATGGGTCCCTCGCCCGCGACGGACGTGCTCCGCAAGGCACTCGCGATGGGCGCCGACTCGGCGATCCACGTGCAGGATGACGCGCTCGAGGGCGCCGACCTGGGCTGGACGGCCGCGGCTCTCGCCCGGGCGATCGGCACCGGATGGGACTTGGTCGTCACCGGCAACGAGTCGACGGATGGCCGGGGTGGCGTCATCCCCGCCATGCTTGCCGAGCACCTCGGGGTGCCCCACCTCACCTCCCTCGACACGGTCGAGATCTCGGGTGGCACCGTTCGTGGTGACCGCGCCACGGAGTACGGCACGGTCGAGGCCCACGCGAGCCTGCCCGCCGTCATCTCCATCACGGAGCGCTCAGCGGAGCCGCGCTTCCCGAACTTCAAGGGAATCCTGAGCGCCAAAAAGAAGCCCCTCACTGTTACGACCCTCGCCGACCTCGGCGTGGAACTGCCGCCGTCTCGCTCCGTCGTGCTCACGGCCAGCAGAAAGCCCCCACGAACGGCCGGGCGACTCGTCACCGACGACGGCACCGCCGCCACCCAACTTGCCGACTTCCTCGCCGCCGAGCACCTGATCTAGGAGACGACCATGAGCAGCGTACTTGTCCTCGTGGATGTCGCACCCGACGGCACCCCTCGCCCCACCGCCGCGAGCCTGATCGCGAGCGCCGCATCCCTCGGAGTGCCCATCGCCGTGGCGGCGGTCGCGCCGGGCTCGACCATCTCGACCGCGCTGGGTGCCCTCGGCGCGAGCGAGGTGTACCTCGGCGAGACCGCGGAGGCCCCCACACTTCTGAGCACACCACAGGTCGACGCCCTCGCGGCCGCGGCCACGGCCTTCGCGCCGATTGCGATCCTGATCTCGCACACCGTTGACGGTCGTGACGTCGCCGGTCGCCTCGCGGCCCGACTCGGTGCCGGTCTCGCCGTCGACGCGGTGGGCATCCGCGCCGACAAAGACCGGGTAATCGCCACCCACTCGGTCTTTGGTGGGGCGTACACGGTGGAGTCGTCCGTCGATGCTGGGCCGCTCGTGATCACGGTGCGCACCGGCGCGGTGGATGCCACGATCCCGGCGACCACACCGAACGTCACGACTGCGCCCATTGCACCCGACGCCGCCCGCTCCGCCGTCATCGACGGGGTGCGCGAGGCCGAGGCGGGTGGGGATCGCCCCGAGCTGGCGACCGCCAAGACGGTCGTCTCGGGAGGGCGTGGCCTCGGGTCACAGGAGAACTTCGCGCTCGTCGAACAGCTTGCGGATGCGCTCGGCGCTGCGGTCGGGGCATCCCGCGCTGCCGTCGACGCGGGCTTTGTGCCGCAGTCGTACCAGGTGGGGCAGACGGGCGTGACCGTCTCACCACAGCTCTACATCGCCTTGGGAATCTCCGGTGCGATCCAGCACCGCGCGGGAATGCAGACGGCCAAGACGATCGTCGCGATCAACACGGATGAGTCGGCCCCCATCTTCGACATCGCCGACTTCGGTATTGTCGGAGACGTGTTCACCGTCGTGCCTCCCCTGATCGAGGCCATCAAGGCTCGTCGTTCGTGAGCGCGGTGACCCAGAGCCGCTGGTTCAAGCTCGTCTGGATCATTCCCGTTGCCGTGGTGGTGGCCGCCGCACTTGTGCTTCTCGCGCGCTGGATTCGTGACCTCCCGGCCGTTCAGGACTGGCTGTACCAGTACCCGGGCCACTCGGCGCTTCCCGCGGGCAGCCCCGAAGGGTTCCCCGCCTGGCTGGGCTGGGTGCACTTCGTCAACTCGCTGATGCTGTTGCTGATCGTGCGCACGGGCTGGCAGATTCGCACGACCACCCGCCACGAGGCGTACTGGACGCGCAACAACAAGGGGCTCATCCGCACCAAGAACCCGCCGACCCGGCTGAGCCTGCCGCTCTGGTTCCACCTGTCGCTGGACACGTTGTGGGTGCTCAACGGCCTCGTCTATGTCGTGCTGCTGTTCGTGTCCGGGCACTGGGTGCGTATCGTCCCGACCAGCTGGGACGTCATCCCCAACGCCATCTCGCAGGGCCTGCTCTACGCAACCCTCGAGTGGCCCACCGAGAACGGCTGGCTGGGCTACAACGCGCTGCAGCTCATCATGTACTTCCTGACCGTGTTTGTTGCGGCCCCGCTGGCGATCATCACGGGCATCCGGATGTCCCCGGCCTGGTCGATCCGGATGAAGCGGATCACGCCGTACTACCCCATTGCGTGGGCGCGGAAGGTGCACTTCCCCGTCATGCTCTGGTTCGTCGGTTTTACGTTTGTGCACGTAGTACTCGTGTTTCTCACCGGAGCGCTGCGCAACCTCAACCACATGTACGCCAACCGCGACGACGTGAGCTGGATCGGGTTCTGGGTGTTCCTCGGCTCGGTTGCGGTGATGGTTGCGGTGTGGTTCGCCGCGCGCCCCGTGGTGCTGCGCACGATCGCCTCGCTCGGCGGGACGATCACGCGGCGGTAACGCGCGCGGTCGTCGTTCGCGGTCGCACCACAACCACGACCCCGGCGGTGACCGAGGCTGCGGCGATCACTCCCGCGACCGCGAGCGTCAGTGCATCCGGCTGCACAATCGACTGGCCACGCAGCGCCTGCCACGTGAGAAGCGCGAGCACCGCGACGTACGCGGCGGAGATGATAACGACGAGGCCGTAGCGCACGTCCTCGTTGCGGAGGCGGGCGATACGACGGGACGCGAACTCGATCGCGAGGAGCGCCAAGGGGATGATCTGGAGCGCGTGCATCCCGATGAAGTGGGGAATGCGCAAGTCACCGGCGACGGTGCTCCAGCCCAGCAGCGGCAGGCCTGGACCACCGTCCGCCACGCCCACCGCGTGTGCGCCAGCGACACCCTGGAAGTCGTTCAGCTGGTCGGCGTTGGGCCCAGTCATCAGGAACGCCAGAGCCATCCCGGCCAAGGCGATCACCGCACCCGCTCGCACCGCAAACGTGCGAGCACGGTCCGCGAACGGGTTGCGGAACAGCAGGATGCTCACCACAAACGTCGCCACCCACAGCGCAGTGATGGAGAACGCCATAACCGACCAGAGCACGGTGTTGAAGACAGTCGACACGTTGAAGTGGCTGGTGATTCCGGCGGCCGCGGCGCCCGTGATGATCACGAGCTCGATGAGTAGCAACACGGTTGCTGCCGTTCCCGCCCACCACGCGACGCGCTGGAATCTGTGGAGCTGACCGATGAGCCACGACCACGTCGCGGCATACACCACGGTCGAGATGGCGAACTTGAGTGGTTTCTCCCACACGCTCACTCCGAGGAGCGTGCGCGGGTCGACGAGCATCCCGATCCCGCAGGCGAGTGCCAGCAGCACCATGGCGGCGGCGAGCCACAACAGCGGCCGGTGCCATTGCACCGAGGTGGGGCCGTCGCCGTTCGCGACGCGGGTGGTGGTGGGGGCGAATGTGGTCATGAGTTGCTCCTCGGTGCGGGGTAAACCTGATAGGACACGTGCTCCTGCGCCATCCGGCGGAGGGATGCGTTCAGGGTGTCGCCGAGCACCGTGCCCACGACCACGGTCTCGGCCATGTCGGCGACATCCGCGGAAACGCCCACCGACGCAAGGTCGGCGCGGGCAATCGTTTCGGCGGCCTCCGCGTACTGCAACAAGAACTGGGCGATGTGCCCCTGACCGAGTCCCGCCATCGTGTCGAGCACCCGCGCGACACCCTGCCTGCCGGGATTATCGTCGCTGACCGTCCAGCCGCGCTCGGCGATGAGGGCATCCACTCGCTCGAGCCCGGGGCTGTCGGCGTCGACCTCGTCGAAGACGCTCGAGTCCGAGATGGCGTACTGGGCGACCCCAAACACGTAACTGAGGGGCAGGTCGGTCGAGTCGACCGCAGCGATGACCCGTTGGGCGGTGGCAATCGACAGCCCACCCACGTCGATGAGGGCACGGATGAGCCGCAGCCGCTCGACGTGCCCCTGCCCGTAGTCGGCCTGGTTGGTGCCCGTGCGCTCGCCCGACGGCAGCAGTCCCTCGCGCAGGTAGTACTTGATCGAGGGCACCGAAACGCCGCTCACCTGGCACAGCTCCGAGATCTTCATGTAGATAGCGTAGCTATCGGATAGTGCTGCTGTCTATATTGTGAAGCCGCCACCAGGCAGCACAACAGGAGCCTGGCGCGCTGTATTTGTCTGCGCGGGACATCGCGACAGTACGCGGGAAGCGGAGGTGGCGCGGAACGTCGTGAACACCCGCGCGAAGGAAATTATGGCTGGGGTACCTGGACTCGAACCAAGAACAAAAGAATCAGAATCTTCCGTGTTGCCAATTACACCATACCCCACCGGTCTCAACCGAGGTCGAGCCGACTGTCTACTTTAGCGCACCCGAGCGATCACGTCACATCGGGCTCGCCTCGTCGAGAACAAGACGCATAAAGGCAAGGTCAAGCCACGTGTCGAACTTGGTACCGACCTCCCTCAGGATGACCGGCTCCTCAAAACCGAGCCGGCGATGCATCTCGATCGAGGCCGTGTTGCCCGCCTCGATCCCGGCGACCATCACGTGGAGACCCGCCGCGCGCGCGCGCTCGATGAGCTCGACCATCAGAGCACGCCCAATGCCTCGACGCTGGAAGTCGTTGTGAATGTACACCGAGTTCTCGACCGTGTGACGGTAGCCGGTCTTGGGGCGCCACGGTCCGTACGTGGCATACCCAGCCACCCGGCCATCCACCTCGGCGACAATCACCGGATGCCCGGCCGCGACATGATCGGCAAGCCAGCGCTCCCGCTCCGCGCGGTCGGCCTCCTCCTCCGTCCAGATCGCGAGAGACTCCCGGATCGCACGGTTGTGGATCTCGAGAATCACATCAAGGTCGGAGTCACGGGCATCCCTGATCAGCATGCTCCCATGGTGGCAGACGGCACCTCGACAGGAACTCAGGAGGCGGGCGAGACCTCGTACACGAGCCCACAAAAACCGCTGGTGTCACACGTGGCTGTCGCAGAAACGGCCATCCCGACCCGGTCGGCCGGCCCAAAGGTGAACTCGTAGCCCTCCCCCGCCCGCGTCGCATCCTCGACGAGCGCGAAGATCGCCGCCCGGTCATACTCCCAGCCGTAGGTCGCCGCCTCGCCCTCGAGCTCGTCGAGAGTGACACGGAAGCTCAGCACGTCGGCAAGGGTCGCACGCACGGTCGTGAGCTCGCCGCCCGCGGTGACGATTTCGATCTGCGAGGCGACAAACCGTGCCCCACCCGGCCCCTCGCCGCCACCGTTCAGGATGAGGTCGTAGTCGAGTTGCACGTCGAGGTTGTCGACCCGCTCCAGAACTAGAGTGTCGTCCGGGGCGAGACCCAGCGCCGCGGCATCCACGGGTGGGTTCGACAGGTCGATGCGCACCTTGCGCGAGGTCGCAATGTACTCGAGACCCTCGTCGGTAAAGCTCGACCAGTTGAGGTCGGTCACTTGGCCCTGGGTGGGCTTGGGCGCGGGCTGGCCGAGACCACCGGCGAGCAACACCGAGGCCGTCACGATCACACCGATGACCACGACGGCGAGAACCACGGCGGGGATCCACCCCACCCAGCCCGGCCGACGCGCAGCACTCATAGCGCGGCTCGGAGCCTCTCGATGCGTCGAAGTGTCGACTCGCGACCCAGGAGCTCCATCGACTCGAACAGCGGCGGGCTGATGCGGCGGCCCGAGATCGCCGACCGGAGCGGCCCAAACGCGACACGAGGCTTGAGACCGAGAGTGTCGATGAGCTCGGCGCGCAGCGCCTCCTCGATGGCGGCGTGACCGAAGTTCGGGATACCCGGCAGCACCCGCAGCGCGGCATCCAGCACCTGCACACCGTCCTCACCGGGCAGGGCGTCGGGCTCCACGATGAGCTCATCGTCGGGGGTGAACAGGAACCCGAGCAGGCCGGGCGCCTCGCCGAGCAGCTGCATCCGCTCCTGCACCAGGGGTGTGGCCTCGCGCAGCAGACGACGGTGCTCGTCGGTGGTGACCAGACCGACAAGGTAGGGCTCGAGGCGGGCGGCGAGGTCGTCGGCCGACAACAACCGGATGTGGTCGCCGTTGATCGACTCGGCCTTCTTCACGTCGAAGCGCGCCGGGTTCGGGTTGACGTTCTCGACGTCAAACGCGGCGGTGAGCTCGGCGATCGAGAACACGTCACGGTCCGGGGCGAGCGACCAGCCGAGGAGCGCCAGGTAGTTCACGAGCCCTTCGGGAATGAACCCGCGGTCGCGGTGGTGGAACAGGTTCGACTCGGGGTCACGCTTGGAGAGCTTCTTGTTGCCCTCCCCCATCACATACGGCAGGTGCCCAAAGCGTGGGACAAAGGTAGTGAGACCGACCTCGATGAGCGCCATGTACAACGCGATCTGGCGCGGCGTCGACGAGAGCAGGTCCTCGCCGCGGAGCACGTGGGTGATGCCCATGAGCGCGTCATCCACGGGGTTCACGAACGTGTACAGCGGAGCGCCGTTGGGGCGCACCACCACAAAGTCGGTAAACGAGCCGGCCGGGAACGTGATCGGCCCACGCACGAGGTCGTCGAAGCTGAGGTCGGTGTCCGGCACACGAAGACGCAGCGCGGGCTCGCGACCCTCGGCGCGGAACGCCGCACGCTCGGCATCCGTCAGCTCGCGCTCGAAGTTGTCGTAGCCCTGCTTGGGGTCGCGGCCATTGGCGAGGTTGCGCGCCTCGATCTCCTCGGCGGTCGCAAATGACTCATAGAGGTGACCGGATGCCTTCAGCTGCTCGATCACACCCTCGTAGATCTCGGTGCGCTGCGACTGGCGGTAGGGCGCCTGCGGTCCCCCGATGTCGATGCCCTCGTCCCAGTCGAGTCCGAGCCAGCGCATCGCGTCGAGAAGCTGGAGGTAGCTCTCCTCGCTGTCGCGGGCGGCATCCGTGTCTTCGATACGAAACACGAGCTTGCCGCCGGTGTGGCGGGCGTAGGCCCAGTTGAACAGGGCCGTGCGGACGAGACCCACGTGGGGTGTGCCCGTGGGCGAGGGGCAGAACCGTACGCGAACGTCGGATCCGGTGGCGGTAGAGAATGGGGCAGACATCGCCAGCAATCCTACCCGTGGCGCATTGATGAGGATTTGTTAGCCTAAGGGATGCGCTCACTCACGTCAGTGCCCGTGCTCATGATCGGCATCGCCCTTCTCGCGGGATGCACGACGGGCCCCACGCCGACGCCGACCCCCAGCATCACGGCAGAACCTCGCCCCGCACCGCCCGCGGACACCGCCGCGGAACTTACGGGCACGTGGACCATTACGGACGTCGCAGACGGAATGTCCGGGTCGATCATTCTGGGCAACGGCGGGTGGGAAGCAACGTACGAGTGTGGGCCCATTCAGGGCACATGGATTGCCGCGGGCGACCGATTCCTCGCGACCTGGTCGGGCGGCAGCATGGGCTGCTTCGACAACATTGACCCACAACCGCTCCTCGCCTGGGTCGCCAGCACCACGCGACTGGCGCAGACGGACTCAGGCTGGACCTTGCTCGACGCCACGGGCACCACCACCGCCACCCTGACCAATGGGATCGCCGCGTCTCCCGCCCCCACACCCACCGTGGTGACGCCCCTCGCGTCGACGTACACGGTCGCTCCGCTCGACGGACGATGGATCCCTCTGGTCGACGACCCCGGAAAGTCGTATCTGGAGCTCGACGAGAACGAGTGGACGGCGTCCGACGGGTGCAATGGAGCACGCGGTCGATGGCTTGACCTCGGCGACGGTTACCTCGTCACCACACCCCCGGGGATATCGACGCAGATCGGGTGCGAGAACATCCCGGTGGCGGAGTGGGTCGGCCAGGCACGCACTGCGGGATTCGACGGGGACGAGCTGGTGCTGTTCGACGCGGCGGGCGACGAGCTCGGCCGGTTCGTCGCCGACTAACTGCAACTAGCGAGCGACTAGCTGGCCGAACTGACGTGCCCGGCTAGCGCACCGGGTTCACGAGCGTGCCAATTCCCTCGACGGTCACCTCGACGCTGTCACCACTGACGATCGGCCCCACGCCCGCCGGCGTGCCGGTGAGGATGACGTCGCCGGGCAGCAGCGTAAACGCCGCCGTGACGTACTCGATGATCGCGGGAACGGAGTGCACAAGATCGGCAAGGCTCCCCGCCTGACGGATTTGCTCGTTCACCCGAGTACCAATCACCTGGTTGCCCACAACAAACTCGGTCTCGATCACCGGACCCAACGGGCAGAAGGTGTCGAAGCCCTTGGCGCGCGCCCACTGGCCGTCCTTCTTCTGGAGGTCGCGGGCCGTGACATCGTTGGCAACCGTGTAGCCGAAGATGACGGATGTGGCATCCGCGGCGATGACGTTCTTGGCAATACTGCCGATCACCACGGCCAGTTCACCCTCGAAGTCAACCTGCTCGCTCTGGGGCGGCAACACAATCGTGTCCCCCGGGCCAATGACCGAGGTGTTGGGCTTGAAGAACAGCAGCGGCTCGGCCGGGACCTCGTTGCCCAACTCGGCGGCGTGATCGCGGTAGTTACGGCCGACGGCCACCACCTTGGAGCGGGGAATGACCGGTGCCAGAAGCTTCACGTCTGCAAGCGCCACGCGCTGCTCGGTGGTCTCGAACCCCACGAACATGGGGTCACCCCGCAGCACCACCAGCTCGTCGTCGTCAAGGATGCCGAACTTGAGGTCTCCACCGTGGGAGAAGCGCGCGATCTTCACCCAACGAGCCTACTCAGCGTGGAGATGTAGCAGTATCGAGGCATGACGGAGATCCTGTGGGACACCCCCGCGGAATACACCACGACCCTCGTGCTCGGTCACGGGGCGGGAGCCGCGATGGACAGCGCGGGGATGACCGACGCCGCACGCGTGATCGCGAGCCGGGGCATCCGCGTTGCCCGGTTCGAGTTCGCTTACATGGCCGGCAGGCGCGTGGGCGTGCGCAAACCCCCACCCCGTGCCGAGACGCTGGTTGGCGAGTACCGGGATGCGCTCGCGCAGGTCGCCACGGAGGGCCCGGAGAACGCGCCCGTGTTTATCGGCGGCCGCTCCATGGGAGGACGCGTCGCGAGCATGCTCGCCGACGAGGCATTCGCAGCGGGCACGGTGCGGGGGCTCGTGTGTCTGGGCTACCCGTTTCATCCCCCGGGCAAACCCGATCAGCTTCGCACCGCCCACCTTGAAACCCTCGAGTGCCCCACCCTGATCGTGCAGGGCACTCGCGACGAGTTTGGGACGCGCGACGAGGTCGCGGCCTACCCACTCTCGCCACGGATCTCGGTGTTCTGGCTCGAGGACGGCGACCACGGTCTCCGGCCCCGCAAGGCGATCTCGGGGTTCACCTACGCGCAGCACCTCGAGACCATGGCGGATGTGGTCGCCGAGTTCGTTAGAGAGCGGGAGAGCTAGGCGTCGAGCCGCATCATCCAGCCGTGGGGATCCTCGCGACGCCCGTACTGGATGTCGGTGAGCTCCTCGCGGAGTGACATCGTGAGCTCGCCGGGAACCGCATCCGCAGACCCGATCTCGAAGTCCTTCGCCTTGATGAGACCGATGGGCGTCACCACCGCGGCGGTACCGCAGGCGAAGGCCTCGACGATGTCACCGTTGGCGGCGCCCTCCCGCCACTCCTCGATGCTCACGCGACGACGCTCGACCGTGTGGCCACGATCCTGGGCCAACTGCAGGATCGAGTCACGCGTGATGCCCTCAAGGATGCTGTCGGACTCCGGGGTCACCAGGGTGCCGTCTTTCTTGACGAGCACCACGTTCATGCCCCCGAGCTCCTCGAGGTAGACGCCCTCCTCGGAGTCGAGGAAGAGCACCTGGGCACACCCTTGGTCGTACGCCTCCTGCTGGGCGACGAGGCTCGAAGCGTAGTTGCCGCCGGTCTTGGCCGCACCCGTGCCACCCTTGCCCGCGCGGGCGTAGTCGGTCGAGAGCCAGATCGACAGCGGCGAGATTCCACCCTGGAAGTAGGCACCCGCGGGGCTCGCGATCACGTAGTAGTTGACCTTCTTCGCGGGTCGAACGCCCAGGAACGCCTCCTTCGCGAACATAAAGGGTCGCAGGTAGAGGCTCGTCTCGGGCGCCGAGGGCACCCAGCGTGCATCCACCGCGATGAGTTGCTTGAGCGACTCGATGAAGTACTCGGTGGGCAGCTCGGGGAGCGCCATGCGCACAGCCGAGCGCTGCATCCGAGCCGCGTTCGCCTCCGGACGGAACGACCAGATCGAGCCGTCCGCCCAGCGGTAGGCCTTGAGCCCCTCGAAGATCTCCTGCGCGTAGTGCAGCACCGAGGCCGCCGGGTCAAGCGAGATCGGGCCGTACGGCTGAACTCGCGGCCGGTGCCAGCCGCCCCACTCCGACCAACAAATGTCGACCATGTGGTCGGTGAAGTGCTTGCCAAAACCGGGCTCGGCGATGATGTCGGCGTGCTCGGCGGCCGAGCGGGCGGCCTCGTTGAGGGAGACCGAAAACTCGAGGGAGGTGGGAGCGAGGAGGTTCTTCATGGAGAGTCCTTAGTTGGATGTACTACTAATTCTGCGTCACTCCGGCGGCGATTGCGTCGCCGATCTCGGAGGTGCTGCGTGTGGTCGCCCCCCGGCTCGCCAGGTCGGCCTCGACAGCCGCGGTGACTCGGGCTGCTGCATCCGTCTCACCACGCGCGGTGAGCATCAGCGCAACCGACAGGATCGCGGCCGTGGGGTCAGCCAGTTGTTTGCCGGCGATGTCCGGGGCCGAGCCGTGCACGGGCTCGAACATCGAGGGGAAGGTGCCATCCGGATTCAGGTTTCCCGAGGCCGCCAGTCCGATGCCCCCGCTGATTGCGGCTGCGAGATCGGTAAGAATGTCGCCAAAGAGGTTGTCCGTGACGATGACATCGAATCTAGCAGGGTTGGTGACCATAAAGATCGTCGCGGCGTCGACATGCAGGTAGTCCCAGTCCACGGATGGATGATTGGCCGCCTCCGCCTCGACGGTGCGCTGCCAGAGCGAGCCGGAGAAGGTGAGCACGTTGGTCTTGTGCACCAGCGTGAGCTTCTGGCGCCGAGACTCGGCCAGCGCGAACGCATACTTCACCACACGCTCGACACCATGGGCGGTGTTCACACTCACCTCGGTGGCGATCTCGTGGGGTGTGCCCCGTCGGAGCGTTCCGCCGTTGCCGGCGTACGGGCCCTCCGTACCCTCGCGCACCACCACAAAGTCGACCTCGCCCGGCGCGGCCAGCGGTGAGCCGACGCTCGGGTAGACCCGTGTGGGCCGCAGGTTCACGTAGTGGTCGAACGCAAAACGAAGCTTCAGGAGCAGACCCCGCTCGATGATGCCGCCGGCAAGGCGCGCGTCACGGGGGTCGCCCCCCACCGCACCCAACAGGATGGCGTCGTGAGCGGCGAGCGCATCGAGGTCGGACTGCTCGAGAATCCGGCCGGTCTCGAGGAAGTGGGTGGCACCAAACGGGTAGTCGGTGGTGGTGACATTCACCCCGGTGGCCCGCAGAACCTTCAGTGCTTCTGCGATCACCTCCGGTCCAATTCCGTCGCCGGCGATGACTGCAAGATCGAGGGTGCTGGGCATGGAATCAGGCTATCGCCCCGGCGGGTGGGGAAGAATTTTCACTGATGATTCCGGGGCGGCCATACTTGTCTGGGAACCACCTGTGACCCCCGAACGGGGGGCATGGTTACGGTGGGAGTATGAGTATTGGAACCGGAATCGTACTGTTCGTCATCGGCGCAATCCTCGCCTTCGCGCTTAACATCCAGCTGGACTGGGTCAACCTGGACTTGGTCGGCTTCCTGCTGATGGGCGCGGGACTTGTCGTCTTCCTGGTGGGGACCATCCTCGCGGCGCGTAAACACCAGTCGGTGACGACCGTTCAGTCGGGAATTGACCCCGCCACGGGCGCGAGCGTCAGCGAGCGCCGCACCTCGGTCACCCCGGACGACGTCGCGTAAGGCGCGTCCCTATGGTTCGACGATGTCGATCTCACGCAGCAGCGTGGCATCGATCGCCGTCGCCACCGTCGCAAGCAGCTCGTCCGGCACGGGAGAGTCGACGGTCAGCACCGAGAGTGCCTGACCGCCGGCGCTCTGCCGGGCGATCTGCATGCCCGCGATGTTGATGCTCGCGTCACCAAACTCCTTGCCGTACACGGCAACAATGCCGGGACGGTCGGTGTAGATCATCACGATCAGGTGATCGGCGATGGGCACTTCGACGTCGTACCCGTTGATCTCGACGATCTTCTGCGTCTGCTTGGTGCCCGTGAGGGTTCCCGAGACCGAGATCTGCGAGCCATCGCTCAGCGCGCCACGAATCGTCAGCAGGTTGCGATACTCGTCGCTTGCCGGGTCCGTGATGAGGCGCACCGTCACACCACGCGCCTCCGCGAGGAGTGGCGCGTTAACGTAGCTGACCGACTCGCTCACGATATTGGAGAAGATGCCCTTGAGGGCGGCGAGCTTGAGCACGTTGACGTCGAGCTCGGCGATCTCGCCGCGAACCTCGACGTCGACGCTCGTGACCGGGGAGTCCGCGAGCCCCGAGAAGACTTGTCCCAGCTTCTCCATGAGAGGGATGCCCGGGCGCACGCTCGGGTCGATGATTCCGCCCGCGACGTTAACGGCATCCGGAACAAGTTCACCGTCGAGTGCAAGACGCACGGAGCGAGCGACGGACACGCCGGCCTTCTCCTGCGCCTCGTCGGTGGACGCTCCGAGGTGGGGCGTGAGCACAACATTGTCGAGCCCGAGAAGTGGCGAATCGGTGGGGGGCTCCGACACAAACACGTCGAGCCCGGCGCCCGCGATCCGACGCGACTTGAGTGCCGTGAAGAGCGCGGCCTCATCGATGAGTCCCCCGCGGGCCACGTTGACGATAAACGCCGTGGGCTTCATCAGCGCGAACTGGTCGGTCGAGATCATGCCCGTGGTCTCGGGGGTCTTGGGCATGTGAATCGAGATGAAGTCCGACTCGGTGAGCAGCTCCTCGAGGGTCAGGAGCGTGACGCCCAGCTGCTGCGCACGAGCGCTCGTGACGTACGGGTCGTACGCGACCACGTTCATCCCAAACGCTTGGAGACGCGCCGTGATGAGGGCGCCGATGCGGCCCAGCCCAATGATGCCCACCGTCTTCTCGAAGAGCTCAACACCCGTGTAGGCGGAGCGCTTCCACGTGCCCGACGCGAGACTCGCGTGGGCGGCGGGGATGTGACGGGCGAGGCTCAGGATGTGGCCCACCGTCAGCTCGGCAGCCGAGATGATGTTCGACGTCGGGGCGTTGACCACCATCACGCCAGCCTCGGTTGCGGTCTTGATGTCGACGTTGTCGAGCCCCACACCCGCGCGCGCGATGACCTTGAGCTGGCCTGCGGCGGCGATTGCCTCGGCATCCATGGTGGTCGCGGACCGGATCAGGATGGCGTGGGCATCCGCAAGGGCCGCGAGCAGCGCCGGGCGGTCGGTGCCATCCACCGACCTGATGTCGAAGTCGGGACCGAGCGCCTCGACAGTAGCGGGGGAAAGTTCTTCAGCGATCAGCACGATCGGCTTGGCCACGGATCGAGTCCTTCAGGTAGCTGGATGCCCGGTGGTCTTTCCGGGACCCTGCCACTTTACTGGGCTCGCGGCGACCCCAATGCCATGTGACGCCCGAA
>CBDIIE010000005.1:0-123844 GCA_965279605.1 Rhodoglobus sp.
ACGCCCCTTGTCACCACGATCGTCGCGGACGTCACCGCCGCAGGCTGACGCCCTCTCCGCATCCATCTAGTACCGTTGACTGGCGGTCACACGACCCCCCACGAGCCACAACGAATGGATAGACAGATGGCACGCGCACTCATCACCGGGATCACCGGCCAGGACGGCCTTTATCTCGCCGAGCTCCTGCTGTCGAAGGGCTACGAGGTCTACGGCCTGATGCGTGGCCAGAACAACCCGAAGCGTGGGCTGCTCGAGGAGCTGGTGCCCGACGTGAAGATTCTCACCGGAGACCTCACCGACCTGTCGAGCCTGATGCGCGCCATGAACGTGGCCAAGCCCGACGAGTTCTACAACCTTGGTGCGATCTCGTTTGTCGCCTACTCGTGGGAGAACGCACACCTCACGAGCGAGGTCACCGGCATGGGTGTGCTCAACGCGCTCGAGGCCGTGCGCCTGTACGAGGGCACCTCGGGCACGCAGGTGCGGTTCTACCAGGCCTCCAGCTCCGAGATGTTTGGCAAGGTCCAGCAGGTTCCCCAGAACGAGGACACCCTCCTGTGGCCCCGCTCGCCGTACGGTGTCGCCAAGGTCTACGGGCACTACATGACCATCAACTACCGCGAGTCGTATGGCATGCACGCGTCGTCCGGTGTGCTGTTCAACCACGAGTCGCCGCGCCGTGGCCCCGAGTTCGTGACCCGCAAGGTGAGCCAGGCGGTAGCCCGCATCCACCTGGGCCTGCAAGACGAGATTGTGCTCGGTAACCTCGACGCCCGCCGCGACTGGGGTTTTGCCGGCGACTACGTCGAGGCGATGTGGCTGATGCTGCAGCAGGACGAGGCGGATGACTACGTCATCTCGACCGGCGAGACCCACACCATCGCGGCTCTTCTCGACGCCGCGTTTGCCACTGTCGGAATCACCGATTGGTCGTCGCTGGTGCGCCAGGACCCGCAGTTTATGCGGCCGGCCGAGGTCGACCTGCTCATCGGCGACTCCGCCAAGGCTCACGAGAAGTTGGGCTGGAAGCCCAAGGTGAGCTTCTCGGAGCTCGTCACGATGATGGTGGAGTCCGACATCGAGGAGCAGAAGAAGCTCGCCGGACTCTCATGAGTCGCATCCTGATCACGGGGATCACCGGCCAGGACGGCTCGTACCTCGCCGAGCAGCTGCTCGCCGAGGGGCACGAGGTGCATGGGACCGCCCTGCGATCGGATGAGGCGGCACCCGGTGCGATCCTGCACACCCTCGATCTGTCGTCGCCCGGTATTGGCGCGCTCATCCACGAGCTTCAGCCGGACGAGGTGTACAACCTCGCGGCCATCAGTTCCGTCTTTGGGTCGTGGCAACAGCCCGCGCTGACCGCGGCGATCAACGGTGTCGCCGTCGCCGAGGTGCTTGCGGCGTTGCGCGAACTCACCGACGCGGGTCGCGAGGTGCGTTTTGTCCAGGCCTCCAGTGCCGAGATCTTTGGGGTTCCCGCGGATGTTCCGCAGACCGAGCACACCGCCATCCGGCCCACGTCGCCCTACGGGGCCGCCAAGGCGTACGCGCACTCTCTGGTGAACGTGTACCGCACCGCGGGGGTGTGGGCTGCAACGTGCATCCTCTACAACCACGAGTCGCCGCGCCGGCCCGAGCAGTTCGTCACCCGCAAGATCACCGCGAGTGCCGCGCGCATCTCGCGTGGCCTTCAGGATCGCCTCGAGCTTGGCAACCTCTCGGCTCGCCGCGACTGGGGCTGGGCCCCCGACTACGTGGACGCTCTTCGTCGTGCCGTGCGTGCGGACACCCCCGACGACTACGTCATCGCCACGGGGGTCGCCCACTCGGTTGAGGACTTCGTGCGGGCCGCCTTTGGGCGAGTGGGGATCGACGACTGGCGCAGTGTGGTGAGCGTGTCAGAGGAGTTCATGCGCTCCGGGGATGCCCCACAGCAGCTGGGTGATGCATCCCACGCCCGGGCGGCGCTGGGCTGGGCCCCGACGGTCGGCTTTGACGGCATTGTGGCCGAGATGGTCGACGCGGACCTCGCGGCGCTCTAGGAACTCCACCCCTCCCGGGTGTATCCAAAACTAAGGAGATTTGCCGGGCTTAGATGGTCGCGGCACGGAAATCCGCCTGCCGGGTGCCTGTGTCCCGCAGAATCTCCTTAGTTTTCGACACGGGTGGTCGTCGTCGGGCGTGCCGCGGCATCCTCTCCTCCGGATCGCTGGCGGCCGCCCACCCATCCCCATGTTGGGTCTGCGTCGCATCAGGTCGACGACGAGCTTCAACTCTGGGGTGGTGAACGAACTCACCAGGTACATGGAGTACCGCGGTCGAATAATGCGAAGGCGTGACCTCCTCGCGGCTGGCTTCGCTGACTCCGCCATCCGGGCCGCAGTCAACATCGGGCAGATCTTTCGGGTCAGGCATGGCTGGTACGCGCTGCCTGGAACGAGCGACACGGTGACCCGCGTCATCCGGGTCGGCGGGCGCTTGACGGGCCTCGCAGCGCTTCGGACCATGGGAATGTTCCTGCCCCCGCCGAGCGTGATCGACGTGGTCGTTCCTCGCGGCGCCGCCGGACTCCGGCAGCCGGACAACTCGCGGGTCCGGCTTGCGGCCAACAGTGGACTCCGAATCAACTGGATCGATCCGCCGCGGGGGAGTCGGGTGCCTTGGGATTGGATTGCATCCGAAGACGAGGCACTCGCGTGTGTTCTCACCCACGAATCCCGCGAGGTCGCGGTTGCCTGCTGCGACGCGCTGGTGCGCTATCGCGGCTGGACGCGGCAACGTCTCGAGCGAGTATTCACCCTGGCGCCGCTCCGAGTTCAGTCGTGGCTGGACGATGTCGACGGGAGGGCAGATGCGCATGGCGAGACCATCGTGCGCATCCGCGTGCGTGATGCCGGTCTTCCGTTTGAGCCGCAGGCGTACGTGCCAGGCGTCGGCTACCTCGACGGAAAGATCGGATCGCGACTGTTTGTCGAGGTGGACGGTCTTCAGCATGCAGAGGAGTGGTCCGGCCCCGGTGCCAGCTCGTTCGAGAGAGACCACGATCGCGACATCCTGACCTATCTCGCGACGGGAGCACGAACCATCCGCATCACTTACCGGCAGCTGGAGACGTTCTGGCCACAGTGCCTGGCCGCGATTCTGCGTGCCTACGAGGAACAGCGGGACGTGTAGCCGTCATCGGTGCGCTGCCCAAAACTAAGGAGATCCGGCCGATCTTGGGATGCCGGGGCCGAGATTCCGCGGGACAGCTCCGCAGAACGAGAGAATCTCCTTAGTTTTTGCAACAGGGCGAGAAAGCGGCGCTCACCTAGCCCGCCTCGCGGGCGCCGAACGCGCGGCGGTAGGCCAGCGGCGACGTCTGCAGTACCCGCACGAAGTGGTGCCGCATCACCGCGGCGGTTCCGAAGCCACACTCCTGCGCGATTGTCTCGAGGCCCAGATCGGTCTCCTCGAGGAGCTGTTGTGCGCGGATGATGCGCTGCCGGTTTAGCCAGGCCGCGGGGGTCGTGCCCATCTCTGCGCGGAACCGACGCGCGAACGTTCGGCTCGACATGAGTGCTCGACGCGCGAGCTGGTCGACGGTGAGGTCCTCGTGCAGGTTCTCGAGCATCCATTGGGCCACGACGGCGAAGGAGTCACTGCGGCACTCCGTGACGGGGGCGTCAATGTACTGCGACTGTCCGCCGTCGCGTTGGGGCGGCACCACCATACGCCGGGCGATCACGTTTGTTGCCGCGGCGCCGTGTTCCTTGCGCACGATGTGGAGGGCGGCGTCGATCCCCGCTGCGGTGCCAGCGCTCGTCACGACCTTCCGGTCCTCCACGAAGAGCACGTCGGGGTCGACCGTAGTGCGCGGGTAGGTCGCGGCCAGGCGGTCGGTGTGCATCCAGTGGGTGGTTGCGCTGCGCCCATCGAGGATGCCTGCCTGCGCCAGGGTGAACGCGCCGCTGCAGACGCTGAGCACCCACGCGCCCCGGGCCTCCGCCGCGCGGATCACCTCCAGGAACCGCTCGTCTACCGCCTCGATGGTGTGCGCGGGCACCGCAATCAGGTCAGCGTCGGCTGCCACCGACAGGTCAGTGGCAATGTGCATGTCGTAGCCGAGGCTCGTGGTGACTGGCCCCGGCTCCGCCGTGGCGATGGTGAAGTCGAACCGTGGCCCGCCACTGTCGCTTCGGTCAATTCCGAAGACCTCGCACACCACACCGAACTCGAACGGGGCGACCCCCGGTATCGCCAGCAGCACAACCTTGTTGAGCACCGTTCCTCCAATGGCAGTAATTCACCGAATGCTGTCTATGCTGCCACTCGTGGCGGAAAATAACAAAACGTAGCGTTACTGCCATGATGATTTTTGTCCTCCTCGGGCTTCTGGCCGTGGTCGGGATCATTGCGAGCATCCGCGCCATGGTCTCCGACGGATACCGCAGAATCCCCACCCGTCCCTAGGCGATAGCGTTGGAGCCATGACCTGGCTCGTTACTGGTGGTGCTGGCTATATCGGATCGCACGTGGTGCGTGCCCTCGCGGATGCAGGCCTTGCCCCTGTTGTCCTTGATGATCTCTCCAGCGGGCACGAGTCCTTTGTTCCTCAGTCGGTGCCGTTCGTTCGGGGGTCGATCCTCGACGGGGCGCTTGTGCTGCAGACCCTCGAGGACCACCACGTCACGGGGGTGATCCACGTCGCGGGCTTCAAGTACGCGGGGGTCTCGGTGACCGAGCCCCTGCACACCTACGAGCAAAACGTCACCGGCACCGCCCGTCTTCTCGCGGCCATGGAGTCCCACGGCGTTGATCGCATCGTGTTCTCCTCGAGCGCCGCCGTCTACGGCACACCCGACGTTGACCTGGTCACGGAGGAGACGCCCAAGAACCCGCAGTCGCCGTATGGCGAGTCAAAACTCATCGGCGAATGGCTCCTCAGGGACCAGGGCGTCGCGCGTGGACTCCGACACACCTCGCTGCGCTACTTCAACGTCGTCGGGTCGGGAGACCCCTCGTTGTACGACTCGAGCCCCCACAATCTTCTGCCACTCGTGTTCACCGCGCTCGTTGAGGGGCGAACCCCTCGGATCAATGGCAACGACTATCCGACTCCCGATGGCACGAACGTGCGCGACTACATCCACGTGTCCGACCTCGCACTCGCACACGCGGTCGCCGCGCAGCGTCTTGACGACGGCGTCGGGCTTGAGCCCGCGTACAACCTCGGTTCCGGCGACGGCGTCTCGGTCGGAGAGATCATGGCGACGGTCGCCGAGGTCACGGGAATCGACTTCACTCCGGAGATCGCGCCACGCCGCCCGGGGGATCCGGCCCGTATCGTCGCGGCCGGCGAGCTCGCCGCGCGGGACCTCGACTGGCGCATGCGCCACAGCCTTCAGGAGATGGTTGAGACGCAATGGATAGCAACACGCGGCGCGTCACAACCCTCAGAGTGAACTTGAGCCAATTATCATTCCCGACTTGACGCGGGGGTAACTACACCGGTGTAATTATCCCTAGCGGCGAACGGCTGACAGTGCGTTCGCCGGAGGGGAGTTGGACCATGGCGAGCAACGTGCATCGCAGTGTCGCTCAGGGCGGCACATCTCGTGGTCCCGGAGTTCCGGACGACTGGTTCGTTGATCCCATCCGGCTGGGGGTACCTGGGGTCAGGCAGCCGATTGAGGATGACGACAATCCGTTGGCGTGGCAGTCGGACTCGCTGTGTGCGCAGACCGACCCCGAGGCCTTCTTTCCGGAAAAGGGTGGATCAACCCGAGACGCCAAAAAAATCTGCTCGTCGTGCGAGGTACGCACGCAGTGCCTCGAGTACGCACTCGAGAACGACGAGCGGTTTGGTATTTGGGGTGGCCTGTCGGAGCGGGAACGCCGGAAGCTGCGCAAAAGGGCCTAACGGCCGTGTCACGACGGGCCTGAGCGGCGAAGCCGCTTAGTGTCGAACTCGATGCAGCCGAGAGTCACCGCAGTTCTGGTCGCCCGCAACGGGGCCGACTACCTGCCCCGAACCCTTGCCGCTCTTGCGGCGCAGATTCGTCGACCCGACGGGCTTATCCTCGTCGACGCGAGCTCGTCTGACTCCTCCGGATCCCTCCTCGCAGAAACCGGCGGCGCGGTAGTCACGACGCCCGGGCGACGATCATTCGGGGATGCCATCGCTCACGCTCTGCAGGTGTCGCCGCCGCAGGCGTCCGAGAACGAGTGGCTGTGGCTGCTCGGGCACGACAACGCACCCGAACCCGGAGCACTGGCCGCCCTTCTGGGCGCGGTCGAGGTAGCGCCATCGGTGGCAATCGCCGGCCCCAAGCTCATGCGCTGGGACTCCGGGGACACCATCGCGAGCTTCGGCGAGACGCTCACCACGTTCGGCCGCTCGCTTCCCCTCGTCACCGACGAGCTTGATCAGGCGCAGTACGACGTGCAGAGCGACTTCCTCGGCGTGGCTGCGGGGGGCATGCTCGTGCGCCGGTCGGTGTGGACGGCGCTCGGCGGCTTCGATTCCGCGCTGCCCTCCGTGGATGCCGCGCTCGACTTCTCCGTGCGCGCTCGTCTCGCGGGCCACCGTGTGGTGGGCGTCCCGTCCGCGCGGGTCGCCAGCGCGGGGCCACCCGAGCTGTTTGGTCGCCGGTCCCTGTCTGCCGGTGCCCAGAACCGCATCCGCCGTTCGGCTCAGCTTCACCGTCGTCTGTCGTGGGCGCCGGCGCTCGCCGTGCCACTGCACTGGCTCACGCTTGTTCCCCTCGCGATCCTCCGCTCGCTCGTGCACCTGGTTGCCAAGCGCCCTGGGTCGGTGGGCGGAGAGCTCGCGGCGGGCATCGGGGCAGCGTTCGACGGCTCCGTCCCGGCCGCGCGCCGCCGCATCCGCCAGAATCGCGTGCTCGGCTGGGCTTCGATCGGCGCGTTGCGGATGCCACAGGGCCAGGTTCGCGAGCTCCGTGCGCAGGAGCGCGCGGCGGCAGCGATCGCGGCGTCCGGCGTGCGCGAGGTCCCGGGGTTCTTCGGCGGCGGGGGCGCGTGGGTTGTCCTGGTCGCCGCGGTGATCGGCCTCCTGGCGTTCGGACGGTTTATTAACGCGCCAGCGATCGCCGGGGGTGGGCTCGTTCCCCTGTCCACTGCCGTGGGCGACCTGTGGGCGAACCTGGGTCTCGGCTGGCGCGATGTCGGGTCGGGGTTCTTTGGTGCCGCCGACCCGTTCGCCTACGTGCTCGCGCTGCTCGGGTCGCTGACCTTCTGGGCACCCTCGTTCTCCGTCGTGTTGCTCTACCTGGCCGCCCTTCCGCTCGCGGCGCTTGCCGCGTGGTGGTGTGCCGCGGCATTCTCTCGGCGCGCGTGGGCCCCCGCGGTCGCGGCGATCGCCTGGGCCGTGGCGCCCCCGTTCCTTGCGTCCTTGAACGGTGGCCACCTCGGGGCCGTGATCGCGCACATTCTTCTTCCCACGCTCGTGCTCGCTCTTGTGCGGGCCGCCCGCAGTTGGGCAATGGCGGCCGTCGCGGCGCTGCTGTTCGCGGCGGTTGCTGCCAGTGCCCCGGTACTGGTTCCCGCCCTGCTGGTCATCCTCGTCGCGTGGATGCTGGCGCGTCCGCGGGGCATCCCACGACTGATAGGTATTCCGCTCCCGGCGGCCGCACTGTTTGTCCCACTGGTGGTGCAGCAGCTCGACCGCGGCAATTGGCTGGCACTCGCGGCGGAGCCGGGTTTGCCGGTGCTGCGCATCGCACCGTCGGGGTGGCAACTCGCCCTGGGAGCGCCGGCCGGGCAACTCCACGGCTGGGAGACGCTGCTCGCGTCGTTTGGTGTCCCGGCCGCCGTGGGGCCGATCGTGATTGTTGTGCTGCTGGCGCCGCTGGCCGCGCTCGCGTTGCTCTCGCTGTTTCTGCCGGGAACAATTCGCTCCATTCCGGTCATGGTGATCGCCTTGCTCGGTTTTGTGACGGCGGTCGCCGGCGCGCACATCGAGGTGACCCTGGTGGGGTCGGAGGCAACGCCCATCTGGCCCGGCGCGGCCCTCAGCCTCTATTGGCTGGGTCTTGTGGGGGGAGCCGTGGTTGCTCTCGAGGCACTCGGCGCGCGAGCCGCTCTTCCCGCGTGGATCGCCGGTATCGCGCTGATGGCGGTATCCCTGCCGCTGATGGTGTCCGCGGCATCCGGAACAATTGCCGTCACGGAGAGCACCGGGCGCCTTCTTCCGGCCTTTGTTACCGCGGAGGCCACGACACGCCCGGAGCTGGGCACTCTCGAACTTCGCGCGCAGCCCGATGGTGGCCTGTCGGCGACCGTTCACCGGGGTGAGGGCACCACTCTCGACGAGCAGTCCACTCTCGCCGCGACCTCGACCGAACTGACCGAGGCGGATGCCCGGCTCGCCATACTCGCCGGAAACCTCGCCTCGCGCAGTGGCTTCGACATCGCCGTCGAACTCGACGAGCTGCAGCTGGCCTTTGTGCTTCTTCCTGCCACTGCCACCACCGAGGATGGTCTGGCGACCCAGCAGCGCGCGGCCGAGTCCCTTGACGGCAATCGTCTGCTGACCCCGATTGGCAACACGGCGGCAGGGTACCTCTGGGCCTACGAGGGACTGGGCGAGGGCGACGCACCCAGCGGTCCCGGCGCCACCGACACCCCGCTGGGCCTGGGCATCCTCATCGGGCAGGGCGTGATCGTGGGCCTGACGGTGTTGCTCGCGATCCCGACCACACGGCGTCGCCGCGTCCGGTCCGCGCGGGGTACCGACGGCAGCGAGACGACGGGGGAGTCTGCTCATGACTGATCATGAACCCACTGGCGCGCCCCTCGAGCGAGACGACGTTTTTCCTGACCAGGAAGAGGACTTCCGTGAGGAGCGCGCGCCGCTGACGATCCGTGGTGTTGCCATCGTGGGCGCACGAGTGGTGACGGGCGCGGTGGGTGTTGCGGTTGCCGTCGTCACCATCGCGGCTGCCGCCCTGGTGCCCCTGCCGACGGCACAATCGGTCGCACCGAGCGAGTTGGTCACTCCCGTGCCAACGGCCCAGCTGTTGGTGTGCCCGGGCTCGATCCTGCGGCTCTCGGATGACACGGGCGCGGGTGCGACGCAGGCCTCGGCGATTGGCACCCCGACGACCTCCTCCGACTCGAGCTCCGGCTCGGTCGACACCACGCCGCTGGACCAGTCCGATGCGGGCACGGGAGGCACGGATGCCGCGCCGCAGGTGATCTCGACGCCGCCCAACCCCGCAGACCCAACCGAGCGCGTCCTGCTCAGCGGAGCCCAGGTGCAGGATGTTGCCGAGGGTGACTTCGTGGGACTCGCGGCCGCCGACTGTGGTGTCGCCTCCGCGGACCTGTGGCTTGCCGGTGGGGCCACCACAGTGGGCCGCACGACGCTCCTGACGCTCTCGAATCCCACCGAGGTGCCCGCGACGGTTGAGCTCGAGATTTTTGGTGAGGACGGCGCCATCACCGCCCCGGGAACAAGTGGCATCGTGGTTCCGGCCAGTGGCCAGCGGGTGCTACCCCTTGCCGGGTTCGCGCCCGACGTCGAGTCGCCCGTGGTGCACATCACGAGCTCCGGTGGCCAGATTGTGGCCGATGTGCAGCAGTCGACCGTTCGTGGCCTCGTTCCCGGTGGTATCGACATTGTGGGCCCCACCGTTGCCCCGTCCACCGAGAACCTGATACCCGGACTGTTGGTGTCTGGTGCGGGCGACATCGAGGCGAACCTTGGTATTGGCCCGGGCTTTGAGGATCTCCAGACGATCCTGCGCGTTTTTGTGCCGGGCACCGAGGCGGCGGATGCCACCATCCGCGTGATCCCGGAGGATGGCATCGGTACCGGCACCTCCTTTGACTTCTCCTTCGATGCGGGTCGTGTGATGGACGTGCCCATCCCGGATCTTGCGGACGGCAGCTACACCGTGCGCGTCGAGTCCACCGTGCCGCTGGTGACCGCCGCTCGGGTGTCGGCGGCCGCCGGCGACAGCACGGACTTCGCGTGGCTTGCCGCGGCATCCCCACTGGTGGGTGCCTCCCAGGTGACGATCGCGGACGGCCCGTCGGCGCTCCTGCACGTCGTCAACCCCACCACCTCGCCGGTAACCGTGACTCTGGCGGGAGCGGGCGCGGACGACATCGTCGCCGAGGTGGCGGCCGGTGCCGCCGTGAGCCTCGAGGTCGAGGCGGGGGCCAGCTACTCGCTCGAGGGTTTTGAGCGTCTCCACGCGGCCGTGACGCTTACTGAGGGTGGGTTGATCGCGCGGTACGCCGTGCATCCGCCCGGCGTGGGCTCCTCACCCATCCTGATCTACCCCTGAGCCCGGCGCCGCCCCTAGAAGTGGCGGAACCGTTCCGGTGCGAGGTCCCACGGGTCCTTGCCGAGCAACTCCGCAACGGCCCGAAAGACACAACTCTCAACCATCATGCGCTTCTGGATCTCGTCGTAACGGTGCAGCCGCGACAGTCGCTCGATGGGCAGCCGGTAGAGAATGACACGGCGGTTCTGGGCGTCCACCCGCCAGCGGTCCACCGCGAGTGATCCCCCGATCTCGGCGGGTAGGCCGGCGACCTCGAAGCTGACGTCGGCAAGTTCATCCGGCCAGAGGTCGCGCAGATACTCGGCCGTAGAGGCGACAGTCATGTCAAAGATGTCCGAGCGAGAGTGCAGGAGAGGAAGATGGGGCCCCGTCACGGCCGATCGGATGCCACGCCCGTGACGGTCACGCCATCCGGGCCGGGCTGACGGCGAACTCGCTCGTCGGGAAGACCTGGCCACTCGCCAAGCCTACTGGCGCGCCGCCACGCATCGGCCCCAGCGCGGTCGTAGGCTGTGCACCGAGATGAGCCACGAGATTCTGGGTCGACCGTGCAGCAAGGTTGCCTGCAACGGGGAGGCCGTTGCCACCCTCACCTACGTGTACGCCGATTCGATGGCCGTGTTGGGTCCGCTGAGCCAGTCGGCTGAGCCTCATTCGTACGATTTGTGCGAGCGTCACGCCGATCGTCTCTCCGCTCCGCAAGGCTGGCAGGTGGTGCGCCACGTAGTCTTGGGCGCATGAGTTTTTCCTCCCCCTCCGACCTGACTGCGGTCGTGTTTGATCTGGACGACACGCTCGCTCCCTCCAAATCGGCCATGGATCCCGCCATGAGCGCCGCCCTCGCGCGACTCCTCGGCCTCACCACGGTGTGCATCATCTCGGGAGGCCGGTTCGAGCAGTTCCAGGCCCAGGCCCTGAGCTCGTTCGAGGCGCCCGAGGATGCCATGGCTCGCCTGCACCTGATGCCCACGTGTGGCACCCGCTATTACCGCTGGGTGGATGGCGCCTGGTCGATGCAGTACGCCGAGGATCTCACCGAGGACGAGAAGTCGCGCACGATCGCCGTGCTGGAGCAGGGTGCGCGGGAGCTGGGCCTGTGGGAACACAACCCGTGGGGCGACATCATCGAGGATCGCGGGAGCCAGATCACGTTCTCGGCGCTCGGTCAGCAGGCACCCGTCGAGGCGAAAGCCGCGTGGGATGCCGACGGCGCGAAGAAGCGCGCGCTGGGCCAGTGGGCGGCCGAACGCCTCCCCGACCTCGAGGTTCGTGGCGGTGGCTCGACCTCGATCGACGTCACGCGCAAGGGCATCGACAAGGCGTACGGCATCGAGCGCCTCCTCGAACAGTTGGGAGCCGACAAGGGCGAGCTGCTGTTTATCGGGGACCGACTCGACGAGGCGGGCAACGACTACCCCGTGTTCGAGTACGGCGTGGCCTCGGTCCCGGTGCACGGCTGGCAAGACACGCTGGCCGCGGTGACGGCGGTGTCTGACTGGCTCGAAGCCGGTGGCGCGTTCCCCGTAACAACAATGACACCCCTCGCCCAGGTGCGAGAATAGGGGTATGACACTCACCACCGCGCTCCCGTTTAAGGTCGCCGACCTGTCGCTCGCCGAGGCGGGCCGCCACCAGATCCGCTTGGCCGAGAACGAGATGCCCGGCCTGATGGCCCTGCGCGAGGAGTTTGGCCCCACCCAGCCCCTCAAGGGTGCGCGCATCATGGGCTCGCTGCACATGACCATCCAGACGGCCGTTCTCATCGAGACGCTGGTTGCTCTGGGCGCGCAGGTGCGTTGGGTGAGTTGCAACATTTTCTCCACGCAGGACGACGCCGCGGCGGCCGTTGCGGTGGGCCCGACCGGCACGGTCGACAACCCGGCCGGTGTTCCCGTGTTCGCGTGGAAGGGCGAGACGCTCGAGGAGTACTGGTGGTGCACCGAGCAGGCGTTCGACTGGTCCGCCGAGGCCAGTGCGGCCGGCGCGGACTGGACCGGCCCGAACATGATCCTCGACGACGGTGGCGACGCGACCCTGCTGGTGCACAAGGGCCGCGAGTACGAGCTCGCGGGTGCGGTTCCCGAGAAGCAGGCCGGTGACAGCCACGAGTGGGGTGTCATCCTCGACCTGCTGCGTCGATCGGTTGCCGAGAACCCGACCCGCTGGACGACGATCGCCGCCGACATCCAGGGTGTCACGGAGGAGACGACCACGGGCGTCCACCGCCTGTACGAGCTCGCCAAGACGGGTGACCTGCTGTTCCCGGCGATCAACGTCAACGACTCGGTCACCAAGAGCAAGTTCGACAACAAGTACGGCATCCGGCACTCGCTGCCGGACGGCCTGAACCGCGCCACCGACGTTCTTATCGGCGGCAAGGTCGCCTTCGTCGCCGGGTACGGTGACGTGGGCAAGGGCTCGGCTGAGGCGCTGCGTGGCCAGGGTGCCCGCGTGATCGTTAGCGAGATTGACCCGATCTGCGCACTGCAGGCCGCGATGGATGGGTACCAGGTGACCACCATCGAGAAGGTGCTGGGCGAGGTGGACATCTTTGTGACCGGCACCGGCAACGAGAACGTCATCACGGTCGACCACCTGCTGGGCATGAAGCACCAGGCGATTGTCGCCAACGTGGGGCACTTCGACAACGAGATCGACATGGCCGGCCTCGAGGCCCTTGCGGGCACCGAGAAGGTCGAGATTAAGCCGCAGGTGCACGAGTGGCGGATGCCCAATGGGCGCAGCATCCTCGTGCTCTCGGAGGGGCGTCTGATGAACCTCGGCAATGCGACCGGGCACCCGTCGTTTGTGATGAGTAACTCGTTCACCAACCAGGTGCTCGCTCAGATCGAGTTGTGGGCCAACAATGCCGGTGGACAGTACGACAAGCAGGTGTACGTGCTTCCGAAGCACTTGGACGAGAAGGTCGCGCGCCTCCACCTTGACGCTCTTGGTGTGGTGCTCACCGAGCTCACCCCGCGTCAGGCGAGCTACATCGGTGTTCCGGTCGAGGGTCCGTACAAGGTCGACCACTACCGCTACTAGGCGGGGTTTGCTAGCCGCGGTCGGGGAATCCCTGCGGCATTCCGTGCAGTACGGGGGCGAGTCGTTTTAGGCCGTTCTTCTGAAGCTGAAGGGCCGCGAACTCCCGGTCCCGTCGCACGGCTGCGACGGCGGCGAGGAACAACTCCGGGTCGGCTGCGGGCACCGGAGAGACGTACAGCGACGCCTCGTTCGCGAGGCTGGCCGCGAGGCGTGAGCGGGTGGTGGGCGTGAGCCCCGTCGCCTGCGAGAGGAACTGCGCAATTCGACGCGCCAGGCCATCCGGCATCTTCGCGACGTCGGCCGTGAGCGACCACGGCTGAAGCGCCAACGGAACACCAAACACCGGGGTGACCGTGCGAGCGACCCGCTCGTTTTGGCTGTAGGTGCCCGCGATGAGGTCACCGAGGCGGCGTGATCGGGAGTTGAGCAACGCGATGATTGCGGCGCCGCCTCCGAAGGTCATAAAGACCTCGAACACCCCCGTGAGCGACCGGATGAAGGCGTGGCGGAAACCGATCGACCCACCGTCGTCACGCACGATGCGCGCGCCCACCGCGAGTTTGCCGAGCGACTTGCCCTGCGTGAGTGTCTCCACCGCCGTGGGGATCACCACGATGGCGAGCACCAGCCCGGTCACTGAAATCGCCGTGGTGATGGCCTGGTCGAGCCCCGCCGCCGCGGCGTAGTTCATAAACAGCAGCAGGAGGGCGATATAGGCCCCGAAGTAGACGATGAAGTCAATGAGGGCACCCGCGGCGCGCAAGACAAAACTCGCGGGCCGCAGGTCGAGGGCCACGGCCTCGCCCACGATGAGCTCGTTCGGACGCTCGTCGTGCGCAACAGCATCCGCTCGGGAGGCCGGGGGAGCGCTCGTCATGTCATCATTTAAGCAGATGGACCTCGACGCCTACTCCGCCGCTCACCGCGAAGAATGGGATCGCCTTGCCCAGCTGGGCGCGAAGCGGCGTTTTAGTGGGGCCGAGGCCGACGAACTGATCGAGCACTACCAGGCGGGCGCGAGCCAGTTGTCGGCCATCCAGACGACCGTGGGCGAGTCGATCCCGGGCGATCGCCTCTCGCTTGCCCTCAGCCGCGCGCGTCTGAGATTCACGGGTGCGTCCTCGAACGTGTTGAGCCAGATCCCGCGGTTTTTTGTCGCACAGTTGCCTGCAGCGCTGTATCGCATTCGCTGGCTGACCCTCGCGGTCACCGCGGCATCCGTGCTCGTAGCGGTGCTCTACGGCTGGTGGGCGGCCAGCAACCCGGCGGTTCTGGCCGCGATGGGCTCGCGCGCCGACTTCGAGCAGTACCGCGAGGACTTCGTCAACTACTACTCGAACTACTCCGGTAGTTCGTTCACGGGGTTCGTGTGGACCAACAACGCGTGGCTTGCGGCCCAGTGCATCGCCTTTGGCATCACCGGTGTCTACCCGGCATACCTGCTGTTTTCCAATGCCCAGAGTCTGGGCCTTGCTGCGGCGCAACTGGGTTCGGTGGACTCGCTTGACCTCTTTTTCCTCTACATCTCGCCCCACGGCCAGCTGGAGCTCTACTCGATCTTCGTCGCGGGGGCTGCAGGAATGCGGGTGTTCTGGGCGTGGATCGCGCCCGGCGCACGTACCCGCGCGCAAGCGCTGGCGCAGGAGGGTCGCGCGATGTTCACGATTGTGATCGGCCTGATCCTCGCGCTGTTTGTCTCCGGCATCATCGAGGGATTTGTGACACGCCAGGACTGGCCGTGGGTGATCAAGATCGGTATCGGCACGATCGCGCTCGCGTCGTTCCTCGTATACCAGTGGGTGGTGGGTCGTCGCGCCTATCGGGCCGGAGAGACCGGTGATCTGGACGAGTTCGAGGCGGGTGCCCGCCAGCTTGTTGCGGGCTAGTCGCACTCCGCACAGGATTCTCGGTGGCGCGCCCATTCCTCGGCGAGTGCGTCGACGACACCCGGAGCGTCTGGGCTCTCGACCAACTGGGGGCTCAGGGCGATGGATGCGTCGGGCGCGGGAAGCACAGCGACTCGGGGCGACCGTTCCCACAACGCCGTGATGATCCCGTCGCGGCACTCCCTCCCGCCAGTGGGCAGGCGGGCGATCAATCGAGGTACACGTTGCCCGCAGTGCCCCCGGGGGTCTTCACTGAGGAGGAGCCCCAAGCCAATAAGTGTGTGTGCCCACCCGCGTACGACGTCGAGGCGGGCCTGATACTCGGCATCCTCGTCTCTGCCGCTCAGTTCCTCGACTGCGGTCAGCAGTCCCATAAGCTCCTCGCGGCCCACTTTTGCCGTGCGTCCCACGCCGTGCTCGGTGCCACTGTTGGTGCGGCACGCGGCCACGAGTGATGGAGAGCCAACGACGAGCCCGCTGCTGGTGGGTCCGCCGATTCCCTTGCCGCCACTGAAGATCGCGAGATCTGCCCCGAGTTCCGTGGTGTAGCTCCACAGTCGTGAACGAGGGGGAACCTGGTCGGCGGCGTCGACGATCACACGCACACCGACGGTGCGTGCGGCGCCAATGAGTGAGCGGAGGAGCCCATCCTCGTCGACGTGAGGGTACATTCCGGGAAACCAGACGGCAGCGGCATCCGTCGCCTCGAGGTCCCGGACGTCGTCGATCACCCGGACCGCGCCCCCGCCCGCGGCGATGCTGTTGAGATAGCCATTGGGGTGCTCGGCGTCTGCGCCGGCCAGCTCGCCCTCGAGGTGGCCCCGCCACACCGCCACCGGACGGCGCTCGGTCGCGCGCGGGAGTGCCGCAGCTCGCGCCGGATCGTCACCAGCGATGCACGCGGCGACCGCGACCATTATTCCCGCAGCGCTGCCGGCGCTCACCCACGCCGCCTCGTTCGAGGTGAGCGCGGCGAGCCGTCGACCGACAGCATCGTGGAGCGCCTCGATGTCGACATACGAGGTGGATGCGGCGCTCATTGCGGCTCGTACCCGCGCCGACAGTGTTGATCCGCCTAGTCGAGATTGCGCCCCACCCGCGTTGATGACGCGCGAGATGCCCAGAAGGCCCTCCGTCACAGCGCTGCCGTAACCCGCTGGCGTTCCCGATACGCCGCAGCGTTCACCCGGTTGCCGCAGCGCCCACTGTCGCAGAAGGTTCGCGAGCGGTTCTTCGAGTAGTCGACCATCACACGGGAGCAGTCAGGCGCTCGGCAGACGCGCAGCCGTTCGCCTTCGCCCGAAGTCAGCATCACGGCCAGGGCCATCGCGCAGTCAGCGACGAGGTGTTCTTCGAGCGTTGCAAAGGGCGGAAAGTAGTGGAGATGGAGGCCCAGCCCATCGTGATCAGACAAGCGAGGAGTGATTCGCGCTGAGGCGAGGAGTCGGTTGACGATCTCCGTGCGGGCGGCGTCATCCGGGGCGACGAAGACCGCTCGAAGTTGCGCACGCACGTGCTGAACCGGTTCGAGGTCCTTTGTGGTGGGCTCCTCGACCTCGGTGATTACTCGATCTCGAACGAAGGCACGGAGATCGTCGGCCGACTCGAGTTCTTCTGCGTCGGATGCCGGCGCGCCCGTGTTGATAAGAGCGGTGATGGTGCCGAGTACGTGTTCGAGGTCGCGCCAGTCGTGACCGTTCATTCGTGTCCCGTCTTTCATGCCCGTGGGCGGGTTAGCAGCACGATACTCGGAAAAAGTAAGCAGCGTCAAACGGTTTGCAACTTATTCTGTTCACAATAAAGCCTTGACATTCGCAGCATTCGTGCGGTTTGCTGTCGTGAACATCAGCACCAAAAGGGTCTTTGACCATCACTCATGGTGAAAGAGGCACGCCCCGGACCGGTTCCGTTTTGCATCACTGACCTGAAAGATGAGGATCGATGAAAGCAACAGCTCCCCGCGTCGGGATTGCCCTGACGCTCCCGCTCGCCCTGGTACTGGGCGGCTGTGCAGCGGGCGGCGGTGACTCCGAGGAGATCACCCTTACCGTGCAGACCGACTCGTACGGGCTGCCTGGATTTGAACTGGTCGCCGACCAGTTCGAGTCCGAGCATCCCGGCGTGACTGTCGAGTTCCAAGTGCTCACCCCAGATCAGCAGAGCACCACCAACCTGCAAACGCTGACCTCGGCGGACGCCCCGGACATCGCCAGCGCGCCCTTCAACACCACGGTCTTCACCGAGATGCTCGCTGCTGACCAGTTCCTTCCGCTCGACGAAGTCTGGGAGGAGGCCGACCTGGAGGCTCGCTACGGGCAGTCCCTTGCCGATGCCATCCGCCCCGGAGGCAAAGAGATCGGCGTCCTCTACAGCAAGGTGCTCTACGGCATTGCCTGGTACAACAAGGCGATCTTCGAGGAGGTCGGCATCGACGTTCCGGAGGATCACCAGATCGGCACGATGGACAATCTTGCCGACATGGTCGCGAAGCTGCGGGCGGGTGGTTACCAGCCCCTCTCGATCGGAGGCAGCTCGAACTACCACCTGACGTGGATCCTCGACAACCTTCTTGCCACCGCGGCGACGCCGGAGGAGCTCACCAACTACGTAACGAGCTTCGATCCCGATGTTGAGGTCACAACCTCCTACACCGATCCTGCGTTCACCGAGGCGCTCGACCGGATCAAGGAGATGTACGACTCCAACACGTTCCAGGACGGCGTCCTGGGCATGGATCAGGATGCGGGCCTTGCACTCTTTGCGGCGGGTCAAGCCGGAATGATGATGGGTCACAACCAGACGCCCGCCGGTGTCGCGGGCAAGGACTCTGACGTCGACATGGGCTTCCTGTTCCTTCCGCCCATCAACTCCGATGTCACGCTTCCCAACTTCTACGCGGGCAACCTGCTCGAGATCCCGGTGAACGCCAAGCACCCGGACCTCGCGAAGGAGTTCCTTGTGCTGTTGATGTCTGACGAGATGCAGATCGCCGCCATCGACGCGACCGGTGGAGCGTTCCCCGGAATCGCCGTCACGGAGGAAGCACTCGCCCAGGCGCCAGATTCCATCCGCGAGCTGCTCACCTTCGAGTCGGAGTATGGCAACGTCGCGGGTTGGGCCTCGCTCGTGCCGGCCAAGCTCGGCACGACCGATCCGCTCATCCAGCGACTGCTTCTCGGTGAGATCACGTCCGAGGAGATTGGTATCGAGCTGGATGCGCTGCTCGAGGAGATCCGCAATGGTGGCTGACATCCAGTCGCTGCACGTTGGCGTGACGAACGGTCGGGCATGACCACGATGTCACGTCGGGTGTCCGGGGGCGCGGGTATGCAGGTACGGGTTCGCCTCGTGCTGCTTGCCGCGCTCCCGGCGCTGCTCCTCCTTGTGGGAGTTTTTGCTTACCCGATCGTCCAAACGATCCAGCTCTCGCTCTCGGATTGGCGAGGATTCGGCCCGATGGAATGGGTCGGCCTCGACAACTATGCAGATGTGCTGGGGAGCAAGGCATTCTGGGATGCACTTCGGAACACGGTCGTGTTCGCCCTGGCGGCGACGATCTGCATCGTTGCCGCCGCGCTGCTCCTCGCGGTCGCCGCGACGCGAGGGCAGAAGTACGACGCGACCTTCCGTGCGATGTGGTTTCTTCCGGCGATCGTGCCAGGAACCGCGGCCGCCGTGTTTTGGTCGATCTCGGTCCAACCGCAGTCGGGTGTGATCAACGCCCTGCTGGGCTTCATTGGGCTCGGCAGCGACCACGCGTGGCTCGCGTCGCCGGACACGGCGCTCTGGGTGATCGTAGGGGTCGCCGCATGGACCAGCACGGCATTCCCCTTTCTTCTTCTCGCGGGAGCTATTGATCGCGTTCCCGTCGAGGTCTACGAGGCTGCTCGCATCGACGGTGCTGGTGACTGGCACCAGTTCTGGTACTTCACCCTCCCGCTCATTCGACCCGTCCTGACGATGGTTATTGCGCTTCAACTCATCTGGAACTTCAACGCGTTCACGCTGGTCTGGGCGATGACCAAGGGCGGTCCGGCCGGGTCAACGACGATCCTCCCCGTGCTGCTCTATCAGGAAGGTTTCAAGAATGGCGACTTCGGGACGGCAGCGGCAATGGGTGTGATCTCAAGCGCCCTGCTTATCGCGCTTGGTGCGCTCACCTTGCGTCGGTCGGCATCGAGGGCGGCCGGCGAATGAGGACGGCACGTGCATCCGCGGGGGCATGGTTCGCCCTGAAGCTGGGTATCTCGGCGATGGTCATCCTGCCGTTCTTCTTTATCCTGCTGCTCTCCTTCCGGTCGATGACCGACATCTATCGCAACCCGCTGGGCCTGGTGGGCAATTGGGTTCCGGAGAACTTCCTGCGTGCGTGGAACGGGCCGCCCGGGGGGACCGGGTTCTCCAATTACTTTCTGAACTCGATCCTCGTGGTGTCGGTTGCAGTTGTGCTCGCGGCTATCTTTGGTGCACTCGCCGCGTACTTCATCTCGCTGCTGCCGGCGCACTGGCGCTCGCGAGTTCTGATGGTGCCTCTCATCGCGACGATTATCCCCACAATCGCGTTGATCATCCCGTTCTTTCAGATGTTCAACGCCTGGGGGTTTATCAATAGCCCCGTTGCGGTCGGTGTTCTCTACGCGGGACTGTGCCTGCCCATGACCATCCTGATATTGCACGCATTCTTCGTGGACTTCCCGGCGGAACTCCGCGAGGCCTCAGCCCTCGACGGGCTGGGTCATGTGAGGACGTTCTTCACGATCGTGGTGCCCCTCTCCAAGCCCTCGCTTCTTGCGGTATCGCTGCTCAACCTCATCTGGGTGTGGGGCGAGACTCAGGTCGCAATCGTTCTCCTGCAGAGGGCTGCGAACCAGACAATCCCCGTGGGGGTTCTCACCTTCCAGTCGAGCTTTATGAGCGACCTCGGTCCGATATTCGCGGGCCTCAGCTTGGCGACCGTGCCTGTGCTGATCGTGTACTTCGTATTCAACAAGACGATCAGTCGCGGAGTCTCGATGGGAGGAACCTTCAGATGAGTGTGGCGATCTTCGACGAACTCACCCGCGCCGAGCTTCGTGGGCTGACGGGGTCACTTGTTGTGATTCCGATCGGCGCGACCGAGCAACACGGAGACGGGCTGCCGGTCATGACCGATTCGGCGATCGTGACACACCTCGCCGCACGTGCGGGAGCCATCGCCGGTGAGGTCACCAACGTGCTGCTTGCCCCGACGGTTCGGGTGGGCGTCTCGGGGCACCACCTGCCGTTTGGCGGCACGCTCACGGTGAGCTCCGACACGTTCATCCACCTTCTCGTTGACCTTGGGGTGGGACTGCGGGCCCAAGGGTTCTCTCGGCTTCTGTTCCTTAATGGTCACGGTGGTAACGACGCGGCGATGCGGGTGGCCGTGGAGAAACTTGCCTCCAGCGCTCGACCCGGTGAGTCTGCCAGTGGCATCTCCTACTGGACCGCGGGGGATCTCCCCTCGTCTCGCTTTCCGACACCGGGCCACGCTGGCGGATTCGAGACGAGTGCCATGCTCGCAATTCGGCCCGATCTGGTGGCTGCGCCTCGGGCAGGCGCGCTGGAGCTGAGTTCGCTCGCGACCGACGTGGTCGACGGCGTTCACGACGTCCGTCCCGACGTGTGGCTCGAGAGCGACGGGGTAACCGACAACGCCGCGGGGGCGCGCGCGGAGGACGGCGAGGCCGCCGTGGAACTCATCGCCCGCAGGGTCGCCCAGATCATGATCGATCAGATGGCGCACCTGGATGACCGGAATGCTCGCGCTGCTACTGCGCGGCCCTCGACGAACGGAGAGAAGTGGTGACAGCGGTACTTACAGTGGCCTCGGTGGAGCGCATCCGAGTGCACGTCCCGTTTACTCCGCGAAGTCGGCCCTGGAATAACATTCTCGTCGGCGGGTGGGGACTCATCGAGCTCTGCAAGGTCACGACAACAAGCGGAGTCGTCGGATGGGGCGAGACCCCGCTCAACTACACGTGGAAGCGAGTTGACAACGACGCCGTCGCGCGGGTGACTGGTGCCTCCCTCTTCGACCACCTGTGGGATGACTCGCTCGGTGCCGGACTTCAGCTTGCTCTTTTTGATGCTGCAGGCAAGGCGCTCGGGGTCCCGGTTCATCGTCTGCTGGGGCTTCCCCAAGTGCGCAGTCACGTTCCCGTCGCATGGTGGAGCACCAAGATGCCGCCCGAGGTACTCGCGGCCGAGGCGGCGGAAGCCGCGAGCCGCGGATATCGCGCCCACAAGTTCAAAGCCAGGCCGTGGTTCGACGTTGACGAGCAGGTTGCGCGGGCGTCCGCGGCGACTCCCGACGACTACTCGTTCGGCATCGACTGGAACTCGCTCCTGCTCACCTCGGCGGGCTCGCGTTCGGTCCTCGAGCGGCTGGACACAAACCCTCGAATCCACTACTTCGAGTCCCCGGTTGCTCGGGCGCAGGTCGCCGACCAACGGTCGATCCGTGCTCGGTTCACCACACCGCTGGTCGAGCACTTTGATTCGGCAATGTTCCCCACGTGGATGTCAGAGGAGGCGCTCGACGGCTTTGTGGTCGACATCGGTGGCGTCTCGCGCTTCCTCCAGACGGGCGCGACCTGCGCGGCGTTCAACAAGGAGTTCTGGCTGCAGATCGTTGGCACCGGCCTGATGACCGCGTTTGCACTTCAACTCGGTGCCGTGCTCACCCACGCTCGCTGGCCCTCCGTCACGGGCACGAACGTGTTCGAATCGACGCTTGTTGTCGAGTCCCTCGACCCCACACTCGGTTTTGTCCCGGTACCAACTGCACCGGGGATGGGGGTTACCGTGGATGAGGAAGCGCTAGAGCGATACCGCGTCGCCGATGACTTTGAGGTTCCGCAGCCCCGCACCGTGCTGGTGTTCTCCCGCCCCGACGGCGCGGCAAGGGAGTATGCCTCGATCAACCACCTGTGGAAAGAGTGCCTCGACGACGGCACCATGGGTGTTCAGTCGCCAGGTACCAGGCTTGACGTCATCGAGGATGACGGAACCGCAGACTTCGAGCGCCGGTGGCGCGAGGCGGGCTCGCGATTTAGTGGAACCGGAGTGCCGTGGCCCGCGCTGACCTTCTATCCCGGGCTCGACACGTGATCCCAGCGCGCCTCTTCGACACCCACTGCCATCTCTTCGAGCACGGTTTTTATGGCCGGACAGGAATCCTGCTGACGGGTACGGGCGAGGAGCTGTTCGCGTACGAGCGCTACCGTGCCGAGTTCGGGATCGAGCGCGCCTTCGTTGTCGCATACGAGGAATCAACCCGGTATCGGGGGAACTCGGCCTACCTCGACGGGCTTGCCGCGACGCGAGAGTGGCTCGTGCCCCTTGGGTTCGCTGCGGTAGGTGACCCTCTCCCGGCCCGCAGGGCCGTGTCGGCCTACGTGTCGACGCCGGGCGAGGGGCGGTGGCTCGCGGATGCGCTGGCGGCTGCCGTGGACCCACCCGCGGTGGTGTCGCTCAACGCTCGGCCGGACGCCCTCCATGAGCTTGTGCCGAGCATCCGCGCCCTCGAGGGGACATGGTTCCTTGTCTCGCACCTGGGCCTGCCCGGCCCTTCCCCCTCGAGAGATGCTGCCGAGTTAGGCCTCTCGTCGCTGCTCGCACTCGCGGGGAGTCCGAATGTCTCCGTGAAACTGTCGGGTCAGTACGCAGCGAGTCTTGTGGGCTACCCGCACCCGGATGTTCAGCACCTCGTTGATCTTGTCGCGGACCGGTTTGGACTCGGTGCGCTGACCTGGGGATCGGATTTCTCGCCCTGTCTCGAGCACGTGACACTCCAGGAGGCGGTCGAGTGTGTGCTGCCAACCGGACTAGGTCCGTCGGAGAGCGAGGCCATTTACTTCGGCAATGCCGAGCGTCTGTTCACTCACTATCTCGGAGCATCAGCATGACCCATCTCGCCTCCGGGCCGTATTATCGCGAACACCTGCTGGGTGTGCACGACGTTGTGCACCTCTACTCCGGGGCGGAGGGCCCCGCGCTGATCGCGCACGAGGCCGCAATTGTGCGCTACCTCGTCGACAAGTCGGCGGGGGAGGAGGGGCGACGGCGAAGCGAGCACGTTCTCGACGAGACTCGGTCGCAGGTTGCCCGTTTGATGGGGGGCTCGCCGGGCGCCGTCGCATTCCTCGGCAATGCCTCCGATGCACTCAACCGACTGGTCGGTGCCGTGCGGCTCGAGCCGGGCGACAATGTGGTTACGAGTGATCTCGAGTTCCCGTCGGGTGTTCAGTCCCTCCTGATGCTCCGCGACCGCGGCGTCGAGGTGCGATTCGCTCACTCCCACGAGGGGCGGCTCACCGCGTCCGACTTTGAGCCGGTCATCGATTCGCGCACACGACTTGTGGTGTCGAGTCACACTAGCTACGTCAGTGGGGCGCGTATTGATCCGGCCGCCGTGCATTCGATCGCTGCCCAAGTGGGCGCGGCCTTTATTCTCGACGTGACCCAGTCGCTGGGGGTGTTGCCCGTGGACGCGAGCTCGGCGGATGCGCTCGTTGCCAGCTCCTACAAGTGGATTCTTGGACCACACGGCCTCGGGATTGTCCACCTGACAAATCCCGCGGCGTTCCCGGCCGACGCTGCCGGATGGCGATCGGTCGAGGATGTTTTTGCGCCGGACCGCCTCGAAGCCGTGCACTTTCGGCACGATGCCCGCCGGCTCGAGCTGGGCTTCCCCAGCTTTCTCGGGGCATACGTGCTCAGTGAGTCCCTGTCGATGCTCCTTGCGAGCGATCGAGACGAGGCGGAGGCCTACGTGATGGCCCTCACGTCCCGGCTCGTTGACGGCCTTCTCGCTCTCGGGGCGCAACTCCTGTCGCCCCTCGAGCCGGCCCACCGGAGCACAAACATCAGTGTCGTCGCCCATGAGGGCGAGGCCGTCGCAGCGCGGATGCTCGAGTCCGGCGTCCGAGTATGGGGCGGCGATGGCCGCGTCCGGTTCTCGGTGCATGCGTTTAACTCGGTCGAGGATATTGACGCGGCGCTCGAGGCTTACCGGGCGGCGACATGACACTTCCCACACCCCTCGGGCACGGCTCGGCGGGCGACCTGCTCGCGGCACTGGTTGCGATCCCCTCGGTTAATCCGGCGTACGACCCGGGATCCCCCGGGGAGAACGCGCTCGGTGACGCGATCGTTGCCTGGGGGCACTCGCTTGGGTTGGAGACGGCGAGCCACAACGTCGTGGACGGGCGGCGCAACATCCAGCTTCGACTCCGGTCCGCGCGACCTCGTCGGACCTTGCTCATCGAAGGCCACCTGGACACGGTTGCGCTTGTGCCGCCCCTCGCGGGAGCGGAGGCCGTCGTGGTCGAGGGGCGTCTCTCGGGCCGCGGTGCATGTGACGCCAAGGGTGCTATTGCGGCCACCCTCATCGCGATCTCCGAGCTCGTGGCGGCACCCCCAGAATCCACCGACGTCGTCTTCCTCGGGGCGATCGACGAAGAGTACATCTTTCGGGGAATCACCTCCTTTATCGCGGGAGGCGACCTCCCTGACGTCGCCGTTGTGCTTGAGCCGACCGGCCTCAGGATCGTGACCGAACACAACGGTGTCGTGCGGATCGAGTTGGGCGTCGTAGGCACCGCGGCACACTCGTCTCGACCTGAGGAGGGCCACAACGCGATCCTGGATGCACTCGAACTCGTTCGGGTACTCACGCGGTGGACCGCAGACGGCAATCAGCTGGCGCCCACCGACGCCCCTCGGATCCTCGCCGTGACGACCATCTCCGGTGGATCCGCGATCAACATCGTCCCCGACTTCTGCCGGGTCGGCATCGACCTGCGGATCAGGCCACGTGAGAGCGCGGCTGAGGTCTTGGCCGAGATCGAGGCGCTCATCGCGGCGATTCCAGGCATCGACGCCAGGGTCGAGAGGGTCCTGCTCACCGACGGTGGCATGAGCACAAGCGTCTCGAGCGACCTTGTCCTCGCCGCACAGACTGCGGCCGGCCTCCACGAGCTGCCCGTGGAGGTCGTCCGCGTCCCGTACGGCACCGACGGCAGCAAGCTCAGTCGAGCCGGCGTCCCGACGATCGTGTTCGGTCCTGGCTCGATTCGCAACGCGCACGGTGACAACGAGTGGGTCGAGCTCCGAGACGTGGACACCGCCGCCCGTGTTCTTCGTGATCTCGTGTACGCCTACGACAGGGCAGCGCAATGACTGTGCGAGTCGGAGTGATCGGCGCGGGAGCGTTCGGGGTCGAGCACGTCCGTGCCTATTCGAGAATCGCGGATGCCCAGCTCGTGCACATCGAGGACGTCGACCTCGACCGTGCGCGCACACTCGCGGGACAGTGGGGGGTGGCGGGCGACGAGCGTCCGGATGCCGTGTCCGTCGTGGTTCCCGTGGGCTCGCGCGGATCGCTGGTGCCTGACCTCATTGCACGCGGCACCGCAGTACTGATCGAAAAGCCGCTTGCCTCCAGCGGAGCCGAGGCGCGTGTGCTGACTGAGCTCGCGGAAGGCAAGCCGGTGATGGTCGGCCACGTGCTCCGGTTCGCTGTGCCCTACGTTGAACTCGAACAACACGCCAGGGGTTGGGGTGCGCTCGCCGGGGGAAGTCTCGGGCGGATTCGCTCCGCGGCGCACGCGGAGTGGCATCCGCTGGACGACGTCGTGGGGCTGACCATGATCCACGACCTCGATGCCGTCTCGTGGCTGGCGGGCGCACCGGTCGCAACGGTCGAGGCGGTCGGCGCTCGTGGAGTGGACGGTCGTTGGGTGTCGTGCGACGCCGAACTCACGACGAGCGACGGCTCGCGATGGTTCGTCCATGCCCGCTGGGACGGCGACGTCGCCGATCAGCGTGACGATGCGACAATCACCGCCGTGGATGGGCGGAGCGCTTCCCTCATCCTGGGGCCGGCCGACTCCAACGTGTATGACGACGCCCTTGAGGCCGAGCTCACACACTTCGTGGAGCATGCACAACACGGCACACCGTCGCCTCGACTAGTCGTGGCGGATGCCGCCCGTGCGGTCGAGGTCGCGGACGCGGTACGCACCTCACTCGAGCAGTCAGGAGCGACCATCGATGTCACCTAACGCAGACCTTCTTGTGCGGCACGCCGTGCTCATCACGATGGATGACGAGCGACGCATCATCACGGATGGAGCCATCGCGGTCGTCGATGGGGCCATTGTCGCCATCGGTGGTGACGCCGAGATATCCGAGAACTGGGCGGCCACCACAGTCATCGACGCTGGCGGCGCACCTGTCCATCCCGGACTCGTCGAGGCTCACCTGCACTGCTCGTATCAGTTGTTCCGAGGAGCACTCCCTGATCAGTTGAGGGAGGAGGATGCCTTCCGCGAGTTCGAGGGACACTTCTATCGAGCGGTTGATGACGACGATGAACACGCCTCCGCGGTCCTCGCCGCACTCGAGATGATCCGCCACGGCACAACCGCCTTCCTGGAGCCGGGGACCGTTCTCGAGGTGGAATCGGCCGCGTCGGCAGCGGAGTTGGTGGGGATCCGAGCGGTTCTGGCGGATTCGTTCATCTGGGATGACCCGGAGGGGCTCGCAATGGGAAAGAACGAGCACCCCGAACGCAACACCTCGATGATCCCGCGGGCCGCTAGCGACCGAGAATCGGTCAGGTCGCGTCTCGGCCGTATTCTCGTTCGAAACGCGAAGCCAGACTCCCTTGTTACCGGCCACGTCGCCGTGCTTGGCCTCGGCACCGCCTCGACTGAGTTGATGTTGGAGGCCAAACGTGTGGCGACCGCAGCTGGTGTTGTCCTCAATTTCCACCAGTCCTACAGCCCGGGGGACACCGCACGGGACCGCGCCCGTCTTGGTGCTCACCCGATCGCGGCACTCCGCGACCTCGGCATCGTGGACTCGGCAACAACGATGGCCCACGTCAACCACCTCTCTGACCCCGAGTTCAGTGCGCTCGTCGAGTCCGGCGCATCCGTCGCCTGGGCTCCGGCGGCGTCGATGATGTGGGGACACGGGTCGACGGTTGACGGCCGCCATGCGGAGCTGAGTCGCGCAGGCGGTATGGTCGCGCTCGGGTCGGACTCCCCGAACTGGTCGAACAGTCTCGATCTTTTCCGTCAGGCATCACTGGCGGTGCTGACTGCCCGAGAGGCCCACCGCGACCGCACCTACCTCACCGCCGAGGATGGTCTCGCCATGGCGACGCGAGGTGGTGCGCGGGCGGCAGGCCTCGACGATCGAGTCGGTTCGCTCGAGGTCGGCAAGCGCGCCGACCTCGTAGTTCACTCGCTCAAGCGGCCCGAGTTGCTCCCGCTTACGGACCCCGTTCGAAACCTCGTCTACTCGGCTGGCTCATCAACCGTCGACACCGTCATCATCGACGGCCGAGTGGTCCTCCACAACGGTGTGTTTCCCCATCTCGACGAGGAACGGCTCCTGCGGCAGGCAAGTGAGCGGTCGATCGCGTTGCTGCGCAGGATGAATTACTCGGTCGGCCCTAACGATCTGGGGAGGCAGGTGTGACCCTCAGAATTCCCCTCGATCCCACCCACTGGGGTGCTCGGCACGTGGTGGTCGACGGCGACGGCTTCCACGTCGAGTCGTACCGGTTCGCCTCAGGTCTAGCGGCGCTCGCGATCGAGTCCTCGGCACTCAACCTTGTTGTGCTCCCCTTCACCGGGCAGCAGATCTGGCGAGCGAGCGCGTTCGGCCGCGAGCTTACGATGCGATCGACGTTTGACGAGCCCGTGGACACCGAGCGATACCTCGAAAACAACGGCGCCTACTTCATCCACTGCGGGGGCAGTGCGATGGGAAACCCCGGTCCCGGCGACGATCACCCTCTCCACGGCGAGTTGCCCAACGCGCGTCTCACGGACTGCGAGCTCCACGTTGACCCGGTCGCGGGCACCCTCGCGCTCGTCGGTAGCGTCACACGACGGGTCTCCTTTGGGCCGTTCTTTCGAGCGGATCTCTCCCTTCGTGTGAGGCGGGACGACTCGGTAATGGAGTCCACGGCACGGATCACGAACCTCAGTGCGGAGCCGCGACCGCTGATGTATCTGGCGCATATCAACATGCGCCCCGCGATCGGAGGCAACATTGCCGAGGATCTGATCGCAGGAGAACAACCGAGTACTCGCGAGGACTTCTCGATCACCATTGACGGCACGGCCCGCACGGTGCACGTGTCTGAGGCCAACAACCTCGGGATGATGCCCCTGCTCGCTCCCGGCGTGCGAGTCGAGCCCGAAGTGGTGCAGACGATTCCGTCAGCGCGCATCGATGGTTGGACAACGGCCCGTCAGGTGCACGCCACGGGCGAGGTCGACGTTGTGTCGTACTCCGGTGATGACCTGACCCACACACTCCGTTGGTTGCGCCGGTCGACTGACGATGACGCGTTCGGATTCGCGCTCCCCGCAACAGCGGAGGCCGACGGGTTCGCGTCCGAGTCGGCCAAGGGCAATGTTCGGCAGTACCAGCCAGGCGACAGCCTCGTTGCAACGATTCGCCACGGCGCAGAAAACCCCGGCGATCCCGCCAGGCACCCCACTGAGAGGAACACCAATGATGACTGAAATCTCGACACCACTCGCGCCCGCCCCGCTCTCCAGCTTTTCGCAAGGAGTGAAGTCGGGACCATTCGTCCAGGTCTCGGGGTGTGGCTCACTGAATCCGGAGACCGGTGAGGTCATTCACCTCGGAGACGTCAGCGCGCAGGTGACGGCCACTCTCGAGATTGTGAAGGCGATCCTGGAGGAAGGCGGCGCCACCTTCTCGGACGTCATCATGGTGCGGGTCTATCTCAGCGACCGCGCGAACTTCCCGATTATGAACGCCGCATTTGAGAAGTTCATTGCAGAGAACGTCACCGGGGCGCGGCCGGCACGGACGACCCTGATGGTCGGTTTGCCGCTCGAGGGGATGCTCGTGGAGATCGACGCCCTCGCGGTAGTCGGCTCCTAAAGACAGTGCGGGGTGCCGGGAGCGTGTCCCGGGCACCCCGCACGTAGTTGTCGAGCGGTGTCCTACTTCTTCTTGCTGTCGAACAGCGCGCTGTAGGTGAATCCCGCGATCATCGCGCCCACGATGGGGGCGACGATAAACACCCAGAGCTGGATGAGGGCGTCACCGCCCGCGAAGATTGCCGTCGCGATCGAGCGGGCCGGGTTGAACGACGCGTTGCTGATCGGGATGGCCACCAGGTGCAGCAGGGTCAGCGTGAGGCCAATCGCCAGCGGGGCGAAACCACTCGCCGCGCGACGGTCGGTGACGCCCAGGATGACGTAGAGGAACACCGCGGTCAAGACAACCTCGGCCACGATCACGGCGAGAAGACTAAAGCCGCCGGGGGAGTGCTCGCCGAAGCCGTTCGAGGCGAAGCCGCTCTCGATGAAGCCCTGCACCATGCCCGAGGGGCCGTTGCTCGCGATCACAAACAGCACCGTGGTGGCCAGGGCACCGCCGACAATCTGGGCGAGGACGTAGTAGGGCACATCCTTCCAGGCAAAACGGCCGGATGCCGCGGCACCGAGTGTCACGGCAGGGTTGAAGTGCCCGCCGGAGATGTGGCCCACGGCGTAGGCGCCCGCGAGGACGGCAAGGCCGACCGCGAGGGCGACCCCGAGCCAGCCCGTGTTGGGCGAGGAGAACAGCGCGGTGCCAATGACGCCACCGACGAGCAGGAAGGTGCCGAACAACTCGGCGGTGACCCGCTGCGGGAGCGAGGAGGTGGCGTCGACGTCGATGTCGGCGTTGGAGACAGTGTTAGCCAAGGCTGGACCCTTCTGTGTGCGTACGGAAGCGCTCCGAGCCTAGCGAAGAGGACACCCGCGGCTAGAGTCGCCCCGCCGCCTTGAGTGCGATGTAACGGTCCGCGAGAGCGGGCGGCAGGTCCTGAGGTGCTCCCGTCACAACCTCGGCTCCCAGCTGCCGCACGGCACCCGCCACACGAGCCTGATCGAGAAGCGCGCGCTCGGCGGCGGCGGCACGATAGACCTCGCCGCGTGTGCCGCGGGCGAGTGTGGCATCCAGCACCGTGGGGTCGGTCACCGACGAGACCACAACCGTGTGTTTGCGGGTGAGCTGGGGCAGCACCGACAGCAGGCCACGTGCGGCTCCGGGTGCGTCGATCGTGGTCGCCAGCACCACCAGCGAGTGGTGGGATGTGACGGACCTGACGAGGCTGGGCACGGACGCCCAGTCCATGTCGATGAGCTCGGGCTCGACCGGGGCCATCGTCGTCACCATCCGCGACAGCAGCTCGGCCCCGGTCGCACCCTGGACGCGACCTCGTACTCGGCGATCAAAGATGATCACGTCGACACGGTCGCCGGCACCCGAGGCGAGGGCGGCGAGCAGAAGTGCCGACTCGAACGCGGTGTCGATTCGAGGCTCGTTGTCGATGCGTGCCGCCGACGTGCGACCCGAGTCGATAACAATCACCACCCGGCGGTCACGCTCGGGGCGCCACGTGCGCACTACCAGTCGCCTGCCGGAGGGGCTCGTGGGGTCGTTGCGTCGTGCGGTTGCTCGCCAGTCGATCGAGCGCACGTCGTCGCCGCGCACGTAGTCGCGGAGGCTGTCGAACTCCGTTCCCTGCCCACGCACCATCACGCTGGTGGCGCCGTCAAGCTCGCGCAGTCGAGCCAGTCGCGACGGGAGGTGCTTGCGAGAGTTGAAGGGGGGCAGCACCAGAAGGGAGCCCGGTGCGGTGAGGGTTGCCTGTCGTGCCCACAGGCGCAGTGGCCCAAACGAGCGCACCGTCACGTGGGCCGCGCGCCGTTCACCCCGTCGGAACGGGGTCAGCACCGTCGTCAACGCGCGCCGCTCGCCCGCGGGCAGGGAGATCGTGTGGCGACGTGGTGTCGCCCATGCCGAGGGCGGCCATCCGTCGCGGGCGACGCCCCGAACCGTGCGGCGACCCCGGTTGGTCAACACCAGGGTCGACTGTGCCGACTCCCCGAGCCTGACTCGGCCGGGAACGTCACGGTCGATCGACACCTGCCGTGGGGATCCGGCGAGCAGGAGATCGATACATCCGAGCACCACGGCACCGAGGAGCCACAATCCGAGCACGGCGGGGTTGCCCGTGATGACAATCGGCACAACACCGAGCACCACAAGCAGCACGAACCACCCGGAGAATGCCACTAGATCGGAACCTGCACCTGCTGAAGGATCGAGCGCAGGATGGTGTCCGCGGTCACACCCTCGAGCTCGGCCTCCGGGCGCAACTGGATGCGGTGCCGCAGCACCGGAAGCGCCATAGCCTGCACGTGGTCCGGGGTGATCGCGTCGAAGCCGTTGAGCCACGCCCAGGCCTTCGCGGCGGCGAGCAGCGCGGTCGACCCACGCGGGCTGACGCCGAGCTTGACCGACGGGCTCTGGCGGGTGGCACGCGCGAGATCCACGGCGTACGCGAGCACGTCGGCACTCGCGCCCACCTTCGCGACGGCGGCCTGGGCCGCGGCAAGCTGCTCGGCATCCAGCACCGGGGTGACCCCGGCGGCGACAAGGTCACGCGGGTTGAAGCCCTCAGCGTGGCGCCGCAGCACCTCGACCTCGTGGTCGCGCTCGGGGAGGTCGAGCGTGAGCTTCATCAGGAATCGGTCGAGCTGGGCCTCGGGCAGCGTGTACGTGCCCTCGTACTCGATGGGGTTCATGGTGGCCGCGACCATAAAGGGAACGGGAAGCTTGCGAGTCACGCCGTCGACCGACACCTGCCGCTCCTCCATGGCCTCGAGCAGGGCCGACTGGGTCTTCGGTGGGGTGCGGTTGATCTCGTCGGCGAGCAGGATGTTCGTGAACACCGGTCCCTCGCGGAACTCGAACTCGCCGGCCTTCGAGTCGTATACGAGCGATCCGGTGAGGTCGCCGGGCATCAGGTCCGGGGTGAACTGCACCCTCTTGGTCTCAAGCTTGAGCGCGTGGCTGAGGGTACGCACCAGGAGGGTCTTGGCCACGCCCGGCACACCCTCGAGCAACACGTGGCCGCCCGAGAGGAGGGTGATCGTCAAGCCCGTGACGGCGGCGTCCTGGCCCACGACGGCCTTGCCGACCTCGGTGCGGAGACTCGCGAATGCCTCGCGAAGCTGGCTGTCTGTCATGTGTCGATTCTCCAGTACAACGGGGGTGGGTGTGGGTTCAGGAACGCAGGCGGGCCGCGACGTCCCGCTCGAGGGTGAGCAGGGCATCCGAGTAGGCGATCAGGTCTCGGTCGGTGTGGGGGTTCGCCTCGACGAGCAGCAGGTGGATGTCGTGCACCTGTCCTCCTGTGAGTGCAGCTACCGCGGCAATCACCTCGTCGACGGTCGCGCGCCGCGGGAGTCCACACGCCGCGGCGAGGCGCTGGATCGTACCGACACGCAGGGCGTCGAGCGCTCGCAGGCGTGACGAGGACTTCTCGTACAGGCGGGCACGACCAAGCATCGTCTCGCTCGACTTCACGGTCACGGGCAGGTTTTCGATCACGAGGGGTCCGAGCCGCCGCCCCCGCCAGATCGCGGCAACGACGAACGTCAGGCCCAGCAGCAGCATCACGGGAACCACCCACGCCGGGGTGAGCTCATCGATCGTCGCATCAGACTCGAGGTCGTCAAACGACGGCAAGTACCACACGAGCTTCTCGTTTTCGCCCAGCAGTCCCAGCGCGAATGCGGCGTTGCCCTCGACAATGATCGACTCGTTGGTGAGCGCGGCGGTGGCGCCCAAGACACGAAGCGCAGTTCCGTTGGAGTCGATCTCGATGAGCGAGTAGACGTCGTCACCGCTCCCCAGACAAGTGACGGCGTCGGCGTCGGCGTCGACGACTCGGAAGCCAGAGCCGCCCCCGGTCACGGTACCCGCGCGCTCGACGGCGCCGATAGAGCAGTCGGCCTTAAAGTCGTCCTCGACGATGCCGGCCTGGGCGAGCTCCGGGGCGACGGCCTTCAACTCGTCGAAGGTGGGGTCCGCGAGGATCACCGTGTCCGCGAGCCCCACGGCCCGGACGAGTTGCTCGTCGGTGAGGTAGAGGCCTACGTCGTAGATAAAAAGTGTGGTCGCCGCGCGTGACTCGATCGCGTCACGCGTGTCATCCAGCGATGTGGTCACCTCCACGTCAACACCCTGCTGGCGCAGCACCTCGGCGACCGCCATGGTTCCCGCCGGCCCGGCGTTGGTGGGATCGAGCGGTTGCCCTTGGCCCGCGGAGCCGGCCGCGGCGAGCGAGACGACGCCGACGAGAATCACCACAAGAGACGCGATACCCCAGAACAGCGCCCGGCGCAGGGTCGTGCGCAGGCGCGGTGTGATGACCTCCGTGGTCGTCACGCGCCCACCGCCTCGAGCGTGGGCTTGAGGCCACGTGCACGCGACTCCAGTGCGGCGACCGCCTCGTACTGCTCACGCGTGCCCGCCCGACCCAGGTACCGCACCTCGTCGAACGAGCGCGCGGATGCCACGAACTCCTCCGTGAGGGAGGGGAACGCCACCCCGGCTCGTGTGGCAAACCCTGATGCCGTGGTACCCGGCGTCGTCGTGAGGACCGTGCGCTCCGCAAGCCCACGTGCCACCGCACGGAACATCTCCGCGATGGCGGTCGCCCAGTCGCCAGCCGCGGCCGCAGCCTCGGCGTCCCGTCGGAGGCTCGCTGCATCCCGAGTGTCATCGTCACCAAACAGGGAGCCGGCGACGGCGCTCCGTCGATTCAGTCGGGGGAGACCAAAGACCAGGATCGCCACAACAATCGCGGCCGCGACGAGCACCAGGATGATGCCGAGCCCGAGGGCGGGTGGTCCCTCGACCCCACCGATGGTCAAGGAGTTCAGCCAGTCCCAGAACGCCTGCGCGAGCTGGTCAAACAGGGTGGGCTTGGCCGCCTGGTACTGCGGCTTGGCGAGCTCGTTAATCAGGAGCTCGCGCGCCTCGTCGGCGTCGGGGTCGACGGGAACGTCGAATGGGAACAACACGAATCAGGCCACGGGGGAGGGCTGCTGCCGAAGCAGGTACGGGTCGGGTACCGACGTGTCGCCGGCCTGGCGCGCCTCAACGAAGCGGGCGAGCTCGATGTCGAGACCCTCCTTGCGCATCCGGATGTCGATGTAGATGAGGCCCGTCACCGCGGACTGCACCACCGCGGTGATCGCGCCGAACACGACCGACAACGCGATCGTCAGCACGTAACCCACAATGATGGCGACGGTTGCCGCGGTGGGGTCGCCGTTCGGGTTGAGGAGCGAGCCCCCCAGCAGGATGACGATGGAGATGGGCGCCGAGATCACGTTGGACACCGCAGACACGATGAAGCCCACCAGCAACTGGATACCCAGGGTCTTCCAGAAGAACCCAATCGTCAGTGCCCAAGACCGGCGAAGCGCGTGCCGAAGTGGCAGGCGCTCGAGCACCAGCACACTCGGTACGAGGCACAGGCGGGTCCACAACCAGGCCCCGACGACGACCGAGGCGAGCGCGGTGAGCACGGCCAATGCGATGCCAATGCCGAGGCCAGCATCCCCGCCGAACGTGATGATCAGGGCGATCACAATAACAATGATCGTGACGGCGACCACGGACACCACGGTGGCCAGGAGTGCCCAGCCGACCAGCGCGCCGATGCGGCCACGAGCGGCCCGCCACAGACCACGAAGGGTGAGCTTCTCGCCGAGGGTTCCCCGTGCCACCTCGAGCACCACGATGCCCTGGAGAATCGCGAGCACCACAATCGAGAGCGTCACGGGAATCAGGGTGGCGAGGATGGTTCCCGCGACACTGCCGATTGCCACGGTCTCGGCATCTGGCCCGACCGCGGATGCGACACGAGAGAGGCTCCAGAACGTCAACAACCCGATGCCAAGCACGGTCACCACAAACACCAGACCGGTGAGGAGCAGGGAGAAGCCAAACATGGGGCGGGGGTTGCGGCGCAGCACCTGGAACGAGGCGCCGAGCAGCGTGCCAAACGTCAGCGGGCGCAGCGGGATGAGGCCGGGCTTGGGCGGCGGCGTCCAGCCGGGAGCGCCGGGCGGGGGAGCGCCGACACCGGGACCAAACGGGGCTGAACCGCCCGGAGCCGCGCCGGGAGCAGGGAACGGGGTGGCCACGGGTGGTGGAGGAGAAGCGACGGGCGGAACGGGCGGCGGGAACGCTGCGGGCGGGGTGGGAGATGCATCCGCGCCGCCGGGAGGCTGCCACTGTGTGTTGTCGGACACCGGTCCCCTCTCGGGCCGTATCGAGCGGCCGTTCTCAGGCTTCTTTCGCTCTCATGCTTTCACACTCGACTACTCTTGTGCGAAAGCTCCCGAGTCTTGCTCAGGGTGTGGACAACCAGTTGCGAGGGCCAGTGAACGCGCGAATTCTTGTGGTCGATGATGACACCGCGCTCGCCGAGATGATCGGCATCGTCTTGAGGACGGAGGGTTTTGAGCCCTCGTTTTGTGCCGACGGATCAGGAGCGCTCGAGGCGTTCCGGTCGAATCGACCGGATCTCGTGCTGCTCGACCTCATGCTGCCGGGAATGGATGGCATCGAGGTGTGTGCGCGCATCCGCGAGGAGTCGGGTGTGCCCATCATTATGCTCACGGCAAAGAGCGACACCTCCGACGTGGTCAAGGGGCTCGAGAGTGGGGCCGACGACTACGTGGTCAAGCCGTTTAATCCCAAGGAGCTGGTGGCGCGCATCCGCACTCGACTCCGACCGACACCCGAGACCTCGACCGCGACCCTGACGGTCGGTGACCTGGTGGTCGACGTGGCCGGCCACGAGGTCAAGCGCGGCGACGTGAAGATCAACCTCACTCCGCTGGAGTTTGAGCTGCTTCTTGCGCTCGCTCTCAAGCCACAGCAGGTGTTCACCCGGGAGATGCTTCTCGAGCAGGTCTGGGGTTACCACTACAAGGCCGACACCCGGCTCGTGAACGTGCACGTGCAGCGCCTGCGCGCCAAGGTCGAGGAAGACCCGGACAACCCCAAGATCGTGATGACCGTGCGCGGGGTCGGCTATCGCGCGGGCAGTTCCACATAGTTCGATGCGTTACTTCGACTGGCGGGCCTGGCTCGATCGACTCGCCGCGCTGTGGCGGTCGTCGCTTCAGGTGCGCACGGTGGCGATCACCGTGGTGCTCTCCGCCATCGCCGTTTTTCTTATCGGTGGCTACATGTCGTTCAGTGTGGGCGCCAACCTCCTCGACTCGCGCCGCACCCAGCTAGAGGCCACCAGCGCCAATGCCACCCTCACGGGCCAGGCGTTCTTCGACGAGGCGGTCGAGCAGTTGAGTGCCGAGGACCTCGACGTCACCATGACGGATGCCGCTGGCGTGATCGCGAGCGCCGCAGCCACCAACGGGGGCACGGAGCTCGCAATCCTGCGCACCCCGGGCCAGGATGCCCCGCGCACTCCGCCGGACGTTCAGTCCCGCGGGCTCGAGTCGATCGACGTGATATCGCCGGAGCTGCGGGAGGCGGTGCAGGCGCCGTCGGACGACCGTCGCACCCACTCGCAGTCGGTGGCGCTCGCGGCCGATGGCTCCGTGCATCCCGGGATCGTGGTGGGCAGCCTTCTTGACGTGCGTGGTGTGCAGTACGAGCTGTACCTCGTCTACGACATCGTGGATGCCGCGGAGACCCTCGGGTTTGTGCAGCAGACCCTGGTGATCGGTGGGTTCGCGCTCATCCTGCTGATCGGGGCAGTCACCTTCATCGTTGTTCGCCTGGTGGTGGGCCCGGTCCAACTCGCCGCGGAAACCAGTGAGAAGCTCGCCGCGGGCGACCTGGAGGTGCGCATCCCGGAGAAGGGCGAGGACGTCATCGCGACCCTCGCGCGCTCCTTCAACGGCATGGCGCAGAGCCTGCAGAATCAGATCACTCGGCTCGCCGACCTCTCGCAGGTGCAGCAGCGGTTTGTCTCGGACGTGTCCCACGAGCTGCGCACCCCGCTGACCACCATTCGCCTGGCCGGGGACGTGCTGTACGACCAGCGGGACACGTTCCCGCCCGCGACGGCACGCACCGCCGAGTTGCTCCACACCCAGGTCGAGCGCTTCGAGTTGCTGCTGGCCGATCTCCTGGAGATGAGCCGGTACGACGCGGGCGCGGTCGACATGGAGACGGAGCCCACCAATCTCGTGCGGCTGGCGGAAGACGCGATCGAGCAGGTCGCGTCCCTCGCCGAGTCGAAGGGCAGTGACCTGCGTCTGGTTGCGCCGGGGGGTTACTTCGAGGCCGAGGTGGATGCGCGTCGCATCCGTCGTATCCTCGGCAACCTGCTGGGCAACGCCATCGACCACGGGGAAGGCAAGCCGATCGTGATTTACGTCGACAGCGACCGTGACGCGGTGGCCATCGCCGTGCGCGACTACGGCGTGGGGATGACGCCTGCCGCCGTCGAGCGCGTTTTTGACCGGTTCTGGCGGGCCGATCCGTCGCGCCAGCGCACCACGGGAGGCACGGGACTGGGGCTCGCGATCTCGCTCGAGGATGCGGCGCTGCACGGCGGCTGGCTCGAGGTGTGGTCGTCTCCCGGCGAGGGCTCGTGTTTCCGTCTGACACTTCCCCGATCGCGGGGCGGGGTGCTGGTCGCGTCGCCGCTCGAGCTTCCGCCGAACGACGACCCACCCGTGGAGGTGGATCATGCGTAAGGCGCTCATCCTTGTGCTCTCCGTGTTGACACTGGCCGGATGTGTGGGCATTCCCACGTCGGGTGGTGTGATGACGGGTGGCATCATCGACGACCAGGGCGACCCCGACCTGATCGTGTTGCCCTCGGCTCCTCGTGCAGGCTCCAGTCAGGAGGACATCCTCACGGACTTTATGCGGGCCATGCGTGGCCCCCAGTCCGGCTACGCGATTGCGCGGCAGTACCTCTCCGCCGACATTGCGGACAGTTGGAACCCGGACGAAAACGCGATCATTCGCACGGGCATCCCCGCGATTACCCCGGGGGCCACAAAAAACACCCTCTCCTACACCTTCACCAGTCGTGCGGTTGTCGACTCGAACTTTATGTACCGCGAGACCGCTCCGGCCGAGCAGACCCTGCAGTACTCGTTTGTCGAGGAAGACGGCGAGTGGCGCATCAGCGAGGCGCCCGACACGATCATCCTGTCGCAGTCGAGTTTTGACGATGTGTTCACCGAGCAGGCGCTCTACTTCTTCGACCCGAGTTACCAGTACCTCATTCCGGACGTGCGCTGGTTCCCCGCGCGTGCAACCGTCACGAGCCGCATCGTGCGCGAACTCCTCGAGGGCCCGGCGGCGTGGCTGCAGCAGGGTGTGGTGGTGAGTGCGTTCCCGACGGCGACCACCGTCGAGACGTCGGAGATCGTCTCCGGCACGGCGACCGTTGAACTCTCAACGGAGGCACTGACAGCGAGTGCAACCGATCGGGATCGGATGCGCCAACAGCTTGCCGCGAGTCTTGACGTGGCGAACGTCGAGATGACGGTGGGTGGGCTGGAGCTGATTGTGCCCTCCAATGGGGTCGCGGCGACTCGTAATCCGCTCGTTGAGGGTGCGGTCCTCGTGGGCACCGGCGAGGAGTTCGGGTTCGACACTGGCGAGGGCATTGCTCCGATTCCGGACATCAGTGGGCAGGTCGTGGCATCCGGTGCGATCGCGGCGACCCTCGGTGGCGACAAGCAGAATGCCGCGATCCTGACCCCGGGTGGTGTCGCCCGGGCCAGTCTCGGCTCGAACGAGGCGGTCATCCTCGACCCTCGCCCCGGCCTCATTGCCCCCTCGATTGACCCGTTCCGCTTTGTCTGGTCGGCTCAGGGGGCCAGCGCGGCGTCGCTGAAGGTGTTTGCGCTCGACGGCACGGAGTACACGCTCTCCTCGTCGTTGCCGCCGGATGCTCGGGTCGTGTCGATCGACGTGTCCCGTGATGGCACACGACTGCTGGTGTACCTGTCGACCCCGGTCGGCTCGCGCCTGTCGGTGCTCGGCATCATCCGGCAGCAGGACACGAACGTGCCCGTGGGTCTGGGGGAGCCATTTGATCTTCCCGTGAGTGGAAGTGCACCCGTCGATGCGACCTGGGTGAGCGACCGACTGGTCGCAACGGTGTCGCGGGGTTCCGAGGCCTCGCCGATCACTCTCGTCGAGATTGGAGGGCCGAGCACCTCCCTCAGCCAGGTCGACAACGCGACGGCCATCGCGGGCGGCAACGCGGGCACGGATGGCCTCCGGGTGCTCGCGCCAGACGGGTCCATCTGGCAACTGCGGGGAAGCGGCGGATGGGTCTCGACCGGTCTCAACGCCTCCTTCATCGGCACCAAGCAGTAGGAGTTTTCCACAGAGTGGTGTTGGGGACCCCGGCATAAAAGCACTCTCTGGCAGGGTCTAGGGATGCTCCTCGACGCCTTCCGGGATGCCCGTGCGCTCCTGTTTCCGGTTGACTGCGCGGGATGTGGTTCCCACGATCGCCCACTGTGCGACGCTTGTCGTGGGCTCCTGAATCCTGCCGTGACCCCACGACCGACTCGGGCTGGGCTCGTCGTCCACACCGCCCTGCGCTACGAGGCGGAGGTGCGACGTATTGTCCTCGCCTTCAAGGAGGAGGGGCGCACCGACCTTGCCCGTCCGCTGGGTTACGCCCTCGGTGCAGCGGTCGAGCGCGCCCGTGGAGACGACGACGCGGTGGTTGTGCCGGTGCCCACGAGCCGGGAGTCATACCGGGAGCGTGGCTTTGACCCGCTTCGTGTGTTGGTCAGGCGCTCGGGAATCCCTCACGAGAGGCTTCTGGTTGCCGCCCGCGCCACCCGGGCGCAGAAGGCCTTGGGGCTCGAGGAGCGCGCACACAACCTGCGTGGGGCGCTCGCCGCGAGGCGGCCGCTGGCGGGTCGCGGGGTGGTGCTCGTCGATGACGTTCTGACCACGGGCGCGACCCTCGACGAGGCCGCGCGGGCGGTTCGTGAGGCCGGTGGCCGGGTCGTCGGGGCGGCAACTGTGGCATTTACTCCGAGGTTGCTGGCAGACCGTGACAATGCCGAGGGCAAGGACTACGGTGGGGCCTAAAGGCGTTGATAGACCGCCTGGCGAACCCGGCGGTCGCGTTCTCAACGCTGACAAGAGGGCTGGGAGGTCGCCGTGGAAATCACTATCACCGGACGAAACCTGGGGGTTACGGACCGCTTCCGCGAGTACGCAACCGAGAAGGCCGAGAAGATCGACCATCTCGCAGAACGTGCCATCGCCTTCGAAATTAAGGTGAGCCGCCACCACGAGACTCGTGGCTCGAGCGGGGATGACCGGGTCGAGTTGACCCTCATTGGTCCGGGTCCGCTGGTGCGGGCCGAGTCCGATGGCTCTGACAAGTACGTCGCTTTTGATCTGGCCATGGCCAAGCTCGTCGAGCGCATCCGCCAGTCGAAGGACCGCCGCAAGGTGCACCGCGGCAAGCACCGTCCGGTGTCGCTGCGCGAGGCATCCGCCGACGGGTTCAGTGTCGTGGACATCACGCCCGTGAGCCCCGACGTTCTTGCGAAGGTTGCGACCGGGAGCATTCCGGTGGTCACCGACGAGGCGGCGGAAGAGGAGTACACCCCCGTTGTTATCCGCCAGAAGGTGTTCCCGTCGAGCCACATGACCGTCTCCGACGCGGTCGATCACATGGAGCTCGTGGGCCACGACTTCTTCCTGTTCATCGACGCCGAAACCGACCGGCCGAGTGTGGTCTACCGCCGCAAGGGATGGGATTACGGCGTGATCTCGCTCGAGGAGGAGGCCGCGGCTCCGGCCCGGCGTTCCCGCAGGGCGTAATCGCCACAGGGGCGGCTGGCAGCCTGCTACCAGCCGCCTCTTGCTACGATTACGGCTTGGTAACGTGCGCGCTTTGCCGTGCCGTGAAAAGGAGTGATCTGTGGCCAACGTTCTCGAACGCGCTCTTCGGGTTGGCGAGGGGCGCCTGCTCCGTCGCCTGAAGAACTACGCGGAAGCGGTCAATCACCTCGAGGAAGACTTCAAGGACCTCACCGACGAGGAGCTCAAGCACGAGACCGTCGAGCTGCGCGAGCGCTACGCCAACGGGGAGTCGCTGGATGACCTGCTCCCCGAGGCATTCGCCGCCGTTCGCGAGGCGGCGGTGCGCACCCTCGGCATGCGTCACTTCGACGTGCAGTTGATGGGTGGCGCGGCCCTTCATCTCGGCAACATCGCCGAGATGAAGACCGGTGAGGGCAAGACGCTCGTCGCGACCCTCGCCGCCTACCTCAACGCGATCGCGTCCCGTGGTGTGCACGTCATCACGGTCAACGACTACCTTGCGAGCTACCAGTCGGAGCTGATGGGCCGCATCTTCCGTGCGCTCGGCATGACCACCGGCTGCATCCTCTCCGGCCAGACCCCCGCGGAGCGCCGCGAGCAGTACGCCGCAGACATCACGTATGGCACCAACAACGAGTTTGGTTTCGACTACCTGCGCGACAACATGGCGTGGCAGGCGCAGGACATGGTGCAGCGCGGCCACTTCTTCGCGATCGTCGACGAGGTCGACTCGATCCTCATTGACGAGGCACGCACGCCGCTCATCATCTCTGGCCCCTCGTCGGGCGAGGCGAACCGCTGGTTCACCGAGTTCGCCGGAATCGCCACCAAACTCATCCCGGACGTCGACTACGAGGTCGACGAGAAGAAGCGCACGGTGGGTGTGCTCGAGCCTGGCATCGAGAAGGTCGAGGACTACCTCGGCATCGACAACCTGTACGAGTCGGCCAACACTCCGCTCATCTCGTTCCTTAACAACTCGATCAAGGCGAAGGCCCTGTTCAAGAAGGACAAGGACTACGTCGTGATGAACGGCGAGGTGCTCATCGTTGACGAGCACACTGGTCGTATCCTCATGGGTCGCCGCTACAACGAGGGCATTCACCAGGCGATCGAGGCCAAGGAGGGTGTTGCGGTCAAGGCCGAGAACCAGACGCTCGCCACGGTGACGCTGCAGAACTACTTCCGCCTCTACTCGAAGCTCTCCGGTATGACCGGTACGGCCGAGACCGAGGCCGCCGAGTTTATGAGCACCTACAAGCTCGGTGTGGTTCCGATCCCGACCAACAAGCCGATGCTCCGCAAGGACCAGGGCGACCTCGTCTACAAGAACGAGCAGGCCAAGTTCGAGCAGGTCGTCGAGGACATCGTCGGTCGTCACGCGAAGGGGCAGCCCGTTCTGGTGGGCACCACAAGCGTCGAGAAGAGCGAGCTCCTGTCGCGGCTTCTCGCCAAGAAGGGCGTGCGCCACGAGGTCCTGAACGCCAAGAACCACGCGCGCGAGGCCGCGATTGTTGCCCAGGCCGGTCGCCTCGGCGCCGTGACCGTCGCGACGAACATGGCCGGTCGTGGAACCGACGTGATGCTCGGCGGCAACGCGGAGTTCCTTGCGGTGGCCCAGATGAACGCGAAGGGCCTGAGCCCGGTCGACACTCCGGAGGAGTACGAGGCCGAGTGGGATGCCGTCTACGCGGCGGTCAAGGCCGAGGTCGAGGTTGAGGCCGAGAAGGTCATCGAGGTGGGTGGCCTCTACGTGCTCGGTACCGAGCGTCACGAGTCGCGCCGCATCGACAACCAGCTACGTGGTCGTTCCGGCCGCCAGGGTGACCCGGGCGAGAGCCGGTTCTACCTCTCCCTGCAGGACGACCTGATGCGCCTGTTCAACTCGGGTGCCGCCGAGGCGCTGATGGGGCGCAGCAACGTTCCGGACGACCTGGCGATCGACTCGAAGATCGTGAGCCGTGCCATCCGTTCTGCGCAGGCGCAGGTCGAGTCGCGCAACGCGGAGATCCGCAAGAACGTGCTCAAGTACGACGACGTGCTCAACCGCCAGCGCGAGGCGATCTACTCGGACCGCCGGCACATCCTCGAGGGCGACGACCTGAAGGATCGTGTTGCGCACTTCCTCGAGGACGTCATCTCGGAGGTCATCGACGTTCACACCGCCGAAGGCCCGTCGGACGACTGGGACTTCGACGCGATGTGGACCGAGCTCAAGACCCTCTACCCGGTGTCGATCACCGTGGACGAGGTGCTCTCCGAGGCCGGTCGTGGCAAGGTCACGCCGAACTTCCTCAAGAAGGAGGTGCTGTCGGATGCCCGGCTCGCCTACCAGCGCCGCGAGGAGAAGCTCGGCGAGGCCGCCATGCGCGAGCTCGAGCGTCGGGTGGTGCTGTCGGTGATCGATCGCCGTTGGCGCGACCACCTTTACGAGATGGACTACCTCAAGGACGGCATTGGCCTGCGCGCGATGGCGCAGCGTGACCCGCTGGTCGAGTACCAGCGCGAGGGTTTTGCCCTGTACCAGTCGATGATGGGCCAGATTCGCGAGGAGGCCGTGGGCTTCCTCTTTAACCTCGAGGTGGAGGTCACCGGCGGTGCCGGTGGTGCATCCGTGCAGGCTCGGGGTTTGACGGCTCCGACGGCTCCGGCCAACCAGCTGAGCTACTCCGCCCCCAGCGAGGATGCCTCCGGCGAGGTCGAGGTGCGCAACCAGCGTGGGCAGGTGGAGCGTGCCGCGACGGCTCGGGCTCAGCAGGCGCAGCAGCGCCAGCAGCCCGCGGCGCAGCAGGCTCCCGCCGAGCGTGGTGCCTTCGGGCAGCGCCAGGAGCAGCCGCAGCAGGCGCCCCTGAACCGCGCGCAGCGTCGGGCTCAGGAGAAGGGCCGCTAGCTCGCGAGCTGCCGCGCGTGGCTCGCGCTGGCCTCGGAGAAATTCTCTGACTATAGTCAGAGAATGGACCCGAACGCTATCGCGCACGTGCGGCGGTTTAATCGCACGGTGACACAGCGCATCGGTGCGCTCGATGACGCCTTTCTCGCGCGGGGACGTAGCCTCGGCCAGTCCCGTCTGTTGTGGGAGATCGGCGAGAGTGGTGCCGAGCTGCGTGACCTGCGCGCCCGTCTCGAACTGGACTCGGGGTACTTGACCCGAATGCTGCAGGCGCTCGAGGCATCCGGCCTGGTTCGGGTCGTCGCGGATGCGGCGGACGCCCGGGTGCGCACGGCCCAGCTGACCGAGATGGGGCTCGCGGAGCGGAGGGAGCTCGACCGGCTCTCCGATGCACAAGCGGAGTCGATGCTTGCACCCCTTGACGAGTCCCAGCGCCATCGCCTCGTCGAGGCGATGGCGACGGTGGAGCGGCTGCTGGTGGCCTCGAGTGTGCAGGTCGAGGTGGTTGCGCCGTCGCATCCGGATGCCCGGTTCGCGGTCGAGGCGTACTTCACGGAGCTGGGGTCACGGTTCGACACGGGGTTCGACCCGGACACGACGCTTCCCCTGTCTGACGACTCGCTGAGCATGCCGTCGGGCCTGATGCTCGTGGCACGGCTCCACGACGAGCCGGTCGCGTGTGGCGGTCTCAAGCTCCTCGGTGACGGGGTGGGGGAGATCAAGCGAGTGTGGGTATCGCCCAGCGCGCGGGGCATGGGCCTGGGCAAACGGATGCTCGCCGAGCTCGAGTCTCGTGCCCGCGAGCACGGCCGCACTCGGGTGCGCCTCGATACCAACCGCACCCTCGTCGAGGCGATTGCGATGTACCACTCGGCCGGGTATCACGAGGTGCCCGCGTTCAACGATGAGCCCTACGCCCATCACTGGTTCGAGAAATCCCTCGTGGATGGAGAGCACTGATGAGCCGTTTTGCCACCCTCACCACCCCTCACGTCGCGGACGCGTGTGTTCGACTGGGGATCCCCCTTCGAGTTGCGCCTCCCGGCCTGCGTGCGGTGACCGACGGGGATCGGCTTGCCGGCCGGGTACTGCCGGTGCGGCACGTGGGCAGTGTTGACCTCTACCTGGAGGCGCTCGAGGCGGCGTTGCCCGGCGACGTGTTGGTCGTCGACAACGAGGGCCGCACCGACGAGGCGTGTGTGGGTGACCTGGTGGCGATCGAGGTGCAGCAGGCGGGGCTCGCCGGCATCCTCATCTGGGGTCTGCACCGTGACACCGTCGACATTCGTGCCATCGGCCTGCCGGTCTTTAGCCTCGGTGCGACTCCACCCGGTCCGACCCGAGCCGATGCCCGGCCGACGGATGCGCTGCTCGCCGCCCACGTCGGCGATCACGTGGTGACGACCGCCGACGTGGTGCTCGCCGACGAGGACGGCGCGATCTTTGTGCCCGCCGATCGCCTCGACGAGGTGTTCGCGACGGCCGAGGGAATCCGTGACACCGAGCGCGCGCAGGCCGTCTCGATCGCGGCGGGAGTGTCGTTGCGGACCCAGGTGCGTTTCGGCGACTACCTCGCCGCGCGCGAGGTGAATCCGACGCTGACCTTCCGCGAGCACCTGCGTACGGTGGGTGGCGAGATCGAGGTCTAGCCCCTCACAGCACGTTGATGGCGCTCGCGCGCCAGCGACGGTCGAGCCCCTCGAGGCGGATCGCGACGGCACGCGCCCGGGCGCGCCCACGCACGATCACCACCGCCTCGACCACACCATCCCGGGGCTCACACAGGATCGTGGAGCCAATCGCGAAGTTGGGGCGCGCGGGCTTCTGTCCCTTCGCTTGCCGGGCACGCGCGGAGAGCACCACACGCTTGAGCAGGTGACGGTAGACGTCGTCAGACACCCAGCGGGCGATCTGCTCCAAGTCGCGCGCACCGGCCAGGATCTCGATGACACAGCGCGTGAGGTTCTCGACGAGCGGGCGAGGGTCCGGGAGATCGGAGGTCGACGCGGGCTGGTGTCCAAAGAAGTCGTCGTGTTCAAAGCGAGAGCGGATGACCCGCGAACGGAGCGTGTTCTTCGCCGGAAGTGTCTCGACACTCTCTGCGATAGCCGCGCTGGATGGGGATGTCATGCCGCCTCGATTCAGGTAGACGTATCTGTCTAGTGATCGTTGCGGTACACACACCTAAGCAGGTCGGACCCCGGCTGTCCATGATCATTTATCAGCTGTGGAGAACACACGCCGACGATGAGCCTGTGGTCTACTGTCGCCGCATGCGCTGGCAGAACCTCTTTGCTGACCTCGAGTCGCAGCTTGAGCACGAGATCCTGGCCGAGGAGATCGGGATCGAGGCGGAGGAGGAGCGGGTGCGGCTCGGGACGCTGGGCTTGCGTGATCGTCTCGTCGCGCTGCCGGGCATGAGCCTCGCGCTCCATCTTGGTGACGGCCAGAGACTGGCGCTGACACCAACCCTGATCGGTCGCGACTGGCTCAGTGGCGTTGTCGTGGGGCCGCCCGAGCAGACGTGCATCGTGCCGTTTGGCGCGATCGACGCCGTGTCCGTGTCGGGGGAGCTGGGGCGCGCGAGTGTCGCCGCGGGCGTGGGTGGCGGGCATCCGCTCGCCGATCGGATGGGGCTGCAGGTGGTGGTGCGCGACCTGTGCCGTCGCCGGACCTACGTGCGACTGGAACTCCGCGGCGGCAGCGTCGGGGGAACCATCGACCGTGTCGGCGAGGATCACTGTGACGTGGCGGTGCACGAGGGTGGCTCCGCGCGACGGGAGTCCGCGGTTCGGGAGGTGAGGCTCGTGCGCTTCGGTGCCCTGAACGTGATCCGCCCGCTCTAGCGGGCGCGGCTCTCGAAGGTGAGCTCGGTGACACTCGCGAGATCCGACTGGTGCCAGAGTGTCATCCGTCGGGTCTCCTCGTACATGGCCGCGATGTAGGACTCGAGGACCACACGCTCGATGCGCCACTGCCCGCTGGAGCCGATCTTGATGGCGGGGAGCTCGCCCGAACGAACGAGGGCGTAGGCCTGGCGCGCGGTGATGTTTAACAGCTCGGCCGTGTCCGCAAGGGTGAGGAAGCGGCCGAGTCCTTCGGGGAGACCTGACTCGTTCATGCCTCGATTATGAGCGCATTGGCGTGCGTGTGCCGGTGCTGTGGATAACTTGGGCGGGGTCGTGAGGCGACTCGCGACCATGGGGCCATGTCTCGTCAAACTCGGTCACAATCGGCGGTCTCGCGCCGCGCCAAGGCGATCATCGTCGACCCCCGGCTTCTGGTGGGAGTGCTTCTTGTTGTGGGCTCGATGGGGGGAGTGCTCGCCATCGTGTCTGCCGCAGACGAGAGCATCGACGTGTATGTTGCGGGTGAGGCTCTTGCCCCGGGGGAGCGTGTGGATGCCCACGACCTCGTCCTGCGCAGCGTGCGGCTCGAATCCGCAGCGGGCCACTACCTGAGCTCGTCCGACCTGCCCGACGAGGGGGTGTTGGTCACCCACCCAATCGCCGAGGGTGAACTTGTGCCCCGGTCTGCCGTCGGAGAGTCCTCCGGCACGCGCCTCACGGCGGTTGTTGTCTCGACCGAGGGGCGACTCCCGGATTCCGTGGATGTGGGCTCGACTGTTGACGTGTGGGCGTCTCGCTCGGAGGAGGGTGGCGGCTTTGGCGCGCCAAGTGTTGTTGTACCCGGTGCCACCGTGGTGCGGCTTGTGGAGACCGAGACCATCGTCGCGGGCGGGGAGATCTCCGCTGTTGAACTCCTTGTTCCGCGCACCCGCGTCGCCCACCTCCTTGAGGCGCTGGCCAACGACGCTGCCATCTCGGTCGTGCCCACGAGCATCCCGTTGGTGGGCTGACCTCGTGCGTCTGGTACTTGCCCTGCCGCCCGCCCTCGCCGATCATGTCGCGACGGAGGCGCGCCGACACGGGCATGACGCCAGTGAGCGGTGCCCGGATGCGCGGGCCACCGTTGCTGCCCTGGAGTCTCGCCCCGACGTGGTCCTGGTGCTGTCCGACCCCCACTTTCTTACGGCGGGGCTTCTCGAGGCCGCGGATGCGCGAGGGGTCAGGCCGATCGCCCTGGTGTCATCGGGCGCCGATCGCGAGCACGCGACGAGGCTGGGCCTCCACGAAACCGTGGATTTGTCGGCGCCGTGGGCTGAAGTCGAGGCCGTCATTCGCGGAGAAACGCCGTCGCCGCCTCGTTCGACCGGTCGTGGTCGACTTATCACGGTGTGGGGCCCCAGCGGCGCCCCGGGGCGAACTACCGTCGCCATCACTCTCGCGGCGGAACTCGCGGCCCTGGGTCGCCGTGTGCTTCTTGTGGACATGGACACTCACGCGGCATCTGTGGCACCGGCGTTGGGGATTCTCGACGAGTCGCCGGGCTTCGCGGCCGCGTGCCGTCTGGCGGGGAGCGACAGCCTGACGTTCGCCGAACTCGACCGCATTGCGCAGTACGCCGGTGGACCCGCGGGGTCTTTTTGTGTGTTGAGTGGCATCGGGAGGCCCAGCCGCTGGCCGGAACTCACGGCCGAGCGCATGACCCGCACCCTCGAGGTCTGCCGAGGATGGGCCGACATTGTGATTGCGGATATCGCGTCGAGTCTCGAGAACGACGAGGAGATCACGAGTGACCTGTTCGCGCCCCGTCGCAACGCCGCGACGCTCACCGCGCTCGCGGCGGCGGACCGTGTGGTCGCGGTCGGTTCTGCCGACCCCGTGGGACTGTCGCGGTTGCTGCGCACCTACCCGGACATGCTGGGGGCCACCACCGCAGGGGAGTCCCCGATCGTCGTGATGAACAAGGTGCGGCCGTCTGCGATTGGGATGAACCCCGGTGGCCAGGTGAGCCAGTCTCTCGCGCGGTTTGGTGGCATCCATTCGCCCGTGATTGTGCCCCACGACCTCGCCGGCTTTGACGCGGCACTCCTGTCTGGCGCCACGATCACCGAGGTGTCGCCGCGTTCGCCGGCGCGTGTGGCGCTGCGTGACCTTGCCGCGCGACTGGTGCCAACCGAGCAACCGCTGCGGCGGCCGCGCCGGCAGAGGTCACTGCGCTCGTCGCGTCGTGGTGTGCAGCTAACCTTGAGGGGTGTCGACCCTCAGTGATCTCGTCCAGGCGCAGGGGCGCTCCACCGACGCGGATATCGAGTGGCTTCACCTGCTCGTCGGCGACTGGCAGCTGCTCGCCGACCTCGCCTTCGCGGACATCGTGTTGTGGGTGCCGAGCGCGGAGGGCAGTTTTGTCGCCGTCGCACACGCCCGCCCCTCGAGTTCGGCCACACTCTTCTACCGCGACTTTGTGGGGCAGGCGATCAAGCCTGAGTGGAAGGCGCAGGTAACCGAGGCCTTCGAGACCTCCCGCATCGTCGACACGGCGACCCCCGACTGGTACGAGGAGACGCCCACGCGCGTGCGTGCCGTGCCCGTGCTGCGCCGCTTGAGTCCGAGCGGGAGCGCGACGACCGAGCATCCCGTCGCCGTCATCACCCGCCACACCAACCTGAGCGAGGCACGCACCCCGAGCCGTCAGGAGCTCACGTTCAACGAGTGTGCCAACGACCTCTTTGCGATGATCGCGTCGGGGGACTTCCCCGACCTGGGTGCCCCCAGCGGTCCTCGTCGTGGCGCGCCCCGGGCATCCGACGGCCTCATCCGCCTCGACGTCGACGGCATGGTCACGTTCGCGAGCCCCAACGCGCTGTCCGCGTTCAACCGGATGGGATTCGCCGGCGAGCTCGAGGGGGAGTCGCTCGCCGAGGTCACCACCGACTTGCTGCACGGGCGTCTCACCGTGGACGAGTCGCTGCCGCTCGTGGTGACCGGTCGCGCCCCGTGGCGCACGGACATCGAGTCACGGGGAGTCACCGTCTCGCTGCGGGCGATCCCCATTCGTAACCGGGGCGAGCGGGTCGGCGCGATTGTGCTCTGCCGCGACGTCACCGAGGTGCGTCACCAGGAGCGCGAGTTGCTGACGAAGGATGCCACGATCCGCGAGATCCACCACCGGGTCAAGAACAACCTGCAGACCGTCGCATCCCTCCTGCGTATCCAGGCCCGCCGGACCCACAGTGACGTCGCTCGCGACGCCCTCGGTCAGGCCATGCGACGGGTCGCGGCGATCGCGGTGGTGCACGACACCCTCTCGGAGGGGCTCAACCAGAACGTCGACTTCGACGTGGTGTTTGATCGTGTGCTCAAGCTCATCGCCGAGGTCGCCTCAAGCCACAACACCACCGTTCACCCCAAGTCCACGGGGAGTTTTGGGCACCTGCCAAGCGAGTACGCGACCCCGCTCGCGCTGGCCCTCACCGAGCTCGTGACCAACGCGGTCGAGCATGGGCTCGCGGGCCGTGCCGACGGTGAGGTGGAGATCGTCGCGAAGCGCACCGACGAGATGCTTCGCGTGAAGGTGCGCGACAACGGCGTGGGACTGCCCGAAGGTCAGGTGGGGTCGGGTCTCGGAACGCAGATCGTCCGCACGCTCATCCAGGGTGAACTGGGTGGCACCATCGACTGGCACACGCTCATGGGCAGTGGCACCGAGGTGACCATTGACGTGCCGCTGACGTGGCTTAACCGGGGCTAACTACCGGGGTTTCCGACGCCTGCCGCCAGGGTGTCCCTTCAGGACGCGCGGCGGGCGCGGGCAGCGCGGCGCTTGAGTGCGCGGCGCTCGTCCTCGCTGAGGCCACCCCACACGCCCGAGTCCTGGGACGTGTCGAGTGCGTACTGGAGGCACATCTCGGTGACGGAGCAGCGCGCGCAGACGGACTTCGCCTTGTCGATCTGGTCGACGGCGGGGCCGGTGTTGCCGACGGGAAAGAACAGCTCGGGGTCGGCAGTGAGGCAGGCAGCCTTGTCGCGCCAGTCCATGGTGGTACTCCTTCGGTGCTCGCGGTGAGTCCGCGGACAGACCCGTACCCATGGGGGTAGGACCTGATGGTTCTGAGGTGAGAGAAATCCGGGGGACCCGCTCGCGACACTGGGAGCGTGAAATCAACCTCAACTAGAATCGCATACCGGTAGATGCAAATCAATGATTTTTTGCGGGAGGAACCTGTGAGTGGCTCGCCGCGGCATCCGCTATTGATCGCTCTTGTTGTTCTGGTGTTCGCCGAATGCGCCCTGATGGTGTCCGCATCCGTTTACCTGATCGTTGAATTGTTGGTCGACACCCCGGCCTCGTTTGCGAGCGCGATCGCCTTGACCGTGCTCGTGGTGATTGCGGCCGTGTGGCTGGCCGTGATCGGGGTGAACACGTGGCGCGGTGCGCCGTGGGTGCGCGGGGCCATCGTCGTGTGGCAGGTGCTGCAGATCGCCGTCGCGATTGGGGCGTTCCAGGGGTTGTTCGCGCGACCCGATATTGGGTGGGCGCTGTTGATCCCGTCGATCGTTGCCCTCGTGTTGCTGTTCACGCGGCCGGTTCTCGCCGCGACGACACGCCCCGAGTAGTTCCGGCTCGCGGGGCCTCCCTAGGCGGCGAGTCCCAGCTTCTTGCGGAGCGACGCGACGTGGCCGGTGGCCTTCACGTTGTAGAGCGGGAGCGTGATGACGCCGTTCTCGTCGATAACAAACGTGGAGCGGATGACCCCCACCACCGTCTTTCCGTACATGCTCTTCTCGCCCCACGTCGCGTAGGCCTCGTGAGCCGTGCGGTCGGGGTCGCTCAGGAGCGTGAAGTTCAGGCCATCCGTCGCGACCGCCTCGGCCAGCTTGGCGGGGTCGTCGCGCGACACACCCAATACGACGTAGCCGGCGGATGCGAGCGAGCCCAGGTTGTCGCGGAAGTCGCACGCCTGCTTCTGGCACGCCTCGGTGAGGGCCTCCGGGTAGAAGTAGACGATGACTTTCTTGCCGCGGTAGTCCGACAATGACACCGTCTTGCCGTCCTGGTCGAGAAGAGTGAAATCGGGCGCCGGGCTGCCGGCCTCAAGTCGTGCGGACATGGAAACTCCTTCGGTCTCGACTCATGCTAACCTTGTTGCTCGGCCCACTCGTGGGGCCATGCACCTCTAGCTCAATTGGCAGAGCAACTGACTCTTAATCAGTGGGTTCCGGGTTCAAGTCCCGGGGGGTGTACGACAAGCCCCGTTACCTCTCGCCAGGTGCGGGGCTTTGTTGCGTTCGGCGCCTTTTGCTCGACTACTTATCGGTAATCAAGATGCTCTTGAATACCGTTCGGTAGTCGATTAGTATGCGATTACCGAACGGTAAAGGAATGCCATGCGCGCGCTCATTGAGAGACCCGAAGATCTGGGGCGCTTTGTGCAGCGCATTCGTCGTGACGCCCAGATGACACAGCGGCAGCTTGCGGAGGCTCTTGGCATCAGCCAGCGTTACCTTTCGGAACTCGAAGCGGGCAAGCCCAAACGGATCGACCAGGGCTATTTCGACGTGCTGCGCAAGCTCGGAATCGTCTTGTCCGCAGAGACCATTGATGACGGATGGGTCGACGGTGACTGACCGCGACCTGCCCGTCACGCTGTTTGGTACACACATCGGGGAGTTGACGTCCGTCGACAACAGGGCTCTGCTTCGATGGTCCGACGATGCAGAGGAGCGATGGGGCCTCAACTCTCCCGTGCTCAGCCGCAATCTCCGTGTGTCATTCGCCAACACCGATCAGACCGAATCATTCTTTGGTGCACTCCTGCCCGAGGGGCGCCACCTCGAGCAGCTCGCCTCACGTGCTGGAACCGTGAGCAACGACCTGCTTGGGCTGCTTCGGCACGTGGGAGCGGACCTGGCCGGGGCTCTTCGAGTGGGCGACCGTCCCGAGGCGCTGCCCGCCGAGGTTCTGCAGCCCGACGAGGTGGTGGCACTCCTCGCCAGCGCGTCCGGGTTTTTGGTCGGCGGGGGCGGGTCCGCTCTTCCCGGGTACCAGCGCAAACTCACCCTCACTCGGGTCGAAGGGCAATGGCTCCGGGGAAACGGGTCGCTCGCGTCGACCCACATTCTCAAGCCAGTTGATCCTCAATACCGTCCGTCGGTCGAATCCGAGCACTATGTGCTTCAGGTCGCGCGGCGCCTCGGGCTGGCACCTTTTGACACGTGGGTCGAACCAATGGGAGATTTTCAAGTTCTCGTCATCGAGAGGTACGACCGCAGGAGGGCGCCGGACGGCACAATCGAGCGTCTTCATCAGGAGGATGCAGGCCAAGCCCTCGGTCTGCCGTGGGGTGGCAACGACAAGTTTGAACGAAACAACCCTGCCTCGAGCCTTGGGGCGGTTGCGGCCTTGCTCGATACCAACCGATCCGTCATGAATCCGGAGAGATTTCGGGACCGCCTTCAGCTCCTGCGGTACACGGCACTTAATGTGGCAGCAGGTAACACCGATGCGCACGCCAAGAACTTCTCGCTTCTCCACGACGCAGAAGGGAGAACCCGCCTTGCGCCGTTCTATGACGCGGCGCCACTAGCGCTTGACTACTCGCTCGGAACTGGCCTCGCGATGAGAATTAATGGGGTTTCCGAGCTGCCCGATGTGACGAGCGAGGACCTCGTGGCCGAGGCCGTCTCCTGGGACCTGCCTGCAGATCTTGCACGTGGCGTCATTGGTCGGACACTTGATGACATTGTCGAGGCCACGCGGTCCATTCGGCCCCACGCATCCATCGAGAAGCACGTGCCCGGCTACCTCCGTGGCCAAGCCCAGAACCTCGCCCTCGGTGAAAAAGCACGAATAGTCTCGCCCGTCCCACTGATGGCGATGCCGCGGCTAGGAACCCCGGACACCCGCGTCGAACAGGCCAATAGCTAGCGAGTCGCCGGCCGAGGGCTAGTCACCTAGTGCCCCACCATCGCGAGGCACCCGCCGTCGAGGATGTAGCCGCCCGCGTCGATCTCGAGGCCACGCACGGACACGCCGCCGAAGAGGCATCCGCCGAAGTCGGCCGAGATCCCCAACGCGACAGACGTGCCATCGGCCCGGTCGGCCACCAGCGTCTGGATGCCACTGCGCGAGAAGCCCGCATCCACCAGCGCCTCGATCACCGCCGACTCGGTCACCTCGGCGCCGGGCAGGGCGAACGGCTCGAGCGCGGTGGTTGCAGCGGCAAGCGGCTCTGCGGCGTCGGCGAGTTGTGACTCGGTGAGAGGCAGGCGATCGCGGTAGCGCTCGTTCTCTGCCATGGCCGCGTCGGGGTCAAACGGGGCGCAACCGTCGGGAGCCGATCCGTGCACGGGTTCCGGGCAGGCCGCCGTCGGTGTCGGCGCAGGAGCACCCGGGTCGGCGGCGCACCCCGTGAGGGCGAGCACACCAACAGTCGCGGCGATAACCCAGCGTGAGCGCAGCATCGTTTTACCCTACGCGGTGCGAGTGATTCTCACGATTTTCCCGACCGGTGCTGGCGGCCCACATCCTATGCGGCGGTGTGGTGAGATTGCGGGTAGAATGTAGCTATAGCTAAAATCGGTCGAGCGAGGAGGGGGCGATGGTTTCCACGATCAAGTCCACTAGGCGCGCCGCCGGCATCAGCGTTAACGAACTGGCGAAGCGACTGGGAGTCACTCCGAGCGCCGTCTCTCAACTCGAGCGATCAGAGGCCGAGGGCACAATCAAGCTGAATTCGCTGCGCGAGGCGCTCGCCGCGATGGGCGCGAACCTTCGACTGACGGCCGGACCTGAAGGTCGGATGTCACGGTACGCGCCGTACCGCGTTGCAGAGTCTGTCGCGGAGTCTCTTCTCGCGAGTTCGGACTCGACTTATCCGCTGCGGCTGCTCACACACGCCGCCAAAGAGCTGAGTGACAACGTCAGCCTGGTTGACCAGAGTGAGATCGAGCTTGCACCGACGCCGCTGCCCGACAGGCGGTGGGACACGCTCATGCGGGCATCCTTTGCTCATGCACTTCCGCGGGTGCGACGCCCTTCCTGGACGAAGACGAGCAAGCTCGATGAGCCTTGGTTCGTGTCGGAGTTTCCTGTGCTTCGTGAACGGGCCAAGACGACGACCCCGGAACACCTTCGCCGGCTAAACATCTTCATCGACGAGCGAAGCCTGACGAGGGCCTAGATGGTCGTCCGCGACCACTTAATGGACCCGGCCGAGGTGCGACGAAGCGAGAGTTCTCTGGTGCTCACTGACACGTTCTCGGTAGGTCACAACCCGGTGGATGTTCCCACCACCCCAATTACGCTGGAACCATGACCGACTCATCCCGCATCACCATGTACGGCGCCGACTGGTGCAGTGACTGCCGCCGCTCGAAGGCGTTCCTCGATGCCACCGCCGTTGACTACGACTACGTCGACGTGGAGGCCAGCAAGGATGCCGCCGACCGGGCGCAGGCGATCAGCGGGCGCACCAACATCCCCGTGGTTGTCTTCCCGGATGGCACTCACCAGGTCGAGCCGAGTGACGCGCAACTGCGCGCGAAGCTCGTGGAGGTCGGGGCTCTCGAGGGCTAGGACTCGAGGAGTTTTCGCGTAGGCCCTTAGACCCTGTTTGTGCGCGAGGGGGCCCCGCCACACTGGGTCACGGACGGGCCATCGACGTGACGGTCCGCCGCGACCAGCGAGGGCCACCACCACATGTTCCAGCAGGAGCTCGACCCCGTATTCGGATCCCTTCTTGTCTCGGCGCTTGTCGCCGCCATCCCCATCGTGCTGCTGTTCGTGCTGCTGGGGGTGTTCAAGGTAAAAGCGCCGTTCGCGGCGATCGCGGCGCTCGTGCTGTCGATCATCCTCGCGATCGTGGGATGGCGGATGCCGCCGGTGCAGGCCCTGAGCGCGACTGCGGCGGGCATCTTCTACGGGCTGTTTCCGATCCTGTGGATACTGATCAACGCCCTGTGGGTCTACAAGCTCACGGTCGCGACTCCGTGGTCGGAGGCGTTCGGCCGCACCATTCGCTCGATCAGCAACGACCTGCGAATTCTCTCGATCCTGATCGCCTTCTGTTTTGGGGCCCTCCTCGAGTCGCTCGCGGGCTTCGGCGCCCCGGTGGCGATCTCGGCGGCGATGTTGCTGGCCGCCGGCATGAAGCCGTTCAAGGCCGCGATCGTGTCCCTGCTCGCGAACACGGCGCCCGTGGCGTTCGGCGCGCTCGCGGCGCCGATCTTTGCCCTCGTGGGTGTGACCGGCCTTCCTCTTCACGATCTCGCCTCGATGGCGGGCCGACAGACGCCGTTTATGGCTCTGCTGGTGCCTCTTGTTCTGGTGTTTCTGGTCGACGGCCGTCGTGGCCTCAAGCAGACCTGGCCGATCGCGCTTGTTGCGGGCATCGTTTTTGGTGGCGTGCAGTTTCTCACCTCGAACTTCTTTGCCGTCGAGCTCACTGACGTGTTCGCTGCGATTGCCACGATCATTGCCGTACTGGTGATGCTCAGGTTCTGGAAGCCCGCCGAGATCATCGGAGCGGAAGGTGCGGATGACGACAAGGTGCAGCGCCCGTCCGCACGCGAGATCGTGATGTCGGTTGCGCCGTACGTCGTGATCATCACGATCTTCTCCCTCGCGCAGATCCCGGTGATCAAGGCCTGGCTGGGGGAGGTCGGATCGGTGACCTTCCGCTGGCCGGGGCTCGACGTTGTCAATGCCGCGGGTGACCCGATTGCAGCACAGGAGATGCACTTCGATCACCTCAAGGCGACCGGAACCCTCCTGTTCCTCTCGGGCCTCATCACCGCGCTGCTGTACCGCATCGGGTTCCGTCGGGGGCTGAGCATCTACGGCGCCACGCTCACCCAGCTGCGCTGGACCATCGTGACCGTGACCGCCGTGCTGGGGCTCTCGTTTGTCATGAACCTCTCGGGCCAGACCGCAACGCTGGGCATGGCCCTCGCATCCGCCGGCGGGTTTTTTGTGGTGCTGTCGCCGGTCATCGGATGGCTGGGCGTGGCGATCACCGGCTCCGACACGGCATCCAACTCGCTCTTTGGCCAGCTGCAGGTGACTGCCGCGGCGGCGACGGGTCTCCCGCCCGTTCTGATGGCGGCGGCGAACTCGTCCGCGGGTGTGCTGGGCAAGATGCTGTCGCTGCAGAACTTGGCCGTTGCCGCGGCGGCGGTGGGTCTGGAGGGGAGCGAAAACCAGTTGTTCCGCAAGCTCCTGCCGTGGAGCCTCGGTCTCCTCGCCCTGATCACGATCCTCATCGTGCTGCAGTCCACGACGGTGCTTGGGTGGATGGTGCCCTCAACGCCCTAGCGGCGCAGCGTACCCCGTTTGGGGGACTCCCAGCCTCCTTGGAGGTCAATACGAAATCATGGATGCACGCCAACCGTGCCGCAGAAGTGCGCCGGAAGGAGCATCCATCTCATGCCGGACCTCGTCGTCGGGTCGACGAAACGCCGCCTAGACCTTCAGGCGTTGCGCGCGCTCGCAGTCATCGCCGTGGTGCTGAACCACTCGTGGCCGGGCCTCGCGCCCGGTGGCTACCTGGGCGTGGACATCTTTTTTGTGGTCTCGGGTTACCTGATCACCCGGCACCTCGCCGGCGAGTACGTGCGCGAGAAGCGCATCCGTCTCGGCCGCTTCTACCTGCGGCGTGCCAGGCGCTTGCTGCCGGCGGCGACGGTGGTGCTTGTTGCCGTGTCTATCGTGACCCTGATCGTGGTTCCGGTGCAGCAGTGGGAGGCGTTCTTCCGGGAGATCCTCGCGAGCACGTTCTACGTGCAGAACTGGGCGCTTGTGGCGCCCGCGGCCGGGCCGGATGTCGACACGGCGGTTCGGCACTTCTGGTCGCTGTCGGTCGAGGAACAGTTTTATCTCGTCTGGCCGCTCTTGGTGATCGCCGGTGCTGCCGTGGCGACACGCGTGGCCCGGCCGCCGCGCACGGTCCTCGCGATCGGTGCCGCCACGATCGTGGTGGCATCCCTCGCCTTCTGGATTGTCGCCAGCGCGTCTGACTACCAGCTCGCCTACTTCAACACGTTCGCTCGGGCCTGGGAGTTTGCGGCCGGAGGGCTGCTCGCTCTCCTGCCGTCCGTTGTGGTGCGCGGACGCGCGGCCGGCGTCACGTTCTGGGCGGGGCTGGTCGCGGTTGTGGCATCCATCGCGCTGTTCGCGGACAACCCCGGCGTCTGGTCGGTGGTCCCCGTTGTGGGCACCATCGCGATCATCGTGGCGTGCAACGAGGGGCTCCCACGTTCGGCGGCAGCGCTTGTGGGGCTACGCCCGATCCAGTGGGTCGGGGACACCTCGTACGCCCTCTATCTGTGGCACTGGCCGGTGTTGTTGTTTGCGCCGTACGTCACGGGTGTTCCGAGTCCCACGTGGTTTATGGTCATCCTCTTGGGGCTTGCGGTTCTGCTCTCGTGGGCAACAACTCGATTTGTTGAAGGCCCCGTGCGCCGTACTCCACTCGAGGGTGACCGGTTCCGGCCCCGCCGTCGGCTTGCCACGGCCGCGGTGGGCGCGGGGCTGGTGCTGACGGTTGGCCTGTCGGCCACCGGAAGCTGGGTGAATGCACGGGAGACCCCCGCGATCGCGTGTCTCGAGCGAGGAGTGCAGAAGAACCAGGGTCCGCTCAAGACCTGAGGTGACTCATCCCTTGTGTTGCGCTCGGTACCGCAGGGGCGTGGTGCCGTGCACCGCGCGAAACTGGCGGGAGAAGTAGAACGCGTCGGGGTAGCCGACCGTGGCGGCGATCGAGGCCACCGGCAACTCGGTGGTGTCGAGAAGCTCGCGGGCCCGAGCCATCCGCAGCTGGGTTTGGTACTGCAGCACCGGCACGCCGATCTGCTGGCGAAACAGCGCGGCGAAATGTGACGGGCTCATGGGGGCCATCGCAGCAAGTTGGGCCACGGAGACCCGCTCGTCGAGGTGATTTTTGAGGTAGTCGCGGGCGCTGTCGATGACAGAACTTCGGGTGCTGGTCGTGGGGCGATCGGACGACAGCAGCGCCATGAGGTGCCAGGCCGCGCCGGATGCCGCGATGAGGCTCGCGTGGGTCGTGTCGCGTTCCATCCAGTGGACAACCTCCTCGACGAGCGCGACCGTACGGTAGAGGTCACCGAGCGCTCGCACCGGCGCCTCGGCGGTCATGCCCGTTGTCTCGAGGAACTCGGCGAGGTCACGACCTGCGACGTGAAGCCACCAGAGGGTCCACGGATCGTCCGGGTCGGCACCGTAGGAGTGAGCGACCCCGGGGGGAATGATGAGCACCTGCCCCGCGGAGACGGTGTGCTCGACGCTCCCCACCGTGCACCACCCTCGGCCACGCGTGCACAGGATCACGATGGCCTGATCGATGCCCACCGTGCGTGTCATTCCGTGGGCGCGTGCCTCGGGGAAGTACCCACAATCGGTCACGACAAGGTGTGCGGTGCCGGGCTGGCGCAGGGCACTCGCGACCCGTGGGCGGGGGAGCACGTTGAGGTGCTGGCCGGGAAATCCGTCGGCGATCGTCACCGGCCCAGTGTTGCCCGCCGATCATCGTTTTGTCCAGTTTTCTCGCGCGGATCGTCATTCCGGGTGACGGCGTGCGCTTCCTAGGGTGTTTTTATGCTCACCGCCGAGACGACACCACGGTCCACCATTACGTTGCCGCCGGTGCCCGCCGAGTTTGCTTCCGATCGGGTCGCTGCCTGGCGCGAGCCCGTGAGTATCGACAGCTACCTGCCGGAGTCGCCGGACATCTACCCCGCGTTTTTGGACATGCGGGTGTACCAGGGGTCGAGTGGACGCGTCTTTCCCCTGCCGTTCCACGAGCGCATCAGCCAGGACAAGGTTCCGCACGCGTGGGACGCGGTGCACCTCGAGAACGAGTGGGTTCGATTGATGATCCTGCCGGAGCTCGGCGGGCGCATCCACGTCGCGTACGACAAGGTCGCCGGGTACGACTTCTTCTACCGCAACAACGTCATCAAGCCCGCGCTCGTGGGCCTCGCCGGCCCGTGGATCTCGGGCGGTGTCGAGTTCAACTGGCCCCAGCACCACCGCCCCGCGACCTTCCTGCCCACCGACACCTTCATCGAGCGCGAGGCGGACGGCTCGATCACGGTGTGGTCGAGCGACCACGACCCGTTCGCCCGAATGAAGGGGATGCACGGCATCCGCCTTCGGCCCGACAGCGCAGTGGTCGAGGCGCGAGTGCGGCTCTTTAACCGCTCCGAGGTCACCCAGAGCTTTCTTTGGTGGGCGAACGTCGCCGCCGCCGTGGGCGACGAGTACCAGTCGTTTTTCCCGACCGATGTCACCCGCGTGGCCGACCACGCGCGGCGTGCCGTGACCACGTTCCCCCGCGTCGAGGGGCGCTACTACGGGGTCGATTACCCCGCGCGGGTCACGCCGGAGTCTCCCGACGCTGACCGACTCGACTGGTACCACAACATCCCCGTGCCGACCTCGTACATGGTGCTGTCGACCGATGACGAGTTTTTTGGCGGCTACGACCACGGTCGCGAGGCCGGGTTTGTGCACTGGGCCAGCGGCGACGTGTCTCCCGGAAAAAAGCAGTGGACGTGGGGCAACGCCGAATTCGGATGGGCCTGGGACAACAATCTCACCGACGGCGACGGCCCCTACGTGGAGTTGATGGCCGGCGTCTTTACTGACAACCAGCCGGACTTCGCGTGGATCGCGCCGGGGGAGACCAAGACCTTTAGCCAGTTCTGGTACCCCATCCAGCAGATTGGGCCCGTCGCGCAGGCTACGCGGGATGCCGCCATCAGCCTGACCCGCGACGGTGACGCGGTGCGGGTGGGGGTGGCAGTCACGGCTCGGACGACGGATGCCGCGGTCACGATCACCGCGGATGGCGCCCCTCTCTTTGTGTGGACGGGCGCCCTCGAACCGGGGTCGCCACTTGTTCTCGAGAGCGAGCTGCCGACGGGTCTTCCCGCTGACCTCACCGTGGCGGTCACGGCCGCCGGGCGCGAGTTGGCCCGGGTCGAGCCGAGAACTGCCACCGAGACCACCCGAACCTCGGCCACCGAGCCGCCCGCGCCTGACGAGGTATCTGCCGTCGAGGAGCTGGTGCTGATTGGCCAGTACCTGCAGCAGTATCGCCACGCGACCCGCTCACCCGAGCCCTACTGGCTCGAGGCGCTTGAGCGTGACCCGGGCAATGCTCGGGCACACCAGGGGCTCGGCGCCCGACGATATGGTGCGGGTCTCTACACCGAGGCGCTCGCGCACTTCGATGCCGCCGTCGAGCGCGAGGGTGTGTGGGTGCCGACCCCCGCATCCGGCGAGGCGCTGTATCGTCGGGGCCTCACACTCGTGCGTCTTGGCCGTGACGACGAGGCACGGGTCGCGTTCGGACGTGCCGGGTGGGACACCGCGTGGCACCCCGCTGCCCAGATCGCGCTCGCGCGTCTCCATGCGCGCGCCGGCCGTCTGGAGCTTGCCCTCGACCACACTCGCGCCGTGCTGGCCATCGATGCCGATCACCTGCAGGCCGCGGGCCTCGCCGCCCGTCTCCTCCGTGGTCTGGGGCGCGAGACCGAGGCCACGGAGCTGGTCGAGCGAACCCTCGAGCGCGACCCCCTCGACCAGTGGGCCCGCGATCTTGCTGGCCTCGAGCTCTCCCGTGACGCCACGATGCTGCTGGATCTCGCGCTCGAGTACGCCACATCCGGGTTCCCCGAGGACGCCCTCCGGCTGCTCGACGCCGCCGATCTGGTTGCCCCGGAACGGCCAGTCGGCCAGGTCGAGGTGAGCCCCCTTGTTGCGTACCACCGCGCCGTGATCCTGCTGGGGTTGGGTCGTCGCGACGACGCCCGCCTCGCGGCCGAGCGAGCCAACCAGGTCGAGGGGAGGTATTGCCTGCCCTCCCGCCTGGACGACATCGAGGCACTGCAGCGAGTTGTCGCCGAGTTCGGACCGGATGCCCGTGCGCTCGCCCTCCTCGGCCACTGGTACTACGACCGCGGGCGCCGCACCGAGGCCATCGACGTGTGGTCGGCTGCGCTCGACGCGGGGGCGGAGGGCGAGACCGCGGTGATCGTGCATCGCAATCTTGGTGTCGCCGCCTACAACGTCACCGGCGACCACAACCGCGCCCGCGACCACTACGAGGCCGCGCGCGCTCGCGCGCCCCACGACTCCAAGCTCCTGTTCGAGCGTGACCAGCTGGCGGCGCGGCTCGGCGAGGACTCCGCCGCACGACTGGCCCGACTCGAGGATGACCGTGCCCTGGTGGCCGAGCGCGATGATCTCACGGTCGTCTACGCGCACCTTCTCCTTGACGTGGGGCGTGCCCCCGAGGCCTACGACGTTATGGTTTCGCGGCGATTCCAGCCGTGGGAGGGAGGCGAGGGGCAGGTGCTCGCCGCGTGGGATCGCACCGCGCTCGCCCTCGCCGCCGCTGCGCTCGCCGAGGGCCGCCCCGCCGATGCGCGGGCCGCCCTCGAGCGCACCCAGACGCTGCCGCGCTCGCTCGGGGAGGCACGGCATCCGCTCGCCAACCAGGCCGTGCTGCAGCTCGCGCTCGGGGACGCGCTCGACGCGCTGGGGGACCCCGCGGCTCGGGACCACTGGGCGCTTGCGGCGCACGCCGAGGGTGACTTCACCGACATGAGCACACGCCCGTTCAGCGCCCAGACCTACTACTCCGTGCTGGCACTGCGGAGGCTGGGCGAGTGGGATGCCGCCGACGCCCTGACAGCACGGCTCGCCGAGTACACCGAGCACCTGACCACCACTCCCGCAACGATCGACTACTTCGCCACCTCGTTGCCGACCATGTTGCTTTTTATCGACAGCCCGCAGATCACCCGCGACCGTGAGGTCGAGCACCTGCGGCACTTGCTTCGACAGCTGGCCACATCGGCTCGTCGAGACCAGGCGGCGTCCCACGCCGTCGAGACTGGATGGCAGTGACGCCACCCGGTACCCCCAATAGGAAGGTAAGCATCACATGAAGGAGAAATCACAGCGCTGGTCGCGGCGAGGCCTGCTGGCGGTCACCGCCATCGCGGCCGTGTTGCTGGCTGGCTGTTCGACGACAGGTGGAGACACCGGCACTGGAACAGGCGAGGAAGTCCGAATCGGCGCGATTTACCTCGACTCCCAGGGCTACTACGGCGGCGTGAAGGCGGGCGTCGAGGCGGCCGCGGCCGAGAGTGGACTCAACGTCAAGTTCATCGAGACCAACCCTGGCGGCGACGTCGCCAAGGAGAGCGAGTTTATGAGCACACTCGTCTCGTCGGGCGTGAGCGCAATCATCATCTCGGCAGCATCCGCTGACAGCAGTGTGCCCGCGATCAAGCAGGCCTTCGACGCGGGAATCCCCGTCATCTGCTACAACACGTGTGTCAACGACGATGCGATCGAGCAGTACGTGACCGCATACATCATCGGTGACCCCGTGACCTTCGGCCAGAAGCTTGGCGAGGCGGCCGTGGCCGCGTTCACCGAGGCTGGCATCACCGCACCGCAGTTTGGCGTCGTGAACTGCGAGCAGTACGAGGTCTGCCAGCAGCGCCTGCAGGGCTTCGAGGAGGCGCTGAAGTCGGGCCTGCCTGACGCGACGATCGTCGCGAACCAGGAAGGTGCCGAGGTCGACCGCGCGGTTCCCGTCGCCGAGCAGATGCTCACGGCCAACCCGGGGATCAACGGCCTGTACGGTGAGGCCGGAGGCGCAACGATTGGTGCGTTCAAGGCCGTCACCACCGCGAACAAGGTCGGCGAGATCTTTGTGTTCGGCTCGGACATGACCACCGAGATCGCCACCGAGCTCGAGAAGGGCGACGTTCTTAAGGCCGTCGTCGACATCTCCGGCATCGAGGTCGGCAAGCTCGCCTGGGCCGCGGTCCAGGATGCGCTCGACGGCAAGACGCCAGCCGAGAAGATCGTGCAGGCTCCCATCAACCTGTTCTTCCCTGAGGATGCAGCGGGCTGGCTGGAGACGCACCCCGACGGTCTGCCGTAATCTCACACCACCGGGGCCGGCGCCACGCGCGTCGGCCCCGCACCATCTTTTGAAGGGACCACGCGATGGCGCATGACCGCCCGATAATCGCCGAGGCGCGCGGAGTTACGCGTCGATACCCGGGTGTCGTTGCGCTCGACAACGTCGACTTCGAGGTCAGGGCCGGTGAGGTCCGAGCGCTCCTGGGCCAGAACGGCGCGGGCAAGTCCACGCTCATCCGGCTCCTCTCCGGGGTCGACGTGCCGAGTTCCGGCACCATCCTCATCAATGGCACCGATCTCGGCACCGACGGGGTGCGCGGGGCAACGGAGCGGGGTGTCGCGACGTGTTACCAGGAGCTCAGTCTCGTCGCCGACATGACCGTCGCCGAGAACTTCTTTTTGGGGCGCTGGCCCCGAGGGCCGCTGGGTATCGACTCCGCGGCGATGGTTCGTGAGGCGCGCGAGACGCTCGCGCTCGTCGGATCCACCATTGACCCCACCCGGGATGCGGGCTCGCTGACGCTCGCGCAGCAGCAGATCGTGGAGATCGCGCGCGCCCTGCGTGACAACCCCCGGCTGCTCATCCTCGACGAGCCCACCAGCGCCCTCGCCTCCGCGGAGGTAGCGGTCGTGCTGGAGACGGTTCGTCGCGTCGCCGCCTCGGGTGTGGCCGTGATCTACGTGAGCCACCGTATGGATGAGATCCGCCAGATCGCGGATACCGCGACGGTGATGCGCAACGGCCGGGTGATTGACACGGTGCGGATTGGCACGGCGGACACGGCCAGCATCATCCGCCTCATGATTGGCAGCGAAGCACAGGAGACCGCCGTTCGTGGCGCGCCGACGAACCTGGGCCCCGTGCTTCTGGAGACCCGCGAGCTGAGTGTGCCCCCCAAGGTGGTCTCGGCATCGTTCCAGGTGCGGGCGGGTGAGGTTGTGGGGATCGCGGGCCTGTTGGGCTCGGGACGTACGGAGCTGTTGCGCGCGATCGCGGGATTCGACGCCGCCGAGAGTGGTGTGGTCCTCATCAACGGGAGCGAAATCACGCCGGTCACACCCCGACGGATGCGGCGGGAAGGCGTCGCGCTCACCCCTGAGGATCGCAAGCGCGAAGGTGCCCTCCTCAACCTCGGTGTCGACGAGAACATCGTGATGTCTGACTACCACGCCGTGTCTCGCGCGGGCGTGTTGTCGACGGGCCTCATTCGGGATGCCGCGCGCACGCTCGCGACACGTCTCAGCATCAAGGCGCACGACCTGTCCCAGCCCATCTCGACCCTGAGCGGTGGCAACCAGCAGAAGGCCGTTATTGCCCGCTGGCTTCACGCGGATGCTCAGATCCTGTTGCTCGACGAGCCCACCCGGGGTGTGGACGTGGAGGCCAAGGCTCAGATCTACGAGATCATGCGTTCCGTTGCGAACGAGGGCAAGGCGGTGGTGTTCGTCTCGAGTGAGCTCGAGGAGCTTCCTCTCGCCTGCGACCGGGTCGTGGTGCTCCGCGACGGAACGATCCAGCGGGAGTTTGTTGCTCCCGACATCACCCTCACCGACCTGCTCGAGGCCTCCATGGTCTCCAGTGTTACCACCCACAAGGACATCTCATGACAGATACACTCAGTCCACCCGTGACCCCGTCAATCCTGGGCAGGGTGCGCTCCAGCCTCGCGGCCAATACCACCCTCATCAATATCGTGGGGCTCCTCGCCGCCATCATTGTGCTGTACATCGCCCTGAGCGTCAGCGCCACGGGGTTCCTCAACGTCCAGAACCAGCTGGGGCTCCTGCGTCAGGCGGCCATCATCGGCATCGCGGCGGCGGGCATGACGCTCGTGATCATCGCGGGCGAGATCGACGTGAGTGTTGGCCCCGCCGTCGCGCTCTCGTCGGTCATCGTCGCGCAGGCCGTGACCTCGTGGGGGCTGCCGACACTGGTGTCGATCCTCATCACCATGGTGATCGCCATCGGATGGGGCGCTCTCGCGGGTGTGCTGCGGGCGCGCTTCCAGGTCCCCAGCTTTATCGCGACTCTCGGTCTGTGGAGTGTGCTGCGTGGCATCGGGCAGTTCTGGACCAACGCGCTGCCGGTGCCCCTGCCCGAGAACGACCCCATCATGGCGGTCCTCGCGGGAAGCATCCTCGGTGTGCCCACCCCGGCGTGGGGCATGATCATCACGTTCGTCGTGATCGCGTTTGTTGCGCGTCGCACGGCGTACGGGCGTTCCGTGTTCGCGATTGGTGGCAATCACGCGGCCGCGCGGCTTGCGGGAATCAACGTCTCGAGGGTGCGCATCCTCCTGTTTGCGACCATGGGTCTGCTCGCGGCCATCAGCGGGGTGTTTCTCGCCGCGCGCCTGGGCTCGGGCAACGCTGGCGCCGCGAACGGACTGGAGTTCGACGTGATCGCCGCCGTGGTGATCGGGGGGACGGCGATGGCGGGTGGGCGCGGAAGCCTCATCGGCACGTTCCTGGGCGTCATCTTTATCACCCTCATTGGCAACGGCCTCGTGCTGCTGGGAGTCAACTCGTTCCTGCAGAACGTCATCCGTGGCGCGATTATTGTCGCGGCCGTCCTGCTGAACGTGACGCTCTCGCGCCGACGCTCCCGGACGGAGGACTAATGGCCGGCACAATGCGTGGGGTGTTTTTGCCCGGCGACTCGACCGCCGAGGTGCGGGACTGGCCGATGCCCACACCCGGGCCGGGCGAGGTGCTGCTGGAGGTGGGGGCATCCGGAATCTGCGGAAGTGATCTCAGCTACATCTATGCCGGGTACAAGACCCACAAGGGGCTGGGCGGCGAACCCGCCTACAAGGGGGTTGTGGCGGGCCACGAACCGAGTGGTCGTATCGTCGCCGTGGGTGACGGGGTGTCGCGGTTCTCGGTGGGGGACGACGTGATCGTGTACCACATTCATGGCTGTGGCCAGTGTCGCAACTGTCGGGCCGGGTACTACATCAGTTGCTCGGACCAGTCGAGGCGCAAGGCCTACGGCTGGCAGCGTGACGGCGGTCACGCCCAGTACGTCGTGGCATCCGAGGCGACCTGCATCCCTCTCTTTGCGCCCCTGAGTTATGTGGACGGCGCACTCATCGCGTGTGGGTTCGGAACCGCGTACGAGGGGCTTCGGCGCGCGAACATGCACGGCGGTGAGGACCTGCTGGTGGTAGGCCTGGGGCCGGTGGGTCTTGCGGCGGCGATGATCGGGCGCATGATGGGTGCACGTCGAGTGATCGGCGTCGAGCGGAGCCCCGAGCGTATCGAGTTCGTGCGCTCGGTGGGCCTCGTTGACGACGTGGTCGTGGCCGACGACACGGCGGTCGACACCATTCTTGAGCTGACCGACGGCAAGGGCTGCGAGGTCGCGATCGACGCCTCCGGGAGTGCACCCGGCCGATCCACGGCACTTCAGGCAACCGCCGAGTGGGGGCGGATGTCACTGCTCGGCGAGGGTGGGATGCTCGACACCGAGGTCTCGGACACCCTCCTGCACAAGCAGCTCACCATCAACGCGTCCTGGGTCACCTCGTTGCAGGGCATGGAAGATCTCGCACGGATGCTCGCCGAGGCGGGGCTGCATCCCGAGGTGGTGGTCAGCCACCGGCTGGGTCTGGAAGACGCGGACGAGGCGTATCGGATCGCCGCGGGTGGCGCAACCGGCAAGGTTGTGCTCGTGCCCACGCCCCGGACCGGTGCGCGCTAGGGCCGCCAGCACCGGGGATCCCGACCTTCCGCTCCTCCGGATAGACAACGGGTCCGTGGTGCTGACGTTCCTGCCCACGGTGGGGGGTCGGCTGGTGTCGCTCCTCGCGAACGGTCAGGAACTTCTCTGGCGTGACCTCGGCATTCTTGATGAGAACTTTGTCGCTCGACGCCCCCGTGCGCAGTGGCCCGAGGTCGATGGCACGTTCGTGTCCTGGGTGAACGTGGGTGGTGCCAAAACCTGGCCGGCGCCGCAGGGCTGGGGCGGCGAGGGGGAATGGGCCGGGCCACCCGATGCCGTGATCGATTCGGGCGTGTGGGCCTGTTCGCTTGACACCGACCTCGAGGTCGAGACGCGGCGCATCACGGTCAGCCTGACGAGCCCGGACGACGCTCGGACCGGCCTCCGGATGTCTCGAGAGTGTGTCATCGAGGATGGCGCGCCGGATTTTGTGCAGCGCTCGACGTTCACCAATGTCTCCGACCGCACCATCCGGTGGTCCATCTGGGAGGTGGTTCAGGTCGACACCGCTCGGAGTGCCGCCCCCGGTGCGCCCGCGATCAGTGTTGCGGTCGACGACGCGCAGACGGTCGACTTGGGGAGCTACCACGGGTCACTCGAGGTGGTGCACGCGCCCGGCCGAGTTGATCTCGCGGTTCAGGACGTTGTGGCCAAGATGGGTTTTCCCACGGCGACGGGGATGATCTCGTACACCGCTGCGGACGGGCTCGGCGTGCGCCTCGACTTCGCCGTCGACAAAACGGCCGAGTACCCGGACGGTGGCTCCCGTGCGGAGATCTGGATGCAGGCTCCGCTCACCCGTGCCATCGAGGAGCTGAGTGGGCTGCATCCCCGTGCACGGCTTGTTGAACTCGAGGCGCTCGGTCCACTGGTCTCCCTCGAGCCCGGTGAGTCAACGACCTTCGAGACGCGCTGGAGTGTGCTCGGGGCGACGTGACGCGCACGGTGAGGCGCCGAACCGTGGTCTGAGTGGTATACATGACTCGTGTCAGCCGTCGAGTCGCCCACGATCCGCCCTGACTACCCCGAGCCGCTCTGGGTGCAGGCCGCGAACCTGATCACCGCCGAGATCGACAGCGGGGCCCTGAAGCCGGGGATGCGCCTGCCTCCCGAGCGCGAACTGTGCGCGCAGCTGAACATCAGTCGCGTCACGTTGCGCAAGGCGCTCACGCGCCTGGTCGAGGAGGGGCTGGTCAACGCCTCGCACGGGCGAGGCTGGTACGTGGCATCCACCCCCGCTAGCAAGGAGTGGCCCAACAGCCTCGAGTCGTTCTCGGAGACGGCCAAGCGGATGGGGCTCACGGCGAGCTCGCGGGTGATTCGGGCCGAGGTTGTGCCGGCCACGATCGACGAGGCCGAGGAGTTTCTGGTGGCTCCCGGGAGCCCACTTTTTCACCTCGATCGGGTGCGCACCCTTAACGATGTACCGACGGCGATCGACTACACGCGGATCCCGTTCGAGCTGGTGCCCGGCTTCACGGAGAAGGACTTCCGCACCGCCTCGCTGTACGAGGAGCTCGAGGCGGCGGGTCTCGCGCCGGTGCGTGCCGACTCCACGATCGAGGCGCGTGCCGCCGACGAGTACGCCGCCGAGCATCTCGACATTGGGGTGGGCAAGCCCCTGCTCGTGATGAACCAGCGGGTCATGGATGCCGCGGACCGGCCGCTGTTCGCATCCAAGATCCAGTACTCGGGCGAGCGCTACCGGCTGCGCACGTTCTTCGCGCGCCGCCGCTAACAGCGCCTGCGCCCGCCACCCCCGAACCCTGTCCAAATGCAGGAGATATGGGTGCGCGTGCGCCGTGTTAGGCCTCAGCGGGGCCTTTCACCCAGAAATCTCCTGCATTTGGGATGCCACAGCGCGCCCCTATTTGCCGTAGCCGGCGCTCAGGCCCTGGATGAACTGCCGCGAGAACACCGTGAACAGCACGATGAGTGGCACGGCTCCGAGCGTCAACGCCGCGAGGAGCGCCGGGTAGTCGCTCTGGAACTGCCCCACGAACTGCTGCACACCGAGGGTCACCGTCTGGTTCTCTCGCGAGGGCGCCAGGATCAGCGGGAACCACAGGTCGTTCCAGACCGGGAGCATCGTGATGGATGCCACGGCCGCGAGCCCCGGCTTGACGATGGGCACCGCGATCCCCAGCGTGCGGAACTCGCCCGCCCCGTCGATACGCGCCGCCTCCTTAAGCTCGGTGGGCACGGACCTGAAGTACGTCATCATGAGCGCCACCGCGAGGGGGAGTGTCATCGCGGTATACACGAGGATCAGCGCCACCAGGGTGTCGATGATGCCCCACGAGATCATCGTCTGCAGGATGGGCACCGTGCCTAGCCGGATCGGCAGCATAATCCCGATGATAAAAAAGCCGGCCAGCAGGGGAGCGATACGCACCTTGTACTCGGTGAGCGCCCACGCCGCCAGGGTCGCCAGGAGGATCGTGAGGACCGTCGTCGAGACGGTCACCACAATCGAGTTCTGGTAGTTGAGGAAGAACTCGCCCCGCTTGAACACGTTCTCGTAGCCCTGAAGATTAAACGTCTCTGCGGTGGGCGGAAGGAACGGCGACAGGAAGATGCCCTGGGTGGTCTTGAACGAGTTCATGATCACCACGAGAATCGGCCCGATGGCGAGCACCACAAACACGATGAGCAGGCCGTGGGTGATCCAGTTATTGGCGACGACGGCCGGGGAGGTTCGCTTCGAAGTCATGAGTGGCTCCTAGAGCTCGTAGGTCTTGAGTCGACGCTGCAGCACCCAGAAGTACGCGGCGGTGGTGACGAGGATGATAAAGAAGATGACCGAGGCGACGGTCGCCCCGAGGTCGAGGTTGGCGACCTGGCCACTCGAGCCAAAGAAGGTGCGGTAGAAGAGCGTGCCGAGGATGTCGGTCGAGTAGTTGGGCCCGGGGGCGGACCCGTTGAGCGCGTAAACGATGTCAAACCCGTTGAACGTCCAGATGTAGGTGAGGATCGTGATGAGCCCAAACTGGGGCGCGATCAGCGGGAACTTGATTCGCCAGAACGTCGACCAGCCGCGCGACCCGTCGATGCGGGATGCCTCGAGGATGTCGTTGGGGATCGCCAGCAGCGCCGTGTAGAGGAAGATCATCGGGATTCCGATGTACTGCCACACTGACATCAACGAGATGGTGGGCAGTGCGGTGAGCTCGTTGCCCAGCAACGGGAAGCTCACAATTCCCCACAGCGGGCTGATGATCAGACGCCAGATGAACCCGACGATCACCACCGAGAGGGTGGCGGGGATAAACAGCAGGGTGCGATACACGCCGGTCGAGCGACGCAGCACACCCGAGGTGAGCAGGGCGGCCATCAGCAGGCCAATGGGCACCTCCACAACGAGGTGGATGAGGAAAAAGACCACGTTGTTGCCGAGGGCATTCCAGAAGCGCTCGCTCGTGGAGTCGTTCGTAAAGAGGTAGACGTAGTTCTCCAACCCCACGAACGCGGAGCCGCCGGGCCCGTCGGAGTCGAAGAAGCTCAGCACCACGGATGAGACAAGGGGGTACACGCTGAACGCCACGTAGATCACGAGTGCGGGCAGCACGAAGAGGATGAGGTTGCGGTAACTGGCGACCGTGCGCTTCATTCCTGCTCCTAAGGGTTGGTGTGTTCGGATGATACGGCGATGGGCCGCCCAGGCGTTATGCGCCTGAACGGCCCATCGGTCGTGCGGTGGACTACTGTCCCGGGACGTACCAGGACTCGAGGCCGGCCTGGAGCTCCTCGGTGGCGGTCACCGGGGTGAGCGTTCCCGCGTACATCTGCTGCAGGGCGACCCAGATCTCGTCGTCCAGCGGCGGGGTACCGGCGCTCAGGCGGTCGAGAGCCAGACGCGGCGTGAGCTCGGCGTCGGTCTTGAGGTCGCTGAACTCCTGTGCGAGTGGGTTGTCGTAGCTCGGGGCGTCCTTCGTCATCGCGAAGAAGCCGGGGAGCTTGTTGACGTACAGCTCAAGGAACTCGGGGGTCACGAGCCAGTTGAGGAACTCGGTCGCGGCCTCCTTGTTCTTGCTGGCGGAGTTGACACCAATCGCCATGTCGGGCATCTCCTGCTGGTACCGCTGGTCGCCGGCGGCCGGAACCGGGGCGCCAAAGACACCGACGTCGAGGCCAGTTGAGGTCAGCTGGTTGATGTTCCAGGAGCCGTCGGGGATGATCGCCGCCTGACCGAGGCTAAAGAGCTGGCCCATGTCGTCGTAGGTGATCGCCTCGTAGCCCTCGGGGAGGTAGGGCACCAGGGCGTTGGTCGCCTCGAATGCCTCGACGAAGCCGGGGTCGGTGAGCTTCTGGGTGCCGTCGATGAGGCCCATGCGGCCGTCTTCGCCGTGCCAGTAGTTCGGGCCGAGGTTGTACAGCACGTTGTAGGCGAGCTGCCAGCCATCCGCCGAGCCGAGCGCGATCGGTGCGTAGGTGCCGTCATCCTTGATGGCCTTGAGCACGTCGATGAACTCGGCCTGGGTCTCGGGGATCTCAAGACCGAGCTCCTCGAAGATTGCCTTGTTGTAGTAGAACCCGGCAAGAACCGAGGCGACGGGCAGGCAGTAGGGCGCGTCGTCCGCACCCGTCCAGGCCGCCAGGGCCACCGGGTCGAACGCGTCGAGCGCCTCGAGCCCGGTCAGGTCGTCGAAGTACCCATCGCCGATCCACGCACGGTTGACGTCGAACGGGCGGCAGGTGATCAGGTCGGGCGCGTTACCACCGGCGACCTGCGACTGGATGGCCGCGTTGTAGTCGTTGGTGTCGGTGGCCAGGAACTCGACCTTGATGCCGGGGTGGGATGCCGTGAACGCGGGCAGGATTTCGTCCTCCCACATCGCGATGTCCTCGGTCCGCCAGCTGCCCAGGGTGAGCTTGACGGTGTCGCCACCGTCGGAACCTCCGGCCGCGCATCCGGCCAGGGTCAGGCCCATGGCGGTGACGGCGATTGCTGCGAGTGGTGCAAGTCGTGAACGCATTGTGTCCTCTCTACACATCGTGCTTCGGGTGAAGCCACGGCCGAGATGGTTGCCCAGCGCGTGTGTCCGTCAGCATATAGATGTGATGAAGAGGTAGCAAGAGGTATCTACAAATTCGCTAATGTATAGACCAAGAGCGGACCACTCAGTATCATGTGGTTTACGTACGAACATAAACACGGCACCAAGGAGGACACATGGTTGGCATCGGCATTCTGGGATCTGGGTTTATCAGTGACCAGTACGTTGATGGGTTGCAGGATGTTCGCACTGCCGACCTCGTCGCCAACTACTCCCGTTCGCTCGACCGCGCGCGCGAGTTCGCGGCCAAGTGGGCGCCCGTGATGACTCGCTCGGGAGAGATGACGAGCTACGACGACATCGAGGCACTGTGCGCCGACCCCGCCGTGGAGCTCGTGATCATCGCGCTCCCGAACGAGATCCACGTCGAGGCCGTGCGTCTTGCGGCGAAACACGGCAAGGGTGTGATCTGCACGAAGCCCCTTGCTCGCACCGGCGCCGAGGCCAAGCAGATCCTCGACATCGTTGCCGAGACCGGCATCTGGGCCGCCTACGCCGAGTGCTCCGTCTTTTCGCCCAACATCGTCAAGGCCCACGACATGGTTCAGGCCGGAGGTATTGGCGAGTTGCTCACCATGCGCGCCCGCGAGGGCCACTCCGGTCCTCATGCGCCCCACTTCTGGGACGCGGAGACGGCCGGCGGTGGTGCGCTCCTCGACATGGGGTGCCACACGGTCGAGTCGGCACGGCACTTTTTTGGCAAGGACAACCCCGTCACCGAGGTGTGGGCATGGGGGGCAACCCTCGTTCACGGCGACAAGACCACCGGCGAGGACGTCGCCACCGCGATGCTCAAGTTCGAGGGCGGCCAGATGGCGACCGTCGAGTCGTCGTGGATCGAAAAGGGCGGGATGCAGCTGCGGCACGAGTTGGTGGGCACGGCCGGCCGCCTCTACACCGACAGCTCCGCGACCCCGGTCTGGGGCTTCATCCAGAACCCGGTGGGCTACCTGGTCGAGAAGTCCGACGCCGAGACCGGCTGGGTCTACCCCGTTCCGGAGGAGGCGCGGGCCTACGGGTTCTCGCAGCAGTTCCGGAGCTTCGTGACCTCGTTCGAGAGGGGCGAGGAGCCCGTCGAGACGTTCCAGGACGGCTTTATCGTCAACTGCATCCTCGACGCGTGCTACCGCTCGATGCAGACCGGAGTGTGGGAGAAAGTCAGCTACGAGCGATGACCAGCTCTCCGGCGGCGCTTGCCGTCAGAACGGACTACCCCGATCCGCTGTGGGTTCAAGCGGTCGATCTCATCAGGCGCGACGTTGCCGATGGGCACCTCCCGGTGGGCTCTCGCCTGCCTCCGGAGCGCGAGCTGTGCGAGGCCCTGAACATCAGCCGGGTGACCCTGCGCAAGGCTCTCGCTCACCTCGTTGAGGAGGGTGTGCTGCGGTCATCGCACGGTCGAGGATGGTTCGTGGCTGGCGTCGCCGGAACCGACTGGCCCAACAGCCTCGAGTCCTTCAGCGAGACGGCCACCCGGATGGGCTTGACCGCGTCGTCGCGAATCCTCCGCCAGGAGGTGGTGCCTGCCACCATCGACGAGGCGGAAGAACTGTCCATCGCGCCGGGTGCACCCCTGTTCCACCTCGAGCGCGTCCGGTTGCTCGACGACGTGCCGATCGCCATTGACGACTCGCGGGTTCCCGCGGTGCTGGTGCCGGGCATCGAGGCGATCGACTTCGCCGGGGCCTCGTTGTACGAGCGCCTCGCATCCGCCGGGCTCGACCCCCAGCGCGCCGACTCCACGATCGAGGCGGCCAGCGCCGACGGCTACCTCGCCACCCACCTGTCCGTCGAACTCGGTACCCCGGTGCTCGTGATGCACCAAATCGTGGTGGACAGCTCCGAGCATCCGGTGCTCTCGTCTTCTATCCGCTACGCCGGCGAGCGCTATCGCCTGCGTACCTTCTTCGCCCGCTCACAGAAAGTCGACTACCGATGACGACCATTGCCCAGAGCCTTGCCACGATCACCGCGGACGAGATCGCCGCCAACAAGGTGATCCTCGAGCGCGAAGGTCTCGCGGGGCCCACGGTGCAGTACTCGTACGTGGGACTCCAGGAGCCCGACAAGCGCGCACTCCTCGCGGACGGCACCGCCGACCGTCGAGTGCGCTCGATGCTCATCGACATGGCCACAGGCGTCTCGCTCGACGTGGTGGTGTCGATCGCCGAGGATCGTGTGGTCTCGGCCCGCCAGCTCGACCATGCCGTCGACGGGCAGGTGCCCGTGGTGATCGACGAGTTCATCGTGGTCTCGGTCATCAAGGAGAACGCCGACTGGCAGGCCGCCATGACCAAGCGTGGCCTCACTGACTTTGACAAGCTCGTTATTAACCCCCTGTCGGCAGGCGTGCTGGCCGAGGCGGAGACCGGTCGTCGCATCCAGCGCTGCTTCACCTTCGTGATGGACTCGCCCGACGACCTGGGCTGGGCGCATCCCGTCGACGGCGTCACGGTGATGTTCGACGTGGTCACCCGCGAGGTGCTCGAGGTCATCGACTACGTCGACCTGCCCGTGCCGCTCGAGAGTGGCAACTTCCATCTCGAGTCCTGGCGGGGCGCGGACCGCACGGGCGTCAAGCCCATCGAGATCACGCAGCCCGAGGGGCCGAGTTTCACCATCGACGAGAACGGGACTCTCTCGTGGCTCGGCTGGAACCTGCAGGTGAGTTTCGACCAGCGCGAGGGCCTCGTCTTCCACAACGTCACGCTCGACGACAAGGGGGTTGCCCGGCCCGTCATCTACCGTGCCTCGATCGCCGAGATGATGGTGCCGTACGGCGACCCGAGCCCCCAGCGCTGGTTCCAGAACTTCTTCGACTGTGGCGAGTACCTGCTCGGGGGGTTCGCGAACTCGCTCGAGCTCGGGTGTGACTGCGTGGGTGACATCACCTACCTCGATGCGGTCGTGGCGAGCAACGACGGCACCGCGCGTGTGATTCCGCAGGCCATCTGCATCCACGAGGAGGACACCGGAATCCTCTGGAAGCACTTCGACAACTGGAACGGGTCGAGTCTCTCGCGGCGCAATCGGCGCCTCGTCGTGAGCTTCTTTGTGACGGTCGGCAACTACGACTACGGCTTCTACTGGTACTTCTCGCTCGACGGCAAAATCGAGTTCGAGGTCAAGGCCACGGGAGTTGTCTTCACCTCCGCTTACCCGGGCGCCGGCTATCCGTTCGCCTCGGAGCTCGCGCCGGGCCTCGGCGCGCCCCACCACCAGCACCTGTTCAGCGCACGGCTCGACATGATGGTCGACGGCCACGTTAACGCCGTCGACGAGCTCGAGGCGGCCCTTGTGCCACGCGGCCCGGAGAACCCCACCGGCACCGGCTTCACCCAGACGGTCACGCGCCTGACCACCGAGCGGGATGCGCAGCGGCTCGCCGACAACTCGAAGGGTCGGGTCTGGCTCATCTCCAACCCGACCGTGCAGAACCGCCTCGGGCGCGACGTCGGGTGGGTGCTCTACCCGGAGGGTGGCCCGGTGTTGCTCGCCGACAGCGAGTCGGACATCCACAAGCGCGCGACGTTCTCGACCAAGCACCTGTGGGTGACGCCCTACGAGCCGAGCGAGCTGTACCCGGCGGGTGACTTCGTGAACCTGCATCCGGGTGGTGCGGGCCTGCCCGCGTGGACCGCCGCGAACCGCTCGGTCGACTCGACCGACATCGTGCTGTGGCACACCTTTGGGCTCACGCACTTTCCCCGCGTGGAGGACTGGCCCATAATGCCCGTCGACACGTGTGGGTTTGTGCTCAAGCCCCACGGCTTCTTCGGCGCCAACCCCGCCATGGACATCCCCGAGTCGACGAGCGACCACTGCGCGCCGACCCACGATCACCACCACGGCCACTGATGACAACAACTGAACACGGAGGGGGCCACTGATGGTCGCTGACTACATCACCTATTCCAGCGCGCGGGCGACCCAGGCGGATGCACTCGAGGCGGCGATCGCGCGGATCTCCGCCGAGGTCCTGCGCCAGCAGGACGCGGGAGGGCTGCGGGGGCCTGGGCCGATCTTCGTGGGCATTGGGGCGAGCCTCGCCGCCGCCTCCGCTCCGGTGTGGAGCCTGCGTGCGCGGGGCATCCACTCGTGGCGGCTCGGAGCGGGCGACCATCCGCTGCCGTTCCCCGTGAGTGTGCACCCGATCATCGGCATCTCCCAGTCGGGCAAAAGCACCGAGACGCTCGCGGTCCTCTCGTCGATTGATGCACCGCTGCGCTACGCGGTCGTGAACACTCACCCGTCGCCGGTGTCGACGTTGGCCACCACCACGTTGTCGCTGGGCAACATCCCTGACAGCTACGCCTCCACGATTGGGTACACGGCGACCGTGACCGGTCTGGGGATGCTCGCCGAGGCGTGGGACGGAGGTACGCTCGACTCCGGCTGGGCCGACCTGCCCGAGCTGTTCCGGTGGACGGAACGCACGGTGGGTGCACGCGCGGCGGAGCTCGCCGCGACCTTCTCGGGCCGCAGCACGGCCGACTTTGTGGGCGCAGGCCCGTCGGTCGGCTCCGCGGAGGCGGGTGCCCTGCTGTTCCGCGAGGTGGCTCGAGTGCATGCCGCCGGCATGAGCACCCGCCAGTACCTGCACGGCTCGATGGAGTCCGCCGGCGGTGGGGTGCACGTGCTGTTCGGCGAGGAGCGCGAGCTTGAGGTTGCCCGCATGCTCGCCGACGCGGGTCACTCGGCGATTTTTATCAGCACTCACGAGGTGCCCGAGCAGAAGAACCTCCAGGTGGTGCGCCTGCCCGAGGTTGCACCGTCGCAGCGCGCGATTCTCGAGGCCCTCGTCATGCAGATCCTCGTGGCCGAGGTGGCACACCAGGCAGGGGTGGAGATCGAGGAGTTTGTGTTCTTCCACACCGACACCAAGGTCGCGGGGCCGACGCCGTGACCGACGTTCTGGTCGGGCTCGACGTCGGCGGAACGAAAACGGCCGTCATCGTCGAGACGGTCGACGGCACCCGGGTCCTGGCCACGGAGATTGCCTCCGAGGGCTGGGATGCCGAGCCTCTCGACCACGGGGTGCGCTGGATCGCCGACCACATCGCGCGGCTGGTGCCCCACGGCTACACCGTCGTGGGAGTGGGTATCGGGGCGCAGGGTCTCGACACCCCGGAGATCTCCCACGACTTTGCGGCCGCGCTCTTCGGGTTTGGATACCCGGCGCTCGCGGTCAACGATGCGGCACTCCTCGTTCCCGCCGCGGGACACACCACGGGCATTGGTCTGATCTCGGGCACCGGAGCCATTGGTGTGGGCGCCGATACGCTCGGCCACCCGCTCATCACCGGCGGCTGGGGATGGGTGATCGGTGACGAGGCCGGAGCGGCCGGAATAGTGCGCGAAGCGACCCGCGCGGCACTCCTCGCTCACGATGACGGCGAATCCGACGACGGACTCCTGGGTGCCTTGTGCGCCGCGTTTGGAGTCACCGATGCCGAGCGGCTCGCTCGCGCCGTCAACGACGTGCCCACGATGGACAACTGGGGCCCCCGCGCCCCCGCCGTGTTCGCCGCGGCGGACGAGGGTTCCGCGCTCGCGGTCGCCGTCATCGATGGTGCAGCCGAGCACCTCGCGCGCCTGGTCGACCAGCTGGTCGCTCGCGGCGCAGTGGGGGAGACGGTCGTTGCCGCCGGGAGCGTGATCGTGGGCCAACCACGGCTCTGTGCCAGCGTGGTCGACCGAGTGGGCCAGCGTCATCCCGACCTGACCGTCGAGCTTCTCACCCGCCCTCCGGTCGAGGGCGCTCTCGCCCTGGCCCGCCGGGCATCCACCTAGAACGAAGGAGTTCAGAACATGGCTATCGCAACCCTCAACCCCACCACGGGAGTGGTGGAGACCACCTTTACGCCCCACACGGCCGCAGAGGTCGAGGCGATCCTCGACCGGGCTCACCGCGCCAACGACGTCATGCGGGCGACGACCTTCGCCCAGCGGGCCGAGTGGATGCACCGCGCCGCCGATCTCATGGACGCGGACCTCGAGCACCTCGCCGCGCTCGCCGCCACCGAGATGGGCAAGACCATCGGCACCGCCAAGTACGAGGTGACCAAGTCCGCCAACGGCATGCGGCACTACGCCGACAACGCCGAGCGGTACCTCGCGGACGAGACCCCCGTCGAGGCCTCAGCGGTGGGTGCCTCCGCCGCGCGGGTGATCTTCCAGCCGATCGGAACAGTGCTCGCGGTGATGCCGTGGAACTACCCCTTCTGGCAGGTCATCCGGTTTGCCGCGCCCGCGTTGATGGCGGGCAACACGGGTCTGCTCAAGCACGCGTCGAGTGTGCCCCAGGTGGCGCTCTACCTCGGCGAGTTGTTCGAGCGGGCGGGGTTCCCGACGGGCTCCTTCCAGACGTTGCTCGTCGAGGGTGCGGCCGCCTCGAAGCTCATCGATGATCGCCGGATCGCTGCGGTTACCCTCACCGGGTCCGTGGGTGCGGGCGCCGCGGTGGCCGAGGCAGCCGGCCGCAACATCAAAAAGAGTGTGCTGGAGCTCGGCGGAACGGACGTGTTTATCGTCACCCCGTCGGCCAACATCGCCCGGTCTGCCGAGTTCGGCGCCAACTCGCGCACGCAGAACTCGGGCCAGTCGTGCATCTGCGCCAAGCGCTTCTACGTGCACGAGGACGTCTACGACGAGTGGTTCGACGCCTTCCTCGAGCGGATGCGCGCGATGGTGCCGGGTGACCCATTCGACCCGGCCACGTCGTTTGGTCCCATGGCGACCGAGTCGGTGCGCGCCGAGGCCCACGAGCTTGTCGAGGACGCCAAGGCGCACGGTGTCACCGTGCACGTGGGCGGCGAGCTGCCCAGTGGGCCGGGCTGGTTCTACCCGGCAACCGTGCTCACGGGGGTCACCCCGGAGATGCGGATCTTTCGTGAGGAGTGCTTTGGCCCGGTCGCGTGTGTGTACAAGGTCGCGTCGCTGGACGAGGCGATCGCGCTGTCGAACGACTCGGAGTTTGGCCTCGCTGCGTCGGTGTGGAGCGCGGACCCCGCCGAGATCGAGCGTCTCCAGCGCGAGCTCGAGTTTGGTGCCGTCTTCGCTAACGGCAACACGGCCTCGTTTTTTGGTCTGCCCTTCGGTGGTGTGAAGGACTCCGGGTACGGCCGCGAGCTCGGCGTGTTTGGCATTCGCGAGTTTGTCAACGCCAAGACGGTGTGGACGGCGTAGCGGCGCCCTCGACTCGGGGCCTCGCGGCGCTGCGCCGCGAGGCCCCGCTCCATGCCCTCATGCTTGTGGTGATGGTTGGCGCGATGCTTCTGGGTACCACGGCCGCGATGCTCGCGGGGTCCCTGGTGCTTGTGGTGGTGGCGACCGGATGCGCTGCGACCGCCCGTCGATGGCCTCACGCGGCGGCGCACGCGGGGGTGCAGTGCCTTGACCTGTGGGCGATGGCCCTGGGGATGCTCGCGCTCGTGCATCCCGACACCGCTGGCCCTTCGGCGCACGCGCATGGCGTGCTCGCCGCGCCCGGCTGGCTCGCCTACCTGGTGGTGGTCGCGGCGTGGGTGGCGGGCCGCACGGTGCCCGCCCGCGTTCGGGCGATGCTCATCGATGTCCGAGTCGTGCCGGCGGTCCTGACCGGCGTGGGGCTGGCCATGATGCCAATCCTTATGTGAGGTCAAAAAAGTATGATCTTTGGCATCAGGCTCACTACACTTGCTCCGTGATGTTCGACGGCAGCCACCCGGCTCGAACCCTTGCCCGCCTGCTCGCACGGCCACCCCGCCGGCTTATCGGGGCTGCCGCGTTGTTCGTCATCAAGGACAGTCCCCTCTGGGTGATGCCCATCGTGACGGGCGCCGTGATCGACATCGTGGTCGCGGGTGGACCCCTCACCGCACTCGCCGCGTGGTGCGCGCTCGCCCTTGTTGTGGTTGTCCAGAACTTCCCCATGCACGTGTGGTGGACGCGGGTGTTCCACGGCCAGGTCCGCGCGCTGGGGGCCGACGTGCGCAATGCCCTGACGGCACGACTCCAGGAGTTGTCCATCGGATTTCACTCGCGCGCCAGTGCATCCGTCATCCAGACCAAGGTCGTGCGCGACGTCGAGAACATCGAGCTGATGTTGCTCCAGGCCGTGCCCACCGCGATGTCGGCGTTCCTCGTCTTTGTGGGTGCAATCACGATGACGGCACTCACGGTGCCGCAGTTCCTTCTGGTGTACGCCGTCTCGGTGCCGCTCGCGGCCGGGATTTTTGCGGCCGTCCGATCGCGCGCGGCCCGGCGCAATGAGGAGTTCCGACGTCAGGTCGAACACTTCTCTGCTCGAGTTGGCGAGATGGCGACGCTGATGCCCATCACTCGCGCCCACGGGCTTGAGGGCATTGCCCACGGCAAGGTCGCACGCGCCGCGGACGGCGTGCGCACGGCTGGCCTCACGCTCGATGTGCTCAACGGCCGCTTCGGGTCGATGTCGTGGGTTCTGCTTCAGGTACTGGCGTTCGGCACACTCGCGTTCGCCGCGCTCGCCTCAATCACGGGCATCCTCCCGGTGACCGCGGGCGAGGTCGTGCTGCTCTCGTCCTACTTCACCCTGCTTACGGGAGCACTCATTGGGCTCCTGATGCTGGTGCCCGTTGTGCAGAAGGGTTTCGAGTCGGTGCGCTCCATCGCGGAGGTGATGACCGAGCCCGATCTCGAGCACAACGAGGGCAAGGCCGTGGTCACAGACGTCGCGGGTGAGATCGAACTCGTCGATGTGGGCTATCGCTACACGGATGCCGATTCCGCGGCCCTGGACGGCCTGAGCCTCCGAATCCTCCCCGGCGAGACTGTCGCGTTCGTGGGGTCATCCGGCTCGGGCAAGTCGACGCTCCTGAACCTCGTGCTGGGGTTCCTGCGACCCACGTCGGGGCACATCCTGCTCGACGGCGTCGACATGGAGAGCATCGACATGCGGACGTTCCGCACGCGGGTGTCCGTGGTGCCTCAGGAGTCCGTGCTGTTCGAGGGCACCATTCGCGACAATGTCGCCTACGGTCTCGACGACGTGTCCGACGAGCGTGTGCTGGCGGCGCTGGCCGAGGCGAACGCGCTGGAGATCATCGAGAACCTCCCCGCCGGATGGGACACCGTGGTGGGGGAGCGTGGCGCCCGCCTCTCGGGTGGCCAGCGACAGCGTCTGGCGATCGCGCGCGCCCTCGTGCGGGATCCCGCGATCCTTCTCCTGGACGAGGCGACCTCAGCGCTGGACGCCGAGTCAGAGTCGCGCGTGCGCGACGCCCTCACGAGCCTGCTCGCGCGTCGCACGGCCCTGGTCGTCGCCCACCGGCTGTCAACGATTCGTGCTGCCGACCGGATCGTGGTTCTTGAGAAGGGGCGCATCATCGAGATCGGCACTCACGAGTCGCTCCTTGCCGCGGGCGGGCGCTACGCCGCGCTGCACGCGGCACAGTCCGCGTAACGCCAGCACACACGAAGCAGGGCGCCCCGGCCAACCGGGACGCCCTGACCGTGATGAAGCGACGGCTACTTCTGGGGGTCCTTCGCGTCCCCGTCGAAGATCTCGGCCTCCATCGCGTCGTAGCCCTCCGTCTCGGGGTCACCGTGAAGTCCGCCGCTCAGCGCGTACTCCTCTTCCGGCGACAGCACGAGACGGTGGCGTCCCCAGACGGCAAAGCCGATGAGAATGACGATGTAGACGAGCGCGATCGCGACGATGGCGGGCTGGAACGCCTCGTTGAGCAGGAAGCCCACGAAGATCAGCGCCGCAATGACTGCCGCGATCACCGCGCCGGGGACACCCCACGGGCTCTTGTAGGGGCGCTTGGCGTCGGGGAACTTCCTGCGCAGGATGATGAAGGACACCATCTGGAGCAGGTAGGCCAGCACCGCGCCCCAGACCGCGATGTTGAGGATGATCGCACCCGCGACCGCTCCCGCACCCTCGGGGTCCGCCTTGCTGAGCAGGTCGAGCACCACAAGTGCCACGAAGCCGATCACCGCACCCACGATAAGCGCGACCCACGGGGTCTGGCGCTTGCCGGTGAGCGAGAAGAACTTCGGGTAGTAGCCTGCGCGCGACAGCGAGTACATGTTGCGACCGTAGGCGAACATGATTCCCTGCAGGGATGCGAGAAGACCGATCAGCGCGAACAGGGCGAGGACGGCGGCGAGCTCGTTGCCCACGATCGCCCGGAACCCGTCGAGCAGTGGCTCGAGGGAGACACCCGTCGCCTCGGCACCCAGCACACCCGTGTTGAGGAACAGCACGAGGAGGCCGGTGATGATGAGCGTTCCGCGAGCCCAGAGGCCGGCGCGGGGGATGTCGCGGGTCGGGTTGACCGACTCTTCCGCGGCGAGCGGGAGTTCCTCGATGCCGAGGAAGAACCACATCGCGAACGGCAGCGCGAACAGGATCGGCACAACTCCGTGCGGGAGGAAGGCGTTCTGGCCCTCATCCGGCGGGATGTTCCACAGCGAGTCCCAGCTGAACAGACCCGAGAACAGGGCCATGGCGGAGAACACCACGAGGATGGCGATCGAGATGATCGACACCACGATGGCGAACTTGAACGAGATGTTGGCGCCCGCTGAGTTGAGGGCGATAAAGACCACGTAGAGAACGACCCACCAGATCCACATGTTCGCGGACAGGTCGAAGTTCAGCAGCTCGGCGGTGATGCCGTTGGCGTACTGCGCCGAGAAGAAGACGATCACGCCCGTTGTCGCCACGTACTCGATCGTCTCCGCGAGACCGGTGACGAGACCGCCCCACGGGCCCATGGCCGAGCGGGCGAAGGAGTACGCACCACCCGTGTGCGGCTGAGCGGCGGCCATCTCGCCAATTGAGAAGATCAGGCCGTAGTACATCGCGACCAGGATCACGAACGCGATGAGCATGCCGCCGAAGCCGGCGAAGTCGATGCCGAAGTTCCAGCCGGAGAAGTCGCCCGAGATAACGGCTGCGACTGCAAGGCCCCAGAGGCCCCAGACGCCAGCGGACCGCTTGAGCGTGCGCTTCTCGAAATATCCTTCGCCAGCCTTGGTGTAGGTGACGCCGGACACCTTGGTGGTGTCCTTCTTCTCCGCCATGCTTCCTCCAGTTGCGTCTGTTCGGGTGCAGGCACCATTGCCTGCGGAATTCCCATGAGTTTGTCGGCTATTGGTACTCGGTGTCTACCTTTGGATGTAAATTGCGCGTTACATCGCCCCGGTGATCACGGCAAGGGCTGTGATGTAATGGTCGGCAGGCACTCGAGGAGGAGCGATAGGTGGCTAAGCAACGCACGGGGAATCTCACGGTCGAGGAGCTGACGGCGCTCGTCGCCGCGAAGGAGATCGACACGGTCATCATCGCGTTCACCGACATGCAGGGCCGCCTCATCGGCAAACGTGCCTCTGCGCGGTTGTTCCTCGAGGAGCTCGCCGAGCACGGGGCCGAGTGTTGCAACTACCTGCTCGCGGTGGACGTGGAGAACAACACCGTCGACGGCTACGCCATCTCCTCGTGGGAACGAGGCTACGGCGACATGGCGATGATGCCCGACCTCGATACCCTTCGGCTGGCACCCTGGCTACCCGGCACCGCCATCGTGACGGCCGACCTCACGTGGCTCGACGGCACCCCCGTGAACCCCGACCCGCGCCAGGTGCTCAAGCGGCAGCTCGCGCGACTGGCCGAGCACGGTCTCGAGTCGTTCGTGGGCACCGAGCTCGAGTTCATCGTGTTCGAGGACACCTACCGCGACGCCTGGAAAAAGGGCTACAAGGATCTCTACCCGGCTAGCGACTACAACATCGACTACGCGCTGATGGCATCCACTCGGATGGAGCCACTCCTGCGTGACATCCGCAACTCCATGGACGGCGCTGGCATGTACTGCGAGGGAGTCAAGGGCGAGTGCAACCTCGGCCAGCAGGAGATCGCCTTCCGCTACACGGATGCCCTCGGCACCTGCGACAACCACTCGATCTACAAGAACGGCGCCAAGGAGATTGCCGACAAACACGGCAAGTCGCTCACGTTTATGGCCAAGTTCAACGAGCGCGAGGGCAACTCGTGCCACATTCACCTCTCGGTGCGAGGGACCGATGGCACTCCCGTGATGGCAGACAAGGATCGCCCCTACGGGTTCTCGAAGCTCATGGAGCACTGGATCGCCGGCCAACTCGCCACGATGCGCGAGCTCACCCTCTTCTTCGCCCCGAACATCAATTCCTACAAGCGCTACGTCGCGGGGAGCTTTGCGCCGACGGCCGTCGCGTGGGGCCTCGACAACCGCACGTGTGCCCTGCGGGTTGTGGGTCACGGCCACTCCCTGCGCGTGGAGAACCGTGTGCCCGGCGGTGACGTGAACCAGTACCTTGCGGTCGCGGCCCTCATCGCGGGTGGTCTCTACGGAATCGAGCACAAGCTGGAGCTCGAGCCCATCTTCGAGGGCAACGCCTACGTCTCCGACGCGCCGCGGGTGCCGTCGTCGCTTCGCGAGGCGGCGCAACTGTTCCAGAACTCCGAGGTGGCCGTCGAGGCGTTTGGTGAGGATGTGGTGGCCCACTACCTCAACAACGCCCACATCGAGCAGGCGGCGTTTGATGCGGCCATCACCGACTGGGAGAGGGTGCGCGGCTTTGAGCGCTTCTGAAACCTCCGCTGGTCGAGTAGCCGACGCAGTCGCGCCCGCTGGTCGAGTAGCCGACGCAGTCGCGCCCGCTGGTCGAGTAGCCGACGCAGTCGCGCCCGCTGGTCGAGTAGCCGACGCAGTCGGCGTATCGAGACCCGTCATCGGCCTCACCACCTACCTCGAGCAGGCCCAGACCGGAGTCTGGGACGTGCCGGCATCGTTCCTCCCGAAGGTCTACTTCGACGCGGTCACGAAGGCAGGCGGCATCGCCGTCTTGCTTCCACCCCAGCCCGTCGACGCGGAGATCGCCTCCCGGGTGCTCGACGGTCTCGACGGTGTGATCATCACGGGCGGCAAGGATGTTGACCCCGCTCGCTACGGCCAGGAGCCTCACCCCACCACGGATGCGCCTCGGCGCGACCGGGACGCCTGGGAGGATGCCCTGCTCACCGCCGCCATCGAGCGGGGGATGCCCTTCCTCGGCATCTGCCGCGGCGCGCAGGTGCTCAACGTGACGCGGGGCGGCACCCTCATCCAGCATCTCCCCGATGTCATCGGCACCACGCGGTACAACCTCGGTGGTGGGGTGTTCTCCGAGAACGAGGTCGCCGTCGAGCCCACCACGACCCTCTCGGGTCTTCTGGGCGAGTCCCTCGCGGTCAAAAGTTACCACCACCAGGCGATCGACGACCTGGGGGAGGGTCTGGTGGTCTCGGCTCGTTCCGACGACGGTGTGATCCAGGCCGTCGAGCTTGCAGGGGTGCCGTTCGGGGTGGCCGTGCAGTGGCATCCCGAGGAGGATGCCGCCGAGGACGCCCGCCTGTTCGAGGGTCTCGTGAGGGCCGCCGCCGACTATCGCCAAGGAGCACCTCGTGCCTAGCACCACCCTCATCAACCCGGCCGACGGCACCGCCTTCCAGAGTGTCGAGCAGACCAGCCTCGAGCAGGTCAACGACGCGGTCGCACGCGCTCTCGTCGCCCAGGCCACGTGGCGGGCCCTCACGCCCGCGGCCCGGGGCGGCGCGCTGCGCGACTTCGCCACGGTGGTCGGCAACCACATCGAGGAGCTTGCCGCGCTCGAGGTGGTCAACTCGGGGCATCCGATAACGCAGGCTCGCTGGGAAGCCGGCCACGTTCGTGACGTACTGAACTACTACTCGGCGGCACCCGAGCGGATGATTGGCAAGCAGATTCCGGTCGCGGGCGGCATCGACATCACCTTCCTTGAGCCCATCGGGGTGGTGGGGGTGATCGTGCCGTGGAACTTTCCCATGACCATCGCCAGTTGGGGGTTTGCCCCGGCGCTCGCGGCGGGCAACGCCGTGGTGCTCAAGCCCGCGGAGTGGACGCCACTCACGGCTATTCGGCTCGGCGAGTTGGCGCTCGAGGCGGGGCTTCCCGACGGCCTGTTCCAGGTGCTCCCGGGCAAGGGCTCGGTGGTGGGAGAACGGTTTGTGACCCACGAGGACGTCCGCAAGATTGTGTTCACCGGGTCGACCGAGGTGGGCAAGCAGGTCATGGCCGGATGCGCGGCGCAGGTCAAGCCGGTCACCCTCGAGCTGGGTGGCAAGAGTGCCAACATCGTCTTCGCCGACTCCGACCTCGAGAAGGCCGCGGCGACGGCCCCGTACTCGGTGTTCGAGAACGCCGGTCAGGACTGTTGCGCGCGCAGTCGCATCCTCGTCGAGCGCAGCGCCTACGACCGGTTTATGGAACTTCTCGAGCCGGCGGTGCAGGGGGTGCGCGTGGGTGCTCCCGGTGACCCCGAGACGGAGATGGGGCCGCTCGTGTCGAAGGCACACTTCGACTCGGTGTCCTCGTTTGTGCCCGAGGATGCCCCGGTGGCGTTTCGCGGGTCGGCTCCCGACGGGCCGGGCTACTGGTTCGCGCCGACCGTGCTGACCCCGGCATCCCGCACCGACCGCACCGTCACCGAGGAGATCTTTGGACCGGTCGTGGCCGTGCTGCCGTTCGACGACGAGGCTGATGCGATCGCCCTCGCCAACGCGAGCATCTACGGGCTCAGTGGTTCGATCTCGACCCGTGACGTGGGCCGCGCCATCCGGGTCGCCCGGGGGGTCGAGTCGGGCAACCTCTCCGTCAACTCGCACTCGAGCGTGCGGTACTCGACCCCGTTTGGTGGGTTCAAGCAGAGTGGCCTCGGCCGCGAGCTGGGGCCCGACGCCGTCGACGCCTTCACCGAAACAAAAAACGTCTTTATCTCAACCGCTGACTGAGTATCACAGCGCGCGAATCGTTCACCCAAGGAGCATCATGTCAATCACCCCCATCGACCTCACGCAGCGCCTCAAGGGCAAGGTCGCCGTCATCACCGGTGGCGCGAGTGGCATTGGTCTTGCGACCGCCAAGCGTTTCGCCGCCGAGGGTGCCACGGTGGTGATCGGGGACTTCAACGTGGAGACGGGCGAGGCGGCTGCGGCCCTCGTGGGTGGCCTGTTCGTGCAGGTCGACGTGACCGACGAAGCCCAGGTGAACACCCTTTTCGACACGGCCCAGTCCACCTATGGGTCTGTCGACATCGCGTTCAACAACGCGGGAATCTCGCCGCCCGACGACGACTCGATCGAGACGACCGAGTTGCCCGCGTGGAACAAGGTCCAGGACGTCAACCTCAAGAGCGTCTACCTCTGCTCGCGCGCGGCGCTGCGCCACATGGTGGCCCAGCAGTCCGGCTCGATCATTAACACCGCCTCGTTTGTTGCGGTGATGGGGTCGGCCACGTCGCAGATCAGCTACACGGCGTCGAAGGGTGGTGTGCTCGCGATGACGAAGGAGCTGGGTGTGCAGTTCGCGCGCCAGGGCATTCGCGTCAACGCGTTGTGCCCCGGCCCGGTCAACACGCCTCTTCTTCAGGAGCTGTTCGCCAAGGACCCCGAGCGTGCGCAGCGCCGTCTGGTGCACATCCCCAAGGGGCGGTTCGCCGAACCCGAGGAGCTCGCGGCCGCGGTCGCCTTCCTGGCTAGCGATGACGCGAGTTTTATTACCGCCTCGACGTTCCTCGTTGATGGTGGCATCAGCTCGGCCTACGTCACCCCGCTGTAGGCTTCGCGTCATGGCCGACGGGGATGGCGGGCTCGCCGACGAGGTGCTGTTTCGCCCGGTGCGCAGCGGCAACGCCTTCGAGGACACCGTGGCGCGCCTGCTCCAGACCATCCGGCTGGGAATCGTAGAACCCGGCGGTGCTCTTCCGCCCGAGCGCGACCTTGCCACCCGGTTCTCCGTGAGTCGCGATACCGTCCGCGATGCGATCAAGTCACTGTCGGATGCCGGGTTCCTCGTGTCTCGCCGGGGCCGCTACGGCGGCACCTTTGTCAGCGACCCGCTGCCCGCCCCGGGCCCTGCGGATACCGCGGCCCCCACCCACGCGGAGATCGAGGACGTGCTGGGCTTGCGTGACATCCTCGAGGTGGGTGCCGCTCGCGCGGCGGCATCCCGTGATCTCAGCGCCGCCGATCGTGAACTGCTCTGGACGCGCCTGCGCGAGACCGCAGCCGCGTCGGTGGAGGACTACCGGCGGCTCGACTCCCGGCTGCACCTGACCATCGGGGAGGTGGTCGGAACACCCTCGCTCGTCTCCCTTCTGGCCGACAACCGCACGAGGGTCAACCAGCTTCTTGACACGATCCCGTTGCTCGCGCGCAACATCGAGCACTCCAACCAGCAGCACGAGGACATCGTCGTGGCGATCCTCACGGGAAACCCGGAGCGCGCGGCCGCCGCCATGACCGAGCACCTCGCGGGCTCGGCGGCGCTCCTGCGCGGGTTCCTCGGCTAGGACGCCGCGGCCACCATCTTCGCGAGGTTCTTCTCGCGTGTGGCATCCGTCTTGGCCGCGATCCACGGCTCGACGAGTGCTCGTTGTTTCGAGTACGACAGCGTCAGGAACTTCTCCAGAACCCCGGCCCGCGCGAGCTCACCACGCAGGGCCTCCGGAAGCTCCAGCACGCGCGGAGCATCGTCGAGCTCAAGCGTCACGTCGACGGTGTCGCCTCGCCCCACGCCGGACGCCGCCTGGTGTTCCGAACTGAATGCGATCCGGAATGCGCCCTTGTACCAGCTGACCGAGTTGCGGTAGCTGTAGTCGCGCAGCGTCACGACAACGGGGTAACGCTTGGCGGGGCCAAGCTGGGCCATCACGTCCTCGGGCACGGTGATGCCGATGGGGCCGGCATCGGTGTCGAGTGTGGTGCTGAACGTCACGCCCATGGTGAGGCTCAGGCCGTCGGAGGTGTCTTCGGAGTGCGCGGCTTGGTGGCGGGCTTCGCCGCAGGCTTGGCGGCGGCAGGCTTGGCGGCTGCGGGCTTTGTGGTCGCTGGCTTGGTCGTCGCCGCGGGCTTGGCTGCGGGTGTGCTCGCTGCCGCCGGTGTCACCGTCGTGGGCGCTGCCGCAGCGGGTGCGCTCGGCGCGGCCGGGGCCGGTGTCGCTGCGGGAGCGACCGGCTTCGCGGGGGTGTTCTTGGCGACGTAGATCTGGGCGGCCTTGGTTGCCACCAGAAGGAACCGCACCAGCAGGAAGATGAGCGCCGCAACAATCAGGAAGCTCAGGAAGGTGAAGAGGCCGGTGATGACCGCCCCCACAAAGTGGCCGAACCAGCCAAATGGCCCGTCTCCGTAGAATCCCATGTCAGTCCTCCAACTCGTTGCCGGTCTCTGCTTCCTTCACAACCGTTCCGACGGCGATGGCCACGGTGAGGGCCCAGCTGACCCACATCGCGATGAGGCGCCAGTCGCGTGGTCCGTGCCGGGTGGCCCGTACGACCCCCCACACGCCAAAGAGTGCGCTCAGAATGCTCGTGTTAAAGATGAACCTGCGCATGAGTGCCTCCGAAGGGTTGTGCTCTCCACGCTACCTGCTCAGGCTCGAAAACTCCCAGACGCGATACTCTCCACTGTGCGTTCGGCGATCGTGGGGGCTCTGCTCCTGGTTGTGGGTGTGGTCCTCGTGGCCACGGGGGTGCTTCCGCTCGCGGATGCCGCGGAGGTGGCTGCCCGCGTGTGGCCCATCCTTCTGTTTGTTGTCGCCATCACGGTGGTTGCCGAGTTGTGTGCTGAGGCGGGCGTCTTTGATGCCATCGCTCACCGTGCGGCCGCGCTCGGTCGCGGTCGTGCGTGGGTGCTGTGGCTTCTGGTTGTGGTCATCGCGGTCGTCACAACGATCTTCTTGTCGCTCGACACGACGGCCGTTCTTCTGACTCCGGTGGTGCTCGTCCTCGCCCGGCACGTCGGGCTCCCACCCCTCCCGTTTGCCCTCGCGATCGTGTGGTTGGCCAATACCGGCTCCCTGCTTCTGCCGGTCTCCAACCTCACCAACCTGCTCGCCCAACACCGGCTGGGTGGCCCCTCGCCCGTGGAGTTCGCCGGGCTGATGGCGGCCCCGGCGCTGGTGGCGATTGTGATTCCGGTCGCCCTGCTGGCCCTGATCTACCGCCGCACGCTCGTGAGGCGGTACGAGCCGGAGGCGCCCAGTGCGCCCACCGATCCGGTGCTGTTCCGCGCGAGTGTGGTGGTGCTGGTCATCCTCTTGCCACTGTTGGTGTCGGGGCTGGAGGTCTGGATTCCCGCGACGGGCGCCGCGATTGTGCTGTGTGTGTTGTTTGCCTTCCGTCGCCAGCAGGTTCTCGCCTTCTCGCTTGTTCCGTGGCAGCTTGTCGTGTTCGCGTCCGGCCTGTTCCTCGTTGTCGAGGCGGCGCACTCCCTGGGCCTCGCGCGGCTTGCGCTCGCGATCGCGGGGGAGGGCAACGACTTCCTCGGGCTGTTGCGGGTGGCCGCGTCATCCGGCCTGGGCGCCAACGCCATTAACAACCTGCCGGCGTATCTTGCCTTCGAGCAGGTCGCAGATACCCCGGCGCGGATGGCCGCCGTCCTTATTGGTGTCAACGCCGGAAGCCTCGTCACGCCGTGGGCGTCCCTGGCCACGATGATCTGGCACTCGCGCCTGGTCGCGCAGGGCGTCGAGATCTCGTGGTGGCGCTACGCGGCGCTGGGCCTGCTGGTCGTGCCGCTCGTGGTGGTCGGCTCCGTCGCCGTTCTCGTACTGTTTGCTCAATAAATCCTGACAGTTCACTGTCAAACTGACCGATCGGTCAGAGACTGTCCGATCGGTCAGTTACCGTGGATGTATGTCCACGAGCCAGGAAGATCTCCGCCGCATTGCGTTGGCCGAGTTCGCCACCGCGGGCTACGCCGGTACCTCCCTGCAGCGCATCGCGGAGCTCGCCGGCCTGTCGAAGTCGAGTGTCCTCTACCACTACGGCTCGAAGGAGGCCCTTCTCGAAGCGGCCATTGGGCCCGCCATCGACCGGATGGCGGCGATCATCCTGCCCCTGGAGGCCTACGGCCTCTCGGAGTCTCGCCGAGTCGCGTTCCTCGAGGAGTTCGTCGACTTCCTCCTGCAGTATCGCCTCGAGGTCCACATGTTTATCAATCAGGGTCCGTCGCTGGTTGACGTTCCCGTCATCGATCGCGCCAACGCGCTCGTCATGCGCCTGGCCGAGTTCTTCTCGGCCAACACGGCAAGCCTCGAGGAGAAGATGCGTTTTGGCATCGCCCTAGGTGGCGCCGCCTACATGCTGTGCACCGTCCACACCCTCGGTCTGGACGCACCCCCCATTAACGAGACCAGAGCTGCTCTCGTGACGATCATGAGCGAATTGCTCACCCCCGTCCGAATCCTCTAGCAGCTCACCGGAGTCTCATGGCAACGCTCCTTTACCGTATTGGCCGTTTTTCGTACCGTCACGCGTGGCGCGTCATCGTGGTCTGGGCAGTGCTCCTGCTCGGCATCCTCGGCGGCGGCTTCGCACTCGGTGGCCAGACCCAGGAGTCGTTCGCGATTCCCGGCACCGAGTCGCAGAACGCGCTCGACCGCCTCGAGGCGGTGTTCCCCTCCGTAGCCGGTGCCAGCGCCCAGGTCGTGCTTGTCGCCCCGGATGGCAGCACCGTGACCGACGCCGAGACGGTCATCGAGGATCTGGCGTCAGAGATCGCCGACATCCCCGGGGTTGACTCCGTGGTCTCGCCGTTCAGCGAGTACGCCGGCGAGGCGATCTCCGACGACGAGTCGATGGCGATCCTCCGGGTGCAGTTCGACGGCCCCTCGTCCGACGTGACCGACGCCACCCTCGAGGAACTCAAGGCGACAGCGCCGATCGCCGAGGATGCAGGGCTGCGCGTCGAGTTCGGTGGACAGGTCTTCCAGGACACCTCGTTCGGCATCACGATTGCCGAGGTCTTTGGCGTGATCTTCGCGGGCATCGTGCTCTTCATCACGTTTGGCTCGCTGCTGGCCGCAGGCATGCCGTTGCTCAGTGCGCTCGTCGGAGTGGGCGTCGCCATTGGTGGCATCACGGCCTACACCGCGTTCGCGACTGTTTCGAGCACGGCGCCCCTGCTCGCCCTGATGATTGGGCTCGCGGTAGGCATCGACTATGCCCTCTTTATCCTCTCGCGGCACCGCAACCAGCTGGCGAAGGGCGAGGACCCGGAGGAGTCGGCCGCGATGGCGGTGGGTACCGCGGGAAGCGCGGTCGTGTTTGCGGGCGTCACCGTCATCATCGCCCTCCTCGGACTGTTGGTCGTCGGCATCCCGTTCCTGAGTGTGATGGGGGTGGGTGCCGCGTTCGCGGTCCTGATCGCGATTGGTATTGCAGTCACCCTGCTTCCCGCGCTGATGGGTCTCGCGAAGGGGCGCCTTGCCCCCAAGGTCGGCTCGCGGGCGTGGAAGCGCGCACAGGATGCGGGCAACGAGGCCACCGAGGTCAGCGCGGCCACCCCATCCGACGAGGTCGCCACGACCACTGCCGCGACCCCCGCGGCCCCGCCGAAGGCACGATCCATGGGCCAGCGCTGGGTGCGCGGCGTCATGAAGCGCCCCGTGCTCGCGACCCTCGGCGTAATTGCCCTCCTGGGTACCCTCGCCATTCCCGCACTCAGCCTCGACCTGAACGTGCCCGACGGTGGGTCGGAGCCGACCGGCTCGACCCAGCGCGAGGCCTACGACCTGATCTCCGAGGGGTTCGGACCGGGCTTCAACGGTCCCCTCATCGTGGCCGTCGACATCACCCAGACTGTCGACATCCTCGACGATCTTGACGCGATTCGTGACAAGCTCGCGACACTCGACGACGTTGCCTACGTGCAGCAGGGCTTCCCCGACGAGGGGCTGGACACCGCCATCATCCAGGTGACGCCAGCCAGCGCCCCGGACTCGGCGGAGACCAAGGCCCTGGTCCAGGAGATTCGTGACCTGGCGCCGGAGATCGAGGCACAGTTCGACACGCCCATCTCCGTGACCGGAACCACCGCCGTGGCGATCGACATCTCCAACCGCCTGACCAACGCACTCCTGCCGTTTGCCCTTGTGGTGGTGGGGCTCTCGATCGTCCTCCTCATGATGGTGTTCCGTTCGGTGCTTGTGCCACTCAAGGCAGCGCTGGGGTTCCTCCTGTCGGTCGCCGCCTCGTTTGGAGTTGTGGTCGCGATCTTCCAGTGGGGCTGGTTCGCTGAGCTTCTTCACGTGGACAACCCCGGGCCCATCCTGAGCTTCCTGCCGATTCTCTTAATGGCCGTGCTTTTTGGCCTCGCCATGGACTACGAGGTGTTCCTGGTCTCCGGAATGCGTGAGGAGTTTGTCCACACGGGTGACGCGAAGTACGCCGTCGAGAAGGGTTTCACGGGCGCCGCCCGGGTCGTCACGGCCGCCGCGCTGATCATGTTCTTCGTCTTCTTCGCCTTTGTTCCCGAGGGCTCCGGCATGATCAAACCCATTGCGCTGGGTCTTGCCGCCGGTATCGCCTTCGACGCGTTCCTCGTGCGCATGACCCTGGTGCCCGCGCTCATGACACTGTTCGGGCGTTCCGCATGGTGGCTGCCGAAGTGGCTCGGGCGCCTGCTGCCGAACGTCGACATCGAGGGTGAACAGCTGCGCGAGCACCGTCACGCCGTCGACTGGGCCAAGGCCGAGGGGGATGTCGCGCTGAGCGCGGAGTACCTCGTCGCCGGGTCCGCCGAGCACGAGGTGGGGCCGCTGAGTGTCTCGATTCCGCGCGGTTCGGTTGTGGTTGCCAGCGGTGAGCCCATCGATCGGCGTCTCATCGCCGCGACCCTCTCGGGCCGTCTCGACCCGATCTCGGGTCGTGCACAGGTGGGTGGGCACCCGCTGCCCTCCGAGGCGGCTCGTGTGCGTGGCCTCGTCGCCCTCGCCGACGTGGGGGGCGCACAGCGCGTCGAGCACACGGTCACGGTCGGGGAGTTGCTCATCGAGCGTCTCGAGATGACCCTCCCCTGGTACCGCGCCCTGGCCGCCCGGCGCAGCGCCCAGCGCTGGCTTGATCGCGTGAACTCGGTGCTCGCCGAGCTCGGGCGAGATGCCACGCTCGTCCAGCTGTCGAGCACCCTCGTCGAACTGCCCCAGGTCGAGAGGGCCGTCGCCCTCTCCGCGGTGGCGCTCGCCGAGCGCACGCCCGTGGTGATGCTCGACCAGCTCGACCCGTTCGCGGGAGCCGAGGATGACGCGGACTTCGTGACCGCCGTCTGCCGCCTCGCGCCCGCCACGACCACCGTCGTGATTGGCACGCCCGTGCCGGCCCGAGCCAGTGGTCTCACCACCGTGGGCGAACGCCCCGTCATCGACATCGATCTCTACTCGCTCAGCCAGGAAGGACTCCTCCGATGAGCCCCCACACCGCTCGTTACCTCAAGTGGACCGGCCTCGCCGCCGTTGTCCTTGTTCCCCTCGCGTTCGCGGGCCTGTTCGTGGGGGCGCTTGCCCAGTCGGACTCCGCGCTCGATCGCATCCCCGCGGCGATCGTGAACGAGGACCAGATGATCACCACGACCGACGCGTCGGGCGAGGACCAGATCGTCTTCGCCGGTCGCCAGCTGGTCACCGAGCTCACCGGAGCCGAGGGCTTCGACTGGACGATCACCAACGAGGCCGACGCCGAGGCGATGCTCGCATCCGGTCAGGTCTACGCGATCCTGACCGTGCCCGAGGACTTCTCCGAGTCGATCCTGTCGCTGTCGACCGATGACCCCACCAAGGCCGACATCTCGATCCGCACGGACGACTCGCACAGTTACCTCACCGGATCGGTCGCCCAGGTAGTGGGCCAGACCATGACGGACACGTTTGGCAAGGCCATCACCGCGCAGTACATCGGGGGCATCTACGCGTCGCTCGGTGATGTCGGCACCTCTCTGACCCAGGCGGCCGACGGCGCGACCGAGCTCTCGAACGGCGCGACATCCCTCGGGTCGGGCCTGCAGCAGTACACGGATGGCGTGAGCTCGCTGGAGAGCGGCCTCTGGACCATCAGCGACCAGACCGCGGGTCTCGGCCAACTGTCATCGGGCATCTCCGACTACACCGCGGGTGTGTCGCAGATCTCCGGTGGACTGAGCGCCATCGCGCCCTACCTCACCGCTCCGACTCCCGAGCTCCAGGCCCAGCTCAACCAGCTCGTGGGCGGTCTCGCGACCGTCGCCGGTAACGGTAGCGCGCTCGCCGCGGGTGCGTCCGGGCTTCCGCAGCTACACGACGGAATCACTCAGGCCGCGTCCGGGGCATCCCAGCTCGCCGACAGTGGGCCCGCGCTCGTCTCGGGTGCATCCGGTCTCGCGGATGGCGCCACACAGCTCGCGACAGGACTCCAATCCGGTGCCGACCAGATCCCCGCGACCGACGCGGATGCCGCGGCGGCCTCCGCCGAGATCGCGGCCGACCCCGTGGGCCTGACGGTCTCGACCGACAACCCGGTCACCGACGTGGGTCAGGCCGTCGCCACCTTCTTTGTGCCCCTGGGCCTCTGGATTGGCGCGCTCGCGGTCTTCCTTGTGCTGCGGCCGGTGACGCGCCGCGCGCTCACGTCGACGGCGCGCAACAGCCGGCTCGTCGCATCCGCCATCGCCCGCGCGAGCGCGGTGACCGGCGCCCAGGCCGTGCTTCTTGTTGCGCTGCTGCACGGCGCGCTCGGGGTCGGCTGGCAGTACCTGCCCGCGACGCTCGGCTTTGCCTTGCTGACGGCGCTGGCGTTCACGGCGTTCCACTACCTGCTGACCATTGGTCTTGGTCGTGGTGGCCTCGTGGTGTCGCTGTTTGTGCTTGCCGTCCAGGTGACCTCGACCGGGGGCATCTACCCGCTTGAGCTGCTGTCGACGCCGTTCCAGATCGTCAGCCCCTTCCTGCCGCTCACCTATGCGGTGCAGGGGATGCAGGGCATCATCGCCGGCGGAGACCCGGGTTCCGTGGTTGTCTCGGCGCTGATTCTCGCGGCGTTTGGAGTGGTGAGCGTGGTGCTGTCGCTTGTCGCGATCCGTCGCACCCGGCGCGCGAGCGCCTTGGGACTGGTGCCGAGCGCGGTCTAGCGTTTGTCGCTGAAGGACCGTGGCGCCCGTGTGGCTCAGGCCGCGCGACGCGCCACGGTGAGGGCCTCATCGCCCGTGCGCTGGCGCAGCAGTTCCTTCTCGATGTGCGCCCAGAGAATCTCGTGCTCGGGCTGGGCCTCGGCACTCCGAGAGTGTTGTGCCTCGTGGCGAGGAGTGGTCTCGAGGGCAGCGGCAACCTGCCACGCCACCGTCTCCGCGAGGGTCGAGACAAACACCGCGTCCTCCGCGGTGGCCCGCCCCAGGGTCACGGTGAAGCTTCCGCCCGGGCCAAACAACTCGAACAGACGCTGTTTCATCAGGTCGAAGACGGCCTGCTGATCGACGGTCGGGATAACGGGGGCCTCGGCCTCGTGGCTCTCAGACATGTCCCCATTGTGGGGGACGTGTGAGGTGGTCCCGAGGCGACACGCCGCCGCTAGAGCCAGCCGCGGCGCTTGAAAATCACGTACAGGGTCACGCCCGAGGCAAGCATCAGGCCCAGCGCGAACGGGTAGCCGAACTGCCACTCGAGTTCGGGCATAAATCGAAAGTTCATGCCGTAGATGGAGCCCACCAGTCCAGGCGCAAAGAGGATCGCAGCCCATGACGAGATCTTTTTCACCTCGTCGCCCTGCTGGATGCTCGCGCGCGAGAGGGTCCGCATCTCCTCGTTCTGGGCCTGAGTGACGAGCGTCGCCTGCACCGTGAGGGCGTTCTGTAGCACGGCGCGGAACGAGTCGGCACGTTCCACGGTCTTGAGCGCGTGGTCCGCGACGTCGCGGAAGTCGCGGCGCAGTTCGAGGTCAACGTTGTACTTCTCGAATCCGGCCTCGAGGGCCTCGAGCATCCCCACCAGGGGGTGGGTCGCACGCTGAAAGCCCATCGCCTCGCCCGCGAGCTCGTAGATACGGCGCGACACCTCCGGGTCACCCCGGAAGATCTGGTCCTCGATCTCGTCGATGTCGTTCTCGAGGCCCGCGATGACCGGCCCGAACTCGTCGACGACCTCGTCGAACACGGCGTACAGCACGGCCTGGGGTCCCAGTGCGAGGAGGTCGGGAGCGTGCTCCAGCCGCTTGCGAACCCGGCCCAGGTCCGGCGACTCGGCGTGCCGCACGGTGATCGCGAAGTTGGGCCCCACAAATACGTGGACCTCGCCGAACTCCACCTCCTCGGGTGCATCGAGGTAACGCGCCGAGCGCAGCACAACAAACAGCACGTCGCCGTAGCGCTCAAGCTTGGGGCGCTGGTGGCCGAGCAGGGCATCCTCGACCGCGAGCGGATGCAGCGTGAACTCGGTCGCGACCGCGCGCAACTCCTCCTCGGTGGGGCGGTAGAGACCAATCCACGCGAACCCCCCACGATCCCGAAGCTCCTCGAACGTCTGGTCGAGGCTGACGGGTGCCTTCTGGCGGACCCCGTCGCGGTAGATCGCGTTGTCAACGATCGGCATACGACCTCCCTGACGATTCACAGGCTGCTTCTCACAGTGCGTGCTTAGGATATGCCGATCCCACACAAAGGAGCCGCCATGCGTAAGCGTTGGATTATTGGAATTGGAGCAGGGATTGTCGCCGCCGGTCTGGTGGTGGGTGCCGTGCTTTTCCAGCCGTGGCTTCTTTTTGTCGACGTGGAGGTGAACGAGGCGTTGCCGATGGTCGTGGAGACCTCCGACGCGACACCCGAGCCCACGGCATCCGCAACCCCCGAGCCACCGGCGGGGCCCGTGCAGCTCTCCGCGGGCGAGCTCATCAGCCACGAGCACGAGACCTCCGGTACGGTCCGCATCATCGAGAACTCGGACGGAACCCGGGTTCTCACCCTTGAGAACCTCTCGACCTCGAGTGGTCCCGACGTGCACGTGTGGCTCAGCGCCGCGCCCGTTGTTGCCGGCTTTGACGGCTGGTTCCTTGCGGCGGACCAGCCCGCCGTCGACCTGGGGCCCATCAAGGGCAACGTGGGAAACCACGTCTACGAGATCCCGGCCGACGTCGATCTGGGGCAGTTCCCGAGCGTGTACCTGTGGTGTGTGCAGTTCGCCGTGTCGTTTGGTGCCGCAGCCGTGGTCTAGCCACGGCTGCTACCGTGGAAGAAGATGACTTCCGCTGGCGACACTCACGAGTACGACTTTGTTGTGGTGTCCAATCGTCTCCCGGTCGATCGTGTGGTCGACGCCGACGGTACCGAGAGCTGGTCAACCTCGCCCGGGGGGCTCGTTACCGCGCTGGAACCCGTGATGCGTGCGGCCGATGGTGCGTGGGTCGGATGGGCCGGGCAGCCGGATCTTGACCTGCCGCCGTTCGAGAGTGACGGCATCCGAATTGTTCCGGTCGCGCTCAGCGAGACCGACATCGAGAACTACTACGAGGGATTCAGCAACGACACCCTCTGGCCGCTGTACCACGACGTCATCTCGTCGCCGAGTTACCACCGGGTGTGGTGGGACAGCTACGTCGAGGTCAACCAGAGGTTCGCGGATGCCGCGGCACGGGTGGCCGCCTCCGGTGCGATCGTGTGGGTGCAGGACTACCAGCTCCAGCTCGTGCCGCGGATGCTGCGCGAATCACGGCCCGACCTCATCATCGGATTCTTTAACCACATCCCGTTCCCGCCCTACGGCATCTTCTCGCAGTTGCCGTGGCGCACCCAGGTGATCGAGGGTCTCCTCGGTGCGGACGTGATTGGGTTCCAGCGCCCCGCCGACGCCTCGAACTTCTCTCGCGCGGTTCGGCGCCTCACCTCTCACGCCACCAAAAACCCCGCCATCGAAGTCGCCCGATCCGGGCAGCCCACCCGCCGCGTCATCGCGCGGTCGTTCCCGATCTCCATTGACGCCGCGAGCTTCGAAGCGCTTGCGCGCGAGCCGCGGGTCCAGCAGCGGGCGCGCGAGATCCGCGAGGGGCTCGGTAACCCCCGAACGATCATGCTGGGCGTGGATCGCCTCGACTACACGAAGGGCATCGGCCACCGGCTGAAGGCGTTCGGCGAGCTCCTAGCCGAGGGGGCCGTCAACGTCGAGGACATCACTCTCGTGCAGGTGGCGAGCCCCAGTCGCGAGCGTGTCGAGGCCTACATGAACCTCCGCGACGAGATCGAGTTGACGGTCGGGCGGATCAACGGTGACTTCGGCACCATGCGCCACCAGGCCATCAGTTACCACCACCATGGCTACCCGCGCGAAGAGATGGCAGCCCTGTACCTCGCCGCCGACGTGTTGTTGGTGACGGCACTCCGCGACGGCATGAACCTCGTCGCCAAGGAGTATGTCGCCTGCCGGTTCGACGAAGACGGCGTGCTGATTCTCAGCGAGTTCGCGGGGGCATCCGATGAGCTCAAGCGCGCGCTACTGGTCAACCCTCATGACATCGACGGGGTCAAGTCAACAATTCTCCAGGCCATCGCGATGCCCCGAGCGGAGCGGCGCTCCCGAATGCGTGCTCTTCGCAAGCGGGTCATCGAGCACGACGTTGCGCGATGGTCGCGCGGATTCCTCGATACCCTGAGGCAGGCCGCTGCCGATCGCAACGATCGGATCGCGCCGCTTGAACTGGCCGACGACCTCGAATGGACGCTCGACCGAAGGAAGGGCGACTGACGTTCCCGATGGTCGACATCGATACACCCCCCCGTTTCTCCCGGCTGCCCGAACCGCTTGTGGGGGCCCTGCGTGAGCTCGCGCGGACGCGGCGCCTTCTTGTTGCCCTCGATTTTGACGGCACCCTGGCGATGGAGGTCGATGACCCCGAGCAGGCGCGCGCGCTTCCCGAGGCCCGCGAGGCGGTGCTGCGACTGCTCGGGATGCCCAACACGCGGGTCGCGCTTGTCTCCGGTCGGAGCCTCGCGAGCCTGATGTCCGTCACCGACCTGCCCGACAACGCGCTTTTGGTGGGCTCGCACGGCATCGAGATTCGACTGGACTCGCCCGACGTGCAACTCACCCTCGACACGGCGGAGCTCAAGCAGGTCGATGTGCTCAACCTCGTTCTGGGCGAGGTCGCGGATGCGGTGGATCAGGTCTGGCTGGAACCCAAGCCCGCGGGGTTCGCGCTGCATACGCGCCTGGCGACCGAGCACAACAGTCGGGTCGCTCACCTTGTTGCTCGCAGCGAGGCGAGCGCCGAGATCGATGACCTCACCATCCGCGAGGGCAAAAACGTGCTCGAGTTCTCGGTTCGCTCCACCACCAAGGGCGAGGCCGTCGAGCACCTGCGCCGCTACACCCAGGCGGACGCGGTCTTCTACGCTGGCGACGACGTGACCGACGAGGATGCCTTCGCGGCCCTCAACGCGGATGACCTCGGCCTCAAGAGCGGCGAGGGTGCCACTCTCGCCAACTTCCGGGTGCCCGGGCCGACCCAGGTGGCGCGTGCTCTCAGCCTCCTCGCCGACCTTCGTGAGGGCGACGTCCACGAGCAGTAGGCGGTTCTCCGTGAGCCGGTAGAATGGACAGCGCGGCCCCAGGGGAGACCCCCGGGTGCTCCCCAGTGACGTGCACCTGCCGCCCTGAACGCCCTGGGAGGTTCCGTGCTCGCACTTCTTGTTGCGTTCGGCGTGGGATCGATTCTTCTTCCGCCCCTCACGCGCGTGCTCGGAACCCGCGTGTTTCTGGTGGCGGCCCTCGTGCCCACCGCCGCGTTTGTGTACACGCTGCTGCAGGCTCCCGTGGTGCTCGCGTCGGGAGTCGTCAGCGAGTCCGTCGAGTGGATTCCCGAGCTGGGTTTCGCCCTCGGCGTGCGGATGGACACCCTCTCGTGGGTGATGGCCCTGATCGTCTCGGGTGTTGGTGCGCTCGTGATGATCTACTGCGTGCGGTACTTCGGTGACGACGAGGAGTCACTCGGCCGTTTCGCCGGCATCCTGCTCGCGTTCGCGGGGTCGATGTTTGGGCTTGTGGTCGCGGACGACGTTTTTCTCCTCTTTGTGCTGTGGGAGGCCACGTCGGTCTTCTCCTACCTGCTGATTGGTCACCGAACGAGCAGCAAGGCCAGTCGTGGTGCCGCGCTCCAGGCCCTGCTGGTCACCACGTTTGGTGGTCTGGTGATGCTCGTGGGTCTCGTGGGTCTTGTTATTGCCACGGGCACCTCGAGCCTGGCCCAGATCATCGCGGCCGCGCCCGAGGGTGGGCTGGTGATCGCCTCGACCATGCTGGTGCTGGTTGGTGCGCTGTCGAAGTCGGCGATCTTCCCCCTTCCATTTCTGGCTCCCGGCGGCGATGGCCGCGCCCACGCCCGTGAGTGGTTACCTTCACGCGGCGGCCATGGTCAAGGCCGGCATCTACCTCATCGCCCGCCTCGCGCCCGGGTTCGCCGAGCTTCCGGGCTGGCGCGAGACGCTCATCATCCTCGGTGTTGTCACCATGCTCCTAGGTGGTCTCACCGCGCTGCGGCAGAACGACCTCAAGCTTGTGCTGGCGTACGGCACGGTGAGCCAGCTCGGGTTCCTGGCCCTGATGGTCGGGTTCGGAACCAGGGATGCCGCGCTCGCGGGTCTCGCTCTCGTGACCGCCCATGCTCTCTACAAGGCCACCCTCTTCCTCGTTGTAGGCATCATCGACCATCGCACCGGAACCCGAGACCTTCGACGGCTATCCGGTCTCGGGCGTGAGATGCCCGTGGTGGCGACGGCCACGGGCCTCGCCCTCGCGTCGATGGTGGGCCTGCCGCCGCTGCTGGGTTTCGTCGCCAAGGAGGCCGCGCTCACCGCCCTCATCGACGGGGCGCTCGAACTAGGCGCCATCGGATGGGTCGCCCTGATTGGCGTTTCGCTCGGCTCAGTGCTCACCGTGGCGTACGCCGGCCGGTTCTTCTGGGGCGCGTTTGCCACCAAGGCGGGCGTCGAGGTCATTCGGCGCGAACGCGAGCACGCCGACTTCCTGATCTCACCCGTGCTGCTCGCAGCAAGTGGCCTCGCGCTGGGTCTCGGTGCCGCGCTCGTCGACGGGTGGTTGTCGGGATACGCCGCGCAGTTCCCGGCGGGCGAGCATCCCTACCACCTCGCCCTCTGGCACGGGTTCGAGCCGGCACTGTTTATCTCGGCCGCCACAGTCCTGCTGGGCGCCCTGCTTTTTGTGGGCCGCGCTCGGATGGCCAGTACCCAGGAGGCGTGGGGGCTGCCGTTCTCGGCCGCCCGCGGATACGCGTTGACGATGCGCTCGATCGACAGGCTCGCGGCACGCACGACGAGCCTCACTCAGCGTGGTTCGCTGCCCTTTTACCTTGGGGTGATCTTCCTGGTGTTCGTGGGGGCCATCGCCACGGCCCTTATGCTCAACCGCACCTGGCCGGACGAGATTCGGCTGTGGGACTACCCGGCCCAGCTTGCCATCGGCGCAATTATGGTGGTTGCTGCCCTGGCCGCGCTCGCGGCAACCAAACGGTTCCAGGCCGTCGTGCTCGTGGGCGTCACGGGCTTTGGGATGTCTGCCCTCTTCGCCCTTCAGGGCGCGCCTGACCTCGCCCTCACCCAGATCCTCGTCGAGGTTGTTACGCTCGTCGCCTTTGTCCTGGTGTTGCGGCGGCTTCCCGCGCGGCTCGGCGAAAAACATGGTTCGTCGCACCGTGTCATTCGAGCCGTCATTGGGGTCTCGATTGGTGTTCTGATGGCGGTCGTCGCCGTGGTCGCCCTCGGTGCCCGCACCGCCTCGCCCATCTCGCTCGCCTGGCCCGACCTCGCTTACGAGGACGCGCACGGGCTGAACGTCGTCAACGTTGCCCTCGTTGACTTGCGTGGCTGGGACACCATGGGGGAGCTGTCGGTCATTATCGCGGCCGCGACGGGTGTTGCGAGCCTCATCTTTATCAACACCCGAACTGACAACCTCCCGCGGGTGCCACGGAGCACGGCGCGCAAGGCGATCATCGCCCGGTTCGTGAGCAAGTCGGCCAACCCCGAGCTGGAGGAGCGAGGCTCGTGGCTGCTTGCGGGGCGCACGCTCGCCGCACGCAACAGGTCGATTCTGCTCGAGGTCGTTGTGCGCCTGATCTTCCACTCGGTGATTGTGGTCTCGCTCTACATCCTTCTTGTCGGACACAACGCCCCAGGCGGAGGATTCGCGGGTGGGCTCGTCGCGGGCATGGCCCTCGTCGCTCGCTACCTCGCCGGTGGTCGAGTGGAGCTCGGGGCCGCGGCCCCCATCGACGCCGGGAAGCTCCTCGGCGCAGGCCTCCTTCTTGCGGTGGGCACGGCACTGGTTCCGCTGTTTTTTGGCGTGGACGCGCTCACCTCGACGTGGTTCACCATCAACCTCGGTGTGCTGGGCAGCCTCGACTTCGTGACGTCGACCATCTTTGACATTGGGGTGTACCTCGTGGTCATCGGCCTTGTGCTTGACGTGCTGCGCAGTCTCGGGGCCGAGGTCGACCGGCAACAGGAAGAGGAAGCGGGGGTGGCCTCGTGAGTGTCTCCCTCGTGCTCCTCATCGTGATGGCCGTGCTCTACGCCTGTGGTGTGTATCTCCTGCTCGAGCGGAGCATGACCAAGGTGCTGTTGGGATTCCTTCTGGTCGGCAACGCCACCAACCTGCTGATCCTGATCATGGCGGGCAAAGCAGGGTTCGCCCCGATTGTCACCGAGGGCGTCACACCGGAGGAGATGACGGACCCGCTGCCGGAGGCGCTCATCCTCACGGCGATTGTCATCACCTTTGGGGTGTCGGCGTTCATCATGGCGCTCATCTACCGCTCGTGGCGGATCGCCAAGCAGGATCGACTGGTTGATGACGCGGATGACGTGGCCATGCGTGGGGGAGCCGTCACCATGCAGGGCGAGGAGACCGAGGCCGTCGAGAGCGACACCGAGTTCGAGGAGCGACGCTCGTGAACGCGCTGGTGCCTCTGGTTGTGCTTGTGCCGCTCGTCGGCGCGGCCGCCGCGCTCGCGCTCGGAAAGCGGCCCCGCGCGCAGCGCATCGTCACCGTGGTGGCGCTCACCATTATGCTCGCCATCGGCGCCGTGATGCTTGTGGTCGTCGACACGCAGGGTGCACTCGTTATGGAGGTGGGCGGCTGGGCGGCACCGTTTGGCATTGTCCTGCTGGTTGATCGGCTTGCGGCGCTCATGATCGTGGTGTCGGCGCTGGTGCTGCTTGCGGTCCTGGTGTTCTCGATCGGGCAGGGTCTTGCGGACGGCGATGACGAGACACCCGTCTCGATCTACTATCCGACCTACCTCATCCTCGCCGCGGGCGTGATGAACGCGTTTGTCGCCGGCGACCTGTTTAACCTCTACGTCGGATTCGAAATCCTGCTGGTCTCCAGCTACGTGCTTATCACCCTGGGCGGCACCGAGGCGCGCATTCGCGCCGGCGTCACCTACATCGTGGTGAGCCTGGTCTCATCGATGTTGTTCCTCGCCGCGATCGCGATGATCTACGGGGCGGTGGGCACGGTCAACATCGCCCAGATTTCGGTGCGGATGGCCGAGATCCCGGTGGACGTTCAGATCATCCTGCACATCATGCTGCTGGTGGCTTTTGGTATCAAGGCGGCCGTCTTCCCGCTCTCGTTCTGGCTTCCCGACTCCTACCCCACGGCGCCGGCGCCCGTCACTGCGGTGTTTGCCGGGTTGCTCACCAAGGTCGGCGTCTACGCGATCATCCGCACGGAGACCGTGATCTTCCCGGGCCCCGAGCTCAACGTCGCCCTCATGATCGTGGCGTTGCTCACCATGGTGGTCGGTGTGCTGGGTGCAGTGTCGCAGGCCGACATTAAGAGGATGTTGTCGTTCACCCTCGTGAGCCACATCGGCTACATGATCCTGGGCGTCTCGCTCGGCTCGGCGATTGGCACGGCCGCGGCGATCTACTACATCGTGCACCACATCATCGTGCAGTCGACGTTGTTCCTGGCCGCGGGTCTCATCGAGCGGCAGGGCGGAACCACGTCGATCACCCAGCTTGGGGGGCTCCTCAAGATGGCCCCGGTGATTGCCCTGCTCTTTTTTGTTCCCGCGCTCAATCTGGGTGGCATCCCGCCGTTCTCCGGTTTTATTGGCAAGCTCGCGCTGTTCCAGGCGAGTGCGGAGCAGGGCAGTCCCCTGGCGTGGGTGCTCATCGGCGCGGGTGCTCTCGTCTCGCTCCTCACTCTCTACGCGCTGATGCGGGTCTGGAACATGGCGTTCTGGCGACCGGCGGCCGACGTCGAGGGTTACGAGTCCACGCTGCTCGACAACGTCAGCGAGGCCCCGGGAAAGACTGCGGTCAAAGAGACCCGCACAATTCCCCGTCTGATGACCTTCGCGACGGCGGGCATGGTGGCCGTCTCGGTCGCACTCACCGTGTTTGCCGGTCCGCTATATGGCATCAGCACCCGCGCGGGGGAGAACCTCGAGGGGCCGTCCGTCTACGTTGACCTCGTGTTCCCCAACCGGGTGATCCCGGGAGGTGAGGATGACTAACCGCGAGCAGAGGCAGCACGTGCGATGGCGGATCTGGCAGCAGCTTCCGCTCCTTGTTGCGCTGGTGGTCCTCTGGATGCTGCTGTGGGGCACCGTCAGTTGGATCAGCGTCCTGAGCGGGGTGATCGTCGCGGTGGTGGTGACGCGGGTCTTTTACCTTCCGCCGGTCGAGTTGTCCGGCCGGTTTAACCCGCTGTGGTTCATCGTGTTCCTCGCCCGCTTTTTTGTGGACCTGGTTGCCGCATCCTTCCTGGTTGTGGCGCAGGCGTTCCGGCCGCGAGGCATCCAGAGCAATGCGGTCATTGCTGTTGACCTGGTGACCCGATCGGACTTCATCACCACACTGACCGCGATTACGATCTCCCTCATCCCGGGGTCGCTGGTGGTCGAGGTCGATCGTGACCGCTCGATTCTTTACTTGCACGCGATTGGCATCGAGAACCTGGACGAGGCGGAGCGGGTGCGCCAGCGTGTCCTGAGCGTCGAGCGTTCCCTAGTGCGGGCCGTGGGAACCCGCCAGGACATGGAGAGGACTCGCGCATGATCGAGCTGGTGTTGCACTGGGTGATGGGCATCCTGTTCACTGCGGCGGCCCTGCTGGCGCTCTACCGCATTGTGCGGGGGCCGTCGATTCTTGATCGGATGATCGCCTCCGACGTGATGCTGACCACCCTCATCCTGGTGGTCGGCGCGGAGATGGTGCTGAACGGTCACACCCGCAACGTTCCGCTCATGCTGGTGCTTGCCGCGATCGCGATCTTTGCGACCGTTGCGGTGGCCCGCTACGTGTCCAAGCAGGACAAGCCGGATGCCGACGCGCAGGAAGCGAGGGAGCAGCGATGACCCTCGACGACTGGCTCGACCTCGCGGCGGCCGTCTGCCTCGTGCTCGGTGGTTTCCTGTCCCTCGCAGCGGGCGTGGGTCTCGCTCGGTTCCCGGATGCCCTCAGCCGCCTACACGCGGCCACCAAACCCCAGGTGCTTGGCCTGATTTTTGTGCTCGCCGCCATCGCCCTCGAGTCCCGCAGCTGGTCCACACTGCTGGTGCTCGCCCCCATCCTGCTGTTCCAGGTGCTCACGGCACCGATCTCGGCGCACATGGTGGGCCGCGCCGGCTATCGCACGGGCAATTTCCGCAGTGATCTTCTGGTGGTCGACGACCTCGACGAGGCGATCGAGCGGGCCTCCCGCGAGACGGGTCCCTGATCGCGTCAGTGCGTGTTCGCGCGGCTCTAGACTCGTAACATGCCGGAAACGCATGACATGAAGCCGCGCTCGCGCACGGTCACTGACGGAATCGAAGCCACCACCTCGCGCGGCATGCTCCGCGCGGTCGGAATGGGTGATGCGGACTGGGACAAGCCCCAGATTGGCATCGCGAGCTCGTGGAACGAGATCACCCCCTGCAACCTCTCGCTCGACCGCCTCGCGCAGGCGGCCAAGGAGGGTGTGCACGGCGGCGGCGGGTACCCGCTGCAGTTCGGCACCATCTCCGTTTCCGACGGAATCTCCATGGGACACGAGGGGATGCACTTCTCTCTCGTCTCGCGTGAGGTCATTGCCGACTCGGTCGAGGTGGTGATGCAGGCGGAGCGTCTTGACGGCTCGGTGCTGCTCGCGGGCTGTGACAAGTCGATCCCCGGCATGCTGATGGCAGCCGCTCGTCTTGACCTGGCATCCGTGTTTCTCTACGCGGGCTCCATCGCGCCCGGCTGGGTGAAGCTCTCCGATGGCACCGAGAAGGACATCACCATCATCGACTCCTTCGAGGCGGTCGGCGCGGTCAAGGCCGGCAAGATGAGCCTCGAGGATGCCAAGCGCATCGAGTGTGCGTTCGCGCCCGGCGAGGGTGCCTGTGGTGGCATGTACACGGCCAACACCATGGCGAGTGTCGCCGAGGCCCTGGGCCTGTCCCTTCCCGGCTCGGCGAGCCCGGCCGCGGCCGATCGTCGCCGTGACTACTTTGCCCACCGTTCTGGCGAGGCCGTCGTGGGGATGCTCGAACGCGGCCAGACCGTTCGTGACATCCTCACCAAGGAGGCGTTCGAGAACGCCATCGCCGTGGGCATGGCCCTGGGCGGCTCGACCAACATCGTGTTGCACCTCCTCGCGATCGCACACGAGGCCGAGGTCGAGCTCACCCTCGACGACTTCAACCGCATCGGCGCGAAGGTTCCCCACATCGGTGACCTCAAGCCGTTTGGCAAGTACGTGATGAACGACGTCGATCGCCACGGTGGTATCCCCGTGCTGATGAAGGCGCTGCTCGACGCGGGCCTCATCCACGGCGATTGCCTCACCGTGACCGGCAAGACCGTTGCTGAGAACCTCGCCGAGTTGAACCCCGACCCGCTCGACGGCGAGGTGCTTCGTACGCTCGACAACCCCATCCACGAGACCGGCGGGCTCACGATCCTGCACGGTTCGCTTGCCCCCGAGGGTGCCGTCGTCAAGACCGCCGGATTCGACGCCGAGGTCTTCGAGGGCACCGCGCGGGTGTTCGAGCGCGAGCGTGCCGCGCTCGACGCGCTCACCGAGGGATCCATCAAGGCCGGCGAGGTCGTCGTGATTCGCTACGAGGGACCCAAGGGTGGGCCCGGGATGCGCGAGATGCTTGCGATCACCGCCGCCATCAAGGGCGCGGGGCTCGGAAAAGATGTACTACTCTTGACGGACGGCAGATTCTCAGGCGGCACAACCGGCCTGTGCATCGGCCATATAGCTCCCGAAGCGGTGGACGCAGGTCCTATCGCCTTCGTGCGCGATGGTGATCTGATACGGGTCGATATCGCAGCTCGCTCGCTCGACCTACTGGTTGACCCGGCTGAGCTGGAAGCCCGCCGCGACGGCTGGGCTCCTCTTCCTCCGCGCTATACCCGTGGCGTCCTCGCGAAGTACTCCCGGCTTGTGCACTCTGCTGCAGAGGGCGCTGTAACCGGGTAACCCTTCGACTATGCATCGATCACCAGATCATTCGTAAGGAATAACTCATGTCTACCGACCAGGCCCCAAGGCCTAAGTCGACCGCGCCCGAGATCCTCACCGGCTCCGGCGCGATCCTCAAATCACTCGAGCATCTCGGCATCACCGACGTCTTTGGACTCCCCGGTGGCGCCATCATGCCGTTCTACGACGAGCTGATGGCCTCGACGGCCATCCGCCACATCCTGGTTCGCCACGAGCAGGGCGCCGGCCACGCGGCCGAGGGCTACGCCTCATCCACCGGCAAGGTGGGTGTTGCGATCGCCACGAGTGGCCCCGGCGCCACCAACCTCGTGACCGCCATCGCGGATGCCTACATGGACTCGGTGCCGCTCTTGGCGATCACCGGCCAGGTGTTCTCCACCTCGATGGGCACGGACGCGTTCCAGGAGGTCGACATCGTGGGAATCACGATGCCGATCACCAAGCATTCGTTCCTCGTGACGCGCCCCGAGGACGTGCCGGCGACCCTCGCCGCGGCGTACCACATCGCCACGACCGGCCGTCCCGGCCCCGTGCTCGTGGACGTCACCAAGGACGCCCAGCAGGCCAGCGCGCCGTTTATCTGGCCGCCGAAGGTGGACCTGCCCGGCTACCGTCCCGTCGTCAAGGCTCACGGCAAGCAGGTTCAGGCCGCCGCGCAGCTGCTCGTCGAGGCCCAGAAGCCTGTGTTCTACGTGGGTGGTGGGGTGATCCGCGCCGGTGCCTCGAAGGAGCTGCTGGAGCTCGCCAACAAGGTCGGTGCGCCCATCGTGACGACCCTGATGGCGCGTGGTGCGTTCCCCGACTCGCACAAGCTGCACCTCGGGATGCCCGGGATGCACGGTTCCGTGCCCGCGGTCCTCTCGCTTCAGGAGTCGGACCTCATCATTTCGCTCGGCGCTCGCTTCGACGACCGCGTGACCGGCAAGCCGAGCGAGTTCGCTCCGCTGGCCAAGATCGTGCACGTCGACATCGACCCCGCCGAGATTGGCAAGATCCGCGCGGCGGACGTTCCGATCGTGGGCGACGCGAAGGACGTGATTGTTGACCTCACGGCAGCTTTCACCGAGGCCGCCGCCCAGACCACGCCGGACTACACCGACTGGTGGAAGCGCCTCGACACGCTCAAGAAGCAGTACCCGCTCGGCTACACCATGCCCGACGACGGCCTGCTCTCGCCGCAGCAGATCATCGAGCGCATCGGGCAGCTCTCCGGGCCCGAGGCGATCTACGCCGCAGGCGTTGGTCAGCACCAGATGTGGGCCGCGCAGTTCATCAAGTACGAGCGCCCCAACTCGTGGCTCAACTCCGGTGGTGCAGGAACGATGGGCTACTCGGTGCCCGCCGCGATGGGTGCCAAGGTTGCCGAGCCCGAGCGTGTGGTGTGGGCCATCGACGGTGACGGATGTTTCCAGATGACCAACCAGGAGCTCGCGACCTGCACGATCAACAAGATTCCGATCAAGGTCGCGATCATCAACAACTCGTCGCTCGGGATGGTGCGCCAGTGGCAGACGCTGTTCTACGACGGCCGTCACTCGTTCACCGACCTCAACACCGGTCACGACACCGTGATGATCCCCGACTTCGTGAAGCTCGCGGAGGCGTACGGGTGCCTCGCGATTCGGGTGACCAAGCAGGACGAGGTGGATGCGGCCATCAAGCTCGCGCTTGAGACGAACGACCGCCCCGTGGTGATCGACTTCATCGTGAGCCGTGACGCCATGGTGTGGCCGATGGTTCCGCAGGGCGTCGGCAACTCGAGTGTCCAGTACGCCCGAGATCATGCGCCCGAGTGGGAGGAGGAGTAGAGATGAGTCACGTTCTGTCACTCCTCGTCGAGGACAAGCCGGGCCTCCTGACCCGTGTCGCCGGACTGTTCGCTCGTCGTGGTTTTAACATCGAGTCCCTGGCCGTGGGCAAAAGCGAGATCGAGGGTCTCTCCCGCATCACCGTCGTGGTTGACGTGGAGGAGCTCCCGCTCGAGCAGGTCACCAAGCAGCTCAACAAGCTCATCAACGTCATCAAGATCGTTGAGCTTGACCCGGCGACTTCGGTTGCCCGCGAGCACCTGCTGATCAAGGTCAAGGTCGACAACACAACCCGATCGCAGATCCTCGAGGCGGTCACGCTGTTCCGTGCGCGCGTCGTCGACGTTGCCACGGATGCCCTGGTCATCGAGACGACCGGTGACTCGGGCAAGATCCAGGCCTTCCTGCGGGTGCTCGAGCCCTACGGGATCAAGGAGATCGCCCAGTCGGGCCTCCTCGCCATCGGACGTGGCTCCAAGTCAATCACCGAGCGCGTCTTCAAGAACTAGTCGCCGCCGGCGGCACCAAACTCACCCAACGACAACAAGAAAAGGAAATCACTACCGTGGCTGAACTTCTGTACGACAAGGACGCCGACCTCTCCCTCATCCAGGGCAAGAAGGTCGCCATCGTGGGCTACGGCTCGCAGGGTCACGCGCACGCCCAGAACCTGCGCGACTCGGGTGTCGAGGTGGCCATCGCCCTCAAGCCCGACTCCAAGTCGATCGCCAAGGCGGCCGAGGATGGCTTCACCGTCATGAACGTGGCCGACGCCACCAAGTGGGCGGACGTCATCATGATCCTCGCTCCCGACCAGCACCAGCGTGGCATCTACAACGACCACATCAAGCCCAACCTGACGGCGGGCAAGACCCTCGCCTTCGCGCACGGCTTCAACATCCGCTTCGGCTACATCGAGGCGCCCGAGGGTGTCGACGTGATCCTCATCGCCCCCAAGGCTCCCGGTCACACGGTGCGTCGCGAGTTTGTTGCCGGCCGTGGCATCCCGGACATCATCGCCGTCGAGCGTGACGCATCCGGTCACGCCTGGGACCTCGCCCTCTCCTACGCCAAGGCGATTGGTGGCACCCGCGCGGGCGTCATCAAGACCACCTTCACCGAGGAGACCGAGACCGATCTGTTCGGCGAGCAGTCGGTGCTCTGTGGTGGAACCTCGCAGCTCGTCCAGTACGGCTTCGAAACCCTCGTCGAGGCGGGCTACCAGCCCGAGATCGCCTACTTCGAGGTGCTCCACGAGCTCAAGCTCATCGTTGACCTCATGTGGGAGGGTGGCATCGCCAAGCAGCGCTGGAGTGTCTCCGACACCGCCGAGTACGGCGACTACGTCTCCGGCCCGCGTGTGATCGACCCGCACGTCAAGGAGAACATGAAGGCCGTGCTCGCGGACATCCAGTCGGGCGCCTTCGCGACGCGCTTCATCGCGGACCAGGATGCCGGAGCCCCCGAGTTCAAGGAGCTGCGTGCCAAGGGCGAGAAGCACCCCATCGAGGCCACCGGTCGCGAGCTGCGTGCCCTCTTCGCGTGGAAGCAGCAGGACGAAGATTACGTCGACGGCAGCGCTGCGCGCTAGTCACCTCCGCTAGACCCGAACCGCCCCCTCCCACACCGTGGGCAGGGGGCGGTTCTGCGTCGGGCAACACCCGCCCAGCCCCTAGGCTGGCGGCATGACAGTGTCGTCCGCGCGCCGCACCGTGGGAGTCCTGCGTCTGATCGCAGGCGCCACCCTGGTGGTCGCTCTTGTGTTTCAGATCACCGAGAAGGCGGTCAACAACGACCTGATCGCCGACCAGTACTTCTCGTACTTCACGATCCTCGCCACGATGCTTGCGATTGTGGTGTTGATCGTGGGCGGGGTGCTTGCGCTGAGGCATCCGGTGGACCCCGTCGCCTACACGGTCGCACGCATGAGCGTGACGACCTACGCCGTGGTGACCGCGCTCGTCTACAACGTGCTGCTGCGTGGCATCCCCGACGAGGGGTTTGTGGTGAGCCCGTGGCCCGGCGAGATCATGCACGTGTGGATCCCGCTGTTCCTGCTGCTCGACTGGCTGTTCTCGCCCGGGCGTGCCGCCCTGCGCTGGACGGGCCTGCGTATCGTCGTGATCTTCCCGCTCGTGTGGATCGCCTTCACTCTGGTGCGGGGCGCGATCACGGGCTGGTTCCCGTACCCGTTCCTTGAGCCGTCGAGTGGCTTCGTGAGCATCGCCCTCTACATCCTCGGCATTGCGGCGCTCATCGTGGGTCTCGCATCCCTCGCGATCGCGTGGAGCCGGCGCGGTTACTTCTCCAGGGCGTCCTTGGCGTAGGCGGCGCGGGCGGCCGGGTCACCGTGCAGCCCGATGTTGTCGCTGCCGACCTTGTCGTCGATCCAGTCCTGGAGTCCAAACGGCAACGACTTGCCGAAGCGCAGGAGTGGGCCGAGGGGCCGCGGCACCACCACCCAGAAGCGATTCTTCTCGATGGCCTTCATCACCGCCGTGCTCACGTCGGTGGCCGTGAGCGCCCCCGTGAGCGACGGCGGTGTGATTCCTGCGCCCATGGCGGTGCGCACGAGGTTCGGCATCACGACGATGAGCCGCACGCCCGTGCCGCGTAGCTCGCGCCGCAGCGCGTCGCTGAAGGCGATCACGGCCGCCTTGGTGCCCGAGTAGACGGCCACCCCGGCGAGAGGCTTGAGGCCCGTGGCGCTCGCCATGTTGATGATGGTGCCCGCCTTGCGGGCGAGCATCCGGGGAAGGATGAGCCCGGTCGCCGACACCACGCTGGCGTAGTTGATCGTGATGATGCGCTGGGCCGTCTCGGGTGACTGGCTCGCGAACGCCTCGGTGGGCATAATCCCGGCGTTGTTGATCCACACGTCGATGGGGCCGTGCTCGGTCTCGATGCCGTCGATGACCGACTCGACGAGGGCGGCATCCGTCACGTCGAGGCGCACGGCGCTCGTTCCGCCGCCGAGCTCGGCCGCGGTCGCCTGGGTGTCGGCGAGATCGAGGTCACCAAGCACGACTCGGTAGCCACGCGCCAGCAGGTCCTGGGCCAACTGACGACCGATACCGCGGGCGCCGCCGGTAATAACGGCGAGGGGTGAGTTGCTCATGATCGCTCCACTTCCATTCCGAAGACTATCGAGGCGTCGCGGATCGCGGCACTAAAAAACGGAGTGCGCCCGTGGAGGTACCCGAGGGGACCAGTCGGGTCGAAGGTCCAGGTGGCGCGCAGCGCGTGCATCCGACCGATCACCCGGTTGTGCGACAGGATGCGCCGCCCCTCGTATGACTGGAGCGTCGTGAGCGGCAGCTGTCGCATCCCGGGCAGAAGCCGTCGCCCGACGGTGGCGTGCAGCGCGGCGGCCCCACTCATCGACGCCTCGATGCTGCGACCGTCCTCGACGCGCTCGAACTCACCGAGTTCCTTGGGGATGCCCCAGAGCTCGCGTCCGCCGGCCTTCGACGCGGCGCTGTCCACCCAGATCTGGGGGATCGTCACGCGCGGCCCAGGAAGACTCGGGAGCGCCACCAGCAACTCGTCGTATTCCAGAACCCCACCGGGCACGTAGCGCACAAACGCGGTACCCACGACGACCTTGCCGCCCCACCGCAACGGGCGACGCCCGTCGGGGATGGCGACGGTCGGGAGGCTCTCATGTGGAACAAGGAACGCAGAGACCAGTAGCGATCCGCCGAGATACCACGGCTCCGGAGGGTAGTCGGTCACGGCTTCTCGAACACCACGAGCGGGATCTCGCGTGACGTCTTGCGCTGGTAGCCCGCGTAGTGCGGATGCCGGTCGACGACCCGATCCCACACATCGGCGCGCTCGCCGCCCTCGAGGATTCGCGCGCGCATCTCCTGGGCGGGCTCACCCTGGATGGCGACTGTCACCACGGGGTTGTCGCGCAGGTTGAGGAACCAGGCGGGGTTGTCGTCATCGCCTCCGCGCGAGGCGACAACCACATGGTCGCCGTTGATCCGCAGGGGAGAGGTGAGCAGGTTGGTGCGGGGTTCGCCGGAGCGGCGCCCCGTTGTGGTGAGCTCGAGCACGGGCATCCCGCGCACGTCCCAGCCGAATCGACCGCCGGTGACGGCGATCAGGGCACGGTGGACGGCGTTCATGGCCTTCATCGAGAACGTGGTGGGCATGTTCTGAGGCTACAGTGGCGGCATGTCCAGCACGAAGGCAGTACTTGTCACGGGGTCATCAACCGGCATCGGTCGTGCCACAGCCCTGCGGCTCGATGCCGCCGGGTTCGTGGTGTTCGCGGGCGTGCGGTCCGCCTCCGATGGCGAGGCGCTGGCTGCGGCGGCGTCCGCGCGCCTCACGCCCCTCCTCATCGACGTCACCAACCCCACCCAGATCGCGGATGCCGCCCGCACCATCTCCGAGCGGGTCGGCGACGCGGGCCTTGCCGGTCTCGTCAACAACGCGGGTATCGCGGCCGCGGCTCCGCTGGAGTTTGTTCCGATCGACGCGCTGCGTCACCAGCTTGAGGTCAACGTCATCGGTCAGGTGGCGGTCACGCAGTCCGTGCTTCCGTTGCTGCGCCAGGCTCGGGGCCGCATCGTGAATGTCACCTCGATCGGCGGACTTGTTGCCGGCCCCATGCTGGGCCCGTATCACGCGTCAAAATTCGCCCTCGAGGCCATCACCCACACCCTCCGCACCGAGCTCGGCGGATGGGGCATCGAGGTGATCGCGATCGAGCCCGGCCAGATCGCCACACCCATCTGGTCGACGGCGTCATCGCTGGCTGACGAGATGACCAAGGACATGCCGCCCGAGGCCCTCGAACTCTACGGACGGGGTATCGCCGGGGCACGCAAGGTCGCCGCCAAGGCCGCGGTCAACGGGCTCGCCCCCGACGAGGTCGCGAAGGTGATCGAACGGGCGCTCACCGCGCGTCGCCCGCGAACCCGGTACACGGTCGGCACGGATGCCCGACTGGGCGCGACCATCGTCGCCCGCCTGCCCGACCGCCTGCGTGATCGACTGCTGACGGGTCGTCGGCGCGCCTAAGGAGTTCACGCGACACATACCTGCGTGATGCTGTCCGTTCACACGGGCGCGGGATGGTGGCGCCGTGCTCCGGGTGTCGCTCACAATTCTGCTCGCTTGTGCCGTCGTGGGTGGTGTGGCCGTTCCCGCTGCTGCCGCCAGTGACGACGGCCCGAGCATCCTCATCAACGAGCTTGCGAACGGCGGCGAGCGATCCGAGTCGGACTCGTTCTTCGAGTTGCGCAACTGGGGCGACGAGCCGGTCGACCTGACCGGGTGGCAGGTGTTCCGGTGCAGCGCGCAGGGACTGCGCAGCAACGTGGGGCGACCCGAGGGTGACCTGACCGGAATTGTTCTGGGTCCGGGAGAGATCGTCACCGTGTCTCGCGTGGGCATGCCGGGTGCGCTGCACGTCACCGAGCCACTCGCGCAGACCGGCTTCGGACTGTACCTCGAGGGGCCAGATGACCGGCTCGTGGATGCCGTGGGCGTCTACCCGAACGAGCCGTGGCCCACCGAGTCCGAGTGCACCCTCGGCGCCAACCTGCCCAACCGGCTCGACTTTGCTGCGGGGGAGAGCTGGCAGCGCGTGGCTGCCACCGGTGACCCGACCGCGGACTTCATCGTCGCGCCATCGACCATCGACGCGCCCAACCGCACGGAGGCCCTCCCACTCGCGGAGGAGTCCGTGGTGATCTCCGAGGTTGCGTCGTCCGGTCCCGTGTCGGACGAGGACGAGTTCGTTGAGCTTCAGAACGTCGGCTCCACGCCCGTGACGATCGGCGGGTGGCAGCTCTTCCGGTGCACGGCGGCCGGCCGTTCGACCGCGGATACACGCGAACTCGTTGTCCCGGACGACACGGTGCTTGCCGCGGGCGAGCGTTGGGTCATCGGGGGCCACGATTTTGCCCCGGAGGCGGATGCCCCGCTTCGCACGTCGCTCGCGGACGTGACGTTTGGTGTGATGGTCCGCACCGCGGACGGGCGGCTGGTGGACCGGCTCGCCGTGTCCGCCCACGACGACTCGGCCTGTCAGGACGACGAGGACAAACTCCCGGCCGTGCTGGATGCCGTGGCCGGCGAGTCCTACCAGCTCACCACGGCAGGTTACGTCGTGGCGCCGCGCACCCCGGGGGCCACGAACGCCGGCGCGGCGGTGGCCATCGCGTCCGTCGAGGGGGCGGCCCGCGGAACCGGCGTGGCGATCAGCGAGCTCGCAACCGACCCCAGCACCGAGGGCATGCCCGCGGGCAGCATCCAGCGCAACTTCATCGAGCTGGGCAACTACGGCGACGTGCCGATCGACTTGGGCGGCTGGAGCGTTCGGCGGTGCCAGGCTGACGGCACCCGCGCGCGAGAGGTGCAGTTCACGGTGCCCGCGGGCGTGACCCTCGAGCCCGGTGACGTCTTTCTGGCAGCACGCGAGGGCACGATAGCGGCGGACGACGCGGATCTCACCTACCCGACCTCCCTCAACTTCCTCGGCGCCGGCGTGTGGCTCGCCGACTCGGCGGGGGGACTCGTGGACCGCGTGGGCGTCTACGCGGCCAACGAGATGGACTCCAGCAATGTCATCTGGAGTCCCTGCACGGCAGGCACCCCCCTCACGGTCTACCTCCCCGACCGGATGCTCGGCGAGACGTACCAGCGGTCCCAGTTCACCGGCTCGAACGCCGCCGACTTCCTGGTTGCCGCCGCGACGCCGGGAACCATCGACGCGCTGACGTGGGTTGACCCTACGGCGCGGGTCGCTGCGGTTGACACGGCGGCCCTGCCCGCCCTCGCACGCGAGCGTGTCACTCGAGTGGATCGCCCGGGTAGCCCCGCGGCGGTGCTGGAGGCCTGGGCGGGGGTGGCGGACGGTCCCCTCGTCGCGCGCGTGGGGGAGGGCGAGACCTCCCTCGACCCCACGGCTCCAGGCTCCGTGTCGGATGACGCCTGGGGGCAGCCGTACCAGCGGTTTGTGGTGGACGCCACGGCCCTCGCTCCGGGGTCGCTCGTGGGCTGGTCCGGGTCGACGGTGGAACGGGGCGAGGTGCAGTTGAGAGTGTGGAACGGCGCCGAATGGCGCCTCGTGGATGCTGGCGGCACGGGCATCCTCTCGGGTGCGCTCGAGGCGAGCGACATCATCGACGGCCGGGTCGAGCTTCTGGTGCAGGACGGCCCGAGGGTCACGCCCACCGTCACGACCGAGCGTGATGGTCTCCTCGAGGAGCCGGAGCACTACGACTTCGCCCTCACCCACATCACGGACACGCAGTACCTGTCGGAGAGTTACCCCGAGGTGTACGCGCAGCTCGCCAGCTGGATCGCCGACAACGCGGCGACCAAAAAGATCGCGTTCGCCGCCCACACGGGTGACCTCATCCAGAACTGGGTCGACCCCGACCAGAACCAGGACCGGGCGCGAACCGAGTTCGACCGGGCCTCCACGATCCAGGCCATCCTCGACGACGCGGGGGTGCCCAACAGTGTGCTCCCGGGCAACCATGACAACAAGCGTGGGGTCACCAACGAGCTCTTCAACGAGTACTTCCCACCCTCCCGGTACGAGTCGCAGGAGTGGTACGGCGGGTCCATCGCCCCCGGTGACAACAGTGCGAACTTCTCCACGTTCGAGACCAACGGCGTGCGGTTCCTGGTGCTCTCCCTGCCCTACGCGTACTCGGATCGGGAGATCGACTGGGCCGAGCAGGTGGTGCTCGCGCATCCCTACTACAACGTCGTGATCGCGACCCACGAGCACGTGATGCCCAAAACGCTCGAGGAGTCGGCTCACCGGTCGACGGGGTCGCGGTGGGTCTCGCGTGGCGGTGACCTCTGGGATCGGGTCATCGCTCCCAACCGCAACGTTGTGCTGGTGCTCTCCGGCCACTTCCACGGGCTCGGGCAGCTGGTGACACAAAACGCGGGAGGCATCGAGGGCCACACGGTCGTGGAGCTCCTCGCTGACTACCAGGAGTTCCGCACGCACACGGGGGAGCGTGCGACCGGTTTCTTCCGCATGCTCCAGTTCGACATCGACGCGGGTGCCGTCGCGGTCGACACTCGCTCGGTGCTTCTCGCCGCCAGCTACAGCAACGACTTCGACTATCGCCAGTTCCTGCCGGATAACGGGCTCGCGACCACACCCTCCAACTCACGGCCGTGGCGGATCGTGGACTCGGGCCTGCAGGGGCGGTACTCCGAGGAGGACGACGAGTTCACGGCGTGGGTGAACCTGCAGCATCCCACGCTCGTCGACACCACGGCCATCTTGGTCGGCTAGCTCCAGGTCGGCTAGCTCGCCGCGGCGAGCTACTCGCGAGCGTTGCCGAGGGCCTCGGTATCCATCTCCGGCATCTCCTCGGTGAGCTGGCGCGCGCGGTTGGGGTGCCTGAGCCCTGCCGCAAAAAGTTGGCCCAGCGCGGTGCGGCGCCCGTCCGCGTGGATCTTGCCCTCCCACCCCTGCGCCTGGTGAAAGGCATCCGCGGCGTAGAGCAACATGGATGCAACGAACCGCCTGCGCCAGGCGGGCGCCACGAAGATCTGGTGCACCAGACCGTCGCGCGGGTACCACCGCACGGCACCCGCCTGATCGCCGTTGGGCACACCCGCGGTCGCAAAGGTCATGTGCGAGACGATCGTGCCCGCCGGAAAACGGTCGCCCCCAAACGCCACGAGATTGGTGGCCGCGGGGGATGCCCGGCGCTCATCCACCCAGACGTACCAGAGCCGCGGTTGCTCGGGCAGCAGGTAGCGCCCCACCTCGACGTGAACGAGTCCGGGGGATGCCTCGCTCACGCGCCATGCGGGCTCGGTGGGCGGCTCCGGCACACCCTCGAGAATCTCGCCATCCCGGGCGTCATCCGACCCAAATGCCGCGACCTCCCAGAGGCCGGAGGGGAGTCGGCCGCGCCGGTGATATACGGCGTTGCGAGCGTTCTTCATACTGCTATTGTCGTGGAAACGCACCGTTCCGCTTTCGATGCATACCCGGGGTACCTTGACGTGAAAAAGACTCTTGCCGCCTTCGGCGCCACCGTTCTGGGCCTCGGTGCCGCGGCGTCAGGTGCTGCTCTTCCGGCCGCAGCCGCCGCCCCGCCCGCTCCCGCGACCGAGCCGTGCGCTGACATTACCGACCAGCTCAGCTCGACCGGCTCCTTCGCGTCAAACTGGTTCCAGGACTGCGTGCCGCAGTACGGGGCGGGCAAGGCCGAGTTCACGATCGTTCCCGACGAGGACAACCCCACCGAGGAGTTCCCTGAGGGCTTCATCGACCTCACAGGCGGCTCCGCCACCGAGGGTGTCGTCGTTAGTTCGACGAACGACCTCGAGGCTCTCAACGAGTACTTCGAGTCTGCGACGCCTGCGGAAGAGCTCACCCCCATCCTCCCGGTTGAGGTCGACGGCGACTCGCCGAGTTCGCGCACGTACTATTCGGTGGTTGTTGCCCCGGTCGCCACCATCGGAACAGCGGGACCCGAGGACGACGTGCCCGCGGAGGTTCTTGCGGCGTGTGGTGTGGGCGAGTCTTCGTTCTTGGGCTGGGTAGCCACCTACGACCCCATCGACACGACGTTCACTCAGACCATTGACGGGGATGAGTGGACCTACACGATCACGGGCGCGCCGAAGCCGTCGTATTTTCTGATCACCGAGGATGAGACGGCGCTGTGCCTCACGGATGGCACCTACACCCTGTCGACGAACGACTCGTCCGAGATCACGGGGTACTTCTATTACCTGTTTGGGCTCGTGATGCCCTACCCGCCGACGGACCTCTTCCCCGTGTCGACGTCGGGCGAGCTTCCGGACTTCTCGTCGTTGCGTGAATCGTTCGCCTCGCTCACGTTCACGGCCGACCCACTCAGCCCATTCCAGAGTCTCGGCACGTTCAGCCGCGAGGGCATAGAGCCGACTCCGACTCCGACCCCAACGCCGCAGGCGCTTGCCGCGACCGGCGCGGACGCCGCCGACCTGGTGGTTCCCGCGGTCATCGCCGGGTCCGTGCTTCTCGTCGGGGGAGCCCTTGTAGTGATTGCCGTGGTGCGTCGCCGTCGCACCCCCTGACCGCCAGAGTCAGGCACCGTAGGATTTCAGTATGACAACCGCGGTGCACTTCGGGGCAGGCAACATCGGCCGGGGCTTCGTGGCGCAGTTCTTGCACGCCAGCGGGTACGAGGTCGTATTCGCCGACGTGAGCGACGAGCTCATCGGTGCCCTGCAGGCCCAGTCGAGTTATCGGGTGCTCGAGGTGGGCGAGGGCGCACAGGATCGCGTCGTTGACAACTACCGCGCAATCAACTCCAAGACTCACGAGGCCGAGGTGATTGCGGAGATCGCGGCCGCCGACATCGTCACGACTGCCGTGGGTGCCCGCATCCTGCAGTTTGTTGCGCCAGTGATCGCCCGCGGCCTCGCTGCGCGCACACGCCCGGAGCCGCTCGTGGTCATCGCGTGCGAGAACGCGCTGGGGGGAACCGACATCCTCGCCGCGGAGGTGCGCAAGCACGGGAGCGCCGACAACGCGATTTTTGCCAACTGCGCAATCGACCGTATTGTGCCGGAGCAGGCGGGCGGGCTGGATGTCACCATCGAGTCGTTCTTCGAGTGGGTCGTTGACCGCACTCCGTTCCCCGGCCCCACCCCCGACCTGTACGGCGTGACGTGGGTCGACGACCTCGGCCCGTTTATCGAGCGCAAGCTTTTTACCGTTAACGCCGCTCATGCCGCGGCGGCGTATCACGGCATCGACCGCGGGTGGGTCTCGATTCGAGAGGCTCTCGCCACCCCCGAGCTTCAGGCCGAGGTGCGGGCGGTGCTCGCCGAAACCAAGGCGCTCCTCGTCGCCAAACACGGCTTCGATCCCGACGAGCAGCAGGCCTACATCGAGAAGACGCTCAAGCGCATCTCCAACCCACACCTGCCCGACACGTGCGAGCGGGTGGGCCGGAACCCCTTGCGCAAACTCTCGCGCCACGAGCGGTTTATTGGGCCGGCGGCCGAGCTCGCCGAGCGAGGCATGACCATGTGGAACCTCCTCAACGCGGTGGGTGCCGCCCTGCGGTTTGATGTTGAGGAGGATGCCGAGAGCGTCGAGTTGTACGCGCTGCTGGAGGGTGGTGCATCCGCGCAGGCGCTCGTCGAGACCGTCACGGGCGTTGGCCCGGCGCATCCCCTGTTCCCCCATCTGGTCGAGGTTTTTGAACTGAGGCTGGCCCACTGATGGCATCCACGGACCCCGACGAGGAGGCCCTGGCCTGGGCGGGCGACGAGCGACTGCAGGCCGAACCGCTTGGGCGGCCGGCTCCCGAACGGGATGCCTCGGATGCCGCTGCGATCGAGGGCGAGACCAACCCGGCTCCGGCCTCGATGCCCGCCCCCCTGCTCATCACCTACGGCATTCTCGCCGGGCTTTATCTCATCTACACGGTCGGATGGGTCATTACGGTCACCCGGTCCGACAACGAGTCTGCCCAGCCTTCTCGGCGAGATTATGTTCCAGTTCGGGGAGTTCCTCGCGATCGCGAGCCCCGGCCTGTGGTTCGTCGCCGTGCTTCTCCTGACGCGCGGTCGTAGGCCTGTCGCTCGCCTGGGGTGGCTCGTGCTGGGTCTTGTCCTGGTCATCCCGTGGCCACTGCTGTTGGGGGTGTGACGTGACGGACGAGACTCTCCCCGCGGAACCATCACGTCGGCCGGCGTATGGTGTTGCCTCGATTGTGGTCGCGGCGCTGTTTGGGCTCTTTTACGCGTACGACCTCTGGGAGGCCGTCTCCACGTTCTTCGAGCTGCCCACGTTCTATCGTGCGTTTGGGTACGACGTCGATCAATTGCCGTGGTGGATCCTCGTGATCATGCTGGTGCTGCCTGTCGTGGTGTACATCATTGCGTTGCTGGTGGGGCGACGCAGGCCCATCCTGGAGCGTGCGCTCATCCTGCTCGTGGGCCTGTCGCTGGTGGCGGGAATGTCGCTGGGGCTCATCGCGCTCGAGAGCATTCTTCGGCCCGGCTTGCTCTCCGGGGTACTCGGCTAGCGGCTCCCTCGTGTGCTTCGTTGAGCTGCGTGTATTGCAATAGTGTGTGAGACACAGTAATGTGGCACGCATGTACGAAGACGAGGTGCTTGCCACACATCGGCAAGAGGTGAGGCGCGGCACCGTGGTTCTCGCGTGCCTGCTTACGCTCACCACGCCGAACTACGGCTACGCGCTGCTCGAGGCCCTCGAGCGCGACGGGTTCCCCGTCGACGCCAACACGCTGTACCCGCTCCTCCGCCGACTCGAGAAGCAGGGACTCCTGACCAGCGAGTGGAACACCGACGAGGCTCGCCCTCGCAAGTTCTACGCCACCAGCGCGGACGGCACCGCGCTCGCACAGCTCCTCTACCGCGACTGGGTCGACCTCGACTCCGCGATCCGCACCCTGAAAGGCACATCATGACCTCGACGCTCACCGACCGATACGTCGTCACCCTCACCCGGCTAATACCCGCGCGGCAGCGGAAAGACATCGAGCGCGAGCTCCGGGCATCCATCGCGGATGCCGTGGATGAACGGCTCACGGGCGGTGAGCCCCAGCACAACGCCGAGCGTGATGTGCTCGCGGATCTGGGGGACCCGGTGCTGCTCGCGGCTCAATACACGGACCGGCCCACCGCGCTGATTGGCCCGCGGTACTTCGGTGACTACCGCCGCATCATGGCGGTCCTCGCCACGGTGTCCCCGGGTGTCGCCGTCGTGGTCGTGGTGGGCCAGGTGCTGTACGCCGTGCCCCTCGGCGTGGCCCTCCTCACGGGTCTCGCGGCAGGTCTGGCCGTCGCCGTCATCGCCGCGTTCTGGCTCACGCTCATCTTCGCGATTCTCGAGCGGCTCCCGCGGCGCCGAGGCGACTGGCAGCCCAGCTCTCTCCGGCCCACCGACGACACCGTGGGTGGCACCATCGGGGGTCTCGCCTTTGTTCTGGCCATCGGTGCGTTGCTGGTGCTCTCGCCTCAATTCACCTCGGTGGTGAATTCGACGGGCGCGCCCATCACGATCCTCGCGCCCGGCCTCTGGCCCGACTGGGCGCCGGTGATCGTGGGCATCCTGGTGCTTGCCGTCGTGTTCGGAATTGTCACTGAGTACTTCGGCTGGAGCATCCCACTCGCCATCGCCAACACGATTGTGGTGCTCGCCGGGTACGGACTCTTCTTCTGGTGGGCGACACACGACCTGTTCCTCAACCCCGCCTTCTTCGAGGCGATCGGGTGGGATCCCGCCGTGCCCGGCACGAT
>CBDIIE010000006.1:0-32643 GCA_965279605.1 Rhodoglobus sp.
CGCTCGCGCCGACGCGAGCGTGGCAACCCTCGTGGGAGTGCAGAACGGTCTCACCATGGGCGCGATCGCGGCCTGTGGTTCGCCGGAGCAGCGCGCCGAGTGGCTCCCCCGGCTCGCCTCGGCCGAGCTCCTCGGCGCGTTCGGACTCACCGAGCCCCTCTCCGGCTCCGACTCCGCGCAGGGACTGCGCACGGTCGCGCGCCGCGAGGGTGACACGTGGGTGCTCAACGGATCGAAGCGCTGGATTGGCAACGGCTCGATCGGCGACATCACCGTGATCTGGGCGAAGGATGAGGCGGACGGCCAGGTCAAGGGCTTTATCGTTCCGCAGGACACCCCCGGGTACCACGCGACCTCGATCGCCGGGAAGGGCTCGCTGCGCATCATCCAGAATGCCGACATCACCCTCACCGACGTGGTGGTTCCCGAGGCCAACCGCCTGCAGAACGCGAACTCGTTCCGCGACACGGCATCCGTTCTGCGCCTCACGCGTGCCGAGGTGGCGTGGGCGGCCGTGGGCAACTCCGTCGGCGCGTACGAGGCGGCGGTTACCTACGCGAAGGAGCGGGTGCAGTTTGGCAAGCCCATCGCATCCCACCAGCTCATTCAGGAGCTTCTGGCCAAGAGCCTTGCCAACATCACCTCCTCGATCGCGCTCGTGACGCGCGTCTCCGAGATGCTGGACGAGGGAACGCAGCGCGACGAGCACTCGGCTCTGGCCAAGGAGTTCGCCACCAGCCGCATGCGCGAGACCGTCGCGTGGTGCCGCGAGGCCATCGGCGGCAATGGCATTGTGCTCGACTACGGCGCGATGCGCGCGTTCGCCGACGCGGAGGCCCTGTACTCCTACGAGGGCACCCGCGAGATGAACACCCTGATCGTGGGCCGCGCTATTACGGGCTCCGCCGCGTTCGTCTAGGAGGTGCGACGCGGCCACAGCGTCTAGCCTTACGGAATGCGAGTGATCCAGGACAGCCGCGCGCGATTCGTCTATCTCGTCATCGCGCTGAGTCTCGCGCTCGCCGGCGATGCCTGGCGGTACACCGTGGGCTGGTGGGTGTTCGGAGTTGTCTCGGTGCTCGGGGCGCTCGCTGCGGTCGCGCTGCTGGTGCTGCAGCGGTCAACGTGGCGCTGGGGCGGACTGCCCTACCCCCTGATCGTGTTTCTCGCGCTGGCGACCCTGTCGCTGGCGTGGTCGTTTTACCCGGGGGCGACGGCTCTGGGGCTCCTGACGACGTGGATGCTCGTGGGCACGGGTGTCGCGCTGGCGGTCACGTACAGCTGGGCCGAGCTGCTGCGCGGCCTGGGCGTGGTGCTGCGGTTTGTGCTCGCGGCGTCCCTTCTGTTCGAGCTGTTCGTCGCGGTCGTGTTGCGTCGACCAGTCCTGCCACTGTTCGGTCAGCCCGGCGTGGACTACGAGTCGTACGAGAAGATCCCGAAGATGCTCTACTGGTCGCGTAACGAACTCTTCGATGTGTTCGACGAGGGGCGCATCCAGGGCATCGTGGGTAACGCCAACCACCTCGGGTTCCTTGCCCTGCTGGCCGCCTTGGTGTTTGCCATCGAGCTTGCCGATCGGCGCCTGCGTCGCCGCTGGCACTCGATCGCCTGGCTCGCCGTCGCTGCGATCACCCTGGTCTTCACACGCTCCGCGACCGTGACGATCGCTCTCGTGGGTGTCGCCGTTGTGCTCGGTGTCGTGTTGCTTCTTCGCCGCGAGAGCACCCCTCGCGCGCGCCGATTCACCTACCTGGGCATCGGTGGTGCACTCGTCGTCGGGGCAACACTCGTGGTGCTCTTCTGGGGGGCCATCCTCGGGGCGCTGGGTAAAAGCTCCGACCTCACGGGTCGGATTGGCATCTGGGAGAATGTCATCGGGCTGGCCCAGGAGCGCCCGGCATTCGGGTGGGGGTGGGTGAGCTACTGGGTGCCGTGGGCACCCCCGTTTGATGACCTCGCGTTCCGCAACGGCGTTCGGATGCTCCAGGCCCACAACGCGTGGCTCGACCTCTGGCTCCAGCTCGGGGTCGTTGGAGTTGTGGTCTTTGTGGCGCTGGTGCTCTCGACGCTCGTGCGGTCGTGGTCGTTCGCGGTGGATCACGAGCAGCGGGCACCCCATGCCCCCCTCCCCTACCGGGCGCTCTCGCTGCTGCCGCTCGGCATCCTGACGGCGCTTCTCGTGCAGAGCCTCGCCGAGTCTCGTCTGCTTGTTGAGTTTGGGATGCTGCTGACGGTGCTGATCGCCGTCAAGACGAAGCGTGGTGACCGAGTGGACGTCGCGCCGTGAGCCTCGGTCGAGACGAGCTTCTCGACGCGGGGCGGACTTTCCTGGGCCATCCGCGGCTGGTCACCGCGATCACCTCGGTGTCGATTGGTGTCGCGGCCCTGGCGTTTCCCATCCGGCAGCTGAGCGGATGGGCGGGTCTCATCGCCATCGTCGCGACGCTGGTGGTGCTTGCTGGCGCGTCGATCGTGGCGCGCTGGACCTCGATCGAGTGGCGTGGGCTGCTGCCGATCTCCCTCATCGTGTTTATCGGGTGGACCGGGCTGACCCTCATCTGGAGCCAGTACACGTGGGCCTCCCTCTGGGCGCTGGCCTACCTGGGCGCCTTTACGCTGCTCGGCTTCTACGTCGCTCTCCTGCGCGACACGATTCAGATCGTGCGCGCGTTTGGTGACGTCCTGCGCCTGTTCCTGGGAGTGTCCATCGCCCTCGAGATCATCTCGGGCGTTCTTATCGATACCCCCATCGACCTGTTCGACATCTCGGGAAACCTCGCCTCTCTGGGACCGATCCAGGGTCTCGCAGGCACCCGCAACCAACTCGGAATCTACGCCGTGATCGCGCTCATCACGTTTGGCACGGAGTATCGAACACGGTCCGTGCCACGAGGGCTCGCGATCGGCTCGATTGTTGCGGCGGCCATCGCCCTGCTGCTCACGCGCTCGCCCGTCGCGATCGGGGCACTCGCCGTCGTGTGTCTCGCGGGGGCTGCACTATACGGTCTTCGGCGGGTCGCGCCCGAGCGGCGGCGCTACTGGCAGATCGCCCTGCTGATCACCGCCACCATTGGCGCGGTTCTGGCGTGGGCGTTCCGCTCGACCATCGTGACCCTGCTGAACGCGGGTGGCGAACTCTCCTACCGCCTCGAGGTCTGGTATCAGGCGTGGGGGCTGATCGGGCTGCACCCCCTCGAGGGGTGGGGGTGGATGGGAACCTGGCGCACCGACATCCCGCCGTACAGCCTGTTTGCCGGCATCTCGAACCGCACCGAGTCCTCCGCCTCGAATGCGTTTGTTGACGTGTGGCTCCAGCTGGGTCTGGTGGGGCTCGCGATCTTTCTTGTGCTCGTGGGGCTCGCGTTCACGAGGTCGTGGCTGCTGGCATCCCGTCGCAAGAGTGTCGTGTTTGCGTGGCCCGCACTCGTTCTTGTTGCTCTCGTCACCACCGCTCTCGCGGAGAGCTCGATTCTTGTCGAGTTTGGCTGGCTGACCTTCGTGGTCTGTGCGGTCAAGGCATCGGAGCAGCTCAGCTGGCGGCAGGCGTTCCAGCGTCTCGACGAGCGCGAGCCGGAGCCCGACCCCTCCTAGATCTGCGACTCGAACATCGTGAAGAACTCGCCGCGCTGGGCGATGAGTTCCTGCGCGGTCCCCTGCTCGACAACTCGCCCATCCTTGAGCATGTAGATGATGTCCGCTCGCTCGATTGTCGTCAGGCGGTGGCTGATGATGATCAGGGTCTGCGTGGTGTCGGCAAAAAGGTGGTTGAAGATGCGCGACTCCGCGAGCGCGTCGATCGCCGAGGTGGGCTCGTCGAGGATGATGACGGGTGCTTGACGATAGAAGTTGCGTGCCAGCGCCATCCGCTGCCACTGCCCGCCGGAGAGGTCAACGCCGTTGGTGCCATCCTTGTGCGCCATCCACGGCGACACGTAGCTGTCCTCCCCCTTGGGGAGCTTGGCGATGAACTCGCCCGCCTCCGCCTTCGTGAGGGCCGCATCAAAGGCGTCGCGGTCGAACGGCTTGGCGACCTTGCCGTAGTAGACGTTGTCACGAGCGGTCGCGAAGCTGTAGCTGAGGTAGTCCTGCTGGAGCACGGCCAACTGCTTGTGCCACGAGTCGAGCGAGAAGTCGCCCAGTGGGGTGCCATCGAGCGTGATCTCACCCTTCGACGGCGAGTACAGACCACTGAGCAGCTTGATAAGCGTGGACTTTCCCGCGCCGTTCTCACCCACGATCGCCACGCGCTGGCCACGCTCGATGGTGAGCGAGACATCCTTCAAGACCTCGTGCTCAGAGGAGGGGTACTGGAAGCTCACGTGCGACACCTCGATACGAGCGGGCGGCCCCACGAGCTCGCGGTCGCCGCCCTGGCGCACGTCGAGCGCCATAAACTCCTGGTAGTCGAAGAGGTTGGCCAGCTGCTCGTCGAGCGAGGAGACCTCGGTGACAAAACTGTTCATGGCGGTGAGCGCGCGCGAGACGATCTGCTGCACGTAGAGGAACTGCCCGATCGGCTGCGCCTGCGCGATGATCTGGAACGTGACCCACAGGAGCGAGCCGATCTGTGCGGCGAGCTCAAGCGCATCCGCCGCCAGACGCTTGAGGATGAACTTGCGCTCGAACACGATGCGCTCCCGCTCGTCGGCGTCGCGCAGCTCCTGGCGCAGGTTCAACAGGTAACGGACCATGCCGTAGAGGCGCAGTTCGGCGATGTGCTCCGGCTGGAACAGCTGCCGCTCGATGGTGCCCTTGGCGCGCCGAACATCCACCGTCGAGTTCCAGTGGCGCACCTGCGCTCGCGACAACGAGAACTGCAGGTACACCCCCGGGATGATCGCCACAACAAGAATCACCGCGAGCCACCAGCCCACCAGAAGCAGCGCAATCACGCTCGCGACGAGCGTGATTACCTGCGACAGCATGCGCGACAGGGTCGTGAACGCCTGCGCGTAGAACAACGAGAACCGCTGCGCGCGGTCGTACATGTCGATGGTGTCCTTGTCGTCGTAACGCCAGAACTCCAACGACAGGAACCGCTCGTACATGATGTCGCTCACCTTCGCCTCGAGTGCGTAGCGCATCAGACGCTGCACGTATTGCTCGAGGCTGCGCCATCCAGTCAGCAGCAGGCCCAGCACACCCGTGATGATCACGTACGTGATGGCGCGGCCACCGGCAGTGGGGTCACCCGCGAAGGCCTCGCCCAAGGCGGTTGTGGTGAGCGCCGCGTAGAAGGTCGTGACAATCGGCAGGATCGCCGTGATGAGGGCGCCCGCGATCTGAATGACGATCGTGCCGGGTGTGGTCTCCCACGTGAGCTTCGCAATGTCCTTCGCCGCCACGAAGTACTGCTTCGGGCCAAAGTTGGACTGCTGGATGCGGCGGTTGCGACGAGGTGGGGCCATTGACCCGTTCTACACCCTGCCGACCACACATCCGGCGCTCGGGGCGATCAGGCGTTGTCGTCGCCCGTCGCACCGAAGCCCGTGTCGACGCCGGCACCCTCCCACGACCAGTTCGCGATCTCCGGGGCGTCCTCGCCGTGTGCGCGGGTGTAGGCCCGCGCACGGTGGCGGGTGTCCTGCAGTTCTTGCCGCAGTGCACCCTCCCGCTCGGCCAGGCCCGGCACCCGATCAAGCACGTCGATCACGAGCCGGTAGCGGTCCAGGTCGTTGAGCATCACCATGTCGAACGGCGTGGTGGTGGTGCCCTCCTCCTTGTAGCCCCGAACGTGGAGATTGCCGTGCCCGTGCCGCCGATACGTGAGTCGATGGATGAGCCACGGGTAGCCGTGGTAGGCGAAGATCACGGGCTTGTCGGTGGTGAAGACGGCGTCGTACTCGGCGTCGCTCATCCCGTGCGGATGCTCGCCAGCACTCTGCAGGCGCATGAGGTCGACCACGTTGACCACCCGCACGCGCAGGTCGGGCAGCCGTTCCCGCAGGATGGAGGCCGCCGCCAGTACCTCGAGAGTCGGCACGTCCCCGGCTGCCGCGAGCACCACATCCGGCTCCGCTCCATGAACCTCGGTGCCCGCCCACTCGAGGATTCCGAGACCTCGCGTGCAGTGCTCGATGGCCTCCTCCATGGTGAGCCAGTTGGGCGCCGGCTGTTTTCCCGCGACGACAACGTTGATGTAGTCGACGGATCGCAGGCAGTGGTCGTAGGTCGACAGGAGGGTGTTGGCGTCGAACGGCAGGTACACCCGCACGACGTCGGCCTTTTTGTTCATCACGTGGTCGATGAAGCCCGGGTCCTGGTGCGAGAGGCCGTTGTGATCCTGCCGCCACACGTGGGAGCTCAGGAGATAGTTGAGCGACGCGATCGGGCGGCGCCACGGGATGTGACGCGAGACCGAGATCCACTTGGCGTGCTGGTTGACCATCGAGTCGACGATGTGAATAAACGCCTCGTACGAGTTGAGGAGACCGTGGCGACCCGTGAGGAGGTATCCCTCGAGCCAGCCCTGGCACTGGTGCTCGCTGAGCATCTCCATGACCCGCCCGGCTCGTGCGAGGTGATTGTCCATGTCGATCGGCCAGATCTCGGCGTCCCACTGCTTGTCCGTCGCCTCGAAGACGGCGGACAGGCGGTTGGATGCCGTCTCGTCCGGCCCGAAGATCCTGAAGTTATGGGGGTTGGCGCGGATGACATCACGCAGCCATCCACCAAGCACTCCCGTCGCCTCGCTCACCGACCCGCCCGGCCGAGGCACGTCGACCGCGTAGTCGCGGAAGTCGGGAAGCTTGAGATCTTGCTTCAGGAGGCCACCGTTGGCAATGGGGTTCGCGCTCATCCGCTTGTCGCCGTCGGGTGCGAGCGCCGTGACCTCGGGCAACAGCGCACCCGACTCGTCGAAGAGCTCCTCCGGCCGGTACGAGCGCAGCCAGTCCTCCAGGAGCCGCGTGTGCTCCTCGGTGTCACGCGCGTTGACCAGCGGAACCTGGTGCGAACGCCAGTTGTTCTCGGCGGGATGCCCGTCGATCACCGCCGGGCACGTCCACCCCTTGGGCGTGCGCAGGATGATCATGGGCCACGCGGGGCGCTCGGTGAGGGTGCCCGCGGCGGCCTGGGCCTTGATGTCCGCGATCTGGTCGAGCACAACGTCGAGGGTCTCCGCAAGGCGCTGGTGCACCAGGCGCGGGTCTTCGCCGTCGAACCCACCCGAGACCACGTAGGGCGTGTGCCCGTAGCCGCGCATGAGGTCGAGGAGCTCGGACTCGGGGATGCGCGCGAGCACGGTGGGGTTGGCGATCTTGTAGCCGTTCAGGTGCAGGATCGGCAGCACCACACCATCCGTGAGCGGGTCAACGAACTTGTTGGAGTGCCAGCTCGTCGCCAGTGGGCCCGTCTCTGCCTCGCCGTCGCCGACGATCGCGGCCACGAGCAGGTCGGGGTTGTCGAATGCGGCGCCATAGGCGTGCGAGAGCGAGTAGCCCAGCTCACCACCCTCGTGGATCGACCCGGGGGTCTCCGGGGCGACGTGGCTGGGGATGCCGCCGGGGAACGAGAACTGGCGGAACAGCTTGCGCACGCCCTCCTCGGTGTGGTCGATCGAGTTGTAGACCTCGGTGTAGGTGCCGTCAAGGTAGGCGTTGGCGACCATCCCGGGGCCACCGTGGCCGGGTCCGGTGATGTAGATCGTGTTGAGGGCGCGCTCCCGAATCACCCGGTTGAGGTGCGCGTATATGAAGTTGAGGCCCGGAGTGGTTCCCCAGTGGCCCAGGAGCCGCGGCTTGATGTGCTCGCGGGTGAGTGGTTCACGAAGAAGTGGGTTGGCGAGGAGGTAGATCTGACCCACCGACAGATAGTTGGCGGCGCGCCACCAGAGGTCAAGGGCATCCAGATCGGGTGAGTCGGTGGTGTCGCGGAGGGGCCAGGGCGTGGTGGTCTGTGCCGTCATGTCCCCATGCTGTCACTCGAACCTCCGTGTGACATGGGCCATTGGGCCTATTCCGTTACGGCGGACTCCGCCACCTGTGCGCCGAAGATCGCCACCAGCAGCGCACTCGTCCACTCGATGAGCTCCGTGTCCGTGGGCTGTGGCGGCAGCGGCACAATGACCGCACCGGCCTGCGCGAGATACCGGGCTCCCGCGTACATCCGCTGCAGTCTCACCTGGATCGAGTCGGCAAGCTGGGCCGGCGCGACCCGCAGCTTGTCGCCCATCACGACCACCTCGCCGAGGGATGCCCGCTGCGCCATCCGCCGCAGCCGCGAGACCGCGATAAGGTTGCCCACCTGCTCAGGTGGTTCGCCGTAGCGGTCGGTGAGCTCCTCCAGCACACGGTCGATCGCGTCGTCGGATGCCGTGGGCGCGGACGCCGTCGAGAGCTTCTGGTACGCCTCCAACCGCAGCCGCTCCGACTCGATGTACTCCTCCGGGATGTGCGCATCGACAGGCAGCTCGAGCCTCAGCTCCGTCTGGCCCTCGGCCACGTCGCCCCGGAACGTTGAGACGGCCTCGCCGATCATCCGCAGATACAGGTCAAAACCGACGCCCGCGATGTGGCCGGACTGCTCGCCACCCAGCAGGTTGCCCGCGCCACGAATCTCGAGATCCTTGAGGGCAATCTGCATGCCCGCGCCGAGCTCGTTGTTGGCTGCGATGGTGTTGAGTCGCTCGTGGGCCGTATCGGTCAGTGGCTTGAGCTCGTCGTAGAGGAAGTACGCGTAGGCGCGCTCCCGACCACGACCCACCCGACCACGCAGCTGGTGCAGCTGCGACAGGCCGTACTTGTCGGCGCGATCGATGATGAGGGTGTTCGCGTTGGCGATATCGAGGCCGGTCTCGATGATGGTCGTGGCCACGAGCACGTCAAACCTGCGCTCCCAGAAGTCGACCATCACCTGCTCGAGCAATGCCTCGGACATCTGACCGTGAGCGACGGCAATCCGCGCCTCCGGCACCAGTTCGGCCAGTTGGGATGCAACGCGCTGGATCGAGCTGACCCGGTTGTGCACGTAGAACACCTGACCCTCGCGCAGCAGCTCGCGCCGGATCGCCGCTGCGACCTGGCGGTCGGAATAGGGCCCCACAAACGAGAGGATTGGGTGGCGATCCTCGGGTGGGGTCGCGAGTGTCGACATCTCGCGAATACCGGTGACAGCCATCTCCAGGGTGCGTGGGATGGGCGTCGCGGTCATGGCGAGAATGTCGACGTTGGTCTTGAGCTTCTTCAGGGCATCCTTGTGCTCGACACCAAACCGCTGCTCCTCGTCGATGATCACGAGGCCAAGATCCTTGAAGGCGATCCCCTGGCTCAGCAGGCGATGGGTTCCGATCACCACGTCCACGGTGCCGTCGGCAAGACCCGCGATGGTCTCCTTCGCTTCCTTGTCAGTCTGGAAGCGCGAGAGGGCACGCAAGTGCACGGGGAATCCGGCGAACCGCTCGGCAAACGTCTCCATGTGCTGGCGCACGAGCAACGTCGTCGGCACGATCATGGCAACTTGCTTGCCATCCTGTACCGCCTTGAACGCGGCACGCACCGCGACCTCGGTCTTGCCGTAGCCCACGTCGCCGGAGAGCAGGCGGTCCATGGGGATGGGGCGCTCCATGTCGGCCTTGACCTCGTCGATGGTCTGCAGCTGGTCGGGCGTCTCCGCGAACGGGAACGCCTCCTCCAGTTCGCGCTGCCACGGGGTGTCCGGCCCGAAGGCATGACCCTTGCTGGCCATCCGCGCGCTGTAGAGCTTGACGAGCTCGACGGCGATGTCACGCACCGCCTTGCGTGCCTTGCCCTTGGCCGCGGCCCAGTCACTCCCACCCATTTTGCTCAGGGCAGGCGCCTCACCACCGACGTAGCGGGTGAGCAGGTCGAGCTGGTCGGTCGGCACGAACAGCTTGTCGCCGGGGTACCCGCGCTTGTTGGGCGCGTACTCGATCACAAGGAACTCGCGCTGGGTCTTGATGGCGTTGCGGCCGCCCGTGGAGACCTCACGCTGCACCAGCTCGATGAACTTGCCAATGCCGTGGGTCTGGTGCACGACAAAGTCGCCAGCCTTGAGCTGTAGCGGGTCGACAACGTTGCGGCGTCGGCTCGCGAGCTTCTTCACCTGACGGGAGTCGTAGCCCACCGAGCGACCGAAGAACTCCGCCTCGCTGAGCACGGCGAGTTTGGTCTCGGCGAGCTCGAAGCCGGCGTCGATGGATGCCTGGAGCAGGTAGGCGACGCCACCCTCGGCATCCGCGGGGAAGGCATCCACCTCGCGGGCGGACAACTCCTGCTCGGCGAGCACGTCGGCGGCACGATCCACGAGCCCCGAGCCCTGGGCAACAACCACCACGGTCCACCCGTCACGCAGCAGCTCACCCACGTGGCCGAGGGCTCCGTCGGGCTGGCCGGCGAAACTGGGCACGGCGGTCGCCTCGAGCCGCACGTAGCCGTCCTCGGCGAGTTCCCCGCTGTCGAACGGCGAGAGGGTCCACCAGGGTCGGCTACCCGCGGACTCCCGCAGCGAGGTGAGGGTAACAAACTCACCGGTCGAGAGGTCAATGGGAGCCTCGGCACCGGCGGTCGCCGCGTTCCAGGCGGCGCTCAGGAACTCGCGGTTGGTCTCTACGAGGCTCGCGGCGCGACCCGACACCCGCTCGGGCGCGATCACGGCAATGGCGGCATCCGCCGGCAGGTAATGGGTGAGTGGCACCAGACGATCAACCAGGGCGGGAGCGAGCGACTCCATGCCATCGACGGGGATACCCTCGCCGATCTTGGCCAACATGGTCGACAGGCTCGGGAACTCGTGCTGCATCTCCCGCGCGCGCTGCCGCACCGAGTCGCTCAGCAGGATCTCGCGGCTCGGCGACAGCTCCGCCCTCTCGATGGGGGTAGGCAGCGAGCGCTGGTCCGCGACCGAGAACTCGCGCAGCTGCTCCAGCTCGTCGCCGAAGAACTCGAGGCGAAGGGGGTGCTCATCGGTCGGCGCAAACACGTCGACGATGCCACCGCGCACCGCGAACTCTCCACGACGCGTGACCATGTCGACTCGGGTATAGGCCAGGTCGACCAGCCGCGCGGAGAGGTGTGCGAGGTCGTAGCCGCGCCCACCCGCGACCAGCTCGATGGGCTCGACCGTGGTGAGGTTGTCGGCGAGCGGCTGAAGCGCGGCACGCACCGACGCCACCAGAACAAACTGACCAACCGGGTTCGCCGCCCAGTCCCGGATGCTGCGGAGCGCCCGCATTCGCTTGCCCACGGTCTCCGCGCTTGGGCTCAGGCGCTCGTGGGGCAGGGTCTCCCACGCAGGGAACTCGACGACGGTCGCATTCGGCACGTAGCTCGTGAGCGCGCTGCGCAGGGTCTCGGACTCGCGGCCCGTTGCCGTGATCGCGAGAAGCGCACGTGGGGTCTCGTCGCTGGTCAGCAGGCCCGCGAGCAGTGGTGCCCGGAAGCCGTCAACGAGAGAAAAGTCGGCACTTCGTCGGGCGAAGGCGAGGGCACTCCCGACCGTCTGGGCGCGCGGAAGCCCCGTGATAATTCCGTCGAGAGTCACCAAACGAGTTTACCGGGGGTGTGGGTCTCGATACGCCGCCGGCCCAGTAGCGCGAAGCGCGTATCGAAACCAGGCCCGCTAGCTCGCGGTGTGGAACTTCAGCTGCGCCGCCGTCAGCCCCTCGGTCGCGATGAGCTCGACAGCATCCGCCGCATCGACGAGCAGGTTCGGCAACACCTCGCGCTCCTCGGTAGCAAAGTCGCGCAGCACAAAGTCGGCCGCGGGCTGCCTGCCGGGAGGGCGACCAATGCCGATGCGTACGCGAGTGAAGTCCCCCGTGCCGAGAGCTGCAATGGTGTCACGAATGCCGTTGTGGCCGCCGTGTCCGCCACCAAACTTGAGACGCACCGTGTCGAACGGGATGTCGAGTTCGTCGTGCAGAACGATCAGCCGTGAGGGCTCGAGTTTGTAGAAACGCAGGAGCGCGGCGATCGGCCCACCCGACACGTTCATGTACGTGTTGGGCTTGGCGAGAATCAGCCGCGGCCCGGATGAGGCACTACGGCCCTCGGCCACGGCCGCATTGGCCTTGTGGTTCTTAAACGTCACGGACATCCGGTCCGCCAGCTGGGACAACGCCATCTGTCCGACGTTGTGGCGATTACCGGCGTAGCCGGGCCCGGGATTACCGAGCCCGACTACCAGCCAAAAATCGTCCACGTGGGAGGGGTGTTACTCGGCAGCCTCGTCGGCAGCAACCTCGGGCGACGCAGCGGCGCCAGCCTCGGCGGATGCGGCGTCCGCAGCCTCGTCGTCGGCCGACGCGGCCTTCGGGTGCGTGATGCCCACGATAAGCAGCTCCGGGTCGGAGAGCAGGGTCGCGCCAGCGGGAAGCGTGACGTCCTTGGCAAGAACGTGCGCTCCGTCGTGGAGGCCCTCGATCGACACGGTGACGCTCTCGGGGATGTGGGTCGCCTCGACCTCGAGCGAGAGGGTGTTGGCATCCTGCATCGCGAGCGTTCCGGGGTAGGACTCGCCCTCGAGGTGCACAGGCACGTCAACGGTGACCTTCTCGCCCTTGCGCACGACGATGAGGTCGATGTGCTCGATGATCTGGCGAACCGGGTCCTTCTGCACGTCCTTAACGAGCGCGAGCTGAACCTTGCCCTGGATGTCGAGCTCGAGCACCTGGTTGGACTTGCGCAGGATCAGCGCGGTCTCGTGGCCGGGCAGCGTGACGTGCTTCGGCTCCGTGCCGTGTCCGTAGATAACGGCGGGGATCTTGCCGGTCGCACGAATCTTGCGGGCAGCGCCCTTGCCAAAGCTCTCGCGAACCTCCGTCACGAGGTGGTTGCTGATCTCTTTCTCGGCCATGTCTGTTGTCTCCTTGTGGGGCCAGGGCCCCAGATCGATGTCTGTTGTTCAACTCGAACGCACTCGTGCGTGAGGAAAAGCCCTGTGATAACCCCAAGTGACTTGCCCACCGCGTCGATAACGGAACCGAAGTCGATTCCCTCGCCGAAGTTCAGTGGATGAGCTTATCAGCGATTTGCTCCACGATCTCACCCGGTGTTGCGGCAATGTCGACCACACAGCCGGGTTCGTCGGCCGCAAGCTCCTCGAGGGTCGCCAGTTGTGAGTCGAGGAGGGTGGTGGGCATAAAGTGCCCGGTGCGTGCGCCCATCCGTTCGGCGAGGAGTTCGCGGGTGCCGTGGAGGTGCACAAACACCGTCTCGGGAGCACGGCGAAGGATCGCCTCGCGGTAGCTGCGCTTGAGGGTTGAGCACGCCATTACGAGACCCGTCGTGGATGAGGCGCCGAGGGCATCCCCCACGACGTCCAGCCATGGCCAGCGGTCCTCGTCGGTGAGGGGATGACCGGCCGCCATCTTGGCGACGTTGGACGCGGGATGCAGGTCATCGGCATCCACGAACGGGATTCCCAGACGCTCGGCGAGGAGCTCCCCGATCGTGGACTTTCCGGAGCCGCTGACCCCCATAACAACAATGATCGGCGACGTAGGCATGCTCGCCACCGTACTAGCCTGTAGGAGGTTTCGATACGCGGCTGCGCCGCTACTCAACCAGCGGGAGAGACGCGGCTTCGCCGCTGGCAGGCCAACGAATCAACATGGGAGAACACGTGGCACAGGCAAACATTGGCGTCGTTGGACTCGCGGTGATGGGCAGCAACCTCGCCCGCAACCTGGCGAGCCGCGAGGGAAACACGGTCGCCGTGTACAACCGAACCTGGGCCCGCACCGAAACCCTGCTCGAGGAGCACCCGGAGGCGAACTTTGTCCCGGCCAAGACCATCCAGGAGTTCGCCGACTCGCTCGCCAAGCCCCGCACCGCACTCATCATGGTGCAGGCCGGCAAGGGCACCGACGCGGTCATCGACGAGCTCGTCGCCGTATTCGAGCCGGGCGACATCATCGTTGACGGCGGCAACGCGCTGTTCACCGACACCATCCGTCGCGAGAAGGCCGTGCGCGAGACGGGCATCAACTTCGTGGGCGCAGGCATCTCCGGCGGCGAGGAGGGTGCGCTCAACGGCCCGTCGATTATGCCCGGTGGCTCCGCAGAGGCCTGGGAGACGCTGGGCCCCATCCTCAAGTCCATCGCCGCGGTCGCCGAGGGCGAGCCGTGTGTCACCCACGTCGGCACCGATGGTGCCGGTCACTTCGTCAAGATGATCCACAACGGCATCGAGTACGCCGACATGCAGCTCATTGCCGAGGCCTACGACCTCATCCGTCGTGGCACGGGCAAGTCACCGGCCGAGATCGCCGACATCTTCGCCGAGTGGAACAAGGGCGAGCTCGAGAGCTACCTCATCGAGATCACCGCCGAGGTGCTGCGCCAGGTGGATGCCGAGACCGGCAAGCCGCTCGTCGACGTGATCCTCGACCAGGCTGGCTCGAAGGGCACCGGGGTCTGGACGGTTCAGACCGCACTTGACCTCGGCATCCCCGTCTCCGGCATCGCCGAGGCCGTGTTTGCGCGTTCGCTCTCATCGAAGCCCGCGCAGCGCGCGGCCGCTGGTGCCCTCCCCGGCCCCGACGAGAACGCGTGGAAGCCGGGCGACGCCGACGCGTTCATCGAGGGTGTGCGTCTCGCGCTCTACGCGTCGAAGGTGATCGCCTACTCACAGGGCTTCGACGCCATCGTCGCGGGCGCCGAGCAGTACGGCTGGGACATCAAGAAGGGCGAGATCGCCAAGATCTGGCGTGGTGGATGCATCATCCGCGCGCGGTTCCTCAACCGCATCACCGAGGCCTACGAGGAGAACCCTGGACTCGTGGCCCTCGTGACCGCCCCGTTCTTCGTGGACGTGATGGCCCAGGCGCAGACCGCGTGGCGCAACGTCGTGGCGGATGCCGCGCACGCGGGTATTCCGACGCCCGCCTTCTCCAGCTCGCTGGCCTACTACGACGGCCTGCGCGCCGACCGCCTGCCCGCCGCCCTCGTGCAGGGTCAGCGCGACTTCTTTGGCGCACACACCTACCAGCGCGTCGACAAGGACGGCATCTTCCACACGCTGTGGTCGGGTGACCGCTCGGAAATTGAGACCGAGGGCTCCAGCCACTAGGGGCTAGCGGCTCACCGGCTCTCCGGCATCCAGAAGCGCCAGCTCCGAGCGGCGGGCGAACCCCTCCCAGTCCCCGGTGTTCAGGCACGCGAACGCGCCCGTCTTCACGGCGGTCGTGAGGCGGTCGGCGACGGGGAGTCCCGCGAGGAACTCCGCAAGGTAGCCAGCCACAAACGCATCCCCGGCACCGACCGTGTCGACGGGCGAGATCCGCACGGCCTCGCGCGCGTATTCGACGCCGTCGATGAGGGCCAGGCATCCGTCGGGACCGAGCTTGATGACTACCTGGCTGGGCCCGAGTTCGGCTATCGCTCGCGCCAGCTGTGTGGGGGTGTCGCCCGCGGCCAGCAGGCGCGCCTCATCCTCGCCGGCAAAAACGATGGTGGCGCGGGCGGCCAGGCGACGGTAGACCTCGGTCGCGTCGCGTCCCACCCACAGTGACGACCGGTGGTTGACATCAAACGAGACCGGCACACCGGACTCGACCGCGCGGTCGATCGCCGCATCGATGGTCGCAGCCGCACTCTCTGACAGCGCCGGGGTGATCCCCGACACGTGCAGGAGCGATGCACCGGGGATGTCGGCCACGTCGAGATCGGACGGCTGGAGTGTGCTGCCCGCGCTTCCCGCGCGGTAGTACAACACCCGCGTCGAAGTCGGCGTTCGGCTCTCCTTGATCATCAGGCCCGTGGGTGCAGAGGGCTCCTCGAGGGCGCGGACCTCAACCCCTTCCGCCCGGAGCTCCCGCAGGACTCGCTCGCCGAGAGGATCCGCTCCGACCCGGCCCACCCAGGTGGCGGCGGTTCCGAGTCGGGCCAGCGCGATGGCCACGTTGCTTTCGGCCCCACCAATGCCGAGGCGCATCTCGGACTCGGTGCTGAGCGACCCGACATGCGTGGACCGCACCAGCGCCATCGTCTCGCCAATGGTTACGACCCTCACCGGTGTGCCTCCGTCATCGTCATCGCCTCCGCGCTCAGGCGCGCCACGGTGTCGAAGTCACCCGCGGCAACCGCGTCACGCGGAACCATCCAGCTGCCGCTGATGGCAAATACCGAGGGATGCGCGAGGTACTCGGCCGCGTTGGCCGCGGTCACCCCACCACTGGGCATAAACCCCACGTAAGGAAAGGGGCCGGCCAACGACGAGATCGTCGGCAGCCCGCCCAGCCGGTCCGCCGGAAAAAACTTCACCGTGTCGAGTCCGGCACGAAGCGCCCGCTGGAGTTCGGTTGCGGTGGCGATACCGGGGAGAACGTCAAGCCCTCGCTCCTGCGCCCGCGCAACAACGTCGTCGTCGAACCCCGGGCTAACGATAAAACGGGCACCCGCATCCGCACACTCGTCGACCTGCTGGGGCGTGAGCACGGTGCCTGCACCGACCGTGGACCCGAGCGCGCTCGTTGCTCGAATCGCCTCGAGGCCGGCCGGGGTTCGCAAGGTGATCTCAACGGTCTTAATCCCGCCGGCCGCGAGCGCCCCCACGAGGTCGACGGCGATCGCGGCGCAGTCAATCACCACCACGGGAACAATCGCACCGACCATGTTCTCGCGCAGTGATGCCATGCCTCCAGTCTGCCGGAGTCTGAGGTCTCGTGTGGCGCGACGACTAGCGCGCGGTGGTCTCCTCGGCGAGTGCGTGCCGGATCACCACGATCTGGCGCGAGACGGAGGGCTCCAGCGACTGGGTCACTCGCCTCGATCGTCCGCCAAGGATCGAGCAAGCGCGTCGGCCTGATGACGGTGGCCGATGGTCTCGTAGCCGACCACAATGATGGCGGGCGCGACGGTCACCACCAGAAGTCCCACGCCAAGAGATGCTCCCCCAGCGGCCAGAACCACCGCCAACGCCAAGGTCGCGAGGGTCGCCACAAACAGGGCGATATGGAACACGTCGAGGACCCCGAGGAGGTAGGTGTAGATCGTGAACAGGGCGGTCGTAAAAACAGCGAGCGGGATGGCGACGGCAAGGATCGCGCCCACCACCCCAATCGTCGCCTCGCCCTCAATCACGTAGGCAGCCACGTGCAGCCCTGCACCAACGGCGGCGATTGAGCCGAAGAGCACGATGTGTCCGTAGCCCCAGCCGAAGGATCGGTTGCGGTGGCGACTAAGCAACACACCCGACGGCAGGATGAAGTAGCTCCACCACATCCCAAAGGTGGTGGCAATCCCCGCAACGACAACGAGAATGGCTTCAGTGCTCCACCCCTGATGCTCAACCAGCACCGTGACTGCCGTCACCGTGCCCAACACCCCCTCGCCCAGGGTGATGATCGCCAAGAGGCCGTAGCGCTCGGCGATGTGGTGAGGGTGCCACGGAGTCCCTGTCCCCTTGCGCTCGCCACGTATTGGGCCCAGAAACTCGACCGTAAACAGGCCAAGAGCGACCACCAGCGTGGGCCACAGCGCCATGTCCAGAATGGCGACCACGATCCATCCCACCTGGGCGATGCTCACCCACAGCGCGTAGGTAAGGGCGACGGAACGACGGTCAGGGTCTTGCTTCGCCGCGCGCAGCCATTGCACCACTAGCGCCACGCGCATGACCACATATCCGGCGACGATCACCCGGTTGTCGACGTGGGCGCCCTCCTCAATCGAGTGGAACAGGGCGGGCAGGCCCAACGCGAGCACAATCACGCCGATCATCTGCACCATCGTGGTGATGCGGTAGAACCAGTCGTCGGTGTCGTAGGCCGAGGCGAACCAGGTGAAATTGATCCACGCCCAGCAGATCGAAAAGATCGCAAACAGGAAGGCCAGCAAGGCCGCCCCGACGTGCCCCACGGCGACCAGATGGGCGAACTGGCTCCCCGCGACGCTGAATGCCACCACAAAGGACAGGTCAAACAGCAGTTCCAGTGGAGTAGCTGCCCGATGATGCTCATGCGGGTCGCGTCCGACCATACGGCGCAGGCGAGGTTCGAGGGTCACACGTGAGGGTGGAGTGGTCTCGGCCATACCGTCTAGTGTGTCGGAACGTCACTAGTGTGCCCGCACGCTCATCCTCAGGTCGAACTCCACCGGCGCCGCCCACAACTGGTACTTCGGCAGAACCCCGGGCCCACAGGCGGCGGTGCCCACGCCCGACTGGCGCGCGTCCAGCACCACGTGAGTTCGACCATCCGGTCGAAGTTCATCGAGGTGGGTTGCGGCCGCCACGGCCTCCGTTGACCACGGTCGCGCCGTCACGGCAAACTCCTCACCCTCGACGGCGAGTGTTGTGGTGCCGTCGGTGAACTCCACCATTCGGATGCCTCGGCGCGCGCCGGACTCCTGCGGTCGCACGTGAGGCACGGGCAGGTCGGCAACGGCCGACGAGAACCACCCCAGCCGGGTGCCCTGGCCCGTATCGGGATAGGCCTGGCCCGGTCCCTGCCCACACCAACGCATGGCGGCGAACGCCTCGGGCAGGGTAAACGAGAGGCCCACCCGGGCCCACGACTGCGCGGTATCGACGAGCGGGGTGACCGTGGCATCCAGCTGAAGGCCATCGGCCCAGGTCCACTCGCAGCGGAACTCGACGAGCTCGTCACGACCGGCCCCTCCCACTCGCGTCACAACGATCGCGCGGTGGGGGCTCTCGTCGAGGCTGACGAGCCGTGAGACCAGGCGGTTGAGACCGAGGAAGGCCCAGCGGTCCGCGAGCGAGGGTCGCTCGCGATCGTCCCACCCGACCCCGAGGTCGTTGTCGACCGGAGCTCGCCACAGTTCGAGCCGCCAGTCGGCAATGTCGAGGGCGCCGATACCCGCGAGCGCGCCCGTGCGCGGGTCAAACCTCGGACGGAGTTCGGCCGTGGGCGTCAGGGCAGCGCGCGGCGGGGAATCGACCAGCGAGTGCTGCGCCCATGCGATCTCGTGGCCCGCCTCGGCCCACGCGGATGCGTCCGCGAGCCGAGCGCTCACCGTCAGCACACTTCCGGGGGTTGCGGGAGCGGGCAACGGGACCGTGACCGTGCCCCGCGGGGGCACAACGGGCACGGCAACGGGGCCACGCGAGACCACGCCGTCGGTGCGCTCGATCGAGTACTCGAACACCAGCCCCGAGGTGTCGATGAACTCATACCGACTCGTGACGGTCAGCGTGGCGCCCTCGATGGTCATCACCACGGGGGCAAACACCACCGCCAGATCCGACAACTGGGGGCGAGGCTCACGATCGGCCGAGACGAGGCCGTCAATCACAAAGTTGCCGTCGTGCACCACCTCGCCGAAGTCGCCGCCGTAGCTCATTCGGCCGGAGGAGTCGCGGATGCCGTGCTCGAGCCACTCCCAGATGAAGCCACCCGCGAGACGCTCGTGGGACTCGAACAGCTCCTGGTACTCGGTCAGGCCACCCGGGCCGTTGCCCATGGCGTGAGCGTACTCGCAGAGCACAAACGGCATCGCGCGGCGCCGAGCATCCAGCACGGGGTCGTCGAGGGAGGGCTCCGTGCGAGTGGCGGCCGCCTCGACCTCCGCATGGGAGGGGTACATCCGCGACCAGATGTCCACGTACTCACAGTCGTAGTCACCCTCGTAGTGGATGGGGCGGCTGGGATCGCGGTCACGCATCCACTCGGCCATGGCGGCGAGGTTCTGCCCGGTTCCGGCCTCGTTGCCGAGCGACCACATCACAATCGACGGATGATTCTTGTCGCGCTCGACCATCCGAGCGGCGCGGTCGAGATACGCGTCACGCCACATCGGCTCGTCGGACGGATTGCGCCGCCAGTCCACGTTGCCGAACCCGTGAGTCTCGATGTCGCACTCGTCAATCACGTAGAAACCCAGCCGATCGGCGGCGTCAAGCAGCGCGGGGTGGGGTGGGTAGTGCGAGGTACGGATCGCGTTGACGTTGCTGCGTTTCATCAGGGTGAGCTCGGCATCCATCACCTCACGAGGCACCGCACGACCAAGCTCGGGGTGATGCTCGTGGCGGTTGACCCCACGCAGGGTGACTGCAACACCGTTGACCCGAAACACCCCGTCGTTCACCGTCACCGACCGGAACCCAATCGGCAGAACAACTCGCTCTGCCTCGGTGCTCACCACCAGCTCGTACAGTCGCGGCGACTCGGCCGACCACGGCTCGGCGGGCACCTCGATCTTTTCGCCACTTGTGGCACGGATGCCCAACTCGACGATCTCGACGGTCGCGGGCACCGCGGTCTCCACCACGAGAGAGCCCACGCCGTCCGCCCAGCCCACGCAGGCAAAAACGTCGTCGAGACCACCGATGGGTCGTGTGCGCAGCGTGACCTCACGGATGATTCCGGGGGCCCACCACTCGTCCTGGTCCTCAACGTAACTGGCCGCCGAGAATTGGGCGACCCGCACCGACAGGATGTTGTCGCCCACGTGAAGTGCGCCCGTCACCTCGAAGGAGGTCGGCAGCCGGCTCCCGCGTGTGGTGCCGAGCTCGGTGCCGTTAAGCCACACCGTCGCCGCACCCTCGATGCCCTCGAACCGGAGCACGGCACGCTCGGGAACCTCGGTGAGAGAAAACACGCGCACGTAGTCGCCGACCGGGTTGGCGTCGGGCGGATAGGGCGGGTCGAGCGGGAACGGGTACTGCACGTTCGTGTATGCCGGCGCGCCGTGAGGGCCAGCGGCGACCCCGTCGAGCGCGGGCATCACCCAGCTCGCGGGTACGGTCATCCCACCCCACCCGCTCACGTCGGGCAGGGGCATGTCGTCGGGAGCGGCCTGGACCGTGGGCGACCAGCGGAACGACCACGTGCCACTCAGGTCGAGCACGGGGGCATCCGACACCAGGGAGGCGATGGGGGCAAGCGCCCCACGCCCCGGACGTGGTTCGGCGAGCTCGTCGATGAACGTCATGCGTTGACCCCCCGGAATCGCAGGGTGACGAACTCGAACGGTCGCAGGGTGAACGTCAGCGAGTCGACGGCCTCGAGGTCACGCTCGAGGAGGTCGGTTCTCGCGACGGACGCGTAGTGGGCGTCGAGCGTGAGGGTTGTGGTCTCACGCTGGCCCAGCGACTCGTAGAACCGCACCACCACGTCGCCCGAGCGGTCCTCGGCGAGCTTCACGGTCTCGACGATCACCCCCGACGCACTGCTCGTGACGAGTGGCGCCACCGGTGTGCCCAGGACCTCGCGGCTGCCCAGGTTTCGGTCGTACCCGAGCGCAACCGCCTCGGCGATCCCGGCGTCCGGCGCGATCGAGAAGCGCACCTCGTGGTGACCCTGGTCGGACTCGGGGTCGGGGAAGAGTGGCGCACGCAGCACGGAGAACCGTGCCGTGGTGGTCGTGCCACCGTCGTCTCGCGTGACCCGGTCGACGTCGTACCCGTAGGTGGAGTCGTTGGCGATGGCGACGCCAAACCCGGGCTCGCCGAGGTGCAGCCAGCGGTGCTGGACCGCCTCGAAGCGTGCGGCCTCCCACGACGTGTTCGTGTGGGTCGCGCGGAACAGGTGACCAAACTGGGTCTCGGCGGCGGTGCGGTCGGCACGCAGGTCGAGGGGCACGGCGAGCTTGAGGATCTTCTCGCGGTCGCGCCAGTCGACATCGAGCTCAACGTCGACCGCGGCCGCTCCCGGGCGGAGCCGGATGCGCTGCACAATCGTCGACGGCCCGGTCGAGCGGGTCGACACGACCGCGATCGAGCCGTCGTCGGCACGCTCGACACCTATCGAGTCAACCTGGTCGAGCTCACGCACGGTGCGCTTGTAGTGGGCATCGAGATCCCACGCGTCCCACAGGTTGGGCAGGTCGCGGTGCAGGCGCAGCACCGCGGCGTGGGCACCCGGCGGCACGACCTCGCGGCCGCTCGGGCCCTGCAGGGAGGCGATCGCGCCATCCGCTCCCACAACAACGGTGACGATGCCGTTCGTGAGAGTCCACGAGTGGGCCGAGCCGGTCTCCGTCACGGGAGCGACCGGAGCAACCGCCGCCGCGACACCGAGGGCCGCGACACCGGAGCGCGCGAGCGGGGACGAGTTGACCGACAGCAACTCGCTCCCGCCCGCGGTGAGGGCGGCCAGCGCGGCCGCGATCACACCCTCGAGCCGTTCGGCGACCTCGGCGTGCTTGCGTTCCGCCTCCTGGTGGACCCACGCGATCGCCGACCCCGGAAGGATGTCGTGGAACTGGAGCAGAAGAACCGTGTGCCACGACTCCTCGATGAGGTCGTAGGGGTAGTCGAAGCCGGCTCGCACCGCGGCGGCGGTGGCCCACAGTTCCGCCTCGCGCAGCAGCTGCTCGCTGCGACGGTTGCCCTGCTTGGTGCGCAGCTGTGAGGTGTAGACCCCACGGTGCAGCTCGAGATACATCTCTCCCGACCACACGGGCGCATCGGGATACTCGGCCTCGGCCTGGGCAAAAAACGCGCTGGGCCGATCAATCCGAACGGTCGGCGACCCCTCGAGGGATGCCAGCCGCCGGGCGGCCGCGATCATCTCGCGGGTGGGTCCGCCACCACCATCACCCCAGCCGAACGGGATCAGCGACACCGTCGCCTTGCCCTTCTCGGAGAAGTTGCGCTCGGCGCGGTGGACCTCCATCGCGCTCAGGTCGGAGATGTAGGTGTCCGCCGGCGGGAAGTGGGTGAACACGCGCGTGCCGTCGATGCCCTCCCACCAGAACGTGTGGTGGGGCATCCGGTTGACCTGGTTCCACGAGATCTTCTGGGTGAGGAACCATCGCTCCCCCGCCGCCGAGACGATCTGGGGCAGTGCCGCCGAGTAACCGAAGGAGTCGGGCAGCCACGCCTCCTCGCACTCGACACCAAACTCCTCGAGGAAAAACCGCTTGCCCGCGATGAACTGGCGTGCCATGGCCTCGGAGCCGGGCATGTTGGTGTCTGACTCGACCCACATGCCCCCGACCGGCACAAACTGACCGGCCGCGACCTTCTCCTTGATGCGCTCGAAGACCGCCGGGTAGTAGTCCTTCATCCACTTGTACTGCTGGGCGGACGAGCACGAGAAGACAAAGTCGGGATGCTCGTCCATCAGCGCCATCACGTTGGTAAACGTGCGTGCACACTTGCGCACCGTCTCGCGCAACGGCCACAACCACGCCGAGTCGATGTGGGCGTGGCCGGTGGCAACAAGGTGGTGGGCGCTCGCGTTCGCGGGGCGCGAGAGGGCGTCCGCGAGCGCGTCGCGGCCCGCCTGAGCCGTGCCAGGGATGTCGTCGGGGTCGAGGAGATCGAGCATCCGCTCGAGCGACCGCAGAATCTCGTGGCGGCGCGGGGAGTCGACGGACAGCTCGTCCATGAGGCCACGCAGGGTCCAGACGTCCTGCAGGAGCTCCCAGACGGTCACGTCGAGGAGGGCAATCTCGAGCTGCTTGAGGGTGTACAGCTCCTCCGGGCCGACGGTCGCCAGGTCGCCCAGCGTCGTGGGCTCGAACGTGTACTCGCCCGCGACATCCGGGTTCGCCGCGGCCTCGATGAGCACGTCGATCGAGGTGCCCGCCTCCCACGGCAGCCACGAGTTGAGCGGGGAGATGGCCTTGATGAGCGTGCCGTCGGGGTAGTAGGCCAGGCCCTCGGCCTGGAAGCCCGAGCGGGACTTGTTGTAGCCGAAGTCGACAACAATCTCCGGGCGGGTGCCCGCGACGCCACGCCATTCCGCGGGCGCCTGGCCCGTGACCCGCAGCCACACCGTGCTCCACGCCGTGCCCCAGTCCCATCCGATCGAGACGGGCTCGAAGGGCTGCTCCACCGCGTGCGCGAAGGGCACGGGCTCGCCCGGTACCCGCCACGCCGTGATGTCGAGCGGACGGGCATCCCGATACAGCGCGGGTGCCAGGTGGTCGTCCACAAAACGCTTGAGGCGCGCCTCAACAAGAAGTCGGTCGTCGTGCATGTCCTAGATTTCCTCCACCAGGATGAGCCAAGAGGTGACCACGCCACCGCGGTCGTCCAGCGGGATGCCACGCTCACCGAGCGGGAGCTCGGCACCGGTGGCGAGGTCGGTTGCGCGATACTCGCGCGTGGGGTCGAGCACGGGATGCACCGCCGCGGGCGTCTGCCCACCGTCGAGCACAAACTGGGTGATCACGTGAGAGCCGCCGCTCGACAGCTGGAAGGCCGGTGCACGCTCGCCGAAACCACCTCGCTGGGGCTGGTCCGTGAGGCGGTGGATCTCGCCGTCACGCACGAGCGGCGCAATCGTGGACGTGTAGATCTCCACGTGGCTCCGCAACACGGCCAGAAGCTCCGGCCGCAGCTCGGGCAGGCGCAGCGAGAAGCCAAACCGGTGCAACACGGCCGCCCGCAACGTCGTCGCGAACTGCTCCTCGGTGAGGGCACCAAAGTCGAGGCGCTGGGCGGGGTGGTCACCACGCCACTGTGACCACGACCAGTGCAGGATCGCGGCGGGCGGAAGCAGCAGGCTTGCGCCCCAGAACACCTGGAGGGCGTGCTCCGTGAAGTCGGGGTCGGACAGGAACGTCGTGTGGACGTGGCGTGCAATCCCCAGGTCCAGACGCAGGCCACCCGAGGAGCAGTCCTCGAGCACCACCTCCGGGTGCCGAGCCCGGAACTCGTCGAGCACCGCGTACAGACCCTCGTAGTGACGGAACAGCCCGTCGCCCGCGCCGTGACCGTGGTCGGTGCGGGTGCATCCGGCATCCGGGTCGACGTTGAAGTCGAGCTTGATCCACTCGGCGCCCATGGCCGTCACGGCAGCGCTCATCGACTCGAGAACAAAGGCGCGGCCCGCCTCGGAGCCCATACACACGTAGCCGAGGAAGGTCGGGTCGAGCGGGTCGAGCGACTGCGAACTGAGTCCGTACGACGGGTCATGACGGCGACCATCCACGGCGTGGGCCATAATCTCGGGGCGATCGCGTCGCACGGCGGCGAGCGAGCCCACCGCCTCGGCCTCGGCCCAGATGCCGGGGCGTGCACCCGCAGCGCGGATGCCCTCGCCCAGGGCGGCGAGCCCGGACGGGAAGCGCACGGTGTTCACCACGTTCCAGTCGCCGCGGTAGTCGCCCCAGTACGTGGCCGGGTCCGATGGCCCAAACCAGCCCGCATCAACGGTCGCGACTCCGACCCCGATTTCCGAGGCGATTCGTGCGTTGTCCCAGATGACCTGCTCGCTGACCTCGACGTCCTCGTAGGGCCACCAGTGGTTCCACTCGACGTCAAGTCGGTCGGAGGCCTCCGAGCGCGGAATCCAAGCGCGCCCGACGGCGGTCGTGAGGGCGACGGCCGCCGCATCCCTCGACTCCGCTACCGCGATCACCACGGAGGGAGCAGTAACGGACTCCCCGGGGGCCAGTTCGACGGCAAACTGCCATGTCGAGATGCCGGCCGACACGCGGGTGCCCTCGTCGATGTCGATGTGCCAGTTGCCACTCCACGCGGGGGTCACAACAACGCCGACGCCCTCGCGCTCGAGTCCCAGCCACGGGCTCATGCCGTGGGAGGACCGGCCCGACCGGGTGCCGAGCTTGTGGTGGTAGTCCGTCACACCCGTGACCGGTCGCCACTCGTCGCCCCACGCGGAGTTAAAGGCGAGGGTGGTCCAGCGTCCGCCGGCAAGGTGGGCCGCGAGGGGGTCCATCCGCGTGACGGTGGCGGGGGCATCCCCGGCATTCGTCAGCACCAGGCCCAGCTCCCACACGTCTTCGCCGCCGACGCGGGTCGCAGACCACACGGCGTCGAGTGTGGTGCCGGAGAGGCGCCCCGTGACGGTGGTGTGGTCCTGGGTGCTCTCGAGGACGGGCGCCTCAAAACCCTCGATCCGGTGACGCGCGACCTCGACGTGCACCAGGCGCGACGGGTCAAAGACAGTGGTCGAGCCGTACGTGAGGCCAAGGGTGGCCGAATCTGACGCGCTGACCTGCAGCACGGAGGGTGTCTTCGATGACATGTGATCTCCCGGTGTTCTCAATGATCATACCTAAGAGAATTCGAGTCCGTCGAGTCTGGGGATTTCAGCGATGCTCTAGCATTTTTAGTAGTATTTTTGCCAGCGCTGACGGACCGAAGGAGCCCCCCATGACCGACGCTACACCCCTGAAAGTTGGCGTGGTAGGCCTCGGCTACGCCGGAACAACCCATGCCGAGTCGTACCTAGGCATCCCCGGAGTTGAGGTTGTGGCCCTCGCGGGCAAGGAGGCGGATCGCCTCGCCGAACTTGGCCGCACCCTCAATGTTCCCGTGCTGCTCGACGACTGGCAGGACCTCGTTGCGCTCGACGAGCTCGACATCGTGAGCGTCGCAACTCCCAACGCGCTGCACGGCCCCATCTCCATTGCCGCCCTCGAGGCGGGCAAACACGTCTTCTGCGAGAAGCCCCTCGCGATCCACGCCGAGGAGGCCCGGCGGATGGGCGAGGTCGCTCGCGCCAACAACCGTGTGCTCGAGGTGGCGTTTAACCACCGACGCCGTGCGGACGTCCAGTACCTCAAGTCGTACCTGGCGGACCCGGGCATCGGCGAGATCTACCACGTGCGCGCCACGTGGAAGCGGCGCGCGGGCATCCCCGGTCTCACCTCCTGGTTTACGAACAAGTCACTCGCCGGCGGCGGGGCACTTATTGACCTCGGACCCCACGTTCTCGACATCGTGCTGTTCCTCCTGGGCGAGCCGCGGGTGACCACCGCGAGCGCAGCGGCCCATGGTGCCCTCGGTCGCGCGGGCTACGGAGCGATGAACCTGTCCGCCCAGTTCGACGGCGGCCACGCCACGTTCGAGGTTGATGACCTTGTGAGCGCACTCCTGCGCACGGACGCCGGCACGAGCATCCAGTACGAGATCAGCTGGGCGGGCCACACCGCCGATGACGAGGACATCTCGATCGAACTCCTGGGCGTCGACGGCGGTGCGCGTCTGCTCGTCAAGCGATACGCAACCGACGGTACCCTGACGATTTACCGCGACATCAACGGCGCGCGCGTCGACATCACGCCCCAGATCCACGTCGTCGACAAGGGGCACCCCATGGTGATCCGCGAGTTCATCGACGTGGTGCGCTCCGGCGACTGGGCGGGCCACCACGGCGACGACGCGGTTCACCGCACCGAGATCCTCGACGCCTGCTACGAGTCGGCGGCCACCAACAAGGAGGTAACCCTGTGAGGGTGACGATTTACAACGAGGGTGTCCACGAGGCGCAGGAGGGCTCGGTCACCCAGCAGCTTTACCCTCAGGGGATGCACGGAGCCATCGCCGCGGGCATCGCTCCCCTGCTGCCCGACGCCGTCATCCGGCACGCCCAGCTCACCGACCCGTCACACGGGCTCACGCCCGAGGTGCTCGCGGAGACGGACGTGCTGCTGTGGTGGGGCCACGAGGCGCACGACCGGGTGGATGACGCGGTCGTCGACGCGGTGATTGCGCGCGTCCACGAGGGCATGGGGTTCCTGCCGCTGCACTCGGCTCACTACTCCAAGCCGTTCAAGCGCCTCATGGGAACCACGTGCTCGCTCAAGTGGCGCAATGACAACGATCGCGAGCTGGTGTGGACGGTGAACCCCACCCACCCGATCGCCGCGGGTGTTCCCAGCCCGATCATCATCGAGGGCCAGGAGATGTACGGCGAGCACTTCGACATTCCGGAGCCCGACGACCTGATCTTCATCTCGTCGTTCTCCGGTGGCGAGGTGTTCCGCTCGGGTGCGACGTTCACGCGGGGGCTTGGCAAGATCTTCTACTTCTCGCCCGGCGATCAGGAGTACCCGGTGTACCACCACCCGGACATCCACCGAGTGCTCGCCAACGGCATCCGCTGGGCCATGCCCACCCTGCCGCCCACCACCCTCGACGCGCCGATGGCGCTGCGCGGCTGGTTCGAGTAGCGCGGCTCTCCTCCACCGCGAGTTAGTTGCGCTCGAACTCGATGATGTAGTCGCTGCCGTAGTACTCGTTCGGTCCGATGTCCTTCACGAAGAGACGTGCGCGTTTGCCGATCCGCAGACTCGTGCGGCGGGCATCCACGTCTTCGGGGGTGTTCAGCGGCTGAAGTGACGGGTACCAGAGGGTGCGTCCTTCTCGGCGCAGCAGCAGCTCGGGTGTCGACCAGTCCTGCGCGTTGTGGCCGTCGGAGAGATCGTGGTGCGGGTTAAACGAGATGAACACGCTGTCGCCCACCCAGTAGCCCGCGTCGACACGCCCCATGAGCATGACCCAACACTCGAGGTACTCGTTCCAGCTGACGGACGGCCCCCAGTAGAACTGGCGGTCGCCCGCCGAGACGGCGCCGCCGCCCAAGTCAGCGGAAATCTGGAGGGAACGGATGGGCCGGCCCACGCCGTCCGGCGGCGCAATGAACCCCACACCATCCCACCGTCGCGCGCGCCCCACGGGGTCGTCGAGATCGGCCAGCGGGATGCGCGCCACACTGATGCACTGTCCCTCTGCCTCCAAGGCTGGGTCGTGGTGCTCGGCGCTCCAGTCGGCCGGGTAGGCGTACTCCCCAAAAAACACGTAGAGGTGGTCCCCATTGGCGACCGCCGACGGATCCCCCACACCCCCGGGGAACGTGTTGTTGAGGTTGTGGGGAGTGCGGATCATCCGCGCGTCACGATCCTCGAGGATGACGCCCCGATCGCTCCAGCTCACGCCACCGTCGATCGAGCGCATGATGCCGATGCGGGGAACCGCTTGGATCGAGGACTCGCCCTGCAGCCCGGGTGGCCAGTCCTGGTCGCGGTAGCCCTCGCCCGTGGTGGGCGAGAAGGGCAGCGTGGAGGGGTAGTTCTCGTTGTGGTACAGCGCGTAGAGGGTCCGCCCCGTGGGGTCCTTCGGGGACTGGTACACGGTCTCGAACCACACCGCCCCGTGCAGGCCGGGGGTTCCGGGCGGCGCGTTGGCGGGCATCCGGGGCCGGGTGAATCCGTCGTGCGGGGTGAGAAACGCCTCGTCCGGATTCGCGCCGTCCGCGTACATCAGTTCGTTCGCCGGCCCCCAGACCGGATCTTCCCCGTACTTGCCGGGGAAGATCCGGAATCGGTCGCCCACCCACGCCGAGGCCATGTTGCAGTCGACGAACGACCCAAACACAAAACGGTCGGTCGGGACGAGGCGATACGAGGGCACTACCGGCTGACTCCCGCCGCGATGCCTCGCATGATGTACCGCGAGGCGAACGCGAGGAGCAGGAGCGGCATCGATGCGGTCAGCAGCAGGCCAGCCGAGACGAGGGGCTGGTCGTTGAGGAACCGGTCACCGATCTGCGCGAGCGCTGGCGTCAGCAGTGTCTTGGAGTCATCAGGCAGCAGGATGATCGCAAACAGCAGCTCGTTCCACATGCCGAGGAACTGAAGCACTGCGATGGTTGCGATACCCGCCGCCCCCATGGGGAACACCACGGACCACAACGTGCGGAAGAATCCGGCACCGTCGATCCGTGCCGCCTCGAGAACCTCGTTGGGGATCGCCCGGAATGACACCGACAGGAAGAACACGGCGAAGGGCAAGCCCGTCGCGATGTACACGAGCATCAGACCCGGGAAGTCCCCCACCAACCCCAGCCTCGAGAGCATGAGGTAGATCGGCAGGATCAGCACCTGGCTCGGGATAAGCATCACCGAGACGAATGACGCCGTGATGAGTTTCTTGCCAGGAACCGGGTACTTGGCCATCGCGTAGCCCGCGAGGATCGCGATGACGAGCTCGATCGAGAGCGCCGTCACAACAACAAAAAGGCTGTTGAGGAATGCGCGCCCAGCACCGTAGTCGTTCCAGATCACCAGGAAGTTCTGGATGGTCCACTCGGTCGGTAGCCCAAGCGGATTCATCAGGTAGTCCTGGTTGCTGCGCAACGAGGACGTGATCAGGAAGAAGAACGGGTAGATGATCGACGCCGCAAGCAGCGCCAGCACAACAACGATAGGCCAGCGCGACTTCGCGTTGAGGGTAGGACTGGTTTCGTCACTCATGGTCAGTCCTCCTCCTGGATCCGGAAAAGTCGGGCCTGGATCACGGTCAGGATTCCGATGAAGATGAACAGGAGCACGGCGAGCGCGGCACCCGGTCCCTTGTTGCCGGTCTCGAACGCCTTGAGGTAGACGAGGTAGTCGACAGTGGTGGTCTCGTAGCCCGGGCCACCGGCCGTCATCACGTAGATGAATCCGAACAGCGACGTGAAGGTGTAGAGCACGTTGATGATAAATACGAACCCCAGAACCCGACGGATGTTGGGAAGCGTGATGTACCAGAGCCGCTTCCACCATCCGGCACCATCAAGCGCCGCCGCCTCGAACACTGAGGGCTCGATTGCGGTGAGACCACTCAGCAGGAGCAGGGACTGGTATCCGAACCCGGACCAGATCAACGCGAGGATGATGACCGCGATCGCCAGGTTGCCCGTGGTGAAGAACTGGATGCGCTCCGCGCCCGTCCACGCGATGAGCTCGTTCACCACGCCGTAGTAGCCGAAGATCTGCTTGAACATGATGCCGACGACGACTGCGGAGAGCACGTTCGGCAGGAAGTAAATGATGCGGTAGAACTTCCACCCACGCACGCGCTCAAAGAGGAGCACCGACACGATGATGGCGACGAAGATCACCAGTGGCACGGAGATCAGGAACTTGAGGTTCGTGAGAAAAACACCGTGCACAAGCGGGTCCGTGAGGAGCCGGATGTAGTTGTCGAGACCAACCCACTCGAACGAGATGCCGTTCGACCGATTGAAGGAGATAAAGAGGGCAAACAGGACCGGGTAGATCATGAAGCCGACCACGATCACAAACGCGGGTAGAACCGCGGCGAGACCAACGATCTTGTTTCGGCGGTTAAGCGAGCCGCGCTTGCGCGGCCCGCCGGCCGCGGGAGCCGCTTGCGCGACCCCCGCGACCAACGGGGTAGTACTGACTGACGTCATTACTGAGCCGAGTCGAACGCTGTCTGCAGCTGGGCCACTGCATCCTCGGGCGTTGTGGTACCGAGGAACACCGAGGCGTTCACGCGGTAGAACAGGTCAATAACGGCCTGCGGCATGACGTTGTCGAACGGGTAGATCAGGTCCCCGACCTCCTGCAGCTCGGCGGCCTGCGCCTGCAGCAGCGGGTTCTGGATCACCGAAGGGTCAGCCGAGCGGCTGTTCGACGGCTCGACCTGCGTCATCTCCACGTACATGTCCTGGATCTCCGGCTGCGCGAGGAACCGCAGGAAGTCCTTGGCCTCTTCCTGATGCTTCGAGTAGTTGGTGATCGAGAGGGCCTGCACGGGTCCACCCGCGGCAACCGACGGGTACTTCGCACCGTCGAGGACCGGGATGAAGAAGGAGCTCACGCGGTCGCCGAACGCCTCGTACATGTTGACGTCCTCCCACATGCCCACGATGTAGTAGGCACCCTTGCCCTGGAGGTAGCCCGCGGTGGAGTCACCGTTGGAGACCTCGCCAGCGTCAGGGTTGGTGAGTCCGCTTGCGTAGAAGTCGGCCCAGGCCTGGTAGGCCTTGATCATCTCCGGGGAGTCGATCGGAGCGTCGCCACGGTACTGGGCGGTGAATCCGTCCGGTCCGAGCTCGCCACCGGCGAGTGCGCCGATCACCCAGGCGCCGACGTAGCCCTCAAGGTTGGCGACCCAGAACGGGTTCTGTCCGCCCGACTTCTCCTTGTACTCGGCACCCATGGCGAGCATGTCCTCCCACGTCTCGGGGACGTAGTTGGGGTCCATGCCAGCAGCCTCGACCAGGTCGTGGTTCACGAAGACCGTGAAGTAGGTGCCCGATCCGTAGGGGAGGCCGTAGAGCGCGCCGTCAGGGTTGTAGTCCTCCTGCACGGTGTTCCACCCGGTGAGGTCGTTGCGCACGTCCTCGCTGAAGGTGTCGCTCAGGTCCAGGAAGAAATCCGAGAACGAGAGCGTCGGTCCGCCGGTGAACTGGATACGAATATCGGGACCGTTACCCGCGATCGAGGCAGCCTCGAACTGAGCGGCGTTGGTGCTGATGTCGCCACCCTGCTGCTGGATCTTGATCGTGACGTTCGGGTTCTCCTCCTCGTAGAGGGCAACAGCCGCGTCCAGGAACGAGTTGTCGGCGGCAGTTCCGTCCTCGTTGGTCTTCGCGAGAAGACCGGTGTCCCAGATCAGCAGTTCAACTGGTCCGGATTCCTCGGCGGGGGCACAGGCCACGAGGCCGGTGACAAGACCCATCGCCGCGACCGCGGCGATGATGCTTCTCTTCTTCATTGCTGTGTCCTTTCATTCGAAAGTGTCGACCGCAGGATGCGGTGCGACAGGGGTAAGCGCCGTGAGCGAGCGCCCGCCGTTGGGCGCGCACACGTGGCACTGTTCTGCGGTCCCCGGGTAGGGGCTCCGAAGTGGAAGAGGTGAGTCGCGGTGCCCATCAGAAGGTCGCCGTCATTCCGCCGTCGACCACAAGAACGTGGCCGGTGATGTACCCGTTCTCGGGCGAGAGCAGGAATTGTGCGGCCGAGGCGACCTCGGCCGGGGTTCCGGGTCGACCCAGGGGGAGTTTGCCGTGCTCGACGTACACGGTGCGGAAGTGCTCGCTGTCGTGTTCGTTGGTTCCGTCGGCCAAGACCGCCATGGGTGTGTCGATAAATCCGGGGGCGATCGAGTTGACGAGGATGCCGTCCGGCGCGAGCTCGACGGCGAGGGCCTTGGTCGCGGCAACCAGGCCCGCCTTCGAGATCGCGTATGCACTCGAGGTGGCCTCGGCGAACTGGTGGTGAA
>CBDIIE010000007.1:0-12747 GCA_965279605.1 Rhodoglobus sp.
CGGGCGACCGTGCGGCGCTCGATCACACGCTCCCCGGTGACCATCGCCGAGAGGCTCAGCTCGACCTCGCCGAGCGTTGCCGGGCCCACGCTGCGGTAAATCGTGCCGCGCTCGTAGTTCAGCTCGAGGGAGAGCTGATAGGGCTGGCCGTCGTCGATGCAGAACGACGAGAAGACGGTGCCGAGGGTTCCGTCGGTGTGGGTGACGAGCACGACGGCGTTGTCGCTTGTGGGTCGCCCAGTGAACAGGCGCGACTCGGCAACCTGCACCTGGGCGATCGGGGGCATCAGGCGGCACACGTCGGCGAGAAGGTAGACGCCCAAGCGGGTGATGGGTGCCACGGGTGCGCGAAGGGGGTCGTCGTACCAGCTCCCGTCCGCCACCTCGCGGTACGAACACCACGTGCTCGCCCTGTACCCGACGGGACGCCCGAGGTCGTACGTGGCGATCCACTCCTCGATTACCCGGATGTCCATCGACGGCGTGGGCGCCGGCGAGTTCATAAACACGGGGATGCCCACACTCGCGGCCGCGGATAACGCGCGCCGGGCATCCGCGGATGACGTCTCGAACGGCTTGGTGGTCATGACCGGCTTGCCGGCGAGCACGGCTCGCTCGACGAGGGCCGCGCGCCCGGCGGGGCCCACCATCAGCACCACGGCATCGACGGAGCGGTCGGCGAGCACCGCGTCGTAGTCCTCGTAGGCGGGCACCCCAAACCGCTCGCCGACCTCACGTGCCTTGACGAGGTCGAGGTCACACACGCCGACCAGTTCGCACGAGTCGGCGCCCGGGCCTTCGAGCAGCTCGTGCTCGATGAGCCACACGCCGAAGTTGACCCCCACAACAACGACCCTCAGTCGTGTGTCACCCATGGGGTTCGAGCTCGATCCCGTCCAGGGTGCCCCCGAGCACCTCGACCTCCTCGACGACGGTGCCGTCCGCGTCAACTCGACGGTGATAGATCCCCCACCCGGTGCCCGCCGCGAAGAAGCACTGGAAGTCGTTGGCTGCGACACGGGGGTCAAACGACATCCGACCCCGTGGCAGGTCACACTCGAACCCGGAGAGCGCAACGAGCACCCCGTAGCTGGCGAGCGAGCGCGCGTAGTGGTGCCCACACTCGACCTCGTTCCACGGGTTGCGACGCACGCCGTCGTGGCGCTCGCGGACCGCGCGTACGAGGGTGAGTCCCTCGTCGACGTGCCCCTCGAAGATCAGGTGGGTCGCGACCTGGTACTCGATGCCCGTCCACACCTCGTCGGCGTAGGGGAAGGGCAGCTTGGGGCGTCCCCCCTCCGGCCACGAGCACAACACCAGGCCCGCCTCGTCATTCAGCAGGTAGGTGCGTTGTGCGTTGTGGTGGTTCACCGCCGTGCGCAGGAAGTTGTTGTCGAAGACCGCCTTCACGGCGGCGGACACGTGCTCGCGCGGCAAGACGTACCCGAGCCCGGCGACGTGCGCGAGGGTCTGACCAAACACCTGGTCGGCGAGGCATCCACGACCGTACTGATAGCGGTACGAGTCCACGTCGTCGATCGACTGGATGTAGTACTCGCCACCCCACAGCAGCTCGTCCATTCGATCCCGGCCCCGCTCGAACGCCTCCCGGTACCGGTCCGCGCTCGCTGTGTCACCGCTGTGTCGTGCCAGCTCCCCGCCCGCCCGCAGCGCCGCCAGGAACACGGAGTTGATCATCGAGTTGGGGCCCTGGAACGAGATGTCGTAGGTATTGAACTGGTCACGGTCGAGCACGGCGTCGCCGTCGGAGTCCCAGCGTTCGAAGGCGAACTCGAGGGTGCTCTGGGCGGCGGGCCACACCTCGGCGAGAAACTCGTCATCGCCCGAGAGTCGCCACTCGCGGTACAGGCGCACGAGGGTGCCGAGCTGGCCGTCCGCCGCGGGTGCGTGGTCGTGCCCCGGCATGCCCCACGCACGATAGGTGCGGAAGTTCATCTTGCCGTCGGGGTCTGTTTCGACGAGGTACTCGGCGCGCCGCATCGCGCGCTCGAGCTCCGGGAACAGGTACGCGACCGTCTGGGCGTAGTTCCAGACGTGGGTGCACGTGCCCTCGCAGCATCCCTCCTCGTCGAAGCATCCCTCCCACGCGAGGAATCGGCCATCCTCGAGCCAGATGCACGTGGGGCTGCGGATGACCGTGATGGTCGCGGCGATCGCGTCGATCACGTACCAGGGCAGCGTCGAGCCAAACAGCGCCCGACGGAAGTCGCGCGAGTGGCCCTCGAGCCGAGCAAGGTTGTCGATCGTGTATCGCGCCACGGCCCAGGCATCCGCGAATCGTGCGGTGCGCTGGCGCACTGTCGGGTACTCCCCCTCCGGCAGGTGGTCGTGGTCCTTGGCGGTTCCCCGAACGTCGGTGTCGTACATCCGCCTGCTCCACGACCGAACGCGGTTGGGAAAGTTCCAGCTGATCTGGAACTCAAAAGTGTGGCTTTCGCCCGGGGCGAGGGGATGCTCGATCGCCAGTGACCCCGTCTGGTCGTCGTGCAGAAAGTCGGTGCCGTCGCGCTGCACGTACTCCGACTCGGGCTCGAGTCGGCCGTCGTCACGGAAGTCGTCCCAGAGGTCCTGGAGGCCATCCCACCAGCCCCCGCGCAGCCAGCTGCGCTTGTGCGAGACCCGGTCGTCGGTGGTGGTGAGCGACATCGTGCCGTAGTGAAGGCGATCCTCGGCGAGGTCCTTGGGGTGGAAGAACAGTCCACGCAGCACACCGTCGTCGTGGTACTCGTTGACGTTCTCACTCGCGCTGTCGTAGTTGTTCCACGTGTGGTGGTGGTAGTCGACGAGCGAGGTCACGTTGCCCAGTGACCCCACGACCGACACGTCGATGGGGTGATCGGCGGTGTTGGTGACCGTGTACCGCAGGAGGGCCGTGGGCAGCGCCGAATCGTCGGCGTTGAGCGGCACAAAGGGGGTAAACGACTCCATCGTCACGTCCACGGGAACAGTCTCGTCGATGAGGTCCACCGTAAAGAACGGATACTCGCCCACACACCGCGACTCAGCGAACCGGGGGAGCCCGGCCACCTCGTGGTCAACAAACCCCCGCGCCTTCGCAAACGGCGGTTGCAGCCGCGACTCCAGAACAAGCGCCTGGGCATCGCGCCCGGGTTCCTGCACCCGGATCGCAAAGAAGGTGTTGGGGATGAAGTTGCCCTTGCCTGGCGTCCCAAAGATCTCCCAGTCCTTGAGTTCGCCGCGCGAGCCCACCGACACGTTGCCGGTGCCGATGCCTCCGAGCAGGAACGCGACCTGCGTGTGAGTTCCGTCGAAGGTGCGCTGGGTTCCCCGGTCGTGGAGCTGGGCCGGGGTGTAGAAGTCGCTCATACGACGGGCCGCCGTGCGGGAAGCTCGACCGTGCCCACGACCAGGCGAGGATGCTGCCGACCGAGGATCGGTGAGCCGGGGATGATCGCCTCGACGCTTCCCGAGGGGTCAACGATCGAGCCGCTGCCCCCGTGATAAAACTCGCGCCCGTCGAATCCGGTCATGTTAACGGCGGCAAAGGCGCGGTTGTTGTGCACGGATGAGCGCACCGCACTCGCGGGGAACAGATGGCCAGACGCTCGCTCGACATAGGCATCCAGCCCTGGACCTGCGACGTCGTGTGGGGTGGCGACGTCTTCGCGAGTACCTCCGGCGGCGGTCGGCAGGAGCATCAGGTCGACACCCAGCCTCGCGAGAATGTCGTCGAGTCCGCGCACGCCGAGGTCGGCACAAATCACGACGGCGGCTCGCGCCTCGCCGATCTCGAGCACGGTGAATCGCTCGGCACCTTCAGGCACGTGACCAATCTCCTCGGTGTCGTCGAAGTACAGTTCGACGCTGGGCTCGAGCGGGGCCTCCCGCGGTGTCACCCGGTGCTTGCGTTGCACGGAGAAGTGGCCGTCCGGCCACACGGCGTAGTGCGCGAGGTAGCGGTGCTCCCCGTCGAGTTCAACGAAGCCCGCGAGAATCACAAGCTCCTCGCGCCGCGCCATCTCGGCGAGCGCCGTGTAAATCGGCCCGTGACCTGCGACCTCGGCGGTGGCGAGCACCTCGGGGTAGCCGCCGTACCCGCTCGCACTCATCTCGGGCGTGAGCAGCACGTCCGCGCCCTCGGCGTGAGCGAGGGAGGCAAAGTGGGCGATCTGCGCGAGGTTTCCCGCGACATCCCCGGGTAGGGAGTACGTCGACCCGATCGCGATGGTCAGCTGTGTCATGCCACGTCCTCTCCCAGGGCACGCAGGGCCTTGGTTGCTTCCACTCGCAGGCACCACTCGTCGAGCGCGACCGCGCGCGTGAGGTACGGGATGCTCTCCCGATCACCCACGCGGGCCAGCGCCTTTGCCGCGGCCGTCTTGACCACAAAGTCCTCGTCTGGGTCCTCGAGTGCGCGGTAGATGCTCACGAGGAGATCATCGCTGACCTCGCCGATCGTGTGCACCGCCAACAGGCAGGCCTGCTTCACCCGACCGCGGCAGGCCCACGCATCGAGCGCCTCGGGCGAGTACTCGCGGTCGAAGATCGCCTCCGTGCGGATGAGCTGCTCCGCCATCCGGGTGTCGTCGAAGCTGCCCACAAACCCCATCACGCGCGGCTGGGAGTACAGGTCACGGCCGTCCTCGATGACGAGCAGTCGGTGCAACTCGGGCAACCAGCGCGGGTCGCCCGTCTCGCCCATCGCAACGGCCGCCGCGTAGCGGACCCGCCACCGGTCGTCGTTCCAGTGCTGCGCAAGGGCCTCGGGGTCACCGAGGACCAGCTCCATCAGGTCGTACTCGGAGATCATCGTGTCGCCCCCTCGCCCCGCTCGACATCAAGGAGGTAGGTATCGACTGTCGTCTCGACCCGCAGCTGCTCGCCCTCCCACTGCACAGACTCGATACGTTCCTCCTCGACGGGGTAAGCCACGGCCATCCCACCCGTCATTCCGATGGTTCCCCAGCCCTCGCCGTCGTAGTGGCCCCGGGGCACGTCGACCCGCAGGATCACCTCGACGGTGGTGGTGTCATCCAGTCGCTCGGGCAGCCGCACCCGCGGCGCGATCAGTTCCCGCGAGACGCGGAACGGCGAGAGGTCAACGAACTCCGAGTCGACGTGGAGCTCGGGGTTGTGCATCCCCACCGGCAGCTGCAGCCAGGCGGGCCCGGTGCGCTTGTCGATGACCGCGCGGTACCACCAGCGAGTCGCGTTGGGCAGCTCGGCCTCCTGGTAAGCGGGCAGCTGCATCGGCACCCGCCACGGGGTGGTCTCGAGGGCGTCGCGGGCGTCCAGCCATGTCAGGTCGTGGTCGTGGTCGGGGATCACCGCGGCATCCCCCACACGCTCGACCGTGGCGAGATCGCGCGAGATCAGGCCCACAAACACCCGCTCGACTTCGCTTCCCGTGGAGGAGAAGTCCACGAGGATGCTGCGGTCGTCGGGTTTGGCCGGAACGTGGGCCGCCTCCTCGATCGACACACTCGTTGAGGCCGAGGTATCCACCAGCTGGAGCGTCACGCCCTCGGGTGTGCGCACCCGCACGCCGCCGGGGATGGTCTCCGCCTCGGGCCGGAACACAAAACGGGACGTGACCCGATGGTCGGCTCCTGCTCGAACGCGGTCGACGATGGTCACGAGTCGGTCGTGGTGCAACTGCGTGCGACGGGAAACCTCGGTGATGTCGGCGAAGTTCTCCCGATAGATCGGGGTGACATCGGCCCACACCCACTGGCGCTGGGGGTCGTGCGCCGTGGCCGCCGTCTGTGCGTAGTCGGAGTGCGCGCGCATCCCCTCGGTGCCGTCGATGAGCACCACCGAGTGAGCACCTGCTGTACCGTCGCCGTAGTTGTAGCGACTCTCGGTGTCGATGGCGAGGAAGCTCACCTCACGCCACGTGTCGGCGAACTGGAAGCGGTGCTCGGCGCCCTCGGTGGGCGAGCCGTCGGCCGAGATTGGCGTGCGGAAGCCGTTAAAGAGCACGGCGTTGGGGTTCACGTGCGACCGGGTGGGGATGTTCGGCTCCGATTCGTCCCACATCTGCATGACGTACCGGTCGCCGTCGGCGCTCGCGAAGGCGGCCCCCACCGACTCCTCGTACCAGTTGCGCCACGACGGGTCGCCGGTGGTGTCGGATGCCCGGGCCGGCCACCAGATGAGGGTCCAGACCAGATCGTCGTAGGCCCATCCAATACCAATGTCGTACGTCCAGATGACCTCGTTGTCGAGCACCTCATAAAACAGGTCCTCGCCCGTGCGCCGCGCACCGTAGGCCAGGGTCGAGCGCATGCCGAACTGGTAGCCGTAGTTGTCCCACGGGAGCATCAGGCCCCCGGGCATAAACGAGTGGGCGACCACCCGCAGCACGTTGACGGGCTTCGCCCCGCCCGGCTCGATGGGCACCTCAAGCACGTCGTGGAAGCCACCGACACGTTCCAGCACCTCGACGGCAAGCGGCACGGCCGGCCCGACCACACAGTTCATGTAGTCGCTGCCCTCGCCCGTGTACCCACTCTGTGGCATGTCGGCGAGCATCCCGGGGAGCCGGCGCAGGCCATCCCGCAGCATAATCTCTGCCATTCGGGAGGGCTGCGGACCCCGCGAGAAGAGGTACCCCACGAGAGTCGTCGACAGGCACAACGAGAGCGCCTGGTTGTCGACACACTCCGGCTCGGGCTTGTCGCGCATGCCGTAGTAGAAGTTGACGAAGTGGTAGCTGACGAGCTTCTCCGAGATCTCGCGGGTCTCCTCGGCACTAAACGCCCCGACGCTGCACAACCACTGGAAGTACAGCGACACCTTGGCGTGGGGGAACGCGAAGCACCAGAAGTGAAACTGCAGGCCCGTCGAGAACGACATGGGCTCGAGTTTGGCGAGGTAGTCGAAGATGATGCCCCGAGCCCGCTCGATGTCGTCCGGTTCCCGCGTGATCACGGCGACAAACGGCACAAACCACCCAAAGTCGCTCGGGGCACGCCGCGCACTGTCGCGAACCATCCGCCACAGTTCGAAGCGCCGGCCGTCCTGTGGCCCGAGCGAGAGCAGCCGCTCGCGCAGGCCATCCACGTCATCGAGCAGGAACGGGGTCTGGGCGGTCGTTCCGATCACAGCTTCACCGCGCCCGCGGTCAGGCCACTGACAAAGAACCGCATCGAGATGAAGAACGCGATGAGCAGCGGCAGCGCGGCGAGCGCGTACCCGGCGAGCATCATGCCGTAGTCGAGGCCCGCGGCCGACGACAGCTTGTAGATGCCGACCGTGATCGTGCGCATTGCCGGGTCGGTGAGCGTGACCAGCGGCCAGATGAAGTCGTTCCAGATGAAGAGCACCACGTTGAGCGACATCAGCGCGACCATGGGGCGCAGCAGCGGAAGCGCAAGGTGCCAGAAGATGCGGATCTCGCTCGCGCCATCCATCCGCATCGCCTCGAACAGCTCGCGGGGTTGCCCATCAACAAACGTCTTCATGACAAACACCCAGAACGGCTGCGACGTGCCCATACAAAACAACGCGATAACAAAGGGAGTGTTGAGGAGCCCCAGGTTGACCGCCAGCACAAATGAGGGCACCAGGGCCATCACGCCGGGCATAAACATCTTGGCGAACAGGAGCAAAAAGAGTGGCCGCCTGAGCGGGAACCGCAGCACGCTGAACGCATAGCCCGCGACCGTCGCCGCCCCCACCGTAAGCACCACGCTGAGCGCCGCGTACAACGCCGTGTTCACGTAGTAGGGCGCGATGTAGGTGAACGCCTTCGCCCAGTTCTCGAAGTGCAGCGGGAACGTGGGCACAAAGAAGTTGTCGAGGATCTGCTGCAGATCCTTAAACGAGCCGATGATCGTCAGGTAGAGCGGGAACAGCAGCATCAGGATGATGGCCACCATAAAGAGGTTCTTGAAGATGCCCGCCGACTCGAAGCGCACGCGACGGCGACGGCGTGGGGAGGTGATGGTGGTCATGATCAGTCCCGGTTCTTGAGCAGCTTGAGAGCCGTGAGCGACAGCGTCAGGGCGACGACAAACAGGATGAGGCCCAGCGCATAGGCGTAGCCGTAGTCGGGGGCACCCGTGTTCGGGAACGCCTTGAAGTACATGAGCAGCCCCGGCGTGATGATGCCGTTGTGCACGGAGGGGTTGTAGAAGACCAGCTGCACGGCATAGGTCGTGATCGCCGCCCCAATCACGCCGATGATGTTGAGGCGGAACTGCCCGATGATGAGCGGGAACTCGAGCTCGAAGAACTTGCGGATGGGTCCGACGCCGTCGAGCTTGGCGGCATCCCACACCTCGTCGCCGATCGCGTTGATGCCACCGAGGTAGATGAGCACCGAGTTGGCGGTGACAAACGGGATGCCCGTGAGCAGGATCGTCCACTTGATCAGGTTGGGGTCGCCCAGGAACTGCACCCGGTCGAAGCCGAGGTCGGCGAGCAGGGTGTTGATCGCCCCAAAGTCGTACCCGAGGATAAAGATCCACAGCAGGGTGAAGACGAGGGCGGGCACCACCATCGGCAGCACCAGAAGTACGCGGTACACGTATTGCAGGCGCGCACCGCGCACCCGGAACAGCACCACCGCGGTGAGCACCGACGGGAACATCAGGATCAGGTAGGCAACGAGGAAAAACAGCATGTTGCCGATGGCAAGGTGAAACTGGGGGTCGACGAAGACCCGCCTGAAGTTGTCGAAGCCCACGAACACGAGCTCCGGGTTGCGATTGGTCCAGGTGAAGAACGACCGCACGAAGCCGTCGATCGTGGGGATCCAGTCGAAGATGATGTTGCTGATGATGGCGGCGGAGATGAACACCAGACCGACGATGCTCGTGCGACTGGTGAGTCGCTTGCGCGCCTGACCGGGCGCGTCGTCAGGGTCCAGATCCAGGATCAGGCACTGGAGCCGCCGCCAGAAGCTCAGGGGGACGCCCGCAGTGGGGCGCCCCCCGTCGCTCGGGGCGGAGATGTTCTTCTCAGCCAGGTTGGTCACGCTTAACGCTGCTCCGTCAGGTCGCCGGTCATGGAGTGGTAGTAGGTGTTGTACAGGCTTTCACGGAGCTGCGCGTATGCGAGAGCCCGTTCCTTGCCTTCCTTCTCCTCTTCCGTGGCGGCGTCAAGCTGCGCCTGGGCGTCCGCGGTGGCCGCGGCGAGTGTTGCCGAGTCCGGGATGTCTGCCGCCCACTCCGGGTAGGCGACCTCCTTCACGAGCTCTTCCGCGGTGATCTCACCCGCGAGGAACCGGTTGAAGGTGACGTCCCAGCCGGCCTTGCCCCACTCGATCACGGTGAATCCGAGCACCTGCTCGGCGTAACCGCCCTCAGGCTCCGGCACGACAAACGGCTTCAGGCTGTCCACCACGTCCACGCCCACCACGGGCGAGAACGACTGGGCGGTCTCGACGTACTTCTTCTGCACGTCGGGGCTCGACAGGTACTGCAGGAAGTCGATGGTCGCCGCCAGCTTCTCCGGGTCGTCGGCCACGGCATTGTTCACCGTGAAGCCGTACTCGTGACGCCCAGCACCGCTCGCCGTTGCCGGACGGTCGACGGCGTAGGGCGCGGCCGCCTCGGCCTCGTCCTCGGTGATCCAGCCCTGCTCGACCGCGTAGTCGAGGGTGTCGGCACCGAAGTAGGGCAACTGGAACAGGCCGTAGCCATCCGGGAAGGCGGACTCGCCCAGCGCACTCACGAGCGATCCGTAGTCCCAGAAGCTTGTCTGCATCAGCGCGGCCTTGCCGCTCGCAAACGTCAGGGTCTCCGTCTCGGGCGAGTTCTCCGTCCAGCTGTCCTGGAAGTAGCTCAGGTGCTGCTTGATGAGGGCGAACATCGCCGGGTAGTACGGCAGCTCGGTCAGCGGCATCTCGGACCCACCGGTGTAGTTGGTGAGCACGTAGACCTTGTCGTAGAACAGGTCGTTCGACAGGTCGGTGTCGTTGAACTGCTCCGCGAAGAAGTTGTCCGCGTAGTGTTCGCCGAAGCCGTAGCCAATCTGCGAGACCTTGCCACCAACGTCGTTGGAGCCGGCAATCGGCGCGATGTCCGCATTACCGTCCAGCGCCTCGAGCCACTCGAAGAAGTCCTTGAAGTCCTTCGGGGTCTCCTCGGGGTCGAGTCCGGCATCCTCAACGATCTGCTTGTTGAAGATGTACATGCGGCCCGCGAACACCTCGGGGTTGCCGTCGTTCGGGATGAACAGGATCGAGTTCGCGTTGACTCCGTTGTCCTCCACCGGGAAGGCGGCCTCTCCACCAACGAACGTGTCCATCCAGACCTCGTCGCCGGCGTAGGGGCTGTCCTCGCCGAGGTACTCGCGAAGGTCGAGAAGGTTCGTCGCGAAGGTCGTGCGCTGACCCGACTTCATCTGGATGATGTCGGGCGCCGTGCCACCGGCGAACCCGGTCTCGAGGATGCTGCCGTACGACGCATCCTCTTCGCTCTTGATCGTGATACGAACATCCGGGTGAAGAGCCTGGTACCCGTTGATGATCTCCTGGTAGCCCTCGTAGTAGTTCGTCAACGAGTCGGGGCCATGCCAGGTGAGCAGCTCGAGCGAGACCTTCGGCTCGGGAGCGCTGCAGGCGGAGAGACTGGTGATTGCCAGCATCGTGCCCGCAACAAATGCGAGCGGCTTGTACTTCATTGTGTGCCTCCTTGGGTGCGCGGGTTGTTACTTGTGGGGTCGGACTTCTCGACGAGATAGATGTGGACCAAGGCCAGCACCACCTCATCGTTTTGGTTGACGACCTGGAGCTCTTCCTCCACGAGGCCGTACCGTTCTGGGGCCTTCCGGTGATCCGAAAGGGTTGTGATCTCGGCGCGAACCGAGATCGTGTCGTCGACGAAGACTGGTCGCACAAACCGAATCCGGTCGTAGCCATATGACATCGAGGCGGGGTTGATGTCGGTCGCCGTCATGCCGACGGCCACCGAGAGCACCAGTGTTCCGTGCGCCATCGGCCGGCCAAACGGCTGGGTCGCGCACCATTCCGCATCCGTGTGGTGCGGAAAGTGGTCACCGGTCTGGTCGGCGTGGATGCGGATGTCCTCGGCGGTGATCGTGCGGCCCACGAACGTGCGCACCGTGCCGGGAACGTACTCGTCGAAGTAGGTGCTCGTGTACTCGGTCACGACGACACCCGCTGTCGGTCGGCGACCGCAAGGATGCCGTCGATCGCGCGCCGCGCGTCGAGGTCGCCGCGCAGGTGGCGGTTGACCAGCTCGCCGATCGTGAGCTGGGCATCCATCCACCCGGGCCACTGCGGGCGAACCGACGCGTGCTCGAGGGTCGCACGCGTGCCGCGGAAGAAATCGAGGGTCGCCGCGTTGCACGTGGTGTCCTCCCACGCGAGGGCGTTCGCCGGCTGGCCGCCCGAGGCGAAGTAGCTCCCGCCCTGGGTGCGCGCATCCGCGAGCCAGAAGGCGAGGTCGATGGCTGCCTCGGGATGCGCGGTCGACGTCGACACGGAGATCCCCGCGCCGCCCAGGCACGAGCCGCCGACCCCTGTCGCTTCGGATCGGGGGATGTCGCGGTACCTCAGGAGGTGCCCGCGGAAGCCCACCCGGGAGTAGTTGGTGTAGCCAAAAGCGAGCGGGGAGTACCACCACTCGTCGGACCCACTGAGGCGTTCGGCGGTATCGATGGGGCTCTCGTCGAGGCATGCCGCGGGAACCAGGGCGGCGAGTTCCCGCATCTCATCCAGCGCCCGCTCGAGCGGTTCGCGAGAGAGCCCCGCGGCGATCGGGTGACCCTGCTGGCCGAGGAAGGTCACGAGGCTGGCCATCGCATCCACTGGTTTCAGCGGCCACAGCACTCGACCGCGGCGTGCGAGCTCGTGCACCTCGGGCCAGGACTCGGGTGCCGACTCGCCGACCAGGTCGGGCCGGGAGACGGACACCTGCGCGGCCGCGTCGATCGCGAGCGCGTACTGGTGGCTGGCGAACTCGTAGCTGGCGTGGCTGGCCCCGACACTGTGGGCGGCCAGCTCCGCGATCTGGCGGTCGTGGCCCGTGCCGTCGAGCGGCAGGAGCCAGCCTTCGCGGTGGGCATCCGGGATGTGTGGGTGGTCGATCACGAGCAGGTCGTAGTGCCGGGCGCGCTCCTCGAGCGAGTCATCGCCGAAGTCACCCAGTGATCGGGCATCCCACGTGACCTGGACTTCCGGATGCGCCTGCATCCACTCCTGGGTCGGGGCGAGCAGCGCGTCGTGGCCGCGGGGGTGATCCCACGTGAGGCCTCGGAGCCCGGTCACGACGGGCCTCCCGTGGTGTCGGCGCCGACCGCATCCAGCGACGGGTCGGCGAGGAAGTCGTGGTGAACCTGCTCGGTGTGCTCGCCGAGACGCGGCGCACCAATCTCCGAGGTCAGGGCGTGACCGTCGATGCGCAGGGGGCTACGGGTGGTCTTGAGCACAACGTCGGTGCCGTCGAGCCCACGACGGCGGATGGTCTGGCTCATGCCCAGTGCCGCGAACCCGGGATGCTTCACCAGCTCGGGCAGGCTCAGCACGGGGGCCGCCCACACGTCGGCGGCATCGAGTCGATCGAGCCAGCGCTCGGTGGTGTCCGTGAGGAGGTGAGCGGCGAGCACCGTCTCGATCTCCTCGCGCTTGCTCCACCAGGTTGCCGGGTCGACGTAGTCGGAGAGGTCGAGCCCCAGCACGTCGCCGAGGGTGGGGATGGGGTTCATCGCGAGGGCGAGGTATCCGTCGGCGGTGGGGTAGATGCCGTACGGCGCCGCAAGGAAGGAGTGTGCGCTGTACTGCCCACCACGCTT
>CBDIIE010000008.1:0-104836 GCA_965279605.1 Rhodoglobus sp.
CTCGAGGAGTCGTCGAGCAGGTCAAAGGCAAACGACGGGAGTTCCGCGAGGTCGGCTGGCCGTCGGTCGGCGAGGCCAAATCGGTCCGTGCCCTCGGCCGTGCTGAACAGGGTCGGGCCAAAGCCGAACGTCAGGGTGAGACCACTTGCGGGAAGGCCGAGCGCCTCGCCCGTGTCATCCGGGGGCAAGAGCGCCGGCCCGCCGACCGCGCCCGCCTCCGACACGTCCTGACCTTGGGTCAGGCGGGCAGCCGCCGCGCTCCAATCCTGGAGGAGGCCAACGAGGTCGTCCCGGGTTGCCGTCTCGGTGAGGTCAAACGCGGCGCAGTGGAGGCGATCCTGGGCCGGTGTGGTGATGCCCGCTTGGTGTGGGCCATAAAACGGGTACCGATCGGCGCTGGGCGCACTCGTGGGCGCGAGAGCCAGGGTGCCTGCCGCACCGGCCACGGCACCCGCACCCACTCCGGCCGCCACGAGCCCAAACAGGCCACGCCGCGAGACACCTCCAGTGCCGGCGGGTGTCTCGGGCGCGTCCACACGCTCAGTATCGGGTGCGTGGTTCACTTTGTCGGGTCAACTCCAGCACCGCGTGTGTGAGCTGCGACAGCGGCTCGCTGAGCGCGTTCAGTCGGGCACCGAGCTCGTTGCGTTCGTCCTGCGTCACGGTGTCGTAAAACACGAAGCCGGAGTCATAACTGCCGTAGGTGGAGAGCAGCGCCTTCATCGCGGCGAACTGCTTGTCGAGTTCGGTGACAAGTGCCTCGCCATCCCGCCCTGAGCGAGAGCAATGTCCCGCACTGCTCGGTAGGCCACCTCCGCGCCCTCGACGTTCGCGTAGAAGTCGTACAGGTCGGTGTGGGCGAACTCGTTCTCCTCGCCGGGAAGTTTGCCGTCCGGCGCGGCACCTCGTCCAGGAGGCCAATCGCGCCGTTGGTGATGTCGCTGACACTCAGGCTGAAGTCCGCCGAGTGCACCTCGTCGTACAGGGCGGTGACGTCGGCGACGAGCTTTGTGCCGACCTGCGTGCGGCCGGCGGTGTCGAGCGCCACAATCGTCTCGTCCGGGTAGTTTGCCGCCGCGGCGTCGAGCCACAGGTCCATCTCGATGCGGTGGAACCCCGTGAACTCGAGTCCCTCAGCCTCGGCCCCGGGCTTGCGGTAGTCGATCGCGGGGTCGAGGTCACCAAACTGCGACGCGGTCGGCTCAATACGCTCGTAGTTGATGCGCACGAGCGGGAACAGGTGGCGTGCTGTCTCGTCGTCGCCGGCGATGTAGGCGTCCACGAACTCCTGGGTCTTGGGCACCAGTTCCGCGGCCTGGGTCTTGACGTAGGCCGTGTAGCTGGCCACGGCCGCCGCCCTGGCGCCCTCGGCGTCCGCGGAGACGTTCACGGCATCCCCGGTCACGGTAAAGGGCGCCTGGCCAATGCCCTCGCCCACCATGCCCGGCTTGCAGACCGTAAAGTACTCGCCGGGCTGAGCCAGAACGGTGAGGTCACGGGATGCCCCGGGCGCGATGTTCTCCACCTCGGCGACGATGCTCAGCTCGTCCTCGCCCAGTACGTAGAACTCGGTGACTCTCGTACCCGCGTTGCTGACGCGGAAGGTCACGGTGCCGCTGGCTGCGGAGTTCGTCTCTGGCGTGCATCCGTCGTCGGTGCTTTCCACGGCGATGACGGTGGTGGCGGTGGCCCCAACACCGCCATTGGGCACACAGCCTGTGAGTACGGCGATGGTTGCTGCCGCGCCAAGCAGCACGATTCTGGACTTCATGATTCTCCTGGGGATGCGGTGGAAGTGGGGACTGGGGCAGCGGTGGCCCGTCGAGCGCGGCGCTGCGCTGCGACGGCGCGGAGGAAGAGGGTCAGTGTGACGGAGACGTACAGCACCCACACGATCACCTCGAGCCAGGTCATCTCGGGCGAGAAGCCAATGGTGCCCTTGAGGATGGAGGCGAGTGCGCTGTCGGGCGGAATAACGTGGGCGACCGAGAACGCCCACCCCCACAGCCACGATAGAGAGTCGGGAACTCCGTCGGGCACGGGCTGGAACGGCCCCGGGAGCACACGGGCCTCTTGGAGGTCGTGAATTCCGTAGGCGAGAACACCGGCGGCAACAATGATCAACACCGCGCCGGTCCACGTGAAGAACACGGAGAGGTTGAGGCGAATCATCCCTCGGTAGATCAGCCAGCCGAGCAGGGCGGCGACAAGGATCCCTACGACCGCCCCCACGAGGGCGAGTGGGCTTTCTCCGGATGACCGGGCAGCGGCCCAGATGAACAGCGCGGTCTCGATGCCCTCGCGAGCCACCGCGAGGAACGCCAGCAGGACGAGCCCCCAGGTTCCGCGCTGCTCGACTCGATCGATGCCCGACTCAAGTTCCGAGCGCATGCTGCCGGCAGTGCGCACCATCCAGAAGATCATCCAGGTGATGAAGCCGAACCGCGACAATGGAGAGGGTGCCGCCGATGATCTCTTGGGCCTCAAAACTCAGGCCGTAGGCTCCGAAGGTGAGGATCGCACCGAGGGCAAGCGACAGGGTGATTGCCAGCGCAACGCCCGCCCACACGTGTCGTGATCGGGCCTGTCGGCCGGTTCGACGAAGGTACGCGAGAACGATGCCGACCACGAGCGCGGCCTCTAGACCCTCACGAAGGCCGATAAGAAAGTTTGCGAGCACGATAGTTTCTGATTTGGTAAGGCTAACCTAACTCGAATGACCCTAGCGCTCGTCGCGTATCCTGTCTACTGAGCAGTAAAACGTGAGGGGTAATCAGATGGGCCAGCGGGTCCTGTTCGTGCATGCACACCCGGGTGACGAGACCGTCCTCGCCGGTGCCACCATTGCGCGGCTTGTTGCCGAAGGGTCCGCGGTGACCGTTCTTACGTGCACTCGCCGCGATGAGGCACGGCTTGACGCTGCTCTCGACGCGCTGGGCGTCACCGACCACCGGTTCCTGGGTACCTCACGCGCTCGCTGGGAGCGGCTGGAGCCCCGCACCTACACGGACTCGTTTGACGGGAGCGGCAGCGGCTCGGCCCTGGCCACGGCCGAGCTGGGTGAGATCGCCTCGGACATTGGGGCGGTCATCCTCGACACGGGCGCGGAGGTTGTCGTGACCCACGCCGCGGGCGACGGTGACCCCGATCGACAGCGTGTCCACGAGGCGGCCCGATGGGCAACCGACGTACTGCGAGTGCCCCTGTACGTGACGCGCACGGGCGATGCTGCCACCGTTGTGGTTGATGACGCGGCATCCCTTGAACGCAAGGCCGCCGCCGCCGCGGCGCGTGGCCTCGGCCCGGAGGTGATGGGCCCCGAGGGATTTGCGCGGCTGCGCACACAACCACCTCAGGCACGCGTGGGGCTTGCGACTCGATTGGTATCGAGCATCCTCGCCCTCGCCCTGGGCGCGTTCGCCGGGGGAGTGCTTACGGTCATCCACCAGGCGAGCATCACCATTGGAGAAGTTGTGGTGCCGTGGGGGCTGATCGTCGCGCTCGTGGTGACGGCGGCTCTGCTGTCGGGTCTCCGTCTGGTGTACGAGACAAGGCTCATCCCCGGGTTCGCGACGCTGGGCCTCCTCGGCACCTCTGCGCTGCTCGCCCTGAGGTCGGCCGGCGGCTCGATTATTGTCCCCGACAACCCCGCCGGGGTGACCTGGACCATCGGGGCCGTGCTGATTGCCGCGGTCGTGTTGGCGTGGCCGCGAGTGACGCCCCGCCAGCGAGGATAGGATTAAACCCCCAGCCTCGAAAGGTTCTGATCGCCCGTGACGTACGTCATCGCACAGCCCTGTGTAGACCTCAAGGATCGTGCGTGCATCGACGAATGCCCCGTCGACTGCATCTACGAGGGCGATCGGATGTTGTACATCCACCCCGACGAGTGTGTCGACTGTGGTGCGTGCGAGCCGGTGTGCCCGGTCGAGGCGATCTACTACGAGGACGACCTGCCCGACAAGTGGGCCGACTACTACAAGGCGAACGTCGAGTTCTTCGACGAGATTGGCTCGCCCGGTGGCGCGGCCAAGATCGGCGTGATCCACAAGGACCACCCCGTTGTACTGGCCGAGGCGGCCGGCGGCGCCCACTAGCGTGTCCCGCACCCCGCTGCAGCTTCCCGACTTTCCGTGGGATGCGCTTGTGCCTTACGCCCAGCGCGCCCGCTCCCACCCCGACGGCTTCGTTGACCTCTCCGTGGGCTCCCCGGTGGACCCGACGCCGACGATAATCCGTGAGTCGCTCGCCGCGGCAACCGATGCCCACGCGTACCCCCAGACCGCGGGCACTGAGGCCCTGCGCGAGGCGATCGTCGACTGGTACGCCCGACGTCGTGGGGTTGATGACCTGTCGGTCGCCAACGTGATGCCCACGATTGGCTCCAAGGAGCTTGTGGCCCTGATGCCCCTCCTGCTGGGGCTCGGGCGTGGTGATGTTGTGGTGCATCCGAGCGTCGCCTACCCGACCTACGCGATTGGTGCCGCGCTCGTCGGGGCGCGCGCCGTGGCATCCGATGATCCGGCCGAGTGGCCGGCCGAGACCAAGCTCGTGTGGCTCAACAGCCCGGGCAACCCGGACGGCCGGGTTCTCGACGTCGACGCGCTGCGAGCCGCGGTCGCGCGGGCTCGTGAGCTTGGTGCCGTCGTCGCCAGCGACGAGTGCTACGCGGAGCTCACCTGGTCGACTCAGGAGCCCACGCCGTCGATTCTTGACCCGCGGGTGATCGCGGGTAACCGCAAGTCCGTGTTGGCCTTGTACTCCCTGAGCAAGCAGTCCAACCTTGCCGGTTACCGTGCCGGGTTTGTTGCGGGATGCAGTGAACTCATCGGCGAGTTGCTGGGGGTGCGCAAGCACATCGGGCTGATCCCACCCGCTCCGGTTCAGGCGGCAATGATCACGGCGCTCGGTGACGACGCCCACGTGGCCGCCCAGCGTGAGCTCTATCGGGCTCGTCGAGCACGCCTGGCGCCTGCGCTCGAGGCGGCGGGCTATCGCATCGACGACAGCGAGGCCGGCCTGTACCTGTGGGTCACCAAGGGCCAGGACTCGTGGGAGACGGTGGCCGAGCTCGCTGACGCGGGAATCCTGGTGGTACCCGGCGCCTTCTACGGCGAGGAGCCCGCTCGGCATGTTCGAGTGGCCCTGACCGCGTCGGATGTGGCGATTACCGAGGCAGTCGCACGCCTCGAGTTGCTCTCCTGACTGTTGGTTCCCTCCAACGCCTTCGGTGGTCTTTTGACCGGTGTGACAGTGGTCTGGGGTGCACCGTAAGCTGTAAGCGTGACTGATGCGAACACCGAACCCGAGAAGGCCATCCTGAGTTTTCCGGGTGGTACCGCAGAGTTCCCCGTGGTGCGTGGCACCGATGGGCATGACTCGATCGACATCTCCACTTTTATGAAGCAGACCGGTTTCACGACCCTCGACCAGGGTTTTGTGAACACCGCGTCAACACGATCACAGATCACCTACATCGACGGCGACCAGGGCATCCTGCGCTATCGCGGGTACGCGATCGAGGATGTCGCGAAGAACTCGACGTTCCTCGAGGTCGCCTGGCTGCTCATCCACGGCGAGCTTCCGTCGCCCAGCGAACTTGCCGAGTTTGACGAGAAGATCCGCCGCCACACCCTGCTCCACGAGGACCTGCGTCGCTTCTTTGACGCATTGCCTCACAACGCGCATCCCATGTCGGTTCTCTCGAGTGCGGTCTCCGCCCTCAGCACCTACTATGAGGACTCGCTCAACGTTCATGACCCGGAGCAGGTCGAGATCTCGACCATCCGCCTGCTGGCGAAGCTCCCCGTCATCGCGGCCTATGCGCACAAAAAGAGCCTCGGCCAGGCGTTCCTCTACCCGGACAACAGCCTGAGTTTCGTCGACAACTTCCTGAAGCTGAACTTCGGCACGATGGCCGAGCCGTACGAGGTGAACCCCGTGCTCTCGAAGGCCCTCGATCGCCTCCTGATCCTGCACGAGGACCACGAGCAGAACGCCTCGACGTCGACCGTGCGGCTCGTGGGTTCCACGGAGGCCAACATCTTTGCCTCGATCTCCGCGGGCATCAACGCGCTGTACGGACCTCTCCACGGTGGTGCCAACGAGGCCGTTCTCAAGATGCTCCAGGAGATCAAGGACTCGGGCGAGGGCGTCCAGAAGTTCGTGGAGCGAGTCAAGAACAAAGAAGACGGCATCCGTCTGATGGGCTTTGGCCACCGCGTCTACAAGAGCTTTGACCCCCGCGCCAAGCTCGTCAAGGAGAGCGCGGACGAGGTTCTCGAGTCGCTCGGCGTTCAGGACGACCTTCTCGACATCGCCAAGGAACTCGAGGGTGTCGCGCTCGCCGACGACTATTTCATCGAGCGCAAGCTCTACCCGAACGTGGACTTCTACACGGGCGTGATCTACAAGGCCATGGGATTCCCGCCGCGGATGTTCACCGTGTTGTTCGCTATCGGACGCCTGCCGGGCTGGATCGCCAACTGGCGGGAGATGAACGAGGACCCCCGCACGAAGATCGGTCGTCCGCAGCAGTTGTACACGGGTGCCCCCGCGCGGGAATGGCCCACCACGCGCTAGCCTCACTGGCATGATGCGGTTTCGTAAGCGCCGCAAGCTTGACCTCGGCACGTACGTCGCGCCCGAGGAGACACCTCCTACCCCGGTCGAGGACCTCGTGGACGAGGGTGTGCTGATCGCCAGCGCAGCAGTGCGGCTCGCGGTGAAGAACCTGATCATTGTCAAGTCGATTCGCGACGGCGCCGACTACGACACAGCGCGATACGTGAGTGCAGTGCGCGAGGAGTTGCTGAACCTCGCCCACGAGAAGGATGCCGACGCCGACCGCATCGCGAAGACTCGCCAGACTGCAGGCCAACGGAGTGGGCGCCCCGAGCACCATTCCGACTACCGAAGCGTGGACACGGAGACCCTCGTTCGACGCGAGGACGTGTCCCGTCACCTCGCGGCCCGACTGCGCGAGCTCAGCGACGACGAGGAGTGGGTCGTGGAGCACGTCGCGCGAGCTCGGGCGTCCGCGCTCGACGAGATCGCGTCATCCCTCGCATCAACACTGCTGGGAACGTCGATTGCCGATGACGAGGCCTACCAGGATGCGCGCCCGGCGCGCCTGCGGCTGCTCGCGGAGGATCTGTTGCACCTCCAGACCACACCACCCGACACACTCGACCGCTAGAGCATCTCCGTGGTGATTCGCGCGCTCCGAACGAGCACGTCAAGAACAACGTCGGTGCTGGGGTAGCAGCGCAGGCCGAGGGTGATGTCGGGCAGCTCGTAGGTCGAGGTGAAGGTCACCTTCACCACGCCGCTGTGCGCGACGCTCAGGATCGCTCCGCCGACATAGTTCAGCTGCCCGCTGGTGTCGATCAGTCGACACGTGAGGTCAAAGGGCTGGACCACTCCCGAGACCACAAGATCCACCTCGGCCGACACCTCGTACCGCCCGTCAGGAACGCTGAGGTTGCTCAGTATCAGGGGTTGATCCGGACCAAATGCCCCGGCGATCAGCTGAGCGTCCGGGTCGGGAGAAGCGCACGCGGCAAGCGTCAGGCAGACACAGACGAGCGCGAGGCTAGGCGTGCAACGCACTGTTGAGCTCGATGCCGGTACCGGAGCGAGGCAAAACCTCCACGGCCCCGGTGAGCGAGTTGCGCCGGAACAGCAGGTTCGGCACACCACTCAACTCCACGGCCTTGACGCTCCGTGGCTCGGCCGAGCCGTCGAGAACACGCACCTTGGTGCCGGCGGTCACGTAGAGGCCGGCCTCGACGACGGTGTCGTCCCCGATCGAGATTCCAATTCCGGAGTTGGCGCCCAGCAGCGCGCGCGCGCCGATGGCGACTCGCTGCGTGCCACCGCCCGAGAGGGTGCCCATGATGGATGCTCCGCCCCCGATGTCCGCGCCGTCACCCACCACAACACCCTGCGAGATCCGTCCCTCGACCATCGAGGTGCCCAGGGTGCCTGCGTTGAAGTTGACGAACCCCTCGTGCATCACGGTGGTCCCGGGGGCGAGGTGCGCGCCCAGGCGCACGCGCGACGCATCCGCAATGCGCACGCGAGGGGGTGTGACGTAGTCGAGAAGGCGGGGGAACTTGTCGATCCCGGTTGCTGCGATCCCGGCTCGCTGGAGCGAGGGGCGCAGTCGGTCAAAGTCGTCGGGGTGCACGGGGCCCGCCGTCGTCCACACCACAATCGGCAGGTGGGCGAAGATGCCGTCGAGGTTGATGGTGTTGGGTGCGACCAGGAGGTGGCTCAGCAGGTGCAGCCGCAGGTAGGCGTCCGGCGTGGAGGCCGGTGCGGCATCCAGATCGATGGTGACGGTGCGGAACTCGAGGTCGACGTTGCGGCGGTCGTCGGGCCCGGTGAGCTCCTCGAACTCGGCCGGAGCGATGTAGGGCTCGGTGCCCTCGGGCAGCCCGCCCAATTGGGGCGAGGGGAACCACGTGTCGAGCACACCACGACCCCGCGCGACGGTGGCCAGACCGTATCCCCATGCGTCGCGCGAGCTCATGCCCACCAGACTACTTAAACTGGCAGGGTGCCCGTGACCGATACCAGCCTCCCCGTTCTCGATCTCAGCCAGTCTGCCGTCGACCTGACCGTCGATCTCTGCAATATCGAGTCGGTGTCCGGCAATGAGCGCACGCTCGCGGACGCGATCGAGGCGAGCCTGCGGGTGTATCCCCACCTCGAGGTCACGCGTGACGGTGACGCCGTTGTGGCGCGCACCCTGCTGCTGCGTGATCGCCGGGTGGTCATCGCGGGACACATCGACACCGTGCCGGTCAACAACAACCTGCCGGTTCGCCGTGATGGCAACGACCTGGTGGGTCGGGGCACGGTCGACATGAAGGCGGGGGTAGCGGTCGCTCTCGTGCTCGCGGCCGCCTTGGAGCGCCCGAACGTCGACCTCACGTGGATTTTTTACGACCACGAGGAGGTCGCGAGCGAGCTCAACGGCCTGGGGCGTCTCGCGCGCACCCGACCCGACCTTCTGGCCGGCGACTTCGCCATCCTGGGCGAGCCCACGAGCGCGACCGTCGAAGGCGGATGCAACGGCACGGCCCGCATCGACGTGCGGCTGCGGGGGGTTCGAGCCCACTCGGCCCGCTCGTGGGTCGGACACAACGCGATTCACGACGCCGCGGAGATCCTCGCCATCCTCAAGAACTACGTTCCGGCCGAGATCGAGGTCGACGGCCTGGTGTACCGCGAGGGGCTCAACGCCGTGGGGATCTCCGGTGGAGTCGCCGGCAACGTGATTCCCGACGAGGCGGTGGTGAGCATCAACTACCGCTTCGCGCCGAGCCGGTCGGGGGAGCAGGCCATCGCCCATTTGCGCGAGGTGTTTGCCGGCTTCGAGGTCGAGGTCACTGACCTTGCGGAAGGCGCGCGCCCCGGGTTGGATGCGGCGCTCGCGCAGGAGTTCCTCGCTGCCGTGGGTGGCGTCGCGCATCCGAAGTACGGGTGGACCGACGTCGCGCGGTTCTCGGCCCTGGGCATCCCCGCCGTCAACTACGGCCCCGGCGACCCGTTGCGCGCCCACGCCGACGACGAACGGGTTGCCGTGGACGAGATCATCGCCTGCGAGCGGGGGCTTCGCGCGTGGCTGAGCGGCGCCTGAGCACCACCCTGCGGGTCAGGTATCGCCTGACACCGTGGTGGGCGAAGGTCATGGTGATCTTCGCCGGGTCACGGGTGGTGACCACCACACTGTTGCTCTGGTACGCGAGCATGCAAGGCCCCAACGCCTGGACAGGTGCTCAGCCCGGCTACTTCGACTTTGCCAAGATCTGGGACGGTCACTGGTACTTCATCGTCGCGGTGGCCGGCTATCCCACCGAGCTGCCCCTCACCGACGACGGTCATGTGGGCGAGAACGCGTGGGCGTTTATGCCCGCGTACCCCTCGATCGTTCGGGTGGTCATGCTCGTGACGGGGCTGGACTTTTCGGTGGCGGCAGTCATCGTGTCGGTCGCCTTCGCGCTCGGCGCGGCCCTGATGTTCTATCGGCTCATGGCACTAGTTCTGCCGTCGTCGTCCGCGCTGTTCGCGGTGGTGTTGTTCTGTGTCGCACCCCTCTCGCCCGTGCTTCAGGTGGCCTACGCGGAGTCGATGCATGCGTTCCTCTTGACCGTAGCTCTGTACCTCCTGGTGCGCCGCCGGTATTGGCTCCTTCTGCCTGTCATCGCCGTTATGGCGCTCACCCGGCCCAGTGGCCTCGCATTCGCGCTCGCGCTCCTGCTGCACGTGATTCATCGGTGGTGGCTCGCGCGGTCGGGGCGCGAGGAGTTCCCGGTGGGGGAGCGCGTCGCGTCGGTGGTTGCCGGCCTCTTCAGCGCGGTGATGGGGGTGGCGTGGCTGCTGATTGCGTGGGGGATGACCGGGTCGTTCACCGCGTACACCGACACCGAGCTGGCGTGGCGCGCCTCCTACATCGGCTACACCGAGCTGGTTCCGTTTACGCCCTGGTTCCAGGCCGCCGTGTGGTGGGCCAACTGGTGGCAGGTTCCGGCGTGGCTGGTGATCGGCGGGCTTGTTGTGCTCATCGTGTGGGTGGCCGTGTGCCTGTTCCTGCCGCCGGTGCGTCGGCTCGGGGTAGACATCCGGTTCTGGCTGGCCAGCTACAGCCTCTACCTGCTCGCGGTGTTTTTTCCGCAGTCGAGCACCTTCCGGTTGTTGATGCCCCTGTTCCCCGCGTTGGGTGCCTTGGCGGTTCCTCGCTCGCGCGTATACCGCGTTGCGCTCGTGGTGGTGTTCATCCTCGGCCAGTGGGCGTGGATTCACGTCGCGTGGTGGGTTGACGGCTACGACTGGAGCCCGCCGTAACGAACTGTTAAGAAGCGTCGATTTTAGTGTCCACCCGTAATCGGCGATAATGGACAGGTATCCATTTGAAAGGGGACATCTCATGGCAGCCATGAAGCCGAGGACCGGTGACGGACCGATGGAGGCTGTCAAGGAGGGTCGCCTCATCATCGTGCGTGTTCCCCTTGAGGGCGGTGGACGCCTTGTGGTGTCCGTCAATGACGCCGAGGCCAAGGAGCTCCACGACGCGCTCGCGGGAGTCGTTGCGACCGCGTAACGCTAGTCGCTCACCTTGGTGAGCATCAGTAGTCCGTCTCCGACGGGCGACAGTGCGCTGATCACGGCGTCCGACGTTGACGTCTCCTTGAGGAGCAGTCGGAAGTTCGTGACCACGTCATCGCGCTGCGCCGGATCGGCCACGCGGCCGCGCCACAGCGCGTGAGCGACGACGACGGTACCGCCGCGGCGCACCATACGCAGGCCATGCTCGACGTACTCGATGACGGCTGCCGGGTCGGCGTCAATAAACGCGATGTCGTAGCTGGCCTCGTTCATCCGTGGCAAAACGTCTCCGGCGCGGCCACCGATCAGGCGGGTACGGTTGGCCGCGATCCCGGCATCGACAAACGCCTTGCGGGCCACCTGGTGGTGGTCGGCTTCCGAGTCGATCGTCGTGAGAACGGCATCCGGGCTACCTGACAACAGCCACAGGCCACTCACGCCCACGCCCGTGCCGACCTCGATAATCGTCTGCGCGGCCGTCGCTGCGGCCAGGACCGCGAGCTGGGCACCCATCGCGGGGGTCACGGCGTCGACGCCGAGCTCGAGGGAATGCTGGCGCGCGAGCGCGATGTTCTCAGGCTCGATGATGAGCTCTTCGGCGTACTTCCAGCTCAGTTGTTTGTCTGACACGGTCGGGGGAACTCCTTGGTCGCTCCCACTGTAGACGGCAGGATGCACGGCTCGGGCTATCCTGAACGAGTGTCCTTCGGCCTGACCTTTGACAAGTTGCTGATCATCGCGATCATCGCTGTCTTTCTGCTGGGCCCGGAGCGTCTGCCCTACTACGCCTCGCAGCTGGCCCGACTGGTCCGATCGCTGCGCACCATGGCCAATGGTGCCAAGGATCGGATGCGCGAGGAGATGGGCCCCGACTTTGACGACATTGACTGGAAGAAGCTCGACCCGCGTCAGTACGACCCGCGCAGGATCATCCGTGACGCACTTCTCGAGGACGACGAGGCGCCGCAGAGGCCGGTCGTGAAGCCTCCGATCGAGTCGGCGTACCACCAGCGCCAGCGCAAGCTGCGCGAGGCCGAGGGCGCGCCCTTCGACGCCGAGGCGACCTAAGGCCTACCGGCGGCGGATCGCCTTGAGCGTGCGCAGCAGCAGCAGCATGGGGGCGATCAGCTTGCGGCCCTCGTTTCCCGTGCTGGGGAGCGCAAGGAGACCCGTGGTGTTGCCGACGGTCCGCGAGTCAACAAAACGCAGCAGGCCCTCGGGTCCGTTGCGACGGCCGAGGCCCGAGCGCTTCATCCCACCCATGGGCGCGTCGATGCTCGAGAACGAGGCGCGGTAGCCCTCGTTGATGTTCACGCTGCCAGCCGAGATCCGGTCGGCAATCTGCCGGCCTCGCTGCACCGAGCCCGTGAAGATCGACGCGTTGAGGCCATACTCCGACGAGTTCGCGGCCGCCACGGCCTCGTCAACCGTGTCGACCACGTGGATCGCAACGAGAGGACCGAAGGTTTCTTCCGCAAAACACGCCATGTCCTCGGTGACTCCGGAGAGCACGGTGGGCTCGAAGAAGTAGGGCCCGAGATCAGGACGCTCCGACCCACCAACCAGGACGGTCGCGCCCTTCGAGACGGCGTCCGCCAGCTGCGCCTTCACGCGGTCAAGCTGCGCCTGCGACGTCAGGGACCCGATGTCCGTCGTGTAGTCCAGTGCCGGTCCCTGGATCAGCGAACCGACGCGTGCGACGAGCGCGTCCGTGAATGCGGGAGCGATGCCACGCTGAACATAGATGCGCTCGATCGAGACACACAATTGACCCATGGCCGAGACGACCGCGTTGGCCGCACCGGCCGCCGCCTTGGTGGGGTTCGCGTCGTCGAGAACGATGAGTGGGTTCTTGCCGCCGAGTTCGAGGGATGCGCCGTGCAGGCGTGCCGCGGCGCGCTCACCCACCTTGGTGCCGGTGGCGGTCGACCCCGTGAAGCAGACGTAGTCCGCGCCATCCACCACGGCGTTGCCCACCTCGTCGCCGGGGCCGGCAACAACGGCCCAGAGCGCCGCCGGGACGCCAGCCTCGATGAATGGTCGTCGGGACGCGAGGATCGACAGGGCGCCCTGGTTGTCGGCCTTCTGCACAACCGCATTGCCCGCGGCGAGGGCGGGAATCACATCCATCAGCGACAGGGAGACGGGGTAGTTCCACGGCGTGATGACCCCCACCACACCCTTGGGCTGGTAGCTCACGCGCGCCTGGACGACCGTCGGGATGCCACCCCGACGGGCCCGGGTCTTGAGTACATTCCGCGCGCTCACCGCGTAGTAGCGGGTGACGCTGGCGCCCTGGAAGACCTCCTCGAAGGCCTGCCCGCGGGTTTTGCCGGTCTCGAGCTGGAGGAGATCAAGAATGGGGTCTCGCTGCTCGAGCAGAAGATCGTGGGCCCTCAGCAGAACCGCACGGCGATGCGCGTGACCAGCCGCCTGCCAAGCTGCCTGAGCGACGCGTGCGGCGGCGTAGGCGTCCGCCACGTCGGTCGCACTCGACAGCGGCAGTTCGTGCAGGGTCTCGCCCGTAAAGGGGGCGATCACGGGTGTGGTGGAGCCACTCGACGCGGTCAGATCTCCAGTGAGCTCCGCGGTGAGCGACCCGGTCAGTTCGGAAGCGGGCATGCCATAACTGTACGCTCCCGCGCATCCCTATACTCAGGGAGATGACCGCACAGGAGCGCTCCCTCAGCGCACGAACTATCGCGACCTATGCCATTGGATCGTTGGGTACCGGGGGCTTTGCGACGCTCCCTGGGCTAGTCCTCGTGTACTACCTGACGGACACCCTGGGGGTAGCAGCGCTCGCGGCTGGCATCCTCGTGACGGCCGCCAAGGTGTGGGACGTCATCATCGACCCGGTCATCGGTGCGAGGAGCGACCGCAGTCTTGCCCTGCACGGTACCCGCCGCCGCTACATGCTCGCCGGCGCCATCCTTCTGCCGGTGTTTTTTATCCTGACGTTCGCGGTTCCTGCGGGGCTGTCGCCGCTCGTGTCTGGCCTGTGGGTCCTGTTCGCGTTTGTGGCGACCGCCACGGCCTTTAGCCTCTTTCAGGTTCCGTACATCGCGCTGCCCGCAGAGCTGGTGGGTGACTATGACGGCCGCACTCGCCTGATCTCTGCGCGTGTGGTGGTGTTGACGTTCGCCATTCTGCTTTTTGGTGCGGGAGCCCCCGAGATCCGCGACGCCTTTGCCGACGAGCATCTGGGCTATCTCGTGATGGCGATCGTCGCCGGCCTGGTCATTGGTCTGGGGATGCTCGTCTCCTCGTTCGTCGCACCCCGAGGAGCCCCCTCCGAGGTGCACCGCGTCTCGATCGCGGACAACTATCGTGCGGGGCTCGCCGCTCTCCGGCGCAGCCAGCCGTTCCGATCTCTGCTGATGACCTTCCTGTTGCAGGGGCTCGCTACAGGGCTCATGCTCGCGGGCGCCCAGTACGTGGCGCGGTGGGTCCTCGGTGACGGCGTGACCCTGCTCTTCCTCTCGCTCATCGCACCCGCCCTCGTCTTCGCCCCGATCTGGGCGGTCATCGCTCGCCGGATTGGCAAGGAGAAGGCGTTCGCCGTGGCCTCGGCGCTGTTTGGCATCGCCGCCCTCTCAATCACCCTCCAGCTCTGGATCCCGGGCGTGTGGCTGTACGCGCCGGTCGCGCTCGCGGGCGCAGCTTACGCGGGCATGCAGTCGTTGCCCATGTCGATGCTCCCCGACGTCATCTCGCACGACGCGGACCGTCACGGCGAGGGCAGCGCGGGTACCTTCGGCGGCGTGTGGACGGCGGGCGAGACCACCGGCATGGCGCTCGGGGCGACGGTCCTGACGATTGTGCTCGCGGCATCCGGCTACGTCGAGTCGGTTGCCGGCCAGGAGGTCGTCCAGCCCGGTTCGGCGATCGCCGGGATCATCCTGAGTTTCAGCGTGGTCCCCGCGGTGATCATCGTTGCCTCGCTCGTGACGTTCGGGCGGTACCCGCTCCGCAAGGCGGACATCGACCGATGATCTTCGCCGAACAGCCGAGCCAGATTCTCGAGCGCCTCGAGCAGCTGCGTGCCGCGGATGCCCCCACTCACGGCGGGCACGTGCTCTCCTACGTCTACGACTCGGGTCTGGCCGAGATCGACGAGCTCGCGGCGGCAGCCATTCGTGCGGTCCAGCCCGTCAACGGACTCGACCCGACCACGTTCACCTCGGTTGCGGTGATGGAGCGCGAGGTGGTCGGGTTCGCGCGCGACCTGCTCGGCGGCGATGACGAGGTTGTGGGCAGTGTCACCACCGGCGGAACGGAGAGCTGCCTGCTGGCCGTGAAGACCGCGCGAGACACCTATCGAGGCACCGGCACCCCGCGCCTCGTGGCCCCGGTCACCGTGCACGCCGCCTTCCAGAAGGCCGCCCACTACTTTGGCCTCGACCTCGACCTGGTCCCCGTGCTGCCGAACGGTCGAGTCGACCCGCGGGTCATTATCGAGCGACTGGGCGACGACGTGGCTCTGGTGGTCGTGTCGGCTCCGAGTTATCCGCACGCCGCCCTCGACCCCATCGAGGCCGTCGCGACGGCCGCCGCGAGCCGGGGCATCCCGTGTCACGTTGATGCCTGCATCGGCGGCTGGGTGCTCCCGTTTTGGCCGGGGATGCCCGCCTGGGACTTCCGCGTCGCCGGGGTGACCTCCATCAGCGCTGACCTCCACAAGTTTGGCTACGCGCCGAAGGGTGCCTCCGTGCTCCTGCAGCGCGGTCGTGACCGGCAGCGCGCGCAGTACTTCGCGACCACCCAGTGGCCGGGATACCCCGTGGTGAACCCCACCATGCTCGGCTCAAAGTCGGCGGGCCCGCTCGCCGCGGCCTGGGCCATCACTCATGCCCTCGGGCGCGCCGGGTTCGCCGAGCTCGCGGCGTCGTGCGAGCGCTCCACAACGAGCCTGATTGAGATCGTTGGCTCGATCGAGGGACTCCGGGTCGTGGGCGAACCCGTGGGGCCACTCCTGGCGGTTGCCACCGACGAGTCGGTGCCCGCCGAGCGTCGGGTTGACCCACACCACTGGGCGGATCGTGCGCGCGCCCACGGCTGGCAGCTGCAGCTCCAGCCGTCCCTGGCGCAGTCCGACGGCACGGTGCTCCCACACACGACTCACCTCACGATCACGCCCGTGACCGAGAGTGTGATCGACGGACTGTCGTCGGCCCTGGTCGCCGCGGCGAACGAGGTGCGGGGCATCCCGGCGATCACCGCCGAGCAGGTGCTCGCGACCCTTCCGCCCGGGCTGGTCGAGGGTCTCGCCGCTCTGGGCCCACTCGACTCCGACACCGCATGGGCGATCCTGGGTCAGGTGGGTATCGGTGGCGGGGAATTGCCAGACACCCTCGCTCCGTTGCTCGCGTTGATCTCCGCCCTACCCGCGCCCCTCACCGAGCGCCTTCTCACGGAGCTTCTGGCCAGGCTGGTCGAGCCGCGCTAGGCGGCGCATCCCCTCTCCACAACTCCAAGAACCAAAACTAAGGAGATTCCGCGAGATCCGACGCAGCACTCCCGACTTCGTGGTGCTGCTTCGGCGTGGATCTCGGAATCTCCTTAGTTTTGTAAAAGGCCGGCAAAAAGGCGAGGGGCGCGCCGCCTTCGCCACGGTGTACCGCGCTAGGCGGCGTGCTCCGCGACGAACCTCGCGGCTTCGCGGCGCAGAGCATCCACGACCGCGCGCACCGAGGGCCGCTCGGCGCGGTCCGGTCGCATCAGCGCCGAGATGAGGCGGGATGACCGCACCCCCTCGAGCGGACGGGTGATGAGCCCGTTCTCCCGGTCGCGGGTCGTGAATCGCGGCAGAATCGCGATGCCGTGACCCGCCGCAACGAGGGACTCGACAATTCCGTTGTCGGCGATTCGCTGGGCTACCCGGGCGGGCGAGCCGTTGGCCGCCTCAATTCCTCGCAGCACCCTGTCGAACGGCAGCCCCACGGGCACCCCAATCCACGTCTCGTCGATCAGGTCCGCAGGGCGCAACTGCCGCTTCGCGCCCAGCGGATGGCCCTCGGGCAGCGCGACGTCGAGCGGCTCCCGCATCAGCTCCACGACCGCGAGCCCTCGCTCGGTCCAAGCGGGAAGTACGCCGGGGGAGTCGGCCATCACGACGTCAAAATCGGCGGTGTGGTCGGCGATATCGGTGACGAGCGCGTCGAAGTCACTGCAGGTGAGCGTGAGTCCGGGCATCCACGACACAGCCGACAGCAGGCCGGGCAACAGCATCTGGCCCGCGGAAGGGAACGTCGTGAGGGTCACCTCGCCGCGAGGCTGCGACCGGAACTCCTCCCACAGGGCCTCCGCGCGCTCGATGGCAGTCGCAACATCCGTGGCGGTTCGAGCAAGAGCTCGACCGGCGGAGGTCAGCACGATGCCCCGACCGGCGCGCTCGGTGAGGGGCACGCCCGCCTCCCGCTCCAGGATCTTCAGCTGCTGGGAGACGGCGGATGCGGTGCGGTGGGTCGCTTGCGCGACGGCCGTGACCGAGCCCCGGTCGGCAAGCTCTCGCAGCAGCTCCAGACGACGAATATCCATGTAGCTAGGCTACACATACCATGTAGAACAATCAGCTTGTTCTACATGGTTGACGGGACTGTAATTGAGTCATGACCATCGACATGCTTGTTATCGCAGCCCTCGCGATTGTTGCCGTAGCCGGCACGATCGTGAGCGTCGCACGCGACGGCTACCGCCGCGTGCCTACCCGCACCTTCTAGTTCACTCGCACGCCGAGCCGACGGCCCACAAGCCCACGCCCCTGCGTGGCAAGGGTCTCGGCGAGGCTCAGGATCGCGGCCGCGGCCGGGTCGTCCGGGTGGGACAACACCACCGGGAGCCCGGCGTCGCCGCCCTCACGCAGCGCAACGCTGAGCGGGATCGACCCCAGCAGGGGAGCCCCCAGACGCGCGGATACCGCGTCGCCTCCGCCGGTACCAAACAGCTCAAGGATGCTGCCATCTGCCTGCGGCAGCCCGGCCATGTTCTCTACGACGCCCGTGACCGTCTGTCCCGTCTGACGGGCAACGATCGCGCTGCGTTCGGCCACGTCCGCAGCGGCCGCCTGGGGCGTTGTCACCACAAGCACCTCGGCCTGGGGAAGCAGCTGCCCCAGCGAGATCGCCACGTCGCCCGTGCCCGGCGGCAGGTCGATCAGCAGCACGTCGAGGTCGCCGAAGTACACGTCGGTCAGGAACTGCTGCATCGTGCGGTGCAGCATCGGCCCGCGCCACGACACCGCAGTACCGGGCTCCGTGAACATCCCAATCGAGATCACCTTCACGTCGTGAGCGACGGGCGGCAGGATCATCTCGCCCACCCGGGTGGGCCGAGCCCCGGCGATACCCAGGAGACCCGGGATCGAGAACCCAAAGACATCCGCGTCGACTACACCTACCGACAGCCCACGCGCCGCGAGGGCCACGGCAAGGTTTGCCGTGAGCGTCGACTTGCCCACGCCTCCCTTGCCACTGGTGACACACAGGATGCGCGTGAGCGAGTCGGCTCCAAACTGGGCGGTGCGGGTTCCCCGCAGGCGAGTGGTGAGCGCCTCGCGCTGCTCGCGGCTCATCACGCCGACACGCACGTTGACGTCGGTCACCCCAGTGACGCCCGCGGTGGCGGCTCGCACGTCACGCTCGATGGTGTCGGCAGCCGGGCACCCGACAATCGTCAGGCGCAGGTCGACGGATGCCACGCCCGCATCCGTCACGGAGACCTCGCCCACCATGTCGAGTTCCGTGATGGGCTTGCGAATCTCGGGGTCGATCACGCGGGCGAGCGCCTGGCGAATGGCGGCCGTGGTGCTCTCGCTGGTCACCCCGCCGGGTCCTTGTCCTTCTCGCGATCGAGCTCCTCGAGCAGGGAACGCAACTCGGCGCGAATGAAGTCCTTGCTGGCGAGATCCTTCACCGCGAGGCGGAGTGCAACGACCTCGCGGGCGAGGTACTCGGTGTCGTTGAGGTTGCGCTCGGCCCGCTGGCGGTCCTGCTCGATCTGAACGCGGTCGCGGTCGTCCTGACGGTTCTGCGCAAGCAGGATCATGGGCGCCGCGTACGACGCCTGCAGCGACAGGATGAGCGTGAGCAAAGTGAAGTTCGTCAGCCGCGGGTCAAACTGGGCATCCTCCGGGGCCAGGGTGTTGTAGCCGAGCCACAGCACCACGATCACGGTCATGCCCACGAGGAACCACGGGGTGCCCATCCCTCGGGCAAAGGCCTCCGAGAACCGGCCCATCCGATCACGGCTCTGGAACAGGGTGAAGTTGCTGCGCAGACCCTTGGGCGAGTCGAGTCGTGTGTCGTTGCGGTTAGCGCGTGCCATTCGGTGTCCTCCTTCCCCTCATCGGGACTGCTGCGGTCGAAGTGTCGTCGAAACTCTCGGTTTCGTCGCTCGTACTTCGCCAGTCATCCGGCAGCAGGTAGTCGAGGACATCGTCAATGGTCACCACCCCGACGAGGCGGTGGTTCTCGTCAACAACGGGAACCGAGACAAGGTTGTAGCTGGCGAGGATGCGCGACACCTCGGCCGCGCTGGTGTCGGCCCGGACCGGCTCGAGGCTCGGGTCGAGCAGTGTTCCGAGCCGTTCGCTGGGCGGGTAGCGCAGCATCCGCTGGAAGTGCACCATGCCGAGGAACCGACCGGTCGGCGGCTCGTAGGGCGGCAGCGTGACACAAATCGCAGCACCCAGGGCGGGGGCAAGCTCGTGGCGGCGGATGAGGGCGAGACCCTCTGCGACCGTCGCGTCTGACGACACGATGATCGGCTCGGTGGTCATCAGTCCACCGGCGGTGTCCGGTGCGTACGAGAGCAGGAAGCGGACGTCGTCGGCCTCCTCGGGTTCCATGAGCTCGAGGAGGGCCTCGCCACGCTCGTTGGAGAGGTGCGCGATGAGGTCGGCCGCGTCATCAGGCTGCATCTGGTCGAGAACGTCTGCGGCGCGCTCGTCGTCGAGGTGCTCGAGGATGTCGACCTGCTCCGCCTCGGGCATCTCCTCCAGCACGTCCGCGAGGCGATCGTCGGAGAGCTCCTCCGCAACCTCGATCATGCGCTGGTCGGGAAGATCGAGCATGGCGCTCGCGAGGTCAGCGGGCAGGAGGTCGGCGTAACTCGCGACCAGCTGGGTCGCCGATTGTGCCTCGCCGGTGGGGGCATCCTCGACGATCTGGTCCCAGCGCACAAACAGCGTGGCACCCTTGGCGAAGGGGGAAGAGCTCGTCTTGGGGCGACGCAAAAAGACCTGGCTGATCTCCCACTCGCCGAGACCTACCTCCTCGATGGCGACGTCTTCGATGTGGGCGTCGCCCGAGCCATCCGCGAGTCGCACTCGGCGACCCAGCAGCTCCGCCATCACTCGGATCTCGCCACCGCGCTGCTCGAAGCGACGCAGGTTGATGAGGCCGGTGGTGATGATCTGGCCCGAGCCGATGCTGGTGACCCGACCAATCGAGAGGAACACCCGGCGCTTGCCCGGCACCTCCACGATCATGCCCACGACCCGCGGTTCGGCCTGGGCGCGGTAGACCACAAGGATGTCGCGGACCTTGCCGACGCGGTCTCCATTGGGGTCAAAAACGGAGCACCCGACCAGCCGGGCTACGAATGCTCTCGTCGTACTCACGCGTAAAACCCTACCCCGCATGGAACAATGAACTCCGTGAGCACCCCGAACACCTTTGGCCGCCGAGGAACCCCACAACCGACCCTCCCCAAGGGAGACGTGCTGGGTACCTACGACACCTATGCCGAGGCGCAGTCGGTGGTGGACCGGCTCTCGAAGGCGGACTTCGAGGTGAAGCAGCTGAGCATCGTGGGTAACGACCTCAAGACGGTGGAGCGCGTCACGGGGCGCCTCACCTACGGGCGGGCGGCCCTCGCGGGTGCAGCCAGTGGCGCGTGGCTGGGGCTCTTTTTTGGGCTTGTGCTCACGATCTTCGCCCCGCCGACTCCTCAGTCGTTGACCACCATCGGTGCGGCACTGCTGATTGGCGCCGGGTTCGGAATGATCTTCGGGATCGTCACCTACGCGATCAACCGCCGGCGTCGAGACTTCACGTCGACCCACCAGGTGATCGCGTCGAACTACCAGATCATCATCGATCCGCAGCTCACGGCCAAGGCGCAGCAGACGCTCGCCGAGCATCCGGCCCAGGACTAACGCGAACGCCTAGCCCTCGGCGCGCAGCCACGCCTCCACGTCGTCCGCGGTGCGCGGGATGCCGATCGACAGGTTCTCGGCCCCGGTCGCGGTCACCAGGATGTTGTCCTCGATGCGCACGCCGATGCCGCGGTACTCCTCGGGCACACTCAGATCATCGGGCTGGAAGTACAGCCCCGGCTCGATCGTAAACACCATGCCCGGCTCGAGCACACCCTCGAGGTACAGTTCGCGACGCGCCTGGGCGCAATCGTGAACGTCGAGGCCCAGATGGTGCGACGTGCCGTGCACCATGTAACGACGGTGGTACTGGTGCTCCGGCTGAAGTGACTCCTCCGCCGAGACGGGCAACAGACCCCACTCGGCGGTGCGTGCGGCGATCACCGTCATGGCCTCCGCGTGGATCTCGCGGAACCGGATGCCCGGCCGCACGATCGCGAATGCCGCATCCGCCGCCTCACGCACGGCCTCGTACACCCGCCGCTGCACGGCGGTGAAGGTGCCACTCACCGGGAGAGTGCGCGTGATGTCTGCGGTGTAGTAGCTGTCGAGCTCGATACCGGCGTCGATCAGGATGAGGTCGCCAGGCACCACAGGCCCGTCGTTGCGGGTCCAGTGCAGGATGCACGCGTGGGGGCCCGCCGCAGCGATCGTGTCATAGCCGACGGTGTTGCCCTCGGCGCGCGCGCGCCGGTTGAACGTGCCCTCGACGAGCCGCTCGCCACGGGGGTGCGCGACGATCTCCGCGAAGTCGCCAATGACGTCGTCAAAACCCTGCTTGGTTGCCACAACGGCGGCGCGCATCTCGGCAATCTCGAAGCTGTCCTTCACGAGGCGAAGCTCGCTGAGGTCGCGGGCGAGCTCGGCATCCGCGTCGTTCTCGAGGGACTCCGCGTCCGCGGCCAGCAGGCGTCGCCCGTCAATCTGGTCGGTGATGTCGCGGTCGGCGTCGCGCACGACGAGGGTCGTGGCATCCACCGAATCAAGCACGTCGGCGAATGCCGCGATGCCGGCGGTCGCGAGCCCCAAGTCGGCCGCGACGTGTGCGAGCGAAGGGCGTGGGCCGGTCCAGAACTCGCCAATCTCCGGGTTGGCGTAGAACTCGTCGGTGTCGCGCCCCGCTCCCTCGCGGAAGTACAGGGTTGCCTCGTGGCCACTCGCCGTCGGCTCCATCACCAGAACGGCGCCCGCGACGGAGTCCGATCCCCAGCCCGTGAGGTGTGCAAAGGCGGAGTGTGCCCGGTACGCGTAGTCGGTGTCGTTTGACCGAACCTTGGCGGCCCCCGCAGGCACGATCAGGCGCTTGCCGGGGTGCAGCGCGGAGATGCGCGCGCGACGCTCGGCTGCGTATCGCGCCTGCTCGCGTGGCGCGGGTGCGACGTCGGGTCGCTCGGCCCACTGGGACGAGATGTACTGGGCGAACGTCTCGGAGACCGGGGTCGTCGAGCGGTTCGAGGTCGCGCGCGGGGCGGGCTTGGAGGTATCGGCCATGCCCCTATTCTCTACTCCGCCGGTGAGAGCTGCACGAGAATCGGTCGATGGTCGCTGCCGTACTTGTCGTGCGACTCGATCACCCGCATGCCCGTCGCGGTCCAGTTCGGCGTCGCCAGGACGTGATCGATGGGCGAGCCGAGCAGCGCGGGGAGTTGTGTGGGCCAGGTACCCACCCCCGCGTTGTCGGTGGCCATCGCGGCATCCACACAGGCGCCCAGGTCACCGCCGTCGGAGCGGGGGAGGCCAGCGAAGTGGTCGAGGGTCGCGTTGAAGTCACCGGCGAGGATGACGTTGTCACCGTCGCAGGCTGCGGCGACCCAGCGGAGATCCTCCTGCCACACCGACTCCATCGGGGGCAACGGGGCGACGGAATGGACCACCACGATCGTGGGGCCAGACCCGTCGCTGGGGGTGGCCACTAGCGTCGGCAGCACGGCCGTCGTGCGGGTCTCCGTGTCGACGCTGTACTCCCCGAGATCAACGCTCACGAGCAGGGTGGTCGACCGGGCCTTGGACTCCTCGTCGTATGCGAGCGTGTGCACCCACATGGGTCGACCGGCGGTCTGCATGATGAGCGCAATCTCGATGCCCATCGTGTTGGTGGTCTCGGGCAGCGCGATGATGTCGGCATTGGTCTCGAGGGCAAGGCTTGCGATCACGTCGGCTCCGGGGGCGTCGCCCAGAGTGTTCCACGAGAGCACGGTCACGTCGGACTCGCCCTTGGTCTGGAAGGCGAGGTCACCAAAACCGCGAGTCGACAGCACCGCGGCGTTGATTGCACCAAAGGCCAGGGCGACCACCGCGAGCGAGGCCAGCAGTCGCCGTGCGCCGGGGGCGAGCAGCGCGATGATCGTGAACACCAACGCGAGAACCAGCGCGACCGCGATTCCCAGACCACGCAGCGCGACAATCTGCGCAACACCGGTTGTCCAGGCGAGTCCAAACAGTTGTGGCCACGCGAGCACCAGTGCCGCGGCGGCGACGAGCAGCACAAGGGCGGCGGCAAGAAGGCGAGACATGGCGGGGTCGAGCCTAAACCACGCGCCCGTGTGAGGCCCGCAGCCGGAATAGAGTGGCAGGATGCCCCGCCCGCCAATCGACCTTCACACGCACAGCTCCGTGTCTGACGGCACGGAGACGCCCAGCCAGCTGGTCAGGGCGGCGATCGCGGCCGGAGTCGGGACCATCGGGCTCACGGACCACGACTCCACCGCAGGGTGGCACGAGGCATTTGTGGCCGCCGAGGGAACGGGGCTCACGATCATCCCCGGCATGGAGCTCAGCACCAACTACGGGCCGGCGAGCGTGCACATGCTCGCCTACCTGTTTGACCCGCTCGACGGCGCCATCATCGCCGAGACGGCGCGCATCCGTGACGGGCGACTGCATCGCGCCGAGCGCATCGTCGAGCGCATCGCCGTCGACTACGACCTGACGTGGGATGACGTGCTCGCCGAGTCGACGGACGGCTCCACCCTGGGTCGTCCACACATCGCGGATGCGCTCGTGCGCAAGGGGCATGTCCCTAATCGCAGCGCCGCGTTCGAGAGCATCCTTCACTGGCGGAGTGGCTACTACGAGAAGTACTACGCCCCGTCACCGCTCGAGGGCGTGCGGATGATCGTCGCCGCCGGTGGTGTGCCGGTTCTGGCGCATCCGGCGACCCACGGTCGGTACCGCCCCATGAGCGACCAGGTGATTCGCGAACTGGCGGACGAGGGACTGTTTGGTCTCGAACTCGACCACCGCGACAACACCGAGGAAGGCAAACGACAGCTTCGTGCCCTCGCGCAGCGCTACGGCCTTGAGATTACGGGTGCCAGCGACTACCACGGCGAGGGCAAACCCAACCGTCTCGCCGAGAACACGACCAGCCCCGAGGTTCTCGAGAAGCTCATTGCACGCGGGACCGGCACGACCCCGTTCTACGGCGAGACGGCTATCGCGTAAACAGCGGAACGAACGGGGACTCGGGCACCACAAGGGTGAGAAGACCCGGCTGGCAGGTCACCCCCACGCTCGGAATTGTCGAGTAATCGGGCAGGGGCAGCTCGAACTCCTCGCTGCCGATTGACGGTTCTTGATCACCCACGGCGGCCCAGTTTGTGATGCTCAGGGTGTCGTCGTTCTCCATCGCCCAGTCGCCGCTCCCTCCCGTGGTCGAACGAACACTCACGGGAACTGTGCCGGCGTCGGGTATCTGCAGCGTGGCCGACGACGTGATGTCCCGTTTCGACCGACATCAGGCCATCCGCCGTGAACTGCACCGTCTGGCTACCGTCCATCACAAAGTCGGTAATGGGAATGCCCAACCCCTGCATGTACTGTTCGGCCTGCTCCGCGTAGTCGACGAGGTCGAGCATCCACGGGCCGCCGACGAGGCAGTCCTCGACCGTGGGCTCGGACGCGCCGGGGTCGGGTTCGGTTGGTGTCTCCGGCGCGGGCGTATCGACTGCGCACCCCGCGAGGCCGAGCGCAACAACGGCAATACCTGTCAGAACCTGTGCTCTCATGAGGACTCCCAACTCCACTCTGCCCTCACGACGGTTGAGAGTCCACCCTCGGTTGACACCGTGGCCACGCGAGTTGCGACTCTCGCGGCTTCCGCGCACACAATCGTGCGGGGGAAGGTGCGAAAGTCGCAACTCGCGTGGGCTAGGCGGCGGGAGTGCCGCCGGTGCTCGTGCGGCGAGTGCGTGTGCGGTTGCGGCGACGGCGAGGAGCCTCACCATCATGCGTGCCACCACCCTCGGCGCTCTCCTGGCGAGGGCCATCCGTGCGAGTCCGCTGCGGACGATCAGAGCCGGAGCCAGAACCCGTGCGCTGGCGGTCACGCGGCGGGCGCGACTGCTGCTCGCGCACCGCGGGCGCATGGGCGCCCGGGAGGCGACCCTTGGTGCCCTCCGGGATGTCGAGGTCGCTAAACAGGTGAGGACTCGAGGAGTAGGTCTCGACGGGCTCCGGCACACCCATGTCGAGCGCACGGTTGATGAGCGACCACTTGTGGAGGTCATCCCAGTCGACGAACGTCACGGCGATTCCGGTCTTGCCTGCGCGGCCAGTGCGGCCGGCGCGGTGAAGGTAGGTGTCGTGATCGTCGGGCACGGTGTGGTTGATGACGTGGGTCACGTCGTTGACGTCAATGCCACGCGCCGCGACATCCGTGGCGATCAGGATGTCCTTCTTGCCCGCCTTGAACGCGGCCATCGCCCGCTCGCGCTGCTCCTGGTTGAGGTCGCCGTGAACGGCGGCGGCGTTGAATCCGCGGTCGTTGAGCTCCTCGACGAGCTTGGCCGCGGCGCGCTTGGTTCGGGTGAAGACGACCGTCTTTCCGCGGCCCTCGGCCTGCAGGATACGCGCGATCACCTCGTCCTTGTCCAGATTGTGCGCGCGGTAAACAACGTGCTTGATGTTCGCCTGGGTCAGGCCCTCGTTGGGGTCCGTCGCACGAATGTGGATGGGGCGATTCATAAAACGACGCGCGAGGGCGACGATCGGGCCGGGCATCGTGGCCGAGAACAGCATGGTGTGGCGCGTCGGGGAGGTCTGCGAGAACAGCTTCTCGATGTCGGCGAGGAAGCCGAGGTCGAGCATCTTGTCCGCCTCGTCGAGCACCATCACCTTGACGTCTTTGAGACTCAGCAGACGCTGGCTGGCAAGGTCGAGCAGACGGCCCGGCGTGCCAACAACTACCTGGGCGCCTGCCTTGAGCTCGTCGACCTGCCCTTCGTACGCCTTGCCGCCGTAGATGGCAGCGATCTTGGTCTTGCGGTTGGATGCTGCGAGCACCAGATCCTCGGCGACCTGCACGCAGAGTTCACGCGTGGGAACCACAACCAGCGCCTTGACGCCGGGCTCCGGGTCGGCACCGAGTGCCTGGAGAAGCGGCAAACCAAAACCGAGCGTCTTGCCGGTTCCTGTCTTGGCCTGGCCGATGATGTCCTGGCCGGCGAGCCCCATCGGGATGGTCTGGACCTGGATGGGGAAGGGCTCGATGATGCCCTTGGTGGCGAGAGCGTCGACGATGTCCTGCTCAATGCCCAGTTCTGCGAATGTCAAAGTAAATGCGTCCTTGTCGGATCTGCGAGTTCGCCCGCGGTGGTCAACGCCCACCAGTCAAGGGCGTCGGGCCCCCTCCAGAAACGGGGGGCATAGGCACAGTTTAGCGGGTAGCCCTCCCGAGACTGCCGCAGGCGCTCGGCGGCTGTCCTAAGCTTGGCTACCGTGGCTAACTGGTTCAGGCGCAGGACTCGGCGTATCGAGGTACCTCGACTTCGCCCGCGCTCCGAAGATCAGGCCACAACCAAGCTCGACCTGCACGAGTTCACCCCGGACGTCACCGAGTTTTTGGGTCGTGCCGCCTACGTGCAGCTGATGTTGTTCGAGAACCTGTCGCGCGCCGTCTCCACGGCACCGACCACCGCGGCCAAGGCCGCGATTGGACGCGCGGCGGAGATTTCGATCGCCAAACATCGTGCACTCGCCGACGAGATTGCGCGGACCGGCGGCACGGTCGCCGAGGCGATGGAACCGTACACCGAGGCCGTTGACGAGTTCGAGCGGACCACGCGAGGAGCCGACTGGTACGAGACTCTCGTCACGTGTTACCTCACCGCAGGGTTCCTCGATGACTTCTTTGCACGTCTGGCCGTGGGTCTCACTCCCGACGAGCGGGAGCGTATCGCCGCGATCTACTCGTCCGGGTCGGGCGAGCCCCTGCTGGCCGAGCAACTGACGCTCGCCCTCGCGGACAACCCGCGCCTGGCATCCCGTTTGGCCATGTGGGGCCGTCGCCTGGTTGGCGACACGATGCTGGTTGCGCGCTCCGCCCTGCGGCTGACCGAGAACCACAAGTCAGACGAGGCTCGTGTCGAGCCCGTCTTCACCGAGCTTATCGCGGCGCACACGCGCCGGATGGACGCGCTCGGCCTCACCGCCTGACGGCTACCCCGACGCGGGCCTAGGCCCTGATGCGTGCCGTGTGGTTCGCTAGGCCTTGGCGTTGGACAGCTGTGCGAAGAGCGTCGCATCCGACTCGGCGCGCCTCCGGGGCAGAACAAGAGCGGTCACGACCGAGGCGATGATCGCTGCGGCGATGCTGGCAACCCAGATCCAGGTTCCGTCGAAGGTCAGGCCGATCCACACGAGTGCGACCCACACGATCGCGGTGGCTGCCGCGGCAACTGCGGGCAGGAGAAGGATCCCGTACGTGCCACGCTGAGGCAGCGTGTAGCGCGCGATGAGCCCGAGCGAGGCACCAATGACGGTGACGACGAACAGCTCCATGTCAGGCCACGAAGCCGATCCGGCGGGACTCCTCGGAGCCAACCTCGACATAGGAGAGCGACGCGGTGGGAACAATGTAGATCTTGCCCTTGTCGTCACCGAGCTTCAGGTACTTGGCGTCGCTATCGAGCGCGGCGGCGACGAGCTTCTCTACCTCCGCGGACGTCTGCGACGACTCGAAGCTGATCTCACGGGGGCTGTTGGCGATACCAATACGAATGTCCACGAGACACAGGGTACGACACATCCCCGACGGCACGAGGCGGGGTTCGCTGTCGGCGCACGCCGCTAGCGTGGTCGGGTGACGATCACCGGCTTCTCTCGCGAGCAGACCTCGCGCGCGCGAGCTAGTCGCGAGGCTCTGGATGAGTCGCAGCGGGCCGTGGTAGACCTCCCGGACGGCGCGTCCGCCGCGGTCCTGGGAGCTCCGGGAACGGGCAAGACCACCACCCTCATCGAGGTTCTCGCCGACCGCGTGCTCGACCGGGGCTGGGGCGCGGATGCGGTGCTCGCTCTCACACCGTCCCGCGCGTCGGCGACTCGCCTGCGTGACGCCATCGCGCTGCGCCTTGGGGTTCCTACGACGGGTGCGATGGCGCGCAGCGTCAACTCGTTTGCCTTCGAGATCGTGGGGGAGGCGGCCCGGGCCGCAGGCACTCGCCCCCCTCGTCTGGTTACTGGCAGCGATCAGGACGCCGACATCGCGGCGCTCCTTGAGGGTCACCTCGAGGACGCAACCGGGCCTGACTGGCCCCCAACTCTTGGCCCGGACGTGCGCCGGACGCGCCGGTTCCGGTCGGAGTTGCGCGAGCTGCTCACGCGAGCCATCGAGTTTGGCGTGACACCCCACGACCTGCGCCGCCGGGCGGCGGAACGCGCGCGGCCCGAGTGGCGGGCATCCGCCGACTTCTTCGAGGAATATGCGCAGGTGATTAGCGCGTCGCGCGAGCACCAGCTCGACCAGGCCGAACTCGCCCAGTTCGCGGCACGCGCCATCGACGATCGTGTGGCGGGCGAACGGGTCGAGTCCCTGCGGCTTGTGCTCGTTGATGACTTCCAGGAGGCGACCGAGGCGGGCTTTGCGCTGCTGCGTGCCCTCGCGCGACGCGGCGTTTCGATCATCGCGTTCGGCGACCCGGATGTTGCGGCCAGCTCGTTCCGCGGTGCAGAGCCCGACGTTCTTCCGCGGCTCGCCGACGTGCTGCGGATTCCGGATGCCACGGTGCTGGTGCTCGACACGGCTCACCGGCAGGGTCACGAGTTGCGCGCGTTCACCTCGCTCGTGACGGAACGGATTGGAACGGCCGCCGCGGGTCGCCAGCGGGCTGCGGTCGCAGTTCGTGAGAACTCGCCGGCGCCGCTTGCCCACATCGAGGCCCGCACACCCTCGCGCGAGTGGGCGGCGGTCGCGCGCGAGTTGCGCGAACGGCATCTTGTGCACGGGGTGCCGTGGAACGAGCTCGCCGTGGTGGTGCGCAGCGGCGCCCAGGTGGAGTCGGCCCGCAGAGCGCTAGCTCAGGCCGAGGTGCCCGTGACGGCGGCAACCGGCGGCCTCGCGCTGCGCGATCATTCCGCCGCTCGGGCTCTCCTCGCCGTTGTTGAGGTGGGCACCGGTCGCCGCGAACTCTCGCCGGCGGTGGCGAGTGATCTCCTTCTGGGTCCGTTTGGTGGTCTGGATCGATTGGGCCTGCGCAAGCTGCGCCTCGCGCTCCGCGCGGAGGAGCTGGGCAGTGGCGGGAGCCGGTCGGCCGACGAACTGCTCGTCGACGCACTCTCGGCACCCGGGCGTCTCGTCACCATCGATCATCGGGTCGGCCGCAACGCCGACCGGCTCGCGACGACTCTTGGGCTGGTACGCGACAGCGATGGCTCGATCGAGGAACTGCTCTGGATCGTCTGGAGCCGAAGTGGGCTCGCACGCATCTGGCACGACGAGGCCCTCGACGCCGGCCCCAGCGCCGACGACGCCAATCGACGGCTCGACGGGATCGTCGCCCTCTTCAGTGCCGCCAAGCGTTACACCGAGCGCAAGCCGTTGGCCGAGCCGGTCGGGTTCCTCGCGGAGGTGCTCGACGCCGATGTGCCCGAGGACACCCTGTCGCCCCACGCGACCGGCGAGACCGTCACGGTGGCGACGCCATCAGCGCTGGTGGGTCTCGAGTTCGACACCGTTGTTGTTGCCGGCCTGCAGGAGGGCGTGTGGCCCAACATGCGTCTTCGTGGGTCGCTACTGGCCCCACAACTTCTCGTGCGGGAGGTACTGGGCATCGACTCGTCGACCCTCAACGAGCGACGAATTGTGCGCGACGACGAGCTTCGGATGTTCGCGCTCGCCGTCTCCCGGGCGCGGGAGCGGCTTGTGCTGGCCGCGGTGGCGAACGACGACGAGGCTCCCAGTCCGCTGTTCCTCCTCGCCCAGTCCCGGTCGGTCGCGCTCGACGTGACCGGCCCACCTCCGCTGTCGTTGCGTGGAATGGTGGGGCGTCTGCGGCGCACCCTGGTGGATGACCGGGTGGGCGCCGAGGAGCGTGCGGCAGCGGCATCCACTCTGGCCGCCCTCGCCGTGGAGCGTGTGCCGGGTGCGAGCCCCGCGGAGTGGCACGGTGTGCCGCAGATCTCGACGACCCGCCCACTCTATGAGGGCCAGCTGGTCCCGGTGCGCCCCTCGAGCATCGACAGGGTGGAGAAGTCAGCGCTGGACTGGTTCTTGGAGTCCGTCGCACGCTCGGATCCGGGTATCGCCGCGAACGTGGGGACTCTTCTGCATTCGGCGCTGGAGAACGCCACCTCTCCCGACGTCAACGGGCTGTGGGCGACCGTCGAGGAGCGCTGGGGCGAGCTCTCGTTCGAGTCGGCGTGGCTCGAGGAGCGACAGAAGCGGCAGCTATGGAGATTCAGTCTCGCGCTGTCGGAGTACCTCGAGGACTTCGCAGCCTCCGGAAGCACGGCGGTGGCGGCGGAGGGGAGGTTCAGTCTCCAGGTCGGCACGGCCGAGGTGCGGGGCTCCATTGATCGTGTTGAGGTGTCGCCGGCGGGAGCGGTCGCGATCATCGACCTGAAGACGGGAAGCCCCATCCGCAAGCAGGACATCGCGGAGTTCCCCCAGCTTGCCGTTTATCAGCTCGCCTACGCCGAAGGTGCCCTCGACGAGTACCTGTTGACGGTGGGCAACCACCGGGCCGGGGGTGCCACCTTGCTGTTTGTGAAGCGAGGAAGCGCCGGAAAGAAGTACTCTCTGGCGCATCAGCCCGCCTTCACTGCTGAGCAGCTGGACGCGTTTCGGGAGCGGGTGCAGGTCGCTGCGTCGATCGTCGCGCAGGCGCAGTTCCAGGGCGTGGCCGACGTGGTCGGCCCGTTCGAGTCGCACGCGCTCCTGCGCCTTCATCGAGTGGCGGCGGTGACCGGTGAGTGAGCCACGGGTCGGCGCGGAGGAGATCGCTGCTCGGCTCCGGTTGCCCCGACCAACGGACCAGCAGCGCCGTGTAATCGAGGCCGACTTCCGTTCGCCGGCCCTCGTTATTGCGGGGGCGGGCAGTGGCAAAACCGAGACGATGGCCAATCGTGTGCTGTGGCTGCTCGCCAACGGGTTTGTGAGGCCATCCGAGGTGATGGGTCTCACGTTCACCCGCAAGGCGGCAGGCGAGTTGTCCGCGAGAGTCCGGAAGCGCATCGCAGAGCTCGCATCGGCTGGGCTCCTCGATCTGGATGATGACCAGCTCGAGCCGCCCGAGATTGCGACCTACAACTCGTATGCCAACGTGTTGTATCGCGACAACGCGAGCGTCTTGGGTCGCGAGGCGGATGGCACCGTGCTCGGTGCTGCCGCCGCCTGGCAGCTCGCCCGAACCATCGTGACGCGCAGCCCCGACGCGCGACTGCTCGAGCAGGAACGCTCCCTCGACCAGGTCACCGAGGCGGTGCTCGCCGTTTCTCGTGCGCTCGCCGACAACGTGGCATCGGCCGAGTCGGTTCGTGAGTACGTTGGCGAGTTCGCGGGAATCCTCGAGCTCCCGCTGGGGTCACGCTACGAATACGCGTGGGTCGCCGACATCGTCTCGACGGTGGGGGAACTGGATCTTCTGCTCGACTTGGCAGCGGAGTATGACGCCGCCAAGGTGGCTCGTGGGTTTATCGAGTACTCGGATCAGGTTGCTCTTGCCCTCGAGATTGTGCGCCGTGACCCCGGGGTTGTGGAGACGGAGCGATCGCGTCACGGTGTGGTCTTGCTTGATGAGTACCAGGACACCTCGGTCACACAGACCTGGCTCCTGTCCGAGCTCTTCGCCTCCCACCCCGTCATGGCGGTGGGGGACCCGAACCAGTCGATCTACGGATGGCGCGGCGCGAGCGCGAGCAACCTCGACCAGTTCGCCGCCCAGTTTGGTACCGGGCAGCAGTTCTCGCTCTCGATGAGCTGGCGAAATGGAACACGGATTCTCGACGCGGCAAACACCATTGTTGAGCCTTTCGCCAGCCAGCACCGAGTTCCGGTTGCTCGACTCGAGCCACGACCGGACGCGAGCGAGCTGCCGGTCGACGTCGTGTTCTCCCAGACCCTCGCGGAGGAGGCCGCCGCCGTGGCCGAGTGGCTTGAGCGACGGCTCGCCCAGAAGACCTACGGCAAGGCCGGCACCGAGCCCCCCTCGGCCGCGCTGTTGATGCGTGCTCGGAGAACACAGCCGGTGTTTCTCTCGGCCCTGCGCGAGCGGGGCATCAAGTACCACGTCCTGGGGCTGGGTGGCCTGCTTGGGGAACCCGAGGTGGCCGACGTGGTGTGCGCGTTGTCCGTGGTGCACAGTGCCGAGGCGGGCATGGAACTCATCAGGCTTCTGGCGGGCTCGCGGTGGCGAATTGGTGTTCACGACCTGCACGAGCTTGGCGAGCTCTCGTCGGTGCTCGCCAAGCGGGGCATTGACCAGCGCGCGCTTCCGGACGAGGTGCGTGATCGCCTGCGTAACTCCCTGGCGGGTGGCGAGCGTGGATCGATCGTTGATGCGCTCGATCACGTTGCCTCGGTGCGGCCCGACCATCACGACCTGGAGCGATTTAGTCCGGAGGGGCGCGATCGGCTCCGTTCTGCCGGGCGACTCTTCGCTCGTCTTCGGGCGCGCGCGGGCCTGTCGCTGCCGGACTTCGTGGCGGTTGTCATCCAGGAACTCCAACTCGACATCGAGGTCGCGGCCAACCCGTATCGCACGCTGGGGACCGCACCGCTCGAGGCGTTCTTCGACGCGCTCTCGGGTTACTTGGGCATCGACGATGTCGCGACCCTCGGAGGCTTCCTGTCGTGGCTTCGCGAGGCGGAGAAGCGCGAGGACCTCTCGCCCCGGCCCGAGGATCCCGAGCCGGGCACCGTACAAGTGCTCACGATCCACGGCTCGAAGGGCTTGGAGTGGGACGCCGTAGCCGTGCCTCGCCTCGTCGACGATGAACTTCCGGCCATGACCCAGGGCCTCAAGGGCTGGATGAGGTACGGGCAGCTGCCGTGGGAGTTCCGGGGGGATGCCGCCGATCTCCCGTTCCTCGACTGGAGGGCCGCCGCCGACCGCAAGGACTTTGTGGATCGAGTTGCCGGTTTCGAGGATGCCGTGCGCGCGCACGAGGGCGCCGAGGAACGACGCCTCGCCTATGTCGCCGTCACCCGGGCGCGCGATCACCTTCTGCTCACCGGCAGCTTCTGGGCGAACACAAAACGACCCCGCAAACCGAGCGTCTTCCTCCGTGAGCTCGCCGACGCCGGGGTCGCCCCGGTTCTGGCCACCGAGCCGGAGTCTCCCGAGAATCCGCTCGGCGACGAGGTCGAGCTCATCACCTGGCCGAGTGACCCGCTTGGGCGCCGCCGCGCGGAGGTCGAGGCTGCTGCGGCGGCGGTCGCCGCAGCACGCCCCGTGATTGTGGGGGAGTGGCAGCAGGAGGTTGAGCTTCTCCTGGAGGAGCGCGCTCGCCGGCTTCAGGCGGCCGGGTTTGTGCCGCTGCCCACGCGCGTTCCCGCATCCCGGTTTAAGGACTTTGTCGACGACCCGGCCACGGTCGCCTCCGCACTGCGCCGCCCGATGCCCGAGAAGCCTTACCGGGCCAGCCAACTCGGCACCCTCTTTCACGCGTGGGTCGAGGATCGCTACGGAGTCGGTGGTGAGACACGCGAGCTCGACGCCTTCGAATCCGAGCGGGACGAGCCCGATCTGGTCGCGGACGCAGAGCTGGAACGCCTGCGCGAGATATTCGAGGCGAGCCCGTGGGCCTCACGTCGCCCGGTGGAGGTCGAGCGCGAGATTCACCTGCCGTTCGATGGCCGCATCGTGATCTGCAAGATCGACGCGGTGTACGAAACGGACGGTCGGTTTGAGGTCGTGGACTGGAAGACCGGAAAGGCACCGAAGGATGCCGCGGACCTCGAGCAGAAGCAACTTCAGCTCGCGCTCTACCGGCTCGCCTATGCGCGCTGGCGGGGCATCGACGAGAGCCTGGTCGATGCGGCCTTCTACTACGTGAGTGACGATCGGGTGATCAGGCCCGAGCACATCGACAGCGAGGACGAACTTCTTGCTCGCTGGCGCGCCGCGCTGGGGTGACCCCGACCGACCACACTGGTATACCTATTGCGTGGGCGCACTCTACGATCTGCCTCTCTGGTTGTCACTGCCAACCTTCGTGGTGATCGTTGTTGCCGCATCGTGGGCGGTGTTGCTTGCAGTCCGGCCGTGGGTGCGGAAGGTCGCCGAGTCCAACGAGGAGTGGGATCGGGTGCTTGGCTACGCCATGACGTCCTATGGGGTGTTCTACGGCATCCTGCTCGCTCTGATCGCCGTCGCCGTCTATGAGAACTTCCAGCGGGTAGGCGCCGTTGTTCTGGACGAGACCGCGTCGCTGGGTGCTCTCTACCGTGGGGCGGCGGCGTTCCCGCAGCCCGAGGGGGATGCCCTCACCGACCTGCTGAGGCAATACACGCTGGGGGTGATCCGCGAGGACTGGCCGCTGCAGCAGCAGGACATCATTCCGTCCGAGGGCAACGACCGAGTTGACCGCATCGAGTCGATTCTGCTGTCGTTCGAGCCCACCACGGCCGGGCAGCAGAACCTTCACAACCAGACGCTCAGCCAGTTCTTCGACTTTGTCGAGGCCCGACGCGCTCGGCTGGATGAGACCAAACTCGCGCTCCCACCACCGCTGTGGATCGTCCTGGCGATTGGTGCCGTGTTGAACGCCCTGATGCTCGCGCTCGTTGAGGTGCGAAACCTTCGGGTGCACCTCATCATGTCGGGCATCATCGCGGTATTCGTTGGCCTGCTGATCTTCGTCACGGCAAGCATGGATCACCCCTACGCCGGGTACGTGAGCATCACACCCGAGCCATTCCAGAATCTCGTCGATCAGCTGATGGGTGGCCCCTAGACCTGCTGCACGGGCCTCGACATAATCGCGGAGGCGAGGGCGTCGACGGGTTCGTGGGGGGCTCCGGGGCGGGACACGAGGGTGAAGTCAACGTCGCCGAGCTGGGGCATGGCCAGGGAGGCGGCGGCCTGCGTGAGGTCTGCCGGGATCAGCGACTGCGGGTAGGCCGCAATGCCAATGCCCGCCCGAACGGCAGCGAGAACACCGTTGACCTCCTTCACGGTGCAGGTGATTCGCCACGTGCGCCCCGCCTCCTCGAGCCGCTGGATCGCGGAGGAGCGGCTCAGGCTCGGCGCCTGGTACACGATCAGGGGGAGGGGCTGGTCGGGGTCGATGGTGATCGAGCGGTGTGCCATCCACACGAGCCGATCCCGTCGCACCAGCCGCCCCGCGGGCTCGCCCGGCGCCAGTGTAATGGGGTCCTGGTTGATAAACACCAGGTCGAGTTGCCCGGCCTGCAAACGACGCAGCAGCACGGGACTTTGGCTCACCGTGAGTTCGAGGGTGATCTGCGGATGCAGCTGCCGGAAGTCCCTGAGAATGCCCGGAACCTGCGTGAGCGCGAGGTTGTCGGCCGAGCCGAACCGCAGGCGCCCGCGCATCGCGGTGCCGCTGAAGTAGCTCAGCGCCTGGTCTTCGGCCGCAAGGATGCTCCTCGCGAACCCGAGCATGGCTTCGCCGTTGTCGGTGAGCGACACCGTTCGGGTGTCACGCGAGACGAGCATCCGCCCGGCGGACTGTTCGAGTTTTCGTACGTGCTGACTGACGGTGGGCTGGCTGAGTCCGAGGCGCCCGGCGGCCTGCGTGAAACTCAGGGTTTCAGCAACCGCAACAAAGGTCCTGAGAAACACCGGGTCAAACATGGGCACCTCTCATTGCAAAACGTCATGGGAGTTATAGTCTCGATTATTTCTTGATATGGCCTTCCCGTCGATAGCGTTGAGGCGTGGCCGTGAATCCCGATGCGAATCCGGCAACGGTGCCGATCGCGCTCGCGATGCAGCGCCCCGCCTGGAAAGACACCTTCAGTGCATTGCGCATGCACAACTACCGGCTGTACGTCGTCGCGCAGTTCATCTCGAACACGGCCGGGTGGATGCAACGGATCGCGACCGACTGGCTGGTGCTCGAGCTCACCGGAAGCGTCGCCCTGGTGGGACTCACCATCGCGCTGCAGTTCTTGCCCACACTGCTGTTGGGCGCATGGGCGGGTGTTGTCGCCGACCGATTCTCCAAACGTGCTGTACTTCTGGTCTCCCAGGGGCTCGTTGGTCTGCTGAGTGCGGTGCTCGCCGTTCTGGCGATCACGGGGTCGGCCACGCTGGTGGGCGTTTACGCGCTTGTGCTGGGCATCGGAGTGGTGCAGGTCTTCGACGGGCCAGCGCGCTCGGTGTTTGTCAACGAGATGGTTGGCCCGCGGCACCTGCGCAATGCGATCAGCGTTAACGCGTCGATCTTCCACCTCGGCGCGCTGCTCGGTCCCGCGCTGAGTGGTGCCTTGATCGTGGTCGTGGGGTCCGGTTGGGCGATCGCCATCAACGTCGTCGCCGCGGCAATTGGCATAGTGCTGCTGGTCGCGATGCGCGCCAGCGAACTGCTGGTGGCGCCCCGAGCCCCGAGTGCCAAGGGGCAGATTCGCGAGGCCGGCCGCTACATCATGGGCAAACCCACACTGTTCTGGACGATGGTCATCGTGGGTGTGGTCGCCATCTTTGGGATGCCCATGCCCGCGCTCCTCGCGGGAATGGCCGACTCCGTCTACGAGACCGGGGCGACCGGGTATGGGCTCTACAACTCGCTCGCCGCGGTTGGTGCCCTCATTGGTGCGCTGGCCTCGGCGCGCCGTTCCTCGCTGCGCTTGCGCACGATCATCCTGGGTGCCCTGCTCTACGGCGTTCTGCTCTCGCTCACGGGTCTGTCGCCGTTCTACCCGATGTTCCTCGTGCTGCTCGTCTCGGTGGGGCTGTCGCGCCTGCTGCTGATGACGGCCGCGGAAACGATGGTTCAGTTCTCCTCCAACATGGCCATTCGTGGGCGGGTGATGGCGTTCTGGGTGATGGTCATTGTGGGCGGGCAAGCGATTGGTGGGCCGCTTATGGGGTGGGTCGCCGAGATCATCGGCCCCAAGAACGCGCTCGTTGTGGCAGGAGCCGTGCCAGCGCTCGCGGCGATCGCGATCGCCCTCGTGCTCGCCCGCACGGGTCGGCTGAAAGTGGCCGTGACGCCCCGTCGTGGGTCGTGGGTCGCGATTGTGCCCCGTACGGGCAAGACCACAACCGTTGCGTCGTCCTAGACGGCCCGCCGGGTGCGATCGAGCATCGCCTCGACCTCGTCGACGGCCATCGTGGGCATCGTCTGGGCGCCGATGGGGTTCATCACGTCTGAGCGCAGGCTGTCGACAAGGCCCGTGAGCAACTCCACGGCGTCATCCACGATCTCGGTACTACGAACCTCGGTTCCGTGCAGAAGCCACTTGGCGAGCTCCAGCTCCGAGTAGAGCGTCGCGCGCTGCATCAGCTGGCGGTCGCCGGCGCCACGAACACGCTCATAGGCGGATGTCGCCGCCTCGATGGTCTGATCGTTGCGGCTGCCGAGAATCCACTGCAGGTCGCGGGCGGGGTCACCCACACGAAGGTCCTGCCAGCCAATGATCGCGCTCACGGCGCCGTCGGCCGACAGGATCGAATCCGCGGACAGCGCGCCGTTGGTCACGGTGGGCTGGAACTGCCAGAGCCGGGCATCCTCGAGGGCACGCTCCCAGCGACCCACAAGCGCTGCGGGAAGCAGACCGGTCGCGGCCGCCCGATCCGCAATAGTCACACAGGAGCGAAGGCACTCGCCCGACGTCAACACGGGCAGGCCCGCGTCTGCAACAAAGCTGGTGGGCAGGGCATGAATCGCCGCGATCGCGGTGCCGACGGATGCGGCGAGCGTCGCATCGTACGAGGCGAGCGGCACCTTCGCGCCGTACACGAACTCGTAGACGATTCCGCGAGTACCGTCCACGGGCACCTGGCCCGCGTAGGTCGACACCGAGAACGGCAGGCGAGTGCGGACCCCGGTGCTGAGCGCACGAAGGGCAACGAGGTCGGCGGACTGCTCTGCCTCGGCGCGGGGGTTGCGCGGCACCCGAATAATCCAGTGACGACCGTCACGACCGGTGATCACGGCCGCGTCAAAGTCGCCACCCTGACCACTGCCGAAAGCGGCGGTGGAGACAGCGTCGAGCTCGGGCACGGCCGATGTGGCAAGCGCGGCTAGAGTGAGATGGGATCTCGCCATACCCCTCAGGGTAGGTTGCTTGTCTCCCGCAATCGCCGTACGCCACGCACTTTCCGACGGGGTCGTTTTATGTCGCAGTCGTTCCTCTCGAGGCTTCCGCTCTCGCGCTTCGAGATCGATCGCGACCACGTGGGGCGAGAAAAAGAGAACCTCTGGGAGCACCTCTGGGCCGACCCGGCGACGCGCATCCTGCCCATTTTCCAGGGCACGGCGTTGCTCGCCGAGCCCAACCGGTTGGCCCTTCTGCCCGTGGATGCGGTGCCCCCGGGCGACACCACACGCGTGTATCTCGGTCGCTCGCTCTCCACCACGAGCCCCGAGCCGGTGGGCACCCCCATCGTTGCCGTCGAGCTCGAGGATGCCCGCCACCTCGCCGAGTCGGACTGGGCGAATCTGCGCCAAATCGGGGCGTGCCTGAGTGACCGGGATGCGGGAATGCTCACGGAGGCCCTCGGCATCATCAACTGGCACGACTCGCATCGCTTCTCGCCGCGCACGGGTGAGCCCACGGTGTCCGAGAAGGGTGGCTGGGTGAGGCGCGACCCCGTCTCGGGCCTCGAGATCTTCCCTCGCACCGACCCGGCCATCATCGTCGGCGTCACGGATGCCCACGACCGCATCCTGCTGGGATCCAATGCCCTGTGGGAGTCCAACCGCTACAGCCTGCTCGCCGGGTTTGTGGAGCCGGGGGAGTCGCTCGAGTCGGCCGTCCAACGGGAGGTGTTCGAGGAGTCCGGCGTGCGTGTCACCGACCCCGTGTACCTGGGAAGCCAGCCGTGGCCGTTCCCCGCGTCGCTCATGCTGGGGTTCACGGCGCGTGTCGCCGAGGGTTTTGTCGGGTCGGGAGAGCCCGACGGCACCGAGATTCTCGACTTGCGCTGGTTCAGCCGTGACGAGCTCGCGGCGTCGCTCGACGACATTCGTCTGCCCGGCCCCACCTCGATTGCACGCGCGATCATCGAGGAGTGGTTCGGCGGCACAATCAACGACGGGCAGTGGTGAGCGCGACCGCGCTTCTCGACGGGCTCGACGACCAGCAGCGGGTCGCCGCGGAGGCATTGCTCGGGCCGGTGTGTCTTCTCGCGGGTGCGGGAACCGGAAAGACCCGCGCGATCACCCATCGCATCGCGTATGGCGTCGCGTCCGGCGTGTATCCGCCCAGTCGGGTTATGGCGCTTACCTTCACCGCGCGGGCGGCCGGCGAGCTTCGGTCGCGCTTGCGGGTGCTCGGCGCGGAGGGCGTGGCGGCGCGTACCTTCCACGCATCCGCGCTCTCGCAACTGAACTTCTTCTGGCCCCAGGTGATCGGCGGCACGATGCCGCGACTCCTCGACAGCAAGGCGCGACTGCTGGCGCACGCCGCGGACACGGTGCGGCTGAAGCTGGACACCGCCACCCTGCGCGACGCGGCGGCGGAGATCGAGTGGCGCAAGACCTCACGCCTGACCGTGGCCGAGTACGCGGCGCGCACCCGCCCGCTGCCGCCGAGCCTGAGCATTGAGAAGATGGTCGACCTTCAGGACGCGTACGAGCGGCTGAAGGACGAGCGTCGGCAGATTGACTTCGAGGACGTCCTGTTGGCGGCGGCCGGCATGATCGAGGCGGAGCCGCGTGTCGCCCAGCAGGTGCGCGAGCAATACCGGTTTTTTGTGGTGGACGAGTACCAGGACGTCTCGCCCCTGCAGCACGACCTGTTGAGGCTCTGGCTGGGGCCACGCACTGACGTGTGTGTTGTGGGTGACGTGAGCCAGACCATTTACACGTTCGCCGGTGCGAGTCCCGATTACCTGCTGGGGTTCCCGGGGGAGTTCGAGGATGCCGTCGTGTTGCGCCTCGAACAGAACTATCGTTCGACGCCGTCGATTGTGACCACGGCGAATCGCCTGATGCGCGGTCGCCCCGGGGCGCTCGATCTCGTCTCAGTGACCGGTGTGACCGGACCCGAGCCGAGTGTCACCGCGTATGCGAGCGATGCTGCGGAGGCGGCGGCGGTCGCATCCTCGATCGCGGCGGAGATCGCCGAGGGGACCCCGCCCGAGTCGATCGCGATTCTGTTCCGTATCAACGTGCAGTCGCAGGCGCTGGAGTCGGCACTGGCCGATCGTGGCATCCCGTATCAGGTTCGTGGCGCGACCCGCTTTTTTGATCTGCGCGAGATCAAGGAGGCGCTCATGTTGCTGCGCGGCGCCGTTGTGGGGGCGACCCCGGGACCCCTCGTGCGGACCGTATCGGATGTGCTGGGCTGGTCGCCGACCGCACCTGAGGCGCGCGGCGCGGTACGCGATCGGTGGGAGTCACTGGGGGCTCTGGTTCGCCTCGCCGAGGAGGCGCCCGACGGCACAACCCTGCGCCAGTTTGTCGACGACCTCTTTGAGCGGCAGCAGTCGCAGCACGACCCGACCATGTCGGCCGTGACACTCGCGACGATTCACTCCGCCAAGGGCCTCGAGTGGGATTCGGTGTACCTCGTGGGACTCGCCGAGGGGCTTCTGCCGATCACGTACGCGAAGGACCCCACCGCCGTAGATGAGGAACGGCGACTGTTCTACGTGGGTATCACTCGGGCCCGTCGACGCCTCGCCCTGTCGTGGGCCGGTGGGGCGTCCGGCCGGGCGCAGCGGCAGCCGAGCCGGTTCCTCAGCGATCTGGGCTGAGCGACTCCGACGCGCCCACGAGGTGCGCGATACCGCGGCATCCACAGTCGGGATGCTCGCTCCACGAGTACACCCCACGCTCGCCCGTGGTCTCGAGTCGCAGCGACTGCACGGCAGAGGCACCCGTCTCGAGGCGTTCAAGAACAAGCCGGCACAGGGCCGCTGCCGCCTCCGCGACGAGGGTGGGCGAGGTGGTGCCGGGTGGGCGCGAGAGGAGCTGGCTCGCGATCGCCGGCCACGCCGGATCGCGGTCTCGGCGGTGCAGCTCGAGACATCTGAGGCACGGCCCCTCGCCGGGTTCGATGATGGGCCCCACGTGCACGGCCGAGTCGGTGACCACGACCGGCACATGGCTGACGTCGCGGCGCAACCACAGGGAGTGAAGCTCGGGAGCAAGCACGCCGTGGCCCACGATGATCGCGAGGTCAGGGGTGCTGTTGACGAGCGCGAACGCGTCGCTGGCGACGAGCACCCGGATGCCGAACTCACCGAGCAACGTGCCCACAAGCTCCGCGAGCCGACCGCTGCCTGACAACGCAACGGTCGCCGCGGACGCGCCACGGGCTGGCCCCTCCAGCACCGGGCGAACGCGCTCCAACAGCGAGTCGCGTGCCGACTCGCTCCCACCGGCGAGCACCGTGAGTCCATCCCGCGTGATGCCCACCGCGAGCGCGGCAAGCATCCGTTCGTCCGCCGGGGTCAGGCCCGCCAGAATGACGCGCGGCGGGTCAAAACCCACCTGGACACTAAACGGGTCACGCCACACAACGGGCCAGCGCGGGTCGAGCTTGAGGATCATCCCGCCAGTGTGCGGGTTGTCGTCGCACGACGTTGGTGGCCGTCCACAAGCCGCGTGCTACTCGACGGGGCGGTCGCCGTCCTCGTCGTCCAGCAGGTCCTCAAGGGCGCGGTCGAACTCGTCCGGCTCTGGGGGTCCCGCGGTGATGCGGGCGATCAGCGACGTGGGGTCGTCGATGTCGGCTGCTCCGGGAACCAGGTCGGGGTGTGACCACAGGGCGTCGCGCGCCTCGGCGCCCACGGCATCCGTGACGGCCTGCCACATCGCTGCCGCCTCGCGCAGTCGTCGGGGTCGAAGCTCGAGCCCCACGAGGGTCGCGAACGCGGACTCCGCGGGGCCTCCCGAGGCGCGGCGGCGACGAACGGTCTCGGCGATCGCGGCGCTCGAGGGAAGTCGTGTGGTGGCCTGTGCGGTTACCACGTCGACCCAGCCCTCGATCAAAGCAAGCATCGTCTCCAGCCGCTCGAGGGCGGCGAGCTGCTCGTCCGACTTGGGCGGATCAGCGCGCCACTGGTCATTGCCTCGCGCAACTCCTCGGGGTTGTTGGGGTCGAAGTCCGCGGCGAGCTCCTCGAGGCGCGAGGTGTCGATGTGGATTCCACGGGCGAACTCGGTGATCGAGGTCAGCAGCTGCAACCGCAGCCACTTCGCGTGGCGGAACAGGCGAGCGTGAGCGAGTTCGCGCACCGAGAGGTACAGCTGCACCTGGTCGGTGGGGATGTCGAGCCCGGTGCCAAAGGCCAGCACGTTCTGGGGGATGAGGGCCGCTTCCGCGTTCTCAAGCAACGGGATGCCGATGTCACCACCCGACACGACCTCGCTCGACAGTTGGCCCACAACCTGGCCGAGTTGCATCGCAAAGAGGGTACCGCCGACATTTCTCATGATCTGGCTGGCGCCCTGGATCATGTCGCCCATGTCCTCGGGGGCGCTCTCGGTGAGCACCTGCGTGAGGGAGTTGGCGATCGAGGTCGCCACGGGCTCGGCAAGCTGGGTCCAGACATCCATCGTGGCCGTCACCCACTCGACTCGGCTCATCAGGCGAGGCTCGGCCGCCAGCGTGGACACGGTGGTGACCTCGTCGAGCCACAACGAGGCAACGTGGAGAGCCTGCTCGAGTTGCGACCGCTCGGCCGGCAACGAGACCACCGTGGTGCGTGTCGCCAGTCCCTTTGCCTGCTCGAGGGCAAGACCCCAGTTGACGCCGTCACCGCTGGACTGGAGGGCGTTCTGCAGCTGGCTGATCAGCTGTGCCACCATCTCCGGGTCGTTCGGCAGGCCGGCTGCGCCAGCAAGGCGAGCTGGATCGATCTCGCCATTGCCCGCGAGGAAGTCACGCAACATGTCGCGGAACTCGTCTTCCGGTCGGATCTCGCCGTCGTCATCCCGCGGATTCTCAGCCATAAAAACTACGCTAGCCGCTGGCTGGGCAGACAACCCGGGTTTTCGCCTAGGCTGGCCTCACGCGCAGTGCGCCTGTGGCGAACACTGCAGTTCCCGAACTTCGAAGGACCCTGGTGGCCCTCTTCACCGACATTGAGCCAGACCCTGTTCCACGCCGCCGCGCCGGTGGGTGGATTGGGTGGTTGCTGCTGGGCATCGCCCTGATCGGTCTGACGGTAGTCGCTCTGCTTCCCGCTCCCTACGTGATCGAACGGCCCGGCCCGGTCTTTGACACCTTGGGTGACGTGACGATCGACGGCGAGCAGGTGCCGATGATCCAGATCCCCATGGAGGAGACCTTCCCCACGGAGGGGTCCCTCGACATGCTGACCGTCAACATCCAGGGCAACCCCGACAACCTGCCGAGCTGGTTCGACATCGCGGCCGCGTACATCGACCCCAGCCGCGCCGTTGTGCCCGTCGACGTCATCTACCCGCCCGGAACGAGTCTCGAGACCTCCAACGAGCAGGGCCGAATCGACATGGAGAACTCCCAGAAGGAGGCGATCGCTGCGGCGCTCACCTATCTGGGTCACGACGTTCCCAGCACCCTGACGGTTGTCGAGCCGATCGCCGACGGACCCTCGGACGGCGTTCTGCTCCCGGACGACGTGATCGTCTCCGTCAACGGCGAGGTGCCGGCGGATGTCACCGCGCTGCGGGGACTCATCGCGGACAACGGGGTGAGTGTTCCGGCCGACGTCGTGGTGATCCGCGACGGCGTCGAGCAGACCTTCCGCATCAACCCCACGCTGAGCGACGGCGAGAACCCCGTTCCTGTGATTGGCATCATCGTCGGCAGCGACTACGACTTCCCGTTTACCGTGAACATCCAGCTGGAGAACGTCGGCGGCCCCAGTGCAGGAATGATGTTCGCCTTGGGCATTATCGACAAGCTCACCCCCGGGCCCATCAACGGTGGGGAGTTCGTTGCGGGCACCGGAACCATCTCCTCCACCGGCGAGGTGGGAGCAATTGGCGGAATTGTCCAGAAAATGTGGGGCGCCAAAAACGCGGGAGCCGACTGGTTCCTTGCTCCCGAGGCCAACTGCAACGAGGTCGTGGGCAACATCCCGTCGGGCCTGACCGTGTTCTCCGTGGAGACGCTGGACGACGCCATCGTCGCGCTTGCGGCCATCCGCTCCGATGGCGACGGTGCGGGCCTGAAGACCTGTACCCCCGACTGACTTCGGGCGTTCTAGCAGCTTTCCCCGCTTAAGATGGCCTCTACAGGCCTACCAGCCCCAACAGCAGGAGCTCCTTCGTGTCAAGCACCCCAGCGGCATCCGCACAGCGTTCAACGAGCCGGACGAGGGTAACCCTCACCGTCACGGCCGTCGTCATCGCGGTCCTTGTTATCGCGTTTTTTATCATCGCCAACCTCTACACGGACGTGCTCTGGTACGACCAGCTCGGGTACCTGCCGGTCCTGACCACCCAGTGGATTGCCGGCGGTGTGATGTTCCTCATCGGGTTCTTCGCCATGGCGATCCCGGTGTGGGCGAGCATCGAGATCGCCTTCCGCGCCCGCCCGGTCTACGCCAAGCTCAACTCGCAGCTTGATCGCTACCAGCAGGTGATCGAGCCCCTTCGTCGCCTCGCGATGTTCGGCATCCCGATTGTGCTCGGCCTCTTTGCTGGTGTCTCGACGTCGACCCGGTGGCCGATTGTTCTGCAGTGGCTTAACCGCACGGAGTTTGGCGAGACCGACACACAGTTTGGGCTCGACCTGTCCTTCTACTTCTATGACCTGCCGCTGTGGCAGGGCATCGTGGGCTTTGCCTCTGCCGTTGTTCTGATCGCAGGCCTCGCGGCTCTCGCGACGAGCTACCTGTACGGCGCGATTCGGTTCAGCGGGCGCGAGGTGCGTATCTCGCGCACGGCCCGCATCCAGCTTGCCATCACCGCGGCCATCTACCTCCTGCTGCAGGGCGCAAGCCTGTGGCTCGACCAGTACGCGACCCTGTACTCGCAGAGCCAGGGCTTCCTCGACACCGGCGCCGGTTACACCGAGGCGAACGCGAACATCCCGGGCCGAGCGATTCTCGCGGGAATCGCCGTGATCGTGGCGGTGCTGTTTATCATCACGGCCATCATCGGTCGCTGGCGTCTACCCATCATCGGTACGGCCCTGCTTCTCGTGAGCGGCCTCCTCGTGGGAAGCGTCTACCCGTGGATCGTCCAGCGGTTCCAGGTCGAGCCGAACGCGCGCACGCTCGAGGCCGAATACATCACCCGATCCATCGAGGCGACCCGAACGGCCTATGGCGTCGACGGGGTCGAAGAGGTTCCCTACAGTGCCGAGACGGATGCCGAGCCCGGCGCATTGCGCGAGGACGCGGAGACCACCGCCAACATCCGCATTCTCGACCCCGCGATCGCCCCGCAGGCGTTCGCGCAGCTCGAGCAGTTCAAGCAGTACTACCGCTTTGGTAACCACCTCGACGTCGACCGCTACGAGATCGACGGCCAGACACAAGACACCGTCATCGCGGTGCGTGAGCTCAACCAGGCCGGTTTGGGTGACTCGCAGAACTGGTACAACAACACGATCGTCTACACTCACGGCTACGGCGTGGTCGCGGCATACGGCAACCAGCGCGCCACCGACGGCCAGCCCGTGTTCCTCGAGTCGGGCATCCCGTCGACGGGTGACCTCGGCGAGTTTGAGCCGCGGGTCTACTTCGGCGAAGGTTCGCCGGCCTACTCGATCGTGGGTGGCCCGGAGGGCAGCCCCGCCCTCGAGCTCGACTACCCGTCCGGCGGGGAGGACAGCGATCTTGCCGCGACGACCACGTTCTCCGGCGACGGTGGGCCAGTACTCGACAACATCTTTAAGAAGCTGATCTACGCGATCAAGTTCCAGTCGGAGCAGATCTTCCTGTCTGACGCAGTCAACGAACAATCGCAGATCCTCTACGACCGCAACCCGCAGGAGCGCGTCGCGAAGGTGGCGCCGTACCTGACGCTCGACAGCGACACGTACCCGGCGATCGTTGACGGTCGTGTGGTGTGGATCGTTGACGGCTACACAACGGGAACGAACTACCCCTACTCGCAGACCGAGCAGCTCTCGAGCGCGATTGCAGACACGTACACGCCGGCGCCGGTCTTCGCGGTGGATGACATCAACTACATCCGCAACTCGGTCAAGGCGACTGTGGATGCGTACGACGGCAGTGTGACGCTCTACGCCTGGGACACCGAGGACCCGGTGCTGACGACGTGGTCGAAGATCTTCCCGTCCACCCTCAAGCCGATGAGCGACATGAGCGACCAGCTGCTCGAGCACATTCGGTACCCGAGCGACCTGTTTAAGGTGCAGCGCGCCATCCTCGGCTCGTACCACGTCACCGACGCGGGCTCGTTCTTCTCGAGCGACGACCAGTGGGTCACGCCCAACGACCCGGTTGCAAGCACCGGCAATGCGGCTCTTCAGCCGCCGTACTACCTCACCATGCAGGTACCCGGATCGGACTCGCCCGCGTTCACGCTGTACTCCACGTACATCCCACGCGGCAACGCCGACTCGACACGCAACGTGTTGACCGGCTACCTCGCGGCGAACTCGGACGCCGGCCCGGACTACGGCAAGCTCACGCTGTTGACCTTGCCCAAGCAGTCGACGGTGCCCGGTCCCGGCCAGGTGCAGAACAACTTCAACACCGACACCGAGGTGGCCAACCAGCTCGCCCTGCTGCAGCGCGGCGAGACCGAGGTGAAGCTGGGTAACCTGCTGACCCTGCCCGTGGGTGGTGGTCTGCTCTACGTGCAGCCGGTGTACGTGCAGTCGACCAGTGGCACGATCTACCCGCTGCTGCGCAAGGTGCTGGTGTCGTTCGGTGACCAGATCGCCTTCGAGGACACCCTCGACCAGGCGCTCGACACCCTGTTTGGTGGCGACTCGGGTGCAGAAGCCGGCGACGGTGACGTGCCCGCCGAGCCCACGGAACCGGAGACGCCGGTTGACCCCGAGGCTCCCGTCGAGCCCGAGACGCCGACCTCGCCCGAGACCGACAACGCGGCTCTCCAGCAGGCGCTCTCCGACTACCAGGATGCTCTCGCAGACCGCCAGGCCGCTTACGCCGCGAACGACCTCGTCGCCGCGGCCGAGGCGGATGCCCGGATGCAGGAGGCCATCGAGCGCGCGATCGCAGCTCTCGGCTAGCGGTCGCGCCCTCGCGGCGCGCCTCACGGTCGCGGCCCGCGCCTCGCGCGGGAGCTGGCGACACCCCGCGGGACTTCCACCGCCCGCGCACTGTCGCCACCTCCCGCGCGAGGGGTGCTGGATCGCTGGTCGAGTAGTGGCGCAGCCGCGACCCTGCTGGTCGAGTAGCGGCGCAGCCGCGAGCCTGCTGGTCGAGTAGCGGCGCAGCCGCGAGCCTGCTGGTCGAGTAGCGGCGCAGCCGCGTATCGAGACCCCGGCCGGACCAACCTCAACCCCGTGGTAAGCTAGATCTCACGCCGCGGGGTGGAGCAGTTCGGTAGCTCGCTGGGCTCATAACCCAGAGGTCGCAGGTTCAAATCCTGTCCCCGCAACCACAGAGAAGAAGGCCCGGTCACAGACCGGGCCTTCTTCTATTTCCATGAGGAGTAGGCCCGGCGGACGAGGCGGCTCGTGGGCGAGGCGCCCATCGCACGGGACTAAATCCACCCCGTTGTGTGTTACATCCGGCATGAACAAGGTTTACGAGGATGTCGAGAGCGACGCTGGCGAGGTGACTCGCTACCGTCGGCACAGTAACGGGCGCGGCTACGTGGCGCTCAAGGCGACCGCGCATCCCACCGCCTATGTCGAGGCGACCGCATACGTTGAGCCGGGTGCGGAGCTCGCCGCGAACGCGTGGGTGGGCGCGGGCAGCTGGATTGACCGGGACGCTTTTGTGAGCGCCGGTGCGTTCGTGGGCAGCAACGTTCACATTGGACAGAACGTGATCGTGGGTCGGAGTGCCCGAGTGGGCAGCGGATCTCGTGTTGCGGATGGCGTCCGGATTGGCGATGGCGTGCGCATCCCTCGCGATTCGCGCGTCGGGGCCGACCGTGTTGATGAGGCTCGCGCCGCCTAGTCACGTCAGGCGCCTAGGCTCAAGTAATGCGATTCGGACTGTTTATTCCCCAAGGCTGGCGTCACGATCTGGTGGGTATCGACCCCGCTGAGCAGTGGGCGCGGATGAGCTCACTCGCCGCCCACGCGGATGCTGGCCCGTGGGAGTCCCTGTGGGTCTACGACCACTTCCACACCGTGCCCAAGCCCAGCGAGGAGGCGACTCACGAGGCGTGGACGCTCATGTCGGCCTTCGCGGCGACGACCTCGCGCATCCGTCTGGGCCAGATGTGCACGTGTATGAGCTATCGCAATCCCGCATATCTCGCGAAGGTTGCCGCGACGGTCGACATCATCTCGGGCGGGCGCACCGAGATGGGCATCGGCGCGGGATGGTACGAGCACGAGTGGCGCGCGTACGGCTACGGGTTCCCCGGAGTGGGGGAGCGGCTCGCGCGGCTGCGCGAGGGCGTGGAGATCATGCATCAGGCGTGGACGACCGGCACCGCAACGCTGAACGGCGAGCATTACCAGGTTGAGGGGGCGATCGTTCGGCCGCTTCCGCTGCAGGAGGGAGGCATCCCGCTGTGGATCGCGGGCGGCGGCGAGAAGGTGACACTACGGATTGCGGCACAGTACGCGAGCTACACGAACTTCGCCGGTACTCCCGAGGAATTCGACCACAAGAGCGAACTCCTGAGGGGGCACTGTGCCGACCTCGGTACGAGCTTCGACTCGATCGTGCGCTCCGCCAACTACAACACCGTTGTTGGGGCGACCGAGGCCGAGGTGGCCGAACGTCTTGATGTTCTCGAGGCTCGTGTGCGCCCCTACCTCGGCGAGACGACCGAGCGGTTTATGGCCGACTATCGTGGGCCGAACGTCCTGGGGGTCGGAACGCCCGAGCAGCTCATCGAGCGGTTCACCGACATGAAGGCTCGAGGGCTGGGCTACCAGATCCACTACTTCCCCGAGGCGGCCTACGACCGCAGTGGTATCGAGTTGTTCGAGCGCGAGGTCATCCCCGCCCTCGCGTAGCCCGACCTCAACAACCTCGCGAGTTCGCTTGTTTGTGCCCTTCGCGGGGCGAAAAAGGCTACAAACAAGCGAAGTCGCGAGCTGGGAGAGCGGGTTGGGGGAGCGGGTTGGGGGAGCGGGCTCGGGGAGCCGGGCTACGAGAGCGGGTCGGTGGGGTTCAGCTTGCCGACGATGAGCGGGTCGATCGGTGTAAAGGGCAGCTGCGGCAGCGCACTCTCGGCAACACCGAAGCTCGCGGCGAGCACCTCGCGCGAGAAGACCGAGCCGGATGCGCGGAAGCCGATGTCACCCGGAGTCGGCTGGTCGAAGAACACGAGGAAGTGGATCTCGTCGTCCCCGATGACCTCGATCTGGTGGGGGTAGGCACGCGGGATGAAGTACACGTCCCCGGGCTCGAGCAGGTAGGTGTCGACCGTTCCGTCGGGGTCGAGCACTGACATCCGCGCGTGGCCGGCGTGCACGTAGCCCATCTCCGCGGTCACGGGGTGCCAGTGTGGCTCGCGCATCCCCTCCTCCTCGATGCGCAGCGAGTACATCGACAGGTTCTTGAGGGCCGGCCAGAACTGCTGCCGTGCGAGGTGGGCCGAGCCGACGGCCGCCTTGAGCGGCGCCTGCTGGCCCTCGACATCAAACTTGTGGCGGTTGACCCAGCCCGCAGTGTCGGGCACCACGGGGTCGCCTTGGCGCTTGACGAGCAGGGGCGACGAAGTGTCGCGGGGCACGCCGGCCCAGGCATCCGAGGGCAGGTCGAACGTGTTGCCGAGCACGGCATCCGTCATGGCACCAAAGGCGCCCCGCAGGGAGAAGTCCTCGGGGCGTTCGTGGCCGAACACAACGATGAACTCGGCCGTGTCGTCGCCGATGTTCTCGATGTGGTGCAGCGCGCCCGAATCCACGTGGAACATCTGTCCGGCGGTGATCGTGAAGCTCGAGAACTCGTCGGCGTTGTCGAAGATGGTCACGAGCGCCGTGCCCGAGAGGCAGTAGGTCAGCTCGTTCGCATTGGCATGCCAGTGTGGTTCGCGGATGACGCCGGGGGCAAGAACCAGCTTCTTGATCGACATGCGGTTGAGCAACGGGAACGAGTTGGCGTCGAGTCGTGTCATCGAGCCGAGCTCTCCCGAGTAGACGGATTCTGCGGTCGTCAGGGAGCGGACGTGTCGGGATTCGGAGGTCATGCGACCACGCTAGTGGCACCACCGCCACCGTCGACAGGGGCGAGATGTGCCGTCGAAACCCCCATGTTGTGGCCCACTGCGCCCCGTTACCGTCGAGGAATCCAGTCAGTAGGGGAGACGCTTATGTCCGCTGTTGTTATTCGTTCGCTCGCCGCCGGGTCAATCCTGCTTGCCCTTGCCGCGGGGCTGTCGGCCTGCACCACAACCGCGCCCGACGACACCACCGGCACCGACACGGGAACAACCGACGAGGGTACCGAGGAGGAGGCCAGCGGCGACCTTGTCGTGCTGCCCGGAACCGGCTCCTATGTGATCAGCGTGGACATCCCGCTCGGCGGCTTCCAGGTCTCCGGCGAGCCTGTCGAACAGCCGGCGGGCTGCACGTGGGCGATCCTCGACGGCGACGGAAACGCCATCTTCGAGAACCAGGGCGTTTACGTGTTCCTCACTGACATTCCCGAGGCCGTGACCTTCCAGACCGACGGATGCCCGGACTGGGAGCAGTTCGAGTAGCGCTGCTCCTAGCGTCTAAAGGCTTGGCCGGCCCACTGGTTGGCCGCACCGCTGTAAGTCAACTCGGGCATCCCTTGGATCTTCATGTTGTTGCTGGACGTAAACGGAACCTTTGTCCCTCCACATCCGCTCCCGCTCCTTGCGCTCAGGTGGAGGTGCGCGTATCCGTTGTTCCCCGCCGAGCCGGCCGCGGCGACCGTGCCAATTGGGTCTCCGGCACCAACTCGACCGTTGCCCCGTGAGTAGTTGAGGTGGCCGAGGTAGATTGACCCGCCACCGTCGAGGTTGATGCACGAGCCGCCCAAACCATTGTTCAGGATGATGAGCGACCCAGCTCCGGGCGCGACCACCTGCTGTCCTGCCGCTGCGTTCTCGCCACCCCAGCAGCCGGTTGAGCCGCGACCACTGTAGGTCGTGAGGTCGAGATCGGGGTTTCCCCCGTGTGTTATGGAGCCGTTGTAGCCTTGGCACACATACCAGGTGACACCGCTGGCGAATGGCACAATCAAGCGGCCACCGCCCGATCCTGAGCCCCCGCCTTGTGCAGTATTGCTGGCCCAAATGGCCGCACCGGACGTGTTGTACAGCACGAGGTTTCCATCGTCTTGCAGAACGAGATCTCTCGCGGAGCGACCCGCGGTGTTGGACGCCCAGATCGCGCGCCCGTCCGTTCGGTAGATCACGAGGTTGCTGTCCGTCTGGACGGCGAACTGCGAGACCGGTTGCCCACTCGTGTTGGACGCCCAGAGCGGAGACGATCCCCGGTACAAAACAAGGTTCCCATCGCCCTGCATCGCAAGGGTGTACTGCCCGTTCGGCGAGCGAAGATAGCTATCGGGAACCATATTGCTCCCCGGAGCAAGCCTGCTCCCCAGGTCTCGCGACACGGTCACTGCTGCCGAGGTTCGGCTCTGGCTGGAGTACCCCGGCTTGCTGCCGGTCACTGTGACTGTCACGGGCTTGCCTGCGGCCCATGATGGGACGGTCCACGTCGTTCCTGTTGCACCACTCACGGCGGTTCCCGCCACTGACCATGAGTACGACAAGCTTACGGGCGTGGGGCCCCACGTTCCTGCGTTCGCCGTGAGCGTCGAGTTTGCCGTCGCCGACCCCGATATCGTTGGGGTCGCTGGCGTCAGGGTCGCGGTAGCGACCGTGAGCGCCGTGCTTGTCTTTACTGCCTTCGTGTAGCCCGTCTTGGTTCCCGTTACGCGCACCGAGATCGCCTGCGCGGCGTCGGCCGCGGTGAGTGTGTATGTCTGTGCTGTTGCGCCCGAGATTGCCGTCCCGCCGCGCAGCCATTGAAAAGCAAGAGTGACCGGCGCGGGTCCCCAAGTTCCGGGCGACACGGTGAGCACTCGACCCACCTCGGCCTTCCCACTGATCGTCGGTTGTGGTGTTGAGGTCAAGGCTTTGCCGATCACCAGAGTCGAACTGGTGCGGCTCGCCGAGGTGTAGCCGGTCTTGGTGCCACTTACGCGCACCGAGATCGTTGCGGATGCATCTGCTGACTTGACGACGTATGTCGAGCTCGTAGCGCCGCTGATCGCCGATCCATTTCGCAGCCACTGGTAGCTAAGGGTCACCGGCGCCGGTCCCCACGTTCCCGGATTAGCAGTCAGTGTCTGCGCAACGGTTGGGTTGCCGGCAAGCGTGGGAACACTGCTGACAAGAACCCCTTCGACTGACTTGGCAGTGCTGGTCTGTGATACCGAGGTGTACCCCGACCGAGATCCGGTCACTCTTACCGTGATCTTCGCCAGGGCGTCACCGGCCACGAGAGTGTAGGTCTGCGACTTCGCCCCCGCTATCGCGGTGCCGTTGCGAAGCCATTGGTAGGCGAGCGTCACCGCGCCCGGTCCCCAACTTCCGGCAGCGGCGGTGAGCGTCTGGCCCACTTTTCCCGTCCCACTGATGGTCGGTGTTGGAGTTGACGTGAGTGCGAGACCCACGATCACCGCGGCGCTCGTCTGGCTCGTGCCCGTGTAGGCGGTCTTTGAACCAGTGACGCGCACCGAGATGGCTCGCCCTGCATCGGCGGTGGTGAGTGCGAGCGTCGCGGCCGTTGCCCCGGAGATAGGCGAGCCGTTTCGAAGCCATTGATAGGTCAGGGTGACGGGTGTCGGGCCCCACGCGCCTGCCGTCGCGCTCAGAGTCTTGCCCACCGTTGGCGTTCCGGAGATTACTGGTGTCGGCGCGGCGAGGGTTCCGGCGGCCACCGGGCCGCGCGCGGCGCTCGTGCGGGTAGTGGAGATATATCCCGATGCACTTCCCGTCACTCTCACTGAGACGGACAGTCCGATCGCCGAGGCAGGGACGGTCCAAGTTGCCCCCGTCGCGCCAGGGACGGGGGAGGAGTTGAGGAGCCACTGGTACGCGAACGATGCAATGGGATTCCATCCGCCGGTTGCCGCCGACAGGGTTGCGCCGACAGCGACGGTTCCCGAAACGGACGGGTTCGGTGCTGACGCGAACGCGGTTGGGCACTGCCCAGTGACAGGGTTGTTACTGCCGGTCTCGATGTCGACATCGGCGACAAAGGATCCGTCGGCAATCTGGTACCACAGGTCATCCCACCCGCCATTGGGGAGGTAGGGGCTGAAGTACCCCTTGACCGCTTGGCCGCGCTTGAAGCAGATCAACTCGAGCACAGTTCCCACCGAGTGCCATCCGAGGAGGGTCGAGGTCAGGCTGGCATCTGACATTCGTTGGGTTGTCGCCATCACGCGCGCCGTGGGCGCCGCGGAGGCTGGTGTCGCGAGAGCAAGGGACGGCGTCGCGAGAAGCGCAGTGACGAGAATCGCCACGATCCATGAGAGGAGTGTTCGGTGTGAACCACTTGCCATGGGCGAGGTGCGAGTCGCAAGCATGAAAACTCCTCGGGTATCGGGTACGTGAACGATACCAACAAACGAGTGATGCGATCATCGGCAGTGCTGCCCTAGTGGTCTCAGGGCGCGTGCGCCTCGAGAAACTCGTACACCTCGGTCGAGTCGACGCCCGGGTAGATGCCCACGGGCATCGCGGCCAGAAGGGAGCTGTTGAGGCGTGCGCTGGGGAGGGAGTTGTGTTCCCAGCGGCTTGCGAGGTCCGCGGGCGGGCGGCGGCAGCATCCCTCGTCCGGGCATGTCGACGCCGAGCGGTGTGGGGTGTCACGTCCACGGAACCACTTGACGTGGGCGAACGGGGTTCCCACGCTCACCGAGAACTCCCCGCGGGGAGTCGACTGGATGCGCGAGGTACACCAGTAGGTTCCCGACGGCTTGTCCGTGTACTGGTGGTACGGGCTGAAGCGGTCCTCCACGTCGAACACGCGCCTGGCACTCCAGTAGCGGCAGACGAGTTGTCCCTCGACGGCGCCCAGGGCATCCGTGGGGAAGGCGACGTTGTCGTTCTCGTAGGCCTTCGACAGGGTTCCGGACTCGTGCACCTTGAGAAAGTGAACCGGAATCCCGAGGTGCTGGGTGGCGAGGTTGGTGAAGCGGTGGGCCGCCGTCTCGTAGCTCACCGCGAACGCGTCGCGGAGGTCCTCGACGGACAGCTCTCGTTTGTCCTTGGCCTGGCTAAGGAACTCGACTGCGGAGTGCTCGGGAACCATCAGCGCCGCGGCGAGGTAGTTGGAATCGATGCGCTGACGCAGGAAGTCGCCGTAGTCCTTCGGCTCTGCAACGCCAAGCACGTGACTTGCGAGGGCCTGCAGCAGGGTGGAGCGGGGGTCGGCTCCGGCCGCTTGCCCGACGGGCAGGTAGATCCGCCCGTTGCGCAGGTCGGTCACACTGCGGGTCGAGGTGGGCAAGTCCGCAACGTAGTGCAGCGAGAACCCGAGGTGCGTGGCCAGATCGGATGCGACGCGCTGCGACAGCGGACCACCCGCGTGACCCACCGCATCCAGCAGCCCCTTCGCGGTGGTCTCGAGCTCGGCGAAGTAGTTGTTGCGCTGGCGCATGGTACGCCGCAACTCGGTGTTGGCCCGGCGGGCCTCCTCCGGGGTCGCCGCGCGCTCGCGGTGGAGACGCTGCAGTTCGTCGTGCATGCCGAGGATGGTCTCGATCGCCTCGTCACTGAGTGACTTGCGCACGGGCAGGGGTGGCAGGCCAAGCGAGGCATAGAGGGGCCCGCGTTGTGCGCGCTCGAGCGCGATCTCGAGCGCGGCCCGCTTCGACGGGGCCTCGGGGCTCAGCAGCTCCTCGACCCCGACGCCGAGCGCACGGGCCAGCTTCTGCAGCTCGCCGAGTTTGAGCTCCCGCTTGCCGTTCTCGATCACACTCACCTGCGAGGCGGCGCGGCCGAGGGTCGCGCCGAGGTCGTCGAGGGTGAGGCCACGGTCGGTGCGCAGCTGGCGGATGCGGCGGCCAACGGTCAGGGAATCGAGCATGCCTTCATCCTCGGCGGGCGCACTCACGATGTGGTCCATTCCGTCACTCTGCCACGGCTGGTTCTTGTGGCAAATAGAAAAACGCTGAGAATTCTGATCGATCTCGCGGAGAAGAACCGCCGATTGGGCCGCAGAGTCGATGACACGAACACAGCGAAGGAGCTAACAATGACCACCAACCGCCCCGGCGACCAGACCCAGACCGCATCCGACCTCGCCACCGAGTGGAAGACCGATGCCCGCTGGAACGGCATCCAGCGTGAATACTCCGCGGAGGACGTCATCGCGTTGCGCGGGAGTGTTCGTGAGGAGCGCACCCTCGCCCGGCGTGGCGCGGAGAACCTGTGGCGTCTGATCCACGAGGAGGAGTGGGTGCCCGCGCTCGGCGCCCTGACGGGCAACCAGGCCGTGCAGCAGGTGCGTGCGGGGCTCAAGGCGATCTACCTGTCCGGCTGGCAGGTGGCGGCCGATGCCAACCTCTCCGGTCAGACCTACCCCGACCAGAGCCTGTACCCGGCCAACAGTGTGCCGGCCGTCGTGCGCCGCATCAACAACGCGCTCCTGCGTGCCGACCAGATCGCTTTCGAAGAAAGCGGATTGAGTAGCCCGCAGGGCGTATCGAAATCGACCACGGGTGAGAAGTCCGGCACCGACTGGCTCGCCCCCATCGTTGCCGACGCGGAGGCCGGCTTTGGTGGTCCCCTCAACGCCTACGAGCTGATGTCGTCGATGATCGAGGCCGGCGCCGCGGGTGTGCACTGGGAGGACCAGCTCGCGAGCGAGAAGAAGTGTGGGCACATGGGAGGCAAGGTGCTGATCCCCACGAGCCAGCACATCCGCACGCTTAACGCGGCTCGCCTGGCCGCGGATGTCGCGGGGGTTCCCACGATCATCGTGGCGCGCACCGACTCGCTGGCCGCCGACCTCATCACGAGCGACGTCGACGACCGCGACAAGCCGTTCCTGACGGGCGACCGCACGAGCGAGGGCTTCTACCGCACGACCCCGGGGATCGAGACCGTCCTGGCTCGCGGTCACGCGTACGCGCCGTACGCCGACTTGCTATGGGTGGAGAGCGCGGAGCCCGACCTCGAACTCGCGCGCACGTTTGCGGAGAGCATCCATGCCGAGTTCCCTGGCAAGAAGCTCGCCTACAACTGCAGCCCGAGCTTCAACTGGAAGAGCCACCTCGACGACGCCACGATCGCGAAGTTCCAGCGTGAACTCGCCTCGATGGGGTACGCGTTCCAGTTCATCACCCTCGCGGGATTCCACGCGCTCAACCACTCGATGTACACGCTCGCGCGTGACTACTCCGAGCGTCACATGAGCGCCTACGTGGATCTGCAGGAGGCGGAGTTCGCGTCCGAGAAGGACGGCTACACGGCCACGCGTCACCAGCGCGAGGTCGGCACGGGGTACTTCGATCGCATCGCGACCGCACTCAACCCCGAGAGCGAAACGCTCGCCCTGGTCGGCAGCACCGAGACCGCCCAGTTCCACTAAACCTCTTTCGCTCGCCAAATGCAGGAGATCGAGGTGCCCGGCCCCACGGTGTGTGGGAAGCGTGGCATCCGATGGGCATTTCTCCTGCATTTGGGTGAGCAACTACCTCCGAAAGGCACACCATGACCACCCCACGCATCGAGATACTGGGCGAGATCGACGAGCGATTCGACGAGATCCTTACCCCTGACGCCCTGCGATTCCTCACTCGCCTGCACGACCAGTTCGCCGGACGCCGCCACGACCGGCTCGCGGCACGGATGCAGCAGCGCAAGCACATCGAGAATGGCCGGGACCTCAAGTTCCTCGCCGAGACGGCAACGATTCGCGAAGACGCCAGCTGGCGTGTCGCGGGGGCCGGCCCAGGGCTCGAGGATCGCCGTGTCGAGATCACCGGACCCACCGACCGCAAAATGACGATCAACGCCATGAACTCGGGCGCGAAGGTCTGGCTGGCCGACCAGGAGGACGCCACGAGCCCCACCTGGGCCAACGTCATCGGCGGACAGGTGAACCTGTTCGACGCGATCCGTCGCCAGATCGACTTTGTCAGCGAGGAGGGCAAGGAGTACCGCCTGGGTGAGACGACCCCCACCATCGTGATGCGGCCTCGCGGCTGGCATCTGGTGGAGAAGCACCTGAGGTACACCGACCGGGCGGGCCTGCGTTCGCCGGCGTCGGCATCCCTCACGGACTTCGGGCTGTACTTCTTTCACAACGCGGCCGCGCTCATCGACTCGGGATCCGGTCCGTACTTCTACCTGCCGAAGCTCGAGAGTCACCTCGAGGCACGCCTGTGGGATGACGTGTTCACGTTCTCGGAGAACGCGCTCGGGATTCCCCACGGCACCATTCGCGCGACGGTGCTCATCGAGACGATTCCCGCGGCCTTCGAGATGGAGGAGATCCTCTACGAACTGCGAGACCACTGCGCTGGCCTCAACGCGGGCCGGTGGGACTACATCTTCTCGATCATCAAGAACTTCCGTGGGCGCAGCGCGGGGTTTGTGCTGCCGGACCGCTCGAGCATCACCATGACCGTTCCGTTTATGCGCGCCTACACCGAGTTGCTGGTGGCGACGTGCCACCGTCGCGGAGCGCACGCGATCGGCGGGATGAGCGCGTTTATCCCCAACCGTCGTGACCCGGAGGTGACCGAGCGTGCACTCGCCGCGGTGAGCGCGGACAAAAAGCGCGAGGCTGGCGACGGCTTCGACGGCACCTGGGTCGCGCATCCGGATCTGGTGCCGACCGCGCGAGCCGAGTTTGACGGCGTGCTCGGAGATCGGCCGAACCAGGTCGACCGCCAGCGCGACGACGTGCACGTCACGGCCGCCGACCTGCTCGACCTTCGTATCGAGGGCGTGGTGACGGATGCCGGTGTCCGCTCGAACGTGTCCATTGCGCTGCGCTACATCGAGAGCTGGCTGCGCGGAGTGGGCGCCGCGGCGATCGACAACCTCATGGAGGATGCCGCGACCGCCGAGATCAGCCGGAGCCAGCTATGGCAGTGGATTCACCAGCGTGTGGTCACGGCGCAGGGCACGCCCATCACTCACCGTCTGGTGGAGCGTGAGCTCGAGTCGGTGCTCGCCGAACTGCCGCGCACCGCGGGTGATCGTTTCGATGACGCGGCGGCGGTCTTCCGTGCGGTGACACTCGAGGAGGACTTCCCGACGTTCCTCACTATCACGGCCTACACGCGATACCTCGTGGATGCCCCCACCCACGAGGCCGCCGCGTAAGGCACTGCTGGTCGAGTAGCGCTCCCGCTACTCGACCAGCAGTCGTAGACTCATCGCACTCGTTCAGCGCAGATCGGAGTCGCACCGTGTCCAGCCCGTGGAGCATTGCCCCGGGTGATGGCGCGCGCGTCACGGTGGCCCGGGCTCACGACGCGGTGATCGGCGACCGGCAGCAGGCATCCGGTGTCCGCCGTCTCGTCGAGGAGTCGTGGCGGCGGAGTCTGAGCCTGTCGATCGACCCCGACGGCCTGCTGGCGGGTGTTGATCTCGAGAACGACGAGCTACGCGAGTACCGCGCGGCCCACCCGTTGGCACTTGCGCTGCCAACCATCCATCGGCTGCTCATCAGGCACACGTTCGAGGCCGGCCTGATTGTGGCGGTGGGTGACCAAGACGGTCGCCTGCTCTGGATCGATGGCGACCGCACCCTGCGCCGCAAGGCCGAGGACATGATGTTTGTGGAGGGTGCCGACTGGTCCGAGCGCCGCGTGGGCACGAGCGCCCCCGGCACCGCGCTGGCACTTGATCACGGCATCCAGATCCAGGGCCCCGAGCACTTCAACCGCATCGTGCACCCGTGGAGCTGCACGGCCGTGCCTGTGCATGACCCGGCCTCGGGTGGGGTGCTGGGGGTTATCGACATCACGGGTGGCGACGACGCGGTCGCCCCCGCGACTCTTCCGCTCCTCGAGGCGGCGGTCGCAGCGGTGGAGGCGGAGTTGCGTATCCGCAGCCTGGACGAGCAGGCCACCCGACCACGGAGGCCGATTCAGCACGCGGTGTCTCGCCCGGACGACTCGCCGTTGCTCTCGGTGCTCGGCTCCGAGGGTGGGCGCCTCGAGTCTCGCGGCCGCAGCGCCGAGCTGAGTTCGCGGCACGCGGAGATCCTCACGCTGCTCGCGTGGCATCCGGCAGGACTCTCCGCCGAGCGACTTGCCGAACTGCTCGAGTGCACGGTGCAGACGCTGCGGCCCGAGATGGTGCGACTGCGTCGAGTGATCGACGAGGTTGACCCCACTCTGGTTCCGCTGGCGCGGCCATACCGGCTGCCCCGACGAGTGGAACTCGATGCCCATCGGGTGCTGGCATTCCTCGACCGTGGTGCCCATCGTGTGGCGCTGGCAGGGTACGTGGGGCAGGTGCTTCCGATGTCGGTGGCGCCGGGCATCCGTGAGATTCGCCAGGAGCTCAGCGGCCGGATGCGCGAGGCCCTCCTGACCGACGCCTCGGCCGACACCCTGCTCGCGTACGCGCGCACAGACGAGGCCGCGTACGACACCGAGGTGTGGTCGGCGGTGCTGCGGATGCTCCCACCCAAGTCGCCCAAGCGAGCCTCCGTTGTCGCCCGGCTCGAGCGCATCGAGCACGAGCTCCACGCCTAGCTCACGCCTGGCGCGCAACTACTTGCAACCTGCGTGCAACTCGCCCGCTCCTACCGTCGGGCTACCACCTGACAACGACGTCGATAGGAGCACGCCATGACGGTTTACGCGCCCCCGGGACACCCGGACAGCAAGGTCACCTTCAAGCCCCGCTACGAGCACTGGATTGGGGGTGAATGGGTAGCGCCAGTCAAGGGCCAGTACTTCGAGGACATCTCGCCCGTTAATGGCAAGCCGTTCGCGGAGGTTGCTCGAGGCACGGCCGAGGACATCGAGGCTGCTCTCGATGCCGCGCACAAGGCCGCGCCCGGCTGGGGCAAGACCTCCGCGACGGAGCGTGCCGCCGTGCTCAACCGCATTGCCGACGTGATCGATGCGAACCTTGAGTTGCTCGCCGTGGCCGAGACCTGGGATAACGGCAAGCCCATTCGTGAGCCGCTTAATGCCGACCTTCCGCTCGCGTCCGACCACTTCCGCTACTTCGCCGCCGCGATTCGTGCCCAGGAGGGCCAGTTCGAGGAGATGGACGGCGACATGACGGCTTACCACTACAAGGAGCCCCTCGGAGTGGTTGGCCAGATCATCCCGTGGAACTTCCCGCTGCTGATGGCCGTGTGGAAGCTCGCACCCGCTCTCGCCGCCGGCAACGCGATTGTTCTCAAGCCCGCGGAGCAGACCCCCGTGTCGATCCTGGTGCTGATGGAGCTCATCGGCGACATCCTCCCGCCCGGCGTCGTGAACGTCGTCAACGGTTTTGGTGTGGAGGCGGGCAAGCCGCTCGCCTCGAGCAACCGCATCCGCAAGATCGCGTTTACGGGGGAGACGACCACCGGTCGACTCATCCTGCAGTACGCGGCGGCCAACATCATCCCGGCAACGCTGGAGCTCGGCGGCAAAAGCCCCAACCTGTTCTTCTCGGACGTCGCGCAGGAGCGGGACTCGTACTACGAGAAGGCGCAGGAGGGTTTTGTTCTCTTTGCCTTCAACCAGGGGGAGGTGTGCACCTGCCCGAGCCGTGCGCTCATCCAGAAGCCCATCTACGACTCGTTCCTGGGTGACGCCATCGAGCGCACCAAGAGGGCAGTTCAGGGCAACCCCCTCGACACGGACACGCAGGTCGGCGCGCAGGCCTCCAACGACCAGCTCGAGAAGATTCTCAGCTACATCGACATCGGCAAGCAGGAGGGCGCCAAGCTCGCGCTCGGCGGCGAGCGTGTTGACCTCGGGGGAGACCTGTCGGAGGGCTACTACGTCTCGCCGACGATCTTCGAGGGCAAGAACAGCATGCGAATCTTCCAGGAGGAGATCTTCGGCCCGGTTGTTGCCGTGACGAGTTTCGACGACTACGCGGATGGCATCGCGCAGGCCAACGACACGCTCTACGGCCTCGGTGCCGGGGTGTGGTCGCGCAACGGCAACGTCGCCTACCGCGCGGGCCGCGACATCCAGGCCGGTCGTGTCTGGGTCAACAACTACCACGCCTACCCCGCGGGCGCGGCGTTTGGTGGCTACAAGAGCTCCGGCATCGGGCGCGAGAACAACGCCCTCGCGCTCGACCACTACCAGCAGACGAAGAACCTGCTCGTCAGCTACTCGGAGACCCCGCTCGGATTCTTCTGAGTTCACCAGGTAACCACTTCGGCGGCCGGGAGCATGGCCAGGTCTCCCGGCCGCCGAACATTCTCACGACGAGGGGCCATCATGATCGAGGCACGTGTTGTTATTCCCGGGGAGACCCAACCCCGCGTCGCCCTCACGGATGACGCGATCGCGCTGCTGCGACGGCTCTGGAACCAGCACGGGCCGCTGATGTTCCACCAGTCGGGCGGATGCTGCGACGGCAGCTCGCCCATGTGTTTTCCCGAAGGTGACTTCTTCACGACCGACAGCGACATCCTGCTGGGTGTCCTCGACATTGGCACCGAGTCGGCCCCACAGCCGATTGGGTTCTGGATGTCGCGCGAGCAGTTCGAGTACTGGAGCCACACCTTTTTGACCGTCGACGTTGTGCCTGGTCGTGGCAGCGGCTTCTCGCTCGAGGGTCCCGAGGGTGTGCGGTTTCTGATTCGTTCCCGGCTCATGGACAGCGCCCAGCCCTTCGCCTGACGCGCAAGAGTAGATTCGGTGTATGCGAGAGCTTCAGGCACAGATCATTGCGGCCCTCAACGTGCGGCCGACCGTTGACCCGGCGAGCGAGATCCGCGCGCGCATCGACTTTCTCAAGCAGTACCTTCATGCCTCCCACGCGAAGGGCTTTGTGCTCGGCATCAGCGGCGGACAGGACTCCTCGCTCGCCGGTCGCCTGTGCCAGCTGGCAGTCGAGGAGCTTCGCGCCGAGTCGGTCACGGCAGAGTTCGTGGCCGTCCGGCTGCCCTACCAAGTGCAGCGGGACGAGGATGACGCGCAGCTCGCGCTCTCGTTTATCCGCCCCGACCGCTCGGTGACGTTTAACATTCATCGCGCCGTCGACGGCTTCGAGGCGGAGTACCTGGATGCCACGGGTGCCGAGATGCTCGACTTCACGAAGGGCAACGTCAAGGCTCGTGCTCGTATGGTCGCGCAGTACGCGCTCGCCGGGCAGTCCGCGCTTCTGGTCGTGGGAACCGACCATGCCGCCGAGGCGGTCACCGGGTTCTTCACGAAGTTTGGTGACGGGGGAGCGGACCTGCTCCCGCTCAGCGGCCTGACCAAGCGCCAGGGCCGCTCCCTTCTCGAACACCTCGAGGCCCCCGAACGCCTGTACCTCAAGGCGCCCACCGCGGACCTTCTTGATGACATTCCCGGGCAGACCGACGAGGCTAACCTCGGTCTCACCTACCGCGACATCGACACCTTCCTCGAGGGTGGCGACGTGGATGACGCCGTGGCAACAGCGATCGAGCAGCGCTTCCTCGCCACGCGCCACAAGCGCGCCGAGCCCGTGACCATGTTTGATGACTGGTGGCGTGAGTGAGTCTCGTCGCCGTCGCGCAGTTCGCTCCCGGAGCTGACCGCACGGCGAACCTTGCCACCATTCGTGAGCTCGCGACGACTGCGGCGGCGCGCGGCGCGACCCTGGTGGTTGCCCCCGAGTACTCGTCGTACTTCACGCCCGACATGGGCGCCGACTGGCTCGCGGCGGCCGAACCGCTCGACGGCGAGTTCGTGGCCGGGCTCGCCACGATCGCGCGGGAGCTGGGCATCCATCTGGTCGCGGGGATGCTGCAGCGCACGACCGAGGAACGTTTCTCGAACACCGTGGTCGCCCTGGGCCCCGCCGGCGACGTCGTCGCCAGCTACCGCAAGATTCACCTCTACGACGCGTTTGGGCAACGGGAGTCGGATTGGGTTGTTCCGGGGCCGATAGCCCCTCCCGAGACGTTCGGCTGGGAGGGTTTCACCGTGGGCATCCAGACCTGTTACGACCTGCGTTTCCCCGAGGTGACCCGACGGCTTGTCGACGCCGGTGCCGATCTTGTTGTTGTGCCGTCGGAGTGGGTGCGTGGCCCGCTCAAGGAACATCACTGGCGAGTTCTTGTAACCGCACGCGCGCTGGAGAACACCATCTACGTCGTCGCCGCCGACCATGCGCCCCCGATTGGTGCAGGCAACAGCATGGTCGTGGATCCGATGGGCGTCGAGCTCGTGACGATTGGCGAGGAGACCGCCGCCGCCGTTGCCGAGGTCACTCTCGATCGTGTCTCAAGTGTGCGAGAAGTCAACCCGGCCCTGTCGTTGCGGCGTTTTGGTGTTGTGTAACGTTCGCCACTCTGGTCACACCCGTGTCACCGGAACGTGGGGTGCCCGCCACCTATCGGGGCCAGACCGACCGGCCTTACAGTTGATGGTGTAGTTGGGGGAAACTATGGCTGATGACGCCTATCGCGTCCTGGTGGTCGATGACGACCCCGACGTGGCGCTATACACACGCACCGTGCTCGAGCGCCGCGGGTGCGTCGTCAAGGCCGTTGGCGCGCCGCAAGCTGCTCTCGACCTGCTCTCGGAGTTTCATCCCGACGTTGTCGTGACCGACATCGAGATGCCCGGGATGACCGGGCTCGACCTGTTGGCGCGAGTGCGCGCCGCCCAGCCGCACCTCCCCGTCATCGTGATGACCGCCCACGTGAGTGTCGACTACGCGGTGAATGCCCTGCGTGGGCAGGCCGACGAGTTCCTCACGAAGCCGGTGACGTCATCCGATCTGGTGGCATCCGTGACCCGGCTTGCCGAGGAGGGTCGTGCTGCCCGCGCGGCCCAGCCGCCTCGCGAGGTGGTTTTGGCGGTCGGTGCCCACCCCGACGACGTGGAGATCGGTGTGGGTGGCATCCTTGCCTCGCATCGCGCCAACGGCGACCAGGTGGTGATTCTGACGCTCTCCCGCGGGGGCAAGGGCGGCTCGCCCGAGGACCGCCAGCACGAGTCACTGCACTCCGCCGAGACGCTGGGTGCCCGGCTGTTTCTCGAGGACCTCGTCGACACCGAGATCACCAACACCGGTCCGACGGTCCAGATCATCGAGCGGGTGGTCAACGAGATCAACCCGTCGATCGTCTACGTGCACTCGATCCACGATCGACACCAGGACCATCGCGCGACCCACGAGGCCACCGTTGTGGCTACCCGCGCGGTCGGAACCGTCGCGTGTTACCAGAGCCCTTCGTCGACAGTCGACTTCCGACCCACCCGATTTGTGGGCATCGACGCGTACATCAACAAGAAGCTCGAGCTGTTGCAGTGCTTCCAGTCGCAGCTTGAGATTCGCACCTACCTCGACCCCGAGTTTGTGGTCGCCACCGCACGCTACTGGTCCCGCTACGGGGGTGGCCGCGCCGTCGAGCCACTCGAGATCCTGCGCGAGACCGCGGACATGTCCACGCCCATTCGCAAGCGAGACTCTTCTCGACCGAACATCACGGGGCAGATGCGATGACGCGGGTTCTGGTCACGGGAGCGGGTGGGCCGGCCGGGGTGGCCGTCATCCGCTCGCTTCTTGCGCGCGAGGACGTCACGGTCTTCGCCGCCGACATGGACGGCTGGGCGAGTGGGCTGTACCTGGTGCCTCCGACCCAGAGGCGCCTGGTCGAACCGGGCCGCTCCGAGACGTTCGTCGACGGTGTTATCGCGCTGGTGGCCACCGATGCGATCGACGTGGTCTTCTCGACGGTCGACGTTGAGCTTCCACCCCTCGCGCGTCGCCGCGACGAGCTCGGCGCGGCCCTGGCCGCACCCTCCCTGGCGACGCTCGAGGTGGCCCTCGACAAGTTTCTGCTGGCCGAGCGGTGTGCCCCGGTGGTGCGCACCCCGGTCACCAGTCTGCTCACCGCCGACGGGGTTGCCGAGCAGTGGAGTTTTCCCGTGATCGTCAAGCCGCGCCGAGGTGCGGGATCGCGTGGTGTGCGGGTTGTTGCCGACCGCGCCGAGCTTGAAGCGATCCCCGTCGACGACGCCCTCATCATTCAGGAGTACCTGCCGGGGGAGGAGTACTCGGTCGACGTGTTCGCGGATGCCACGAGCCACGTCATCGCGGCAGTCCCTCGCACGCGCGAGCGGGTCGACTCCGGGGTATCGATTGCGGGGCGCACACTGCACGACGAACCCCTGGAGTCCACGGCAGCCGCCGTCGCTGCAGCCATCGGGCTCACCGGTGTCGCCAACGTGCAGCTGCGCCGCGATGCACGGGGAATCCCCGCGCTGCTTGAGGTCAACCCACGGTTTCCCGGGGCAATGCCCCTCACCATCGCGGCGGGTGTCGACATGCCGGTACTTGCACTTGATCTTGCGCTGGGTCGTGAGCTTGCCCCCACCATCGAGTTCGTTGACCTCGCGAACGTGCGATACCTCGAGGATGTCTTCGTCGACCCGAATGAGATCCTCGTGTCCGAGCACGCCGCCCACGGAGCCGACGACGGATGAGCGGCCACGCTGCACTGCGCGGCGACTTCCATGTGCACTCCGTGTTCTCCGACGACGCGGTGAGCACACTTGCCCAGAACATCGCGGCCGCCTCGGCTGCCGGTCTTGAGGTTGTTCGCCTCACCGACCACGTGCGGGAGTCGACCGCCTGGGTCCCGGAGTTTGTTGCGGCGGTGCGAGCCGAGCCACGTCCCGACGGCCTCACCGTCCTGACGGGAGTCGAGGCGAAGCTCCTCGACACCGCGGGCCACATCGATGCGCCACAGGACCTCGCCGGCGTGGACGCGGTGGTCATTGCCGATCACCAGTTTCCCGGCCCGGATGGCCCGTGGAGTCCCACCACCACACGTGAGCGCCTGGCGGCGGGGCTTGGCGAGGCCGAGGCCATCGGGATGTTTATGGACGCGAGCGAGGCCGTGATGCGCCACGCCGGTCTCGCCTACCCGAACCAGCGCGCGCAGCTCGCCCACTGGTTCTCGATCTTGCCCAAGGTGGGCCTCTCGGAGCGCGCCATCGGCGACGAGCAGCTGCAGTCGTGGGCGGCCACCGCGGCGAGCACCGGCACCATCCTTGAGGTCAACGAGAAGTGGGGATGCCCGGGCCCCCGTGTAATCCGGGCGGCGCTCGACGCGGGCGTTGAGGTTGTTGCCTCCACCGATGCGCACGAGGCAACGGATGTTGGTCGATATCGGCGAGTCTCGAGCATCCTGACCGAGGCGGCGTCGTGAACATCGACTGGTGGATGGTCGGGTACGTGGCGCTGTCGAGTGTGCTGCTGCTTTTTGTGGTGATCGGGGGGATCCCCATTCTGGCGACGCTCTACCAGTTCCTCGCCATCCCGTTCCATTCGGTCATCAACCACTACAAAAAGGCCGCGCCGTACCTCCCCAACGTGGCCGTGGTCGTGCCGGCATGGAACGAGGGTGCGGTGATTGCCGCGTCGATCGATCGGCTGATGGCGCTCGAATATCCGCGCTCCCGGCTGCGAGTGTTTGTGGTCGACGACGCGAGCACCGACAACACCCCGGCCATTGTGGTCGCCAAGGCCTTGCAGTACCCCGGAGGTGTGTTCCACCTGCGCCGCGAGAAGGGCGGCGAGGGCAAGGCACACACCCTCAACTTCGGCATCCGGCGAGTCCTCGAGGACGACTGGATGCAAGCGCTCCTGATCATGGACGCCGATGTCAGCTACCTCCCGGACTCCCTGCGCAGAATGACTCGACACCTCGCGGACCCGAAGGTGGGCGCGGTGACCGCCTACATCGCGGAGGGCAGCGCCGACAAAAACTACCTGACCCGCTTTATTGGCATGGAGTACGTGCTTGCCCAGGTGGCCGCCCGGCGCGCCCAGAACGTGCTCGGCGCACTCGCGTGCCTTGCGGGTGGGGCCCAGCTCCACTCGCGCGAGAACCTCGAGGCGATCGGCGGCCAGATCGACACGTCGAGCCTCGCCGAGGACACCATCACGACGTTCAAGACCCAGCTGGGTGGCCGCAAGGTCGTCTTCGAACCCCACGCGGTTGTGCTCGCGGAGGAACCCCAGCGCATCGCATCCCTGTGGAAGCAGCGCCTTCGGTGGGCACGGGGTAACGTGCAGGTGACTGCGCGTTACCGTCACGTCTGGTTCCGGCCGAGCCGCATCCACAAGCTCGGCAAGCCGTCGTTTGGCATCTTCTGGTTCTCGATCTTCCTGTTGCCCGTGGCCATGGTGCTCTCGTCGATCGGGCTGATTGGGCTGTTCCTGCTGCAGAGCGAGCTGGCCACCATGGTGTTCCGTGCGATGTGGATCACGGCGGCGTGCACGTACGTGTACACGATCGCGCTCGCCGTGCAGCTCGATGGCCGCACCGGACTGCGAAGCTGGCGCGAGGCTATCCTGTTCCCGGGCTTCATTTCGATTGTCGTGATGATCACGGCCTTTTTCCCTGGCCTGCTCGATCAGCGGCTCCCCGCACTGTTTGGCTTGCAGCTGACGCCGGAGGGGGAGACAGCGTGGACCTTGTTTGTCTACGCCTGGATCTCCGTGTCCATGCTCGGTGCCTGGCTCGCGAAGGCCATCGAGTCGACCGCCGTCGGGCGACTCTTTACGCCGTTGCTGGTCTACCTCGTGGGCTACGGTCCGCTCCTGTGCGCCGTCACGGTGGATTCCTACATCAAGGAGTTCAGGCATGCCGACGCGGTCTGGGACAAGACCGAGAAGATCGGGAGGGTGGTGGCATGACTCGCTACGCAATGAAACACGCGGTGGGGGAACCGCCGCGGCACTCGGCGCGACTCCTCGTCGAGCCTGTGAACATTAACAACCCCGGGGAGGTCTTCCTCCAGCAGGAGATCGATCGCAACCGCCGTTCGGAGCGGTGGCTTGTGCTCAAGGCGCTGGTCGCCGGGGCGATTGTGGCCTGCCTGGTCATCGTTCGGGAGGTGTTCTTCGTATGAGCGAGCGTGTGTACACGGTGGTGATTGCGGATGACGACAAGGACATCAGGGACCTGGTCGACATCTCCGTGCGGCGGGCCGGTCTCTCGGTGCTCGCCACCGTCGCGGACGGGGCCGCCGCGCTCGACGCAATCCTCACGCACCATCCCGACCTTGCGATCCTCGACATCACGATGCCGGAGCTCACGGGGATCGAGATCTGTCGTCTGGTGCGAGCCGACCCCTCGGTCGGTGACCTGCGGATCTTGCTCGTGTCGGCATCGGTTGATGAAGCGGCGCAAGCCGAGGGCATTGCCGCGGGTGCCGACTATTTCCTGCCCAAGCCGTTTAGCCCACGCGAACTGGTCGCGTGGCTCGCGGTCGGCAAGGAGGACCGATGAGAACTATTGAACGGGCGCGCAGGGCGTTCTCGGAGATGCTGGACCGACCGTCGCCACTGGTCAAACAGTCCGCAACGGTCGCCGGGGTATTGCTGGCCTGCTTTTTTGTTGTTGTGGTTCCAGACATCACCATCACCGAACCCCTGGAGTTTTGGATCGCCTTGGGCATCATCGGCGCGGCCACCGTCCTCGCGGCGGTGATGGGTCGGGACCGTTCGTTCGCCCGGTTCATCATGATCATCCCGGCGATCGACATCATCGGGATTGGCTTTTTGCGGGCGGGCACGGGTTCCAACGCCTCGCTCTTCGCGGCGATGATCCTCCTGCCGGTCGTGTGGCTCGCCTCCGGGGACGGCCGACGGTTTATCGCTTACGCCGGGATTGGCACCGCCATTGCGCTGCTGATGCCGCTGATGTTGGGCCTCACGAGCCCACAAAGTAGCAACGATTGGGTGCGCGGCATCTTCAGCCCGGTCATCTTTACGATCGCCGCAGGCATCATCAACGAGCTCTCCCGCCAGAGTCGCCGTCAGATCAAGTCGATTCGCGAGCTCGCCGACGACAAGGAGAAGATGCTCCAGCGCACGGTGGAGTACGCCGCCCAGCTTCAGGACAGCGAGGCGAAGTTCCGCGCGGCCGACCGCTTGTTCAGAGGAGTGTGGGCGGCCGTCACAGAGCAGTCGGTGATCGGCACCGACAAGGAGGGACTGATCGACGCCTGGAACCCGGGAGCCACCAAGCTTCTGGGGCCCAGCCAGGCCGACACCGAAGACAAGATGCATATCTTCGACTTCCACGTCCCCGAGGAGCTCGAGGCGCGGGCCAAGGAGTTGAACTACCCACCCGGTGAGACTGTGCTGAATCCGGGGTTCTCAGCGCTGGTCGAGAACGCGCGACTGGGCAAGGCGGAGAGTCGCGAGTGGACCTACGTGCGCCCCGATGGCAGCCACGTGCCGGTTCAGTTGTCGGTGACGAAGCGCGTAAGCGAGACCGGTGAGACTGCCGGGTATCTGTTCGTCGCGTCCGATGTGACTCAGGCGCGCGAGGTCTCTCGCCTCAAAGACGAGTTCGTGGGGCTCATCTCTCACGAGTTGAGAACACCACTCAGCTCGATTCTGGGGTATCTCGAGCTCATGCGCGACGACGACGTGCACCCCCTCTCGGACGAGCAGTTGCAGTACCTGAGCGTTGTCGAACGCAACGCGCATCGACTTCTCCGTCTCGTCGGTGACCTCCTTTTCACGGCTCAAGTGGAGTCGGGCAAGTTCCCCCTCGATGCGCGCGAGGTTGCCCTGAACTCGGTGGTGACCGCCTCCATCGAGACGGCCCGACCGATTGCGGATGCCGCAGGAATCACGCTCGTCGAAGAGACCTCGGCGGTCGCGCCCGTGATTCAGGGAGACCCCGTGCGGCTGGGTCAGGCCGTGGACAACCTGGTGTCGAACGCGATCAAGTTCACCCCCCGCGGCGGCACGGTCACCGTGCGGCTCGATGTCGAGGACGGGTTCGCTGACGTCACGGTGAGCGACACCGGCATGGGAATCGCGGCTGACGAACTCGACCAGCTCTTCTCACGATTCTTCCGCGCTACCACGGCCACTCGAAACGCCGTCCCCGGCGTGGGCCTTGGGCTCACAATCACGAAGGCGATTGTGACCGCCCACCGCGGCGAGATGAGCGTTGAGAGCGAGGAAGGGGTCGGCACGCGCTTCCGGATGCGACTTCCACTCGCGCGAGCCGCCAGCGACTCCTGAGGCGCTTCGCCGGTCTAGCGGATCCCCGCCAGTTGGGCGGCAGCACGCGTGAGCACGTCCTCGCGCTTGCAGAAGGCAAACCGCACGAGGGTGCTGTAGGCATCCCGGTTCGGTTCGCGCACAAACGCCGTGACGGGAACCGCCACCACGCCGGCGCGTTCCGGAAGGCTCCGGCAGAAGTCAGCGGCATCCGTCGCTCCCAGAGGGGCCGCGTCGGCGATCACAAAGTACCCAGCCTGCGGTCGGCTCACCGTGAACCCCGCTGCCTCGAGCCCGTCGGAGAGCAGGTCGGCACGTCGCCCCAGGGATGCCGCGGCCGACGCGAAGTAGGAGTCCGGCAGCCGGAGCCCGGCAGCAATCGCCGGTTGGAAGGGCGCCGCGTTGACGTAGGTCAGATACTGCTTGACCGCGAGGATCGGCGACACCAACCGCGCGGGGGCGACGATCCAGCCCACCTTCCAGCCGGTGGTGCTGAACGTTTTGCCCCCACTGGAGATCGTCACGGTTCGCTCGAACGCGCCAGAAAGGGTGGCGATGGGGGTGTGGGTGGCCCCGAACGTGAGGTGCTCGTAGACCTCGTCGGTCACGATGATCGCGTCGTGCTCGTGCGCGAGCTGCACGATGAGGTCGAGTGCCTCGCGGTCAAAGACTGTGCCGGTGGGGTTGTGGGGCGTGTTCACGAGGATGATGCGCGTGCGATCGGTGACCGCCGCCCGGAGGGCGTCCAGATCGGGACGGAAGCCCGGCGCTCGCAGCGGGACCGTGACGAGTTCGGCGCGCGACAATGCCGTGATCGCGGCGTACTCGTCATAGAACGGCTCGAACGTCACCACCTGGTCACCCTCGTCGGTGAGCGCAAGTATGGTGGCGGCGATTGCCTCGGTCGCGCCAGCGGTCACAAGAACCTCACGATCGGGGTCCACGGTGATGCCGTAGAACCGGGCCTGGTGTTCGGCGATCGCCTCGCGCAGCACGGGCATGCCGATGCCGGGCGGGTACTGGTTGATTCCCTCCGAGATCGCGCGCCGTGCTGCTTCAAGGACCTCGGCAGGGCCGTCCTCGTCGGGAAACCCCTGCCCCAGGTTGATTGCCCCCGTGGCAACCGCCAGGGCCGACATCTCGGCGAAGATCGTCGGACGGATCACGCCGTCCGTTCCCAACAGCATCGCCCCACGCGCCGCGCGCGCCCACGAACCCGGTTCACTCATCGGCAGCGAGCCTAGCCGCCCGCGTGCGCCTGCTGTGGATAGTTGCGCAACGCGACACGGCGGATGCCATACCGTCGCCGGATGCGATTTCTCAGCCTTGCCGTCGCTGCCGGTCTCACACTCGCCCTGGGCGCGTGTGGGCCCGAACCGCAGCCGCCGATGCCCACCCCCAGCCCCACCACAACACCCTTCTTCGCCAGTGACGAGGAGGCGCTCGCGGCAGCGGAGGAGGTGTACCGCGAGTACGACCGTATTTCTGCTGCCCTTCTTGGGGACCCGAATCTAGACCTGAGCGTATTGGAGGACGTGACCGCCGGAGGACTTCTTGCAAGCGAGCGCGACAGTATCGAGGAAGCTCGCATCAATCAGCTCCGCTTTGAGGGAAGGTCCGAAATTGTCTGGGTAGAACTGCAGAGCGTCGACGAGGCCGGCCAAGTCGTCCTCCATGTGTGCGAGGACGTAACCGCAGTCGCAATCTACGACGGCAATGGAACGTCCATGGTGGATGAGAATCGACCTCCAAGGAGCACTCTCGAGGCCGTGGTGGTCCCTGTAAACGGTCACCTGCGACTGGTGTCCAGAGAGCTTTGGAGCGAATCGTGCTGATCGAAACGATGTTGGTCGTAGGACTTGGACTGCTTGCCGACAACTGCACGAAGATCGAACAGCAAGCCGGCACGTGCTCGATCGAGGGCTCCCTCGACAGCAGTGGCGCGACGCTCGAAGGCATCGCGTCCTCGCCCGAGTCCGGCGGCACCGTGAAGGTCGACGGCGGGGGAGACGACACCTCCGATGACGACCACACCCGCTGCATCTATCGCATCGACAGTCGTTGCCTGATGCGCAGCCGGGCAGGCAAGTTTTCGAGTTCGGTCACCTTCGCGGACATCGCCCATTTTCGACCCGAGGTAGGCGCGCACGCCATGGAACCGGACGGTTGGGTTGTCACCGGACTTCCCGCGAACTTCATCTCCTCCGCCTCGGTTCAGATTGTGCCGGGCACGTTGTTGGGTGCACCTGCGGCGGTGAAGTTCAGCCCCGTGGGCTGGCATTGGGACTACGGCGATGGCTCGCTGGTCTCTCACCGAACGGGTGGTGGCTCGTGGCAGTCGCTGGGCATCCCGGAGTTCGATCGCACGCCCACCAGTCACGTCTTCGAACGCGACGGTCAGTACACCGTGAGACTCATTGTCGAGTTCGCCGCGGAGTATCAGACGCGGGGGTCAGGGTGGACCTCCATCCCCGGAACCCTGCCTCTCGCCGCGGCGCCGCTGACCGTCGTCTCCGCCGACGCGACGACGGTCTTGATGGATCGCGACTGCCTCTCGAACCCCGCGGGTCCCGGCTGTTAGGAGTTCCTTGGGGGAGCCGCAGTCGGCTCCCAGCGCCTCCATATACGATGCTCAGGTTGGCGATGAATGCTGATCACCGCTGAAAGGAGCATCGTCAATGTCTGACACCACCGAGAACTCTGCCCCGAGCGAGATTCCTGCCGAGGCCACCCCGATTACCGCGGAGGAGCACCCCGCGCTGGTGAAGCCCACGCCGAAGCGCAACGCCTCGGTTGGTGTTATTGCGGCCCTGGCGGTCGGTGCCCTTGTGGGCGGCGCTTCCGGTGCAGGCGTGACCCTGTGGGCAACATCCCTGAACGCGGAGACTCCTGTCGTCTCCAACGGTTCCCCCACCACGATCACGGTCAACGACGCGGCGGATGCCACGCAGATCACGGCGGTCGCGGCGCAGGCGTCACCCTCCGTGGTGACAATCTCCGTATCGTCCGACAGCGCGGGAGGCACCGGTTCCGGTGTTGTTCTGAGCGAGGACGGCTACATCCTGACCAACGCGCACGTCGTCACCCTGGACGGCGCGGTGTCGAACCCCACGATCAAGGTCCAGACGAACGATGGTCGCCTCCTTGACGCGACCGTCGTGGGCGTCGACTCGATCTACGACCTGGCTGTCATCAAGGTCGATGACATCTCTGATCTCCAGCCGGCCACCTTCGCGGACTCCTCCGAGTTGAACGTCGGCGACACGGCGATCGCGATTGGAGCGCCGCTGGGCCTCGCGGGCACCGTCACCAACGGGATTGTGAGCGCTCTGAACCGCAGCATCACAGTCGCTTCCTCCGCAGTCCCCGAGCAGGGCGACTCCACCGAGCAAGCCCCGAATGGCGAGACTCCGTTCGACTTCTGGAACTTCGACATGGGCGACGAACAGCAGCAACAGCAGAGCTCGGCCTCGTCCACGATCTCGCTCTCGGTCATCCAGACGGATGCCGCCATCAACCCGGGTAACTCCGGCGGTGCGCTCCTCAACTCTGACGCCGAGGTCATTGGCATCAACGTCGCTATCGCCTCGGCCGGGTCGAGTTCGGGCCAGTCGGGCAGCATCGGCGTGGGCTTCGCGATCCCGTCGAACATCGCTCAGCGAGTCGCCGACGAGATCATCGAGAGCGGCACGGCAACACACGGCCTCCTCGGTGCAAGTGTCGTCGACGTGACCGAGGACACCGATCAGGCCGATGCCGAGGTGGTCGGCGCGAGCATCGTCGAGCTCACCTCTGGTGGTGCCGCCGAGTCCGCGGGCCTTCGTGTGGGCGATATTGTGACCGGGTTCAACGGTCTGCCCATCACCGGAAAGACCGACCTGACCGCCCAGGTACGTGCGGTTGCTGCCGGCTCCAAGGCGACTGTCACCTACGTGCGCGACGGCAAGGCCGCGACAGTCGACGTGGTGCTCGGCACTCTTCAGTAACCTCCCGTTTACCCGACAGCGGGGTCCAGTACGCGATAGGCTCGACCAACCTTCAGTTCCGCGACGTATTGGACCCCATGGCTGTTCAGTCGGATGCTCTTCCCGGCGTCTCCTACGTCATGCCCGTGCTTAACGAGGTCGAGCACATCGAAGCCGCCGTCCTGAGCCTGACCAGTCAGGACTACGCCGGACCCTTCGAGATCGTTCTGGCGCTCGGCCCCAGCGTCGACGGCACCAACGAGAAGATCGCGGCAATGTCGGCCGCGGATCCTCGCATCCGTGCGATCCCCAACGAGGCGGGGTCGACCCCGAGTGGCCTGAACGTTGCGATTCGGGCATCCAGCTATCCCGTCGTCATCCGGGTGGATGCGCACTCGGTCCTCCCACCCGACTACGCGCGCGTGGCGGTGCGCACCCTGCTCGAGACAGGTGCGGACAACGTCGGGGGCATCATGCGCGCGACGGGTCGTACGCCGTTCGAGAAGGCCGTAGCTCACGCCTACGGCTCGCCGGAGGGACTGGGGGGAACCCAGCACCACGTCGGTGGCAAGGCCGGGCCCGCGGAGACGGCGTACCTCGGGGTGTTCCAGCGCCATCGACTGGTCGAGGTGGGGTTGTTCGACGAGGGCATCAAGCGTGGTCAGGACTGGGAGCTTAATCGTCGGCTCCGCGCCACGGGCGGCACCGTGTGGTTCACTCCGGAGCTCGAGGTCGAGTACCGACCCCGCTCGTCGTTGCGCAAGCTCATCCGCCAGTTTGTCGCCACGGGCATCTGGCGAGGCGAGCTCGCGCGCCGTTTTGGCTCGGCGAACTCGCTGCGCTACTTCGTGCCGCCCATGGCGGTGATCGGTATCCTCGCCGGCATTGTCCTGGGACTCGTTGGCCTCATTGTGGGCGTCCCGTGGCTGGTGGTCGCGTTCGTGGTTCCCGGGGTGTACCTCCTGTTCGTCGTGGCCGCGTCCGTCATCGCGGCCAAGCAGGGGATACGCACGGGCCTCTGGTATCTCGTAGTCTTGCCGTGCATCCACTTTGGGTGGGGGATCGGGTTCCTTCTGGGGTTCCTGGGCATCACGAAGAACATCAAGCAGTACACCGGAAGGTAAGCCACGTGGCCAACGCCCGCCCGACCTCGATCGCACAGCTGCGCGAGGTCACACAGCCCCCGGAGGTTCGCCTTCGCGCAAACGCGGAGCACTGGACCGCGTCGTTGTATCTCCGCGACCTGTCGCCCTACCTCACGTGGGTGCTCCTGCGCACGAGCATTTCGGCAAACGGGGTCACGGGCCTCATGATCCTCGTCGGGTGGGCGACGGCCGCAGCCCTGCTCATCCCCGGCATCGCGGGAGCCGCTCTCGCGCTTGTGCTGGGTCAACTTCAGATGCTCGTGGACTGCAGTGACGGTGAGGTTGCCCGGTGGAGAAACAGCCGCTCTCCCGCAGGCGTGTTCCTCGACAAGGTCGGTCACTACACGACCGAGGCACTGATCCCCATCGTTCTGGGCATCCGGGCGGCCGGCTGGCCTCTCGAGTTCCCCGGTGACTTCGCGTGGACGACCGTCGGGTTCGCGCTGGCGCTCGTGATTGTGCTCAACAAGGCCCTGAACGACATGGTGCACGTGGCGCGTGCGAATGCCGGGCTGGAGAAGCTGAGTGATCGCAAGGGAGAGGCGGAGCCCAGCCAAGCACTGGTCGCACGTCTGCGCCGCGCAGCCCGGTTTGTTCCTTTCCATCGCCTGTATCACTCGGTCGAGTTGACGATCCTCGCGTTTGCCACCGCACTGATTGGCCTGTTCTTGCCCGAGCCGATTGTGGCCGATCGTGTGCTTGTGCTGGTGCTGCTTCCGCTTGCGGTGCTCGCGCTCGTGGGCCACTTCGTCGCGATCATGGCCTCGAAGCGAGTCCGTGCCTAGCGTGGCGAGCCCGTCGCCCACCGTCGGTGTGGTTTCCCTGTCGCAGGGCACCCGGCCGGATGACCTCGCTCGTGGTCTGAGCAGTCTGCTCGCCCAGGAGGGGGTCACCCTCGACATCGTGGTGGTTGGCAACGCGTGGGACCCGGTGGGTCTCCCCGACGGAGTCACGACGCTGCACCTCGCCGAGAACGTCGGTATCCCCGCCGGTCGCAACCGCGGCGCCGAGGTGGTGAGCGGCGATTACGTGTTTTTCCTGGACGACGATGCGAGCATCCCGTCGCCCACGTTCCTTCGGGATGCGATTGGCAAGATCCAGTCCGACCCGAGCATCGGCCTCATCCAGCCTCGTGTGGTCGACCCCTCGGGAGTCGAGAACCCCCGACGGTGGATCCCGCGTATCCGCAAGGGCGACCCCACACACTCCTCCAACGTGTTCTCCGTCTGGGAGGGAGCCACCCTGCTGCCTCGGGCCGTTTTTGACGCGACCGGCGGCTGGGCGGACCCGTTCTTCTACGCGCACGAGGGCATCGAGCTGGCGTGGCGCGTGTGGGACACCGGGCACCGGGTGCTTTACGCGGGTGATCTTGTGGCGAATCATCCCGCGATCGAGCCAACCCGTCACGAGTACTACTACCGCCTCAACGCTCGCAATCGGGTGTGGCTGGCCAAGCGGAACCTGCCGTGGATACTCGCGCCGTTGTATGTGGGCAGTTGGACGGCGATCCAGATTCTGCGCTGGTTCCGCCGGCCGGCGGCCCTGCGCGCGTGGTTTGGTGGATGGTGGGCCGGCTGGCGCGAGCGGCCGGGCGGTCGCCGGGGCATCAAGTGGATAACGGTGTGGCGTATGACACTCGCGGGCCGCCCGCCGCTGGTCTAATGGCTGGTCTAATGGTGGGGGAGGTGCATCGTGCCGCTGTTGCATGACATCAGGACCGCTCGTCGCGTGCTGAGGAACATTCTGAGGTCGCGGCGTACCCGGCGTCGGGTCGCTCAGGAGGAACCGAAGCATCCGCACCCGGAGCCCGGTTCGATCAAGATTGCCGTCTACTTTGCCGACGCCAAGGTCAACCTGTACCAGATGCGTCAGTGGTACGCGCCGCTGGCGGAGATCTCCAAGGATTGGCCCGTCGCGATCATCTCGCGCAGCCCCAGCGCCGTCCTGGCGTTGTGGAATGAGGCACCCATCCCCGCCCTGTACCTGCGTCGAGTCGCCGATCTTGAGCACTTCGTGCAGAGCCAGGATCTTCGGATCGTCTTCTACGTCAACCAGAACGCCCGCAACTTCCAGATGTTCCGATACGGCCGCATGTGGCACGTGTTCATCAACCACGGCGAGTCCGACAAGATGTACATGACCACGAACCAGTTCAAGGCCTACGACTACAGCCTCGTCGCCGGGGATGCCGCGCTCGATCGTCTGTCGCACAAGCTCTGGGACTTCGACCTCGACAAGAAGGCCATTCCCATTGGGCGCCCGCAGGCCGACCACTTCGCCGGTGACCTGCCGTACGTGCCGGATGACCGGACCGTGGTGCTCTACGCCCCCACCTGGGAGGGCGACCGCGAGGCGGCGGCGTACGGCTCGATTGCGACCCACGGGGTTGCGCTGGTGACGGCCCTTCTGGCCACCGGTCGGCACCGGTTGATCTACCGCCCGCACCCCCGCAGCGGGGTGCTCGACCCGGTGTATCGGGCGGCGAACAAGCAGATCATCGAGGCGATTGCGGCGGCGAACGCCGCCGACCCCTCGGCGCACCACGTCTATGATGACGGCCCTGCCCTAGGGTGGCAGCTGGTCGCCGCCGATGTTGCGATCACCGACATCTCCGCAATGGTGTACGACCGGCTCGCCACCGGCAAGCCACTGATTGTGACACGGCCGTCGTCGCCGCTCGCCGACGTTGACGAGACCGGGTACCTCGGCGCGTGCGAGTGGCTCTTGGCCGACGAGGCAGGCCAGATCGTGGAGATCGCCGAGCGGGTGCAGTTCGACGAGGATGCCCGTGCGCGACTTGAATATTGGGTGAAACGCCACTTCGGCGACACCACCCCGGGCGAGGCCACCCGGCGGTTCCGTGCCGCGATCCAGCACCTGCTCGACGAGTGGGACAAACACGAGCGCATCCACGAGGGAGACCGCGTGGGCAGCGAGGGTGACCCGTTCGAGGACGACGAGGACGAGGAATCGGTGCCCGCTGAGTAGGGCATAAATGCACCACTGCTCCACGCTCTGGCCTCTGTGGCTGGAGGCAAGTAGCAATGAGTTATGCCCCAACCACTTTCCGAAGCCGCTCGGATTCTGGGGGAGCGAGTTCGCGAGCAGCGGCTCACCTTCGCGATCAGTCAAGACGACGTGGCCAATCTCGCCGGGATGAACGTCTCGAACTACGGCAAAATCGAGCGCGGTCTGAGTAATCCGACCTTCCACACCGTCGTGCGCATCGCCGCCGTGCTGGGGATCGACCCCGGTGCCTTGGTCACGGGTCTCGACGACAGCACCCTTCCGCCCAGCAGCGAGACCTTCACGGCGCGCGACTTCGTGCAGGAGCGCACGAAGCGTCGAACCGCGCCGCCCCGCTAGAAACTCACTCGCCACAGGTACTCGACCCCGTTGGGGCGAAACCACCGCACCACGAGGATCGTGTCACGCGCGAGCGCTCGACCGGCAATGTCGACCTCCAGTGTGTCGCCCGGCAGCAGCGTTGTCGGCGCGTTGGCCCCCATCACGCCTGATCCGTGCAGCGTGAGGGTCACGCCACGCAGACGCTCCGGACCGGTGTTGGTGATCCGGTACAGGTGGCGGGGGCCGCGGTCGACTCGAAGGGGCACCCGGTACGCGAACTCGTTGAGCATGCCCTGAACGTTAGGTCGCGCATCCGACCAGTGTGGATGCTCGTTATCCACGCCGCGCTGGGGAGGAGCGCTACTGGAGCCAGGGTGGGAAGTTCTCCGGGGCGGGCCCGAACCCCGTGCGTGCGGCGCGCACGATTTGCCGCCCGAGCAGGTGGTTACCTCCGGCACCAATCACCGCGCCGATCCCAAACGGGATGAGTCGCCCGATCACGTTGGTGCCCTGTGCGACGGCGAACCTCTTGACGAAGGTTCGCTTGATGCGGTCGGCGATGGGGCCAACCACGGCTCGCGGCAGGCTCTTGGTGACCATCTCGCCCCAGAACCGCGATCTCGCCGGACCACCAACAGCCTGGCCGGCCAGTTGTCGCAGGAGGTCCGTGCCGGCGGTACCCAGAACCATCGTCATCACAAGTGCCCGTGCGCGGTCAGGGTCGTCCACAACAATCCCGTGGACCTCGGTGATGGACTGGGCGAAGAGTGCACTCGCCTCGAGGAATCCGGCGGTCTCGACCCCGGAGAGCACCAACGACGTGCCCGTTCCCACCGCGGGGATCGCGGCGGTCGCACCCACGGCGCCACCGCCCATCGTCACGGCCGTCAGGTAGCGGCGCTCGAGCGTGCGGATGATCTCGGCGGGAGTGGCGTTCGGCCGGCCCCGCCGGATGCTGCGAAGATGCGCGAGTACCGCGGGACGCTGCACGGTGAGCACCCGGTCGATTCCTCGAACCATCATGGGGCTCGGTGTCGCGATCTCCTGAGTGCGAGCCATGCCCCCACCGTACCCGAGGCGTGGTGCTGGCTCCTGTGAGTCAGACCCCGTAGTCGGCGTTGTACCGTGCGAGCACGTCCCGGATGGGGGCGTCCAGCATGAGCGCGCCCTTGTCGAGGTACAGCCCCCGAGTGCAGAAGCGTCGCAGGTCCTTCTCGTTGTGCGAGACGAAGAACAGGGTGCGACCACCCGCGAGGAGCTCCTCGATGCGGCGATAACACTTCTCCCGGAACGCCTTGTCACCTACCGCCAAGACCTCGTCGACGAGGATGATCGGCTCCTCGAGCCGCGAGATCACGGCGAAGGCGATGCGCACCTTCATCCCGCTCGACAGGTGCTTGTAGGGGGTGTCGACGAAGTCGCCGATCTCAGCGAAGTCGATGATCTCGTCGAACCGTGCTGCGATCTCCGGTTTGGTCATGCCGTGCAGGCCAGCGGTGAGATACACGTTGTCCCGCACGGTGAGGTCGTCGACAAAACCGCCGGTGATCTCGATGAGCGGAGCCACACCACCGTGGACACGCACTGCGCCCTCGTCCGGGAGGATCACCTCGGCGACGAGCTTCAGGAGAGTGGACTTGCCCTGACCGTTGCGGCCGACAACACCAATCGCCTCACCGGCACGGACGTCAAACGAGACGTTGCGCAGCGCCCAGAACTCGCCCGGACGGGTGCGGCGCTTGCGGCCCGAAAGGAGATCTTTAAACGAACGACGGGAGCGCCGGTTTCGACGGAACCGGATTCCGGCATCCGTCACGGAGATCACAACCGGCGCATCCACTAGATCTCCTTCAGCACGGCGCGCTCGGTGCGAGCGAACACCAGGATTCCGATGGTCAGCAGCACCACGCTCACGCCGGATCCCACGATGACGGCGCTCCAGTCGAGTTGTTCGGGAAAAAACGCGGCGCGGTAGAGCGAGAAGATGCCAAAAAGGGGATTGAGGGTCGCCCAACCACGAAGTTCGGCGGGAAGATCGCTGAGCCCATAAATGATGGGGCTCGCGTAAAACAGGAACCGTAGGACCAGCTTGGTCGCTCGATCCAGGTCGCGGAAGAAGACCACCAGCGGCGCGACGATAAGCCCCACGCCCATGGTGAGGACTGCCTGGATGATGATCGCGAGCACAAAAAACACCGCCTCCCAGTGCAGGATGGCGCCAGAGAAGATCGCGAAGATGGCCAGCACGGGGATGCTCGCCACAAACTCGATTCCCTTGGAGAGCACAAGGCGCGCAACCCAGATGGTGCGCGGGATTTTGGTCGAGCGGATGAGCTTCGCCTCGCGCAGGTACGCCCGGGTCGAGTCGGAGACAGCGCCGTTGAACCACATCCATGGCAGGAGGGCAGACAGGAGGAAGACGATGTACGGTTCGGCGCCCACCGGCCGCGAGAAAACGACCGTAAAGACGAACCAGTAGATGCCCGCCATGACCAGCGGATCGAGGATCGACCACACGTAGCCCAGGGCTGACGTCGAGTACCTGACCCGAAGGTCACGGACTGTCAGCAACCACAACGAATGGCGATACCGGGCAAACGGCGACCACGAGCGTGTGGGCAGAGCGGTCGAAGACACGACCCCTATCGTAGGCGCGCCGGAGGCATCCGGATGGCTACACGAAGAGGTTCGCGCGCTCCAGGTCCTCGGCGAAGTCGACCTCGACGGCGTACAGGTCCGAGATGTCGACCGGCTCGAAACGCAGCTTGTCCTCGTCGATGGCGAGCTCGATGCCACGCTCGAAGTAATCCTGGTCGCCGACGCGCTTCAGCTGGCGCAGGAGCATCGCCTTGTCGTCGCGGGAGACGAAGTTGATGCCGACGGCCTCGCCGAGCCCACCGGTGACGGTCTTCGAGAGCTCCTTGATGTAGCCCTCGGCGTCGGTGGTGTACTTGACCTCTTCGTCGGAGACCTTGGCGGTGTTGACCGAAACGAATGACTGGTCGCGGGCCACCAGGGCAGCAGCGCGCTCGAGCGCCATCGGGTCGAAGACCACGTCGCCGTTCATCCAGAGCACACCACCGGGCGCGGAGGCCTGGAGGGCACGCATGAGGCTCTTCGACGTGTTCGTCTGGTCGTACTGCTCGTTGTAGACGAAGGATGCCTCGGGGAACGCCTCGATGATGTGCTCGAGCTTGTAGCCGACCACGATCGTGATCTGCGCGTTCTCGCCAAAGGCGAAGCGGATGTTGTCGAACTGCTGCTGCATGATGGTGCGACCATCGCTCAGCTCGGTGAGCGGTTTCGGCAGCGAGCGGCCGAGTCGGCTGCCCATTCCGGCGGCCAGGATGACGATCTGGGTCATTGTGGTCTCCTCAGGTTGTGTCGTGTTCCAACGTCGGGGCGAATGTTTGCCTGCCGTTAACGTCAGAGTTGTGGTCTGGACACACCTTTGTGCTTCCCCAAGGGTATCGGCGGGCCCTGAGTAAGACACGAGAATCCCGCGGTTGTTGCGCATTTGTGATGCGAGCCATGAGAACTCGTCGACGTTGGTAGGTTGGGACGGTGGAAAACGCGCCAAACCCCGGTCCCGGGAAAAAACCCCAGAAGAAGACCCCGGCACGGCCCTCCTCTCCCAATCGCAAGCCGGCCCCGGCCCGCAAGCCGGCCGCGCGCAAGCCAACACCCCGCCCAACGCCCACACAAGAGCCGGTGGTCGAGCCCGTCGTCGATCAGGTCGACGAGCCCGTTGAGGCTCTCGAGGTCGTCGGCGAGGAGGCGACGACAAACGACGAGACTCCCGCGTTCTCCGTTCCCACGCTGACTGTGCCCCAGTTGGGCGCGGCGGCGGTCGCCCGGGCATCCCGCGCGGTTATTGCGCGAATCAAGCCGACCACGAAGGAATCCCCGGAGCCCACCACCGAGGTGGTTGTGGCCAAGCCAGCTCGCAAGCCCGCGCGACGCCCCGCACGCAAGGCAGAACCGGTGCTCACCGTCTCGGGGCTCACAAAGCGGTTTGACGACACCGTCGCGGTCGACGGCATCGACCTTGTGGTTCCGGTCGGGGCCTTCTATGGCATTGTCGGGCCCAACGGCGCGGGCAAGACGACCACGCTGTCGATGGTGACGGGTCTTCTGCGCCCCGACTCCGGCACGGTCACCGTTCACGGCGCTGACGTATGGGCCGACCCGGTTGTCGCCAAGCGCAACATGGGTGTGCTTCCCGATCGTCTCCGGCTGTTTGACCGTCTGACCGGCTCACAACTGCTGTTCTATTCCGGAGTCTTGCGTGGTCTGACTGCCGAGGTGACCAAAAAGCGGAGTTCCGACCTCGCGGCCGCGTTTGGACTCGAGGATGCCCTTGGTCGTCTGGTGAGCGACTACTCGGCGGGCATGACCAAAAAGATCGCCCTCGCAGCAGCCATGATTCACTCTCCGCGACTGTTGGTGCTCGACGAGCCCTTCGAGTCGGTCGACCCCGTGTCGGCGGCGACGGTCACGGACATCCTGAAGGGCTACACCGCGGCGGGTGGAACGGTTCTGTTGTCGAGCCACAGCATGGATCTGGTGCAACGAATCTGCGACAACGTCGCCGTGGTCGTGGGTGGTTCGATTCTCGCGGATGGCACCATGGCGTCGGTGCGCGGGTCCGGGACACTCGAGGAGCGGTTTGTCGAGCTCGCCGGCGGCCGCACCGTGGTGGAGGGGCTCGAGTGGTTGCACAGTTTCTCCGACTAAAGCTTGCGCTTCTGACCAACACGTTCCGGCGCAGCCCGGTGCAGTTGATTGGGATGCTCATTGGCCTGGTCTATGGACTGGGCCTGGCCGCCCTCATCACGTTTGGGCTCATCTCACTCCGTGTCATCTCACCCGACATCGCCCGGGTGTTGGTGATCATGTTGGGGTCGGTTGTCGTTCTGGGCTTCGCGTTGTTGCCGCTCGCTTTCGGGGTTGACGACACTCTCGACCCGCGCCGTTTTGGGTTCTTTGGCATTCCCACGGGGCGGCTTGCGACCTATCTCGCGCTCGCGGCGCTGGTGGGTGTGCCCGCGCTGGTCATCGTCATCCTGTCGCTGGGCCAGGTGGTGACCTGGAGCCGGGACGGGCTCTCGACCTTCCTGGCGATCCTCGTGATTCCGATCATTGTCGCGACGTGCCTGTTGTTGTCGCGCATCGCGTCGGGGTTCGCCGCGATGGCGCTGTCGTCCCGTCGCATTCGCGAGGCGACCGGTGTGGTTGTGCTCCTGGTGCTCGCCACCCTCGCGCCGCTCGTGGCGATCATTGCCACCCTCGACTGGGAGAGCCACTCGCTGCCGATTCTTCGTCGGGTGGCGGCGGTGCTCACGTGGACGCCCTTTGGCGCGCCGTGGAGTGTGCCCGCCGACGCGGCGATCGGTCGCCTCGACGAGGCGCTGGCCAAGCTCGCCATCTCGCTGATTGTCCTGGGACTCCTGGCGCTCGCCTGGCGCTGGTTGGTGGGGTGGATGCTCGTCACGCCGCAGCGCGAGGTGGCGCAGCGCCGCTATCTCGGACTCGGGTGGTTTGACCGGCTTCCCGGCACTCCGTTTGGCGTTATTGCCGCCCGCAGCCTGAGCTACTGGAGCCGCGACTCGCGGTACCTCGTGGCTGTCGCTGTCATTCCGATTGTCCCGCTGGTGATGACGCTGGCGCTCGCGATCGCGGGCATCCCGTGGGAGGTCATCGCGTGGATCCCGGTGCCCGTGATGTGCCTCTTCCTCGGCTGGACGGTGCACAACGACATCGCTCACGACTCGACGGCGTTCTGGATTCACCTCTCGACGAGCACGTCGGGGCTCGCCGACCGGTGGGGTCGCCTCGTGCCGCCGCTCGCGATCGGTGTTCCCCTGGTGCTCGTCGGAAGTGTCGCGACTTGCCTGATCTCGGGCGCGTGGGAGACCCTCCCTGCCCTGATCGGGCTGTCGTCCTGTGTGCTTCTGGTGGCGCTTGGGGTGTCGAGTGTGACGTCGGCCGCGTTCCCGTATCCCACGGTTCGCCCGGGTGACAGCCCGTTTGCCCAGCCCCAGGCTGCGGGCACCACCGGCTCGCTTGTCCAGTCGCTGTCGTTCTTCGCGTCCGTGCTCGCTGCCGCTCCCGCCGTTGTGCTGATCGTGATGGCGGCAACCAGCCCCGCGCTCTACTGGGCTGCGTTTGCCGCCGGCCTCGGCATTGGCGTCGCCGTGCTCCTCGCCGGCACCGCGTGGGGTGGGTGGATCGTCAATCGTCGGTCGCCCGAACTGCTCGAGTTCACCCTGCAGAACTAGAATCTCCGTATGGCTGACACGGATCACACCGGCGGCGGTACCGACACGCTCGACCGGGAGCTCGAAGAGCTACTCACACGCGAGTACGTCGAGGACGGCGACCACGAGCGGTTCTCGCACTACGCGCCCAAAAACGCGATCATGGAGTCCGCTCTCACGGGCAAGCCCGTGAAGGCGCTTTGTGGCAAACTCTGGATCCCCGGTCGTGACCCGGAGAAGTTCCCGGTCTGTCCCACCTGCAAAGAGATCTACGAGACCCTCAAGTAGCCGGCGCTAGGCGTAGACGGTGGGGATGGCCGGCTCTCCGCGACCGAGGCGCAGGGCATCCGCGGGCAGTTCCGCCACCGCGCGGGCGCAGTGCTCGCGCGCGAGTGTTGCTCCCTCGCGACTGCGGAACTTCTCGGCGATGACCCCCTCGGTCACCAGGGAAACCAGGAGGGGGCGCCCGGCGTCGGTTGGGGCATCCTCGCCAATGTGAATCGTCTCTGCCACGGCCACGCCGTTCTCGAGCGTGCGCACGGGGGCTTTTCGCCCACCAACGGTCGCCTTGGCGGCCGACTTCTTCGCCACCGAGACCCAGTCGCCGGAGTCATCCCGGTGGGCGACGAGCTTGTAGACCAGGCCCGCCGCGGGATGCCCGGAGCCCGTGACCACGGACGTGCCGACCCCGTAGGAGTCCACGGGGGCCGCGCGCAGGGCAGCGATGGTGAACTCATCGAGGTCGTTCGTGACCGTGATGCGCGTCGAGGTCGCACCGAGCGCGTCGAGCTGGGCGCGCACCGCGGCAACCTGCACCGGCAGGTCGCCCGAGTCGATGCGCACGGCCCCGAGCCCAGTGCCGGCGACCTTCACGGCGAGATCAACACCCTTCTCGATGTCGAAGGTGTCAACGAGCAGTGTGGTTCCGGGCCCGAGGGCGGCCACCTGGGCACGAAACGCCTCTTCCTCGCTGTCGTGCAGGAGGGTGAACGAGTGCGCGGCCGTTCCCATCGTGGGAATTCCGTACGTGCGCCCAGCCTCCAGGTTGCTCGTGGCACCAAAACCCGCGATGTACGCCGCACGAGCCGCGGCGACCGCGGCACGCTCGTTCGCTCGTCGCGACCCCATCTCCGCCAGCGGACGACCCTGTGCGGCCGAGACCATTCGTGCAGCCGCCGACGCGACCGCCGAGTCGTAGTTGAGCACACTGAGCACCAGCGTCTCGAGAATCACGGCCTCGGCGAACGTGCCGTCCACAACGAGGATGGGAGAACCGGGAAAAAACGTCTCGCCCTCCTGGTAGCCCGAGATCGAGCCTCGAAACTGGTAGTCGGCGAGCCAGTCGAGTGCTTCCTGGCCCACCACCGCGTTGTCGCGCAGCCAGGTGAGTTCGGCATCCCCAAAACGAAATCGCTCGATCTCGTCGAGCAGGCGGCCGGTTCCCGCGACGATGCCGTAGCGACGGCCCTCGGGGAGGCGGCGGGCGAAGACCTCAAAGACACACTCGCGGTTGTGCATCCCGCTGCCGATGGCGGCGTCGAGCATGGTGAGTTCGTATCGATCGGTCAGCAGCGCGGTGCTCATGCGCCCAAGGATAGGCTTTCTTGCGTGACCGACGCGCCCATTGGAGTCTTCGACAGTGGTGTTGGTGGACTCACCGTGGCGCGCGCCATCATCGACCAGCTGCCCCACGAGTCGATCCTGTACGTGGGAGACACCGTTCACTCGCCGTACGGCCCGAAGCCCATCGCCGAGGTTCGAGGCTATGCCCTCGCCGTGATGGACGACCTCGTCGCGCAGGGCGTGAAGCTTCTTGTGATTGCATGCAACACGGCATCCGCGGCGATGCTTCGGGATGCCCGTGAGCGCTTCACCGACGGCTACGGCATCCCCGTGGTCGAGGTGATTCAGCCCGCCGTCCGCGCCGCGGTGCGGCAGACACGCAATCGTCGGGTGGGGGTGATCGGCACGGTCGGCACGATCAAGTCCAAGGCGTACGAGGATGCCTTTGCCGCGGCATCCGACCTGGAGCTTTTTACCCAGGCGTGCCCCCGGTTTGTGGAGTTCGTGGAGGCGGGTGTCACGAGCGGAGCCGAGCTGTTTGCCGTTGCCGAGGAGTACCTCGCGCCCCTCAAGGAGGCGGAGATCGACACGCTCGTGCTGGGGTGCACCCACTACCCACTCATGTCGGCGGCGATCCAGTACGTGATGGGCGACACGGTGACGCTCGTCTCGAGCGCGGAGGAGACCGCCTTCGACGTGTACCGCACACTCGTGCGTCACGACTTGGAGCGGCACGCTACTGCCCCCGCTCGGTATGACTTCGAGGCAACCGGCCCCGACAAGGACTCCTTCAAGCGACTGGCATCGAGGTTTCTTGGGCCCGAGGTCGTTCGTGTCGAGACATTCGACACGGGAGCAATCGCACTACCCCGACAGGAGAATCAATGACCAGGAGCGATGGACGCGAGCCGAACGAGCTGCGGCCGGTCACCATCGAGCGCGGCTGGAGCGAGCAGGCCGAGGGGAGCGCCCTCATCTCGTTTGGTCGCACGAAGGTGCTCTGCACGGCCAGCTTCACCAACGGTGTCCCGCGCTGGCTGACCGGCAAGGGCAAGGGCTGGGTCACCGCGGAATACGCGATGCTGCCGCGTTCGACCAACGACCGGATGGATCGTGAGTCGGTGAAGGGCAAGATCGGTGGTCGCACCCACGAGATTTCACGTCTTATCGGGCGGAGCCTGCGCGCGGTGATCGACACCAAGGCGTTGGGCGAGAACACGATCGTGATCGACTGTGACGTTCTTCAGGCCGATGGAGGCACTCGTACCGCAGCCATCACCGGCGCGTATGTTGCGCTTGCCGACGCGATCGAGTGGGGTCGGTCAAAGGGTTTTATCGGGAAAAACGCGAAAGCGATCATCGACTCGGTCGCTGCCGTGAGCGTGGGCATCATCGACGGTGAGCCTCTGCTCGACCTGGCCTACGTCGAGGATGTCCGCGCCGAGACCGACATGAACGTGGTGGTGACCGGTCGTGGCCTCTTCGTCGAGGTGCAGGGCACGGCCGAGGGTGCGCCCTTCGACCGCCGTGAGCTCGACGCCCTGCTCGATCTCGCGCTGGGCGGCGCGGCGGACCTCACCGCTCTGCAGGTGGCGGCGCTCGCGTGATCAGGATTGTGCTGGCGACGCACAACGCGCACAAGGTCGCCGAGCTGACGCGCATCCTGGGCCCGGCGCTCGAGGGGCTTGAACTGGTTGCCTACGACGGGCCGGAGCCCGTTGAGGATGGCGCGACGTTCGAGGAGAACGCGCTCATCAAGGCGCGCGCCGCGGCCGCTCACACGGGTCTGCCGGCGCTCGCCGACGACTCCGGCATTTGTGTGGATGCACTGGGCGGGGCACCGGGGATCCACTCGGCACGCTACGCGGGCACCCGCCTGGACGCCGACAACGTCGCGCACCTCCTCGCCGAGCTGGGCGACGAGCCCAACCGGGCCGCCCACTTCACGTGTGCCGCCGCGTTTGTGGTGGGAGACGAGGAGTTTGTTGAGGTCGGCGTGTGGCCGGGCACGGTTCTCGCCGAGCCGGTTGGTGGTGGTGGTTTTGGCTACGACCCCATCTTTAAGCCCGAGGGCTTGTCGGTGAGTTCTGCCGAACTGCGTCCCGACGAGAAGAACGCGATCAGTCATCGCGCGCGGGCGTTTGCGCAGCTGATGCCGCGGGCGCGGGAGCGCTTGCTCTAGATTTCGGTTCGCCGAAACCCTAATATTTCGGTGTGCCGAAAACTCCAATGAGGGAGGACGCTCGACCGCCGCGTGCCCGCGCCACCCTCCTGCTGTTGGGGCCGGCGTTTGTGGCGGCGATCGCGTACGTTGACCCGGGCAACGTTGCAGCCAACCTCACCGCCGGCGCCCGTTACGGCTACCTGCTGTTGTGGGTGTTGGTCTTGGCCAACGCCATCGCGGTCCTGGTGCAGTACCAGTCCGCGAAGCTCGGCATCGTCACGGGCCGAAGCCTGCCGGAGATCCTGGGGGAGCGGCTTACGACCGGGCCGCGGCGGGTGTACTGGATTCAGGCGGAGCTGGTTGCGGCCGCGACAGACATCGCGGAAGTGCTGGGTGGCGCCATTGCGCTGCATCTGCTGTTTGGCATCCCGTTGCTGCTGGGCGGTGCGATCGTGGGCGTCGCGTCGATGCTCCTCTTGGGCGTTCAGTCGCGGCGAGGGCAACGCTCGTTCGAGATCATCATCGTCACCCTGCTCGGCGTGATCGTGGTGGGGTTTATGAGTGGGCTGCTGTTCTCTGGCCTGGATCCCGCGGAGGCCGTCACGGGCTTGGTCCCACGGTTTGAGGGGGTCGACTCGGTGTTGCTGGCCACGAGCATGCTCGGTGCCACGGTGATGCCGCACGTCATCTACCTGCACTCGGCCCTCGCGCGCGATCGCCATGGTGCGACGGCCGACGCCGGGCGCATCCGCCAGTTGCTGCGCGCGACCCGGTGGGACGTGGGGGCTGCGCTGTTTGTCGCCGGCGCGGTCAACATCTCCATGCTGCTGCTCGCGGCGTCGGCCCTTCGGGGCATCGAGGGCACGGACACCATCGAGGGTGCGCACGCCGCCGTGGTCGCCACCCTGGGCCCCGCTGTTGGGGTGATTTTCGCGGTGGGTCTTCTCGCCTCCGGGCTCGCCTCGACGAGTGTGGGCACCTACGCGGGGTCGGCGATTATGGGTGGGCTGCTCAAGGTGCGGGTGCCATTGTTGCTGCGGCGCGCGATCACGCTCATCCCCGCGCTGGTGATCCTTGCGGTCGGGTTCGACCCGACGCAAGCCCTGGTGCTGAGTCAGGTTGTGCTGAGTTTTGGCATCCCGTTTGCCCTCATCCCGCTGGTGTGGCTGGCGAGCTCGCGCAAGGAGCTGGGCGAGTTCGCGAACCCCACATGGCTTCGTTGGGCTGGGTGGATCTCCGCGGGACTCATCTCGTTGCTCAACGTGCTGCTGATTGTTCTTGTGGTGACGGGGGTCTAGATGCCGGCAGCAACCGCGATCGAGGACTACGTGAAGGTCATCTACGGCTACACGGAGTGGCAGGAGACACCCATCACCACCACCGTGCTTGCGGTGCGGCTTGGGCTCGCCAACTCGTCAGTGACCGAGATGGTGAAGAAGTTGGTCGCCCAGGGACTCGTCTCACACGAGCCCTACGGTGCCATCGAACTGACGGCGGATGGCCGCGCTCTCGCACTACGAATGGTGCGACGCCACCGGCTCATCGAGACGTGGCTCGTGCAGCACGTGGGGTACCGCTGGGACGAAGTGCACGACGAGGCCGAGGTGCTCGAGCACGCTGTGAGCGATCGACTCCTCGACGCCCTCGACGATCAGTTGGGCAACCCCACGCGCGACCCTCACGGTGACCCGATTCCCCGTCGGGACGGCAGCGTGCGCCGGCCCGACGCGGTAACTCTCGCCCGACTCACACCCGGCCAGACCGGCACGGTGGCGCGCATCAATGATCGTGACCCGCAGGTGCTTCGTCACTTGGAGGCGGAGGGAATCGCACTGGACTCGGTGCTTGAGATTGTCGATACGTCATCGACGGGAGCGACCGTCGCGCACGACGGTGGGCGGTGTGAGTTGGCCGCCGAGGCCCTCGAGTCGATCTGGGTGGTGTCTGGCGGCTAGAGCCAGTTGCGCTCGCTCGCCCGGCGGGCGGCGTCGTGCCGCGTCGCGCCGCCGGTCTTGTGCATTGCGGACGACAGGTAGTTGCGTACCGTGCCTCCCGCGAGGTGCAGCCGCGTGGACATCTCCCGAACCGACAGGCCGTCCCTCGTCAGTTGAAGCAGCTCGAGCTCACGATCGGTGAGCGGGCAATCATCCATCATGGCCGCCGTGGAGATCTCGGCGTCGATGTATCGCAGCCCGGAGTGCACGTCGATCACAATCCGCGCCAACCGCTCGGGGTCCACGGTCTTGCTGACAAACCCTCGCACGCCCGCCTGGAGCGCACGTTTGAGCACACCGGGTCTGCCGTGCCGGGTAAGCAGCACGATGGACTGGCCGGGGATGGCCTCGAGGATGGCGCTCGCGGTCTCGATCCCGTCCATGCCCGGCATCTCGAGGTCGAGCAGTACGACGTCGGGGCGCAGTGTGGTGGCGAGGGTCAGGGCATCCGTTCCGTTGTCGGCTTGCCCCACGACCTCGATGCCGTCCTCAAGGTCGAGCAGGGCCGCGATGGCACCACGCAGGAGGTTCTCGTCGTCGGCGATCACGATCCGCGTCATCCGGTGACCGCCTCGGTTGTGAACACTCCGTTGTGCGACCGGGTCCGCAGCGCCCCGCCGGCGGCCTCGAATCGCTCACCCAGCCGCGCGAGTCCACTCGGCGGTCGGTGGCGATCGGGGCTGCCGTTGTTCTCGATCACTAGGCGTTCGGGCGCGATTGTCACCTGAACGTGAGTCGCCTGTGAGTGTCGCAGGATATTGGTGGTGGTCTCTCGCATGGCCAAGCCAAACAGCTCGTCGGCCACCGCCGCGCCCGGGTCGCCGTCGACGTCACACTGGATGCCCGCCGCGCCAAACAGCGCTTGCGCGTTGGCAAGCTCCGCCGCGAGCGCAACCTCCCGGTCACCGAAGGCGAGACTGCGGGTGTTGTCGAGGGTCTCCCCGATGAGGGTTTCCGCTTCGAGCAGGTGCACGCGGGCCGCCTCGGGGTTGGTGTCAATGAGCTTGCGCGCCAGCTGGGTCTTCAAGCGGATGACGTGCAGGGTGTGGCCCTGGATGTCGTGCAGGTCGGCGGCGAACCGGAACCGCTCCTGCGCGACCGCGAGGTCAGCGGCACCACGCCGAGCGGCGTCGATCTCAAGGTAAAGCCCCCACGCGTAGTTGTTGAGCAGAAACAGCCCGATCGCCAGCACGTAGCTCAGCGAAGCAACCGCCAGCCACCCCTCCCAGCGGTCGTTGGGCCGCGCGACCCAGGCGGCAAGCACCGGTCCCGCGAGGAGTGACCCTCCGGCCAGGGCCCACCACAACCGGTGCCGCCGTGCTTGGGTGACCAGCAGGGCAATGGCGAGAGCGACCGGCAAGGCAACCCCGGGGTATCCACGGGACAGGATCGTCACAGTCCACGCGCCAACACCGACTGCGAGAACGGGCACAACGATCCATAGCGAGGCCGGTCGCTCCCAGAACGCCATAATCACGGCCGCGGCAAGCCCCGCCACAAGAACACAGATCGTCGAGAACAGACGAAGCGTGGCGTCGTCTACGGTCTGCGACTGGATCACCCCCAGCACCACAAAGGTGCCCACAACAAACACGAGCGAGAGTGTGGTGTATCGCCGCATCCGATCGAGGGCGCGCTCGGCGGGTGTGCCCACGGGGGAAGTCATCTCTCCATTCTCCCCGCGGCGGGCGTGGCCTGGGCGGCGCGGATGTCATCGAATGGCATGACATCTGTCATTTTCGCTCGTGTGGGATGACCCTACCTCGCGGCTCGCGGGCGGCCGAGGCTGGGAGCATGACAACACCAGCGGTCGTGGAGACACAGAACTTCAGCTACAACTACGGTGCCCATGGCGAGTTCGCCGCCGTGCGTGGCCTCAGCCTCTCAGTGCGAGAGGGCGAGTTGTACGCGCTGCTCGGAACGAATGGAGCCGGCAAAACAACAACGCTCGAGACCCTCGAGGGGCATCGTCGGCCCACCTCGGGGTCGGTGCGGGTGCTCGGGGGCGATCCGACGGACCGCGGGCGCATCCGACCCCGGATGGGCGTGATGCTGCAGGAGGCGGGCTTCGCCGGCGACCTCACCGTGGCCGAGACCGTCGAACTGACGGGCGCTCTCTCCGAACGCATCGACACCAGCGCTCGGGTGCTTGACGCCGTCGGGCTGGCGTCGAAGTCAGACGTTCGTGTCGCGCAGCTCTCGGGTGGCGAGAAGCGTCGCCTCGACTTTGCCAGTGCCATCTGGGGCACACCGGAGCTGTTGTTTCTCGATGAGCCCACGACCGGACTCGACCCGACCGCGAGGGATGCCCTGTGGGGTGTTGTCTCGGACCTCCGACGCGAGGGAGTCACGATCATCCTGACGACGCACTACCTCGAGGAGGCGCAGGACCACGCGGACCGCATTGGTCTGATGCACCGCGGCGAGCTCACCCGGGAGGGCACGCTCGCGGAACTCGTCAGCGACCAGGTCTCTCGCATCAGCTTCGTTGCCCCGCCGGGGGTGGCCTTGCCGCTGTCGCCGGATTCGAGCGAAAACGGGGTCGTCACCGTGGAGACCACCGAACTACAGCGCGACCTGACGACACTCCTCGTGTGGGCCGATCGCGAGAACGTCCGACTCGACCGCCTTACCGCCACCCAGTCGTCGCTCGCCGACGTCTTCCGTGCGCTCGCCGACTAGATCAAGGAACCCCAATGTTTGCCATAGCTCGTGCAGAACTGCGGATGCTCGTCCGCAACCGTCTCGTCGCCGCGTGTGCGATCCTCATCCCGCTCGGCCTCGCCGCCGTGTTCCTGTTTCAGGGTCGCGGCGCCTCGGGCGGCGGCTTTACCGCCGTGCTTCAAGTGATGGTGATGGTCTCGATGGGCGTTTACGTCACGGCGACGACGACCCTCGCCGCGCGTCGCCAAACGCTCTTCCTCAAGCGGCTCAGAAGTGGCGCCGCCTCCGACTCGACGATCATTGCGGGCCTCGTTGCGCCGATCGTTGTGATCAGTCTCGTGCAGGTCGCCGTGGTGCTCGGTGTGCTCGCCGTCGTGGTGGACGCTCCCGCGGTGCCGTGGCTCGTGGTGCTTGCCGTGGTAGCCATCGAGGCGCTCTTCGCCGCGCTCGCGCTCGCGACCGCCGGCGTCACCAACTCTCCGGAGCACGCCCAGGTGACGACCATCCCCCTGTTTTTTGTGGCACTCGGCGCGTCCCTATGGATACTGCTCACGGGAACGGAGGAACTCGGTCTGGTGAAGCGACTCCTGCCGGGGGGTGCGCCGGCGGAGCTCCTCTCGCTCGGCTGGGGTGGGGGAGACGGCGACCTCTCGGCAGTGCCCCTTCTCCTGGCGATCTCCGTCGGCTGGGTGGTCATCGGGGTCGTCGCGGCCCGCACGATGTTCCGCTGGGAGCCGCGCAACTGAGACGGGCCGTAGAGTGGCATCGCCATGACTCGCGATGCCACCGAACCCACCGACCTCGACGCCCCCACTGAACAACGAATCGCCGCCGCGATCGCCCTATGGGGCGAGCGAGAGGTCGTCGACCGTGCGGTAGCCCTCATCGGCGGGTTCAGCGCGGGCGACGACTTCTTGCTGTACGTGGGCGGGCGTCACGCACAGGGCGTGCTCGCGGGCGCTCCTGTCTTGTACTGGCCCGAACTGTGGGGCACCCGTGCCCTGCTGTACGTGTGGCACGAGTCGGCCGCAGACGCGGTGGGCGTCGCTCTGCAGAACCAGGCGTGGCGCGTGCGCGAGATGGCGGCGCGGGTGTCCGCCGCACGGAGCCTGCCGGTTGCTCCGGCGCTCGCCGAGTTGCTCACCGACGACGTGGCGCGGGTGCGGGCGGCGGCTGCCCGCGCGCTGGGGGCCGTAGGCACGGCGGATGACGCGGAGCTCATCCGGCCACTCCTGCGCGACAAGGAGATCGACGTTCGTCGCGCCGCACAACAGGGACTGGACGCACTCACGCCATGACCCCGGAGGATGCCTCCCGCGTGCTGGGCGTGCCTCACGGTGCTACGGCGGACGAGGTGCGCGACGCGTACCGGCGGATCGCGCGCGACGTGCATCCGGATCGCAACGCGGGTGATGCGGATGCCGCCGCCCGGTTCATCGAGGCGACTGAAGCCCGTGACGTGCTGCTGGCGGTGCTCGAGGGTGGCACGATCCTGGCCGACCCAGAGTCACCACGCCGTGGACCACGCCCGAGCACGGCTCTCACCGTGACCTGGTCGCTGCTGCTCACGGTCGGCATTGTGGTGTCGGTTGTGGGGTCGCCGTTTCCGCTCACACCCGTGGAGCCCACCGTTCGGTTTGCCGTGCTCGCGGGCTCGGCGATCACCTTCGCCCTGACCGGCAAGCGGGTCTGGTGGGTGCTGATGTGGATCGCGATCGTGGCCACGGCGCTCGAGGTGATTCTCTTCACGACCTTCGGATCGCTCCTCGGCATGCTGCTGCTGGCGGCGCCCCTCTACGGGCTCTCCGTGGTCGGCTGGACTCGCCGGCGGTTCAACAGTCGCAGCTGATCGTGTTGGCCGGGGCCGTGAGGGTGTCCACTCCGCGGTGAACGTGTCCGTCGTCGGTGAGGACTTCCAGACCTTCGCGCGCCCAGTACTCGAAACCCCCGATCATCTCCCGCACGGAGTAGCCCAGCTTGGCGAACTCGATTGCGGCCTTGGTCGCGCCGTTGCACGCCGGCCCCCAGCAATAGACAACAACGGGGGTTCCCGCCGGGATCTCCTGTGGTGCACGCTCCGCGATTGTCGCGGTAGGCATATGGATGGCACCCTCCGCGCGACCCTGGGCCCACGCGGCATCCCCGCGGGTGTCGACAAACACAAACGCGTCGCCTGCACGTTGGGCGGCGCGCACGTCTGACGGGTCCGTCTCGAAACGAAGCTTCGCCTCGAAGTGGGCAAGGATGGCGGCGGTGTCGGTCATGCGATGACCCTACCGACGGGCATCCCCTGTTGACCGCGCATCAGCGCACGATGGCGCTCGATGTACGCAGGTTGTCAGAACTTAGTCGCCGAGGTTCTGGTCGAAGTCCTTGGGGCTGAGAGCAAGCTTCTCCGCCTCGTCGTCCGTAAGCACCGCTGCAGCGCGCTTCTTGGCCTTGCGCGAGGACTGGATGTAGTGGATGACCGTGGGGATGACGGTCAGCAGCACGGCGCCCAGAAGGATCACGTCGATGTACTCGCGAACAAAGTCGCCGAGGAACGGCACGTAGCCGAGCAGGTAACCCGCAAACGTCAGGCCGGCGCCCCAGATCAGCGCACCGATGAGGTTGTACAGCGTGTACTTGCGGTAGTCCATGTGCCCCACGCCGGCGGCCACCGGGGCGAAGGTACGAACGACGGGCACAAAACGAGCGAGGATGACCGCAAGGCCACCAAACCGCTCGAAGAAGGCGTTGGTGCGCTTGACGTTCTCGACGCTAAAAAGACCGGTCTCTTTTCGCTCGAAGATTCGAGGGCCGGCCTTGTGGCCGATCAGATACCCAACTTCACCGCCGAGGAAGGCCGCGAGGCTGATAAACAGGCAGACCCACCAGATGTCAAAACCGATACCCGGGTAGAACGTGATGAGGCCGGTGATGATGAGCAGGGTGTCGCCGGGGAGCAAAAATCCCACAAGAAGACCGGTCTCGGCGAAGACGATGAAGCACACAACGAGGAGTGCCCAGGGGCCTGCGGCCTGGATGATCGTCTCGGGGTCGAGGAACGGGATTAGTGCGGAAGGAACCACGGGAACTCCAGTCGTCGGTTGCCAATCGGTCAATCGGCGGCAGATTGCTTCCTGACAGGGTACCCGCTGTTTCCCTTGAGTGGCTGTGGGGTAAACCCCCGCGTTGACTGCGGCGCGGAGGGGTCCAACTAATGTTTCGTTGACAGGCTTTCGTCAATAGTTATAATAAAGCGTGAAATAAGTACTTGCACCGACCCGGCACCCGTCGGGTCGACCGGCGCACGCCACGTGGTTCGCGTCGTATCCCCTACATTCACAGATGAATGAGCAAAGGAATCTCAATGAAGAGAACAGCACGCAGTGTTGCCGTGGTTGCTGCGGCAGCCGCACTCGCGCTCGGCACGGCGGCCTGTGCCCCGACGAGCGAGCCGGAGGCCGAAGGTCCCCTGACCGTGTGGGTCATGGGTGACTCCGGTGCCAACTTCGAGAGCCTCGTCGCCGACAGCGGCATCGAGGTCGAGGTCGTCGCCATCCCGTGGGATGCCATCGACGAGAAGCTGACGACCGCCGTCGCGTCGGGCTCGGGCCCGGACATCCTCCAGATTGGCCTGTCGAAGCTCCGGACCTTCGCGGATGCCGGCGCGCTCCTGCCCCTCGACGATCTGATCGCCGATCACCCCGGCATCGCCCCGGAGAACTTCCCCGAGGGTGTGGCTGGCCTCTCGACCGCCGTTGATGGCGAGATCGTGAGCATCCCGTGGGTGAGTGACACGCGTGTGCTCTTCACCCGCACCGACATCCTGGCCGAGGCCGGGTTCGATGCCCCGCCCACGACCTGGGACGAGGTGCGCGAGTACGCGAAGGTGCTCGCCGCGCGCGGTGACGGCCAGTACGGCTACTACATTCCCCAGTGGGATGCCCCGCTCCCGATCCAGATGACGTGGAGCGAGGGTGGCGAGGTCATCAACTCCGACGGAATGGTCGACTTCAACACCCCGGAGTTCGAGGCGGCGGTTGACATCTACACCGGCCTCTACGCTGACGGCAGCGTGCCGACCAATGGCGACTTCGACCAGCAGCAGGGCTTCATCTCGGGGGTTGCTCCCATGCTCGTCAGCGGCCCCTACCTCGCCAAGGGCATCGCGGATGCCGCGCCCGAGTTGGACGGAAAGTGGCAGGTGAGCCCCTTCCCGGCCGGTGACGGCGGATCGATCGCCCTGTTCGCGGGATCAAACCTCGGCGTCTGGCACAACACCGACCAGCAGTCGAAGGCGCTCGAGCTCCTCGAGTACCTGTCGCAGCCCGAGACCCAGCTGGCCTGGTTCGCGCTCACCGGCGAACTGCCGACGGTCAACGCCGCCCTGGAGGATGCCGGGCTCAACAGTGACCCGAACGTTCAGGTCTACACGGCGCAGCTGGCGACCGCACGGGTGCTCCCGCTCGTCTCCAACTGGGACGGCGCGGTAGGCCCCGAGCTGCTGAACGCGCTCAACTCGATTGTGCTGACCGGCGCGGACCGCACCGAGGCACTCGATGGCCTGTTCGCCGCTACCGAGGGTCTCGGCATCAACTAGTTCCATCCGTGCCGGGCCGCCCGCGGGCGGCCCGGCACGCCATGTCAGCGCACCACTCGCACAGGAAGGACAGCGATGCGCAACCGGCTCGTGCCCTACCTGTTTGTTTCGCCAGCCATGCTGCTGCTCGTCGCGTTTGGCATCCTGCCGATTCTCGTGGCGGCCGTCATCAGCACCACGAACATGAACATCTCGGCCTTTGCCAGCTGGAGCAATGTCGACTTCGTGGGCATCGACAACTACGTGGCCCTCTTCGCGGACAAGGATTTCTGGCAGGCGCTCGGCAACACGGGCTTCTTTGCCCTCATCGGCGTGCCCTCCATCGTGGTGTTGTCACTCGCGGTGGCACTTCTGCTCAACCGCAGTCAGGGCAGGTTCTTTCGAGCCCTGCGCTCGTTCTACTTCATCCCCGCAATCACCGCCATCGTGGCCGTCGCGCTCGTGTGGGGGTACCTCTACAACACGCAGTTTGGGCTCTTCAACTACCTGCTTTCGCTCGTGGGCGTCGACCAGGTGCAGTGGCTCTCCGACCCGTGGCTGGCCAAGTTTTCCGTTGCCCTCGTTGCCATCTGGCGGGGGACCGGACTCAACATCATCATCTTCCTCGCCGCGCTGCAGTCGGTGCCGAAGGAGTATCTCGAGGCTGCTGCGCTGGATGGCGCGGGGGGCATCCGCACGACCGTCTCGGTGACCCTCCCGTTGCTGCGGTTCGCGATCTTTTTTGTGACGGTGACCACGACCATCTCGTGGCTCCAGTTCTTCGACGAACCCTTCGTTTTGACCGACGGCGGGCCACTCGGCGCGACGACATCGGCGTCGATCTTCCTCTACAAGGAGGGGTTCCGGCTCAATCAGTTTGGATACGCGAGCGCGGGATCCGTCGTGTTGTTCGCCATCATCGCGATCATCACGCTCGTTCAGCTGAGGCTGAGGAGGGCCGACGATGAGTACTAGCGTGCGCGGCACCGCCCGCCGACGCCAGCGAGCCCTGACCGTCACCATTGGCGCGGCGCTCGGCGTGGGTGCCCTCATCACGGCATTCCCGTTCTTCTGGATGCTCGCCACGTCGATTAAGCCGCAGCGAGAGTCGGTCGACTTTCCGCCGAGCATCCTGCCTCAGGACCCGACCTTCGAGTTTTACGTTCGGCTGTTTACTGAACTCGACTTTGCGCGGTACCTCGGCAACACCGTGATCGTGGTGCTGTTCGGGTTTGTTGGCCTGTTCCTGATGGCGATGGCGGGCTACGCGTTTGCGAAGTTCGACTTCCGCGGCAGGCGCTGGATGTTCTTCCTGGTGCTGGCGACCATGATGATCCCCATCCAGGTCACGATGATTCCCACGTATCTGATCCTGAACGGCATGAAGCTCACGAACACGCTCCTGGGCATTGCGTTGCCCACCCTCGTGACCGGGTTCAGCATCTTTCTGTTCCGGCAGTTTATGAGCACCATCCCCACCGAGATGCTCGAGGCGGCGCGCATCGACGGGGCGGGCGAGTTCCGTATCTTCCTGCAGATTGTGCTCCCGATGTCGGGGCCCATTCTTGCCGTGCAGGTGGTGCTCACCTTCATCGGCGGGTGGAACAGCTTCCTGTGGCCGCTCATTATCGCCAGCGACCAGAAGCTCTACACCCTCTCGGTGGGGCTCGCGCTGCTCAACCAGCAGCTCGCCGTGAATCCCTCGCTGCAGATGGCAGCCGCATCCGTCATGGTCGTGCCGATCCTTCTGGTGTTTGTCATCTTCCAGCGTTATGTCATCCAGGGCTTTGCCCTGTCCGGACTGAAGTAAAGAAATCAGGAACCTTGACCGTCGTGAACACACCTTCCCCCTCCACGCAGGCCGCGCGCTTCGCCCCGAGGCCCGCGTCGTTCGAGGGATACGTGCGCGCCCACGAGGGTCGCCTCGTCGACGGCGCCGGCCGCGAGCTACTGCTGCGCGGCGTGGGCCTCGGCAACTGGATGTTGCCCGAGGGCTACATGTGGGGCTTCGGGCCGGGCGCCGAGTCACCTCGCGAGATCGAGGCGCTTGTCACCCGCCTGCTCGGTGACCACGACGCGGCCGCGTTCTGGAGTGGCTTCCGGGCGGCGTTTATCACCGAGGGTGACATTGCCCGGATTGCCGAGAGTGGGTTCGACCACGTTCGGCTCCCGATCAACTCTCGCCTGATCCAGGCCGAGGACGGCAGCCCGATCGAAGCCGGGTACGAGCTCATCGACCGGCTCATCGACTGGTGCCGTGCGCACCACCTCTGGGTGCTTCTTGATCTGCACGGGGCTCCCGGGGGTCAGACCGGAACCAACATCGACGACTCCCCACACGGCAAACCCGAGCTGTTTATGGATGCGCGCTACCGCGAGCTCACCCTGCGGCTGTGGCGCGACCTCGCCACCCGGTATCGCTCGGAGACGGTCATTCTGGGCTACGACCTGCTCAACGAGCCGCTGCCCAACGAGTGGCAGTACACCTACGCCGACGACCTTGTCGCGCTGTACCGCGACCTGACCGCCGAGATTCGTGCGGTCGACCCGGATCACCTCATCGTGTACGAGGGCTCACACTGGGCCACCAACTGGGACATCTTCACCGCGGTGTGGGACGCCAACTCCCTGCTTCAGTTCCACAAGTACTGGTCGTCGCCGGATGCCGAGAGCATCGCATCGTTCCTGGCAGTGCGCGACCGGCTCGGCCTGCCCATCTACATGGGCGAGGGCGGCGAGAACACCCTCGAGTGGATCTACACCGCGTTCCGCCTCTACGAGGCCCACAACATCGGCTGGAACTTCTGGCCGTGGAAGAAGATCGCCACCCGCACGTCTCCCGCCTCGATCGAGCGCCCCGAGGGGTGGGATCGTGTGGTGGCGAGCATCGCCGACCCCGACGCGATCTCCCGCGAGGAGGCGCGTGGTGTGTTCGCCAGGCTCCTCAGCGCGATGCGCATCGAGAACTGCCAGTGGCAGCCCACCATCATCGCGGCCCTCCTGGGGGACGCGCCAGCAGTGATCCCGGCGTGGGGGTACGGGTTCCGGGGCGTGGGAGAGTCCTACGGGGTGTCCGACGCGGTGCCGCTGCCCGGGATTCGTGAAGGGGATGCCGCGGGCATCCGTTTTGCGCGTGACGGCGAGAACCCGGCCAACCCGTTCCAGCAGTCCGATGGCCGCGGGTACCGGGCGGCCGAGGAACTGGTGGTGCGACTCGCAGCGGGGGACTGGCTCGAGTTCGAGCTCGCGCGGCCGGTGCCGATGCGGGCGATCGACTCGCGAGGTCTTGATGCCCCGGTTATTGTTGAGCCCTCCGAGCGGGGTATCCGGGTGACGGCAACCGTGCCCACCGACCTCGCGCGGCTTGTGCCCGACGGGCGCACCACTTGGTAGGTTCAGGGCCATGACTGGGCGCACGCAGATTCCTCGTGCCGGCGCGGTGGGCACGAGCCCCGCGACGGTCAGCGACGTGCGCCAGCGCAACCGGTCCCTGGCGCTGCGCAGCATCATCCAGTCCGGCGAGACGTCACGGGCCGAGTTGGCGCGCGAGTGTGGGCTGTCGGTCGCCTCTGTCACCAATCTGGTCTCCGAACTGATCGCGGAGGGTCTTGTTGTCGAGGCGGGGTCCGTTGCCTCCAGCGGCGGGCGGCCCGTGACACTCCTCGCCCCGAACCCCTTTGGTGCCTTCTTTTTGGGCGCGGACGTGGGTGAGCGTGGGGTCGCCGTCGAGCTCTTCGACCTCTCGATGACCCGGGTCGACCGCGAGTTTCGGGGTGGCCGGGAGGAGGAGCGCGCGCCGAGGCGATCGCGCAGGACCTCGACGAGGCGCTCGACGCTCTGCGAGAGCGCAACCCGGAGGCCTGGCCGCGGCTGGTCGGCATCGGCCTGGGTCTGCCCGGCATTGTGGAGTCCGAGGCCGACGGCACGCAGGTCCTGTATGCACAGAGCTTGGGGTGGCCTCCGCTGAAGGTCACCGAGCTGCTGTCGCACGACATCCCGATCTTCGCCGAGAACGGCGCAAAGACGCAGGCGATGGCCGAGCTGTGGGGCGGGGCCGCGCGCGGAGTGGACGAGGCGCTTGTGGTGCTGCTGGGCCGCGGCGTGGGGCTTGGAATTGTCAGTGACGGCGAACTCGCCCACGGCCTGACAAGCAGTGCCGGGGAGTGGGGTCACCTCAAGATCGTGCGCAACGGTCGCCCGTGCCGGTGTGGCGGGCGCGGCTGTGTTGAGGCTTACGTGGGCGCGGATGCGATTCTCGCCTCGTGGGCCGAGGCCGGCGGAGTGTTCGATGGCTCGGGATGGGGTGCGATCGGCCAGCTCCTGACGGCGGATGCCGAGGGCGATGCCGCCGCATCCGCGGTTGTCCAAGAGCTCGTTGACACCCTCGGCTCGGCGCTCGGCGGGCTCGTGAACCTGACCAACCCGGAGCGGGTTGTGATCGGCGGATGGGTGGGCCTGCGCCTGATGGAGTCGCTCGCTGAGCGTGTGGAGGTCGCCACCCGCGCCGAGGCGCTTGTGCGACCCGGGTCACAGTTCGACCTCGTGGCGTGCACGTTCGGGGGCGACACCGTCGCCTTGGGGGCCGCGATTATGCCGCTCAACGCACTCCTGAGCGCCCCGCGGGGGTCGTGGGCGACCCACTCCTAGAGGGCTAGACCACGCCCGACGTGCCCAGCAGGGTACCGATGAGGAACGTGGCGGCCAGTGCGAGCGCGCCACCGATCACCACGCGCAGGGTCGGACGAAGCCAATGGCTCCCGCCGATGCGTGCCGACACGATGCCCGTGATGCCGAGCGCGATCAGCACGGCGGCGAAGGTCACGGGAACCCGTACCTCGGCCGGTGGCAGGAGGATCGCCACAAGGGGAAGGACCGCGCCGATAAAAAACGCGGCCGCGGACGCCCAGGCCGCCTGCCACGGGCTCACCACGTCCGCCTCGTTGATGCCGAGCTCTGCCTCCAGGTGGGCCGCGAGTGCGTCGTGCTCGGTCAGCTCCTCGGCGACCCTGCGCGCAGTCTCGTACGACATCCCCTTGGCCTGGTAAATACCGGTCAGCTCGTCAAGTTCTTCCTCCGGCTGATCCCGGAGCTCGGCGCGTTCCTTCGCGATAAGCGAGCGCTGGGTGTCGCGCTGGCTCGAGACGGAGACGTACTCGCCGAGAGCCATCGAAAATGGCCACCACCCACGAGGCCCGCGGCGCCTGCGGTGAGGATCGGCGCCACCTCACTTGTTGCGCCCGCGACACCCACCACGATTGCCGCGACCGACACGATGCCGTCGTTGGCGCCGAGCACACCCGCCCGAAGCCAGTTGAGTTTGTGGGCAATGCCAGCGCCATGGGGCTCGTTCTGGTGACCGGTGGGGGAGTCGGGCGTGAGTGACATAGGAGTAGTGAATCAAGACGGTGCTCGCCACGCCAGAGAGGGCAGGCTGTCCTTAACGACCAAGCGGGGGCAAAGGAGACCCGAACTCCCTCGCCCCGCACACGGATGCGACGCTCCCGAAACATCTAGGGCCCGACTCTGGGGTGCCCACTGAATCAGGACTCGGGCGCCGCGCCCATGGGTTGAGTCTTACTGCTCCGGGGACCCACCGGACGCGGTGTCAGCTTCGACGTCACCATCCGGCTCGCCGGTTGTGTTGTGGTGCTCCTCGGTGGGTTCGAGTTCGTCCTCGCTGACCGCGAGATCGGGGTCGTACCCTTGCGTGTTGGGGTCGCTCATGACGTCCCCTCCTTTCGTTGGTGGTGACGACGCTACGTCCGGCTGCGCTTGCAGGACAGGGGTTGACGCGGCCCCCGGCGCGCGCTACCGGGACGTGAACCCTCCCCACCGGTGCCGCCGCCCCACCGCTTCGCGGTGCGCCGGACTGCGCGGCGGGGGCCCCGGTGCGCGTCGCGCCCGCCTCGGGACCGATCAGCGTGACGCCCCGGGCGGGGCATCCCCCTGATCGGTGCGGAAGGCGGGACTTGAACCCTCCCCACCGGTGCCGCCGCCCCACCGCTTCGCGGTGCGCCGGGACTGCGCGGCGGGGGCCCCGGTGCGCGTCGCGCCCGCCTCGGGACCGATCAGCGTGACGCCCCGGGCGGGGCATCCCCCTGATCGGTGCGGAAGGCGGGACTTGAACCCGCACGCTCGAAAGCACAGGAACCTAAATCCTGCGTGTCTGCCAATTTCACCACTCCCGCTGGCCATTCCAGCTTAGGCGTAAGCTCGTCGCATGAGCAGCGTTGAGCAGGTCACCGCCGTCGTGACCGACCATCTGGAACGTCGGTGGCTCGTCTGGGTCGTGGGCATCGTGGCGCTCGTCGTGGGCATCATGAT
>CBDIIE010000009.1:0-127659 GCA_965279605.1 Rhodoglobus sp.
CACCACCAATCGAAAGGAACAGCATGAGACACAGCACTCGACGCGGCCTCACCGCCGTGTCTGTCCTCGCCGCTTCAGCGATCGCGCTCACCGCGTGTGCGGCACCGGCAGACGACTCGGGCTCCTCTGACGAGTTCGAGCCACTCACGTCCATCAAGCTGCAGCTTCAGTGGCTGCCGCAGGCCCAGTTCGCCGGCTACTACGTCGCCGAGGATCAGGGCTTCTTTGAGGAGGAAGGCTTCGACAGCGTCGAGATCGTCCCCTCCGGCGGCGACATCGTGCCGCAGGACGCCCTTGTTGCGGGCGACGTCGACTTCGCGATCGCGTGGGTCCCGAAGGTGCTCGGCACCCTCGAGGCGTCCGGCGTCGAGCTGACCAACATCGCGCAGGTCTTCCAGAAGTCCGGCACCCTGCAGGTGTCGTGGGCCGACAGCGGCATCGAGTCGGTCGCCGACTTCGAGGGCAAGCGCATCGGCTCGTGGGGCTTCGGTAACGAGTGGGAGATCTTCGCGGCGATGGCCGCCGAGGGACTCGACTCGACCACCGTCTCCATCACGACCCAGGACTTCAGCATGAACGCGCTCCTGGACCGTGACGTGGACGCCGCCCAGGCGATGACCTACAACGAGTGGGCCCAGATCCTCGAGGTGGTGAACCCGGCGACGGGCGAGCTGTACCAGCCCGAGGACTTCAACGTGATCTCCTACGAGGACACCGAGGGCGCCATGCTCCAGGACGCCATCTGGGCTGACACGGCCCGTCTCGCGGATGACCCGGCCTACGCCGACGCCGCGGTGCGGTTCCTGAAGGCCGTCATCAAGGGCTGGGTCTTCGCGCGCGACAACCCGGAGGAGGCCGCGACGATCACCTACGACGCCGCGATCAACGCCGAGGCCGCGTTCCCGGTTGGGCCGGTTCACCAGCTCTGGCAGATGAACGAGGTCAACAAGCTCATCTGGGCCGGCGGCGACTTCGGTCTCATCGACCAGGCAGCATGGGACAAGACGGTCGCGGGCGCGCTCGCGGCGGTCAACCAGGACGGCCTCAACCTGATCACGGCCGAGCCGGCCGCGTCGGCATTCTCGAACGACTACATCCAGCAGGCGCTTGACGCGCTCAAGGAAGAAGGAGTCGAGGTCGGGGGCAGCTACACTCCCATCGACGTGGTCCTCACCGAGGGCGGCCAGTAACATCCATTTCGCTGGCCGGGCGACCTGTGTGGTCGCCCGGCCAGCACTCCTCTGGAGAACAGATAATGAGCACCAACCAGTACACGTTCGACCTCGATCGCGCCCACGTATTTCACTCGTGGTCAGCGCAAGGAGCCCTCAACCCTCTCGTTATCGCCGGCGGGGCCGGCAGCGAGGTCTGGGACTTCGAGGGCACCCGCTACCTCGACTTCTCAAGCCAGCTGGTCAACACCAACCTGGGCCACCAGCATCCCGCCGTGGTCGAGGCCATCAAGCAGCAGGCAGACATTCTGACGACCGTCGCACCCGCGGCAGCGAACCTCGCGCGCGGCGAAGCGGCCAAGCGCATCCTGGGCCTCGCGGGCGCCCACTTCGGCAAGGTCTTCTTCACCAACGGCGGTGCGGATGCCAACGAGAACGCGATCCGGATGGCGCGGCTCACGACCGGGCGCGACAAGGTGCTCTCGACCTACCGCTCGTACCACGGCAACACGGGCGCGGCGATCGTGGCGACGGGGGACTGGCGGCGCGTCCCCAACGAGTTCTCCCGGGGCCACGCGCACTTCTTTGGTCCGTTCCTCTACCGCTCCGAGTTCTGGGCCGAGTCGCCCGAGCAGGAGAGCGAGCGCGCACTGCAGCACCTCGAGCGCGTCATCCAGTCCGAGGGCGCCAACTCCATCGCCGCGATCCTGCTCGAGACCGTGCCCGGAACGGCCGGCGTGCTGGTTCCGCCGCCCGGATACCTTCAGGGTGTGCGAACGCTGTGCGACAAGTACGGCATCGTGCTGATCTTCGACGAGGTCATGTGTGGCTTCGGTCGCACGGGCGAGTGGTTCGCCTGGCAGGGCTTCGGGGTCGTACCGGACCTCATCACGTTTGCGAAGGGCGTGAACTCCGGCTACGTCCCCGTGGGAGGCGTGATCATCTCCGAGTCGATTGCCAACGCATTCGACTCGCAGGTGTTCCCGGGCGGGCTGACCTACTCGGGTCACCCGCTTGCGGCCGCCTCGATCGTGGGGGCACTGGACGCGATGGTCGAGGACGGCGTCGTGGAGAACGCCGCCACGATCGGCCGCGACCACCTTGCTCCCGGTCTCGCCGCCCTCGCCGAGAAGCATCCGCTCATCGGCGAGGTGCGCGGGCTCGGAGTGTTCTGGGCACTGGACCTCGTGGATGACCCCACGTCGCGGCAGCCCGTCTCCGGTGGGCTCGTGCTCGAGCTGCGCAAGGCGCTCCTGTCGCGGGGCCTGTTGCCCTTCACCGTGGACAACCGCATCCACGTGGTCCCGCCGTGCATCGTCACGGCGGACGAGGTGGCCCGTGCGCTCGCGATCTACGACGAGGCCTTCACCGAGGTGGAGGCTGCGCTGTAGAAGCGTAGAATCGTCCCTCGTGTCACACCTGAAGAAGACTCCCTACACCGTGTCGGTCGTCGACCTCATGCATCGCCCCGGCGAGATGCGTGAGAAGACGCTCGACATTGCCGAGCCCGAGGGTTTTGGCAACGCGGTTATTGGTGTCCGTCAGGGCGCCACGGTCCACATCGAGGCACGTCTGGAGTCGCTGCACGACGGCATCCTCGTCTCGGCGGAGGTCGACACGACCGCCGAGGGGGAGTGCGTGAGATGCCTCATCGACGTCGCCCTTCCGGTCGAGGTCGAATTTCAGGAGCTTTTCGCGTATTCTGAGGACGAAGCTTTTGACTACACGGTTCACGATGATCACGTCGACCTGGAGCCTGTAGTCAGGGATGCGGTGGTGTTGTCGCTACCGTTCCAACCGGTCTGTCAGGAAGATTGCCTCGGCCTGTGCCCGCAGTGTGGGGTGCGGCTTCTGGACAACCCGGGTCACGAGCATGAGGCTCCCGTCGATCCCCGATGGGCTGCGCTCGCCGGGCTTGAGGGCCTGAACGACGACACAGAGTCGTAGACAAGCGAAAGTAGAGATAACCATGGCAGTTCCCAAGCGCAAGATGTCGCGGGCGAGCACCCGCATGCGCCGCGCCCAGTGGAAGGCTGACGCCCCCACGCTCGTCAAGACGATCGAGAACGGCAAGGTCACCTACAGCCTCCCGCACCGCGCGAAGGTCGTCGAGGACTCCGTTGGCACGCCCCTGTACATGGAGTACAAGGGCCGCAAGGTCGCCGACGTCTAGAGTCTCCGGGTTCGCCTCTCGGGCGAGACCGAATGAACCTTCACGCGAGGTAACTCGTGATCAGCGACTCTAAGTCCCTGGCACACCAGCTCGGGGTCGATATCGACCCCGAGCTACTTGTGCTTGCCCTGACACATCGTTCTTTTGCGTACGAGAACGGCGGGATCGCCCACAACGAGCGCCTCGAGTTTCTCGGCGACTCGATCTTGGGCCAGGCGGTCACGGTGATGCTGTACACCGAGAACCCCACCCTCGACGAGGGCGAACTGGCGAAGCGCCGCGCGAGCCTCGTCTCGAGTGTTGCCCTCTCCGAGGTGGCTCGCTCGATTGGGCTTGGCGAGTTCGTGCGCCTCGGCAAGGGCGAGGAGCAGACAGGGGGGCGCGACAAGTCCTCGATCCTCGCCGACACCCTCGAGGCACTGATCGGCGCGACATATCTGGATCGAGGCGGCGACGAGGCGACCGCCCTGGTCTTGCGTCTCATCCGCCCCCTGCTCGATAACCCCGAGCGTTTTGGTGCCGCGATGGACCCCAAGACGAGCCTGCAGGAGCTCTCTGCTCGTCTAGGTCGTGGCCTACCCAGCTACCAGGTGGGCGACTCCGGTCCCGATCACTCCAAGCGCTTCCACGCCAAGGTGCTGCTTGGTGGCGAGGTCATCGCCGCCGGAACCGGTTCGAGCAAAAAGCAGGCCGAGATGGCCGCCGCGCTTGAGGCCTGGACCACGCTCCAGTCGAGCTGACGTGCCCGAGCTCCCCGAAGTCGAGGTCGTGCGTGCGGGCCTCGCTCCCGCCGTCACCGACGCGACGATCTCCGCCGTCACGGTGTTCGACGAGCGCTCTCTCCGCCGTCATGACGGCCCCAGCGAGGACTTCATCGATCGGCTCCAGGGCAGGCGGATGCTCGCGCCACTGCGCCGCGGAAAGTTCCTGTGGATCCCGCTCGAGGCATCCCCTCGCGTCACCACGGGCGATCGGGCCGAGGCCGTTGTGGTGCACCTCGGGATGTCCGGGCAGGTGCTGTTGCGCGACCAGGCCACGGATGACGCGCTCACGCGCATCCGCCTCGACCTCGCAACCGGCTACCGGCTCAACTTTGTTGACCAGCGCATTTTTGGGTCGATGGCCATCGACGAGCTGGTGGCCACCTCCGACGGCAGTGACACGGTCCCGAGCCAGGTCGCGCACATCGCGCGGGACCCCATGGACCCGCTGTTCGACGACGCGCGCTTTGTGGCCCGTCTGCGCACCAAGAACACCACCATCAAGCGCGCCCTGCTCGACCAGACGCTCGTGAGTGGCATCGGCAACATCTACGCCGACGAGTCGTTGTGGGCGGCGCGAGTGCACTACGACCAGCCGACCGCGACGCTCAGCACGGTCAAGGCGCGCCAGCTGCTCGGGGAGGTCAGGGCCGTGCTTGCGCGCGCTCTCGACGAGGGGGGCACCAGCTTCGACGCCCAGTACCTCAACGTCAACGGGCAGTCCGGGTACTTTGCCCACTCCCTGCGCGCCTACGGCCAGCAGGGCAAACCCTGCCCACGCTGTGGGCGCCCGATCGTGCGCGAGCAGTTTATGAACCGTGGCTCACACTTCTGCCCGCACTGCCAGCGCGTGCGTGTGTAGGCTCCGAGCATGAGTCATCGTGAGGCCGCAGCCGCCCAGGATGCAGAGTCGCTCCTGGGCCTTGACGCCCTGCTCAGCCCGACCCAACGCGAGTGGCAAGCTCGAGCCCGCGCCGTCGCCGCCGTGATCGAAGAAACCATTGACGATGACGCCGAGCATCACGTGTTCCGGCGCGAGTACATCCCTCTTCTGGCCGAGGCCGGCTTGCTGGGGATGCACCTCACGGGCTACGGCTGCGCGGGTGCCGACGCAACAAGCTACGGCCTCGCGTGTTACGAGCTCGAGGCCGTTGACACGTCGTGGCGCACGTTTGTCTCCGTGCAGGGGTCGCTGGCGATGTCGGCGATCGCGAAGTTCGGCTCGGAGGAGCAGAAACAACGGTGGTTGCCCGAGCTTGCCGCGGGCCGGGCAATCGGATGCTTCGCCCTCACCGAGCCTGAGGGTGGCAGTGATCCGGCCTCGATGACGACCTTCGCCCAGTTCGACGGTGCCTACTGGACAATCACCGGCCACAAGCGGTGGATTGGTCTCGCGTCGGTCGCCGACGTTGCGGTCGTGTGGGCCATGACGGTGGATGGGGTGCGGGGCTTTCTCGTGCCCACCGACAGCACGGGGTTCGCGGCCACGGACATCCCCGACAAGCTCTCCCTCCGCGCCTCGCTGCAGTGTGACGTGGTGCTGGATGCCGTGCGGGTTCCGGAATCGGCGAGGCTGCCGGGGGCGAGTGGGCTGTCGGCGCCGTTCTCCTGCCTCACGGAGGCACGGTTTGGTATCGCCTGGGGTGTGATGGGTGCGGCCCGTGTCGGCCTCGATGCGGCAATCGCACGATCGGTCACGCGCGAGGTGTTTGGGGGGCCGATCGCCTCTCGCCAGCTTGTGCAGCAGCGGCTCGCCGACTCGTTCGTGGAGTACGAGAAGGGAGTGCTTCTGGCGCTCCACCTCGCGCGACTGAAGGATGCAGGAACCCTCACGCCCGCCCAGGTCAGCGTGGGCAAACTCAACAACGTGCGCGAGGCGATTGGCATCCTGCACGCGGCGCGCCAGACCCTCGGTGGCGACGGCATCACGTCGGAGTTCCCGGTGATGCGGCACCTCGCCAACCTCGAGTCGGTGCGTACCTACGAGGGGACGGACGACATCCACACTCTGGTCATCGGCAGGGCCCTCACGGGAATCGCTGCGTTCTAGCGCGTCGCCCCGCCGCTTGCCAAATACAGGAGATTTCGGGCATCCGCTGCTCTCCGATGCGGCACCACGGGCATCAACGACGAAATCTCCTGCATCTGGGGGGAGCGAGGATGAGGCAACACCCGGCAATATCGGCGAGGTCACGATCTAGTACCGTTGACTATTCGCTCGCCCACCTCACGAAAGGCTGACTGTGTACCTGAAGAGCCTGACCCTCAAGGGGTTCAAGTCCTTCGCGCAGCCGACAACGTTTGCGTTCGAGCAGGGTGTGACGTGTGTGGTGGGGCCTAACGGCTCGGGCAAGTCCAACGTTGTTGACGCCCTCGCCTGGGTGATGGGCGAGCAGGGCGCCAAGACGTTGCGCGGCGGAAAGATGGAGGACGTCATCTTCGCGGGCACCGCGACGAAGGGTCCGCTGGGTCGCGCCGAGGTCATCCTGACCATCGACAACTCGGATGGCGCGCTGCCCATCGAGTACACCGAGGTGACGATCAGCCGCACGCTGTTCCGCAACGGCGGCAGCGAGTACGCGATTAACGGCGAGCAGTGCCGGTTGCTTGACGTGCAGGAGCTTCTCTCCGACTCTGGTCTGGGGCGCGAAATGCACGTCATCGTGGGACAGGGCCAGCTGGATGCCGTGCTCCACGCCACCCCGGAGGACCGCCGCGGGTTCATCGAGGAGGCCGCCGGAATCCTCAAGCATCGCCGCCGCAAGGAGAAGACACTCCGCAAGCTCGACGCGATGCAGGCCAACCTCACCCGTCTCAGCGACCTGGCGGGCGAGATTCGCCGCCAGCTCAAGCCGCTCGGCCAGCAGGCGGAGATCGCGAAGGAGGCGGCGACGATCGCCTCGATCGTTCGGGATGCCCGTGCCCGCCTCCTCGCGGACGAGGTCGTTGAACTGCGCGCCGCGATCACCGACTTCTCGCGCAGCGAGTCCGAGCGCAAGACCGAGCGCATTGTGCTGCAGGAACAGCTCGATCAGGCGAAGCTCCGCGAAGGTCGCCTCGAGCAGGCCCAGGTCGGTGACGCGGTGGACGTCGCTCGCCGCACCGCCTTTGGGCTCGAGAGCGCCCAGGAGCGCCTCCGTAACCTCTACACGCTCGCGAACCAGCGTCTCGCGCTGCTCGGCCAGCAAGCGGAGGGCCCGTCGACGGGCTCGACGATTAGCCAGGCGAGTGTCCAGGAGGCTCTCGACGAGGCCGAGCGTCTCGCCGCGGGCGTCGCGGAGGCGGAGGAGGCCGTTGGCACCGCGGCCGCCGCGACCGCGACCGCGAAGGCATCCCTCGACTCGCTCGACGAGGAAATCTCGGCGCAGAGTGCCCTCGTCTCGAAGCACGAGCTCGAGCTCGCCGGACTCGCCGCCCGCGTCGACGTTGCTCGCTCGACCCTCGCTGCCGCGCGCGGTGAGCTGTTGCGCCAGCAGAACGCGATCGAGGCGGCCGAGCAGCGGCGCGACTCGACTCGCACCGAGTTCGTGGCGCTCGAGGCGGAGGCCGCCACGACCTCGGAGGGCGACGGCTCGCTGGATGTCGCCTACGAGGAGGCCGAGGCCCTCGTCGCGAGCCTCCAGGCCGACATCGAGGCCCTGCGCGACGAGCTTCACGCTTCGGAGCGCGAGCGTGACGCGCTCGCTGCCCGCAACTCCGCTCTCTCGCTCGCCGTCGACCAGAAGGACGGCTCGAGCGCCCTCGTCGGGGCCAAGCTCACGGGCATCCGGGGCCTTGTCGCCGAGCACGTCAAGATTGAGCCCGGCTACGAGGCGGCCATCGCGGCTGCCCTCGGGTCCCTCGCGGATGCCGTGCTCGCCGACACGCAGGACGCCGCGTTTGACGCCCTCGCCCACTCCTCGAGCAAGGACTTCGGGCGTGTGGAGGTGGTGGTCGCCGACGCGTCGGCACCGAAGTCGACGTCACTGAGCGCTCCGGGCGTGCGCCCCGCGGCAGACGTGGTCACCGCTCCCGGCGGTGTGCTGGGTCTCCTCGCGGGTGTTGTTGTCGCCGACGACCTCGCCGCTGCCCGGGCGGCCTGGGCGAAGGCGCCCGAGGGAACCACGTTCGTGACCCGCCAGGGCGACGTGCTCACCGCCTACGTCCTTCGTGGTGGCTCGGGCGCCAAGCGCTCGCGACTCGAACTGGTTGCCGAGCGCGACGCGGCTGCGGCGAAACTGGCCACGGTCACGACCCAGATCGAGCGCACCCGTTTTGCGCTCGCGGAGAAGCGCGGCGCGCTCGAAACGGCCAAAACGGATGCCGCGACCGCACTCACCGCCTTGCGCGAGTACGACGCCCAACTCGCCGCACAATCCGAGCAACTCGGTCGATACCGCATCCAGCTCGAGGCAGCACAGGCCGAGTGGGAACGCCTCTCGCAGGCGGTCGAGGTTTCCACGGAGGCCGTGCGCGAGGCCGAAGCGGAGGTCGATCGCGCCAAGGCCGCGCACGACGAGTACGAGGCCATGCCGCGTCCCATGCTGGACGTCTCGGCGCGAGACGGTGTGCTCGCGGAGGTAGAGGCCGCACGCGCGGCGGAACTGGAGCTGCGCATCCAGTTGGAGACCATTCGTGAGCGGGTGCGCGCCGAGCGAGCACGCGCCGACCAGCTCGCGGCCCAGCTTGTTGCCGAGCGCGAGGCCGCGGAGGAGCAGGCACGCCTCGCCGTCATTCGCCAGCGGCAGATCACGGCGGCCAACGAGGTCATCGCGGCCCTCCCGGCCGTGCTGGATGCCGTGGACCGGTCGGTGTCGCAGGCGCGGCTTGAGCTTGCCGCGGCCGAGGCCGAGCGCTCGGCCCAGAACGAGGAACTCGCGGCCCTGCGTCGCGAGGAGTCCGCGCTGCGCGAGCGGCTCTCCGCGATCAGCGAGAACGTTCATGGCCTCGAGATGCAGATCTACGAGAAGAAGCTGCACCTCTCGACCCTCCTCGAGCGTGCCGGCGAGGAGCTCGGTCTCGTCGAGGATGTCCTGGTCGCTGAGTACGGGCCCCAAGTGCCGGTGCCGAGTGATACCCCCCTCGCCGAGGCGCCCGCTGAACCCGCAGAGGGCGAGTCATCCGAGTCATCTGAGGATCCCCAGGCTCCCGTCGGAAAGCCCTTTGTGCGTGCCGAGCAGCAGTCTCGCCTCGCCTCCGCCGAGCGCAAGCTCGCCCAGCTCGGCCGGGTGAACCCGCTCGCGCTCGAGGAGTTTGACGCGCTCGAGCAGCGCCACAAGTTCCTCACGGAGCAACTCACCGACCTCACCAACACCCGCAAGGATCTCCTCACGATCATCGAGGAGCTCGACGAGAAGATGCAGGACATCTTCTCGAGCGCGTTCGAGGACACCAAGGCGGCGTTTAACCAGGTGTTCCCGGTGCTCTTCCCCGGCGGCACTGGCAGTATCCACCTCACCGACCCGGAGAACATGCTCACGACGGGCATCGAGGTCACGGTCAAGCCCGCGGGCAAAAAGATCGAGCGACTGTCCCTGCTCAGCGGTGGCGAGCGGTCCCTGGCCGCAGTCGCGCTCCTGATCGCGATCTTTAAGGCGCGACCCAGCCCGTTCTACATCATGGACGAGGTCGAGGCGGCGCTCGACGATGCCAACCTCGGGCGACTCTTGACGATCTTCGAGGACCTTCGCGCGACATCCCAGCTCATTGTCATCACGCACCAGAAGCGCACGATGGAAATCGCGGATGCGCTCTACGGCGTCTCCATGCGAGCCGACGGCATCAGCGCGGTAGTAGGCCAGCGTGTGGGGGATCGCGCGGAGAAAGCAAGCTAGCGCCGCGCTCCGCTCCAGCCCTCGCACGAGCCGCGTGTGGCCAGGCCACGCCTGAGCCGCGCGCGGGAGTTGGCGACACTGCGCGGGTCGTCCGCATCCCGCGGACTGTCGCCAACTCCCGCGCGACCGGTTGCGCCACACGAGAGGGACCCGCGACCGCAGCTAGCATGGGCGCATGGCACCATCCTGGTCACTCTCCAGTGCACTCAAGGGCATGTTCTCGCGTGCCACGATCGACGAGACGACGTGGGAGGACCTCGAGGACGCCCTGATCTCGGCCGACTTTGGGCCCGACATCACCGACGCGGTCGTCGAGGAGTTGCGAGCGAAGGTCACGAAGTACCGCACCACGGACCCCACCGACCTGAAGCGGATGCTCCGCGAAACGCTCGAGGAACGCCTCGCCCGACTCGACCCCACCCTCCGCCTCACCGCACGCCCCGCCGTGGTGCTTGTGGTCGGCGTCAACGGCGTGGGAAAGACCACCACGATCGGCAAGTTCGCGAAGTTTCTCACCGGGTACGGTCGCACCGTTGTGGTGGGTGCCGCCGACACGTTCCGTGCGGCCGCGGTTGAGCAGCTGGCAACGTGGGCCGAACGAGGGGGAGCCGAGATCGTGCGCCCCCAGGCGCAAGGTCAGGACCCGGCATCCGTCGCCTTCCAGACGGTGGAGCGGGCACAACGCGAGAGCATCGACATCGCCCTCATCGACACGGCCGGGCGCCTTCAGACCAAGAGTGGTCTCATGGATGAGCTCGGCAAGATCCGTCGTGTGATTGAGAAGCAGACGGAGATCGCCGAGGTTCTGCTGGTGCTCGACGCCACCACGGGCCAGAACGGACTCGCCCAGGCCGAGGCGTTTATCGAGCACGCCGGGGTGACCGGGCTGGTGCTCACCAAACTCGACGGTTCCGCGAAGGGTGGGTTTGTGCTCGCCGTGCAGGAGAAGACTGGCATCCCCATCAAGCTGGTGGGCCAGGGCGAGGGAATTGGTGACCTCACGGGCTTCACCCCGCACGTGTTCGTGCAGGGGCTTGTGGGCTAGAGTTCCGCCATGAATGCACGCCGTGGTGTTATCCCGCTCCTGGCAGTAATCGTGGGCATCGGGCTGATGGCGTGGTCGTTCGCCACCGGGATCTCTGCCGCACTCGACGGGTCTGGCGGTGGCTCGCTCGCTTACCAGGTGATTTTTATCGCGGCCGCCGTGCTTGTGCTCGCGGGCCTCGTCATCTCCGTGGTCAACGTCGTCCGTGGTGACTCGCGGGTGCTGGGCGTTATTACGATCGTCGTGGCGTTCCTGCCGATAGTGGGCGTTGTCATCCTCTCGGTGACGGCGAACACCGCGTAGGGCTCAGGCGACGGTTTCCGCGCCCCGGTGCATCGCCGAGATATCGAGATAGTGGGTCGCATTCTCGCGGATGCCCGCCAGCTCGTCGTCGGTAAGCTCGCGCCTCACCTTCGCCGGCACCCCGGCAACCAGTGACCTGGGCGGCACAATCGTGCCCTCGAGTACCACTGCTCCCGCGGCGACGAGGGAGCCGGCGCCGATGACCGCACCGTTGAGCACGGTCGAGCCCATGCCGATGAGGCAGTCGTCCTCGACGGTGCATCCGTGGAGGATCGCACCGTGCCCCACGCTCACGCGGGCACCCACGCGCGCGGGGCTCCCAGCGTCGCAGTGCATCACCACGTTGTCTTGAAGGTTGGTGTCGTCACCGATGGTGATGGTGTCGACGTCGGCCCGCAGCACGGCACCGTAGAACACACTCGCGCGCTCGCCGAGGGTGACGGAGCCCACGACTGTAGACGTGGGGGAGACCCACGCGCTCGAGGGCACCACGGGGGTCTTGCCGGCGACGGTCATGATGGGGGGCATACCTGACAGGCTACGACCAGATCCACGGTTAAACTGGCTTCACCATGGCCCTCTTCGGAAACCTCACGGATCGCCTCGCCGATACCTTCAAGAACCTGCGCGGCAAGGGCAAGCTGAGCCCTGCGGATGTGGACGGAACCGTCCGCGAGATCCGTCGCGCCCTGCTCGACGCCGACGTCGCCCTCGAGGTCGTGAAGGACTTCACGGGCCGGGTGCGCGAGCGCGCTCTCGGCGACGAGGTGTCCAAGGCGCTCAACCCCGCCCAGCAGGTCGTTCAGATCGTCAACGACGAACTCATCACGATCCTGGGTGGCGAGCAGCGCCGCATCCAGTTTGCCAAGCAGCCGCCGACAGTGATTATGCTCGCCGGTCTCCAGGGTGCCGGCAAGACTACCCTGGCCGGCAAGCTGGCCAAGTGGCTCAAGTCTGAGGGGCACACTCCACTGCTCGTCGCCGCCGACCTCCAGCGCCCCAACGCGGTGACCCAGTTGCAGGTCGTGGGAGAGCAGGCCGGTGTGCCGGTGTTCGCTCCCGAGCCCGGCAACGGCAAGGGCGACCCGGTGAAGGTCGCCAAGGAGGCCCTCAAGCACGCCAAGCAGAAGCAGTACGACACGGTCATCGTGGACACCGCTGGTCGTCTGGGTGTCGACGCGGAGCTGATGAAGCAGGCCGCGAACATCCGCAAGGCCGTCGACCCCGACGAGGTGCTGTTCGTGATCGACGCGATGATCGGTCAGGACTCGATCCAGACCGCACGCGCGTTCCAGGAGGGCGTGGACTTCACGGGCGTTGTCCTCACCAAGCTCGACGGTGACTCGCGCGGTGGTGCCGCCCTGTCCGTCGCCTCGGTTACCGGTCGCCCGATCATGTTCGCATCGACGGGTGAGGGTCTCGACGACTTCGAGCCGTTCCATCCCGACCGGATGGCCAGCCGCATCCTCGACCTAGGTGACATCCTCACGCTCATCGAGCAGGCGCAGAAGACCTTCGACGAGGAGGAGGCGCGCAAGACCGCGGAGAAGTTCGCGACCGACACGTTTACCCTCGAGGACTTCCTCGCCCAGATGCAGCAGCTCAAGAACATGGGCTCGATCAAGGGCATGCTCGGGATGCTCCCGGGCGCGAAGGGGATGCGCGAGCAGCTCGACAACTTCGATGAGCGGGAGATCACGCGTACGGAGGCGATCATCCAGTCGATGACGGTGCAGGAGCGCCGCCAGCCGAAGGTGCTCAACGGGTCTCGCCGCCTGCGCATCGCCAAGGGTGCGGGCACCACGGTGACCGAGGTCAACGCGCTCGTCAACCGCTTTGAGCAAGCCGCGAAGATGATGAAGACCGTGGCCAAGGGTGGGATGCCGCAGGTGCCCGGCATGGGGCCCATCCCCGGTCAGAAGTTTGGTGGCGGCAAGCCGCAGCAGCAGAAGAAGAAGGGCTCGCGCTCGGGCAACCCGGCCAAGCGCGCCGCCGAGAACGCGGCGCTCGCCGCGGGTGCAACACAGAAGCCGGCCAGCGCGAGCGGCTCGGGCTTTGGCCTCGGTTCCAAGCCCGGAGGCCCCTCAGAGGAAGAGCTCGCGAGCCTGCAGAAGTTCCTCGGCCGCTAGGCGTATCCCGCCCTCACCCCAGGCCGCCCCACTCCGCTCCGCGGCCCCACTCCGCTCCGCTCCGCGGCCCCACTCCGCGAGTTCGCTTGTTTGTAGCCTTTTCCGCGGGCTGAATGCCCCATCCAAGCGAACTCGCGAGTGGGGGCGGCCGGCGTCTCGCGCTTTCCTGCGTAGCACTTTGTGCATCGATTTACTGATTCCGACACTATTTTGCGCGTCCGACTTGCGGCCGGTCTCGGGTCTGTTTAGTATATCGATAAACCGGCCCTGACTCGAAGGTGAACATGGCAACGCAGTGGTGGCACGACGCAGTGATCTACCAGATCTATCTCCGGTCATTTCGTGACAACAACGGGGACGGAATCGGTGACCTCGCCGGGCTGAGCTCGCAGCTTGACTACCTTCAGGATCTCGGCGTCGATGCGCTCTGGCTTAACCCCTGCTACACCTCGCCGCAGCGCGACCACGGGTACGACATCGCCGACTACTACTCGATCGACCCGGCGTACGGATCCGTCGAGGATCTCTCTTCCCTCGTCGCCGCGGCGCATGCGCGTGGCATCCGCGTACTGATGGACATGGTGGCCAATCACTGCTCCGACCAGCACGCCTGGTTCCAGGCCGCGCTCGCAGCGGGGCCGGGCAGCCCAGAGCGGGATCGCTTCTTGTTCCGCGACGGGCGTGGACCGGCGGGTGAGCTGCCCCCCAACAACTGGCAGAGCGTCTTTGGCGGCGCCGCGTGGACCCGGGTGCCGGACGGCCAGTGGTACTTCCATGCGTTCGATTCGAGCCAGCCGGACTTCAACTGGCGCAACACCGAGGTGCTCGACTACTTCGACGGCGTCATGCGCTTCTGGTTCGATCGGGGAATTGACGGATTCCGGATTGACGTGGCTCATGGCCTCTTTAAGGACTCTGAGCTCCCCGACGCACCCGACGACGGACACAACTACGCCATGTGGGACCAACCCGAGGTGCACGACGTGTATCGCCGGTGGCGAGCAATCGGTGACGGCCACGGCACCGAGAAGTACTTCGTGGGCGAGATCTGGGTTCCCAGCCTGGAAAGTATGTCGGCATACCTTGCGGCCGACGAACTGCACCAGGCCTTTACCTTCGAGCTCCTTGTTCAGCCGTGGGATGCCACACGAATGGCCTCCGCGATCCAGCGTGTGATGAACCAGGCCGAGGTGGTCGGCTCACCTCCGGCATGGACGCTCTCAAACCACGACGTTCACCGCACCGCGACCCGCTATGGCCAGGAGCAACATCTCGACGCGCCACTTCCGACCGACATGATCGCGGCGGCCCGCCGCCGTGGGGATACCGATCTGGAGCTTGGCGTGCGCAGGGCCCGAGCAGCCACGATGCTGCAGCTGGCTCTCCCCGGCGCGACCTACTTGTACCAGGGTGAGGAACTGGGGCTGCCCGAGGTATTCGACCTTCCCGGGGATGCTCGACAGGATCCTATCTGGCTTCGATCGGGGGGCGAGGAGCTGGGACGAGACGGATGCCGGGTCCCGCTCCCGTGGAACGCGAGCCTGCCGACGTTTGGCTTCAGCCCCGCCGCATCCGGGGCCCACCCCTGGCTACCGCAGCCCGAGTGGTTCGGGTCGTTCGCCGCGGACACCCAAGAATCCGACCCTCATTCCACTCTCGCCCTCTTTCGCCGCGCAATTGTGCACAAGCGGGAGCTCTTCTCATCGACAGACGAGATCGAGTGGCTTGAGACGGGCGACACGAATGTCATCGCGTTCAAGCGGGGTGACGGTATTTGTGTCGTCAACTTTGGGGATGAGACGGCCGGACTGCCCACCGAATGGCGAGCGGAGCTCGTGCTCAACTCCGAGTTTGTGGGGGATGCGTCGCTCATCCCCGCCAATAGTGCCGCCTGGCTATCAGTCGCCCTGGAGCCGGTTGGCTCCCCGGCGACGGCCAGCGGACAGGGTCTTTCGAGACTCACCCGCAATACACCACTGGAAACCACGGCCTCTCGGGGCCACAATCACATTGAGGAGCAATGATGCACCGCAACAAACTGAGTCTCGTCGCCATGGGCGCCGTGGCCGCGATGGCCCTCGCGGGCTGCGCTGCCTCCGGCGACAGTGCCGGCGGCGACACCGTCGAGGTGACCGTCTGGCACTACTGGGACGGCACCAACGCCGACACCTTCGACGCGATGGTGGATGACTACAACGCCACCCACGACGGCGTTGTTATCAAGACCTCTAACGTTCCCAACGCCGACTTCCTGACGAAGCTCCGTGCGTCAGCCACGTCGAACACTCTGCCGGACATCGCCATCGGCGACCTCGTCTGGGTTCCGCAGATCAACCAGATCGGCACTCTCGCCGACCTGGACCTGCCGGGCGACGTGCTTTCTGACATCAACCCCGCGCTGACGGCCTTCGGCACGATCGACGGCAAGCAGGTCTCGGTCCCGGTGTCGGCGAACAACCTGGGGTACATCTACAACAAGACGCTATTCGAAGAGGCCGGTCTCGACCCGGAGGCTCCGCCGCTCACGTGGGAGGAGCTGAAGGCGGATGGCGCCGAGATTCTCGCGAAGACGGGCAAGCCCGCGTTCGAGCTGTTCACTCAGGCAGGCGACAACGGCGAGGGCCTCACGTGGAACTTCCAGGTGAACCTCTGGCAGGCGGGTGGCGAGTTCCTCACGGCGGACAACAGCGCCGCTGCATTCAACACCGAGGCCGGCAAGGAAGCTCTGGGCTACTGGGTTGACCTCATCAACTCTGGCCTGAGCAAGGTCGGTGCCTGGGGCGAGCTCGGCAAGGCCGAGGTGGCGTCGGCCAACGACGGTTCCTGGATGGTGGGCATCTGGGCGCCCGACCCGCCGTTCGACTTCGGCACAAGCACCGCTCCGTACCCGGAGGACGGCGTGCCCGCGACCAACCTTGGTGGCGAGCAGGCGATGGTCTTCGACAACAGCCCGGAGACGACGAAGGCGGCGACCGACTTCCTCGCGTGGTTCCTCGAGCCGGAGCAGGTGCTCTCGTGGAGTGAGACCACGGGCATGTTGCCCGTGACGAACTCCGTCGCCACCGGTGACGAGTACCTCAGCTGGGTCGACGAGAACCAGCCGCGCCTCCGCCCGTACGTCGAGCAGATGGCGGATGCCCATGCTCGACCCAACACGCCGCTGTACCCGGCTATCTCCCTCGCGTTCGCCCAGCAGATCGAGAAGGCCCTGACGGGTGACGTCTCGATCGACGAGGCACTCGCGAACGCGGAGCAAGCCGTCAACGACGTGATTGCCAAGGGCTAGAACCTCTTGACGCAGCTGCACGACGGGCTCCGCCCCGGCCGCCTTGGCGGTCGGGGCGGAGCCTCGCGCTACAACCGCGAGGAGGTGGTCACGGCCGCGGTGTTCCTTCTGCCGGCCCTCGCAGTGCTAGGCCTCTTTGTCATCTACCCGATCGTGTCGGCCGGCTACATCAGCCTGACCTCGTGGAATGGGTTCTCGCCCACCAAGGAGTTCATCGGGTTCGAGAACTATGTGCGACTCGCGCAGGATCCCGCCTTCTGGAACTCGCTGTTTGTGACCGTCGCGTATGGCGCTGGCGTGTGCATCCTGAGTGTCGCCTCCGGCCTGGTTGTCGCTCTCCTGCTGGACGCGCCACTGCGGGGCCGCGGCTTCTATCGGGGTGTCTACTTCTTGCCCGCCGTGACGTCCTCGGTCGCCGCGGCAATCGTCTGGAGGTACATGCTCGACCCCTCGGGGTTCGTTAACAGTGTTCTCGCGGGGCTGGGGATCGAGGGCCCGAACTGGCTTCAAGACAGGTGGCTTGCGCTAGGCGCGCTCACCCTCCTGACGGTCTGGAAGAACGTCGGGTTCAACGCGATCCTCTACCTGACCGCTCTGCAGGCGTTGCCCGACGGGGTGTTCGAGGCGGCACAGGTGGACGGAGCATCCTTCGCCCAGCGCATTCGGTACATGACCATTCCGCTACTGGCACCGATGACCTTCTTTGTGGTCGTGCAGGCGCTCATCACGTCGTTCCAGTCGTTCGACCTCGTCTACGTGCTCACCGGGGGAGGCCCTCAGGGCGCGACGGAAGTCCTTGGCATGTTTATGTACCAGCAGGCCTTCCGCCTGAGCGATTTTGGCTACGGAACCGCTATCGCATTCGTGACGCTGTTCTTGGTGCTGGGGGTGACGCTCGTCAATTGGCGGGCGTCCGGTTCGGGAAGGTCGCCGCTGCGATGAGACGACACACAGCCACGGCGCTTGGTCGTCACGCGCTGCTTATTGTGGGCGCCGCGTTTGTGGTGCTGCCGTTCCTCTGGATGTTCACCACGTCGCTGCAGACTCGGGCGGAGACATACTCCAATACCTCGCTTTTTCCCACATCGTGGCACTGGGAGAACTACGCCGTCGCATGGGAGGCCGCGCCCTTTGGGCAGTACTACCTCAACAGCCTCATCATGGCGGCCGGAATTGTCAGTGGTCACCTGGTGCTCGATGCCTTCGCGGCGTACGCGTTCGCGAGGCTGCGGTTTCCCGCGAAGAACGTCATCTTTGTGGTGCTGCTCGCGGCCCTGATGGTGCCCACGTTTGTCACGATCATCCCGGCGTACTCACTTGTGGCATCCTTCGGGTGGATCGACACGTACTGGGGTCTTATCGTCCCGCGGCTTGCCGACGTGTTTGGCATCATCCTGCTGAGGCAGTACTTCGCGTCAATACCCGGCGAGCTCGAGGATGCCGCCCGCATCGATGGATGCAGCCGGATTGGCATCTTCTTCCGGATTATGGTTCCGCTCGCGTTACCCGCCTTTGCGACGCTGGCGATCTTTAGCTTCCTGTTCGCATGGAACGACTTCCTGTGGCCACTGCTGGTGACCAACTCGGATGAGTTGCGCACGATCCAGATTGGATTGTCGGCATTTCAGGGCCGCTACAACACGTCGTGGAACTACCTCATGGCGGGCACAATTACCGCGACGGTGCCCAGCATCATCGTGTTTATGTTCTTCCAGCGCGCTCTTGTGCGCGGGATCGCGTCGAGTGGATTGAAGGACTAGTGACAGACGACAACACCGCACCTGACTGGCTGGCCGACGCGGTTTTTTACCAGATCTTCCCCGAGCGGTTCGCCAATGGGGACCCGAGTCTGGACCCTCCCGGTGTGGTGCCGTGGGACTCGGAGCCCACGCGCGAGAACTTCTTTGGCGGTGATCTCGCGGGCATCATGCAGCACCTCGACCACATCCAGGATCTTGGCGCTAACGTCATCTACCTCACGCCGATCTTCGAGGCGGACACCAATCACCGCTACGACGCCAAGGACTACTTCGCGATCGATCATCGCCTCGGCACCCTGGAGACGTTCCGGCAGTTCATTGACGCGGCACACGAGCGAGGCATGCGTGTGGTTCTCGATGCCGTGCTCAATCACGCGGGTGACGGCCACTGGGCGTTCCGTGACATCGTCGAGAACGAGGCCGACTCCGAGTACGTGAACTGGTTCTCCGTCGAGGACTTCCCTGTGCGGCCCCACCCCGTGCCGAACTACCGCACGTGCTCGGGCTGCTACTACCTTCCGAAATGGAATGCCTACAACCCGGAGGTTCGTGAGCATCACTACAGCGTCGCGAGCTACTGGGTAGAGCAGGGCATCGATGGCTGGCGGCTGGATGTGCCCTACTTCATCAATGACAACTTCTGGCGTGGCTTTCGCAACGTCGTGAAGGGTCACAGCCAAGACCTCTACATCGTTGCCGAGGAGTGGCGCGCGCCCGAGCAGTGGCTCCAGGGCGATCTCGCGGACGGCACCATGAACTACACCCTGCGGGACCTCGTCCTCGGGTTCGTCGCGGATCGCTCGATCACGGGCACACAGTTTGCCGACGGCATGAACGACCTGACGGCGCGTGTACCTGAGGGCTATCGCCGCGGCATGCTGAATCTCCTCGGCAGCCACGACACCGAGCGCTTGGTCACGCGGCACGGCGGTGACCTCGTCGCCACCAAACTCTCGTACGCGCTCCTTGTCGCGGCCGAGGGTGCCCCCATGATCTACTACGGCGACGAGGTGGGGCTGGTCGGCGACAACGATCCGGGATGCCGCGGCGCCATGCCGTGGGACCAGGCGAAATGGAACACCGACCTCCTCGGGTACCTGCGCGAGCTCATCCGTCTTCGCACCGACCACACGCCGCTGCGCCGCGGCACCCAACAGGTGCGCGCGTGGGGAGAGGACCTTGTCGCGATCGAGCGTGGTGCTGGCGTTGGCGAGCGGGTCATCGTGCTCGTCAACCGGGGAAGCGAACCCCAGACCTGTCACTATGACCGAGTGTCAGTGGTCTACGGTGAGGCGACGGTCGTCGGCGACGCGATCACGGTCGCGCCAAACGCTATCGTCGTAGTGGCCGAAGGAGGTGCAGGCGAGTGAAGTCCCGTCGGGTGACCATGCAGGATGTCGCGGAGCGGGCAAACGTCTCCAAGACTGCGGTGTCGCTCGCCTTTAACGACAACTCCCGCCTGTCCGAGGCGACGCTCAAGCACATTCTCGCGGTTGCCGCCGAGCTCGGTTACTCGCAGGATCCGGCTGCTCGGATGCTTCGCACGCGTCGCACGAACAGTCTCGGCCTCCTGCTCCCGCAGCAACTCGACAAGGTTCTTGAGAACCCCTACTACTCGCAGTTCCTGCAGGGTATTGGGCAGACCTGCCAGCGTGAGGGCTTTACTCTTCTTCTCGCGCCCCCGCTTCGAGGCTCGATGCTCAAGACCATCCCGTACGCTGCGGTCGACGGCTTCATCGTGAGTGGTCTCGAGTATGACCGTGGTGAGGTCAGCGCGCTACGTCAGCGAGACATCCCGTTTGTGCTCGTCGACAGCGAGCTGCACGACGGTGTGTCATCCGTCGAGATTGACGACAGCGAGGGCATGGAACAGCTCGTGCGGCATCTGCTTGAACTCGGGCACCGCAGGATTGCGATACTGGCGATCGAGACCGGCATTGACGGTGGGCACACTCACTGGCGGGGCCCCATGCTTCGCCGCATGAACGGCGTTCGTGCTGCCCTGGGTGCCTATAGCCTCGACGTCGACAGTGACGGCATCGAGGTCCGCGAGATTCCGTGCACCCGGCCGGCCGGAGCTCGAGCGTTCGAGGAGCTGTGGGCTGCGGATAAGCCTCCCACGGCGATCGTTGCCTTTAGCGACATCATCGCCCTCGGTGTGCTTGACGCCGCCCGTGACGCGGCCGTGGCCGTTCCCGCCGAGGTATCGGTGAGTGGATTCGACGACCTTGCCGAAGCGGCATGGTCGCGTCCGGGCCTGACAACCGTGCGCCAGCCGATCGAGTCGAAGGGGCGGCTCGCCGCGGAGTTTCTTGTCGAGTCGATCTCCGCATCCGACAGTTCACGTATTCACCAGCAGCGACTTCACACCACGCTGCTCGTGCGCGATTCGACGGGGCCAGCCAGGGGTTAGCCTGAAGTAATGACTTCTCGTCCCATCCGCCTGGGTGTCCAGGTTCAGCCGCAGCACGCCACCTACCAGAAGATCCGTGAGACGGTGATCGAGCTCGAGCAGCTCGGGGTCGACATTCTCTTCAACTGGGATCACTTCTTCCCGCTCAGCGGCGAGAAGGATGGCCTGCACTTCGAGGCGTGGACCGAGCTCGCGTCGTGGGCGGAGCTCACGAGCCGTGTCGAGCTCGGCAGCCTCGTCAACTGCAACAGCTATCGCAACCCCGACCTGCAGGCCGACATGGCCCGCACGATCGACCACATCAGCGACGGCCGTTTTATCTTCGGAACCGGCTCGGGATGGTTCGAGCGCGACTACGACGAGTACGGCTACGAGTTCGGCACAGCCGGCCAGCGGCTGGATGCACTCGCCGACGCCCTGCCTCGCATCGAGCAGCGCTGGCAGAAGCTGAACCCGCCGCCCGTGCACGACATCCCGATTCTTATCGGTGGCGCAGGCGAGAAGAAGACGTTGCGTATTGTCGCCCAGCACGCCGATATCTGGCACAGCTTCACCCCGCCGGAGGACCTGCCGCGCAAGCTGGGCATCCTCGCCGAGCACGGCGCCGCGGTAGGCCGCGACGTGAGCGAGATCGAGATCTCGAACGAGCTCCGCAACCGCGACGAGGCCACGGCCAACGCCCTGCTCGAGGCGGGCGTGACACTGTTCACCCTCGGCATCACCGGCCCCGACTACGACCTCGCCCCGGTCCGGCAGTGGCTCCGCTGGCGCGACGAGCGCAACGGATAGCTGCCACTTACAGGCGCAATTCGGACATCGTGTCGCGCGGGGGTGTCCGCTGTCGTGGGCGAGGGCTAGCGTGAGCGAGTGAGCACCACAACCAGCACCACGCCCCGCGTCACTCCGCTCGTGTATGTCGCCATTGTGGTGACGATCCTCGCGTGGGCGAGCGCCTTCATCGTCATCCGTGGCATGGGGCAGTACTTCTCGGGTGGCACGTTGGCGCTGGGGCGCCTCGTCGTGGGCGCCGCCCTGCTGGGGATTGTTGTTCTCATTCAGCGACGCTGGGTGTGGCCCACCCGGCGGGAGTGGCTGCAGGTCATCGGGTTTGGGGTGTTCTGGTTTGGCGCCTACAACGTGGTGCTCAACATCGCCGAGCAGACACTCGATGCGGGAACCACGGCGATGATTGTTGGCGTCGGCCCGATCCTTATTGCGCTGGGGGCCGCCCTGTTCCTAGGGGAGGGCATCACCACATGGATCGCGATCGGCGCCGGTGTTGCGTTCCTCGGAGTGATCCTGATCGGTCTGGCCTCGGGCAGCGCATCGTTGACCAACGTGGGGGTTCTGTGGGCTCTCGCGGCCGCGGTCACGTATGCGGCGGGTGTCCTCCTGCAGAAGCCCGCATTGCGTCGACTTCCCAATGCGCAGGTCACCTGGCTCGGCTGTCTCGTCGGCATGATCGTGTGTCTCCCGTTCACCGGTCAGCTTGTGACCGAACTCGCGGATGCCCCACTCCACGCCATCCTGGGTGTCGTGTACCTGGGTGCCGTCCCCACGGCGCTCGCGTTCAGCACCTGGGCCTATGCGCTCTACCGGATGCCCGCCGCGCAGCTGGGGATATCGACATACGTGGTTCCGCCACTCGCGATCATCCTTGGGCTCATCGTTTTTGCCGAGGTTCCCGCTCCGTTGGCAATCGTCGGCGGGGCAATCAGCCTCGTCGGAGTCGCATTGTCCCGCCGCAGGAGCACCCCCAAGCCGTAGCATCACTGACATGACCCGTACCGCAACCGAGATCGCCGAGGCGGTGCGCTCCGGCGCGAGTACCGCCGTCGCAGAGACCACCGCCGCCCTGTCTCGTATCGCGGCCGACAGTGTGGGCGCCTTCCAGGTCGTCCGTGGGGATCGAGCGCTCGCGGAGGCCGCCGAGGTCGACGCGCGTGGCGATCGCGCCACCCTGCCGCTGGCCGGGGTGCCGGTCGCGATCAAGGACAACATCCCCGTCGAGGGTGAACCGCTGCGCGACGGGTCGGCCGCAACGAGCGCGGAGCCACAGGCGCATGACCACGCGGTCGTCGCACGCCTGCGCGCCGCGGGCGCCGTTGTTGTGGGGATCACGCGGGTGCCCGAGTTGTGTGTGTTCGGCGCGACCGACTCGGTCTATGGCATCACCCGCAACCCGTGGAACCCGGAGCGCACGTCCGGCGGCTCGTCCGGTGGGTCGGCGGCGGCCGTGGCATCCGGCCAGGTGCCCATCGCCCACGGCAATGATGGCATGGGGTCCATTCGTATCCCGGCCGCCAACTGTGGGCTTGTGGGGCTGAAGCCGGGTGCGGGGGTTGTTCCCCAGGACATTGGCGTGGACGCGTGGTTTGGCATGAGCGAGAACGGGCCGCTGGCCACGACGGTCGCGGATGCCGCGCTGATGCTCTCGGTGCTCGCCGACAGGCCCGCGCTCGCGAGTGTCACCGAGCCGACCGGTCCGCTGCGTGTCGCGATCGCCACGGGCGCGGCATCCCCGCTCGCTCCCGTCGACCCGGAGTGGGTCCGGGGCGTGCGAGAGACCGCCGACGCGCTGCGCGAGGCGGGGCACGAGGTGAGCGAGGTGACCTTTCCCTATCCGTCCAACCCGATCCCGCTGCTGTCGCGCTGGTTTGCGGGCACGGAGACGGATGCTGCGCTCCTCGATTCCGCTCGACTCGAGCCGCGCATCCGCACCCACGCGCGCTGGGGTCGGATCCTCGGCCGGACCGCGCGCAACCCCAAGCCCGTGGAGACGTTTCGCGCCGAGGTCACCACGTTCTTCGCGAACTACGACGTTCTGGTCACCCCGTCGCTCGCCCAGCCCGGAATCCCGGCGATCGAGTGGCACAAGAAGAACTGGCTGAGTAACCTCGCCGCGAACATTCGCTACGCCCCGTACGCCTCGCCGTGGAACCTGCTCGGCTGGCCAGCCGCCTCGATCCCCGCGGGGTGGCACTCGTCTGCCGGGGTTCCGTTGGGAGTGCAGTTGGTTGCCGCCCCGGCGGCGGATGCGGCGGGCGAGGCCCTGATTCTGTCTCTCGCTCTTCAGCTTGAGCGTCTGCGTCCCTGGCCCAGGACCGCGCCCACGGACTGAGCGCCCACACCGATTCGAACAACTGGGACAAACCGTGGCAGAATAGCCAGTTGAGTCCTGTCGCCTCCGACCCTCTAATCAGGCGCGGCGGGATCCATCAGAGCTTTCGAGTCGAGTGTGCCCCCACGCCCACGGCTACGAGCACGACTACACGCATGTACTCAGGAGAATTGTGGCTGTAAAGATTCGTTTGAAGCGCCTCGGCAAGATCCGTGCGCCCTACTACCGCATCGTCGTTGCGGACTCGCGCACCAAGCGCGATGGTCGCTCGATCGAGGAGATCGGCAAGTACCACCCCACCGAGGAGCCCTCGTTCATCGAGATCAACTCGGAGCGCGCGCAGTACTGGCTGAGCGTTGGCGCCCAGCCGAGCCCGCAGGTTGAGGCTCTCCTCAAGCTGACCGGTGACTGGGGCAAGTTCAAGGGCGACAAGAACGCCGTGAGCACCGTCAAGACCAAGGACGCCAAGGTCGAGTTCGTCGCCGACGAGAAGAAGAAGCCCGTCCTCAAGCCCAAGACGGAGAAGGCTGCTCCCAAGGCAGAGGCTCCGGTCGAGGCTGAGGAGGCCGCCGAGGTCGAGGCTCCCGTTAGCGACGGTGCCGCCGAGGAGGCTCCCGCTCCCGAGGTTGCCGACGAGGCTCCCGCGGTGGGCGACGAGACCGAGGCCGCGGCGGATGCTGCTGCCGAGGAGCCCGCGGCTGACGACGCCGACAAGGCCTGATCTTGCTCGCTCCCGCTCTTGAGCATCTCGTCAAGGGGATCGTTGATCACCCTGACGAGGTTCGAGTTTCCGCAAAGAACTCCCCGCGTGGCGATGTCCTCGAGGTGCGTGTGCACCCCGAGGATCTCGGTCGCGTGATCGGGCGTGCCGGCCGCACGGCGAAGGCACTCCGCACGCTGGTCGCGGCGCTCGCCGATGGCCGTCGCGTGCGTGTCGACGTCGTCGACACCGACCTCTAGCGGTGGCCGCCAAGAAGACTGCCGGCACCCAGCTTCGGGTGGGGCGACTGACGAAGGCACACGGCCTCAAGGGCGCAATCAAGGTCGAGCTGTACACGGACGCCCCGGAACGCCGTTTTGTTCCGGGCGCCGTGTTCACTCTCCAGGTGCCCACGGCATCCCCGTGGCACGGCAAGACGCTCGAACTTATCGAGCTCAAGTGGTTCAACAGCCACCCCGTGGCGTTCTTTAAGGACGTCACCGACCGCACCGCCGCAGAGAGCCTGATCAAGGCCATCCTGTGGATCGAGCAGGACCCGGCCGAGGCACCTGAAGAGGATGCCTGGTTTGACCATCAGCTCGTGGGACTCAGCGTTCTGCGCGACGGCGTGAAGGTCGGCACCGTCTCGCAGATCGATCACTTCCCGGCGCAGGATCTCCTTACGGTCGACACACCAACCGGCGACGTCCTGGTGCCCTTTGTGAAGGCGATCGTCTCCTCCGTCGACATCGCCGCGGGCACCCTCACCGTCACCCCGCCGCTGGGCCTCTTCGAGGAGCTCGCCGACGAGCAGGACGAGGCCACCGAGGCAGCCGAGGCCGGGGCCGAGTAACGCCCCGTAGTCTTGATGTCGTGCGCATCGACATCGTGACGATCTTCCCCGAGTTTTTTGGGGTTCTCGATGTCTCGCTGCTTGGCAAGGCCCGCGAGCGGGGCCTCATCGACGTCGCCGTGCACGACCTGCGCGACTTCACCCACGACCGCCACCGCACCGTCGATGACACCCCCTACGGCGGCGGGGCCGGCATGGTCATGCGCCCGGAGCCGTGGGGTGAGGCGCTGGATGCCGTGCTGACGCCCGAGTCGGTGCTGATTGTTCCGAGCCCTGCCGGTGAGCGGTTCACCCAGGCGACCGCACGCGAGCTCGCGGCCGAGCAGCGCCTCGTGTTCGCCTGTGGTCGTTACGAGGGCATCGACCAGCGGGTTGTTGAGTATGCGGCATCCGTCGCTCGGGTGCGCGAGGTGAGCCTGGGCGACTACGTGCTCAACGGGGGAGAGGTCGCTGCCATGGCGATCATCGAGGCCGTGGGGCGTCTCGTGCCCGGCGTGATCGGCAACCCCGAGAGTTTGGACGAGGAGAGCCACGAGGGTGGCCTCCTCGAGTACCCGAGTTACACGAAGCCCGCGGAGTGGCGGGGGATGCCCGTGCCGCCCGTTCTTCTCAGCGGCAACCACGGCGCAATCGCCGCGTGGCGACACGAGCAACAGTTGGAGCGGACGCGGCGCGTGCGCCCCGACCTGCTCGAGTCGTTTTTTGTCCCCGACGCATCGGACGACCTGTGAGGTTCTGGTTCTGGACGCTGGGGGCGGCGATCGCCGTGCTTGTGGCCGTGATCGTCTACACGATCGTGAGTTTCGCCAGCCTCGAGGGCGGACGCCTCTTCTCGATCCAGTTCCTCGTGAACGGCGCGTTTGTGTACCCGGGTCTGGTGCTCTCGCTGGCGGTTGACCTGCTCATCCTGTCGCGGCGCACACCCCACACGATCACCCGTCTCGAGCGTGGCGCGCTTGTCGGCCTGCTTGCGCTGGCGCTGGTCGTTCTGGCCGTCTCGTTTATCGAGCACTCGTTGCTGCTCTCGACGATCTACTGGCTCCTGCTGGTCACCGCGGCCGTGTGGACAACGAGCGTGCTGGGGATGACCAACTCGCGGCTCGCGGCAGAACGTGCAGCCGAGACGGGACGAGAGAACGGATCGCTCGACGACCTACTTGCGGGCGGAGAGGACTAGCGGGCCGTCCTCGGTCACCGCGACAGTGTGCTCGAAGTGGGCGGCGCGCGAGCCGTCGTCGCTGCGGAGGGTCCAGCCATCCGCGTCGGTGTAGAGGCGTTTGGTGCCGAGCATAAACCACGGCTCGATTGCGAAGACGAGGCCCGGACGGAGGGGAACCCCACGCTTGGGCTTGCCGTCGTTGGCGATGTGTGGGTCGCCGTGCATGATCCTGCCCACACCATGACCACCAAAGTCGAGATTGACCTTGAGCCCCGCCTTGCGTGCGACCGCGCCAATGGCGGCCGACACGTCGCCCGTGCGGTTGCCCACCACGGCGGCGGCGATTCCCTCGTCGAGCGCGCGCGAGGTGACCTCGATGAGACGCTGATCCTCGGGGCGAGGGGTTCCCACGATGATCGAGACGGCCGAATCCGACACCCAGCCATCAACTGAGGCCGCGAAATCCAGGGTCAGAAGGTCGCCATCCTGCAGACGGTAGTCGTGGGGCAGGCCGTGCAATGCGGCGTCGTTCACCGACGTGCAGATCACCTTGCCAAACGGCGAACCACCAAAGGACGGGTGGTAATCGATATAGCAGCTCTCGGCGCCTCGGGCACGGATCATCTCGTGGGCGAGGGCGTCCAGCTCGAGGAGGTTGACGCCTACCGCGGATGCCGCGGACGTCGCCTCGAGCACACTTGCGACAAACTCGCCAGCTACCCGCATCCGCTCCAGCTCTGCAGGGCTACGAAGTTCGATCACGAGTTGCTGTACGGCTTCAAAAACTCCACAACGATCTCGCGCAGGCGACCAATAAACCGTTCGTCGCCCTGGGCGTCGTAGCGGAAGGCGCGGTGAAGTAGTGCGTCACCGATCTCCACGAGGATCTCGATGTCGAACGCAAGCTCGGGCGATGGTGTGAGGTTGTAGCGGGTGACCAACACGTCAGTGAACATGCCGGAGAGAGCCGAGGTTGCACCATCCTCCTCGCGGATAAAACGGTCGTCGATCACGTCACCGAACCGCAGGGCGCGGAAACCCGGCTCGGTGCGGCCAAGCTGCAGGTACGCGTCGATAACGGCGTTCATCGCGCCGGTGACGTCCGAGGAGTCCTGGGGGAGCGTGGCCTGGATGGTGCTGGTGAACTTGTCGAGATTGCGGGCGGCGAGCGCCTTCAGCAACGACTGGATGTTCGGGAAGTACCGGTACACAACCCCCACGGACGACCCGGACCGCGTGGCCACGTCACTGGTGGTGAGCCCGTCGATGCCGTTCTGGTCGATCAGTTCTGCCGCGGCATCCAGAAGGCTGGTGATCCGCTCGGCGCTGCGCTGCTGCACGGGCTCCGCGCGAACTGAAAGGGTGGTGGCTGGCTGGTTCATGCTCCGTCTTTCTGTGAACTGAAGTCCCCTTGACGATAGTGCCGGTCCATATGAGGAACCTGAGTGGCACGCCGATGTTGTTCTGTGAGACAATCGACGTTCGTGTCTTGTTCCGGCTCTGCCACAGGGGCTCCGGCATTCTACGAGACACACATCCATTTCTTCTTCAACTTATAAACAGCGCGGTCGACCTGTGGCGGGCGCAGAGAGCGAAAACACCATGCACATCCTTGACGCAGTAGATGCAGCATCCCTCAAGGACAACATTCCTGACTTCCGCGCCGGCGACACCGTCAAGGTGCACGTCAACATCATCGAAGGTACGCGCTCGCGTATCCAGGTGTTTCAGGGCGTTGTGATCGGCCGCTCCGGCGAGGGAGTGCGCGAGACCTTCACGGTTCGCAAGGTGAGCTTCCAGGTGGGCGTTGAGCGTACCTTCCCGGTGCACTCCCCGGTCATCGACCACATCGAGATCGTGACCCGCGGTGATGTTCGCCGCGCCAAGCTTTACTACCTGCGAAACCTGCGTGGCAAGAAGGCCAAGATCAAGGAGAAGCGCGACTTCTAAGTCGTAGCGTTTTCTCGACTTTCCTGAGCTCCCAGCCGCTTATGCTTGGCTGGGAGCTCAGGGGTTTAATGACAGAAAACAGCACGGACGTGGGCGTGGCCCCGGCGCCGCAGAAGCCACGGTCCAAGGGCTGGAAGCTCTTCATTCGCGACGTTCTTCTTATCTTCCTGGCGGCGTTGCTGATCTCGTTCCTGATCAAGACGTTCCTGATCCGCTCGTTCTACATTCCCTCGTCGTCGATGGAGCAGACGCTGCACATCGACGATCGGATCATCGTCAACCAGCTCACCCCCGAGCTCATACCGATCCAGCACGGCGACGTTGTCGTATTCCGTGACCCGGGCGGCTGGCTTACTCCGAGCTACCAGGAGCCCGCCAACTGGTTCGTGGGCGCCGTGGATGCCCTGCTCGCGTTTGTCGGACTCACTGCGCCCGACAGCAACGACCACCTCATCAAGCGAGTCATTGGCCTGCCGGGTGACACCGTGAAGTGCTGCGACGATTTTGGTCACCTTGTGGTGAACGGCGTACCGCTCGATGAGCCGTACATCACAATTCCCGAAGGCGCCACGAAGGCCACCCGTGACGACTTCGAGGTCACGGTTCCCGAGAACTCGCTGTGGGTGATGGGCGACAACCGCTACAACTCGGCCGACTCGTCATACCACCGCGACGACCCGACGGGTGGTTTTGTTCCCATCGACAACGTGGTGGGGCGCGCGCTCCTGATTAGCTGGCCCATTGATCGCTGGGCGTGGCTCGACAACTACGAGATGACGTTCTCCGGAGTCGACGGGTAGTGGGAGAACACCCCTGATGGCCGTCGCCGACCCAACTCTGACCGTCGAGCGGGCGATGCTGCGCTCCGGTGCCCGCTACGTGATCGGGTGCGACGAGGTAGGGCGCGGCGCGATCGCCGGCCCGGTGGCCGTGGGGCTCTCGGTGGTCGAGGTTGGGGTGCGAGGCATCCCTCAGGGCCTGCGCGACTCGAAACTGCTCAGCGAGAAGCGGCGCGAGGAGCTTGCTCCGCAGGCGCACGCGTGGTCGCGCCACTCGGCGGTGGGGCTCGCGTCTGCCGAGGAGGTCGATCGGATTGGTATCGTCGCCGCGCTCGGGCTCGCCGGGCGGCGCGCACTCGTCGAGTTGCACGAGGCGCAGGTTGCGATCCACGAGAGCATTGTGTTGCTGGATGGCGCGCACGACTGGTTGACGCCTGCGCTCAGCAAGCCACCGCGGGTGCAGACGCGCGTGAAGGCCGACCGCGACTGCGCATCGGTGGCCGCGGCATCCGTTATTGCGAAGGTTCACCGCGATCGCCTCATGATCGAGGCGGATGCCGTGCATCCCGGGTATGGCTGGCCGGGCAACAAGGGGTACGGCTCGGCCGACCACTTCGCGGCGATCGCGGCGCTGGGGGCATCCGCGATGCACCGGCAGACCTGGCTGCACGCCCGCGCCGCTGGTTGAGTAGCCGCGTCAGCGGCACCCCGCTGGTTGAGTGGCCGCCCCAGCGGCCCCCCGCTGGTTGAGTGGCCGCCCCAGCGGCGTATCGAAACCCCGTCTAGGATTGACAGACCATGGATGAGGACGAGTTCGAGGACTACGACCGCGAGGTCGAGCTGGCGCTGTACCGCGAGTACCGCGACGTCGTCAGCCAGTTCCGGTACGTGGTGGAGACCGAGCGGCGCTTTTATCTCGCCAACGAGGTCACGCTTGTGCGCCAGGACACCGAGCACGATTTCTACTTCGAGCTCACGATGAACGACGTGTGGGTGTGGGACGTCTACCGCTCCGACCGGTTCGTGAAGTCGGTTCGTGTGCTGACGTTCAAGGACGTCAACGTGGAGGAGTTGAGCGCGAAGGAGCTCGAGCTTCCCAAGGAACTCGCCCTCGACGAGTGATCCTCTGGATCAACGGCGCGTTTGGCGCCGGCAAAACGACCCTCGCGAACATGCTCGTTCGGCGGATGCCCGACGCCCACTTCATTGATACCGAGCGTGTCGGTTACCTGCTGCGGCCCATCCTCGACGGCTCGCGCCCGGTCAAGAACTTTCAGGACTGGCCGGCCTGGCGCGCCCTTGTCGTGACCTACCTGTGTGAGTTGCACGACGAGCTCGGCGGAACGCTCATCGTGCCGCAGTCCGTGTTTGTCGAGCGGTACTGGGAGGAGATTCGCGATGGATTGCTCGCGCACGGGGTTCCGCTGCGTGTGGTGACGCTGGATGTGGACCCCGCGGAGCTTGAGCGCCGCATCCGCAGCGACCAGCTGGAGCGTGGTGCCGTGGCCTGGCGCCTCGAGCACGTTGCCACCTACGCTGCGGCGCGCGATGGCTGGTTGGCGCGCGAGACCGAACTGGTGGATGCTGCGGCGTCGCCCGACGAACTCGCGGAGCGGCTCGCGGGTACGCTCGCGGGCTGACATTCGAACATACGTTTGGCGTGTCGCGCGGCCGCGTCGTAGCATTCGAACAGGGTTTCGAATGTCGAGGAGTGGCCATGAGTCTTGTGCACACAACGGATCTGCGGGTGTGGTTTGAGGGCGGGGTGCCGTATGGCCTCGTCTGGGAGGGGCGCTACTACCGTGTCACCGACACACCGACGCGGCTGGAAGACGAGTTGCTGGGGCTCACGCATCCGCTCGACCTCATCGGCTGGCGTTTTCAGGGCACCGACGACGACGAGGTCTCGCGGATGTTCGACATCCGGCGGTTTGGCGACGCGTGGGGTGTGGTTCGCGTCTACGAGTAGCCGCGAGTGTGACGTTTGTGCGGGTTGCCGCGTCGCCAGACCCGCAGAAACGTCACACTCGGCGGCGCGGGGCGCTAGCGGAGGGCCACTGCTAGCGGAGGGATTCGGCGGCGGCCGCGGCGATCGCGGCCTGCACCCGATCGAGCGCGCTCGTGCGTAGTGCCCACTGTTGCCAGTACAACTCCACGGCCACGGCCTCGCCCGCGGGCAACTCCACGAGCTCGCCGCGGGATTCCGGCCCGAGTGACTGCTGGTCGGGCAACATCGCCCAGCCAAAACCAAGGCGCACCGCCTCCGCGAAGTCGGCCGAGACGGGCACGTAGTGGCGGGGCGGGTCTGACGGGCGGATGCCGAAGCCACGCAGGTAGCGGTCCTGGATGTCGTCCTTGCGGTCGAAGACCACCACCGGCGCCGCGGCGAGAGTCTGAGCATCCACGCCGCCAGCAAACCAGCGAGCAACAAACCCCGGGGATGCCATGGGCCGGTACCGCATGACCCCAAGCCGGGTAGAGGTGCAGCCCTGCACCGGGCGCACCTCGGTGGTGATGGCGGCCATCACCGTGCCGTCTCGGAGGAGTTCCGCGGAGTGATCTTGATCCTCGCGGTGGATGTCGAACGTGAGCTCACCCGCGAGGCCGGCGAGCGCGGCCAGCGCCCACGTGGCCAGCGAGTCTCCGTTGATGGCGAGGGGAATCGAGGGCAGGGGAGCGGGGCTGGTGGTGACTTGCGCCGAGGCATCCGCTGCGAGGGCATCGATCTGGCGGGCGAGCCGCAGGTAGGCGACCCCCGCGCTGGTAGGGGTGATGGGCTTGCTGCGGGTGAGCAGCACACCACCCACCGAGTTCTCAAGGGCGCGAATGCGCTGGCTGATCGCGGACGGCGTGACATGCAGCGCGCGGGCCGCGGCGTCGAAGGTTCCGCCGTCGACCGCGGCCGCGAGCGCCTGGAGCTGCAGTAGGTCCATAGTTAGGGATTCTAATGGGAGACAAGAATATGTAGCTGGACTGTCGGTGCTCGAGGCCCTAACGTGGGCGGGTGCTTACCTCCCTCCTTGCCGGCCTTGGCCTCGGTCTTTCCCTCATCGTGGCGATCGGGGCGCAAAACGCGTTTGTGCTTCGCCAGGGCCTGCGGCGCGAGCACGTGCTTGTCGTGGTTGCGATCTGCGCGCTGTCGGATGCCGTGCTGATCGCGCTGGGGATCGCGGGCCTGGGCGCGCTCATCCAGCAGGCGGACTGGCTGCTGGTGGTCGTGCGCATCGCGGGTGCCGCGTTTTTGATCTGGTACGGCGTGCGCTCGGCCATGCGGGCGTTCCGGCCGGCGACCCTCGACGCGGACCCTGCGGGCAGCCCAATCTCCCTGCGCACCGCGGTGGCGACCGTGCTCGCCCTCACCTGGCTGAACCCCCACGTGTACCTCGACACGGTCGTGCTGCTCGGCTCGATTGGTGCCACCCACGGCGACACCCGCTGGTGGTTCGCCGCGGGCGCGGCCCTCGGCAGTGTGCTGTGGTTCAGCGCGCTGGGTTTTGGGTCGCGGATGCTGCGGCCCCTGTTCGCTCGCCCGGTCTCGTGGCGCGTGCTCGACGGGCTGATCGCGCTCGTGATGATCGGGATCGCGGTGAGCCTGCTGCTGGGGTTGTAGGGGCTGCGCTCTTCTCCGCACGAGTGATGTGGAAAACCGGGCTTCCCACCGAAGTGCCTGATCGGGGCTGAGCCACCGTCCTTGCCGCGCACGCTGGAGGCATGGCAGCGAAGGATGCGCTCGGCAGGCGCGGGGAAGACATCGCGGCGCGGCACCTCGTGGTGGCCGGTTTCGAGGTGGTCGAGCGCAACTGGCGGTGCTCGCAGGGCGAGATCGACATCGTGGCGCGTGAGGGAACCGAGCTCGTGTTCGTGGAGGTCAAGACCCGGTCGAGTGTTGCGTACGGGCATCCGCTCGAGGCGATTACGCCCACCAAGCTGGCACGGCTTCGTAGGCTCGCGGGAGCGTGGTGCGAGGCGCATCCCGAGCACAAGGGGCGCGTGCGTATCGACGCGATCGCCGTCATCGCCCCCGCCGCTGCACCTGCGCAGGTTGAGCATGTGCGGGGTGTGTTCTGATGGCAATCGGCCGTACCCACGCCATCGCACTCCTGGGGCTGACGGGCACGCTCGTGGAGGTCGAGGCCGACATTTCGAGCAATCTGCCCGGGTTCGTCCTCATTGGGTTGCCGGATGCCGCGCTCTCGCAGGCGAAGGAACGCGTTCGTGCGGCCTCCGCCAACTCCGGGTGCGGGTTTCCGACTCACAAGATCACGGTGAACCTGTCGCCCGCGTCGTTGCCGAAACACGGCGCGACCTTCGATCTCGCGATTGCGGTGGCGATCCTTGCGGCGGAAGGGTCCGTATCATCCGAGTCGATTCAGTCGGTTGTGCACATCGGGGAGCTGGGGCTCGATGGCAGGCTCAGGCCCGTCAATGGCATCCTTCCCGCCGTGCTCGCGGCTTCCCGCGCGGGACACACGACCGTCATGGTTCCCACCGGCAACGCGGACGAGGCGAGCCTGGTGCCCGGCGTGCGGGTCGTGTCGGTGGCCTCCCTGCGCGACGCCGCGATCTGGCATGGGGGCGAGTTCGAGCCGGAACCGGTGGACGCGATCCTGCGGCCAACCGCGCCGACGCGAGATCACACCGAGGGTGACCTCGCTGATGTTATTGGCAACGCCGATGCCGTGGAGGCCATGACCGTTGCCGCAGCCGGGGGCCACCACGTCTTTTTGCTTGGGCCACCCGGAGCGGGCAAGACCATGCTGGCATCGCGTCTGCCCGGCCTGCTCCCCGACCTCACCCCGGCTGCCGCACTCGATGTGAGCTCGGTTCGCTCGCTCGCAGGCTATCCGGTGAGTGGCTCGTTGCTGCAGCGACCGCCGTTCGAGTCGCCACACCACACCGCGACGGCGGCAGCGATGGTCGGCGGGGGCAGCGGCGCGATTCGTCCCGGTGCTGCCGCGCGCGCATCCGATGGTGTGTTGTTTCTCGATGAGGCGCCAGAGTTTAGTCCGTCGGTACTGGATGCCCTGCGCCAGCCCCTCGAGTCCGGACTCATCAGCATTGAAAGAGCGAACGCGGTCGCCACGTTCCCCGGCAGGTTTCAGCTGGTGATGGCCGCCAACCCGTGTCCGTGTGGGCAGTACGGGTCGCGGGACTCGGAGTGCACGTGTCCGCCGCAAGCCAGAAGGCGATACCTCGGGAGGATCTCCGGTCCGCTGATGGACCGCATCGACATCCAGTTTCGAGTCGCCCGGATCACGGCCGCCCACCTGCGCACGGCGCAGGACGAGCCACGAGCGACCACCGCGGAGGCGCGGTCCCGGGTGCTCGCGGCCCGCGAGCGTGCGGCGACGAGACTCGCCACAACGCCGTGGCGACTCAACTCGCAGGTGCCCGGAAAGTGGCTTCGCGGATCGGAGGGGCGGCTCTCATCCGCCGCGACCGCGTCACTCGATCGCGCGTTGGAGCGAGGCGGCATCACCATGCGCGGATACGACCGCATCCTTCGCCTGGCTTGGACAATCGCGGACCTCGATGGCTCCGCACGACCCGACGCCGACCACGTGGGTCGCGCGCTGTACCTGAGGAGGGCGATGTCAACGTGAGCATGTTCGGACTCAAAGAAGCCGAGGTTTCGGAGCTCGTGCGAGCGGTGAGTTCTCGCGAGCTCGAGCGTGACGACATCGAGGAACGTTTTGCCCGTGCCGCGTGGTCGGGGCTCGCCGAACCCGGGGATCGTGTGGCGGGAGCGGTGATCGAGGCGCTGGGAGCGCCTCGTGCGCTCGCGGCGCTGGTAGAGCGGCGCGGTGCCGAGCACATCGTGAGTGACCTCGGTGCCAACGGGGCGGTCACCGAACACGACATCCAGCTGGGCCTCGACCGGTGGCAGCCCCGCCTGACGTCGGCAACGGCTCTGATCTCGCTGAGACAGGCGGCGCGATTTGGGGTCCGTCTGCGTGTGCCGGGTGATGAGTTCTGGATCGACGGAGTTGATGATCTTCGGGAACACGGCCCGATCGCGCTGTGGATGAGGGGAACGGATGAGGCCGTCCGCGCGCTGAATCGGTCGATCGCCCTCGTCGGGGCTCGGGCCGCAACCGGCTACGGCGAGCACGTCGCGATGGAGGCATCCGCGGGACTCGTCGACCGAGGTTTCGCGATCGTCTCCGGCGCAGCGTACGGGATCGACGGCATGGCGCACCGGGCTGCCCTAGCCAGTCACGGTCACACCGTCGCGTTCCTCGCCGGAGGAGTCGACCGGTTCTACCCTTCGGGGCACGACGCTCTCCTCGCCAGGATCGTGGAGCGCGGGTGTGTGATCTCAGAGCTGCCGTGTGGCGCACAACCCTCTAAGTGGCGATTCCTCCAGAGGAACAGGCTCATCGCATCCGCGAGCCAGGCCACCGTGGTGTTGGAGGCGGGCTGGCGGTCGGGTTCGCTCAACACCGCGCACCACGCGGAAGCCATCGGGCGGCCCGTCGGCGCGGTCCCTGGGCCGGTCACGAGCGCGGCATCCGCCGGGTGCCATCGCCTGTTGCGGGAGTCGGGCGCGATGCTGGTGACCAACGCGGATGAGATGGCCGAGCTCGTCAGTTTCGGTGAGCCAGCCGGGGAGCGCATCCCGGCGACGGCGGTGGATCCGCGTCACATCCGATTGCTGGATGCACTCAGCGATCGTGCCCCGCGGAGCCCCAACGACCTCGCCGCACGCTCGGGCCTCTCCGTGGCGGACGTGCAATCGGCGCTGGGCGCCCTCGAGCTCGCGGGCTCCGTGTCCGAGCGGGAAAGGGGGTGGGTAAAGGAGGCGGCCGGGCGTGGGTCGAAAGTCCCTTCCGATTCCACGCAGTGAGGAGTACATATGAGCCTTGGGGGAGCACATCATCCATCGATCGCTGGGGGCGACATGGTTACAGAGCAGTACGAATACCTGCCCTACTTGGCGCGAGCCTACGCGGGCACCTTCGCCATCGGATTGTCGACAACCACGCCAGACCATCCGCGGGCGAGCGCCGAACTTAAGGCGGCGGCGGCAGAGCGGCTCCGCCCACGCCTGCGTCGGCACGAGTCCGTACGCATCGACCCCAACGGTCATCTCGAGGTGGTGCTCTACGGCATCACCTCGCTCGGCCCCCGCTCGAGAATGCACAGCATGACCCAGGCGCTCGTCCGGGAGCCGTTCGAGGTGGTCGGCGCCGCCGGCCATGTCGACGTCGGGTCCTCGTGGATCCCACTTACGGGCGACCCCCAGACGGATGCGCTGAGGCTCAACGAGGTTGACCAGCAAGCCGAACAGTCCCTGCGTAACCGGGACCTCGCCCTGCTCCCCGCGCAATCGGGTAGACGCCGACAACGGCCACGAGCGTTGACCTCACTGCTCATCGTTCTGAGCTTCGTGCTCGGCTTTCTGGTGCCGCTGTTTCTGATGCACGAGACGTTCGAGCATGGAACCGACATCTCCACGGTGATCTACTACACCGTGATCGCCGCACTCGCATTGATGGCGATCATGCAGGTGGCCGAGGGCGTCGCCGCCCTTCGCGCGCGGCGTGAGCCGCCCCCCACGGATCGGCCGGAACCCCCAGCAACGGCGATCATCGCCGCCTACCTGCCCAACGAGGCAGCCACCATCATCAACACGGTCACGTCGCTGCTCGAGCAGAAGTACTCGGGTGGACTGCAGGTGATCCTCGCCTACAACACCCCCGTCGACCTGCCCGTCGAGGATGACCTGCGTCGCATCGCGGCCAGGCATCCCCAACTTCTCCTGATGCGCGTTCCCGACAGCCGCTCCAAGGCATCCAACGTCAACGCCGCACTGGCCGCCGTCACCGGGGAGTTCGTCGGAATCTTCGACGCGGATCACGAGCCCATGCCCGGGTCCTTCGAGCGAGCCTGGAAATGGATCGCGAACGGCGCCGACATCGTGCAGGGGCACTGCGTGGTGCGCAATGGCTCCGAATCGGGCGTTGCGCGCATGGTGGCGGTCGAGTTCGAGCAGATCTATGCCGTCAACCATCCGGGTCGAGCACTCCTGCAGGGCTTCGGGATCTTTGGTGGGTCCAACGGATACTGGCGCACCTCCCGCTTGCGCCGCGTGCGGTTCCAAGGGAGTTACCTCACCGAAGACATCGACTCGTCCGTGCGTGCCGTGCGAATTGGTTCGCACATCGTCAACGACCCCGGGCTGATTAGCCGGGAACTCGCGCCCGTCACGCTCATGGCACTCTGGCGCCAGCGGATGCGGTGGGCGCAGGGGTGGTTCCAGGTGAGCCTGCGGCATGGTCACGCGGCCGTCGCGGAAAAGGACCTCACCCCGCGCCAGCGGTTCGGACTCTTCCTGCTCCTCGGCTGGCGTGAGGCCTTCCCGTGGGTCGCAGCACTCATGTGGCCCACGCTGGTCTTCGCCGTCCTGCGAGACGGCGCGCTGCCGCCCGCCGTGATTCTCCTGACGATCATCACGATCCTCACCGCGGTCTCCGGACCGATCCAGCTCGCCTTCGCCCATCGTCTGGCGGCACCAGAAATCCGCGGTCGAACCGCGTGGTGGTGGCAGTACCTGCTGTTCTCCGTGTTCTTCTACCAGGAGTGGAAGAACCTCATCGTGCGAGTGGCACACCTGCGCCAGCTCTTCCACCAGCACGAGTGGGTCGTCACCCCACGGGGACACGTCGAACACGCCAGCACCCACCCTGACGAGGGAGAGTTCGAGGTCGCTCAGGAGGTGCCTCAGGCACACGCCGTGCTCGCCCGGTAGCCGGCACGCAGAGCTACCGCCGCGCGAGCGCCACGCCTAGTGTTGAGGCGTGATCCAAGTCGGGCAGTACCCTGCCGCATCCCATGTCATCGCCCACATCAGCGACACCCACCTCCTCGGTGGTGCACGACCGCTGTACGGCAAGGTCAACGTCATCGAGCACCTGGGGCAGGCACTTGCCCAGCTCGAACGTTCCATCGCCAAACCTGAGGCAATCGTCTTCACCGGCGACCTCGCCGACCTCGGGGAGCCCGACGCCTACGAGCGCCTCAAGGCGATCGTGGAGCCCGCCGCCGAGCGCATGAACGCCCAAGTGATCTGGGTCATGGGCAACCACGACGAGCGCCCGGAGTACTCGCGTGTGCTCTTTGGTCAGGAGTCCGACGCGCCACAAGATCGGGTCTACGACATCAACGGCCTGCGTGTGATCTCGTTCGACACCACGGTTCCCGGCTATCACCACGGCGACATTACCGACGACCAGCTCGACTGGCTTGCGGACGTGCTCGCCTCCCCGGCACCCCACGGCAGCCTTCTCGCCGTCCATCACCCGCCCATCCCCACCCCACTCCTCGAGGCAATGGGGATGCTCGAGCTCCAGCACCAGGAACGCCTCGCGGCAGTCCTCCGCGGTAGCGACGTGCGGGGCATCCTCGCCGGACACCTGCACTACTCCACCCACTCCACGTTCGCCGGCATCCCTGTCTCGGTCGCGTCGGCCACGTGCTACACGCTCGACCTGAGCGCCGAGGACCGCATCCTCTCCGGTGTCGACTTCGGCCAGTCGATCAACGTGGTACACGTCTACGAGGAGCAGCTCGTGCACTCGATCATTCCGGTTGGTGACACCACCGAGGTGTCTGGTGTGCCCGCCGCAGGGTGGGAGCAGATCGCCGCGATGAGCCCCGAAGAGCGTATCGAGATGTTCTCTCGCAAGGATTCGCCGTTCAACTCCGCCGAGGTCGAGAGCTCAAACACGCCCTGACAGTCCCGGCGAACGTCGGGGGAGTGGCCCACCATGGACGGGTGGACCTCGCCGGCTCGATCGACGCGTTCGCCGTGTACCTCGCGGCAGAGCGCGGCTTCAGCGCGAACACCATCAAGTCATACCGTTCCGATCTCGCCCAACTCGTCGAGTTTGCCGTCGAGCGCGGGGCAGAGAGGCCCGAGGACCTTGACCTCGAACTCTTGCGCGACTGGTTGTGGCGAGGTTCCCAGGCCGGCCTCGCCAAATCCACGCTCGCCCGGCGCGCGGCCGCCGTCCGGAGCCTCACAGCGTGGCTCTCGCGCACGCACGCCGCGCCCACCGATGCCGCATCGCGCCTGAAGGCACCCAAGTCCGACCACCATCTCCCGCGAGTCCTCACCCGCGACCAGATGGCGAGCATCCTCGAGCGCGTCGCGACCCGCGCCGACACCGGCGACCCCATCGCCGTGCGAGACCTCGCCGTCATTGAGCTTCTCTACGCCTCCGCGCTGCGTGTGAGCGAACTCACCGGGCTGAGCCTGGGCGACGTTGACCTCGGCCGCCTGACGGTGCGGGTCCTCGGAAAGGGCTCAAAGGAGCGAGTTGTTCCGTTCGGCATCCCCGCGAAGGATGCCCTGCTCACCTACCTCGACAACGCGAGGCCCGCGCTCACCGCAGAGTCCGCCGCCACATCCCCGGTTTTCGTTGGCGCGCGTGGCAACCGCATGACCAGCCGCGCCGTCTACGAGCTCGTCTCGGCGCTCCTCGCGACCGTGCCGGGAACGGGCCCGTCCGGGCCACACACGCTGCGGCACACCGCGGCGACTCACCTGCTCGACGGCGGCGCGGACCTGCGAGCCGTTCAGGAAATGCTGGGCCACGCGAGCCTCGGCACCACCCAGCTCTACACCCACGTCTCGACGGAGAGACTCAAGGAGAGCTACCGCGTCGCGCACCCGCGGGCCTGAGCTCGCTAGTGCTCCTGTGGAATCTGTGAGCGAAACACCTCGAGCGCGCGCTCAAGGTAGGCCGTAATCACGGCCTGCTCATCCTCGTCAAACTCGTCGAGCACCCCGTCGATCCCCATGATCATCGGCATGAGGGTTCCCATGGCCCGCTGCACGGATGACGGCGTCGGCACAATCACCACTCCACGACGATCGGTGGGATGCTGCGTGCGGCTCGCGTGACCGACCGCAACCAGGCGGTCAACGACGGCCGTGGTCGCTGCGGTGGAGATTCCGAGGCGCCGAGACAACTCGGTAGGCCCCAGCGGTCCACTCATGATGAGGTGCTGCATCGCCTGCAGGTCGGTGGGGTTGACGGTGAGCTCGCGACCCACGTAGGCCTCGAACTCTTCGCTCACCTCGAGGAACTCCCGGATCAGCTCAGTCGGCCGTCGCACCGGCGCGCGCGGGGTTGCCGCCGCGACCTCCGGTGGTGTTGTCATAACGACCACTGTACCGCTATGTTGTTCGATTAGTTAGTTATTTGACAATCGAACTACACAGAAGAGAGCCATGAAACGCCTCACGACTTTCATTACCGCCCGCTCGACCTCGTGGATCGTGCTGGTGATTGCCGCTCTCGTCACCGGAGCGTTCTTCGCGCTGGGCTCAGGCTCCGAGGAGGAGACCTCGCCGGGAGTTGGGCTGCCTGACTCCGCTGAGTCCGCCCAGGTTGCGGCAGCTCAGGAGGACCTCCCGAGCGCCGACTCGACGAGCGCCCTGCTCGTCTACACGCGCGATGGTGCAGACCTGACCGACGATGACATCGAGGCGATTACGGCCACGACCGTCGAACTCGCGGATCTCTCCAGCGACGGCTTTGTGCCTCCGCCCACCATCTCTGACGACGGCACAACGGCACTCGTTGTGGTTCCGCTCGACATCATCTCCGATGTCGCCGAGCAGGCCGACCGCGCGGATGAGCTTCGCGCCGTGGCCAACGACGGGCTCCCGTCGGGTGTGACCGCACTCCTCACCGGGGCCGAGGGCTTTGCCGTGGATGTTGCGGCCGTCTTCGAGGGCGCAGACTTCACCCTTCTGCTGACCACCGTCATCGTCGTTGCGGTGCTTCTGCTCGTTACCTACCGCAGCCCGTGGCTCTGGCTGGTGCCGCTGGTTGTGGTGGGTATCGCGGACGGCCTGGCTGGAATTGTGGCGACTCGTGTCGCGGCCGCCGCAGGCATCACGCTCGACGCCTCGGTTACCGGCATCCTGTCGGTGCTGGTGTTTGGTGCGGGAACGAACTACGCCCTCCTTCTTATCGCTCGATATCGCGACGAGCTGCGGTTGGTCGAGGATCGTCGCCACGCGATGGCGCGTGCGCTTCGTGGTGCCGGCCCCGCGATCATTGCGAGTGGCAGCACGGTGGTGCTGAGCCTCCTCACCCTGCTCTTCGCGCAGCTGACCGGTAACCGCGCGCTGGGCCTCGCGTGCGCGACCGGCATTGTCATCGCGATGCTGTTCGCCCTGTTTGTTTTGCCTGCGGCCCTGGTGCTCTTCGGTCGGGGACTCTTCTGGCCGTACATTCCGAAGTTTGGCAGCGAGGGCAGCACCGAGCGGGGGGTCTGGTTCCGCCTCGGCACTCTGGTCTCGCGCCGCCCCGCCATCGTGGCGATCGTCGGTGCGTTGATTCTGGGTGGCCTTGCCCTCGGCACTACCCAGGTTCAGGTGGGTCTCGCCCAGACCGAACGGTTTACCTCGGTGCCCGAGGCCGTTGTGGGGCAGGAACTGATTGCTGACGCGTTCTCGGCGGGTAGTGGCTCGCCGGCAGCCGTCATCACCGATGCCGACTACGCCGAGGAGGTCGCCGACGCGGCGGCCGCCGTCGACGGTGTGGACTCGGCCAGGGTCGGCGAGACAAACGGTGACATCACCCAGATCGACGTTGTGTTGGACTCGGCCGCGGAGACACCCGAGGCCTTCGCCACGATCGACGCGCTCCGGGCGGAGTTGAGCCAGATCGATGGAGCCAACGCGATTGTCGGCGGGCTCGACGCGCAGAGCCTCGACGTGAGTCGGGCGCAGCAAGCCGACCAGGACCTCGTGATCCCGCTCATCCTGGGCCTCGTGTTCCTTGTCCTGGTGATCCTGCTCCGCGCGCTGGTTGCGCCCGTGCTGCTTCTGGCCACGGTCGTCGCGTCGTTCTTCGCGAGCCTCGGTGCCAGCTGGCTGCTGTTCCAGTCGGTCTTTGGGTTCCCGGCGATCGATACGAACGTGGTGCTGTTCAGCTTCCTGTTCCTGGTTGCCCTGGGCGTTGACTACAACATCTTCCTGGTGACCCGTGCGCGCGAGGAGGCTCTCCTGCACGGGACACGCACCGGGATGATCCGAGCGCTCGCCGCGACGGGCGGCGTGATCACGAGCGCGGGCATCCTGCTCGCTGCGGTCTTCGCGGTGCTGGGAGTCCTGCCGCTCATCACCCTCACCCAGATCGGCATCATCGTGTGTATTGGTGTGCTTCTCGACACCCTGCTGGTTCGCACGGTGATTGTTCCGGCGCTCGCGTTCCTCACGGGCGAGAAGTTCTGGTGGCCGGGCAAGGCGATGTCGATCGCCGCCGAGGTGCGCACCACCGGTTCGGCTGCGCGCCCCTAGCGGCCCGCGCGAGTCGAGCATCCCCCGCGTCGGCAACAGCACCGACCGGGGGATGCCGCCGAGCAGGGTGAGCGGCGAGACATACTCCCCGTTCACCCGCACCCCAACGTGGACACACAGGGATGCACAGTGCCCCGGCACAATCGTGCCGACGGGTTGCCCGCGCTCAACCGCCTCGCCCCGCGCCACGGTCGCCACAACCGGCTCAAAGCTGGAGACCACCCCGTTGCCGTGGTCAATCGAGATCACCGGCCGGTCGACAACCGTGCCGGCGAAGCGCACCACACCATCCGCCGGGGCGTAGAGCGTCTGGCTGGGTGCACGAATGTCGATCCCCCGATGCCCTCGTGCGTAGGGAGTCGCGGGCGCCACAAACGGTCGAACGATCGTCCGGGGTGGGTCCACCGGCCACCGCCAGGTGTTTGCCGCGACCGCCGCCTGCGTGGGTAACAGCAGCAGCGCACCCAGGGCGAGCAAGATCACGCGTTTCATGCACCCATGGTCTGCCGCGGCGAGATGGCCTTGGCGGGTCTGTCGGGCATCCGTGGAGAACCCATCCGACCATGCGCCTGAGGGGGAGCGGTGCTACCATGGTCGAAGCGCCCCGAGAAATCGGGGTGACTTCGCGTGTCCCAACGGCGCTCTTGAGCGCGACACACCTCCATCAGTCTCCGGGAAACCGGTGCGGATCTGTGCCCGGGCACCAGGTTTCTCGGCCGCCGGTCGAGAAGAACAACTGAGAAGGCCCGCTCTGCGCGCGCCAGAAAAGGAGCACGGCCATGGCCGTCGTCACCATTCGCCAGCTGCTGGACAGCGGCGTTCACTTCGGGCACCAGACCCGTCGCTGGAACCCCAAGATGAAGCGCTTCATCTTCACCGAGCGTTCCGGCATCTACATCATCGACCTGCAGCAGTCGCTTGCCTTCATCGACAAGGCCTACGACTTCGTCAAGGAGACCGTTGCCCACGGCGGCACGATCCTCTTCGTGGGCACCAAGAAGCAGGCCCAGGAGGCCATCGCCGAGCAGGCGACGCGCGTGGGCCAGCCCTACGTCAACCAGCGTTGGCTCGGTGGGCTTCTCACCAACTTCACCACCGTCTCCAAGCGTCTTGCGCGCATGAAGGAGCTCGAGGAGCTCGACTTCGAGGACACCGCCAAGAGCGGGTTCACGAAGAAGGAGCTGCTCATCAAGAAGCGCGAGCTCGACAAGCTGCACAAGTCGCTCGGTGGTATCCGCAACCTGTCGAAGACCCCGTCCGCCCTCTGGGTGGTTGACACCAAGAAGGAGCACCTCGCCATTGACGAGGCGCGCAAGCTGGGCATCCCGGTCATCGGCATCCTCGACACCAACTGCGACCCCGACGAGGTGCAGTACCCGATCCCGGGTAACGACGACGCGATCCGCTCCGTGGGCCTGTTGACCCGCATCATTGCGGATGCTGCTGCCGAGGGCCTCATCCAGCGTCACCAGAAGCCCGAGGAGGGCGCCGAGGTCGAGCCTCTCGCCGCGTGGGAAGCCGAGCTTCTCCAGGCGTCGGAGACCCCGTCGTCGACCGCCGAGAAGATCGAGGCCGTTGACGGCCTGGTCGGTGCCGACGAGCCCAACACCGAGGCCGTTGCCGAGGTTGTTGCCGCCGCGGTTCCCGTCGAGGAGAACGACGCGGATGCGGTCGTCGCCGAGCACGAGGCCGCTGCGGACGAGACGCTCGTTCCCGAGCACCACGTCGAGTCGGACGCCGAGACCGAGGCCAAGATCGAGGCCGAGGCGAAGCCCGCCAAGGCAGCCCCCAAGAAGCCCGCCAGCAAGTAACTAGATCAAAGGATCCCCACCGTGGCAGACATCAGCCTCGCTGACATCAAGGCCCTGCGCGACCGTCTCGGAACCGGCATGGTCGACACCAAGAACGCGCTCGTCGAAGCCGAGGGCGACATCGAGAAGGCCGTCGAGATCCTGCGTCTCAAGGGTGCGAAGGGCAACGCGAAGCGTGCCGACCGCTCCACGAGCGAGGGCCTCATCGCGGCGGTCGAGTCGGCCACCGCAACGACCCTGATCGAGCTCGCGTGCGAGACCGACTTTGTTGCCAAGAACGAGAAGTTCGTTGAGCTCGGCAACAAGGTGCTCCAGGCTCTCGCTGACTCGGGCGCCGAGACCGTTGACGCAGCCCTTGAGGTTCCGCTTGAGGGCGGAACCGTCGGCAGCGTTATCGACGACCAGGCCGCCATCATCGGCGAGAAGGTCGAACTGCGTCGTGTTGTGCGTATCCCCGGCGAGAAGTTCGCCGTGTACCTGCACCGCACCTCGAAGGACCTCCCGCCCCAGATCGGCGTTGTTGTTGCCTACACCGGCGACGACGCGGAGACCGCTCGCTCGATCGCACAGCACATCTCGTTCGCCGACCCGCAGTACCTGGGTCGGGACGATGTTCCCCCGGCCGACGTCGAGAACGAGCGTCGTATCGTCGAGGAGATCAGCCGCGGCGAGGGCAAGCCGGAGGCCGCCCTGCCGAAGATCGTCGAGGGTCGTATTGGCGCCTACTTCAAGCAGGTTGCCCTGCTCGAGCAGGACTACGCCAAGGACAACAAGCTCACGGTCGCGAAGGTTCTGAGCGACGCGGGTCTGACCGTGACCGGGTTCGCCCGCTTCAAGGTCGGCGCGTAGTTCACTCGTGAAGAGGGGTTCGAGACACATCGTCTCGAGCCCCTCTTTTTGTGCCCAGACTTATACCCTGTAGACAGCCTCGACCTAAGGAACCCCCATGACTGAAGAACGCAAGCGCCGAGTACTTCTTAAACTCTCCGGCGAAGCGTTCGGCGGCGGCTCGCTCGGTGTGAACCCGGATGTGGTGAGCGCCCTGGCCAAGGAGATCGCTGCGGCCTCCGCCGAGGGCGTCGAGATCGCGATCGTGGTTGGTGGTGGCAACTTCTTCCGTGGTGCCGAACTCAGCCAGCGCGGCATGGACCGGGGTCGCGCCGACTACATGGGCATGCTCGGCACGGTGATGAACGCCCTCGCGCTGCAGGACTTCCTCGAGCAGGCGGGCGCCGCGACCCGCGTGCAGTCCGCCATCTCGATGACACAGGTCGCGGAGCCCTACATCCCTCGCCGCGCAGAGCGCCACCTCGAGAAGGGCCGAGTTGTCATCTTTGGTGCTGGCGCCGGTCTGCCGTACTTCTCGACCGACACGGTCGCGGCCCAGCGCGCACTCGAGATCGACGCGCAGGTGGTGCTCGTAGCCAAAAACGGCGTCGACGGTGTCTACACGGGTGACCCTCGCAAGGATGACTCGGCCTCGAAGCTCGATCACGTCACCTACCAGGAGGCACTCGTGCGTGGCCTCAAGGTCGTCGATTCCACGGCGTTCAGTCTCTGCATGGACAACTCGATGCCCATGGTCGTGTTCGGCATGGAGCCCGCCGGCAACGTGACGAAGGCCATCCGCGGCGACCGTATCGGCACGCTCGTCTCCAACTGACATGCTGGTCGTCGCCCTCGTGGCGGGCGCAGCGATCGCGCACGCCGTGTGGAACATCACGGTCAAAAAGACGGGCGCGAGTGGCCCGAGCTTCATCTGGGCCGGCATCGCCGTGGGTGCGGTGGTGTTTGCCCCGTTTGGAATCGTCTCGCTCGTGGATGCGGGAACGGACCTTGCCGCCTGGCTCCCGCTCGCTGTCGTCAGCGGGGTGCTTCAGATCGTGTACTTTCTCGTGCTGCAGCGGGGGTATCGCCTCGGCGACGTCTCGGTGGTCTACCCGCTGGCTCGGGGGACCGGGCCCCTGCTGTCGGTCATCTTCGCGATCATCCTGCTCGGGGAACGCCCGACGTGGGTTGCGCTCCTCGGAGCCGGGGTCGTTGTTGCCGGCGTTGTGGTGATTGGGCTCGCGGGTGGGCTCACGCACGCGCGGGCGAATCGGGCAGGCATCCTGTATGGGCTCGGCGTGGGCGTCATCATCGCGACCTACACGCTGTGGGATGCGGCGGCCGTCACCGTTCACGCCCTGCCTCCCGTGGGCTTCTACTGGGGGAGCGTGGTTGTGCAGTTGGTGCTGCTGGCCGTTCCCGCGATCAGGCGTTGGCCCGAGACCGTCAGCACGGCGAGGCGGCACTGGATCGCCGTTCTCCTGTTTGGTGTACTGGGCCCGCTGGCCTACATTTTTATCCTGTTTGCGATCCAGCTTGCGCCGGTCTCGATCATTGCACCGGCGCGCGAGGTGAGTGTGGTGCTCGTGGGCCTCGCGGGGTGGCTGTTGTTCCGTGAGCCCCACCCCGTGCAGCGACTTGTGGGTTCCGTCGTGGTCCTTGTGGGTGTGGGACTGCTGGCGCTCTCGTCCTACTAAACTTGGGCACGACACAAAGGAGTTATCCGTGATCAGCGACGTGTTGGCCGAAGCCAAAGACAAGATGCACAAGGCCGTGGAGGTCGCCAAGGACGATTTCGCGACCGTGCGCACCGGCCGTGCCAACCCGGCCCTGTTCCAGAAGATCCTGGTCGAGTACTACGGCACTCCGACCCCGCTGGGGCAGATGGCCTCGATGGTGAACCAGGAAGCACGAACCCTGGTGATCACGCCCTTCGACAAGACCGCCCTCAAGGACATCGAGAAGGCGCTCGCCGCCGCAACGCACCTCGGTGCGAGCGTGGGCAACGACGGCAATGTCATCCGTGCCACGCTGCCGGAGCTCACCGAGGACCGCCGCAAGGAGTACGTCAAGATCGTTCGCGACAAGGCCGAGCAGGCCCGCGTGGCGATCCGTAACATCCGCCGCAAGGCCAAGGATGACCTCGACGCCCTCAAGGAGGTCGGCGAGGATGAGGTGGCTCGCGCCGAGAAGGAACTTGACGTCTCGACCAAGAGCCACGTTGATGCCATTGACGAGGCACTCAAGCGCAAGGAAGCCGAGCTACTCGAGGTCTAATGGTCTCCGACTTCGAGGCCCAGGTTCGGGCGACAAACGACAAGATCAACGCGCGTACCGGTCGTCCCCTCCTCCGAGCGATTGCCGTGGGCCTCACGCTGGGGGCCGCCCTGCTGTTCAGCCTCATTGTGGTCAAAGAGCTGTACATGGTCTTTGCCGCGGTTCTCGTCGGCTTCACCTCGTATGAGCTCGCAAGTGCGCTGCGTTTTGCCGGCCGTGACGTCCCGCGCCTGCCCACGGTCATTGCGGCGCTCGCCGTGGTTCCCGCCTCGTTCTACTGGCTCGCGACCGGCCACTGGCTGGTGACGCTCGCGGGTGTTGCCCTGATCGCCGTCTGGCGCTTGGTCGAGCTGGTACGGCCCAGCCACCGGGTGTCGCCGCTTGATCTGCTGAAGGATCTGGCGGCCGGGGCCTTCATCATGGCCTACGTGGCCTTTATGGCCGGCTTCACCGTGCTGCTAACCGCCCAGGAGGGCGGACAGTGGTGGACGCTCGCGTTCCTGATCGTGGTGGTCTCGGTCGACACCGGCGCCTACGCGACGGGCGTGGCGTTTGGTCGGCACAAGATGGCACCGGTGATCAGCCCCGGAAAAACCTGGGAAGGGTTCGCGGGCTCCGTCGTCGTCGCTGTCCTCGCTGGGGTGCTGCTCGCGCTGTTTATGCTAGGCCAGCCCTGGTGGGTGGGCGTCATCCTTGGGCTGGTGCTGGTCGGCACCGCGACGCTGGGGGATCTTTCCGAGTCGCTCATCAAGCGTGACCTCGGAATCAAGGACATCAGCACGTGGCTTCCCGGTCACGGGGGCTTCCTCGATCGTGTTGACTCGTCGCTCCTGTCGGCCGCCGCGGCCTATGCGCTCTTTCTCATCTTTGCGTAGGGCACAATAGAGCGGTGAGTACAACCTTCCCGCGCAGTCGCAAGTCGCGCCTCGGTTACAACGTCGACCAGGTCGAGGACTTTCTCGAGGAGGCTCGTCGCGCCTACACCGCCGACCGCGGAACGCTGGGTGTAGTCACCGCACAGAGCATCAGAACCACGGCATTCGCCATGCAGAAGGGCGGCTACTCGACGGCCCACGTGGATGCCGCGCTCGAGCGCCTCGAGGGACGCCTTCGCGGTGCGCGAGCGCGAGCGTGCTCTCGCGGAAACCGGGGATGCCGCGTGGTACGCGAACGCCCGATCCTCCGCCCAGGAGATCCTCAACCGGTTGGCTCGCCCCGCAGGTCAGCGCTTCTCGCGCACCGGGATTTTTACCGACGGGTACGACCCGAAGGCGGTCGACGAGTTCGCCAATCGCCTGGTGGGCTACTTCCAGCATGGCAAGCCGATGAGTGTTGACCAGGTGCGCACGGTGGTGTTCCGCACCAAAAAGCGGGGCTACAACGAGCAGCAGGTTGACCTCCTTCTCGACGCCGTTATCGACGTGATGCTCGCGGTCCGCTAGGGCGTTCCCTCCCGATTGCCAGCCGCATGGTCTAAAATTGACCAACTGTGGGCAGACACGAGCGAATCAGTGCACTCCGCGCCCAACGCAAGAGCGAGGGCGGGGGACATTACGGGGCGCCACGTGCGCACGCCGTGGTCACTGCCGTTGTTCGCTGTTTTCGCCTCCACTGCCCTTGTTCTGGTGAGCGTTGTTACTCCCGAGTCCTCGTCGTATGCCGCGACAACGGTAGCCCCCGGCACCCCCGGCACCAACCGAAGTCCAGCAGCTCGCGGTGGGCGGCGACTACACCCATTCCGCTTCGCGTGACGCCTTCGAGACCAGCGAGATCTACGTTGCGCCCGTCGCTCCCGCAGCTGGTGTTCCCGACCCCGGTACTGCCCAGGCGATCGCGCTGACCATGCTCACCTCGATGGGCTGGGGCGCGGACCAGTACAACTGCCTTGTCGCCCTGTGGAACCGTGAGTCGGGCTGGAACGTGTACGCACACAACGCCTCGAGTGGTGCGTACGGTATTCCGCAGGCGCTCCCGGGCGAGAAGATGGCCTCGGCCGGCGCCGACTGGGCAACGAACCCCGCGACACAGATCGCGTGGGGCCTTTCGTACATCTCGGGTCGGTACGCGACCCCGTGTGGCGCGTGGGAACACTCGGAGACGGTCGGCTGGTACTAGCGCCGCCTCGATAGGCTGGCGCGATGGAACTGCAGCTGGGGCTCTTCCTCGTGATTGGGCTCGTGACGATTGTCGCGGCCGGAGTCTTTGGCAAAAAGCTGGGGATTGCGACGCCCCCTGGTCCTGATTGTCGTCGGAGCGATCTTTAGCTTCATTCCCGGCGCGCCCGTGAACGTGCCCGCGGAGCTGATTCTTTTGGGCTTGTTGCCGCCCATCCTGTACTCGTCGGCCATCGCACTCCCGGTCGTGGACTTTCGTCGGAACTTTGCTTCCATTGGCGCGCTGAGTGTGCTTCTTGTTGTTGCAACGACGTTTGTCACGGGCATCCTCTTGTGGGCCGTTTTCCCCGCGCTGTCGTTGCCCGCGGCCTTCGCGGTGGGCGCGGTCATTAGCCCAACGGACGCGGTTGCCGCGACCGCGGTTGCCAAACGTTTTGGCCTGCCACCACGACTGGTCACTATCCTCGAGGGCGAGGGGCTCGTCAACGACGCGACTGCGCTGGTGCTCCTGCGGTCCGCGATCGCGGCTACCGCGGCCACCATCACGTTCTGGGATGCGGTGGGAGACTTCGCTTTCGCCGTGTCGGTGGCGATCGCGTTTGGTCTGGTTGTTGGCTTTGTCACCGTGTGGGTTCGCTCGCGCCTTCGGGACCCCCTGCTGGACACGGCGATCTCGTTTGCCGTGCCGTTCCTGGCGTTTATCCCCGCGGAGGTCGTTGGGGCCAGTGGCGTGATCGCGGTGGTCGCGGCGGGCCTGTACTCGGGGCATCACGGTGCGCGGCGTTTTTCGCCACAAGTGCGGGCGACCGAGCGCACCAACTGGCGCACCATTCAGTTCTTGCTCGAAAACGGCGTCTTCTTGTTGATGGGGCTCGAGCTCAGTTACGTGCTCGGAACCGTCGAGGAGGACGACCTGAGCGTGATGCAGGCCGTGCTGCTGGGGCTCCTCATCACGCTGGTTCTTATCGTGATCAGGTTCGTGTTTGTGGGGCCGCTGCTGATTGTCTTGCGGAGTCAGGAACGCCGCGCCGCGCGGGTGCAAGAAAGATATCGGGCCATGCTCGATCGGGTCCCCGACGTCGAGACCCTGTCGAAGCGGGTCGCCAGGCGCGTGGAGAACGCCCACAAGAATCTGCAGCGCCGCGACAACGATCTTCGATCCCTGCAGGCCCAGGGACTCGGATGGCGCGGCGGGGTCATCCTGGGCTGGTCCGGCATGCGCGGGGTGGTCACGCTCGCGGCCGCCCAGTCGCTGCCGGAGACCACCCCGTACCGCGCCCAGTTGGTGCTGATCGCGTTTACGGTCGCGATCGCTACCGTCTTGGTGCAGGGGGGCACTCTTCCGTGGCTGATTCGGCTCACGGGTGTTCAGGGAACCAGCGAGACTGCCGACCGGCGCGAACTCGCCTCGCTTCTTGATGAACTCAACGAGGCGGGCCTCGAGGTGCTGGAGTCACCCGTCGCCGAGGACGGCGAACAGATTGACCCGGACGTGGTCGAGCGAGTCCGCCACGACACTCTCCTGGGTGCCCAGGCCACGTGGGAGCGAGTCGACTCCGAGGGTGACGCGGAGCGCATCGCCAACTCGCCGCAGCGCCGCTATCGAGAGTTGCGCCGCGCGGTTCTGCGGGCGGAACGTGAGGCGCTTCTGGAGGCTCGATCGGCGGGGAGCTACCCGTCGAGAATCCTCCAGCGCGCACAGGCAATGCTCGACCTGGAAGAGGCGCGTCTGGAGCAGTTCGAGGACAAGGGCTGACGCGAACACCTTAGGCTTGTCCTATGCCTCGTTCGAATCGTCCCCGCGGGCGTCGAACCGAGGAGGTTCCCGAGCTCGACCTCGGCCGCGCTCTCGTCGGCCGACTTCACACGGAGTCCAAGCGCGACGGCCTGTGGAACGTCCAGCCTCTTGCCGCGTCGAACGCGACCAAAACCTACGTGTGTCCTGGGTGTGGTTTGGAGATCACCCCCGGCACCGCTCACACGGTGACGTGGCGCGCCGACGGCATCATGGGCGAGGAACAGGACCTCGCCGGGCGCCGGCACTGGCACGTGCACTGTTGGAAAATCAGGACCTAGGGGAGCATCTGACGTGACGATCGAGATTCGGGGTGGCACCGAGCTGCCCGCACGACGCGAGAACATCGAGCTGCACACCGAGGATGGCCTCACCCTCGTGGGCGAGCTGGCGTTGCCCCTCACTGCCGACTCGGTCGCGACCATCGTCGCGCTGCATCCGCTGCCCACCGCTGGCGGGTTTATGGACTCGCACGTGCTCCGCAAGGCCGCGGCACGCTTGCCGGCGCTCGCGGACATCGCGGTGCTTCGCTTTAACTTCCGAGGGGTGACCTCGCCTCGGGGCACCTCCGAGGGCACGTTTGGACACGGCGATGACGAGAAGTACGACCTCGCGGCGGCCATGGCGTTCGTCGCGGAGCGTGGACTCCCGAATCCCTGGATCGTGGGGTGGTCGTTTGGCACGGAGGTTGCGCTCAAGTGGGGGCTGAGGCATCCGATCGTGGGTGCGATCCTGCTGTCACCGCCGCTCCACCGTGCATCGGACGCGGAGATCGACGCGTGGGCAGGCAGCGGCAAGCGTGTTGTTGCGGTGATTCCCGAACTGGATGACTACTTGCGCCCCGCCGAGGCGGCCGAACGTCTCTCGGGCATTCCCGAGCTCGAGTTCGTCGCCGTCGAGGGAGGCAAGCACCTGTGGGTGGGGGAGGAGCAGACCTACCGTGTGCTCACGGAAATTGTCGCGCGCCTGAACCCCGGCGTGCTCCCGCTACCCCGGACGTGGGACGAGTAGCCGTTACAGCTCTTCTTGGCGGGGCACAAACACCTGGTCGATCACGAGCATGATGGCTGCGGCCACCGGGATCGCGATAAGCGCGCCGAGAATGCCCAGCAGCGTACCGCCGGCCAGGGCCGCGATCACCACGACCGCGCCCGGAACCTTGACCGCCTGTGCCATGATTCGCGGGTTGAGCACGTAGGCCTCGAGCTGCATGTAGACGACGTAGTAGATGCCGACCACGATCACCGACGGGGCGCCATCGAACAGCAGCACCAGCAGGGTGATGATGACCGACCCGGAGATTGTTCCCACCAAGGGGATGAGCGACCCGAGGAACGCGATGAACGCGAGCAACGCCGAGTAGGTGACCGGGATGCCAAACAGCGGCAGGATGAGCGTCAGCACGACAAACGACAACACACCGTTGACGAGCGCAAGCAGGAACTGTCCGCTCACAAAACGCCCCACGGCCTTGCTGGTCTGCTCGGCGAGGTCAACGAACGTCGCGCGCTTCGACGCCGGAACCAGGCGGTAGATGCCGCGCTTCAGGCTGCCCAGCGATGACACGAAGTAGATCATCAGAATGAGGACGATCACGGCGCCGGTCACGCCCGTCGCGATCCCAATACCGACCGTGAGGACGCCGCCGCCGATGCTTGTGATGTCTAGGGTCTTGGCCCAGTCCGTGATACCCGTGAGGATGTCATCCACGGTGATCCAGGGGAACGTCTCCTCGATCCACGCGCGGACCGTGCCATCCGAGAACGCCTCGACGAGCTTGGGTACCGTCGCGATGGCGTTATTCACCTGTTCGATGATGACGGGGATGATCGCGAGGATCAGCCCCGCAAAGACCGCCATAACGCCGACGAGAACCGTCACGATGGCGAGCGGGCGCGGGAACTTGTGCCGCTCAAGCCAACTGACGACGGGGTCGAGACCAAGAGCGAGGAACAGCGCAGCGCCCACATAGGTGAGGATCGTAGCCAGCGAGCCGATCGTGGCCCCAATGGCCACGGCGACGATGACACCGAGCCCACCCAGCAGGCCGACTCGGAATGCATTCTGGATCTTCAACGTCGGTCCTTATCGTCGGTGGAACGCGAGACTACTCGTCGGAGGCCACCTTCTCCGCCTGCTGGAGAACACCCCGCAGGTTCTCGAAGTACCCGGCCACCGTTTCGCGCTCAATCCTAATCTTGGCGAGCCGGTCCTCGGCCTCGGACACGAGCTGCGCGCTCCGGCGTTCCGCGTCCTCGAGGAGCGACTTGGCGCGGTTCTGGGCCGACTCCACGACCTCGCGGGCGTGCCGCTCGGCATCCTCGCGAACCGCACGAGCCGCCGCGGTCGACTCGTTCTCGAGCCGGTCGGCCTCCTGGCGCTTCTCCGTCGCCCGCGCGATCGCCTCGGCCAGCTGCGCCTGCGCGTCGTCGAGGTACTTCTGGGTCTGCGACGAGGCCTCCTGCTGCGCGGCGAGGGCAGCCTTCTCGGCCTCGTCACGACGGGTCGCGAGCTCGACCTCGAGGGCCGTGCGGGCCTGCTCGGCCTCGCGCTCGAGGCGTGTGCGCGTCTCGTCGGTCTGGTGCGCGAGTGCGGCGCGAGTCGACTCGGTCTCGCTGGCCAGTTCCGCACGCTGGCGCTCGATGTCGCGCGCGAGGTCCGTGGTCTGCTTCTCGATGTCATGAGCGAGCCGCGCGCGCGCCTCGGCGATCTCTACCTCGAGCGCGGTGCTCTTCTCGGTGATCTCCGCGTTGAGGGTCGAGCGGCGCTCCGCCATCTCGGCGTTAAGCGCTGCCTGTGCGGCCGCCGTCTGACGCTCGAGCTCGTTGCGTGCATTGGCCGTGTCGGTCTCGAGCGCCGAGCGCGCCTCCGAGATCTCTGACTCGAGGGCTGCGCGGGCCGCTGAGGTCTCGGCCTCGAGAGCCGCCCGGGCCGCCGACGTCTCGGCTTCGAGAGCAGCGCGGGTCTCTGCGGCCTCTTTCTCGAGTGCGGATCGTGTCGCGGCGGTCTCGGTCTCGAGCGCTGCCCGTGCCGCGTCCGTGTCGACGCGCAGCTTCTCCTGCGCGGCCGCCGTGTCGTTGGCGAGCTTCTCCTGGGCCGCGGCGGTGTCGTTGGCCAGCTTCGTGCGCGCCGCGGAGATCTCGGCCTCGAGTTCGGCACGCCCCGTCTCGAGCTCCCGCGCGAGGTCGGTGCGCCCCTGCTCGAGGTCGCGGGCGAGGTCGGCACGGAGTCGCGCGTTCTCGTTCTCGTAGTTGGCCCGGCCCAGCTCGGAGTCGCGGGCGAGCTCCGCGGCCGCCTCGCGTGCCTCGGCCGCCTCGCGGGTGGCCGCCTCGCGAACCTCCGCGGCCTCGCGCTCGGCGTCGGCCTTGAGGGCTGCGGCCTCACGCTTGGCGGTTGCCCGCGCCTCGGCGGCTTCGGTTGATGCGGCGCCACGAATGGCGCCCGCCTTGCGCAGGGCGTCCTGGGTGAGGGTGTCGGCCTCGGCGCGTGCGCGAGACAGCACGGACTCGGCTTCCTGCGTGGCGTCGGCGAGAGTCTTGGACGCACGAGCGTTGGCGTCGTCGAGGGTGCGCTGTGCCTCGTCTGCTGCATCCGAACGCAACTTCTGTACCTCGGCGGCGACGCTGGAGCGTAGCTTCTCCGCGTCGATATCCGCCTGCGCGATCAGCCTGGTCGACTGCTCCTCGGCCACACGGAGGGTGTTCTCGAGCTTGGTGCCCAGACCGCTGTAGGTGGGGCTTCCCGTCTCGTCGAGCTCTGCCTGAAGATCGTCGTTGACGGCAAGCAGCCGCTTGACCTCCTTGGCGGCATCCGCTCGGTCCGCATTCGCCTTGATAAGTTCGCGACGAAGCTCTTGGATGGCCGCGTCGACCTCTTCCTTGCGATAGCCGCGCATTTCAGTTCCGAACTCGGTGTCGCCGGCAGCCATGACTCTCCTCGGTAGGACGTGGGGGGAACTTTTCGAGTGTAGCTTTCCCAGCACCTTCCCAGTGCCGTAGTTAGGCCTCTCAGGTGGCCGTCGGCTATTCTTGAACGTCTTTGTTGCTGCCTCTTCCGGCCCGGTCGGAAGGCTCTCCACTCGTGAAGGAACGAGCGGCCGCGTGTAAAAGCGGCGGAGGGTGCTGACCCGAGATCTTCGGCCGAGCAGCACGAAAGGAGTAGTCCGTGCGATTTGTACTCGCAATCATTAGCTTTCTTGTGGCCGCACTCATGATCGGGTTTGGCATCGCCCAGCGCACCATTCTGGCCGAGCCAGACAAGGTCGTGGCCTCAACGACCGTTGCCTCGGATGCCGCGGTCACCGTCATCGACGGCGCGACGCTGAACGCGTTCGACGGCAGCCAGACGCTCACCATCGCCGGCCCCGGGCAGGTGTTCGCCGCCTACGGTCGCACGTCCGACGTCCTGGCGTGGATTGGCGACACCACCTACACGGCAGTCTCGATCGACCCCGAGACGCGCGAGCTCACCAGCGAGGTGGTGCCCGGCGAGGCGACCGAGGTTCCCGACCCGAACGGGTCGGACCTGTGGCTTGACGACTACGTGAAGGACCAGAAGCTGACTCTGACGGTTAACGTGCCAGAGGACATCTCCTTCATCATCGCCTCGGATGGCGTTGAGCCCGCTCCCACGGACCTGGCGGTGTCGTGGCCGGTAGACAATTCCACCCCGTGGGCGGGACCACTCATCGTGGGTGGTGCGATCGTGCTGCTCGTGGGCATTGGTTTCCTCATTTGGGCCACCAACCACATGCGCTCGACCCGCGGCCCCCGTCGCAAGATGCCCAAGGTGCCCAAGAAGCCGGTGTACAAGCCCAGCCGCAAGGCCGTCGAGACGCCCGCCAGCGGTCGTCGCCGCGGAATGATCGCGGTTCCTCTCGTACTGATCGGCGCCCTCACCCTGAGCGGATGCTCGGCGGACTTCTGGCCCAGCCTCGACGCGAAGGCCACCCCGTCACCGTCCGCGACGTTGCCCGCCGCATCCGAGCTCAGCCCGCCCGCGGTCACGGTGCGTCAGATCGAGAGGATAATCGCGCGCATTAGTGCGGTCACGACGGAGGCGGATGCCAACCGTGACGCGACTCTTCTTGAGACACGCTTCGATGGGCCCGCGCTCGAGCTACGCCTCGCGAACTACACAATTCGTGGCAACGACCCGAGCATCGCCGGCCTCCCGGCGATTCCCGAGGGCCCGGTGAAGGTCACGCTTCCCCAGCAAACGGACACCTGGCCCCGAACGGTCTTCGCGGTCATCCAGGACGACAAGGATGCGACGATCCCGCCGGTCGCGTTGTTCCTCGAGCAGGCCGATCCTCGCAGCGACTACAAGGTCACCTACGCCATCACCCTGGAGCCGGCCGCTGTGCTGCCCGATGTCGCGCCAGCAAGCGTCGGTGCTGCGCGCCTCGCCGCCGACACGGGCCTTCTGTCGATGACTCCCACCGAGGTTGCCCTCGCGTACGGCGACATCCTCGACAAGGATGTCGACAGCGACAACTACCTCGATTTTGAGGCCGAGGGCGACAGCCTGCGTGTGGCCGTGGGTCTCAACGCCAAGAACCAGATTCGTGCAAATCTCCCCACGACCGCGAGTGTCTCCTTTAGTCACGGCATTGGCCCGGCCGATCCGATCGCGCTGGCGACCAACGACGCCGGCGCCATCGTGGCCGTCAACCTCCTCGAGGCGACCACCGTTGCACCCGTCGAGGCGGGTGCTGCGGTCAACCCGACCGGCCAGGTCAAGGCGCTGTCGGGAATTTCGGTCAGCACGAAGGGAGTTGTCGCAACCTATAGCGACCAGCTGCTCTTCTACGTGCCCCCGGCCGGAAGCGATGCGAAGATAATTCTGCTCGGCTACAGCCAGGGCCTCATTACCGCAACGGAGATCGGATGACCAACGCCCCCCTGAGTGGCGCCAACTTGCGTGGTGCCGTCGACCTGTCCTCGCTCGTGAGGCCGCCGGCGACGCACGCGGCGCCAGCACCCAGCGGGGGAGTCATTCGCCAGGCATCCGACGCCACGTTCACCGAGGTCCTCGACCTGTCGTCGACCGTGCCGGTGGTTGTGGAGTTCATCGGCCAGGGCATCCCGTCGTCCCTCGGGCCACTGGTCGAGCAGTACGCGGGGCGCCTGGCGCTCGTGACGGTCGACGCGACAGCCAACCCCCAGCTGGTGCAGGCGTTCCAGGTTGCCGAGCTGCCGACCGTTGCCGCGGTCATTGGCGGCCGCCCCATCCAGTTGTTTGCGGGGTTGCCCTCCGAGGAGGACGTGCGTGGTGTCTTCGACCAGCTGATTCAGCTCGGTGCCCAGCAGGGGGTGACCGGCACGCTCCCGGCAGAGGGTGAAGCCACCGCCGAGCCCGTCGAGGAGCCCTTGCCGCCACTCCACCAGGAGGCGTACGACGCGATCACGGAGGGCAACTTCGCTGCCGCGATCAAGGCCTACGAGACGGCCATCGCCCAGAACCCTCGCGACCAGCTGGCCGTAGCGGGTCTCGCGCAGGTCTCCCTGCTTGCACGCCTGGAGGGTTCGACAGCCGCGGACGTGCGCGCTGCGGCCGCCGACAAGCCCACCGACGTGGATGCCCAGCTCGCCGTCGCGGATCTGGATGTCTCCGGCGGCCACCTGGAAGATGCCTTCGGCCGACTGCTCGACCTGTTCCCGACTCTCGACGCTGCCGCCAAGAACCTCGTGCGCTCACGGCTCCTTGAGTACTTCGAGATCGCCGGCGCGGAGGATCCGCGGGTGATCGCGGCGCGGCGTCGCCTTACGGGTCTGTTGTACTGACGTGAGCGACGCGGCTGGAGTGCGTCCGAGCGCCTGGCAGTGGGATCTGCGCCGCAGGGTGCTTGACCTCGGTGTTCTTGTCATCGCGGTCATCGTGGTTGCCGTGCTCTTGTCGGTGGGTGCGGGCCCCCTCGTGTGGGTTCTTGCGCTCGGCCCCCTTCTTGTGGCGTTTGTTGCCGCGGCGTGGGTGGTGAACCTCCGTTACCTTCGAGCGGTCAAGGCGGAGAACGCGGCGGGCTACTCGACCGTCTACGACTTCGCCGGCTTCGCACTGCGGGATGGGCGCACGCTCGAGGAGATTCGGCCCGCGGATGAGGACCCGGAGCAGCCGGGTCGACGCTCCCTTCTCGGCGGCATGCTCCAGACCCTGACGCGCGGCAGGACCCCGTGACCGTGGCCACCGGGTATCCGACGCTCGACGGGATTCGAGCGGACTTTCCGATCCTTGCCGACGAGGTGAACGGGCATCCACTGGTCTACCTCGACTCTGCGGCGACGTCACAGAAGCCTCGTGTCGTTCTGGACGCGGAGCGTCGCTACTACGAGCACTCCAACGCCGCCGTCAACCGGGGCGCGCACACCCTCGCGGCGCTCGCCACCGACGAGTTCGAGGATGCCCGTGCCACCGTCGCGCGATTTGTCGGCGCGCGCCCCGACGAGATCGTCTGGACATCCAACGCCACCGAGGGCATCAACCTCGTCGCCTATGGCCTCTCCAACGCGAGCCACGCGCCCGAGGAGTTCCGCTCGCTCGCGCTTGTGCCGGGAGACGAGATTGTCGTCACGGAGCTCGAGCACCACGCCAACCTCATCCCCTGGCAGCAGTTGGCGGCCCGCACGGGCGCGGTGCTCCGGTATGTTCCGATCGACGATGCCGGCGCAATTCGGGTGGACCTGATCGAGACGATCATCACCGACCGCACTCGGGTTGTTGCCGTCTCCCACGTCTCGAACGTGCTGGGGGTCGTGAACCCGGTGGAGGTGTTTGTTGCACGCGCTCACGCCGTGGGCGCGATCGTGGTGCTCGACGCGTGCCAGTCCGCCCCGCACCTGCCGCTCGACCTGCACGCGCTCGACGTCGACTTCGCGGTCTTTTCTGGACATAAAATGCTGGCCCCCACGGGTATTGGTGTTCTCTACGGTCGTCGCGCGCTGCTTGAGGCACTCCCGCCCGTCACGACCGGAGGCTCGATCATCACGACCGTCACCATGGAGTCGGCCGGGTTCCTCCCGCCACCCCAGCGCTTCGAGGCAGGCACTCAGCGGGTGTCGCAGGCGATCGCCCTCGCCGAGGCCGTGCGGTATCTCGATGCGCTCGGCATGGACGTGGTGGCTGGGCATGCCGGGGACCTCGGCCTGCGTCTCACACAGGGACTTCAGGCCATCGAGGGTGTCCACGTGCTCGGCGACCCCACGAGCCCCGCCCGTGTTGGGCTCGCAAGTTTTGTCGTCGACGGGGTGCACGCTCACGACGTGGGGCAGTTCCTCGACCACCAGGGCATTGCGGTGAGGGTGGGGCACCACTGCGCGCAGCCGCTGCACCGCAGGCTGGGCCATACCGCCAGTACCCGCGCGAGTGCATCCGTCTACACCACGGAGGCCGAGATCGACACGTTCCTTGCGGCGATGCAGGGTGTTCGCCCGTTCTTTGGTGCCGGCTCGTGAGCGACCTGGGCGGCCTGTACCAGGACCTCATCATCGAGCACGCGAAGCGTCCACAGGGGAGAGTGCTGGTCGAGAACCCCACCACACAGTCCCACCAGCTGAACCCCACCTGCGGCGACGAGGTGACCGTGACTCTACTGGTCGAGGGTGGTGTGATCGTCGCGTTCGGCTGGGACGGCCACGGCTGCGCTATCTCGCAGTCGTCGGCATCCTTCCTCACCGAGCTGATCGTGGGCCGGTCCGTCGCCGAGGCCACGGAGCTGATCGCTCAGTTCAGGGAGGTCCTGCGGTCGCGGGGTCAGCGCGAGCTCGACGAGGAGACCTTCGGTGATGCGATCGCCCTCAACGGGGTCTCACGTTTCGTCGCACGGGTGAAGTGCGCGATGCTCGCGTGGGTCGCCGTCGAGGATGCCCTCTCTCGCGTACGCCGTTAGGGATGCGACGGCTGACGCCGCACGTTATCGACGCGGCGTAAGCCACAGGCCACCGAGTGGCGGCAGAGTGAGTTCAACGGATGCCGGGCGCCCGCCCCACGGTTCGTCGAGCGCCTCGACCGCACCGTAGTTACCCACGCCCGACCCACCAAACTCGACAGCGTCGGTGTTGATGACCTCGTCCCACGTGCCCGCGAACGGGAGCCCAACCCGGTAGGGACCGACCGGGTTGCCCCCGAAGTTGAAGATCCCGACCAAGGGCGCGCCCGAGGCCGACCAGCGCAGGAACGCGACGATGTTCTGTGCCGAGTTGCCCCCGTCGATCCACTCGAATCCGGCGGGGGAGTTGTCGAGCTCCCACAGTGCGGGGGTGGCCCGGTAGACACGGTTGAGTTCGCCGACGAGCGTCTGCAACCCGCGGTGAACGGGTTGGTCAAGGATCCACCAGTCGAGACCCCGCTCCTCGCTCCACTCCGACGGCTGGCCAAACTCGCTGCCCATAAACAGCAGTTGTTTGCCGGGGTGCGCCCACATAAACGCGAGATACGCGCGCACGTTGGCGAGCTTCTGCCACTGGTCGCCCGGCATCTTGTGCAGCAGGGAGCCCTTGCCGTGCACCACCTCGTCGTGACTGATGGGGAGCAGGAAGTTCTCGCTGAAGGCGTACACGAACGAGAACGTGATGTCGTTGTGGTGGTACGAGCGGTACATCGGGTCCTCCTGCATGTATTGCAGGGAGTCGTGCATCCACCCCATGTTCCACTTCAGGCCAAATCCCAGGCCGGAGGAGGCGGTCGGCTTCGTGACGCCCGGCCAGCTTGTCGATTCCTCGGCGATCATCACGATGCCCGGGTTGCGCTTGTAGGCGGTCGCGTTGACCTCCTGGAGGAAGCTGATGGCCTCGAGGTTCTCGCGTCCGCCGTACTGGTTGGGCAGCCATTGGCCCTCCTCGCGCGAGTAGTCGAGGTAGAGCATGCTCGCGACGGCGTCGACACGAAGGCCGTCGATGTGGAACTCCTCGAGCCAGTACAGGGCGTTGGCCACCAGGAAGTTGCGCACCTGCGACTGCCCGAAGTTGAAGATCAAGGTGCCCCAGTCGAGCTGTTCGCCGCGGCGCGGATCGCTGTGCTCGTAGAGCGGCTCGCCGTCGAACCGGGCGAGCGCCCACTCGTCCTTGGGGAAGTGACCGGGAACCCAGTCCATGATCACCCCGATGCCCGCCGCGTGCAGGCGGTCGATGAGGTACTTCAGGTCATCCGCGTGCCCAAACCGACTGGTGGGTGCGAAGTAGCCCGTCACCTGGTAGCCCCACGAGCCGCCGAAGGGATGCTCGGCCAGTGGCATAAATTCGACGTGGGTGAAGCCGAGCTCGGTGACGTAGGCGATCAGTTCATCCGCGAGCGAGCGGTAGTCGAGCCCGGGGCGCCACGAGCCCACGTGCAGCTCGTACACGCTCATGGGGCCGTTGTGTGGGTCGGACTGCGCGCGTGCGGTCATCCAGCCGTCGTCGCTCCAGACGAACTGCGAGTGGCCCACCTTCGACGCCGTCGCCGGGGGAACCTCGGTGAAACGAGCCATCGGGTCCGCGCGCTTGACCCAGTCGCCGGCGAGCGTCAGAATCTCGAACTTGTACGCGCTCCCGGGCTCGAGGGCCGGGATGAAGATCTCCCACACGCCGTTGTCGTCGAGGCGACGCATGGCGTGGCCCACGCCGTTCCAGTCGTTGAAGTCACCGATGACACGCACGGCGCGCGCATGAGGAGCCCAGACCGAGAACGACGTTCCCACGACGTCCTCGTGGGGCCGGAAGTGTGATCCGAGCACGTGCCACAACTGCTCGTGGCGTCCTTCGCCCCACAGGTAGAGGTCAATCTCGCCGACCGACGGCACGAACCGGTAGGGGTCATCCGCCGTCCAGGTCGGTCCGTTCTCGTACTGCGTCTCGATGACGTAGGCCTGACCGGGGGAGGGGGCGTAGCCCTGCCACAGGCCGTCCGCGACGTGATCCAGGCGAATGCGTGTGCCATCCGCTCGAACGGCAGTCACGGCCGAGGCGAGGGGGCGAATCACCCGAATCACAAAGCCGTCGCCCACCGGATGCTGGCCCAGCGTGGCATGGGGCTGCGGGTGCGCGCCGGCTGCCAGCGAGGCGACGTGATCGGGGTGAAGCTCGGGAAGGGACACCGGTGTGGGGTTCTTCGCGGCCATGGTCTTACCGTCCCTTGGGGTACTCGACGTGCAGGATGTGCATGGGCTCCGTAAAGGCGTCGAGACGCACGTAGTTGTCGCGACCCCACTCGAAGGTGGCGCCCGTGAGGAGGTCCCGCACGGTAAAGCGGGCGTCCGCGGCGAGACCAATCCGCGTGAGGTCGAGGTGGACCACGGTCTCGCGTACCGAATGGGGGTCGACGTTCACCACCATGATGAGCGCGTCCGTGGCCCCACCCTCGATGTACGCGCCATCGAGGTACTTCGTGTACACGAGGATCGACTCGTCGTCACTCCAGTGAACGTCGAGGTTACGCAGCTGGCGCAGCGCCGGGTGGGCCGCGCGGATGAGGTTAAGGCGCGTGAGGTAGGGAGCGAGTGTCGCACCGGCCTTGTCGGCGGCTGCCCAGTCGCGTTGTTTGTACTCGTACTTCTCGTTGTCGATGTTCTCTTCGCTGCCCGGGCGCGCCACGTGCTCGAACAGCTCGTATCCGGCATACACGCCCCAGCTGGGGCTCGCGGTAGCGGCGAGTCCCGCACGGATGCGGTAGGCGGGGCGGCCGCCAAACTGCAGGTACTCGGTGAGGATGTCCGGGGTGTTGACAAACAGGTTGGGGCGCAGGAATGCGGACGTCTCGTGCGAGATCGACGTGAAGAACTCCTCGAGCTCCGCCTTCGTGTTGCGCCACGTGAAGTAGGTGTACGACTGCTGGTACCCCACCTGCGCGAGCGACTGCAGCATCGCGGGGCGCGTAAAGGCCTCCGCGAGGAAGACCACGTCGGGGAACTCCGTGTTGATCTCGCGGAGCACAATCTCCCAGAACTGCAGCGGCTTGGTGTGCGGGTTGTCCACGCGGAAGATGCGCACACCCAGGTCGATCCAGAATCGGAGGAGACGCAAGACCTCGGCGCGAATGCCGTCGGGATCGTTGTCGAAGTTGATCGGGTAGATGTCCTGGTACTTCTTGGGTGGGTTCTCCGCGTAGGCGATCGACCCATCCGGAAGGGTGGTGAACCACTCGGGATGCTCGGTGACCCACGGGTGGTCGGGGGAACACTGCAGGGCGAAGTCGAGTGCGACCTCAATGCCCAGCTTCGCGGCGGCCGCCACGAAGAAGCTGAAGTCCTTGATCGTGCCGAGGTCCGGGTGCACGGCGTCGTGCCCACCCTCCGCCGATCCAATCGCCCAGGGCGACCCCGGGTCTCCTGGCTGGGTGACCAGCGTGTTGTTGGGTCCCTTGCGGAACGCGTGCCCGATGGGGTGGATCGGCGGCAGGTAGAGCACGTCGAACCCCATGTCCGCGACGGCGGGCAGGCGCTTGGCCGCGGTGCGGAACGTGCCGCTCGTCCACGTGCCGTCCTTGGCCCGGCGCGCGCCCTCGCTCCGCGGGAAAAACTCGTACCAGCTGCCCACGCCCGCGCGCTTGCGCTCGACGCGCAACGGGATGACGTCGCTCTCGGTCGTCAGGCTTGCGAGGGGCTTGGACTCGATCGCGGCCGTGAGGCGCGGGTCGAGCGCGATGTCGAGCTTGGCCTGAGGGCTCAGCGTGGTGTCGGCAAAGGCAAGAGCGGCATCCTGGATGATCTTGCGAGTGCCGGCACGCTGGAGCAGCTCGGCACCGATCTGCACCATCAGGTCCACGTCGACGCGGGCCGGAATCTTGAGCTCCGCGTTGTGCAACCACGTCGCCCAGTCGTCGCTGAAGGCGCGAACACGCCACGTCCAGGTGCCCTCGAGGCTCAGTTGGGCTTCGGCTTGCCAGCGGTCCGTGCCCGGCGCGATGGGGCGCATCCGATAGGTGGTTGAGCGTCCGGCAGGGTCAGTGAGGATGAGCCTGACCCCCAGTTGATCGTGACCCTCGCGAAACACCGTCGCCTGGAACGGAACAACCTCGCCGAGGTAGGCCTTTGCTGGCCAGAGGGTCTCGGGCTGCTGGGGAGACAGGAAGCGGATCGGTATTCGCCCCAACCCGGTCTCCGTCAGATTCTGGACTCGCGACGGGGACGTGTCTTCGTTGCCTGTGATACCCACATCACCGACGCTACCCCGAAAGCCCGCGAGAGTCGCATTGAATGAACCCTGTTTTGGGGTACAAACGGGGGTATGGGGCGGGGGGTGCTTTCGCTAGCCTGATAGTGACACCAATCCCGAAGGCGGTGTCACGCCGGTTACGATCCGTAGCTGGCTAAGTCGATGAACCGACTGCCGCCGAAAAAGTGATTGTGTCAGTCGGAGCATCCATACCCATGGAGTAACCCGACCATGAACAAACTCACAACAGGCGCTATCGCGACGGGCGCGGCGGTGCTTCTTCTCCTCGGTGGAGCCGGCACGTTCGCTCTCTGGAGCGACTCCACCCAGTTCGACGGATCCAGCATCCAGGCAGGCGAGCTCTTTTTTGGTGCCGAAGGTACCGGGGAGTGGACCAACGTCACCAATGGCGGCGACGACCCGATCGACATCAACACCTTCCTCATCGTTCCCGGCAACACGCTGAAGTTCGAGCAGACCGTTGACATCACGGCAACGGGCAACGACCTCCTGGCGGAACTTACCTACGATGCGGGATCCATCACGATCGATCCTGAGCTTGAGGACTGGATCACGATCACCCTGGACGCGGTGTCGAGCTCAAGCAACGTGGTCAGCGCCGGGCCTAACGTGTTCGAGGTCACCCCAGCAGCGGGCGTCAGCACCGTGACGGTCTCGGTGACGGTCGACTTCGACGAGGCGACGCCGAATCTCGAGGGTCAGGACAAGATCATTGACCTGAGTGGGCTCGAACTGACTCTCACGCAGCTCGCGATTCCCTGATCGTCGGAGGCGCGACGTGGCATTCCGTCAGCCGCGCACGCCTCGACACCGGGCACACCGACGGATCCGGCGTGCCCCGTCGTCGGGTGTGCTCGGCACCATCTCGCTCGTGATGGCGGCATCCGTCGTTGCGGGAGGCATCCACGCGGGCGTGACCGGGGCGACCTGGTGGGACGAGGCGCCCGTGAATGCGGCATCAATTAGTGCCGGATCCACGGGCATCCTCCTCGATGGCCAGACCGACCTGGCTCTCGTGGGGCTGGATGCGCTGGCGCTGGGCCCTGGCCTCGCGGTGGCGGCACCGGTGACGGTGCAGAACGTGGGTACCACCGCGGTCCACGTGCAGATTACGTCCGGTGTGGTGCTGGCCGACTCGCAGGGTCTGGCCGCCGAGTTGATGCTCACGGTGGGCATCGTTGCGGCGCCCGCAGGCTGCACTACCTCCGTGGTGGCGCTCACGTCCGGACGCCCCAGTGGCTTCTCGTCGACCCTGGGCGGCGCCGAGCTGGATGCCGGGGAGAGCCTGGTGCTTTGTCTGGTGCTGGCGCTCGACGGCGATGCGCCGCCGTCGACACAGAACGGCGCAGCGAGCTTTCGTCTCACGGTTTCCGGAACGCAGGTGCCACTGTGAGCACCCCGGCACGCGTCAGTCTTGTGCTGGCACTTCTTGTGGGGCTTGTGATTGGTGGCTCCGGAACCACCTACGCCCTGTGGAGCTCGCTCGCTACCGCAACCGCTAGTGCGCACTCCGGGGCCGTGGGGGTGTCCGTGTCTGGGGGTGACACCGTGAACGTTGTTTACGGGCCATCGGTTCTCTCGCGTACCGGCACCGTGACGGTGACCAACACCGGGACCGTTCCGGTGAACTACACGACCTCCGTGACGAGCACCGGGTCGAGTGGACTCGCGGGCGCGGTGGCACGCGTCTCGTGGAGTGCCGCCCAGCCGAGCGACTGCGCGGCGTCCCCGCCGGGCGGCGCATCGACGGGATCCCTCTCGACGATGGTGCTTTCTGGAACGCTCGGGGTGGGTGCCGTCGCCTACTGGTGTGTGCGAACGAGCCTCACGGCCGCGCAGGTGACCAGTCTTGCGGGTGCGCAGGTTGTGGCCACGGTCACGGCGGTGGCCAGCCTCGGGCAGTGGACCACGTCATCCGGCACGACGATCACCCAGTCCGTCACGACGCCGAGTTACCCCCAGATGACGTGTGTGGGATCGACACCACCGTGGGGACTCACGGTGAGTTGGAGCAGCCCCGCCGGCTGGCCGTACCACCTGCAGGAACTCTGGGTGGACGGGCACTACCTCTCCGCGCACAACGCCAACTACACGTCGCGGTATTCTCGACTGGGCGACCCTTGCGAGCGCAACGGGGACCACTCCCGGCAACCCCCAGGTGTTCCATCTTGAGGTGCGGGCGCAGAACCCCACGACGCTCGTCTGGTCCGTCATCGCGCAAGGCACCGTCGTGACACGAGTGATCGACTACGGCACCTACCAGCATCAGGTGGCGCAATGCACGTGACGGTCGCGACGTTGGCCTGTGCGCTCCTCGTGGGCGGGAGTGGTATGCCGCTCGAGGCTCCCGCAGACGGCCCGGTCATTCTGGTGAGCGCGGACGGGCCTGGAGTGGACGAGTGATCCCACGACCGGCTTTCCGGCGGACTTTGGCATGGTCGTGCCCGGGAGTGCTCATCAGGCAGACATCTGGCTCAAGAACGTCTCCGGGCGCTCGGCACTCCTGCAACTGGGTGTTGTGCTCACGACAGCGAGCACAGCGAGCTTCGACGGGCACCTCAGCATGTCCGCGTGGACGGACGAGGTGGGGCCCACCCCCGTCGTCGCGCACACCAATACCTGCCTGCCTCTTCTCGAGGGGCAACAACTCGCGGCCGGCGAGCAGGTGCGGGTGACACTCGACGTCGCCCTCGACGAGGCCGCCACCAACACGAGCCAAGGAGCATCCGTCCGGCCCACTTACTACGTCACCCTCGTCGAGCAGACCTCCGGTGCCGTCCCGCCGGTGGGATGCACGGTGCCCTCGAATCGCCCGAACACCATCGCCTCGACTGGCTCCCCGACACTGCTCTGGCTGCTCGGCGGCGGCGCGCTCGCGCTGGCTTGTGTTGTCTCCGGTACGGCGGTCCGCGCGGGCGCTCGCCGCTCGTGAGGGGGAGGCACGCGCGGCGCGGCCCGATGCACTACCTCGCTCTGGGACTTAACGTGGGCGTGCTGCTCCTGATGGTCGCGCTCGCCGCGCTCACGGTGGTGATTCCCCGGCTCACGGGGTCGGTGCCGTTGACCATTCTGACGAGCTCGATGGAGCCACGACTCCCACCGGGCACCCTGGTGATCGTGCGGCCGGTCGCAGCCGAGGAGATCAGGCTTGGCGCGGTGATCGTCTACCAACTGCGCTCCGGCGAACCAGAGCCGGTCACCCATCGCGTGGTGGGCATCACCACCTCTGAGGACGGCGAGAGAACCTTCACGACGCGTGGTGACAACAACCCCCAGGATGACCCGGCCCCCGTCAGAGCCGCGCAGGTCAGAGGGGAGGTCTGGTACTCGCTGCCCCTCATCGGTTACGTCGCGGTGAGCGTGGGCGGGGGCATCCGCTCGTGGATCGTGGTGGCAATCGCTGTTTGCCTGGCCGCTTTCGGAATGTTCATGGTTGTTAGCTGGGCCGTCGATCGACGCCGTCGAGCGCTCCTTTAGGCTGGTGCCGTGAAAGCCATACGCAGGTTTACTGTCCGGACCGTGCTTCCCGAGCGCCTCGTGGGACTCGAGGAACTTTCCACCAACCTGCGCCGATCGTGGCACCAGCCGACGCGGCAGCTGTTTCGGTCGATCGACCCGCTGCTCTGGGACGAGACCGGAAACGACCCCATCGCGCTGCTCGGTGCTGTCGAACCTCAGCGCCTCGCCGACCTCGCCGCCGACGACCAGTTCGTCGCGACCGTCGACACGCTCGTAGCGGAGCTCCACGAGTACCTCGGCGACCCGCGCTGGTACCAGACGCTCGATAACGCTCCCGCCTCGATTGCCTACTTCTCGCCCGAGTTCGGCATCGCCGCGGCGCTTCCGCAGTACTCCGGTGGTCTCGGGATTCTCGCCGGCGACCACCTCAAGGCGGCAAGTGACCTGGGTGTGCCGATCATCGGAGTGGGGCTCTTCTACCGCGCGGGCTACTTTCGCCAGGCGATCTCCCGCGAGGGCTGGCAGCTGGAGTCCTACCCCGTGCTCGACCCGGATGGCCTGCCGCTGAGTGTGCTCCGTTACCCCGATGGCACGGCCGCCCACGTGGTTCTCGCGTTGCCCGACGGCAAGGCGCTCTACGCGCGAGTGTGGCAGGTGTCAGTGGGGCGCATCCGTCTTCTCCTGCTCGACACGGACATCCCGGAGAACGAGGAGAGCCTGCGCAGTGTGACCGACCGCCTTTACGGTGGCGGTGGTGAGCACCGCCTGCTCCAGGAGCTCCTGCTGGGCGTGGGTGGCGTGCGTGCCATCAAGGCGTACACCGAGCTCACGGGAACCACGTTCCCGGAGGTGTTCCACACCAACGAGGGTCACGCGGGATTCCTCGGGCTCGAGCGCATCAGCGACCTCATCGGGGAGGGCCTCGGCTTTGATGCCGCCCTCCAGGTCGTGCGTGCCGGGACCGTGTTCACGACCCACACGCCCGTGCCTGCGGGCATCGACCGGTTCGAGGTCGACCTCGTCACCAAGTACGTCACCACCGACCTGCTGCCAGGGGTCGACGCGAAGGACGTGCTCGCGCTGGGCACCGAGAACTACGAGGGCGGCGACCCCACCAAGTTCAACATGGCCGTCATGGGCCTGCGTCTCGCCCAGCGCGCCAACGGCGTCTCCCTGCTCCATGGCGAGGTCTCGCGGGGGATGTTCGGGGCGCTCTGGCCGGGATTTGACCCGGATGACGTGCCTATCACCTCGGTGACCAACGGCGTGCACGCGCCCACCTGGACCGACCCGATGCTCAGCGCGCTCGCGGCGGAGAAGTTCCCCGGCAAGGACACCACCACGTGCGACTGGACCTCGGACGCCGTTACCGACGCCGAACTGTGGGCAGTGCGCGGGCGGATGCGCGAGCAGCTCGTCAAGGACGCACGCCGCCGCACGAGCCTCGCGTGGCAGGAGCAGAACCCCGGCGTGGGTGACCCGGCGTGGTACTCCGAACTGCTTGACCCGGAGGTCCTGACGATTGGGTTCGCGCGCCGGGTTCCGACCTACAAGCGCCTCACGCTGATGCTTCACGACCCGGAGCGACTGCGCGCGCTGTTGCTGCACCCCGAGCGGCCGGTGCAGCTCGTGATCGCGGGCAAGTCTCATCCGGCCGACGACGAGGGCAAGCGTCTTATCCAGCGCCTTGTCGAGTTTGCGAGTGACCCCGAGGTGCGTCGCAGGATCGTGTTCCTGCCCAACTACGACATTGGCATGGCCAAGGTGTTGTATCCGGGCACGGACGTGTGGCTCAACAACCCCCTCCGCCCGCTGGAGGCCTGCGGAACGTCGGGAATGAAGGCTGCACTCAACGGCTCGTTGAACTTGTCGATTCTTGACGGCTGGTGGGCTGAGTTCTACGACGAGGAGAACGGCTGGGCGATCCCGTCGGCCGACTCCGCCGGTGATGGTGCGGAGCGCGACAAGCTCGAGGCCGAAAGCCTGTACGACCTCATCGAGCACCAGATCGCCCCGCGCTTCTATGACCGGGACGAGCACGGCATCCCCACCCGATGGGTGCAGTCGATTCGCCACACCCTCGCGACCCTGTCGCCCGCGCTCTCCGCAGACCGGATGGTCAAGGAGTACGTCGAGCGGCTCTACGTTCCGGCCGCGGATGCCGAGCGCCGGATCACGGCGGCGGGGTTCCAGCCCGCTCGTGATCTCGCGGCGTGGAAGGCGCGCGTGACGGCAGCTTGGCCGAAGGTGCACGTGACCCACGTCGAGTCCGGCGGGGTGGACTCGGTTCCCCAGGTGGGCGACGAGCTGCACCTGCGCGCCACGGTGGAGCTTGATGGCCTGACGGCGGAGGACGTGCTTGTCGAGGTCGTCTACGGTCGTGCCCATGAGAGCGACCGCCTCGACGCGGTGACTCACCAGGAGCTCACCGTCGCCGAGGCGGACGCGCATCCCGCCGTGTTCGCGGGCACGGTGCCGTTGGCGCGCGCGGGCAGCTTCGGCTACACCGTGCGGGTTGTGCCGCGTCATCCGCTGCTGGCGAGCACCGCCGAGCTGGGACTCATCACGCTCGCCGAGTAGTCGGTATCGGCCTCTCGGCGCGTTACTTGGCGATGTCGGCGACGATCGCCCCGGTGACCCGAACGAGGTCGCCGGGAGCGAGCTCGATGTCGAAACCACGGCGCCCACCCGAGACAAAGATCGTCTCGTAGAGTTCGGCGGTCTCGTCGAGCACGGTGCGATGGGCGTTTTTCTGGCCGATGGGACTGATGCCGCCGACGACGTACCCCGTGCGGCGTTCGGCCACCTTAGGGTCGGCCATCTCGGCCTTTTTGCCGCCCACCGCGGCCGCCAGGGCCTTCAGGTCGAGCTTGCCCGTCACGGGCACGATGCCCACCACGAGTGCGCCGTCGACGTCGGCCAGAAGGGTCTTGAACACCTGATCGGGGTCAAGGCCCAGCGCCGCCGCGGCCTCGAGGCCAAAGTTGGTGTTCGCCGGGTCGTGCTCGTAGGCGTGAGCCGTAAACGAGATGCCCGCGGTGGTCAGCGCGACCGTCGCCGGGGTGCCGGTCGCGGCCATTACGCGTCGTGCGCCCGGAACAGTTGCATCGAGGCACCCGAGACTCGGCGGGTCGAGCCCGGAAGGTAATCCACGAGTGGGTCCGTGTGTTCCTCGAGCGCGGAGTCCCAGAGCAGCGAGTAGCCGGCCACGCCCTCGTGGTGCGGGAGGATCACGTCGACGTCATCCTCGAGGCCGTGAACGATGAGCAGGATGCGGTTGAACTCCTCGAATTCGGGAGTCGACGCCGCGAGGTACTGAAGAGTGCGCTCGACAGGGGAGTCCCAATCCTCCTCGGACATCGACTCGCCCTGCTTGTTGTACCAGTCCATCTGGGTCGCGCTCGGAACCGTTTCGCCCCACTTGCCGTACCGCACCGGGCGCAGCGCGGGGTTCTCCCGACGGAAGCGGATGAGTTGCCGCGACACCTCGAGCAGGTCCTCTTGCCATTCGTCGTGTTCCCACGGGAGCCAGGTCAGCTCGGAGTCGTGACAGTAGGCGTTGTTGTTACCCCGTTGGCTGCGGCCAAACTCGTCGCCCGCCGTGAGCATCGGGATACCCGCTGACAGGAGGAGTGTGCCGAGCAGGTTGCGCATGGCCTTGCGCCGCGAGTCGACGATCGCCACGTCGCTCGTGGGCCCCTCGACCCCGTGATTAAAAGAGTGATTGTTGTCGGTGCCGTCACGATTGTTCTCGCCGTTACCGAGATTGTGCTTCTGGTTGTAGGCGGTGAGATCGGCCATCGTGAAGCCGTCGTGCGCGGTGATGAAGTTGATCGAGGCGAGAGGGCCACGCTCCGGGGAGAACACGTGGGCGGAGCCGGCCAGGCGCCTCGCGAGCGACCCGATGCCGTTGGGTGCCGTGCCGTTCGCCCGCGCTGCGCCGATGTCGGTCAGCCAGAAGTCGCGCATCCGGTCGCGGTAGCCGTCGTTCCATTCCGACCAGCCGTCGGGGAAGTTGCCGACCTGCCAGCCGCCCATGCCCACGTCCCACGGCTCAGAGATGATCTTGGTGTCGCTCAGGGCGGGGTCGTCGCGAATGGCCAGCAGCAGCGGATGCTCGCGCTGGAACTCGTTCTTGTCGTCGCGCCCGAGGGTCGCGGCGAGGTCGAACCGGAAGCCGTCGACCTGGAGATCGTTGGTCCAGTAGCGCAGCGAGTCGAGGATGAGGCGCTGGACCGCAGGCACGGCCGTGTTCACCGAGTTGCCACATCCCGTGACGTCGATGTAGTCGCCCTCGGCGGTCTGTCGGTAGTAGTTGCGGTTGTCGATGCCCCGGAACGAGCTTGTGGGGCCGTGTCGACCCTCCTCCGCCGTGTGGTTGTAGACCACGTCGAGCACCACCTCGAGGCCTGCCTCGTGGAGGAGCTTGACCATGCCCTTGAACTCGCGAAGCACGGCGCCCGTGCCGCCGAACTGGGCCTCTCGCGTCGCGTAGGCGGCGTGGGGGGTGAAGAAGTTGAGGGTGTTGTAACCCCAGTAGTTGATGAGGCCCTGCTTGATGAGGCGCTGCTCGCTCACAAACGCTTGGACGGGTAGCAGCTCGACGGTCGTGACACCGAGCGACTTGAGGTACTCGATCGTCGACGGATGCGCCAACCCTGCGTAGGTGCCCCGAAGCTCCTCGGGCACGGCGAGATTGAGCTTGGAGATGCCCTTCGCGTGCGCCTCGTAGAGGACGGTGTGATCCATGCCGATGCGTGGCTTTTGTGAGGTGCCCCAGTCGAAGGTGTCGGGCTCCTGCACGTAGCCCCGCCACTCGCCGCTCGACGTGCGGGCGAGCCCACGAGCGTACGGATCGATCAGGTGGAGGCCCGGGTCGAAGGCGTGCCCGGGGCCATCCGGCCCGTCGGCGCGGATCGAGTATCTGGTACCCGGTTGCAAGAACTTGGTTGTGACGGACCAGACGTCGGCTTCGCCCTTCGTGAGGGGGATGGTCTTGGTCACCCAGTTGGCATCCTTGTCGTCAAAGATGCAGAGATCCATCGAGGTTGCACTCGCCGACCACACGCGCAGCTGACCCCCGCGCGACGTGAGGCGCACTCCGAGATCGGCGAGGGGATCAGGCATGCGTTCTAGAGTAATGAACTGTGGCGATCTACCTTGACCACGCGGCCACCACCCCCATGACCCCCGAGGTGATCGCGGCGTATGCCTCCGCGCTCGGCGTGGCGGGCAATCCGTCGTCGATTCACTCGCAAGGCCAGGAGGCCCGGCGGATGCTCGAGGATGCACGTCACACGATCGCCGCATCCCTCGGCGCCGACCCCGTCGAGGTGACTTTCACGTCGGGCGGAACCGAGGCGATCAACCTCGCCCTCAAGGGACTCTGGTGGAGCCGCAATCCTGCTGGTCGAGTGGCCGCCGACGGTGGCGTTCCTGCTGGTCGAGTAGCCGCCGACGGCGGCGTTCCTGCTGGTCGAGTAGCCGCCGACGGCGGCGTATCGAGACCCCGCATCCTCAGCACCCGCGCCGAGCATCACGCCACCATCGACGCCCTCGAGTGGCTCGAGCAGCACGAGGGCGCGGTCATCGACTGGATCCCGGTTGACGACCGGGGTCGTATTGACCTCGACGCTCTTGACGCCGCGCTCGCCGATGACGTGGCTCTCGTGACGACCCTCTGGGCCAACAACGAGGTGGGCACGGTGCAGCCGGTCCGTGAGATCGTGGCTCGTGCTGAGGCGTACGGTGTTCCCGTTCACGTCGACGCGGTCTCGGCGTTCGGTTCGGTCGACGTCACCTTTTCAGAGACGGGTGCCGCGGCGCTCAGTGTGTCCGCGCACAAGGTGGGTGGGCCGGTGGGCGTCGGCGCCCTGCTGATCGCGCGCGGGGCATCCGTCACTCCGCTACTGCACGGCGGCAACCAGCAGCGGGCTCGGTCGGGAACGATGGATGCCGCGGGCGCCCACGCCTTCGCGGTCGCCGCCCGGGCAGCCGATGTTGCGCGTCGGGAGCACACCACCGAGCTCGTCGCGCTGCGTGATCACTTGGTCGCCGGTCTTGGTTCCGCCGTGCCCGAGGCGATTCTTCGTGGGGATCCGATCGACCGGCTCCCGGGCAACGCACATTTCACGTTCCCGGGCTGCGAGGGGGACTCCCTGCTGTTTCTGCTCGACGCCGCGGGGTTCAGCGTCTCCACGGGCTCGGCCTGCCAGGCGGGGGTTCCCGAGGCATCCCACGTGCTCCTCGCGATGGGCGTCAGTGAGCAGGATGCTCGCGGTGCGCTGAGGTTTAGCCTCGGCCACGGCACAACCCGTGCGGAGGTGGATGCCCTGCTCGCAGCCCTGCCCGCTGTGGTTGCAAGAGCTCGCGCGGCGGGACTCTCGTAGCAGCTTGACAGGATTCGATCGTGACTCGATGATGAGTTGCCCTCGATACTCGAGGCGGGCGACTTGAGGAGAACAATGCCCAAGGTGCAGTTTGTGGCGGCCGCTACCGCCGCCCTTGTTGTGGTGGGTGTGGGGCTCGTGCCGAGTTCGGCCATCGCCGTCGGCGGAACGAGTGTCAGCGGCACGGTGACGGCGCTGTTCCCTACCGACGAGGGAACCGAGGCGAGTGGCGTCAACAACACCTGGGTGAGGCTCGAGGCTTTGCGCGATGCGCTCGTGGACTACGCCGGGTGGAGTTACGAGACATACACTGACGCGTCGGGAATGTTCCAGATTGACGATGTTCCCCCGGGGCAGTACCGGGTCTTTTTTGATCCGTCCGTGGTTCATGGATCAAGCACGTTCGCGGCCGAGTGGCTGGGCGATTCGCCCAACGAACTGGGGTCCAGCATTATTACCGTTGGGTCGACGCCGCTGTCCGGCGTTGACGCGCTTCTCGACGTTGGCGCAACGGTCACGGGCACGGTGACCTTCTCGGGTGGCGCCAGTGGCACGGCTGCCGCCCAGGCGTTTTTGCTCGACCCCACCACCGGCCGGCCCGAGCGACTCGGCGGCGCGAGAACGACCTTTGATGCCGGGCCATACACACTCAGTGGCCTGGCGCCGGGCGAGTACATCATCCGCTTCAGCGACGCGTACTTCATAGGCCCCACCCTCGGCACTGAGTACTACGAGGGTTCGGTCTTTGTCGGCGCGTCGACGACGGTCACCGTGGCCGGCGACGAAAACGTTGCCGGAGTTGACGGCAATCTGGGCCCGGCCGGGATCGGAATCGCGCGAATCGAGGGTGCCGATCGTTTTGACGTGAGTGCTCGAATTGCCGAGTTGTACGATCCGGCGGTGACGGACACGGCATTTGTGACGAACGGCCTGAACTTCCCGGATGCCCTGAGCGCTGGACCCGCCGCCGCATCTCTGGGGGCACCCGTTCTGCTGGTCTCGCCGACGAGCATCCCCGCAAGCGTCGCGTCGGTGCTCGATGATCTTGGCCTCACTACGATCTACGTCATTGGGGGTCCCGCCAGCGTGTCACCTTCGGTGATGTCCCAGTTGGGGGCTTACGCGGACACGGTCACTCGGATCAGTGGAGCAGATCGCTACGAGGCGTCGAGGAACGTGGCTCGCGAGTTCTGGGGCGAGAGTTCGGGAGCGTACATGGCCACGGGCGTCAACTTCCCGGATGCACTCGCCGCTGGTCCCGCAGCATCGTTGTACCAGTACCCGATTGTGCTCGAGAACGGCCAGAGTGCGACCCTGTCGGCGGGCACCATGGATCTCCTCGGCGACCTGGGAGTGACGCGGGTCACGATCGCCGGCGGTCCCAACAGCTTCGGTTCCGCACTTGAGTCCGGCCTGGCGTCGGCCGCGGGCATCCCCGAGGTCCACCGGGCGTGGGGTGCCGACCGATACTCCGCCGGGCAGGCCATTAACCAGGAGTTCCGACTTGCAGACACGGTGTTTTTGGCAACCGGGCAGAAGTTCCCCGATGCTCTGGCGGGCGCGGCGCTCGCGGGAGCCTCTGGTGCACCGCTCTACCTAGTTCAGCCGGACTGCGTCCCTGTCGGTGTGCTGCAGGACATTGCGCGCCGGTTCCCCGCGCAGATCATTCTCTTGGGTGGACCGGCCACGCTGAGCTACAACGTGGAGCAGCTCGTACCCTGCAGCTGACCCCCGGATCGCGGGTGCGGCGCACCTACACTTGAGGGTGTGAAGGTTCTGGCGGCAATGAGTGGCGGGGTCGACTCCGCCGTCGCTGCAGCACGCGCTATCGATGCAGGCCACGAGGTGGTGGGGGTGCACCTCGCCCTGAGTCGACAGCCGGGAACCCTGCGCACGGGTGCTCGAGGATGCTGCACCATCGAGGACTCGATGGACGCCCAGCGGGTGGCCGGAATGCTTGGCATTCCCTACTACGTGTGGGACTTCTCCGAGCGCTTCAAGGCCGACGTCGTTGATGATTTTGTCGCCGAGTACACCGCTGGCCGCACCCCGAACCCCTGTATGCGGTGCAACGAGCGCATCAAGTTCGCGGCCCTTCTCGACAAGGCGATCGCCCTGGGGTTCGACGCGGTCGCCACGGGCCACTACGCCTCGATCGTCACTGACGAGCACGGCAACCGCGAGCTGCATCGGGCGGCATCGTGGGCCAAGGACCAGTCCTACGTGCTCGGTGTGCTTACCGCCGACCAGCTGGCTCACGCGATGTTCCCGCTGGGGGCAACCCCGAGCAAGGCGGAGGTGCGAGCAGAGGCCGCCGAGCGGGGCTTTGCCCTCGCCTCGAAGCCCGACTCCCACGACATCTGCTTTATCCCCGACGGCGACACCCGCGGATGGCTCGCCGACAAGGTGGGTGCCGAGCCGGGGGCCATCCTCGATCGCACAGGTGCGGTTCTCGGCACTCACGAGGGCGCCGCAGCGTTCACGGTGGGCCAGCGCAAGGGTCTCAACATCGGGTTCCCGGCCGACGACGGCAAGCCACGATTTGTGCTTGAGGTGCGTCCCAAGACCAACGAGGTGGTCGTGGGGCCTCGCGAGGCGCTCGCAATCGCGGAGATCGCAGGCTCGCGGTTCTCCTGGGTTGGTCTGGCACCCGAGGCAACCGAGTTCGAGTGCGAGGTTCAGATTCGTGCTCACGCGGACCCGGTTCCCGCCATCGCCCGGATTGCTGGCGACGCGCCGGAGCTCGTCATCACGCCGAATGAGCCTCTCCTGGGCGTCGCGCCGGGCCAGACCGCCGTGGTCTACGTGGGCACACGCGTGCTGGGCCAGTGCACCATCGACAGAACCGTGAGCGCCGTTCCCGTTCCTGCCTGACGTGGGTCGCGGCACGGGTGTCACGTCAGTGGTGCGCCGTAGGCTGGGCGCGTGGCAGAGCACGCTGAACAGGTTCCCCAGCACGTCGACCCGGAGCTCGCGCGAGCCAAGTCCGAGGTGGACGAGCTAACAACGCGCATCCTCGAACTGCGCGACGCCTACTACGAGCGCGACGAGGAACTCGTCAGCGACGCCGACTACGACGCGATGATGCGTCGGCTCGAGGAACTCGAGAGGGCCTTCCCCGAGCTGCAGGGGCAGGACAGCCCCACCCAGACGGTGGGTGGACGCGCCGCGAGCCTGTTCGATCCGGTGCAGCACGCCGAGAGGATGCTGAGCCTCGACAACGTCTTCAGCATCGACGAGTTCCTGGCCTGGGCGGCCCGCGTCGAGCGGGACTCCGGCCGCGCGGTCGACTACCTCTGCGAGCTGAAGATCGACGGGCTCGCCATCAACCTGCGCTACGAGAACGGCCGCTTGACGAGTGCCGCCACGCGCGGCGATGGGGTCGTGGGCGAGGACGTCACGCAGAACATCCAGTACGTGCAGGGAATCCCGTCCCGGTTGGCGGGAGCGGGGCATCCGCCGCTCGTCGAGGTGCGGGGCGAGATCTTCTTCCCGGTCGTGGCGTTCCGCGAGCTCAACGCCGAGCAGGCCGAGGCGGGTGAGAGGGTCTTCGCGAACCCGCGCAACGCGGCATCCGGATCACTGCGCCAGAAGGCGGAAGGCAAAAACGCGGCGGCACTTGACCTCATGCATCGTCGTCTGTCACGGCTGCGGATGCTCGTGCACGGCATCGGCGCGTGGGAGAACCCACCCGTGGCTAGCCAGAGCGAGGTGTACGAGCTGCTGAAAGCGTGGGGACTCCCCACGAGCTCACACTTCGCCGTGAAGCCATCCGCGGCCGGCGCGGCCGAGTTCATCGAGTATTACGGTGAGCACCGGGACAGTGTCGAACACGAGATCGACGGCATTGTCGTGAAGGTCGATGAGCTGGCACTCCACGACGAACTGGGTGCAACATCCCGTGCTCCGCGCTGGGCGATCGCCTATAAGTACCCGCCCGAGCAGGTCAACACGAAGCTGCTCGACATCGTGGTGTCGGTCGGTCGAACCGGCCGGGCGACGCCGTTTGCGGTCATGGCGCCCGCCCGAGTCGCCGGCTCGGTGGTACGCCAGGCCACCCTCCACAATCAAGACGTGGTGAAGCTCAAGGGTGTGCTCATCGGCGACACGGTGGTGCTGCGCAAGGCGGGCGACGTTATCCCCGAGGTTCTGGGGCCGGTCGTTGAGCTCCGCGACGGCTCGGAACGCGAGTTTGTGATGCCCACGCACTGCCCCGAGTGTGGCACGCCACTCGCCCCCGCCAAGGAGGGTGACATCGATCTGCGGTGCCCCAACTCCCGTAGCTGCCCCGCGCAGGTGCGGGGGCGCGTGGAGCACGTCGGCAGTCGTGGTGCCCTCGACATCGAGGGCCTCGGCGAGGTGAGCGCCGCAGCCCTGACGCAGCCTCGGGTTCCGGAGACCCCGCCGCTCGTGACCGAGGCGGGGTTGTTCGCGCTGCGTCTCGAGGACCTGTTCCCCATCGAGGTGGTAGTGCGCGACAGCGAGACGGGCCTCCCGAAGCTTCTCGACGACGGCTCCGAGAAGGTCGAGACCCCGTTCCGGAGGCGCCGCCAGAAGAAGGATGGCGAGCACGACCCATCCGCGCCGTTCGACGGTGACGCGGAGTACGTTCCGTCGAGCCAGGCGGTGCAGCTCATCGCGAACCTGGAGCGCGCCAAGACCAAGGAGCTGTGGCGACTGCTCGTCTCGCTGTCGATCCGTCACGTGGGCCCGGTCGCTGCTCGAGCGCTCGCGGGGTACTTCGGTTCGCTCGATGCGATCCGATCCGCGAGTCGAGACGAGCTGGCCGCCGTGGATGGGGTTGGTCCGATCATCGCGGACGCCCTGCTCGACTGGTTCGAGGTCGACTGGCATCGCGAGATCATCGACGCGTGGACATCGGCGGGCGTCCAGTTCGCCACCCCGGGCCACCCGGGGCCGGGAGCCGCGGGAGCCGTAGACGGGCCCCTTGCGGGTCTCACGGTGGTGGCCACCGGAAGCCTCGACGGGTTCACCCGGGAGGGTGCAGTCGAGGCGATTATTGCGGCCGGTGGCAAGTCCGCCTCGAGCGTCAGCAAAAAGACAGATTTTGTGGCTGCGGGGCCTGGTGCGGGCTCTAAATTGACCAAAGCAGAAGAACTGGGCATTCCGATTATCGATGCCGCTCAGTTCGCAAAACTGCTGGCCGGAGGCCCTTCCGCGCTCGATTGAGTGGTGTACCGACCGTTCTGTTGCGATATCCGAAGACATTTCGCGAGACCGTGACACATTGTTTTCGCGACGGTAACATTTACCCCCCCCATACGGGGCGGTCTATCCCCTACCATGGGGGGTGCACGCCCGAGTGTTGGGGAGGGGAGCGCCCGTGTGTGCAAGCGAGGGGAAAGCCCGAATTGCTGTTTGACGTCGCAGCTGTTCTAACAACCTCGGTGGCTGGGGTCACCGAGGCATTTGTTGTGCAGCAATACAGCTACTCGGTGGTTGCATCCCAGCCGGTTCCGGATCAGTTGGACCTGAGCGGTCCGATGGTGATCACCGTCCAGGAGGCGCCCCCCACGCCCTACGTGGGACCGGAGCCTGGTGCCAGCGCGGACCTCAAGGGCACACGCCTGCTTCAGCAGCTTTCGTTGCTGTCGGTCACCGATATCGCCGCCTTCCTCGCATCCAATCCCGGCACCGTCGAGTCCCTGTTGGCGAACCCGCCGGCCGCCCAGGACGTCTCCGTGTGGTGGACCGCAATGGACCTCCAGCACCGTGGAGCCGTGATGTCGGCCAGCCCTCAGCTCGTGGGCAACCTCGAGGGAGTGCCGTACCTCACCCGCGACCTGGCAAACCGCGAATACCTCGCCGACACCATCCAGCACCTGAATGCTGTCATCGTTGACGACGCGACTGGTCGAACCGTGGCCGAGAACGCCAAGAGGCAACTCACGATGCTCGAGTCGATCGAGGCCGCACTGGGAACCAACCTGTCGCAGCCACGACGCACACTGCTGAGCCTCGACGTTGATGGCCAGGGTCGCGCGGCGATTGTGCTCGGCGACCTGCGGACAGCGGACTATGTGAGCTACTTGGTACCGGGCATGTTCTTCACCATCGAGAACCAGATGGGGGACTGGGCGGATGCCGCTGCCCGCCTGTACGAGGAACAGCTCAGCTGGCTGGAGCTTTTCGGCGAACCCGAAAGCACCGTCGCGACCGTGGCGTGGATCGGGTACTACACGCCCAACCTCACGAACGTGGGCGGTATTGGCAACGCTGCGGACGGCAGCGTCTGGCTCGCCGAGAGCATCGAGGGCCTGCAGTCGGTGCGCTCCTCCACGGAGCCCTACCTCACCGTTGTTGCACACTCGTACGGCTCGACGGCCGCCCTTCTGGCGCTCGCGGAGAACGACTTCGAGATCGATGCTCTTGCGATGGTGGGTTCGCCGGGTAGTCCCGCGAAGTCCGTCGACGACCTGCACGTGCGGGGAGGCAACGTGTGGGTTGGTGAGGCCGCATGGGACCCGATTCCGAACAGCGCCTACTTCGGAAGTGACCCGGGCTCGGCAAGCTACGGCGCGCATCCCTTGGGCGTTGGTGGTGGTGTTGACGCGATCACCCGCGAGGTTCTTCTGGCTTCGACTGGTCACAACGAGTACTTCAGCGCGGGTACCGAGAGTATGCGCAACTTCGCGCTGATTGGCATCAACAAGGGCCAGTTCGTCACCGACGGCAGCGCCGCCGATGCGACCAAGACCCCCGCGGCGCTCGGAAACCAGTAGTTCGGCACGAGCACTCCACGCGGCGGCGGGCATGCGCCCGTGTACCCCGATTCCAGCCTGTCTGTCCCCTGACTCGCCGACATGAACCAGCGTGGCCTCGGTGTTAGTGTGGCTGGGCGCCGGGGAGCGGAGGTATCTGTGGCGAGGTCGACGTGGACAAGAGCCATCGCCGTTGCTAGCTTCCCGCTCGCTGCGCTCGGCGGCTGTGCGATCACCTCCGGAAGTGGCCTCAGCGCGACCGAGGCCCGTGACGCCCTTTACGAATCGCTCGACATGACCGAGACCACGCTCGGTGGGGAGTGGGAAAACCGGGACGACCCCACGGCGCGTGGGTGCATCATCCCGCTGTGGGTCGAGGGCAAACACTATCCGGGCCTGCGACTGGGAGGGACGCCCTCGAACGTCGATCGTGTTGTTGCCAAGGTGATCGAGGCATGGGAGGACTGGGGCTATCGCGTCGAACAGACCCTGGTCGGTGACATCGTGGAGTTGCAGGGACGCGACAGTGTGGGGGAGCTGATGATCTTCCGGGTGAGTGCGGAGGCCATGACTCTTCAGGGCGAGAGTGAGTGTCGCCCCAACTGATCGCCGCGACCGGCATCCGGCCCCCCGTAGACTTGTGCGGTGTCTGAAATAACCCCTGATGTCGTCGCGCATCTTGCGAACCTGGCGCGTATCGCGCTGACCCCCGAGGAGATCCAGACCCTGACGGGCGAGCTGGGCGCGATCGTCGACAACGTCGCGAAGGTGAGCGAGGTGGCCACGCCGGATGTGCCGGCGACCAGCCACCCCATCCCGCTGTCCAACGTCTTCCGGCCGGACGTTCCCGGTGTGACCCTGACGACCGAGGAGGCCCTCGCCGGTGCTCCGGAGCATGATGGCAGCCGGTTTGTTGTCAGCGCGATCCTGGGAGAAGAGCAGTGAGTCTCATCGAGCTGTCCGCGGCAGATCTCGCCGCCAAGCTGTCCTCCGGGGAGGTGTCGTCCGTCGAGGCGACGCAGGCGCATCTCGATCGCATCGCCGCGGTCGACGGAGACGTTCACGCCTTCCTGCATGTCTCGCAGACGGCCCTCGCGGATGCCGCAGCCATCGACGCGCGGCGCGCAGCGGGCGAGTCGCTGGGTGAGCTCGCCGGCGTTCCGGTCGCCATCAAGGACGTCCTCTGCACGACGGGCATGCCCTCGACCGCCGGTTCAAAAATTCTTGAGGGCTGGATCCCGCCCTACGACGCGACTCCCGTGGCGCGGATGAAGGCTGCCGGCCTCGTCGCGCTCGGCAAGACCAACATGGACGAGTTCGCGATGGGCTCGTCGACGGAGCACTCCGCTTACGGCCCGACCCGCAACCCGTGGGACTTCGGGCGTATCCCGGGTGGCTCCGGTGGAGGCTCGGCCGCCGCAGTTGCCGCATTCGAGGCGCCTCTTGCCCTGGGCTCCGACACAGGTGGGTCGATCCGGCAGCCCGCGGCGGTCACCGGTTCGGTCGGCGTCAAGCCCACCTACGGCGGGGTCTCCCGGTACGGCGCAATTGCGCTCGCGTCGTCTCTCGACCAGGTCGGGCCGGTCTCGCGGTCGGTGCTGGATGCCGCGCTCCTGCACGACGTAATCGGCGGACACGACCCGCGCGACTCCACCTCGCTTACCGACCAGTGGCCGTCGTTCGCCGCAGCGGCTCGCCAGGGTGCGCAGTCGGACTCGCTCAAGGGTCTGCGGGTTGGTGTGGTGAAGGAGCTCGATAGCCCTGGTTTCCAGGCTGGGGTGTCGCAGCGCTTCCACGAGGTCCTGCAGCTCCTGACCGCGAACGGTGCGGAGATCGTCGAGGTCAGTGCGCCTCACTTCGAGTACGCGGTCGCCGCCTACTACGTGATTCTGCCTGCCGAGGCATCCAGCAACCTCGCGAAGTTCGACTCGGTGCGATTTGGGATGCGCGCGAAGGTGAACGGAACTGTCGAAGACGTGATGGCGGCCACCCGCGAGGCAGGATTTGGTCCCGAGGTCAAGCGTCGCATCATCCTTGGTACCTACGCGCTGTCGGCGGGCTACTACGACGCCTACTACGGAAGCGCGCAGAAGGTGCGCACGCTCATCCAGCGTGATTTTGCGGCTGCGTTCGACAAGGCTGACGTGTTGGTGTCGCCCTCGGCGCCGACGACGGCCTTCGAGTTTGGGGCCAAGCTGGCCGACCCGTTGGCGATGTACCTCAACGACGTGACGACGATTCCTGCGAACCTTGCGGGCGTGCCCGGCATGAGCCTGCCGATTGGGCTTGCGCCCGAGGATGGTCTGCCGGTTGGGTTCCAGATCATGGCCCCGGCCCGCGAGGATGCACGCCTCTACACGGTCGGTGCCACTCTCGAGCGTCTCCTCGAGGAGGGGTGGGGTGGGCCGCTGCACGCCCAGGCGCCCAAGCTGGGGTAGTTGTCTAGGCTGAGTGCCGCCGTGGCGGCGTTGTGTCACCGCCCCCGCTCGCGGAACGCGATCTGGTTCATGCGGTTGCCGCAGCGCACGCTGCAGAACCGCTTGGATCCGTTGCGTGACAGGTCGAGCAGGAGTCCCGTGCAGTCGTCGGCGTCACACACGCGCATCCGCCCGGTTTCGTCTGACCGGATGACGTCGGCGAGTGCCAGCGCGGCCTCGACGCGGATGCGCTCGGCGAGTGGTGCCTCCGACGAGGTGGCGTGCAGGTGCCAGTCGAAGTGATCGTGGCGCATGAGGTAGGGGAGTGCCTTGGCATCACGCAGCATGCGGTTGATTTCGAGGGCTGCGGCATCCCGATCGAGACTCCAGACCTCGCGAAGGAGGTCTCGCGTGGCGTGCACTTCGGCGAGCTCCTGGGCGTCACGGGCCATCCGCCCGGAGTAGCTGTGCGCGTCGAGTAGCTCGGTCAGTTGCGCCTGAGTGGCGATCTCGTCGGTGCCCGTGCGGGAGGCCGTCGGGTCGGTGTTTCCGAGGGCCACGACGAAGTCGAGGGTCGCCTCGGTGTCAGGGGCAAAATGCAATTTGACTCCTTATTCGAGACGAGTCTACTGTCAGGACTGTTATCCGCCTTATTCCTGACGCAAGGGGCATCCATGGGCTCGACCGCTACCACTCGCGGGCTCATCACAGGGGTTCTCGCGTCGCTCACTTTTGCGACGTCCGGCGCGTTCCTCAAGCCTCTTCTCGAGAACGGGTGGAGCCCTGCCGCCGCCGTGACGGTGCGCGCGGGGATTGCGGCGCTTGTGCTGCTCCCGTTCGCCCTGGTTGCGGTGCGTGGCCGCTGGTCCGCGGTGTGGCGCGGCCGCTGGCGCATCCTCGGCATGGGGCTGGTCGGTGTGGCAGGAACACAGCTCGTGTACTTCGCATCCCTCCAGCGCATCCCCGTGAGCACAGCGTTGCTCATTGAGTACCTCGCTCCTCTCCTGCTTGTGGGCTTCGTCTGGGTGACCACCCGTCGTGCCCCGCGCGCCGTGGTTCTTGTCGGCTCAGCCGTGGCAATTGGTGGCCTTGTGCTGGTGATCGGCCCGGGTGCACTCGGAGCAACCGATGGTCTGGGCCTGTTCTTCGCGGGTCTCGCCGCCGTGGGCTGTGCCGCCTACTACGTGATCGCCGCGCGCCCCAGTGATGGGCTCCCTCCCGTAGCTTTGGCGGCGGCCGGTCTCCTGCTCGGCTCCCTGTCACTCGCGCTTGTGGGTGGCCTGGGCATCGTGCCGTTGACGGCGCGCTTCGGGAGCGTCGAGATGTTCGGCGCGGACCTGCCGTGGTGGGCGCCCCTCGTCTTCGTGGGTGTGATTGGCACGGCCTTCGCGTACGTCGCGAGTATCGCGGCATCCGAGATGCTCGGTTCCCGGCTGATGTCGTTTGTGGGCCTGCTCGAGGTGGTGTTCGCGTCGATCTTCGCCTGGATCCTCCTGGGCGAGGCGCTCACGATCACCCAGTTGCTGGGTGGTGTCGCTATCCTCGCGGGTATTGCGCTCGTGCGCTCGGAGAAGCAGGCGGATGTACCGCTCGAGCCCGGTTCGGTGGACGACGCGGCGCTCGTCACAGGGGAGAGCGCGACGCCAACACGGCTGTAGTCCTGTGGGTAGTTTCTCGCGGTCGGCCGCCGTGCACCGCCAGGTCACGGAGAAGAACGGGCCCCTACATCCGCGCGAGTTGCTGCTCGATCACAATCAGCGTCTTGAAGCTCCGCACCATCTCGCGGGTCGAGTGGAAGTTCATGGCGATGTGGGTGTCGTGGGTCGCGTCATAGAACATGTGCGTCGAGAGGCTGCCGATGTGACCCGTGGGCCGGGGCATCCCGCGCAGCAGGAACCACAGCTCGTCGAATCGCACCTCCATAAACCCGGTTCCGTAGCGGATGCCCGGCCGAAACGTACTACGCATGGTCGACATGACCTCGATTCCGGGTGCAGTGCGCAAGCCCACACTCAGGCGCACGAGGTCGTCGAGGGTGAAGGCGATCCCTCCGCCGGACCAGTCGAGACTCACGCTCCGCGCGGTGCTGAGCTCGTCGCGGCCCAGCCACAGCGGGGCGATATCTCGGCCCGGCTCCCGGTGCATCAGCCACGCGTCGGTCATTCCATAGGGCTCGAAGAGGCGGGTGCGCAGGATCTGATGGAACGGCTCGCCCACGATCTCCTCGAGCACTCGGCCCGCGAGCAAGTACCCCGTGTTGGAGTAGTGAAACGTCTCGCCGGGTGCAGCCACGGGTACCTGGCGATCGCGCGTGAAGGCGATCATCTCCTCCGGTGTCCAGAAGTGGTCGCGATCACGAACTACAAGCTCCTGGAACCGTGGGCCCGTGGTGACCCGATCCTCGTAGTGGTCGGCGGCACCCGAGGTGTGGTCGAGCAACTGGCCGACGGTGGGCTCTCCGCGGAACAGTCCGGGCTGCGGCCCCAAGATCGTGGTGACGGGGGTGTCGAGTGACAGGCGCCCGGCATCCACGAGTTGCATCACGAGAGCCGTGGTGGCGGCCTTGCCGATGCTTGCGCCGTGAAACGGGAGTGTGCGATCGCCGTAGGAGTAGTCGATGCCGCGGGATGGCGACCAGACCAGCACCTGGGGTGCGGGGAGCCCGCGGCGGCGGCGCGTGACGGCATCGAGGTGCCGGGTTACGGTCGTGGCGAAGTCAGGCATGTGAGAATCCATCCGTAGGATCTAGTAGTGATGTTACTAGTAGTAACATAAGGAGGCGCGATGGGCAACGTGATACTGGGGTTGCTCCTGTTGAGCCCCATGACCCTGTACTCGCTCAACAAGCAGTTCGAGGCGGGGATTTCGCTGTTTTACTCGGCGAGCCTCGGCAGCATCCGCAGCGCGTTGCTCAGCCTGCTCGACCGAGGTCTGGTGACCGTCGCCGACAGCGTGGAGAACGGGCGCAGCAAAAAGACGTACAGCATTACCGCGGCGGGCCAGGAGGCGTTCGTCGAGTGGATGCACGCGCCCCCCACGACCGGAGATCTCGAGACCACCGCGCTCGCCAAGTTGTACCTGCTGGGCCTGCTGCCGGCGGCGGAACGGCAGGAGGTTCTGGACGGCATCCTGACGCGCATCCGAACCGAGGAGGCCCAGCTGCAGCAGTTCGCGGCCCAGCTCGATGCGATGGAGCTGCCCGAGCAGTACCACGAGATTTTTCGGTACCAGCGCCTTACTCTCGACTACGGTCTGCAGGCGCACCGCCACGGCCGCGAGTTCTTCGAGAAGGTAGCCGAGCAGGATCGGAGAAGCGGCTGACCGCTCGCCCGGCGTAGGGTCTCGGCATGACCGTTTCACTCCAGTACGTCAACATCACCGTGACCGACGTCGAGGCATCCATTCCCTTCTACTCGGCGCTTGGGCTCGAGATCGTGATGGATGTTCCCTACGGCGATTACCGCTGGCTCACCATGGGCAGCCCGAGCCAGCCGGGCGTGGGCATTGTGCTCTCGGTGCCTCACGCGGGCCGCTCGAAGGAGAACGGGGATGCCCTGCTCGAGCTGCTCGTTAAGGGGGAGCTGCCGATGCTCGTATTCCTCGCGGATGATCTTGACGCAACGTTCGAGTCGCTGCGGGCATCCGGCGCCGAGGTGCTGCAGGAGCCCATGGACCAGGGGTGGGCGCGCGAGTGTGCGTTCCGCGACCCCTCGGGCAACATGGTGCGCATCTCCCAGCGCAGTTAGCACCCCGCTGTCGAGCATCCGCTGGTTGAGTAGGCCGCAGGCGCACTCCGCTGGTTGAGTAGGCCGGAGGCCCACGCCGCTGGTTGAGTAGGCCGCAGGCGCACTCCGCTGGTTGAGTAGGCCGCAGGCGCACGCCGCTGGTTGAGTAGGCCGCAGGCCGTATCGAAACCGACCCCCACAACGCCACCTAGAATCGTCTGGTGGCTAAAGCTGATCTGATGGACTACGACAAAGCGCTCGAACTCTTCGAGCCGGTGCTGGGCTTCGAGGTTCACGTCGAGCTCAACACTCAGACGAAGATGTTCTCGGATGCTCCGAACCCGGCCGCCCTCGGCGCCGAGCACGGCGAGCCCAACACGATGATCACGCCCGTTGACCTCGGTCTGCCGGGCAGTCTGCCGGTGGTCAACGAGCAGGCGATCAAGTCATCCATCAGCCTGGGCCTCGCGCTCGGCTGCCAGATCGCGCCGTCGAGCCGCTTTGCCCGCAAGAACTACTTCTACCCGGATCTCGCCAAGAACTACCAGATCAGCCAGTACGACGAGCCGATCGCGTTCGAGGGCACTGTCGAGATCGAGCTGCCCAACGGTCGTGTGATGCAGATCGCGATCGAGCGGGCGCACATGGAAGAGGATGCTGGAAAGCTCACCCATGTCGGAGGCGCGACCGGCCGCATCCAGGGTGCCGAGTACTCGCTCGTCGACTACAACCGCGCGGGTGTTCCGCTCGTCGAGATCGTCACCAAGATGATCGAGGGCGCCGAGGCCGACGCTCCTGAGGTCGGCAAGGCGTACGTGTCGACGATTCGTGACATCGTGGTGGCACTCGGCATCTCCGAGGCGCGGATGGAGCGCGGCAACCTGCGGTGTGACGCGAACGTGTCGCTGCGCCGCCGGGGGAGCGACCAGCTGGGCACCCGCACCGAGACGAAGAACGTCAACTCCCTGCGCAGCGTTGAGCGGGCCATCCGCTACGAGATTCAGCGGCAGGCGGCCATCCTCGAGGCAGGTGGCACGATCATTCAGGAGACCCGCCACTGGCACGAGGACACCGGCACCACGTCCGCCGGTCGCCCCAAGAGCGACGCGGACGACTACCGCTACTTCCCCGAGCCGGACCTGCTGCCCGTCGAGCCGTCCCTCGAACTCATCGAGGAGCTGCGTGCCGCGCTGCCCGAGGCCCCGGCGATCCGTCGTCGTCGTCTCAAGGAGGCGTGGGGCTTCACTGATCTCGAGTTCCAGGATGTCGTGAACGGTGGGCTCCTCACCGAGATCGAGCAGACCGTCGCCGCTGGTGCCGCGCCTGCGCAGGCGCGAAAGTGGTGGACGGGCGAGCTTGCTCGTATCGCCAACGCGCAGGGGGTGGATGCCTCGACTCTCGTCACCCCGAAGGACGTCGCCGAGCTCGCCGTGCTCATTGACACCGGTGCCCTGACCGATCGTCTCGCGCGCCAGGTGCTCGAGGGTGTGATCGCCGGCGAGGGAACCCCCGCCGAGGTCGTTCAGTCGCGTGGCCTCGAGGTCGTGTCGGATGACACCGCCCTCATCGCCGCTATCGACGAGGCCCTCGCCGCCCAGCCCGACGTGCTCGAGAAGATCCGCGACGGCAAGGTGCAGGCCGCCGGCGCCGTTATCGGTGCCGTGATGAAGGCGATGCAGGGCAAGGCGGATGCGGCGCGCGTGCGCGAGCTGGTGCTGGAGCGGGCGGGCGCGTCCGCGTAGGTTCGGCGCGATAGCCGACCGCGCTCACGGGCCTTGCGTGCCGAACTGCGGAGTTTCGTGGCGACACGCCGCTCGCGCGGGGTGTTTCACGGCGCGGCGCGCAGCATCCCCGCAGTTCGGCCCGCGCAGCGCGGGCGATATCACGTGGGTACCTGAGCCGCTAGTTCCGCCAGGCGCCGTCCTCGAACGAGACCGCGGCTGCCCGCACGACCATGGTTCCCCACTCAGCGGCCGGGCAGCGTTTCGCCCACTCGACCGCGGCATCCGCATCGGGCACGTCGATGATGAACACCCCACTGAGCTGTTCGGGTGCGTCGTCCCGGGAGTCCACGGCAGCTCCGCCGCGAATCGTGACACTCGCCGAGACTGGCTGGAACACTTCGGCCGCGACGAGCACACCGGCCTCGTTGAGGGCCGCGCCGTAGCGGTCGAACTCGACCCGGCCGGCTTCCATCTGCTCGGGGGTGAGCGCGGCACCGCCGGCCTCGGAGTAACTCATCAGGAGCGTGAAGCGCACTAGGCGTCCCTTCTGTAGTGAATGAAGATCACGCCGTTCTCGAGCACTCGAGTCTCGGCGAGGGTCAGTTCGGCGCCGGCGCCCGCGGGGAAGAACCGGGTGCCCCCGCCCACGATCACGGGGTAGACGAGCAGCTTAATGTCATCGATCAGGTCGAATGCCTGCGCGGCGAGAGTGGGGCCACCGATGCCGATGTCCTTGGTGGCCGTGGCCTTGAGCTCTGCCAGCCAGTCGTGGGAGAACTCGCGCACGAGCGTGGTGCGTTCGGATGCCACATCCGCCAGTGTCCGCGAGAACACCACCTTGTCGGCCGCGCGCCAAATCTGCGCGTAGTCATCAAGGATGGGGTGACCGGGCGGCATAGTCTCCCACGCGACCATCGTCTCGTAGAGGCCACGACCGTAGACGTGAGTGCCAATGGTGCGATCGAGGTCGTTGGCGAGTTGGTGAACATCTTCGCTGGGCTCGGCCCAGTCGAAGTTGCCCTCGGGGTCGTTGATGTAGCCGTCGAGGGAGAGAAGCCCAGTGAAGATCAGTCGCGCCATGTGGACAGCGTATACACCGGGGGCGGCCGGGGGATAGCGCGCCCGCGACATTCACGCAGGATAAAATGGAGTGGTTGTCTCCACTTTGTGGTACCGTCGTCCAATACGGAGATGGTAGCTCCGTATTGGACGAGCACAAGGAGCATCCCATGACCACAACGGAAGCCGTGGCATCCGCCGCAGACACGGCCCGACAGTTTGCCCGGCGATGGTGGATACTCGCGACAATCGCACTCGCGCAGACCATGATCGCGCTCGACGGCACCGTGATGAACATCGCGCTGCCCAGCGCCCAGGAGGAGTTGGGTTTCTCGGACTCGAGCAGGCAGTGGGTCATCACCGCGTACTCGCTCGCGTTCGCGAGCCTCCTGCTGCTGAGCGGGCGCCTGGCTGATCGCTTCGGCCGCAAGAACGTCTTTATTGTCGGCCTCGCCGGTTTCGCCGTGGCGTCCGCAGTCGGGGGAGCCGCCTGGAGTTTTGAAGCCCTGGTGACCGCCCGGGCGGTGCAGGGCGCATTCGCGGCGCTGCTTGCTCCCGCGGCACTGGCACTGCTCACCACCACCTTCACGGATGTTCGTGAGCGAGCCCGCGCGTTCGGCGTCTTTGGTGCGATCGGAATTGGTGGCCTCACGATCGGACTGCTCGTGGGCGGTGCCCTCACCGAGTACCTGGACTGGCGCTGGACCATGTACATCAACCTGTTCTTCGCGATTCCGGCGATCGTGGGTGCCCTCATCCTGCTGGGCCACGCCGTGCGGTCAACCGACAAGGCGGGCATCGACATCCCCAGCACTCTCGCGGTGAGTGGTGGCCTGTTTGCACTCGTCTATGGCTTCGCACAGGTGGGCGAGGATGGCTGGGACTCTCCCCTGACCGTTGGTCTGCTCGCTGCGGGCGTGATCCTGCTCGTGGTCTTCTTCGTGATGCAGGCGCGCATCGCTCGACCGCTGCTGCCACTCCGAGTCATCCTCGATCGTCAGCGCGGCGGCGGCCTCCTGGGCATGCTGCTCGCCACGGCCGGGATGCTCGGAATGGTGTTCCTTCTCGCCTTCTACGTGCAGGGCATTCTCGGTTATGGCGCTGCCCAGACGGGCCTGTCGTTCTTGCCACTGCCCATCGCTCTCGCGACGACAGCGATTGTCATCAGCCCCCGGCTGGCACGCTACGTCGGGCCGAAGATCACGGTGCCCGCGGGGCTCGTGCTCGGTTCGATCGCGGTGCTGCTGCTCACGCGAATCACCCTCGAGGATGACTACGTCGCGCACATCCTCCCCAGCCTCATCTTGCTCGGTCTGGGTCTGGGCCTCGCGATCCCCACGAGCACCAACCTGGCCACGTCGCGACTGCGACCCGAAGACACCGGGGTTGGTTCATCCCTGGTCAGTACCGTGCAACAGGTGGGTGGGGCGCTGGGTGTCGCCATCATCAACAGCATCGCGGCGAGTGTTGCCTCCGACTTCATCGCGGGACTCACAAAGCCCGAGGCCACGTCGGCCGCCGACGCCATCGTGCACGGCGACACCGTTGCCTTTGTTGTCGCCGCCGGGCTCTTCTTGCTGGGGGCAATCGTGACGGCAATTGTGCTGAAGCCGGGGCGGCTGCACAACGAACACCCCACCGAGCCAGCGATAATCGGAGCATGAGGTTGCGATGACGAGCACGGGCGCGACGAAGCCGATCCGCAAGGATGTGGCCCGAAATCGCGCCCGCTTGCTCGCCGCCGCGCGCGAGGTGTTTGCCGAGCAGGGCCTGGAAGCGACCCTTGACGATGTCGCCAAAGCGGCGGGCGTGGGCACGGGAACCGCGTATCGCCACTTTGCCAACAAGCAAGAACTCGCCGCGGAAATTCTGAGCGAGGCGTCGGAGCAGCTGGTGACGGATGCCCAGGACGCCCTGTTGATTGACGACCCGTGGGAGGCACTCAAGACCTTCTTCGAGACATCGGTGGAACGGATGTCGCATAACCGCGGTCTCCACGAGACGCTCATCCAGCAACGGGGACCCGCCCAGAGTGCGCCCCTGCGAGAGGCCCTCGTGGTTGCCGTTACCGAGCTCTTTGACCGTGCGCAGCGGGCCGGGAGCATCCGGTCCGACGCATCGCCCACCGACGCCGCACCCATCTTCGCGATGATGGGAGTCGCCTACGCGATGAGCCCACCCTCGGCGCCCGAGTTGTGGCGTCGTTACCTCGCACTGTGGCTCGATGGCCTCCGCGCTACCGGGCTACCCCCGCTGGCCGAGCCGCCGCTGAGTATTGCTGATGTGCCGGCCGCGCTCGCGGCGGGTAAGCGGCACGGGCGCGGCGCACCCTAGTTTGTCGATGTGATCCCGTCGAGGCCACGAAGGTACTGCCGACAGACATACACGCGCCGATAGGCACCGCGCACCTCGGACTCGCGCTCGATGGGTGCGTGGTGGAACGAGCTGATCGCGGCCGACATCCCAGGCGGGCCGGGGAGCGGCGGGTCACCTTCGCCGACGTAGACGTGCAGGTAGCGGTAGTTCTCGTGGAACCCGGCCGACACGTACCACGCGTTCGCGGCGGCATCCTCGCGGGTCCACGCGTCGATGGTCCGAACCGTCGGGGGAAGTAGTCGCAGCGCCTCGTCGAGCAGGGCGTTCGCAATGCCGCGCCTCTGGGCAGACGGGTGCACGGCAATCGTGTCGATGGTGGCGGCATCCCCGTCGATCTCGACATCGAGAATGCCCACGATCTCGCCACCGTCCTCGGCAACTAGCTCGATGCTCCCGGGAATCAGTCTGGTCTTGGCGACCTTGACGTCGTCGTAGTAGTTCGTGGGCAGGAAGCCGAGGACTCGGCACTGCAGCCAGCGTGCCTCGTCGGATGGACGGTAGGCGCGGATTGTGGGCATGGTTCTCCTAGGGGTGTGACCGACAGGTGAGGTAGCACTGCGTCAGGAGGAGAACATGCTCCCAGCGTAGGGGGCGCAGTAGCCTCTCGTCATGGGCGAACGGCGCAGGCTGCAGTGGGGTGTGGCGCCGCGGCTTGCCGTCGCGGTCCTGCTCACGGTGGGTGTTGCCGCGCTCGCGGTCGCACTCATCCCCTTGATGGTCGGGCTCCCGCCGGCCACGTGCGTCGAAACCGGATGCTTCTGCGAGCCGGCCGCGGGGGGCGTGCCCGAGCAACTCTACGCGGCACTCAGTTCGCTGGTGTTCGTGGTGCTTGGCCTGTGGGCGGCGCTGGGCACGGTGCCTCCGAGCAGGGAGCGCACCCTCATCCCGCTCGCGGGTCTCGCGATGGTGTTCATCGGAGCCTCAAGCTTCGTCTGCCACGCGACCCTCACCTTCGTGGGGCAGTTCCTCGACATCTTCTCGATGTACACGTTCGGGTTGCTGCTGGCGCTGGGGGCATTGTGGCGGTCCGGGCGGCTGAGTGGGCGGGCATCCGTGTTCTGGTTCGTGGGCCTCACTGTGGTGCTGGGGGTCGTGCAGGCGGTGTACCCGGATGCCCGGCGCATCCTGTTCGCGCTGCTCCTGCTGCCCGGCATCATCCTCGAACTCACCCCGCGCGTCACGGGCCACCCGCTCACGTCGCTTCGCGTGCGCTGGGTCTACGCGGGTCTCGGCACGATGGTGGTCGCGTATGTCATCTGGGCGCTCGACCAGACGCCGGTGCTCTGCAACCCTGCCGGGTTCGCGTATGGTCACGCGGTCTGGCATGCGCTCGGCGCCGTGGCCGCCTACTTCGTCACGTGCCACTACCGAGCGACGCTGCATCTCGACCAGTAGGCGCCGCGCGCTCTGCTAACGTCGGTCCGTCATGGATCGCATAACACCCGGCGTGATCGCCGTAGTCATCGGGGCGGTGCTGGCGATTCTCGTGTTTGTGCCGTTCGTTTTTGTGAGCTACCGACGGCGTGGGGGCATCACGTTCTGGCGGACGATAGGGTGGGCCGCACTGCTGGTGAGCAGCATCGCGATCCTCACCTACACCACCCTTCCCGCGCCAGATTCGATGGACTACGAGTGCCGCGGCACGCAGCTCGACCCCCCTGGGCGACTTCCGTGCGATCATCGCCGAGCAGGCCGACGGGGGCAGCCTCCTCTCCAACGCGGCGCTCCAGGTCGTCGTGTTCAACGTCATCTTCTTTATGCCGCTCGGCTTCTTGCTGCGGGCCCTGTTCCGCTTTGGTGTGGCCCGCGCGGCACTCGTGGGCTTCGCCGTGTCGCTCTTTGTCGAGACCACGCAACTCACCGGCATCTGGGGAATCTACCCGTGCGCGTACCGGCTGTTCTCGGTGGGCGACCTCATGACGAACACCACCGGCGCGGTGCTCGGGTCGCTGGTGGCGCTCGTGGTGTTGCGGGGTCGGCGCGACTCGGCGGTCGTGTCGGAGCCGCGCGGGATCCGCGCGGGGCGTCGGGTGCTCGGCATGGCGTGCGATGTCATCGTGGTGCTGCTGCTGTCGCTGGTGGTTGCGCTGGGCATCCGTCTGCTGCAGGTCGCGCAAGGTGGGCCGGTGATTGATGCTCTTGACGAGACCGCACAGGCGTGGATCGGCACCGCGGTTGCCGTGGGCGCCCAGCTCGCGACGGTGCTGGCCACCGCCTCCACAATGGGGGAGCACGCCGTCCAGCTGCGTGGTCGCGGCGGATGGCGCCCACGCTGGCTCGCCCGGCTGGTGCGCACGTTCTCCGGATTCGCTGGCGTCCTGGTGCTGGATGCCGTGGGCCACCCCCTGGCGGATGCCGCCACTCTCGCCCTCGGGGTTACCACCGTCATCATGATCTTCACGACCCGCGCCCACCGCGGTCTCGCGCTGGTGGCTGCCGGAATGACCCTTGAGGATGCCCGCACCACAGATTCGACGCGCGAGATCTCGAGCAGCGCCTTGACGTAGGGCAGTCTCGCCGCCGCCTTGCCGACTGGCCGGGTGTACTGGCCGGACCCCACGGTCACCGGCGTACGCAACGCCTGGCGGCTCGGCAAACACACGCGCGGGATGGTCACCGAAAACGGAATCGCGACCGCCGCCGACACCCGCCGAATCGGGTCAAACATGTATTGTGCTCATTAGTTTGCGGGTGTTGCCCAGACTGGAGAGGTACGAGATGGACCCCCTGACGGCATCCGTGGTCGCAGAAGTAGTTGGTGGAACTGTTGTCCAGATTTGCGGTTGGACAGTGGGAGTCGCGAAACAGAAGGCGACCAAGCATGCGCGTCAGAACGCGCTACGGAGCATCCCGCACACGACCCAATCGTTGGATCTGTCGGACGACGAATCGGAGCATCTTGCTGCGTTCTTCAGGTCCAGTTCTTTCGGAGTAATCGCTTCTCTCTACACAAGGGCCTTTCTAGGGCAGCGATTCGGACTGCCGGGCGACGATTTGCTTGACCTCGCTCGCGTCAGCCTCAGCGAATCACTGTCGTCTGTTTGGGACGCGCAAGTTAGTTCTTCATCTGTGGAAGCAATTGAGAGCCACGTGATTGCCCAGGTAATGGAGGCGATCGATGCGACTTCTGCGACGGTCGGATTCTCGCCGCGCTTGGAAGCAGAACTCGTGAAGACGAGCGCGGCAGTCGTCGCAAGGGCGGGTGCAGACTTGTCGCTCGCGCTCGGATTGGAGGGACGCGCTGCCGCCAACGCCTTCGCGCGCGAGTACAAAGCTCTCGTTGCTGCAAAGCACGCCAACATGAGCCTGCCACACGCAGGAACCACTCGTCGGGTGCCTTATCAGGACCTTTTCGTGGAACCCGACGTAGAAATCAGGTTTCAGCCCATAGGAGACGCTGCAACTGAACGAGAACCGGAGTTGTGCTCGGTCGCGGACGCGCTCGCGCGGAGCGTGAGAGCTGTTCTCGTAGGTAATCCCGGCGGTGGCAAGTCGACACTTTCGCAGAAGCTGGTATTCGACATTGCGACCGGTGCGAACGGAGCAGATGTTCCATTTCTAGTGGTCCTACGAGACTATGCACCATACCTAGTCGGGCGCAATCCACTTTCGATCGTCGAGTTCATTGAGCAAGAGTCGCGAACAATCCTCTCGCTTGAGGCACCCCCGGCGGCCGTTCATCATCTACTCGTTTCGGGCCGCGCACGCGTTGTCTTTGATGGGCTTGATGAACTCCTTGAAACTTCGCTGCGTCGTCAAGTGGTTTCCGCTGTCGAAGGATTCGCTAACCGGTATCCGTTGGTTCCGCTGCTTGTGACAAGTCGCAGGGTTGGCTATGAGGACGCACCTCTAGATCCCGATCTCTTTCCGGTAGCCGAACTGGCCGATTTCACAAAACAACAAGTCGAGAAATATGCATCAAACTGGTTCGCTCTGGACGAGAGCGTTGAACGAGATCGTCAACTCGTGCTGACCGATTCGTTCATGGAAGACAGTCGCTTCGTGCACGACCTGCGTGTGAATCCCCTAATGCTCGCGCTTATGTGTGGAATCTACGCAAGTGAGCGGTACATTCCCAAAAATCGCCCCGACGTTTACGAAAAGTGCGCCAATCTCCTACTTGATCGCTGGGATCGTCAGCGCAACATAAAGATGGCGCTGCCTTTTGACGCTCACGTGCAGCGAGCAATGAGGGTGCTTGCGCTCAAAATGTACAGGGACCCCGAAGCCCAGTCCGGAGTGAGTAGAGCGAAACTTGTCGGCATCATGACTGAGTATTTGCTCGCGAAGCGCTTCAAGGAGGTCGAGGAAGCCGAGGACGCCGCCAATCAGTTCGTTGACTTTTGCAAGGGCCGAGCTTGGGTTTTATCGGAAGTTGGGGCGGACCTGTATAGCTTCACCCACCGCACATTCTTGGAGTACTTCGCGGCAAGCCAGTTGGTTCAGGAGTGCACTAGTGCGGACAAGCTGTTCGATGAACTCCATTCCGAGATCGCCTTAGGTACGGCCTCCATTGTTCATCAACTCGCACTTCAGATCCTCGGGAAACATACCGAGAACGGGGCCGATGAGTTCTGCAGACTAACGCTTGATTCACTGAAGCAGAACCGCACCGTCGCGCCTGTTAGGGCGTCCCATGAGGCTCAGTTCTTGGCGTCGTCATTGAACTTCTTGGTGCCGCACCCGAACTTGATAGACGATTTAGTGCGCCAAGTGGTGATGATCCTCGTCAACACAGATCGAATGGTCGGCGATCCTCAGCACATGGGCAGGGTACTTCGAATACTGAGCGAACTGGAACTCGCCTCGGAGGAGAACGTACCCTCAATCCAAGACTCGATGCGACGGCACTTGGAAGCGGCTGCCGCAAACCCTGACACCAGGATTCGCGCGCTTTCCATCGCGTGGGGTTATCCCGTCAACGCCGACCGCTCGCTGAGGGGTCAGCATGCCCTAGCGCCCTGGGCAGATTGGACCAGCGATCTCAGGGACTTTGCCCTATTGGAGGCGCAGGTTGAGTCCGAAAGAAGTCAGTGGGCCGCTATTGCCAGCCTCGGAGCGGGCAATCTCTCAACCCGGGACGTTGTTAGCAAGTTCGGGCTGGTGGCCCTCTTCGGGTCTGACACAGAGGCTTCACCTCTTGTAGGTGACATACCCGTTGCGCCACTCTTTTTGGTGATGGGAAATAACAGTACGGGGCTTGAGGAATCAGACGCCGATTCCGTCGCCGCTGGGATTATTTCCGGAACTTTGGACCATAGGTTCCCGGCCCTGTCCCGGAGCTCCATCGCGACCATTATTATTTACGCAATACGTAGTTCTGAACGCCCGTCTGGACTAACCCTTCTTCTGCTTCTTCCAGTGATTGAGGCACTTGCTGGGGAGGACGACCCGCGTTCAATCTACGGACGTCACCGGTCGGGGCGCGAAAGAATGCCGGAGTGGGTCGCGAGTGCCATCTCAGTTCTACGTGGCGAGCCGGGTTCGCAGACCAGTACGATCTCGGATCTTGCAACCACCGAACCCATGCGGCAACTTGTGAACCTCTGGATCGAAGGTCGTATCCGATTCTTCGGTTCCAATGTATCGGCGGGCGAGATGCACTTCGCGCGGTTCGGCTGAGATCGAGTCCCGGCAGAGTGGCCGCGGCTAGCCTCCTTGGGCAGCGGAGCTCTCGCGCGAAACCAAGAAGGTCGGTCGCACACCAAGCAACACGGTGGTACGCCCTGTCTAGCCTGAGTCGTGCTCACCGATAGCGTGGAGGCATGACTTCGTGGATCCGCAGGCCGCGTCATTACATTCCGGTTGCACTGCTGGGGCTGGGGGTGATTGCCGCGGTCGTGTGGGTGGTGAGTCCCTGGCCGGCGGCCCTGCTCATCCGTGCGCTGTTCGAGGATGACGCGAACAAGACGGTCGCGGAGATGAACAAGTACGCGCCCGAGAGTGGCATCGATGCAACGCTCGACCTTGCGTATGCCGACGAGGGCACCGACACGACGTTCGACGTGTTCTCGCCGTCCGGCACCACCGGGCCACTGCCGACCGTGGTGTGGATTCACGGTGGCGCGTGGATCTCGGGCAGCAAGGAGAACGTCGACCCGTACGCGCGAATCCTCGCCGCTGAGGGCTACACGGTCGTCACGCTCAACTACACCGTCGCGCCCGAGGCGACCTACCCGACCGCGGTGCGCCAACTCAACGATGCCTTCCGCTACCTCGTCGACAACGCGAGCGACCTGCGCATCGACCCCAACCGCATCGTCATCGCGGGCGACTCGGCCGGCTCCCAGTACACGAGCCAGCTCGCGACCATGATCACCAACCCTGCCTACGCGGAGAAGGTGGGCATCGAGCCGAGCCTTAAGCCCGAGCAGGTGCGGGGCGTGATGCTCAACTGTGGCATTTACGACGTGTCGGGCATCCCCGATGCCCCCGGACTCGGCGGATGGGGGTTCCGGATCGCGCTGTGGTCGTACCTCGGCACCAAGGACTGGTCCAACACCGTCGGCGGCGAACTGATGTCGACGCTGGATGACGTGACCGGCGACTTCCCGACCACCTGGATCTCCGGGGGCAACGGCGACCCGCTCACGGCGACCCAGTCGAAGCCGATGGCCGAGCGCCTGGGCGGGCTGGGCGTGGATGTCACGGAGCTCTTCTTCCCCGATGACACCGAGCCCGCCATGCCGCACGAGTACCAGTTTCACCTCGACTTCGAGAACGCGCACGTGGCGCTCGACTCGATGCTGGCGTTCCTGGGCAAGGTGACCGCCGACTAGTCGTCAGGCGACGATCTCGAATTCCACGGTGCCGTGGCGCTCGCCGTTCACCTGAATCTCGAGAGCGTGGGTTCCGGAGTAATGCACCCGCGTGGTCATCTGGCGGAACGCATGCCGCTTCGAGAAGCGCGCGGTCTCGCCGGGCTCGAGGGTGGTTGAGGCGAGCTTAAACACCTTGTCGGCGAGAGTGCCGTTGCTTTTGACGAAGTGGATGGCGTAGTCAACTGCAAGTGTCGCTGGCGTGTCTGCCGTGTTGGTCACTTCCACGTCGAACCGCAGGTGGCCGGGGAGGTGTACTACCGGGGTATCGAGCGTGGGGCGTGACACCACAACCGACACGCTCCCGTAGCCGAGCAGGTCGAGTGCGTCGGGGTTGCCCTTCTTGATGAGGGTGCGCAGTGCGTGCCGCACGAGCCGAGCGGTGTTGTCGTCGGGCGCGTCCAGCCAACGCCGGGCGGTCGCCACCACCAGCTCCGGGTGGGTGCGCGCGAGGTCATTCAGGTGGTTCGCAACAGATCGGCGCACCGTCTCGCTCTCGTCGCGGTAGAGAGCATCCAGTATCGGAATCGTCGCCTCGGGGTGCGCCAGCAGCGCGGGCACACGGATGGCCCACGGCAGGTAGGAGCGGGTGCCCTCGCTGGCCAGCCGACGAACATGCTCGTCGGGGGAGGAGGTCCACGTGCCCACCACCTCCAGCGCCCGGTCGAGGTCGGCGGCGAGCAGTCGACGGATCGCGAACTCGCTCGACAGACGGGGAGTCAGCTCGGCCTGCAGGGCGAGTGCATCCTCGAAGACGCCTCCGTCGACAAGTGCCGTGGTGGTGACGGCTTCGCCGACGGGCCACATCGTCCACCCACGAAACGTCGGTGTGCGCAGCGCACCACGCACCACCCGTTGAACGGTGTTGTAGTCGCCCAGGTCGGCGATGATCGCGGCGCTGACCCGGTCGCTCCGCTCGCGCAGGCTGAGGTCGTCGAGCGCAATCGCGCTGGCGCGAACGCTCGGGAGCGGCTCCGTGCCCGCACGTTCCAACTGCTCCGCGAGGCCAACGACCGCGGACTCGTTGATCAACTCGTTCATTGCACCCATGGCAGCGAAAGCCTAGGGCCGGCCGCCGACACGGATGCTACGCGCGCCCGGTCAGGCGCATCCGTCGAGCCTGGCCATCCTCCTGCAGCTCGACCGAGCCCACCGACTTCACGAAGTCGGTGAACGACTTGAACCCCAGCTTCTTCTCGTCGAAGCTCGCGTCGAGGCGCTTCATCTGTTGTTTCACGGCGGATGCGGCAACCCACCCATCCACGTTGTCGTCGCGTCGCGTCACACGCAGTGCGCGCACGACCAGGTCCGCGGCGGCCCGCGCGGGGTCGGGCTCGGGGGCATCGTCCGCGGGGGTCGCGACCGACGACGGTGCGGGAGCTGGGGCATCCGTCTCGTCGAGGAGATCCTCGTAGTACGAGAACTCGTCGCAGGCGCTCTTGAACGCCGCGCTCGTCGAGCCTGTTACCCCAATGCCGACCACCACACGACCGAGCCGGCGTGCGCGCTGGGCGAGCGGGATGTAGTCGCTGTCACCGGCGACGATCACGACATGGGTGATGTCGTCGAGGCGGAACAGGTCCTCGACAACGTCGATCGCCAAGCGGATGTCTGCACCATTTTTGGTGCCGGCCGTGTTGAACAGCTGCACGAGGTCAACCGCTCGATCGATGAGCTGTTTCTGGTAGCGGTTGTTGGCGGGCGCTGCCCAGTCGGCGTAGGCGCGGCTGATGGCGACGGCCCCGAAGGATGACGCAAAGTCGAGCACCGCGCCGATATCGACCGTCGCCTCCTGCAGGCGATCCAGGGTCTTGCCGGTGGCACCGCGAGCCTTCTCCTTGATGAAGCTGCCTCGGCCGTGCACGTGGTCGTACTGCGAGATGACGATGTTGTCGAAGTCGATGTAGACACCAACACGCGGGTCGGACTGCTCGGCCATGGGCCTCCTTAGGTCTGGGGACAGTCTCGCACGCCGTCACATAAGTGCATCGCTTATGTTCCGTGAGTATTAGCCATGGACTAATGAATTGGCACGATGAGCAGCGCCAAGCCCCAGCTCACGAGCGAGCCCACCAGCACGTATTCCGCGAGCACGCCACGCGCGCTGCCCTTGCCCGAATCACGAATTTCCGGAAACCGCAGGATGCTCTTGGCGGCGATGATCGCCGTGACGGCGAGCGCCTGCCCGGCCACCGCCATCCAGAGGATAAACAGTCGCTCCAGCGGCCCGATGATTCGACCGCCCTTCAGCTGCAGCGAGCCGCGCTGAAGACGAGCGTCCGTGAGGTCGAGCACCGCAACCACAACCCGGTTGGCGGACTGCACAAGAAAGACGGAATAGCCCACAAGCAGCGCGGCCCGATCAAGGGATGTCCCCGCCAACGCCCCATAAGGAAGCTCACCAAACCAGGCGCCGAGCGCCCCCGCGGGCGCCGGAACCACGTGCGGAAACGCCAGCGCGAGCAGCACCACCACCGCGAGGAGCACCACCGGGAGCAGCGCGAGACGGGAGGGCAGCAGCGTGGAGCCCGGGTTCCACGCGAGGGTCACCACGGCCACGAGCGCCAGCCACGCCCACGGGGTCGACGCGAGCGCGATGGGCACCGCAGCGAGCGCCGTGCCGGCGGCAGCCGAGATGACTGCGCGCCACGGTCGGCGCACGTCGTCACGTGGTCGAAGCAGATCGCCGAGTCCGATGGCAACAAACAGCAGGGCCGCGAGCCACATGGTCAGGCTCCGCGGCCGGCGAGCTCGACGCCCGCGAGGATCGTGTGAATGCCGTTGCGGGCCATGGACTGGGAGATCGCCGACTGCGTGACCCCCTCGCGCTGCGCGATCTCCGATTGGGTGAGACCGTCGATGGTGTTGATCACGATGCGTTTCCCCCGATCATCCAGCCTCGACACGAGCTCGTCGCGGGAGATCAGGTAGGCGTTTAGCAGGTCGGAGCTCGGTGCATCCCCGTGGGGAACGAACCAGGTCCTGAGTCCTCGAGCGCCGCGCGTCTCCCTCGACTTCACTTCCACGATAGCTGCGCGCGCCGACCACCACGCCGATCCGTCTTGCAGACCCGTCACCTCCGAGGGGAGGGGGGTGCGATCTCCGAGTCCAATTCCGAAGCGACAGTCGATGCCCTCCCGCAACAGCACGCGCACCAGAAACGTCGCGCGCACGGCATCCGCGACCGTCGCGAAGAGCCCCTGGAACTCGTCGCCCGCCGTGGGGCGGAGTGGCTCGAGCGCGTTCGCTCGAGCGCTCGCATCACGGAGAGCGGTCTCGAGGTGCTGCTGGGTGTCTTCGCGATCGCCGCGTGCGCGCGACTTCACGATGTCGCCGATGACGGCCGCGACCGGGAGTTTCATGACATTAGGTTATCGCTAATTTGCACAAAATATAAGCAAAAAACTAATTCTACCTGCGGGTGTCCAGACAGTGACCAGCCGCTGCCCAGCAAACACAAAGCAGCGGTCTACCCCCATTCGGGTGACAATGGTGGCACGACGAGGGAACGGGGAACCCTATGCCAGTGTTCAACACCAACGCGCGCCAGAAGGCCGATCGGATTGCCGCGACCGTGGGGGTGCTGGCCTTCGCAGCCGGGCTGACCGCGATCGTGTGGGGGGCCGTGACGCCAGAGACGACGGTCGCGGAGAGCACCACGGTGGTGTCGTCGCCGATCCCGGGTGACCCGGTGACCACGACGGTGCGCGAGACTGCGGCACCCGTGTCGACTCGGGAACCGCGCGTGACCCAGGACGAGACCATCGTCGAGGGTGGTGGACCCGGCACCGTCACGGTCACGACCGGTCCGCCCGCCGCCGCCGCTCCGTGGCTTGGCAGTACCGCGGCGGACGTGACGTTCCAGCTGATTCTCGTGACACTCGCATCCCTCCTGCTCGCGTTTGGCACGCACCGCGTGTTGCTCGGCGAGTACGGGGTGCGCACGGCGCCTGCATCCGCGGGGCCGGCTGGCCCACTCCCGCGGGTGGACGAGCGGGATGCCGCCGCCCTCAAGCGTGACGTTGCCGCCGCCACCGAGGCTCCCGATCTCTCGCGCCCGCTCTACGAGAAGGCGCCCGTGACCGACCCACGACTGCGGTTGCTCCAGAGCCGCATCGCCCTCGAGCTCGAGGTGCGCACCCTCGCCCAGCACAACGACCTGCCGAGCAGCCTGACGATTCCGTACGTGCTCAAGGGGCTGGTCGAGAAGAAGAAGATGAGTCCCAAGCTCGCTTCGGCGATCACGGGCCTCCACGATGTGGGCGACCGCTTGGGCCGCGGAGCGGAGCTCTCTCTCGACACCACCACGCTCTTGACCGAGGCCTACGCGCAGGCCCTCGCGAAGGTGGGCGGCAAGCTCAAGTAGCGTAGGGGCTCATGACGAGCGTCGTGATTCGGCGAGTGGCCCCTAACGAGTGGAAGCTCTATCGTCAGCTGCGCCTGGATGCCCTGCGCGATTCGCCCGACGCGTTCGCGTCCACGTTCGACAGGGAACGGGCCTTCACCCGATGGACGTGGAAGGTCCGCCTCCAGTCAGCGGTCACCGTCATCGCGTACCTCGACGGTCGCCCGGTCGCCACGGCAACCCTCATCGGGGACCGCAGGCTGCCATCCGGTCGCGAGATCGTGGCCATGTGGGTGCGGCCGGATGCTCGGGGCCAGGGTATCGCGGGCCAGCTCCTCGCGCACCTCGTCGAGGTCGCCCGCGCCGGCGGCGCCACCCGCATCGCGCTGTGGGTCGCGGACGGCAACGACACCGCGCGTCGGGTGTATCTCGCGGCAGGCTTCGAACCGACCGGCGACCGCGACGTCATTCGTGACGGGCTGGGCGAGGAGCTGCTCGCGCGAGCGCTCGACGTGCGATAGTGGAAGGCTGACCAACCCAGAAAGCCTGATGACCGCACCATCCTCCACCACACCCACCGGGCTCATGTCGCCGAGCCTGCGCTGGACGACGATCGGGGCGAACGCGCTCATCTTTCTGGGCGCGTTCGAGACTCTTGCGGTCACGACGATCATGCCGACAATCAGCCGCGACCTTAACGGCGAGACGCTCTACGCGCTGGCCTTCTCGGCGACACTCGCCGCGAGCATCGTGGGCACCGTGACCGGCGGGTACCTCTCCGACCGCGGTGGACCGGCACGACCCCTCGTGGTGGCGATTGGCATCTTTGTGCTCGGGCTCCTTCTCTCCGGCACGGCCACGAGCATGGGCGTGTTTGTAGCGGGGCGGTTCCTGCAGGGGCTGGGCTCGGGCGCGATCAACGTCGCGTTGTTTGTGGTTGTCGCCAAGCTGTACCCGCCGGCGCTGCATCCGCGCATTTTTGGGGTGTTCGCGGCGGCCTGGGTCCTGCCCTCGCTCATCGGCCCACCGTTCGCGGGTATCGTCGCGGACACGGTTGGCTGGCACTGGGTGTTCCTCGGTGTGGGTGTGCTGGTGGTCTTGGCGTCGGGCTCGATTCTGCCGTCGTTGCGTCACCTCCTGGGGTTGCCGGTGGAGCAGGTGGATGCCGCGGGCTCCCGCTGGGCCGTGCCGCTGTCGATCGTGGTGGCCGTGGGTGCTCTCGCGATCTCGCTGGGCGGCGCCGCGGGGGACTGGGCCTGGCTGGTTGCCCTGATCGGACTCGCGGTTGTGGTGGTCGCCGTGCGCCCGCTTCTGCCCCGAGGAACCCTGACTGCACGCCACGGATTACCCGCGACCGTGCTACTTCGAGGCGTCGTGGCTGCGTCATTCTTCGCCGTCGAGGTGTACCAGCCGTACTTGCTCAACGATCGTTACGGCTTGCCCTCGTGGCTGGCGGGGCTCATCCTCACCGTGGGGGCGGTGTCGTGGGCGGTGGGGTCAGACATTCAGGGCCGCCTCGGCATGCGGGTGTCACATGAGTTCGTCGTGCGGCTCGGTGCCGTCTTGATGATCCTGGGCATCGCAACGCAGTTGATCACGGCCATCTTCTTCCTGTCCCCGTATGTCGCGGCCGCCGGGTGGCTCGTGGCGGGCATGGGGATGGGCTTCACCTATCCACGAATCTCCACGCTCGTGCTCGCGCACTCGACCCCGGGCGACCAAGGGTTCAACTCCTCCGCCATGTCGATCGCCGACCTGGCCGGTGCGGCCTCGTCGATCGCGATCGCGGGGCTCCTCTTTAACGCCTTTGGTGCCACCGCGGGCTTTGGTTTTGTGGCGGCGTTCGCGCTCGCGACGCTTATCGTGATCATCGCTCTTCCCGTTGCCTTGCGGGTGCGGGGCGTCGAGTCGGCAGAGGAGTAACCGTGTGGCGTCTCGACGGACATACGGCCCTGGTCACCGGTGCGGGCAGCGCCACGGGCATTGGTTTCGCGGCCGCGCGAGCGCTGGGCGAGCAGGGTGCCCGTGTGGTGATCACGGCGACGAGCGAACGCCTCCACGACCGAGTGGCCGAGCTCCGCGAGGGCGGCATCGATGCGGTGGGGGTCATCGCGCGACTGGAATCGGCCGCGGGGGTTGACGCTCTCTCGGCGGCGCTTGCCGAGCTGCGGCTTGCCCCGACCATCCTTGTCAACAACGCGGGAATGGTCGTCACCGGCAGCGAGATGCTGTCAGGCGACTCGTCCATGTCGCCTGAGGACTGGGATGCCAGCCTCGCCCTGAATCTCTCGAGCGCGTTCCTGGTCACCCGAGCACTCCTCCCCGGGATGCGCGCCGCGGGGTGGGGTCGAGTTGTCACCGTCGCAAGTGTCTCGGGCGCCGCAATGGCCACTCGCGGTGACGTCGCTTATGCTGCCGGGAAGGCGGGTCTGGTGGGTCTCACGCGAGCCGTGGCGGTGGACGAGGCGCGTCGAGGCATCACCGCGAATGTGGTCGCACCGGGCTGGATTGCGACGGGCTCGCAGCTGGAGTCCGAGGTGCTCGAAGGCGAACTGGTGCCGGTAGGCCGCAGCGGAACACCCGACGAAGTGGCCTCCGCGATCGCCTGGCTCGCCTCGCCCGGCGCCTCGTACGTGACCGGCCAGGTGATCACCGTCGACGGCGGAAACACGATCGGCGAGGAGCGTCGGAGGCTCGACATACCCTAGCGGCGTGCCGGAGCCCGTCCAGATGTGGTGGGAGCGTCGCCAGCGCTCCAAGGGCCTTGCCCTGCCCTACGAGGTCGGCCAGTACCGTCAGGACTGGGAGCGTTACCCGGTGCTGATCCGCCAGTATCACCCCGACCTCAACAACGGAATTGCCCTCACTCAGGTCCCGCCCGCCGCGGATGTCTGGCTCCTGTGGCAGTGCGACGTTGGCCACACCTTCGCCGCAACGCCGTGGGAGCAGCGCCAGAAACCGGGGCACTCTCGGCGTCGCTCGACGTGGTGCCCGGAGTGTGCCTCTGGTGCGACCCTGCGTCCGGTGCGAAAGTCGCGCCCCACCAAACCGCTGTGCCAGAAGTCGGATGCGGGTGAGCGCCAGGTGGGGGAGTCGTTTGCCAGCGGGTGTGCTCCGGTTCGGGCATCCGCCGCCGAGGGCGACCTCGAGCACCGGCTGGCCGAGCGGCTCGAATTCACGCCCGGCCATAGCGCCGTGCGCGTGCGCCAGCCGTTCTTCGAGCACCTCGAGGTGTGGCCGGACATCGTGCTGCCGGAACTGCGCGTCGCCATCGAGTACGACACGACCGGTCGTGACGGTCTCGAGCACGTCGGGCGGCGCGAGCCCGTTGACCTGCGCAAGGATCGCCTGGTGCGGGCATCCGACTGGGAGGTCATTCGAATTCGTACCGGCAAGCTGCTTCCCCTCGGGCCGCACGACATCACCGCATCGGGCATCACGGGCCGAGTTGTTGACCGTATTCTCGACGAGCTCCGCGCTGCTCGCGGCCACCTCTTTGTGGACTGCTATCTGCGCTGAGGGCACGCCGACCTGCGAGGATGGTCGCATGACGCTGCACATCACGGGCGATCCGACAGCGGACACCCTCCTGACCACCAACCCGTTCGCGCTGCTGACCGGCATGTTGCTCGACCAGCAGGTGACAATGGAGACGGCGTTCGCGGGGCCGGCCAAACTCGACGAGCGCTTGGGTGAGCTGAGCCCTGCGGCAATCGCGGGTACCGCACCGGATGCTCTGCTCGCCGCGTTCAAGCAGACTCCCGCCGTGCATCGCTTCCCCGGCTCGATGGCCGAGCGCTTGCAGTCGCTCGCCCAGGCCCTTGTTGACCAGTGGGACGGTGACGCCGCCGCGCTGTGGACCAGGGGAGACCCGACCGGGCCCGAGGTGCTCGGCCGACTCCGCACGCTCCCCGGTTTCGGGGAGCAGAAGGCGAAGATCTTCCTCGCGCTCCTGGGCAAGCAGTACGGCTTCACGGGCGCGGGGTGGCGCGAGGCATCCGCCCCCTACGGTGCCGAGGGCACGGAGCTCTCGGTGGCCGACATCGTCGATGCCGAATCCCTCGGGCGCGTACGCGAGGCGAAAAAGGCAGCGAAGGCGGCAGCCAAGGCGCGATGAGACAACGTGCCAAGGACCTCATCGAGTGGGGGAGAGGTCTCTTTCCTGTTCGTGTCTGGCTGCACTTCCTCGACCAGAACGGCCTGATTCTCGCCGCGGGGATGAGCTACCAGGCTCTGTTTGCGGTCTTTGCCGCCGTGTACGTGGGCTTCTCCATGGCGGGCATCTGGCTCGTTAATCGCACGGAGACGCTGCGATCGCTGATTGACATCGTCAACACGACGATCCCGGGACTCATCGGTGACGACGGAATCCTCACGGTCGACCAAATCCTCGCCGCCGGGTCGCTGGGCACGGGCTTCCTGACCTGGACGGGTGTTATCGCCCTCGGTGGTCTCGTCTGGACCGCGATCGGCTGGATCACCTTCTCGCGTATGGCGGTTCGGGCAGTCTTTGGCCTCCCGAAGGACAAGCGCAACTACTTTCTCATGAAGGCACGCGACTTTCTGATGGCGCTTCTTTTTGGTGCGCTGCTGCTCGTGGCCGCCGCCCTGTCGGTCGCGAGCACCGAGGCGCTCGATTGGGTGTTCCGCCTGTTTGGTGTGAGCACCGCGAGCCCGGGTTACGCGCTGTTGGCGCGCGGTTCCGGGTTTCTGATTGTCCTGGTGATCAACACGCTCGTGCTTGCAGCCCTGTTCCGCTTCCTGTCTCGCTCCGCCATCCCGTGGCGTCGCGTGTGGGGTGGTTCGCTGCTCGGCGGCACGGCACTTCTTGTACTTCAGTTGGGCAGCTCGCTCCTCATCGGCGGTGCGACGAGGAACCCGTTGTTGGCCACGTTCGCGGTGTTTATTGGTCTCCTCCTGTTCTTCCGCCTCACGAGCATCGTGACCCTCGCCGCAGCGGCATGGATCGCGGTCGGTGCCCTCGACCGCGAGGAGCCGCTCGTGCGGGTGAGCAAGCAGGAGCTCGAGCGTCAACGCCTGGAAAGGGAGCACGCCGCGCTTGTGGGGGCGGCTCAGGTCCGAGTACGAGATGCTCGCAAGGACTACGAGTCGGCACGCTGGTACCAGCGATTCGCCGCCGCCGGACGGCTACGAGCCGCCGAGTCGGAGCTCGCGGAACTCGCAGAAGAAACCCCGGGGTGGCCTCCAGCCCGGTCATAGGAACCACATAGCTCCGGCTGGCGTGATGGAGATGTTCAATTCATCCCCCGTTCACCTTCAGGAGCTCTTATGGACCAGGCGATCATGATCGCAATCGATCTCGTCACGATCAGCGTGATGACGTTCGGTCTCTACTTTCCCCGTCACCGCAGGCGCGACCTCGTTGTTGCCTTCCTCGTTGTCAACGTGGGTGTGCTCGCCGTCTCGATTGTGCTCGGCACCTCAGCGGTGGGTGTGGGGCTTGGCCTCGGCCTGTTTGGCGTGCTGTCGATCATCCGTCTGCGGTCGTCCGAGATCGCGCAGCACGAAGTCGCGTACTACTTCGCGGCTCTCGCGTTGGGACTCATTGCCGGGCTCAGCACGACGGTTAATGCTCTCCTCATCGCCCTGATGGTGCTCATCGTCGCCGTGCTGTTCGTGGGAGACCACCCCGCGCTCTTCAAGCGATACCGGCAGCAGACGGTGGTGCTCGACACCGCCTACACGGACGAGACGGCGCTGCGCGCAGCCCTCGAGCGGATGCTCGGAGCCCGCGTTCACCGGGTGACCGTGTTCCACCTCGACCTCGTGAACGACTCGACCACGGTCGAGGTCCGCTTCCAGGTCGCCGATCGTGTGGCAGCCCAGCTCGAGGGGGCCCAACGATGACCTCGACCGTGCTCGACACCGAACTGCGTAACCACCGTTCGATCGATCTCGACGAGCTCGTGCGGCTCGCGTCCCTTCAGACCCGCGTGGACCGCAAGTACGTCCTGGCGCGCGACGAGGCGAACTCGGTGTTGTCCGATCTCGACCCGGCTACCCGGGTTCTGGAGATCGACGGCATCCGGAACCTTGCCTACGAGTCGGTGTACTTCGACACCCCGGATCTGCTCAGCTATCGTCTTGCGGCCCATGCCCGCAGGCGCCGGTTCAAGCTGCGCACCCGGGCGTACGTCGACACGGCGCAGGCGTTTCTCGAGATGAAGACGCGCGGTGCGAACAGCACCACGGTCAAGGACCGCCTCGACTACGACATCGAGGATCGCGAGACCCTCACGCCCGAGGGTCGCGAATACGCGGATGCCGCTCTCGACGGTCTGGGGATCGACCCGGCCCGACTCGAACTCGTACCGACCCTCGTCACGCGCTACGAGCGGATGACTCTCTACATTGCGTCGTCCCAGTCACGGGCAACAATCGACACCTCGCTGTCGTGGAGCACCTCCCGGGGAACCACTCTCGACCGCCCCGACCTCGTGATTATCGAGACCAAGTCCGGTCTGCGTACCTCCGAGGTGGATCGCCTGCTCTGGGCGCACGGTCATCGGCCGTCGACCATCTCCAAGTTCGGCACGGGCCTTGCCGCCCTGAACCCCGACCTCCCCTCCAACAAATGGGCGCGCGTCCTGCGTCGCCACTTCGCCTGAAAGGCCCATCATGCTCAACAAGTACGTACTCACTGCCACTGGTCTTCTCCTCGGGAGCCTCGTGCTCGCGGGCTGCGCCGCGACCACCGCGACACCGACGACCACCGACACGACCGAGGAGGTCACTGTCACCCCCACGGTTGTCGTTGATGCAACGTTGACGGCCCAGACCGTCCTTGACGCGAACGAGAACTCGACCACGGTGAACGATGACGAGTGGGACCCCTCCTCGGCGGTCGCCATCGACCTGGACAACCCGACGGCAGCCGATGGCGTGACGCTGAGCGGCTCGACGATCACCATCACTACCGCGGGCACCTATTCGCTCAGTGGCGATCTCGCCGGGCAGGTGGTGGTTGCCGCCCCGGACGACGCGGTTGTGGCGATCATCCTCGACGGAGCAACGATCGACAGCAGTGACGGCCCGGCCATCTCCGTCGAGTCGGCGGATGACGTGGTGATCTCCCTGAGCGGTACTAACAGCGTGAGCGATGCATCCGCCTACGCGGAGGACGCCGACGCCAACGCGGCCATCTTCAGCGAGGCAGATCTCACGATCACCGGAACGGGCTCGCTGACGGTTGCGGGCAACGGCAACGACGGCATCACGAGCGAGGACGACCTGGTGATCCTCTCGGGGACGATCACCGTGGACGCGGCGGATGACGCGCTGCGCGGCAAGGACTCGCTGGTGGTCAAGGGTGGTGACCTCACGCTCACCGCGGGTGGCGACGCGCTGAAGTCCGACAACGAGGAAGACGACACCCGCGGGTACATCTGGATCGACGGAGGCGCGATCGATGCCACCGCCGGTGACGACGGCGCGGATGCGGTCACCGACCTTGTGTTGACCGGTGGCACTGTGGACGTCCACGCCAGCGCGAAGGGACTCAAGGGTGGGGTGTACCTCGTGAGCGAGGGGGCAACCGTCTCGGTCGAGTCGCAGGATGACGCGCTGCACTCGAACGGCGCCATCCACCTCAACCTCGGTGATGTCACCCTCGCCACCGGCGACGTTGCGCTCCACGCCGACGCGGCGATCTTCATCGACGGTGGCACCCTCGACGTGCTGTCGTCCTACGAGGGAATCGAGGCGCCCGCGATCACGATCTCGGGTGGCGACGTTCAGGTGACCTCGAGCGACGACGGTATCAACGCCTCGGGCAACTCGACCGAGGGCGGGGGAATGGGTGGTGGCATGGGTGACACCGGCGAGCTCATCACGATCTCGGGCGGCACGATTGTGCTCAACGCCGATGGTGACGGCTTCGACTCGAACGGGTCCGCGGTGATGACCGGCGGAACCCTGATTGTCAACGGCCCCACCAACGACGGCAACGGTGCCCTGGACGTCAATGGCACGTTCACTGTCTCGGGTGGCACGGTTCTGGCGGTGGGCAGCGCGGGCATGGCGGTCTCGCCGGACAGCTCCTCGGCCCAGTCGTGGATCTCCGCGACGGTCTCCGGCTCCGCGGGTGACGTCCTTCAGATCCTCGATGCGAACGGTTCCGTGGTCTACGAGTTCACGGCTACCAAGCCGTTCGCGTCAGTTGTGTTCTCCTCGTCCGTCCTAGCGGATGGGGCGAACTACTCGGTCACTGTCGGCGGCTCCTCCCCGGTGACAGTGACCGAGGGAACCGCCGCTGCGGGCGGCGGTATGGGTGGTGGTCGTCCCTAGGCGCCCACGTACTCCCGAAGGTGCTTGCCCGTCAGGGTTGAGCCGTCTGCGACGAGGTCGGATGGTGTTCCCTCGAACACGATCCGACCTCCGTCGTGTCCGGCGCCCGGGCCGATGTCGATGATCCAGTCGGCGTGAGCCATGACGGCCTGGTGGTGCTCGATAACGATGACGGTCTTGCCCGAGTCGACGAGGCGGTCAAAGAGAGCGAGCATCTGCTCCACGTCGGCGAGGTGCAGGCCGGTGGTGGGCTCGTCGAGAACGTAGATGCCACCCTTCTCCGCCATGTGGATAGCGAGCTTGAGCCGCTGCCGCTCGCCGCCCGACAGCGTCGTGAGGGGCTGGCCGAGGCCGAGGTACCCGAGCCCCACGTCGACCATCCGGGCGAGGATCGCATGGGCTGGCCCCGACCCAAAAAACTCGTGTGCCTCCGCGACCGACATCGCGAGCACCTCGGCGATGTTCTTGCCGTCGAGCCGGTATTCGAGGACGGCGGCTTGGAACCGCTTGCCCTCGCACACCTCGCACACCGTGGCGACACCCGCCATCATCGCGAGGTCGGTGTAAATGACGCCATTGCCGTTGCAGTTGGGGCATGCGCCCTCGGAGTTGGCGCTGAACAGCGCGGGCTTGACCCCGTTGGCCTTGGCGAAGGCGGTGCGAATCGGATCGAGCAGCCCGGTGTAGGTCGCGGGATTACTTCGGCGCGACCCCCGGATCGCCGACTGGTCGACCGTCACCACGTTTTCGCCGCGCGGAATCGACCCGTGGATGAGGGAGCTCTTGCCGCTGCCGGCAACCCCGGTCACGACCGTCAGCACACCGAGGGGGATGTCCACGTCGACGTTCTTGAGGTTGTGGCGCGTTGCCCCACGAATCTGCAGCGCACCCTGGTGGGGCCGCACCGTCTCGCGCAGGGCCGCGCGGTCATCCAAATGGCGACCGGTGAGGGTGTCGCTCTTGCGGAGTGCGTCGACGGTGCCCTCGAACTGGATCACGCCGCCGTTGACGCCCGCCCGCGGGCCGAGGTCAACAACGTGGTCGGCGATCGCGATGGTCTCGGGCTTGTGCTCCACCACCAGCACGGTGTTGCCCTTGTCGCGGAGGCGCAACAGGAGGTTGTTCATCCGCTGGATGTCGTGGGGGTGGAGGCCAATGGTTGGCTCGTCGAAGATGTAGCTCACGTCGGTGAGTGCCGAGCCGAGGTGACGCACCATCTTCACCCGCTGGGCCTCGCCCCCGGAGAGCGAGCCCGACGTTCGGTCGAGACTGAGGTAGCCGAGGCCAATTTCCACGAGCGACTCGAGGGTCTGCTGGAGTGGAGCGATGAGGGGAGCGACCTCGGGTGCGGTGATCTCGCGCACAAAATCCGCCAGGTCGCTGATCTGCATCGAGGAGCAGTCGGCGATGCTCTTGCCGGCAATCTTCGAGCCCCGAACTGCGGCGTTGAGTCGGGTCCCCTCGCAGTCTGGGCATGCCGTGAACGTGACGGCACGATCGATAAAAGCGCGCACATGCGGCTGCACGGAGTCCTTGTCTTTCGACAGGATGCTTTTCTGGACCTTCGGCACGAGCCCCTCGTAGGTGAGGTTGAATCCGCCCACCGAGACCTTCACCGGCTCCTTGTAGAGAAAGTCCTGTAGCTGCTGCTCGGTGAAGTCCTTGATGGGAACGTCGCCGGGCACAAAGCCCGACTCGGTGAAGCCGCGCACCATCCAGCCGTCGGCGCTGTAGCCGGGAATGGTGATCGCGCCCTCGTTGAGGGTCTTGGTGCGGTCGAAGAGTTCGTCGAGGTCGAGGTCCGTGACGTGCCCGAGCCCCTCGCAGCGGGGACACATGCCTTCGGGCGCGTTGAAGCCGTAGAAGAAGGACGGCCCGATGTGGGGCTCAGCGAGCCGGCTGAACACGATGCGCAACATCGCGTTGACGTCGGTAGCGGTGCCCACGGTGGAGCGCGAGTTAGCGCCCATCCGCTCCTGGTCAACGATGATTGCCGCGCTCAAGTTCTGGAGGGAATCAACATCCGGTCGACCGAGGCTCGGCATAAAGCCCTGCACAAAGGCCGAGTAGGTCTCATTGATGAGCCGCTGCGACTCGGCCGCGATGGTGCCGAATACCAGGGACGACTTGCCCGAGCCCGACACCCCCGTGAACACGGTCAGGCGGCGCTTGGGGAGGTCGAGCGAGATGTCACGAAGATTGTTCTCGCGGGCTCCCCGCACCTGGATCACGTCGTGGCTGTCGGCAATCGCGCGCTCATTGTTCACGCTGTCTACTTTGGCAGACGCGGGTGACATTTCGGCATGGAGCCGACGCCGCTACCAGCCGAGCGTGCCGGGCTCGCCCTTGAACGGTCCGGTCACGCGACTGGTGATCCACCCGCCATAGAAGCCGCCCGCCTGAGGCACCACCGTCTCCCCGTTGACCTCACACGAGTCCATCAGCCCGGGATACACGGCGACGTGGTCGGCGATCGCCTCGAACCCCGGTGAGGGCGAGGGGTAGTACCACGCGGCCCGCTCCGCCTTGGCGCCACCAGAGGTCAACGTCAGATAGCGTGCGGCACCCTTGAACTCACAGAAGCTCGAGCCGGCGGCACTCGTGAGTGCACCCTCGGCGAACGCGTTGCGCGGCAGGTAGTAGACGGGAGGATGACTCGTCTCGAGTACCCGGAACGCCTCGCGTGTGTCGGCGACCACACGCCCTCCTAGGCGGATGACCACACGGTCGTCGGTGGCTTCGACGCGGGGTGGTCGGGGATAGTCCCAGACGGATTCCTGTCCGGGGCCGGGCTTCACTGGTGTGACCATGGCACCACCCTAGGTCGCTAAGCCCAGACTTCCCTGCGAGATGTGAAGGCGCGCAACTGGCCGTACTCGGTGCGCCCGCCGAACGTCGCCTTCTTGTAAGGAAGGAGCACAATCGCCGATGCCCCATCGCGGTGCTCGAGACGTACCTCGACCGCGTCAGTGCGCTCCTTGCTCAGGCGCGTGTTGATGACGAGGGCGGTGCATCGCGACTCCGTGCGAACCTGGCGGAGGTGGCGCACCGCGTTATCGATCACCTCGTCGACCTCGGGATGTTTGCCCAGACCCGAGCGATCCTGATCGATCTCCAACACACGCCCGTCGTCGGAGATCAGAAGGGCTGCCGGCTCGAACAGGGCTGCCTCGCTGAGTCGTGACTGGGCAAGCTTGAGCGCAGAGTTGAGGAGCCGATCAAGTTCGGCTTGCGACGCGTCGCTGACCGCGTCCCCCCACGAGTGCATGCGCCCATCGTATCGAGTGCGCGTTGCTGGCCGCTGGCGACACAACGGGGGACACGATGCCGCGGATGGTGCGGTTATGGGGCCAAGAGGAAGTCGCTCAGCAGCGTGGCGAACTCGGCGCGCACCTCGGACCGCGTGAGGGTTCCGACGCCGTCGCCGGATTGAGCTCCGTACGAGCCCACCCCCGCGTGGTTGAGGCCCTCGACGGTCACGAACTGGGTGTTTCTCGGGAGCAGCGGCGCGGCATCCTCGATCTTCTGCTGAGTAGTGAGGCCATCCGCGCTGCCCGCGATGGAGAGCACGGCGAGACCCGAGCCCGACAGGTCGTTGGCGCAGTAGCTGCCAAACAGCACGAGGGCGTCGACGTCTGGGGAGTCGGCAAGCTGGCAGGCACGAACCCCACCGAGCGAGTGGCCACCCACGGCCCAGCGCTCGACGTCCGGCGCGTCGATGGTGAACGTCTCCAGCGGGCGCTGGTCAAAAAACGCCAGGTTGAGCGTGGGCTTGGTAATCACCACGGTGAGGCCGTCGGCCACCGCGCCGGACAACGTGTAGAGGTAGGCGTACGGGTCGACCTTCGCGCCGGGGATAAACACGAGACCCTCGCCCGTCGCCCCCGACGTGGGCGTCATCACGATCGAGTGGTCGGTTGACGTGATCGAGATGTCTGGGTCGCTCCACGCGTCGATTGCTGCGTCGCGATCACCCTGCATCACCATGCTCGTCCAGAAGAGCACACCCACAACCGCGAGAACTAATACGACTACAAGCACAACGATCGCCCGGAGGAACCCCCGGGCGATGCGTCGTGCAACTGTCATGGGCCTATTCTGCCCCGCGATGGGCTCAAGCGAGTGTTGCGAGGTGTGCTTCCATGGCGTCGAGGAAGGTGCTGCTGCCAATTCGGGTCTGCTCGTACTGCTCAGCAGTGAGGTTGCCACCGAACTGGCGGAAGGTCAGCTGGGTTTCACCGTCGACCTCTGTGAGGGCAATGTCGAACGAATCGCGCCGCGGGTCGGAAGGGTCATCGGTCAACGTCATCACGATGTGGGTGGTGGGCTCAACGAGGGTGTACTCGCCAATCCAGTCGATGGACCAGCCCTCGCCCACCATGCGCGCCTTCCAGGTTCCTCCCGTGCGGACGTCCATCTCGACGGAGTCCAGGGGAACGTCGACCGCGCTGCCTCCCCACCACACGGCGAAGTGTTCGGGGGTTGTGAACATCGTGTAGACGAGCGGGAGCGGCGCGTCGAAATGCCGCACGATCGTGTAGCCGTTCTCGTCGAAGTCAGTCATGGGTTGTGCCTTTCTGTAGCGAGTCGAGGTGGGTGGCGAGGGCGTCGAAGCTCGACTCCCAGAACGCCTTGTAGTCATTGATCCAGCCGGATGCCTCCCGCAGCGGTTGCGCACGCAGTTGCGCGGGGCGCCACTGCGCGGTGCGACTGCGCGAGATGAGACCGGCCTTCTCGAGCACCTGGAGATGCTTCGAGACGGCGGGCAAGCTCATCTCGAAGGGGGCCGCGAGTTCGTTCACGGTCGCTTCGCCTTGGCTGAGCCGGGCGAGGATCGAGCGCCGCGTGGGATCCGCCAGTGCCGCGAAGGTGCGGCTGAGTTGGTCGGTGGTCACGGCATCCCTTCCCTGTAATTATCCGAACAGTTAATTAACCATAAAGCTAAATGATTTACCTCGGACTGTCAACGCACCCGCGTGAGGTAGCCTCGGCCCGTGGCGCAACACATCGATACCCTCGTGATTCTCGGAGCCGGCGGCGACCTGACCGGCCGGCTGCTCCTACCCGGAGTGGCTTCGTTTTGGGGTCGTCAACGGGCCACGACCTCACGATCATCGGGGTCGATCGTGCGGACGTCTCGGATGCCGACTGGCGCGCCAGGGTGACGGAGTCGTTCTCGGCGTTCCCGTCCGCCCGCGCGACCGCCGTCGCGAAGAACAGCAGGTACCTGCAGGGGGACGCGACCAGCGCGGACAGCTTGCGGGATGTGCTCGCCCAGGCACCCGGCCGAGTTGCGGTCTACTTCGCGCTGCCACCCGCGGTCGCGGCCCTCGCGTGCAAGGCGTTGTCAACTCTCGAGCTCCCGAGCGGCATTGTGCTTGCCCTCGAGAAGCCGTTTGGTACCAACCTGAAGTCCGCGCAGGAGCTCAACCGTCTTCTCGAGACGATGGTTCCGGAACGGCAGATATTCCGCGTTGACCACTTCCTCGGCAAGTCGACAGTGCTCAATCTCATAGGACTGCGGTTTGCCAACCGCATCTTCGAGCCCCTGTTCTCCTCGGAGAACGTTGAGAAGGTCGAAATCATCGTCGACGAGTCCCTCGCGCTCGAAAATCGCGCGGGCTACTACGACAACGCCGGTGCGCTCGTCGACATGATCCAAAGTCACCTGCTGCTGGTGCTCGCGCTCGCCGCGATGGAGCCGCCCGCGAGCCTCGACGCCGATGACCTGCGCGGCGCCATGGCCCAGGTGCTGCGCGCCACCCGACCGTGGCGCAAGAATGGCACCTCGTCTCGTCGGGCTCGCTACGGCGCGGGCGAGATCGACGGTCACCGTCTGCCCGCCTACGTCGACGAGAAGGGTGTTGACCCCCATCGCAAGACGGAGACATTGGCCGAGGTCACACTGGCGATCGACAACTGGCGCTGGGCGGGTGTTCCGTTTGTGCTGCGATCCGGCAAGGCTCTCGCCGAGAACCGGCAGGACATCATCGTCACGTTCAAGGATGTGCCGCACCTCCCCACCGGCCTCTCCGGAGTCTCCGGGCCCAGCCGGCTGCGCGTTTCCCTCAAGCCCGCGACTCTCGACCTCGACCTCGTGATCAACGGAGAGGGCGACCCGTTTACGCTCGACCGGTCGATCCTGCACGCGGACCTCGGCGCGCCAGAGCTCAGTGCCTACGGCGAGGTGCTCTCCGAGATTCTCGAGAGTGACCCGACGATCGCCGTTCGTGGCGACGTCGCCGAGCAGTGCTGGCGCATCGTGGAGCCGGTGCTCGCCGCCTGGCGCAAGGATGCGGTGCCGCTCGAGACCTACCCGGCGGGCACCCTCGGCCCCTCGGGCTGGTAGCAGTACTCCGCCACCCCCCACCCCGCGAGTTCGCTTGTTTGTGGCATGTTTTGCGCGCGGGATGCCCGAAACAAGCGAACTCGCGGGGTGGGGGAGGAGGTGTAGCCTCGGCTCATGCGAACACTCGCGCAGCGCCTCGTAGTCCTTCTGGGCTTCGCGCTGCTCGTGGGCGTAGTCGTTCAGGCCGAGCCGCAGGGCATGCTCGTCGTTGCTCTCGCCGCCGTCACCGCGATCGGCATCGCCTCGATCGCTTTTGGGGTTCGTGCCGTTCCGCGACGGGTTGTGACCGTGGGGGCACGTGCGCGCGAGCACCGCGAGCTTCTTGACGCGATTCCTGCGCCGCGGCATCCCGCGACCCCGGGCCGGACTCGCTCGCGCGCGCCGGGTGGAGAGCACCTGACCGCCTAGTCCTGACGTATCGGAACACGGGCGGTCCATCGACCTCCCCATCCGACTCACACTCAAGGACTCCCGTGGACCTCTATTCGTTTGCCCCCATTGCCGCCGTGCTTGACGGCGCCCACTTTCTTGTTACCTCGCTTATTGCCCTTCTCGAACCGGTCTTGGGCGCAGCGTCTGCTGCCGTGGCCATCGTGCTCATCACGGCGCTGGTGCGCGCCAGCCTCATCCCCGCCAGCCGTGCGACCGTACGGGGCGAGATTCAGCGTCGTCGCCTCGCGCCCCGCATTGCGGAGCTTCGCAAGCGGTACGCGAAGAACCCCGAGCTGCTCCAACGCAAGACGATGGAGCTGTACTCGAGCGAAAAGGTGAGCCCGTTCGCGGGATGCCTTCCCGCGCTTATCCAGGCGCCGGTGCTGTCGATCCTGTACGGGTTGTTTGTGCTCGCGGTAATCAACGGACACGCCAACTCGTTGCTCACCGAGAGCGTATTTGGGGTGCCCCTCGGCACCTCCCTGGTGTCTCTGATCTCAGGCGGTGCCGAGCTCGGCCAGCTTGTGGTGTTTGGGGTGCTGCTGGTGGCCATTGGGCTCGTCGCGTGGTTCTCGCGGCGGGCGACCCAGCGCTACGTGGGTGAGGCGGATGAGGTTGCGCCGGGAATGCGGTCACTGATGAGCGTGATGAGCTGGATGCCGTTCCTCACGGTGATCTTCGCGGCGATCGTGCCCCTCGCCGCGACGCTCTATCTCGCGATCTCGACCACGTGGACCCTCGTTGAGCGCCAGCTCCTGCGCCGCGCGCTGGACACGTAGCGGCGGCCTCCTCATGCTCGCGAGTTCGCTTGTTTGGGGCATCCTGCGCGCGAAACATCCCACAAACAAGCGAACTCGCGAGGTACGAGAGCGCCGTATTAGGCGAAGAACTCGACGAGTTGTGGCGCGATCGCATCGTCGCGCACCTGGTGCGTCTGACCGGGCAGCGTGCGATGCACCGCGCCGGGCACAGCATCCGCGACCGCCCGCACCGCCTCGACCATGTTGGGCTTGGCCTTGCCACCCACCATGACTAGCGCAGGTACACGGATGCGCGCCAGCTCGTCGACCGGAGGCACAAACCCCGTCATCAGTTCGGTGTCATACGGAAGGGTGGGCGCGACCGCTTTCAGCTGCGCGAACACCTTTCTCATGGCACGCATCATGAGGGGCATAAACCACGGGCCACCCACCATCTGCACCATAAAGAAGTCGATTGCCGCACCGGGGTTGCCAGCGTCCAAGCGTGAACGGAGCTCCGCGAGTGCGTCGACCGGCTGCCCCTTCACCACGACCTGTCCGATAAAGGGTGCCTCGTAGCTCGCCAGCTTTTTTACGGGAACCCCCGCGGCCGCCGCCCGCAACACGAGCCCACCTCCCGACGAGAACCCGGTCACGAACGCGTCCCCACCAGCGGCCTCGATGACCGCAGCAAGATCCTCAAACTCCCGCTCCGGCGCATAGGGAAGGGTGTTGCCACTCTCGCCTCGACCTCGACGGTCATAGAAGTACACGGTGAACTGGCTCGAGAGGTGCTCCGCCAGGCTCCGGCATGGCCCAAAGTCGCGGTAACACATGGCCCCGTCGACGAGCACCAGCGCGGGTCCGGAGCCCACCTTCTCGTAGGCGATTCGGGTGCCGTCCTTCGACGTCGTGAACTCGGTCATTCCATTCCTCCCGCGATAATCGCATCCATCTTGTCGAACGACTCGATCCAGCCGTCGCGGGTCATGTCGCGAAGGTCCGGCGTGAACGGTCCCTGGTGCAGGGTCATCCGGGTGGAGTCCCCGTGGTCATGGAACTGAATCCGCAGGTAGACCTGCTCGACCTGCCCCACGCCCGTGTCGGCGGACATCAGAATCTCCAGATACTCGTGCTCGGTGATCGCAAGGATCGTCGCGGCGATGGGGTAGACGCCGGCCTCGTCGGTCATGCTGAGCGCCCAGACTCCACCCTCGTGGGCCTCGACGGTGACGGTGTCCCTCGGCGTGGTGATGCCGTGCGGCCCAAACCACTGGGCGAGCAGCTCAGGGTCGGTCCAGAACTTCCACACCACGGCAACGGGCGCCGCAAAGGTCCGGGTGATGTAGACGTCCCGGTCGGTCACCTCGGGAAGCACGTGCTCAGTCATCGGGGTTCTCCTTGTTCGGTTCGGCTGGTAGTTCTGCGGGTTGAGTGGCCTGGAAGGCGGCGAGCGCGGCATCCAGTCGGTCGAAGGTGGTGCTCCAGAAGCGCTTGTACCGTTGCATATACTCGGTCGCCTCCCGGAGAGGCTCGGGCTCGAGGCGGCTGTACCGCGCCGTCCCGATGCGGTTTCGGCTGACGAGCCCGGCCTGCTCAAGAACCTTGAGGTGCTTGGAGATCGCGGGCTGGCTCATCTCGAACGGTCGCGCGAGCTCGGCGACGCTCGCCTCCCCGTCGGCGAGGCGCTGAAGGAGCGCTCGCCTGGTGGGATCCGCCAGTGCCGCGAACACACTTGAGAGGGTGTCGGTCGCCATTCATAACCAATCAGTTTCAAAAGCAATTGGTTATAGATTAGTACCAACGCGCCCCCTGTCAAGCGCGCTGTGACCTAGGCCGTTCGCATCACGTCGGACGTGAACGAGTCCAGCCGCGTGAGCAGTGATTCCGCACGGGTGGCGAGAAGCTCCTCGGGGGAAGGGTGCATCTCCGATGCCGGCGGGAGAATCCGGATGAGGTGCGAGCACGCGAGGTCATCACAAATGTACGTTCCGACCGTGTTGCCGTCCCGACCCGCCTGACCGGCGCGTGCCGCCGAGAAGAGTGACACCTGGTCCGACGGTTGGGTGATTCGACAGAGCGAGCACATCGCCGAGATGCCGGAACGCAACGGCGAGTCGGATGCCCGCAGCACGACACCCACGGCTTGGTCGCCCTTCCAGAACACCAGGTACCCCCGCTGCCGAGCCTGAGGGTCCCGCCACCCGAGGTACTCGCGGTCGTCCCACATCACCTCGTGCAACCCGGGCATCGGGATGCGCTCGGACTCGCCCTGCGTCGCGTTGACGAAGCTCGCCCGGATGTCGGTGAGAGTGAGCGGCTTCACCCCTCCACGTTACCCCGCAGAGTTGGCGTCGGCTGCCGGTGCGGTGAAGCCCGCCACGACCATGTCGACGACCCGCTGTGTGACGGCATCGGCCTGGGCGCGCGGGAACGCCCGCAAGGGCCCGTCGATAAGAAGCATCGCGAGCCCGTGAACCGATGACCACGCCAAAAACTCCGCCTGGGGCCGTCGTGACGCCGGCATCAGCCCCGCCGCGACAAGTTCGTCGAGGGAATCGCCGAGCAACTCGAACGGGGTACGCCCGCGGGGGCCCGCGCGTGTCGGGAGAGCCGCGTCGTCGAGATTGACGGGGACCGAGAAGGCCGTGCGAAAGAACCCAGGCTCATCGAGGGCAAAGCGCACGTACCGGGTTCCTACTGCGCGGAGGTGCCCGATGGCCATGGGGCCGGGCTCCGTCGACGTGACCGCGAAGAACTCCTCGTCGATGGCGGTGGCCAGGGTCGCCTGGGCGGCGTCGCACACGGCGGCCAAGAGTGCCTCGCGGTCCTCGAAGTGACGGTACGCGGCATTCGGTGAGACCCCCACCCGGCGAGTTGCCTCGCGCAGCACGACCGCATCCGGTCCGCCTTGGCGGGCAAGTTCGATTCCGGCGGCGAGGAGAGCCTGTCGAAGATCGCCGTGGTGATAGCTGTCCCGGGGCTGGAGCGGTGCGGGTGCGGACATGCGGCTCTCCAAAGTGCGTAGGAGTTCCATTCTACGACAGTGTGTACAGCGTCTACATGTGAGCGGCCGCGGCGAGTAGTGTGTACGGCGTATACATCAGAGAGGTGGACGACATGTTTGCAACATCCCCAGCGTTCAGCGGGTTCTCGGTCAACGACATCGCGGCGGCGCAACACTTTTACTCGACCGTTCTGGGACTCGACGTCGAAGTCAACGAGATGGGTCTTCTCGACCTGGGATTCGTGGGTGGCGGCCACGTGATCATCTACCCCAAGGACACCCACCAGCCCGCCACCTTCACGGTGCTGAACTTTCCCGTTGACGACATCGACGCGGCCGTCGACACTCTCGAGGCACATGGCGTCACGCTTGAGAGATACCCGGGGATGGAGCAGGACGAGCGTGGGATCTCTCGGGGCAAGGCTTCCGGAATGGGACCCGACATCGCGTGGTTCACCGACCCCGCGGGCAACATCCTCTCCGTGCTCTCGACCGACTAGCCGCCCTGCAAGACTGGGGGCGTGGATTCCGAGCTCACCGCCCTGCTTGCCGCCGACCTGGAGGCCGCTGGGTTCACCGTTGATGGCTTGACCGCATTGTGGGGCGAGGAGGCCGCGGCAGCTCTTCACCGCGGTCAGCGGGTCCCGGCATTGAGGGCCCTCGGGCGGGCCGCATCCCCTCTCGCGACACTCGCACGCACGCTTGTTTTGGGGCTCCCGTCGACTCCCGAGGAGGTCGACCGGGCCCTGCCGCGGTTGGGGATGCACGGAGCCGTGCACCTCGGACTCGTCACCGCCGATGGCACCCCGCGGCTCGATCTGCGCCCCTACAGCGTCGTGGACTCGCGTGGCGTCGCGAGCTGGTGGATCGCGTCCGACCTCGGCGAGCTTGCCCTGGGACACGCGATTCCGGAGGATCACGTGCTCGGCGTGGGCGGAGCATCAACGACCTTAAGTGGACTCATGATCGACCGCCCCGTGGAGCTCGCGCTCGACCTGGGCACCGGGTGTGGCATCCAGGCACTTCATGTCGCACGTCACGCCACGCGGGTCATTGCGACCGACATCTCGGAGCGCGCCCTCGCTCTTGCGCGGTTCAACGCCACGCTCAATGGCTTCTCCAACATCGAGTTCCGTCTGGGGAGCCTCTTCGACCCGGTGGCGGGCGAACGATTCGGCCATATCGTCTCGAACCCACCCTTTGTTATCACCCCTCGAGCCACCGGGGTGCCGTCATACGAGTACCGCGACGGCGGCCTGGTCGGCGACGCTCTGGTGGCCGCGGTGGTTCGTGGGCTCGAGGAGCACCTCGAGGTTGGCGGCATCGCGCAGCTATTGGGCAACTGGGAGTATGGCGAGCAGGACGGCCTCGATCGAGTCTCCGGCTGGATCGAGAGCACGGGCCTCGACGGCTGGGTTGTCGAGCGCGAGGTGCAATCGGTGGAGCAGTACGCGGAGACGTGGATTCGCGACGGCGGTACCCGGCCGGGTGCGGAGTTCGACCGGCTCTACGCGGCCTGGCTCAACGACTTCGACGATCGCGCCGTGACGAAGGTCGGCTTCGGGTATCTCACTGTGCGGCGGCCCGCCGGGGCCCCCTCGTTTCGTCGGGTCGAGCACTACGGCGAGCCACTCGGTGGCTCGCTCGGTGACCATGTGCAGTCGGTGTTCGCGGCGCACGACTGGCTCGAGTCGGCCACGCTTCAGGATGCCGCACTCACTCTCGCTGCGGACGTCACCGAGGAGCGCCACTACTGGCCCGGCGCGGACGACCCGACGGTGATGTTGTTGCGGCAGGGATCCGGCTTCGCACGAACCGTTCCTGTGGGTACCGCCGTTGCCGCGGTGGTGGGAGCGTGTGATGGCGAGCTCAGCATCGGCGCGATCTGCGCCGCAGTCGCGCAGCTCCTCGAGGTCGACGGCGAGGCTCTGCTCGCCGAGGTTCTGCCACAGATTCGAGAACTCGTTATCTCGGGATTCCTCCGGCCGCCGTCTCCTGCCACACTTGAGCGACCCGACGAAGGAGAACGGTGACCACGACCACGCCAACGAACTCGAAAGTTATCGGACTAGCCATCGCGGGAGCCGTCGGTGGCTTCCTCTTTGGGTTCGATTCCTCTGTTGTCAATGGCGCGGTCGACGCCATCAAGAGCGACTTCGCGCTCGGCGATGCGCTCACGGGCTTCACGGTCGCCGTGGCCCTTCTGGGATGCGCGGTCGGCGCGTTTGTCGCAGGCCGACTTGCCGACCGGCTTGGCCGCGTGCCGGTGATGCTCATCGGCTCGGTGCTGTTCATCGCCAGTGCGATTGGTGCGGCCCTCGCCACCGGTGTCGTCGACCTCATCGTGTGGCGTGTGGTGGGTGGGCTCGGTATTGGTATCGCCTCGGTCATCGCGCCCGCCTACATCGCCGAGATCTCGCCCGCTGCGATGCGTGGCCGACTCGGGTCACTTCAGCAGCTGGCCATCACCGTGGGTATCTTCTCCGCCCTGCTGTCGGATGCGCTGTTTGCCAATGCGGGCAGTGGCGCGACAAGCGTGTTGTGGCTGGGCCTCGAGGCCTGGCGGTGGATGTTCCTGGTCGGGGTGATTCCTGGCCTGGTGTACGGCCTGATTGCCCTGCGACTGCCCGAGTCTCCGCGCTTCCTGGTGCTCAAGGGCAACGAGGTGCGGGCGCGTTCCGTGTTCGAGAAGTACTGGCCGGGGCAGGACGTGGATGCCGCGCTCGGGGAGATCCGTGCATCCATCGCGGCGGATGCCGAGGCTCAGCGCACGGGCACACTCCGGGGTCCGCTGTTGGGTCTCAAGCCGATCGTGTGGATCGGTATCGTCCTGTCGGTGTTCCAGCAATTCGTGGGCATCAACGTGATTTTCTACTACTCGACCGAGCTCTGGTCGTCCGTCGGATTCCCCGAGTCGGCCTCGTTCGGCATCTCGGTGGCGACGGGCCTGGTCAACATTGCGGTCACGCTCGTGGCGATCGCTCTGGTCGACCGAGTTGGTCGGCGCCCGATCCTGATGACGGGTTCGTTGGGTATGGCGGCCTCACTCGCAACAATGGCCATCGCCTTCAGCCAGGCGACCGTCACGAGCACGGGGCCCGACCTCGAGGGTGCGTGGGGACCCATCGCCCTCGTTGCCGCGAACGTTTTTGTCATCTCGTTTGGTGTCTCGTGGGGCCCGCTCGTGTGGGTTCTGCTCGGCGAGATCTTCCCGAACTCGATTCGTGCGAAGGCCCTGGGTGTGGCAGCCGCGGCACAGTGGATCGCGAACTTCCTGGTGACTGTCACGTTCCCGTCGTTCTCGGCGGCGTCGCTGCCACTCACGTACGGTGGCTACGCGCTCTTCGCCGCGCTCTCGTTCGTGTTTGTGCTGCGAGTAATCCCCGAGACGAAGGGCATGAAGCTCGAGGATGCCGGCGAGCTTCTCGACCGCCCGGCCCAGCGATCCCGGGCCTCCGCCGCCCAATAGAGTTGGTTCGTGGGAGAGAATCCGCCTCAAGAACCTGACGCACCCGTCGCGCCGTCCCGTCGCGCTTTTTTGAAGACCGCCGCAGTCGGTGTGGGCAGTTTTGCTGCCGGCGCGGGTATCGCGACCGGTGTCACGGCCGCCGTGACCGCCTCGAGCCCGGCGCCCGGGTTTGACCCGCTCGCTCCTCGCAGTGAGCCGGGTTTTGATCATGTCGTGACGATCATGTTCGAGAACCGGTCGTTCGACAACATCCTCGGCTTCCTCTACACCAACGACGAGCTGCCGGCTGGCGTGACCTTCGATGGGCTTAACCAGGGCACCTATTCGAACGTGGGCCCGGCGGGGGAGACCATCGAGGCGCACGTCTACATCGGCGGCACCGACGAGGTGATGCGGCATCCGCAGCCCGACCCGGGTGAGCATTACCCCCACGTCAACACACAGGTGTTTGGAATCGTTGACCCCGAGTCCAACGCCGACCTGCACACGAACGAGCTCCGGGCCCCGTACAACGCACCGGTGCGTGACTCGGTGCCCGACATGTCTGGTTTCGTCAAGGACTACGTCATCAATTTCCGCGAGCTCAAGGAGGGTGCTGAGCCCACGTACGACGACTATCGCGTCGCGATGGGCAGCTTCTCGCCAGCGATGCTTCCCGTCTTCTCGGCCATCGCCAAGGGTTTTGCGGTCTACGACGCGTGGTTCGCGGGTGTGCCCTCGCAGACCTTCTGCAACCGATCCTTCTTCCATGCCTCGACGTCACACGGATTTGTGACCAACAAGGATGGCGGCGGCTACTCCAAGTGGATCGACGCCCCCGCGACGCCCACCATCTTCAACCGTCTGGAGGAGGCAGGGCTGAGCTGGCGGGTGTACTACGACGTCGACCAGATGGTCTCGTTCACCGGCATCCTGCATGCCGCGGTGCTCGAGCCCTACTGGAAGAGCAACTTCCGCAGCATGGAACAGTTCCACGACGACGTAAAGAACGGCAACCTGCCCGTCTACTCGTTTATCGAGCCGCGCATGATCTTCAACCACAACGACATGCACCCGCCGTTCGGAACCCTGCGCGAGGGCGAGTATGACGGCCACGAGGTCTACAACAGTGCCCTCTCCGACGTCCGCGCCGGGGAGGCTCTCCTGCACGAGGTCTACGACTCGCTGCGCAAGGCGAAGTCTGACACGGGGTCCAACGCCATCAACACCGCTCTGCTGATCACCTTCGACGAGCACGGTGGCACGTTCGATCACGTGCCCCCACCCTCGGCGGTGCCTCCCACGCAGGACGCGCCAGAGGGCGAGATGGGTTTCGCCTTTGACAGGCTCGGGTGCCGCGTGCCCTCGATCCTCGTGAGTGCCTACACCGCCGCGGGCACGGTCGTTCACGACGAAATGCACCACGGGTCGCTCATCGCGACCATCAACCGATTGCACGGGCTCAGCCCGCTGACACGACGAGATGCGACGGCGAACAACGTCTTCAACGCGATCAACCTCACGACTCCGCGCCAGAGGTGGGAGTGGCCCACAACACATCCGCAGTTTGTCCCGCCGAACCCCGAGGACGTGCCGGCGCCGCACGAGGAGCACAAACACCGGCCGCTCTCGAA
>CBDIIE010000010.1:0-169138 GCA_965279605.1 Rhodoglobus sp.
ATCGCGACCTGCGGGCTCCTCGCCGTGATCGTGGGGGCCCTGGCGCAGGCAACCCTCGGGGTTGCACCCCTCACCATCGCAGCGTCCGCTGTTGCCGGGCTCGGGCCACTCGTGATCATTGGCAGCCGCGCCCGGTCACGCCGCCGGGCCACTCGGGTGGCCTGGCCCGACGTCGTAGATCACCTCGTGTCGGCCGTTCGATCCGGGCTTGCTCTGCCCGACAGCGTCAGCACACTGGCGCGAGTGGGGGCCGAGTCGACGAGGCCGGCGTTCGTCGAGTTCGAGCGCCAGTATCGGGCGACAGGCAGCTTTGGCCTCTGCCTCGACTCGCTCAAGGCGCGCTTGGCCGACCCGGTGGCCGACCGCATCCTCGAAACCCTGCGGATGGCCCGCGAGGTGGGTGGCAGTGAGTTGACGACGGTGCTGCGTGCCCTCGCGGCGCACCTGCGTGCGGAGGCCACCATCCGGTCGGAGGTTGAGGCGCGCCAGTCCTGGGTCGTCAACGCCGCCCGCCTCGGTGTGGCCGCGCCCGGGGTCGTGTTGGTGTTGCTCGCAACACGACCGGAGGCGGCGGTCGCCTACAACTCGCCCGCCGGGGTGGTGCTTGTGGTGGGTGGGTTGATCGTCTCGCTGATTGCCTACCGCCTCATGATCGGCTTGGGTCGTCTGCCCGAGGAGCGGCGGTGGTTCGTATGACTGCGTGGGCTCTGCTCGCGGGAGCAACCCTGGGCCTCGGACTCTGGATGCTCGCCAGCATGGCTCCACGGATGAACCGCCCGCGCCTTGCCCGGCGACTTGCGCCCTACCTTCAGGAGGTCTCGCCCGCCGCTCGGAACCTCCTCGAGCCAACACCTCCGGGGCCTCTCGCCGTGCTCGATGTGATCTCGCGCCCGGTCACCTCGCGGCTAGCGCGAGTGGTCGAGGTGGGTCTGGGCGGGTCCACAGCTCTCGAACGTCGATTGCGGCAGTCCGGCTCGCGCTCGACCGTCGAGGCCTACCGCGCACAACAGGCCGTCGCCGCGGTTGTGGGCGCACTCGTCGGGGTGATCCTCGCGGCCCTGGGGGTGCGTGCCGGAGTCGGCGCTCAGGCGGTGGTCGTTGTGGGTTCGGCGATCGCCGGCGTGTACATCCGGGATGCCCTGCTCACGCGTGCCGCGAATGCCCGACTCCGGCGGCTCACCGAGGAGCTCCCCGTCATCCTTGAGTTCCTCACCCTGAGCCTGTCGGCGGGGGAGGGCATCCTCGATGCGCTGCGGCGTGTGGCGCGCACGGGCTCCGGGGAACTCGCGGCGGAGCTCTCGGCCGTGGTGACCGCGGTGGGCACGGGCCTGCCCCTCGGCGAGACCCTTGCGCGCTTGGCCCACGATCTTGACCTCCCGCCCCTGACTCGTTGCGTCGAGCAACTGCTCTCGGCTCTCGAGCGCGGAACCCCACTCGCGGAGGTGCTCCGTGCGCAGGCGCAAGACTCGCGCGACGACGCCAAGCGGCGGCTCCTCGAGGTTGCCGGCCGCAAGGAGATCGCGATGTTGTTCCCGCTGGTATTCCTGATACTTCCGGTCACGATTGTGTTCGCGGTGTTCCCGGGGATTGTGGTGCTTCAGCTGGGGTTCTGAACGCCATATGCTGGTCAGCCGACCATCGAGAGGACAACCGCATGACCCGCCGCCTGATCAGTTCCGGATCCCCGTTCGAGGCCCAGATGGGCTACTCCCGCGCCGTGGTGTCCGGCGAGTGGGTGTTTGTGTCCGGCACGACCGGCTTCGACTACTCCGACATGACGATCTCCGACGACGTCGCCGAGCAGGCAGCTCAGGCGCTGCGCAACATCGAGGCCGCGCTCGCGGAGGCGGGGGCATCCTTCAAGGATGTCGTTCGGGTCACGTACGTGCTGCCCAACGGTGACGACTTCGAGGCCACCTGGCCCACGCTTGGTGCCGCGTTTGGTGACGTGCGCCCGGCGGCGATGATGATCGTCGCGGGCCTCTCCGACCCTCGTATGAAGATCGAGATCGAGGTCACCGCCCGTATCGGGGACTAGCGCCTACACCGCCACGATCGCGTCGTGCACGACCTCGAGCACCTCGGGGTCCCAGGTGAGGGCGGTCTCTTCTGCGAGGCCCACGGCATCCGAGATGAAGATGCTGTGGGTGCGCGCGAAGGTGAAGGTCCGGCGGTGGGGGAGCACGGCATCCGACACTCCTACAGCATGCGCGCTCGACACTGAGACGAGACCGTCGGTGGGCCAGTACTTTGGGTCGCCCTCGGCCTCAAAAATGGAGCCGCCGATGAGCGTGACCGGGATCTCGTCGAGCACCCCGGCTTGAAACTCGTTCCAGCCCCCCGCGCCCATCAGGTACCTCTCGGTGACCTGCTGCGCCGCACCCGAGGGGATCGTGTCGGCACGCTTCTTGAACTCCTGCACGACCTTCTCCATAAACGGATGCCCGGCGCACGCCGCGAGGTCGGCATCGCCGATCGTGTAGTCGCCAACGATGCTCCCCGCCCACGGGGTACCGAGGGTGGTGAGCGAGCGGACAACAATCGGGGACCCGGTCTTCTGCAACACCCGAATCGCCGACCGCGAGAACAGGCCACCCATCGAGTGGGCGACGATGTCGAGGCTCTCGACCCCGTAGTCGGTGTGGAGGAACCCGAGGAACCGCGCAAGGTGCTCGCCGGCCAGGTCGATGTCTCCGGTCGAGTTGACGGTCATGGTGTCGGGGAGCTCGAACGGCATCCCACCGAACGGACCAAAACCGGTGAGCTGCTCGACGACCGGTCCGCGAGCGTTCATCGCGGGTGACGTGAACACCCGGTGCCCTCGAGCGAGGAGAAACTCGCGCAAGGCGGTGTCGGTGTTGCCCGCCGCGAGCCCAAACGTGCAGGCCGCATCCGGGGTCGTGAACGGCGAGATTGCGTCGCCGCCGGAGACAATCACCACGGCCCGGGTGTTCGGGCTGGAGGTTTCAGACATCGGATTCCTTGCGTCGAACGGACGGACCAAGCGGCCCCGCGTCGCGAGTTTACTGGGGCGCACGCCTCCCTACAGGGACGTTTGGCCCACCACGCGGCACTCCGGTGGATGCCTTGAGACGGGTCGTGACGACTGTGTGAGTCCCCCGTGCAACCAGCCGAAGATCTAAAGTCGACTCAGCCTCGCATCTGAGATAACGTGGAGCAACCGGATTAAGCAATAGTGAGAGAGCTATATGCGCCTGCTAAACACTGCACTTTCAGTCATGTGTGTCGCCGCTCTTGTCGGGTGCGCGCCCAGCATGGCGACACCAGCCACCTCCAATGAGCCGGTGCCCGTCGTTACTCAGGCCGCCCCTTCGAACGAGGACCTGACCACCTACTTCACGGCGGTTGCGAGTGGCACCCCCGCCGAGCTCAGAGATGTTGCGGAGGAACTCACTGCGCCCGGGTCGAATGCCTTCGCATACGCGATCGAGCAAGGTGCGGCGAAGCAGGCATACCTCGACGGAGGGATCTCTGACTATCCGGCTGAGATAGAAACGATCGACGGCGGTTTCTCGATTTGCTCAACGAACCAGCTGACCAGCGACGAGGTTTGCAATGAGTTCACCGAACTTGAATACCTCGATGGAAAGCTCTCTGACTTCGACGCGGGAGGAGAGCCACTGGGAGGAAGAATCTCCCTAGGAAGTGACGACCTTTATCCGCTCGGAGACGCAGGGACCGCGCGGCTCATTGCCGCATACCGCACGATCAGCGGATCCGTAAATGTTGTCCTCGAGGTTAAGTCGAATGCCAATGAGTTTTCCCTAGGCTACGGCAGTAGCTATCAGGCTCCCGACGGCAGGCAAAGCCAACCTTCGGGAGTTGTCGGTCCGACAAGGCTTCAGGCTGGCAGCTTGGCGAACATTCTCCTGGCATTCGACGGCGCTGAGTTCGGCGGCACGCTTCGACTCGTCGGGTACGACAGCGCCTTTAACGAGGTTTCCGCCCAAATTCCGATCGCGGTGCACTAGTTCAGACGCTCTCGGCCTAACTTCGCTACCCGACGGTCGCGAATCACCGATTCTGTACATGTAGTCGCTAGCAAGAGCGCGCGATGATCGGCTCACGGCTCTGCGATGCATCTTCAGCAACGGACGCGACGCCTTCCCGGTTGGCTGAGAATTCTGCCTGCAGGTGAACGGAGGTCAAGTATCCTGACCGCATGAGCGACGCTTTGAAGTTCAACACCGCCTGGGTTGGCGGGGTGCACCTTCCGAATATCCAGTCTGGCGACGTGAGTGCGCTGGAAAAAGAACTCCGGACGGCCAAGGAAGAAGGCGGCGGTTGGGTCCAGTTCCAATTCCAGGGCGGTGAGTACGTAATCTACGTCGCGCCTGACACGGATGTCGTTCTCCAATACATCGACTACTAGTAAGGCCTCATGTCGCTCGTCATCCCATCACCAACGCCCGCGCCCTTCGAGGCGGTCACGGCGGATACTGACCCACTCATCGTCGCAATCGTGAGCGTGGCCCTCACGCTTGTGGTTAGCCTTGTAGTTGGGGCCTTTACGTCGTACCGGTCGAGAAGGACCGAGCACGAGAAGTGGCTACGTGAGCGCCTCTATGAGACCTCTCGGGAGATCGTCGCTGGTGCTGACTTTTACCACTCGGGCATCGGGCTGCCGAAGGCTAAGCCCAGTCCCGATGCCCAGCGAAGAGCGGCGGAGAGCATCGCGGCTTTGGCCCTCGTTAGCTCCACGACCCTGTACAGGCTCGCTGGGCAATTTCAGGATGCGGCTTGGGACCTATACAAGGCCGAGAGTCAGGCAGACCCCTTGCGCGCACTTACGCGCTATGAGGACGCCCGGCGAGCATTCTTGATGAAGGCAAGAGAGGAGATCGGCGTCTAGCCATTAGCAAGGTGACGGTCGGAATCCAGCGCTCTTCGCAGGCTCGGGTGAGCGTGCAGCACTTCTACGCGCCGACATCTGTGGATAGTTAGCGCACCGACACTACGACGCACCACACTATGGAGCCATGCGACGACTGACGGCCACACTCCGTGACGACCGCGGCGACGTCCCCGGCTGGGTGCTCATCAACCTGATGACCGCGGGACTTGTCATCATCATCTGGGCGATGGCAGGCCCGGCGCTCAGTGCGGTATTTCAGCAGGCGATCGAGCGTGTCACCGGTTTCTAGTCGGATGCGCGACGAGTCGGGGTCCGCGATCGCCGAGTTTGTAATGGTCTCGGCGCTCCTCACCGTGCTCGCGCTGGGCGTTGTGCAGCTCGCTCTGGCCCTCCACGTGCGCAACACCGTCCTGGATGCCGCCGCCGAGGGTGCCCGGTACGGTGCGCTCGCCGACAACACGCCGGCCGACGGCGCGACCCGCACCGCGGAGCTCGTCGCGGTTGCGCTTGGGGAGGGTTACCCGGTGGAGGTGGATGCCTCACTCGGCGACTATCTCGGAATCCCGGCCGTGGTGGTTCAGGTCACCGCGCCACTGCCACTCGCGGGGCTGTTCGGTCCCGCGTCGCTGCTGGAGGTGGAGGGGCATGCGGCGTTGGAAGACCTGGACTGACGACACCGGCTCGGCGGCTCTCGAGTTTGTCACCGTGGGGTTCCTCCTCCTGGTGCCGATGGTCTACCTCGTCGTCGTGATGGCGGTGATCCAGTCCGCGGCGCTCGCGGCGGAGGGCGCTGCCCGTCAGTCGGCGCGAGTTTTTGTCCAGTCAGAGACGGTGACGGATGCTCGTGCCGCCGTCTCCCGCGCCGTCGAGTTCGCCCTCGCCGACAATGGAGTTGACTCCGCCGCGGTGGATGTCACTATCCGATGCGCGCCGCGCCCGAACGACTGCTTCGTCCGGCAGGGTCTGGTCACGGTTGACGTGAACCTCGAGGTTCCTCTGCCGCTGGCGCCAGCCAGTCTCGACGAGAACTTTCCCCTGTCGGTCCCCATCGAGGCGAGCGCGACCCAGCAGGTCTCACGGTTCTGGGGCGCAGGGTGAGGCAGCGGTTCTCGGATGACACGGGCTCGACCCTCCCGCTCATGGCCTTCTACGCCGCGCTCAGCCTCGTGCTGGTGCTCCTGGTTGTGGCCGCGACCTCGCTCTATCTGGAACACAAGCGACTCCTTACCCTCGCGGACGGCGCGGCGCTCGTCGGCGCCGAGGCGTTCGAGCTTGCCGACGTGCGGGTGACGAGCGGCGAGCTCTCCGTGGAACTGGAGGACGAGCGCATCCGTGCGGCAGTGGAGGAGTATCTCGACGCGGTTCCGAGTGAGCAGTTCATCCGCCTGCGACTGGACGCCGCGGAGACCGTCGACGCGCGCAGTGCGACCGTGACCCTGTCCGCCCAGTGGGAGCCACCCGTGGTGTCGTTGTTGGTGCCCGAGGGGTTTCGTATCGAGGCGACGGCGACCGCGCGCTCCGTCTTTGGTTAGTGCTTCGTGTTGCCGAAGAACAGTGACCCGACACCCAGACCAATCATGAGCGCACCACCCGTGGCGCCGAGGGTCGACACACGTTTCGGCGAGCGGGCGAACCAGTCGCGCGCGACACCGGCGACAAGCGCCCAGACGCTGTCCGTGAGGAGGGCGAGCAGCACAAAGGCTGTGCCGAGCACGAGCATCTGGAGGGGAATCGACCCGCTGGTGTAGCTCACGAACTGCGGCAACACCGCAATAAAGAACACGATCGTCTTGGGGTTGGTGACGCCCACGATGATGCCCTGAACGAGGAGGCGCCACGCGGCGGTGCGTGGCACGTCGGCGGTAGCGGCCTCCGCATGCTGGCGACGGTGACGGATCGCCTGCACACCCAGGTAGATCAGGTAGGCCGCACCCGCGATCTTCACGATCGTAAACAACACAATCGACTGGGCGATGATGAGGCCCACGCCGAACGCGACCCCCACCACGATCACGAGCCCGCCGATGGCGTTGCCCACGACACTGAGGAGCCCACCCATCCGGCCCAGCGACAGGGAGCGGCCGATGATAAACAGCACACTCGGCCCGGGCATCAGGATGATCGGAATCGCGACGAGCGCGAAGGCAATCAGGTTAGCGAGCGGGACCATCCTCGAATGGTAGTCCCGCTCGCCGATGCGGCGTGCACGCCCAAATACAGGAGATCAGCGCCGCGGCACACCGAGGCTCAGCCAACGAAGGGTGTCGGCCCCGAAATCTCCTGTATTTGGCGAGCAGGCTAGCGCGTGCTTACGGCTCGTTGGTGCGGATCTGCGCCGTCTTGCCGCCAATGAACCAGCCGAGCGCTCCGAAGAACGGTGCAAAGAAGACGACAACGACCCACAGGAACTTGCCGCCACCGGTGTAGCGCCTGGAACGCAGGATCGACACGAGGGCTGCGATAAACAGCACGGCCTGCGCGACAACGACCGCGACCCAGACGAGGACGACAACCAGGGCGATCGCGCCATCCGCGGGGCGGTCGCTCATGAACAGTTCGAACATGGTGAATCCCTTCAGTCCTCCACAGCCGGAGGTCGACGCCCAGACTAGTGGCGAGCGGTGCCTTGTGGTGAGCGCTACTCGGGACGACCCTGTCGTGGATACCGTGGCACGTACCGGGGAACGTAGCGCGCAAGCACCCCCACACCCACAAACCCGAGGGCGCCGATCACTCCGGCCGCTATCGAGATGCTCGCGGCCGCCGTGACACCCGCGATCACCAACGGAGCGCTCGCCCCGCCCAGCCCACCCGTGAACCGCCAGGCGCCGAGGAAGGGTGCGGGATTGCTGGGGTCGGCGAGGTCAGCACCGAGGGTCATGAGGATGCCGCTGCCCAGCCCGTTCGCCACCGACAGCACCATCGCCGCAACGATGAACCACGTCACGTTCGACGGCAGGTCGTGGGTAAACGCGAGCACAAGGTGCCCCAGCCCCAGACCCGCCATTGACGGGAGCGCGGTCGCGAGCCTCCCGAACCGATCCATGATCGCCCCGCCCGTATAGAACAGGGCGAAGTCGACGGCACCCGCGACACCGATGATGAGCGCGGTGTTGGTGTCACTCACCCCAATACTCACGGCCCACAGCGGCAGGATCACGTTGCGGCTGGCTCGCAGCGCGCCAATCAGGGCTGCACCTAGCCCCAGTCGCGAGAGTAGCGCGCGGTTGCGGTAAATGGTCTGGAAGAGCCCGGTCGACTCCTGCTCAACGAGGGCTTCGCCCTCGCGCATCCGTCGCCCATCAAGCCGCACGGTCGTGACCACGCCGAAGCTGGTAGTCGGGTCCGGCAGGAGCACAAGAATGAGGGCCGCGCCCGCGCACGCGACGAGGTGAATCCAGAACGCGGTCGCCGCCGATCCGGTCAGCTCGATCACACCGGCCGTGATAAACGGGCCAACAAAAAATCCGAGTCGGAAGACCCCGCCAAGGGTCGAGAGCGCGCGTGCCCGGTACTGCAAGGGAACGAAGCTCGTCATAAACGCGTGCCGCGCGAGCGCGAACACCGCGGCCGAGAGCCCGACAAGCAGAATTCCGAAGCCCAGCGCGAACGGGTTCGGTGCGATGAGGCAGATCACCAGTCCCACGATGGAGAGCGCCGTCGCCCCAATCATGGCCGGGCGTTCGCCGATGCGGGCGATGAGCCATCCGCTGGGGATGTTGCCGAACAGCTCGCCAATCGTCAGCACGGCCGCGACCAGGCCCGCGATCGCGAGGCTCGCGCCGAGGTTGTCCGCGGCGATGGGAATGATCGGGATGATCGCGCCCTCGCCGATCGAGAACAGGAGCGTCGGTAGCAGCGCGGGAAGCGCGATCGACCGCCACCGGAACGGAGGCTGGGCGGAAGACATCGCTAGCGATGCTACCCGTGGGCCCGGTCGTGCCCTCCGGCAGGGCGCCCGCGCCTCGGCGGGTAGGCTGGATGCCGACATGGACGAGCTCGATTTCACTGACGACATCGCGGCCCTGCGCTCGACCTTCGCGGACATCCGCAGTGTGGTCGGCGTCGAGGCCCTCGAGGCCCAAATCGCGGAGCTCAGCGAGCAGGCCGGCGCGCCCGACCTCTGGGACGACCCCGAGAAGGCACAAAAGGTCACGAGCGCCCTGAGCCACCGCCAGTCGGAGCTCGCGCGCATCACCAGCATCGCGAGCCGCCTGGACGACCTCGAGATTATGGTGCAGCTCGCCAACGAGGAACAGGATGCCGCGGCCGCTGCCGACGCGCGCGCCGAGCTCGCCGCCATCTCCGCCACCCTCGGCGACCTCGAGGTGCAGACCCTGCTCGACGGCGAGTACGACAACCGCCCCGCCGTCATCACGATTCGTGCGGGTGCCGGGGGAGTGGATGCCGCGGACTTCGCCGACATGCTCCTGCGCATGTACCTGCGCTGGGCCGAGAAGCACAAGTACCCCGTCACCATCATGGACACGAGCTACGCGGAAGAGGCGGGCATCAAGTCCGCCACCTTCGAGGTCGATGCCCCGTACGCGTTTGGAACGCTCAGCGTCGAGGCCGGAACCCACCGTCTCGTGCGGATGAGCCCCTTTGGCGCGGCAGGCAAGCGCCAGACGAGTTTTGCCGCCGTGGAGGTTATTCCGCTTCTCGAGGAGGCGACCGTCATCGATATTCCGGAGAACGACATCCGGGTTGATGTGTTCCGCTCCTCTGGCCCGGGCGGCCAGTCGGTCAACACGACGGACTCCGCCGTGCGCCTCACCCACCTCCCCACGGGCATCGTCGTCTCCATGCAGAACGAGAAGAGCCAGATCCAGAATCGCGCCGCCGCCATGCGAGTGCTCCAGTCCCGACTGCTCATCGTTCAGAAGGAGCAGGAGGCGGCCACCAAAAAGGAGCTCGCCGGGGTGATCACCGCCAGCTGGGGTGACCAGATGCGCTCCTACGTGCTGGCGCCGTACCAGATGGTCAAGGATCTCCGCACCGAGTACGAGGTCAACAACCCGTCCGCGGTGTTCGACGGCGACCTCGACGGGTTTATCGCCGCGGGCATCAAGTGGAGGAAGCGCGCGGTCGAGTAGGGCGAGCGGCTGGCAGTGGGGCGGCCGGATTGCTCTGGCAGTACACAGAGCCGCCGCAATCCTGCCGCCCCACTGCCAGCGCGTCTACCTCTCACCTAGCTGGGAAAACGGCGGGGGTGGGTGTCGTTCACGGGGAATATGACACGTCTACCTAGGCTGACCTCGTCATGATTCGCTTTGATTCCGTCACCAAGGCCTACCCCGGCACGTCTCGACCGGCGCTCAACTCCGTCAGCCTCGAGATTCTCAAGGGGGAGTTTGTCTTCCTCGTGGGTGCCTCGGGCTCCGGCAAGTCGAGTTTTCTGCGCCTCATCCTCAAGGAAGAGACGCCGACCAAGGGCGCGATTCACGTGCTCGGCCAGCACCTCAACACGCTCTCCAGCCGCAAGGTGCCCTACTTCCGCCGCAACCTCGGTGTGGTGTTCCAGGACTTCCGCTTGCTGCCCAACAAGACGGTCTTCGACAACGTCGCCTTCACCCTCCAGGTGATTGGCAAGAGTCGTGGCTTTATTCAGGAGGCCGTTCCGGACGCCCTCAAGATGGTGGGTCTCGCGGGCAAGTCCAACCGCTACCCACACGAGTTGTCCGGTGGCGAGCAGCAGCGTGTGGCGATCGCCCGCGCCGTCGTAAACAAGCCCGCCATCCTCCTCGCGGACGAGCCGACCGGTAACCTCGACCCGGCCACCTCCGCGGGAATTATGACCCTCCTCGAGCGCATCAACCTCGGTGGCACCACCGTGGTGATGGCCACACACGACGCCGGCATCGTCGACCAGATGAAACGTCGCGTGATCGAGCTCATCAGTGGACAGATCGTGCGTGACGAGCGGCAGGGTGGGTACCAGACCCAGGCCATGCCGACCGTGCAGGGCTTCGACCGGGCATCCACCGTCACGGAGGTGGCACCGTGAGGCTCGGACTGATCCTCGGCGAGGTCGCCAACGGCCTGCGTCGCAACGTGAGCATGGTCATCTCGGTTGTGCTCGTGACCTTCATTTCGCTCACCTTCGTGGGCGCCGCCATCTTGCTCCAGATGCAGATTGGCCAGATGAAGGGGTATTGGTACGACCGCGCCCAGGTGGCCGTGTACTTGTGCACCGACCTCGACACCACCGGCAACTGTTCCCAGGCCGCTGCGACCCAGGCGCAAATTGACCAGGTCGAGGCTCAGCTGAATTCCGCGGCCCTCGCGCCCTACATCGAGCGCTACGAGTTTGAGACGCACGAGCAGGCTTACGCGAACTTCCAGTCCCAGCTCTCTGACAGTCCCCTCGCGGCGTTCGTGACACCGGAGACGTTGAACGAGAGTTTCCGAGTGAACCTGGTGAACCCGGATGACGCGGACATTCTTATCGAAAGCCTGTCCGGTCAGGCGGGGGTCCAGGACGTCCAGGACCAACGGGGCTACCTCGACCAGATCTTCGCGGTGCTGAATGCCGCGAGCTACACCGCCATTGGCGTGGCCGCGCTGATGCTGATTGCCGCGGTGCTGCTGATCGCGACGACCATCAGGCTCAGCGCGTTCTCCCGGCGACGAGAACTGGGGATCATGCGGCTTGTCGGGGCGTCAAACCGGTTTATCCAAACCCCGTTTATCCTCGAGGGTGCTTTCGCCGCGCTGATTGGCTCGGTCCTTGCGGGGGGCGCGATCGTCGCGATCGTGCAGTTCTTTATTCAGGGCTACCTGCAGTCCACCCTCCCACCGACCACCGTTCTTGTGGGGTTGGGTGATGCGATCCTTGTGGTGCCGATCCTCGTCGTGGTGGGCGCGGCGCTCGCCGCCGCGTCGGCCGGGGTTGCGATCAGTCGTTACCTGAAGGTCTAGGTCTCGATACGCCCCTGCGGGGCTACTCGACCAGCGGTGGTGCCCGTGCGGGGCTACTCGACCAGCGGTGGTGCCCGTGCGGGGCTACTCGACCAGCGGACTCGACCAGCGGGATGTGTGTCGCTGATACACTGGTCGGCTCACCATTGACCAGAAAGTCACCATCATGCCCAGGGAACGCGGCCAGAAGGTTGTTGCAAGCAACCGCAAGGCGCGCCACGACTACCTCATCGAGGACACCTACGAGGCTGGCCTCGTGCTGACCGGCACTGAGGTCAAGTCGTTGCGCCAGGGGCGGGCGAGCCTGGTCGACGGCTACGGCTTCATCGAGGGTGGCGAGGCGTGGCTGGATGCGGTGCACATTCCCGAGTTCAACCAAGGCTCGTGGACGAATCATCCGCCCCGGCGCAAGCGCAAGATGCTCCTGCACAAGGCCCAGATCCTGAAGATCTCGAACAAGGTCAAGGAGGGTGGCTACACCCTCGTACCACTGTCGATCTACTTCAGCGACGGCAATGCCAAGGTCGAGCTCGCGGTGGCGAAGGGCAAAAAGGAATACGACAAGCGCCAGACACTGCGCGAACGCCAGGACAAGCGCGAGGCGGAGCGCGCGATGCGCACCCGCAACAACCTCAACGAGTAGTTAGCTCGCAACAAAACGGGCGTCGACGACCGCCGACACCGTGATCTCTTCCGGCTTGAGCGCTAGCTGGGGCGAGCCACCAAAGTCGGCGGACGCCTTCATCGCGCCACGAAGCATTGGCCCTGGAACACCGTTGCCGCCACCCGTGGGGTCGCCCAGCATTCCGGGGTCCGCGAGTGCGATGGCCTTGACCGTGCCCAGGCCGATGCTCTGCGCAAACACGGTCGCCTTGGCGACGGCATCCTTGACCGCGCGGGAGCGCACCTCAACGATGGCGGAGGTGCGCGTGGCGTCCGTCAGGTCCCACTCGATCGAGCCGACCGTCGCATTCTCGATGCCAGCCACGGACTCCACCCACCGGGAGAGCGCGTCGAAGTTGCTGAACTTCGCGGTGAAGTCCACCGCCGCGTGGAACACGGGGTCAAGTTGTTTTCCCTCGTTGTTCCAGGGGCGCTCCGACCAGACGCGAACACTGTCGGACGACCACCACGTGATGGGGCCACCGAGTGCAGCAACCAACGGCTCGATCAGGGCGCGCACGGCATCCGCCGAGGAGACCGCGTCGGCGAACGCTGCGTCGCGGTCGTCGCCCCACGCGTGGATGCTCGCGCGCACCGTGGCGCGCTCGGCCGGGTACCACGCCGAGTGCTCGCCTTGCACGGTGATGATCGTCTCTGACATGGCCGCTCCTTGGGGGGTTCGTCACTTCTGCAAGAATCCTCGCATAGCCGGCCCGAGTAAACGGGCGTACAATAGAAGGCTGCCTGATGCACTCCACGTGCTCACGCATCTTGACAACTCCACAGCGCGATAGCGACCCACGCATGGGGATGATCGGTTTCGACATTGCCTGCAAAACTGCGAGAAGCGGGTCGAGGATGCAGGGTTATCTCGTAAACGACCTCTGCAAAACAATAAGTGCCGATTCCAATCGCACTGTCTCGGCTAAGGCCGACTTCGCCCTCGCGGCGTAGTCTCCTTACCCACTAAATGAGACCGTCAGACCGGGAATGCCCTCTACCCGGATCCTGGCGTCATCCAGAGGGATTGCTGTGCAGTTACGCCTTGGGGCTGCGCGGGACTCTAACTAGGGCTGGGCTCGTCGACTTAGGTGCTTGTGGCAAATGTCGGAGCCGAGCAGAACGTCTTCACAAGCTACGCCCGTAGAAGGCGCAGGATTACAGCAGTGGACGGGGGTTCAATTCCCCCCATCTCCACCATGAGGCCCATCACGGGCCGGGTCGCTATCGCGTTGTGAGTTGTTGTCAGCCGTTCCCGGGCACTCTGCGCGAGGATGGAACCATGAACACGCTCGTCCGCCCTCCCGTTGGTTCCTCGTGGGAAGACTGGTTCGAGTTCGGTTCGACGCTGACCGTTCCAGAGGGTGTGCATCACCCGTCCGCGTTCTCGGCAGTTCTCGCGGCCTCGCTTCCCGACCTCACCGGTCGTGTCGTGGTGGATGCCGGCGCTGGCGCAGGACTCATCACGATCGCCGCGCTCGCGAACGGTGCGTCCCACGTCGTCGCCTACGAGATCGATCCGATCGCCATCGCTGCCACACGACAGAACGTCGAGCGCACGTTCGGCGGCCTCGACCGGCTCTCCTCGTTCCAGGGCGACTTCCGCAACCTGGGGCTGCTCAACGCCGACGTGGTGCTTGCGAATCCACCGCAGCGCCCCACGCGAATTCTTGAGGCCGTCGAGGATGCCGAGCGCCACCTGCACGTGGGTGCGGGCGACGACGGCCTCGACGTCATCCGCCTCCTGCTCTCCATGGCGCGCAGCGAGGAGCTGTATACGACTGCCGCCGGTGTTCTCGACCTCGATCGACTCGACGTGCCGTCGTGGAGCAATCGTGAACTTGTTGCGACAACAACCGTGCCGATGCACCCGGCGTGGAACCTGCTCGGCTCGGACGGCCGAGTCAACGTGTGGCGGTTTGTGCGGTAATAGCGCGGTCACGGTGGCGTCCGCATCTCGTGGAAGTCCTCTCAACCCTCGCGCGCCGCGAACTCGTTCCCATGTCTGCATGACGGGCTAAAATAACGCTGTGCCGTTCGACTCCGTGCTCGTTGCGGCCCTCATTGCGGCCTTCGCCGGACTTGTCGTCGCGATCGTTGGTCTTATTCCGAACGTCGGTCGGCTGCACCGCTTGGAGCGCGTTGTGAACATCTTGGAGAAAGTGCAGGAAGAGAGTGCACGCGCGCCACTCATAGCGCTTCGCGATCGTCTCATTGAGAGTCTCAAACCTCTCCGGATTCCGGTCGACCTACTCTTTCTGCTTTCGATTCTCGCCTTCGTTGCTTCCGCGGCCCTGATCGGATACGGAATCCTTTTGCGAACGACACTCGCACCTGACACCTTCGGATTTGCGGGCCCACTCATATTGGACGGGGCAGTGACCCTGCTAGGAGGGTTAGTGGCTCTCGTGGTGGCTACAGTCAGCATGCGGCGTGCGCGGGGTGCGCGCTACCGCTAGCCTTCGCGACGCTTGACTTCATGACTGCGCGGACAGTACAGGGCCCTTCGGGTTATCTGCCAACTGTCTATCGGACTCCGCCGGACCCAGGACGGCGGAGTCGAACTCGGGCGGCGCCGTTCAGGTGACGTGGCAGCATTCGAATTCCCTTGCGAGCCCCACGGGAGTGTTCCCCTCACTATCCTCGAGCAGCTGACGTTCTGTGACTCGACCACGGGGGAACCCGGCACTACGAGGACTCCCGACGCAGCAGCACTACAACGTCGTCGAGTGTGTGTGGCTCGCCCTCCGGAGAGACCACGCTCCGAGGCCGCGACTCGGCGATGACCGCCGTCCACTCGTCGGCGGGCAGGTCGAGGGCCGCGACCTCCTCCTGCGGTGACAGGAAGTGGTGCTCGTGGTGCCGGGCAGCCTGTGACCATGACGGAAACCCCGCGTGCGAGACGATCAAGAGGTGGCCGCCGGGCGCAACGTTTCGCGCGGCCCGCTGGAGGATTGTTGTGCGTTCCAGGGCAACGGGGGAGTGGAAGAAGCTGGCGGTGACCAGGTCGTAGGTCTCCTCGCTGCTCCACGTGGTGAGGTCTACGCTCGTGAGTCTCACGCGATCGGCTACTCCGGCCTTCTGGGCGGCGGCTGTCGCACGAGCGATCGCCGTGGGTGAGAGGTCAAGGCCGGTGACCGTCCAGCCTTCCCCCGCGAGCCAGATCACGTCCCCGCCCTCGCCGCAGCCCAGATCCAGGGCACGACCAGGAGTCATCCCGGAGACAACGTCAACGATCACCTTGTTGGGGTCTCCCGACCAGATCTGCTGTGCGTCCGCGTAGCGGTTCTCCCAGAAGTCGTGGGGTGACCGGGCCGCCGAAGCCGCACGATCAAAGTCTTCGGTGACGAGGAACGCGTTGACGGCAGCCCCGGCGAACGACCCGGCACCCATCGAGAGCGGAACGTTTGCCGCAGGATTGACGACATTGCCCGCTGCCCAGACCCGCGATGCGCTCGTCTTTCCGACGGCGTCCACCTGGATAAAGCTGCCCATTGGGCCGTCGACCCGTTCCAACGCGAGCTCCGCGAGGAACTCGTCGTGGGGGTGCGGGGTGCCTGCGGTGAAGACTGCGTCAACCGCGAATTCTTCGCCATCCTCGGTGCGGATGGCGCGCATGGCGCCTCCCTCGCCCAGCACCTCAACGACGGGGGAGTCGACGACGCGGATTCCGCGCGACTCAAGGCGGGTGGTGATCTCGGATGTGGCATCCCCGAGTCCAGCGCTGAACACGGTGACCCGCTCGCTCCACTGCCTCACGAGTTCGGCCTGGTGGATGCCCAGCGGCGACGTCGTGATTACACCGAGGCGCTGGTCGCGCACCTCCCACCCGTGGCAGTAGGGGCAGTGCAGCACGGTTTTTCCCCAGCGTTCGGCGAGCCCGGGGATGTCCGCCAGCACGTCCGTGAGGCCTGTTGCGACGATCAGGGCTCGGGTGACCCACTCCGCGCCCGCCGAGCGCACGGTGAGTCCGTGCTCCGTCTCGACAACGCCGACCACCGTGTCTGTCACAAACTCAACCCCATACTCGGCGGCCTCGGCGCGGCCGCGCTCCACAAGAGCCCGGGGAGAGACACCCTCGTGACCAAGCACACCATGCATGTGCTCGGCGAAACGGTTTCGTGGGCTGCCGGCGTCGATCACAAGCACCCTCCGGCGCGCGCGCCCGAGCATCAGGGCCGCGCTGAGTCCGGCAGCGCTGCCGCCAATAACGATGGTGTCCCACGTGGTGTTTGTCATGCCCCCAGCTTCTCCGCGAGAATGGCAATATCGCAAGCTGGCTTGCGAAAATAGCAAGGAGAATCCGATGTCAACCGAACTCGAGCATCTCGGCGAGCGCCTGAGAGTCGTGCGCCGCTCCCGTGGGTTGACCCTGGAGGAGCTCGCGGGCCTCGCCGGAATGTCTCCCAGCACGTTGTCGCGACTCGAGTCAGGCAAGCGGCAGGCGAGCCTCGAGCTCCTCCTACCGCTGACCCGCCACCTGGGAATCCGGGTTGATGACCTCCTGACCCAAGACGCGCCCGACCCGCGGGTTCGTCGCCAGATCATTCGGCGCGACGGCCTGGTGATTGTGCCACTCGCGCCCGAGGGGTCGCAGACCCGCACCTACCGCATCACCTACCCACCGGCATCGTCGCCGCCGGAACTTCGGGTCCACGATGGCTTCGAGTGGCTCTACGTTCTCAGTGGGCGACTGCGTCTGCGCCTGGGCGAACAGGATCTCACCCTGACCCGTGGGGAAGCCGCCGAGTTCGACACTCGTACCCCGCACAGCATGTCAGCGGCCGGGTCCAAGCCTGCCGTCATCATCAGCATCTTCAACGAGGCGGGCATGCGGATGCACACCCATGGTCCCGACAACGACTGAGGGGGCGCATCCGTCGTGGATGCACCCCCTCACGGTCGCTGCGAGGCTAGCGGGCCGAGTCCGCGAGTGATCCCTCGACCTGGCCGGCCGGGTCGTACAGAAGGCACAGGATCTCGCGGTCACCGGTCGCCCAGCTCTGCTCAGTCGGGTAGTAGTAGGCGAAGCCGAGTGTCGACTCCTCGTAGGCGATTCCGACGTAGTCGGGGAACGCCGCGAGGCACTCCGCATCGGCCTGCTCGAGTACCGCGTCGGTGCCCGGGTAGTCGCCGTCCGGCACCATGATCGAGGCATACGCCTCGCTGTCGTGCGGCTCCGCGCAGTCGATGGTCGGGACGGTACTGACCTCGCCGTCGACGCCACCATCGTTGAGACAGTCGCCGACCTTGATCGTAAAGACGTCCGTGTCGGTACCGTCAGAAGGGTCGGTGTCGATGGTGCCACCGGTGATGTTGCCGATGAGGCTGCAGCCGGCCAACGCGAAGGCAGCTGCCCCCAGCGTGAGCACGGTAAGGGTGCGGGTCCAGGCCGTGCCGTGGGTGATCGTCATAGCTTCTTCCTTCTGTGATCGAAATACTCTCGCGCAGGGTACCGCTAGAGCCTAGCGAAAGGCGTGTCCCACGAAGGGGGTACACACGGCATCACCTCGATAACGGTTCAGTGACCGATCATGGCAAGCACGGCGTCGTGGAGCAGTCCGTTTGTTGCGATGGCCGAGTCCGACCATGGCCCCGGGGTGCCGTCGACGGAGGTGAATCGACCGCCGGCCTCCTCGATGATCGGGATGAGCGCGGCCATGTCGTACGGCTTGAGGTCAAATTCGCCCACGATGTCGAGTGAGCCTTCGGCGAGCAACATGTACGACCACATGTCTCCGATCGCGCGGGAGCGCCAGACGCTCCGAGAGAGCGCGACGACGTCGTCAAGCCGGCCCTCGTCATCCCAGCCCTTCAGGCTGTTGTAGCTCAGCGACGCGTCAGCGAGCTCGCTCACGCCAGAGACGGCGAGGCGGCGAGGGTCTTCCCCCTCAGCCATGCCCCAGGCGCCGTGCCCGGATGCTGCGTACCAGCGTTTGCCGAGCGCGGGTGAGCTCACCACTCCCACCACCGGGACCCCGTCGACTGCGAGCGCGATCAGGGTGCCCCAGATCGGCACCCCCCGCAGAAAGTTGGCAGTGCCATCGATCGGGTCGATGATCCACTGCCGAGCGGCGTCACCCTGGGTGCCGTACTCCTCGCCGAGGATCGAGTCGTGCGGGCGGGCGGCCTCAATACCAGCGCGGATGCTGCGCTCGACGGCCTGGTCGGCATCCGTCACGGGGGTGCGGTCGGGCTTGGTTGTCACGACCAGGTCGACGGAACGAAACCGATCCATCGAGATGAGGTCGGCGTCGCCGGCGAGGGCGAGGGCGAGGGCAAGATCGTCGCTGGGGGAGTACTCGGTCACGAACCCAGCGTAGTGATGAGTCGCTGGAACGAGTCGAGCCGCAGGCGCCCAGACTCTCCCAGTTCACCCGCCTCCACGGCCTCGACGATCGCACAATCGGGAGAGTCGGGCAGATGGGTGCAGCCCCGCGGACAGTTCTCCGCAATACGCGCGAGATCGGTGAAAGAGCCCAGGATCTTCGCGGGGTCAACATGACCGAGGCCAAACGAGCGCACGCCCGGTGTGTCCACGATCCAGCCCGAGCCCAACTTGTACGAGACCGTGGACGAGGACGTGTGGCGACCTCGGCCGGTCACGTCATTGACCCGACCGGTGGCGCGGTTAGCGTCGGGCACCAGCGCGTTGACGAGGGTCGACTTTCCCACTCCGGAGTGCCCCACGGCGACGGTGGTGTGGCCATCGAGCAGGGCGCGAAGTTCCTCGACCGGTACCTCGTCTGATCTGCTGCGCACTACGGTCAGGTCGAGTCCAGCGAAGTTCGCGAGAAACTCGTCCGGGTCGGCGAGGTCCACCTTGGTGATACAGAGGATGGGCCGGATGCCCGCGTCAAACGCGGCGACGAGGTAGCGGTCCACGAGCCGCGGTCGGGGCTCGGGGTTTGCGGCGGCAACAACAATCAGCATCTGGTCCGCGTTGGCGACGATGACCCGCTCTACGGCATCCGTGTCGTCGGCGCTGCGGCGCAGCAGGCTTGTTCGTGGCCGAATGCGCACGATTCGTGCCAGCGTCCCCTCGTCGCCGGAGATGTCGCCGACCAGGTCGACCCAGTCGCCCGGAACAACCGAGATACGCACCTCCTGGTTGCGCCCCAGCTCGCGCGCTTTCGCCGCAACAACCTGGCGTTCCTCGGGGGTTCCCTCCGCTACCCACACGCCGTAGCGCCCACGGTCGACCGTAAACACCCGACCGACCACCGAATCGGCGTGGTCGGGGCGGTTCTTGCTGCGGGGCTTGTTCGCCTTGGGGTTGGGCCTGATCTTGGCCGACGACTCGTCGTACTCGGAGTACGCCTCGTCATCGTCGTCCGTGAGCCAACTCATGGTCTAGACGATGCCCGTCCAGAGCTCGGCGAACTGGGGAAGTGTCTTGGCGGTCGTGGCGATGTCGTCGATCTCCACGCCGGGCACACGGAGTCCAATGATCGCGCCGGCAGTCGCCATTCGGTGGTCCTCGTAGCTGTGCCACTCACCGCCGTGCATGTCGGTCGGGCGGACGATGAGGCCGTCATCCGTCTCGGTGACGTCGCCGCCGAGGCCGTTGATCTCGGTCGCCAGGGCGGCAAGTCGATCGGTCTCGTGCCCACGCAAGTGGGCGATACCAGTAAGAACAGTCTCCGAGTCCGCAAGTGCTGCGATGGCCGCGACCGTGGGAGCCAGTTCGCTCGCCTCGTCGAGCCGGATGCCACGGATCACCCCCGTGCCGGTGACGGTGAGGTCGCCGATGCCCTCGCCGGTGGGCGCATACGACACCTCGCCACCCATGTCGGAGAGGATGCTCGCCATCCTTGCCCCAACCTGGGTGGTGTTCTCCGGCCATCCCGTTACGGTCACCGCCCCGCCGGCCACCAGCGCCGCGGCAAGAAACGGTCCCGCGTTGGACAGGTCGGGCTCGATATCCACGTCGAGCGGCTGAATCGGAGTGGGCTCAACAACCCACAGGCCCGGCTCGGGCGACTCGACGGCGACGCCGCGGGCGGCCAAGCAGGCGATGGTCATTTCGATGTGCGGCAAGCTCGGCAGGGTCGCCCCCGTGTGCCGCAGCCTCAGGCCCCGAGTGAACCGGGGTGCGGCCAGGAGGAGCCCGGAGACAAACTGGCTTGAGGCGGATGCATCGATCTCGACCTCGCCGCCCTCGACTGTGCCCGTTCCGTAGAGGCTGAAGGGCAGGGCGCCACGGCCGTCGTCGTTGACGTCGACCCCCAGCGCTCGGAGGGCATCGATGGTGGTGCGCATGGGGCGCTTGCGCGCCGCGGCGTCGCCGTCGAAGGAGACCGGTCCGAGGGCGAGGGCCGCAACGGGCGGCATAAAACGCATGACCGTGCCCGCGAGACCACAGTCAATGAACCCGCCACCCAGCTCGCCGGGAGTCACCAGAAGATCCGGCCCGTACTCGCTGTCGCCGGGCACCTCCTCGATGATGGTGCCAAGAGTACGAAGTGCCTCGATCATCAGGGAACTGTCACGCGACTTCAGGGGTGCGCGCAGGAGGGACGGACCGGTTGCCAGCGCCGACAGCACCAGCTCTCGATTCGTGAGGCTCTTCGACCCGGGAAGCGCCAGCCGCGCGTGCAGGGGAGAGGTGGCCACGGGGGCAGGCCATGCCGCGTCGACCTCCGGAGCCTGAGGGTCGTCGTCGCCATAGGGGTTGAACTGCGGCTGTGCCGTCTTCGAGATTGCCATCGGCATCCAGAGTATCCGTTCGCCCCCGGCACCTGCGGAATACCGGGGGTGTGCGGATGGTTCATCTTCGTATGACAACGCTCCTCGCCACTCGACCGGACGCCGCAGCATCCGCCGATCTAGACTGGGCGCTGATGACTACCACAACGCCCGACAACGGCGATGAGAACAGGCGCCTCTTCGAGGAGCAAGCGCTGCCGTACATGGATCAGCTGTACGCGGCGGCAATGCGTATGACCCGAAACCCCGCCGATGCTGCCGACTTGGTCCAGGAGACCTTTGTGAAGGCGTTCCAGGCGTTCGGGCAGTTCCAGCAGGGCACCAACCTGAAGGCATGGCTGTACCGCATTCAAACCAACACCTTTATCAACTCGTACCGCAAAAAACAGCGTGACCCCTATCAGGGCACCATCGACGACCTTGAGGACTGGCAGCTTGGCAACGCCGAGTCGGCGACCGCCACGACCACCCGCTCCGCGGAGGCCGAGGCGATTGACCACCTTCCCGACAGTGCCGTCAAGGATGCCCTGCAGGCGATCCCCGAGGACTTCCGGCTGGCCGTCTACTTTGCTGACGTCGAGGGGTTCTCGTACCAGGAAATCGCCGACATTATGAAGACGCCCGTCGGCACCGTGATGAGCCGCCTCCACCGCGGTCGACGGATGCTGCGCGAGCTGCTTGCCGACTACGCACGCGACCGCGGCATCGCCGCCGCACCCACCACATCCAGGAGCACGAAATGACCGATTGCGGTTGTGACAAGGCCAAGGCCGAACTCGAGGAGTACCTCCACCGCGAGCTCAGCGACGACGACTTCGCGGACATCACCGATCACCTCGGTAACTGCGACGACTGCTCTGCGGAGCACCTCGTCGGCATCACGCTGACCCTGAAGATGCAGAAGGCATGCCAGGAGAAGGCGCCCGAGGAGCTGCGCGCAGCGATCCTGGCACGGCTCGAGAACGCCTGATGAAGACGCTCCTCAACATCATCTGGCTCGTGTTCTCGGGCTTCTGGCTGTTCCTCGGCTACGCGCTCGCGGGCATCATCTGCTGCATCCTGATCATCACGATTCCTTGGGGAATCGCGTCGTTCCGCATGGCGAATTACGTGCTCTGGCCGTTTGGGCGCCAGGTTGTGCAGCGCCCCACCGCCGGGGTGTTCTCGTTCCTCGGCAACGTGATCTGGTTCATCTTTGCGGGCCTGTGGCTGGCGATCGGGCACATCGTCTCCGGTATCGCCCTCGCGATCACCATCATCGGTATCCCGCTGGCGCTCGCCGACTTCAAGATGATCCCCATCTCGCTCGCCCCCCTGGGCAAGGAGATTGTGCCCACGGGCGGCACCACAATCGTGGCCCCGGGAACCCAGGTCACCACGCAGTAGTTCCGCCCGTGGGCGCACGAAGCTAGAGGCTCAGCGCCTTCTCGATAAGGTCAACCTGCTCCTGCGCGCTGCGCTTCGACGAGCCCGTGGCGGGCGAGGCGGATGCGGGACGTGACGCGACCTTGATCGTGCGGCCCTCGAGGTGGCGAACCACCTCAAGGCACATAAACGGCCAAGCACCCTGGTTCTCCGGCTCGTCCTGGGTCCAGACGAGGTCGGCGTTCGGGTACTGGCCGAGTGCCGCGTTCAGCTCTGCGATGGGCACCGGGTAGAACTGCTCCATGCGCACGACCGCGATGTCGGTCGAGCCACGCTTGTCGAGCTCAGCGATCAGGTCGTAGTAGATCTTGCCCGCGGTGAGCAGCACGCGCTTGACCGACGCCTTGTCGCTCACGCGGGCGTCGTCGATAACGGGCTCGAACTTGCCACTCGTGAAGTCCGAAACCTCGCTCGTGGCACCACGGAGACGCAACATCGCCTTGGGCGTGAACACGATGAGCGGTCGGCGCGGGCGGGCGTAGGCCTGACGGCGCAGCAGGTGGAAGTACGACGCGGGCGTCGACGGGCGAGCCACGGTCATGTTGTTCTCCGCGCACAGCTGCAGGTAGCGCTCGATGCGGGCCGACGAATGGTCGGGGCCCTGTCCCTCGTAGCCGTGAGGCAGGAGCAGGACAACACTCGAGCGCTGGCCCCACTTCTGCTCGGCACTCGAGATGAACTCGTCGATAACCGTCTGGGCACCGTTGGCGAAGTCGCCGAACTGGGCCTCCCAGAGCACCAGGGCATCCGCGCGCTCGACCGAGTACCCATACTCGAAGCCCATGGCCGCGTACTCGCTGAGCAGCGAGTCGTAGATCCAGAACCGGGCCTGGTTCTCTGCGAGGTTCGCGAGCGGCAGCCACTCCTGGCCGTTCTCGCGGTCGTGCAGCACGGCGTGGCGCTGCACGAACGTGCCGCGTCGGGCATCCTGTCCAGCGAACCGAACGGGGGTGCCCTCCAGCAGCACCGAGCCGAGCGCCAAAAGCTCGCCAAAGCCCCAGTCGATCGAGCCGGAGCGGCTCATCTCCACGCGCTTCTTCAGCAACGCCTGCAGCTTGCCGTGGACGGTGAAGCCCGCGGGTGCGTTGTCGTGGGCATCCCCAATGAGGTGGATGACCGACTCGGGCACCGCGGTGGATGCCGGCTCGCCGACCGCCTCGTCCTGCTGGGACTCGGGCTTCTCCAGGTCGGCGACGGACTGCGCGCCCTCCGGAATCACCGGCATCGAGCCGGTCTGGGCCGCGTGAGTCTCGGCGAACGCGCGCTCCAGGCTGTCCTGGAAGTCGCGGTGCGCCGCCTCGTATTCCTCCTGTGTGATGTCACCACGGCCAACGAGCGCCTCGGTGTACAGCGTGCGGACGGAGCGCTTGGCCTCGATGAGGTTGTACATCAACGGCTGCGTCATCGACGGGTCGTCGCCCTCGTTGTGGCCGCGGCGGCGGTAGCAGATCAGGTCGATCACCACGTCGCGGTGGAACTCCTGGCGATAGGCGAATGCCAACTCCGCAACACGGACCACGGCCTCGGGGTCGTCGCCGTTCACGTGGAAAATGGGGGCCTGAATCGTCTTGGCGACATCCGTCGAGTAGGTCGACGTGCGCCCCTCGGTCGGCGGAGTCGTGAAGCCCACCTGGTTGTTGATGTTCACGTGCACGGTACCGCCGGTGCGGTATGCGCGCAGCTGCGACATCTGCAGGATCTCGACAACAATGCCCTGGCCGGCCATCGCGGCATCACCGTGCACCATGATCGGCAGCACGGTGTACGACCCGATCGGGCGGCGGTCCTGCTTGGCGCGGACGATGCCCTCGAGCACCCCGTCGACTGCCTCGAGGTGCGAGGGGTTCGCGGCGAGGTAGACCGGAATCGTCTCGCCACCGGCGGCGGTGAAGGTGCCCTCGGTGCCGAGGTGGTACTTCACGTCGCCCGAGCCCTGGACCGTCTTCGGGTCCTGGGTTCCCTCGAACTCGCGGAAGATCTGACCGTAGGTCTTGCCCGCGATGTTGGTGAGCACGTTCAGGCGGCCCCGGTGAGCCATCCCAATCGCGACCTCCTCGAGGTTGGACTCGGCGGCTTTCTGGAGCACGGAGTCGAGCAGGGCCACGAGGGACTCGCCCCCCTCCAGGCTGAAGCGTTTCTGGCCGACGTACTTGGTCTGCAGGAAGGTCTCGAACGCCTCGGCCTCGTTGAGCTTGCCGAGGATGCGCATCTGCATGTCATGCCCGGGCTTGGTGTACTTCTGCTCGACGTGCTCCTGGAACCAGCGGCGCTGCGCCGGGTCCTGGATGTGCATGTACTCGATGCCAATGGTGCGGCAGTAGGAGTCGCGCAGCACACCGAGGATCTCGCGGAGAAGCATCGTGCGCTTGCCACCAAAACCGCCGGTGACAAACTCGCGGTCCAGATCCCAGAAGGTGAGGCCGTGGCTCGAGATGTCGAGATCGGGGTGCGAGCGCTGGCGGTACTCCAGCGGGTCGGTGTCGGCCATGAGGTGGCCACGCACACGGAACGCGTTGATGAGCTCCTGGACACGAGCGGTCTTGTCGACGTTGTCCGCGAGGTCAACGCTGATGTCGGCAGCCCAGTGGATGGGGTCGTAGGGGATTCGCAGGGCGGCGAAGATGTCCTGGTAGAAGCCCCGCTCGCCGATGAGCAACTCGTGGATCTTCTTGAGGAACTCGCCTGACCCGGCACCCTGGATGACGCGGTGGTCGTAGGTGCTGGTGAGGGTGATGGTCTTGCCGATCGCGAGTTCCGCGAGCGTCTTGGGGCTCGCGCCCTGGAACTCGGCGGGGTACTCCAGCGCGCCGGCGCCGACGATGCAGCCCGCACCCTTCATCAGGCGGGGCACCGAGTGCTCGGTACCAATTCCACCGGGGTTGGTGAGGGAGATGGTGTTGCCCTGGAAGTCCGCCGCGGTGAGCTTGTTTGTGCGACCGCGCGCCACGACATCCTCGTACGCGGCGAGGAACTCGCCGAAGCCCATCGTGTCGGCACGCTTGATGCCGGGAACCACGAGGGCGCGAGTGCCGTCCGGCTTCGGGATATCGATCGCGATGCCCAGGTTGATGTGGGCGGGGGTGACCACCGACGGCTTGCCGTCGATTTCGTCGTAGTAGACGTTCTGGCTCGGGAACTCCTTGAGCGTCTGAACGATTGCCCACGCGATGAGGTGAGTGAACGAGACCTTGCCACCCCGGGCACGCTTGAGGTGGTTGTTGATCACGATGCGGTTGTCGATCATGAGCTTCGCCGGAACGGTACGCACGCTTGTGGCGGTCGGGACCGTGAGGCTGGCATCCATGTTCGCCGCAAGGCTCTTGGCGGGGCCCTTGAGCGCCGCGACCGTGTTCTCGGGCTCGGGCTGGGGGTCGCCGCCCTCGAGCTGGGCAGGAATTGGTGAGGTTGCGGGCGCGTCGGCCGGGATGGGCTGGGGTCGCGCAGGCGCCGACGTCGTGCGCGCCACTGGCTGCGATGCGGTGGCGGGCTGGGCGGGCGCCGGTTCCGTGGGCGCTGCAGGCTCGCTTACGGCCTCGGGAATCTGAGCCTCACCCCCCACCTGTGCGGCATCGGGGATCGTGATCGCCCCGGTCGGCGTGGGATCAACGGACGGGTGGTAACTCTCGAGGATGGGCCACCACGACTGGTCCACGGAATTCTTGTCTTCGAGGTAGCGCTCGTACATCTCATCTACGAGCCACTCATTGGCTCCGAATTCGCCGGAGGAATCACCCTCCGGAGCGATTCCGGTCACTTGGCTTGACACAGCCGACCGCCCACTTCCGGTTCTTCTCGACAGATCTGAAAGGATGTGCACCCGGGTGAGGACACACCAGCGTCAAGGGTAGTCGCTTTTCCTGTGCGCGTGCTGGCGGCTCAGTCGAGCAGTAGCGTTAATTTCATGCGCTTTTACGAGACGACTCCGACCCACGATCTGACGTACTCCGACGTGTTCCTCGTGCCCTCGCGATCGGGTGTCTCCAGTCGTCTGGACGTATCACTTGCCCCAGAGGACGGCACGGGCGCAAGCATCCCGATCGTCTCGGCCAACATGAACTCGGTAACCGGTCCCCGCCTGGCCGCCACGCTGGCGCGGCGGGGTGGCCTGGGTGTGCTGCCGCAGGACATGCACCCGCAGGATCTGGATGCCGCCATCCGGTGGGTCAAGGCACAGCCCGTCGGCTGGGATGCCGCGATTGGCCTTCGCCCGTACGACACCGTAGCGACGGCGCTCGCCCAGCTGCCCGCTCTTCCGGGCCACGGACTTGTCGTGCACGACGACCACGGGGTCTACCTCGGCGCGATCACCGCGGAACGCCTCGCCACGGCCCTGCCCGACGCGCCCCTCGGCGACTTGCTCTCGCAGCAGGGCCCGTCGATCGACGTCGACGAGCTCACCGGCCCTCGTGCGGCCTTTGACCTCATGGTTGCCGCCGACCTCGAGTTTGCTCCCGTGCTCCACGAAGGCAAGGTCGTGGGGACCCTCAGCCGCAAGGGCGCCCTCCGCTCGACCCTCTACACGCCTGCCGTTGACTCGCGCGGGCGCCTCCGTGTCGCGGCGGCGGTGGGCATCAACGGGGACGTCGCGGGCAAGGCCCGGGCGATCGTCGAGGCCGGCGTGGATGTGGTGGTCATCGATACCGCACACGGTCACCAGGACGGCATGGTGCGGGCCATTCGCGCCGTTGCCGACCTGGGACTGGGAGTGCCCATCGTTGCTGGCAATGTCGTCACCGCCGCTGCCGTCAAGGATCTGGTGGATGCCGGAGCGACGATCATCAAGGTCGGGGTAGGCCCCGGCGCGATGTGCACCACCCGAATGATGACCGCCGTGGGGCGTCCCCAGTTCTCCGCCGTGCTGGAGACCGCGGATGCCGCGCGCGAGCTGGGCGCGCACGTGTGGGCCGACGGTGGGGTGCGGTACCCCCGCGATGTGGCGCTTGCCCTCGCCGCCGGCGCCGCATCCGTGATGATCGGCTCGTGGTTTGCCGGAACAATCGAGGCGCCGGGCACCCTCGCCCGCGACGAGTCGGGGCGTGCCTACAAGGAGAGCTGGGGCATGGCGTCGACGAAGGCGGTGAAGGAGCGCTTCGACCGGCTCGATGCGTACGAGCTGGCCCGCAAGACGCTCTTCGCCGAGGGCATCTCGAGCTCGAAGATCTACCTCGACCCCCTGCGTCCCTCGCTCGAGGACCTCCTCGACATGATCACGTCGGGCGTGCGCAGCTCACTCAGCTACGCGGGAGCGACCTCCCTTGCCGAGTTCCAGGAGCGCGCCCTCGTGGGAATCCAGTCCGCGGCCGGGTACGAGGAGGGCAAGGCGCTTCCCGTCAGCTGGTAGCGCGTTGCGTTTGGGGCCGGCGCGGTCCTTTGTGCGTCGCGCGGTACCTGGAATTGGCCGCGCGCCGCGACAACTACAGCGCTATGCCCGAGGCAGCGTGCGGATGCCCGTCCGCGGCAGTCCCGCATCCGTCAGGATCGCCAGAAGCCGCCCAGGCTCGAGAGCATCACGCCACTCCCACCTGCTGAACCGCGGTCGTCGGGTACGCAGCCTGTCCTCTCGCTGTTTCTCGCGGATCACGATCTGATCAACCGAGAGCCCAGCGCGCAACCGAGGGTCGAGGTACTTGCCGTGACCGTCGAACTCCCCGATAAGACCGAACTCCTCCCAGTCGAAATCGCAGCGGTCCTTTATGCCGGTGTGATGGATGAATTCAACTTGGAGGTTCGGCGCCGGAAAACCCAACTCATGGAATCGCACACGACTGAGTGACTCGCCCGGCGACCCACTACACGCAACTGCGAACGAGACAACCGATTCGATCCGGGCCCGCCCTCGTCGGAGATCGAGGCGATTGAGCTCCCCGACGACGAGCTCCTTGGTGGTCATCGGTGTCGCCCTGCCGAGATCGTCACCGAACGCGTGGTCCATCGAGATCACGGCGGAGGCGAAGGATGTGGTTGCCGCGAGATCTATCAGGGTGCGTTCCAGAGAGGTGACAAAGAGGCCATTAACGAGGCGCACATCCACCAGGTCCATGGCCACTCCATGCCGAACAATGCCTCGCGACGACCGTCCACCCGTGGACACCCCGCAGACGATGTGTGCCTCGGCGGGCCACGCTCCGAGGATGGGGAGGCCCCAGATTGCGGCAGCGGACACGTGGGAGAAGACCGGCGGGGCATCTGCGGCCAGTGCCGTTGCTCTCAGCATCATGAGGTGCTTCGCACGAGGGCTCGCCGCGTCGTATGCCGCCGAAGTGACATAGGCACCTCGGCGGACCCTAACCAGCCCACCGCTCGCTACCTGCGAGGACAGGTTTCGTGGATCCTGGCCCAGCCGACCGGCATCGCGGGAGAGATATAGTCCGGAGTTCTCGGGAGGGAGCTGCATACGGCAAGGATCGCCCAGCTTCCGCGAGAGCTCGTGCCCGTGGCACGTGACGGTGAACTGAGAGGGCAATCAATCCATTGGGGAGGAGGGGTCGCGCGAGTTCTGCGCCAGTTTGCGCATCCCGCGCCACCATACGGGTACCGCAGAGCGCGCAAAGTGCCGCGCGACGAGGCGATCGGTCTGGTAGCGCACACACAGCGAGGGTTCTGTAGACTCGTCACCACTTATGGACGACCCTCCCTCTAGACCCTCGGTCGGCGGTAGCCCGCATGTATGAGTACGTCATGCTTGCGATTGGCATCCTGCTGACCATCGGAACCGGCTTCTTCGTCGCCTCCGAGTTCGCGCTCGTGAATCTCGATCGATCAGATCTTGAGGTTCGCCAGGAGCGTGGGGAGCGCGGCCTCGGATGGACCATTGGTGCGCTCAAGCAGACGTCAACCCACCTCTCGAGCGCCCAGCTCGGCATCACGCTGACCACGCTCCTCACGGGCTACACGCTCGAGCCGGTGCTCAGCATGTGGTTTGCCGTGCCTTTGGCTGCACTGGGGCTCGGGGAGGCGGCCTCCCGGGTCATCGCGACGATCGTGGCGGTCACTCTCGCGACCCTGCTCTCGATGATCATCGGTGAGCTGGTGCCGAAGAACCTGGCGCTCGCGATTCCGCGGGCGACGGCGAAGGTGGTTATCCCCTTCCAGGTCGTCTTCACGACTGTCTTTAGGCCCGCCGTGAGCCTGCTCAACAACACCGCCAACGGCATCCTGCGGTCGATTGGCATCGAGCCCAAGGAAGAGCTCTCGGGGGCACGCACGGCCGAGGAGCTCACCTCCCTCGTGCGCCGATCCGCGAGCGAAGGCAGCCTCGACCGTGACACCGCCACGCTGCTCGCCCGCACGCTCGCGTTTGCAGACCACACCGCGCAGGACGTCATGACCCCGCGGCCGCGCCTGGCCAGCGTCGATCGCACCGACACCGCGCAGGACGTGATCGACCTCGCCCGCAAGACCGGGTTCTCGCGGTTCCCCGTGATCGACGACTCGATCGACGACGTCGTGGGGATTGTGCACGTGAAGCAGGCCGTTGCAGTACCCCGGGAGAAACGGGGGGATGTTCCCGCATCCGCTCTGCAGTCCGACGCGCTTCGGGTGCCCGAGACGATGAAGCTCGACTCGCTCCTGGCGGAGCTGCGTGGCCGGGGGTATCAGATGGCCGTGGTGGTCGACGAGTACGGCGGCACGGCGGGACTCGCGACTCTCGAGGATCTTGTGGAGGAGCTGGTCGGCGAGGTGTCCGACGAGCACGACCGCATGAAGGCCGACGTGGTGCGGTCCCGCGACTGGTTCACGTTCCCGGGCATTCTCCGCCCGGATGAGCTGCTTGAGCGCACCGGGGTCGTGGTGCCCGAGGAGGGCCCCTACGAGACCGTCGCTGGATGGCTCATGAGCGAGCTCGGGCGTCTGCCTGTGGTCGGTGACGTTGTCGACATCGAGGCCGGGCAGTTCCGCATCGAGCGACTGGATGGCCGCCGGATTGATCGGGTGCGCTTTACGCCCCGACCCGTCGAGGCGAACGAGGCGGGTGCGAAGTAATGGACTGGTGGGGAATCGCCTGGCTGTTTGTTCTTCTCGCCATCAACGCCTTCTTCGTTGGTGCCGAGTTTGCCGTCATCTCTGCACGTCGCTCCCAGATCGAGCCGAAGGCAGAGGCGGGATCCCGCGCGGCCAAGACGGCCCTGTGGGCGATGGAACACGCCACGCTGATGCTCGCCGCGTGCCAGCTCGGTATCACCGTGTGTTCGCTGCTGATCCTCAATGTGTCCGAGCCGGCCATCCATCACCTTCTCGAGTACCCCCTCGCGTTGACGGGCTGGCCGGAGGAGGTCATCGGCACGATCGCATTTATCATTGCGCTCCTGCTCGTGTCGTTCCTTCACGTGGTGTTCGGCGAGATGGTTCCGAAGAACCTGTCGTTCTCGTTGCCCGATCGGGCCGTGCTCCTGCTGGCGCCGCCCCTGGTCTTTATCGCCCGAGTGTTTAACCCGATCATCGTGGCCCTGAACGCCATCGCCAACGGCATCCTGCGTCTGTTCCGTGTGGAGCCCAAGAGCGAGGCGAACAGCGTGTTCACGCTCGACGAGGTGGCGACCATCGTCAACCAGTCGAAGCGCGAGGGTGTCCTCACCGACGCCGGCGGAACCCTCACCGCGGCCTTCGAGTTCACCTCGAAGAAGGTTCAGGACGTCGCGGTAGGTATGTCGCTTCTGGTGACCCTGCCCGAGGATGCCACCCCGGCCGATGTCGAGAAGGCGGTCGCCCAGCGCGGCTTCTCGCGCTACATCCTCGTCAACGAGGAGGGCGAGCCGACCGGGTACCTCCACCTGAAGGACGTGATCGACCTCGACGAGGACGAGTTCCACGAGCCCGTGCCGCCGAAGCGCATCCGGCAGCTCATCTCGATTTCACGAGGGACCGACCTCGAGGACGCCCTTGCGACGATGCGTCGCTCGGGTGTCCACGTGGCGCGCGCCTTTGACGAGAGCGGCTCGACCAAGGGGGTGTTGTTCCTCGAGGACATCATCGAGGAGCTTGTGGGCGAGGTGCAGGACGCGACCAGGCGTTCCTAGCGGAACTTGGCCCGCCAGTACTGCGGCGGGTAGTAGTCCAGCTCGACGCCCAGCTCGTGGGCCGCGCGCCAGGCGAAGTGCGGGTCGCGCATCATCTCGCGGCCCATCATGACCGCATCCGCCTGACCGGTCGCCACGATCTCCTCGGCGTGGGCGGCCTCGGTGATCAGGCCTACCGCGCTCACCGGGGCGTCCGCCTCGGAGCGGACGTGGTGCGCAAAGTGCACCTGGTAGCCCCGACCCACCGGAATGCGGACGCCGGAAACCAGACCACCCGTCGAGATGTCGAAGAAGTCGGCACCCGCCTCGTGGGCCCAGCCGGCAACGATCGAGGTCTGGTTCTCGTCCCATCCGCCCTCCGCCCAGTCGGTCGCAGAGAAACGGACCAGGATCGGCACACCCTCGCCCGACTCGGCGCGGACGGCCCGAACGACCTCGAGGAGGAGCCGGGCACGGTTCTCGAGGCTGCCGCCATAGGCGTCCTCGCGAATGTTCGACAAGGGAGACAGGAACTCGTGAAGCAGGTAGCCGTGGGCCGCGTGGATTTCCAGGACCTCGAACCCGGCGTCGAGCGCTCGCCGCGCGCCCGCGGCAAAGTCGGCGACAATCCCGGCCAGCTCATCGATCTCGAGAGCCCGTGGAGTCGCGTAGCCATCGAAGGCCACGGCGGAGGGGCCGACGGGCTCCCAGCCGCCCTCGCTCGTGGGTACCGTTCCCTCGCGCTCGTCCCACTGCTTCCACGTTGAGCCCTTGCGGCCCGCATGTGCGAGCTGGATGCCGGCGATCGCGCCCTGGGAGCGCAGGAACGAGACGATACGAGCCCAGGCATCCCGCTGCTCGGTGTTCCAGATGCCGGTGTCCTGGGGAGAGATCCGCCCCACCGCGTTCACCGCAGTGGCCTCGGTCATCACGAGGCCAGCACCGCCCAACGCAAAGCCGCCGAGGTGCACCAGGTGCCAGTCGATGGGAACGCCGTCCTGTTTGTCTACCGAGTACTGGCACAGCGGCGCGACCCAGAGTCGATTGCGGAAGGTCACATCGCGGATGGACAGGGGGGTAAAGAGTGCACTCACGCGGCAAGCTCCTGGAGGAAAGTAGCGAGGCCGTCCACTCCGGTGAAGTGATGAACGGTCACGCCAAGGGCGGCAGCCGCATCCGTGTTGATCGACTTGTTATCGATGAACACCATGTCGGTCAGCTCAATTCCCAACTCACCAGCCACCTCGCGGTAGATTTCGGGATCGGGCTTGATCGCATCCATCTCGGCGCTCACAAACACACGCTCGAAGAACTGGCCGAGGGGCGAGAACCGGAATCCGCTCGCAAAATCAAACCCGGCGTTGGAGAGGATCGCCAGGCGCGTGCCCCCAGCGTGGAGGCGCTCGATGAGGTCGAGGGTGCCCGGCTCGAGACTCCACCAGCTGCGAAAGTCGGCGACCCACAGCTCGTGCACCTTCGAGGCGCTCCACGTTGCGCCGACATCTCGAGCAACACGTGACCAGTACTCCACCACGCTGGTTGTGCCCTGATCGAGGCCGTCCCGGTGGCGCCAGTACGACTCCCAGAACTGCTGTGGCTCACACCCCGACACCGCAAGAAGTACGGCGCGGTCCTCGGCGCTCGGGCTTCGCGAGATGACCTCCCCGTAATCGAAGACGACAGTACGACCGGGGATGCTGATACTCACCTCACCAAACTATCGTGAGCACATGACCGACTTTGTTGTGTGGACCGCCGAGGACGCCGGGTCCCTGATCGCCGTGCCTCGCGCCACCGACGACAAGTACAGTCGGGGAGTTCTGGGCATCGTGACCGGATCGGACCAGTACCCGGGCGCGGCGGTGCTCGGTGTCGAGGCGGCGCTGCGCACCGGCGTCGGGATGGTGCGCTACCTCGGACCCTCGCGGCCGACCGAGCTGGTGCTGCAGCGGCGCCCGGAGGCCGTCACCTCGGCCGGTCGTGTCCAGGCCTGGCTGCTCGGTTCGGGCATGGACCCCATCGAACGGGACCTCAGTGTGATGGAGGTCGCGCTCGCCCAAGGCCTCCCCGTGGTTCTCGATGGGGGAGCGCTCGATCTTCGCCCGCGGGCTACCGGCCCCGTGGTGCTCACGCCTCATTATCGTGAACTCGCGCGAGTGTTGGGGGTGGACGTGGGGCTCATCGCCGCCGATCCGGCCGAGTGGGCGGTCCGAGCATCCGACGAGCTGGGGGCCACGGTGTTGCTCAAGGGACACACGACATTTGTGGCTGGCCACGGTCAATTCCTTAGTGTCAAGGCCGCCCCGGCGTGGCTGGCAACGGCGGGCGCGGGCGACGCGCTCGGGGGAATCCTCGGGGCGCTCGTGGCCACGCACGCGGATGCTCCCACCCTCCTGCCGCGCCTTGCGGCAACCGCGGCTCTGGTGCACGGACTCGCGGCCGAACGGGCCAGCGCGGGTGGGCCACTGACGATTCTCGACCTGTGCGCGGCTATCCCTGCGGTGATCGCCGACCTCCTGCGTGAGCGGGACTAGGCGAGGAAGCGCGAGAGGAACTCGCGGGTCCGTTCCTCGCGGGGCGCACCAAAAACCTGGGCGGGCGAGCCCTGTTCGGCGATGACCCCCTGGTCGAGGAACACCACACGGTCGGCCACGTCTCGCGCGAAGGCCATCTCGTGGGTGGCCATCACGATCGTGGTGCCCTCGGCCTTGAGTTCGCGCACCAGATCAAGCACCTCCGTCACCAGCTCCGGGTCGAGTGCGCTCGTGATCTCATCGAGGAGCAGAAGCTCCGGGTTCGTCGCGATCGCGCGCACGATGGCGGCACGCTGTTGTTGGCCGCCGGACAACCGATCCGGGAACGCCTTCGCCTGGTCGGCGAGCCCAATCCGCTCGAGAAGCTCGAGACCACGGGCCTCGGCGGCCTGCCTCGTCTGGCCAAAAACATGGCGGGATGCGAGAGTCACGTTGTCGAGCACGGAGAGGTGCGGAAACAGGTTGTAGTGCTGGAACACCACACCAATGCGTGCCCGAACCGCATCCACGGCGACACTGGGGTCGCTGATGTCGGTCTCGCGCAACCAGATTTGGCCGTCGTCGATGCGCTCGAGCAGGTTGATGGTGCGCAGCAGCGTCGACTTGCCGGAGCCACTCGCGCCAATAAGCGCCACAACCTCGTGGGTCGACACCGTGAGGTTGATGCCACGCAGCACCTCACGATCACCGAACGCCTTGTGGATGCCCTCGAGCCGCAGGACCACCTCGCTCATACGATGCCGCCCATCTGCTCGCGCTCGCGGAGCCGGGCCGTGTACCAGTCCGTCAGTCGGATGAGCGGAAGCGCCAGCAACACAAAAAGAAGTCCGGCGAGCACGTACGGCGTGAAGTTGAAGAACTTGGCCGTCTCGATCTGGGCCGCGCGCACGGCATCCACCGCACCGAGCACCGAGATCAGGCCCACGTCCTTCTGCATGGCGATGAAGTCGTTCATCAGGGCCGGCGTGACCTTGCGCACGGCCTGGGGCAGAACCACAAGCCGAAGTGACTTGCCGTGGCTGAGCCCCAATGACCGCGCAGCGAGCCGCTGCGACGGATGCACGGCCTCGATTCCCGCGCGGAACACTTCGGAGACGTAGGCCGAGTAGGTGAGGATGAGCGCGATGGTGCCGAGCACGGCCGCGGGGATGCGCGTGCCATCCGACCCCTGCAGCCCCGGGATTCCGTACCCCACCAGGTACAGCACGATGATGAGGGGCAGGCCACGGAACAGGTCGGTGTAGCCTGCGGCCAACGCTCGAAGTGGAAAAAACACCGGGCCACGCAGGGTTCGGAGCACCGCGAGGATGACACTAAAAACGAGCACGCCCAGGACCGCAAAAAACAGCACTCGCAAGTTGAGCAGGAAGCCGTCCCACACGCGAGGCAGTGCCGCGACAAACACGTGCGGGTCGAAGAAGGTCTGCTGCACCCGTGCCCAGCCGGGGGTGTTGATGATTGTTAGCCAGAGCACAATCGCCAGAACGAGCGTCGACACCACGCTGATGATGACCGATCGAATGTTCTGGCGACGACGGAAGGCCCGGCGGCCGAGCTCGATTGAGCTGGGCTGCCGGGCCGTTCCGTTATTCGAAGTCACTCCTGCAAACTACTTCAGGACGGGCACCGCCACCGACTCCGAGAGCCACTCGGCCTCGATCTCGGCAAGCTTGCCACTGTCGCGAAGCGCGTCGACCGCGGCCGTCACGGATGCAGTGAGCGGGCTGTCCTTGGCCAGAACGAGGCCAAAGAGGTCGCCCGTGCCGTCCTCGAGCGGGAGCTGACCGATGATCAGGCCACCGGTGAGCTCAACACCGGTGAGGTAGAACGCCGTCGGAAGGTCAACCACAATCGCGTCAACCGTGCCACTCTCGAGCGCAAGCTTGGCGTCATCGTTCGAGTTGAAGACCTGGGCACCGGCGGTCGGCGCGATCTGGCTCTCGATCGAGGCGAGGCTGGTCGTGCCGGTCGCCGCGCCGATCAGGAGGCCCTTGAGGTCCTCGATTGACGTGGCACCCGCTGCCGCCGAGCCCTCGACCGTGATGATGGCCTGGGTGGTCTCGTAGTAGGGCGAGGAGAAGTCGACGTTGGCCTTGCGGTCCTCGGTGATCGAGTACTGCTGCAGGTTGAAGTCGAAGTTCTTGGGGCCGGGTGCGATGGCCTCGTCGAAGGTGGTGCGAACCCACACGACGTCGTCGGGCGCGAAGCCCAGCTCCTCGGCCACGGCGTAGGCGACGGCTGCCTCGAAGCCCTCACCCGTCTCGGGTGCGTCGTCGATGACCCACGGGAAGTACGCGGGCTCACCCGTTCCAATGGTCAGCTTGCCTTCGGTCACGTAGTCGCTGGTGGTCTCTGCGGAAGGGGTGCACGCGGCGAGGCCGAGTGCGAGGGCGGCGGCGCCGAGCGCGGCAACACCCCGGATGATGCTGGATCGGGTCATGACGGTTCTCCTCATGGATGCTGTGAATCTCCATCTTCCCGCAGGCGCGGTGGTGCGTGACAATCCTGACGAATTGTTACCGGATACGCTGGCCCCTATGACGGATCCGGTGCCAGCGACGCGGCCGGTGCCGATCCTCCGCCTGATCGTGTCGAGCCCCTTGACGTTGTGGGCCGCTTTTGTTGTGGTCCACCTCTGGCTGGGCATTCTTGCCCTGTACGCGCCCGGTCTTCCCCTCGGGGACGTCACCCTCGTGTACAAGTTCTGGATCGACCAAGCGCTCACGGGCGGCGTCTGGGTTGGCCTCGATACCGCGTGGGTGTACCCGATCGTGGCCCTGGTGCCCATGCTCGTCGCCGGCCTGTTTGGCCCCGACCAGTACGGTGCGACGTGGTTGTCCCTGGTCATGCTGCTCAACGCCGTCGCGTTTGGGTTTGTGACCGGATGGGGCCGTCGCCCGGACCGGGTACCGGTCGGCTGGTGGTGGGTCGCCTTCCTCCTCCTGCTCGGGCCCATCGCGCTCGCGCGTATCGACTCCGTCACCGTGCCGATCGCTCTCGTGGGGGTGCTCCTGTTGGTGGCACGGCCGTTCCTCGCGGCGACGCTGCTTGCGGTGGCGACCTGGATCAAGGTGTGGCCGGCCGCGCTGGTGCTCGCGGCGATCATCGCCGTGCGGGAGCGCCTGCGGATCATCGCGGGTGCCGCGATTCTCACGGCGGGAGTGCTTGTCCTGGCGCTCCTGCTGGGTGCCAGCGGCACTGTCCTGAGTTTTATTACCGAGCAGACCGGTCGTGGCCTCCAGATCGAGGCGCCCATCTCAACGATCTGGATGTGGATGGCGAAGGCCGGCGTCGGCGGGGCATCGGTGTACTACGACACTGGCATCCTCACCTACCAGGTGACGGGTCCTGGGGCGGATGTCGCTGCCGCGGTGACGACGCCACTGCTGGGGATTGCCGTGGTCGCCATCTCTCTGCTCGGTGTGGTCGCCCTGCGCCGGGGTGCCGCGACCGGTGATCTGCTCGCGCCCCTCGCGCTCGCCCTCGTGACGGCCCTCATTGCATTCAACAAGGTTGGATCGCCCCAGTTTGTTTCGTGGCTCGCGGTGCCGGTGGTGCTGGGTCTTGCGACAAGCGCGGCGGGCTGGGGTCGCCCGTTCCGCACGCCAGCTGTTCTTGTGCTGGTGATTGCCGGCCTCACCCAGCTGGTGTACCCGTACCTGTATGGCTGGCTGCTGGGTCTGGACGTGATCCTGCTGTCGGTGTTGTCGGCGCGCAACGTCCTGTACTTTGTGGTGCTCGGCTGGGCGGTGTACGCCATTGTGACCGCTACCCGCTGGTCGGAGACGCCCGTGATGGCCGAGACTGGAGACCACGCAGTGTGGCCACTCGATCGGCCAGAGACTCTCAGGGGGTAACGATGCTGGTTGCATTCTCGGTGGCGCCCAGTGGTGGCGCGAATGGCACTGACTCAGTCCACGATGCGGTGGCGGCGGCCGTCGCCGTCGTCCGGAAGTCGGGGCTTCCCCACCAGACGGACTCGATGTTCACCACCATCGAGGGCGAGTGGGACGAGGTGTTCGACGTGATCAAGCGCGCGACGGAGGCGGTGGGCGCGTTCGGAACCCGCGTGTCGCTCGTGCTGAAGGCGGACATCCGCCCCGGATACACGGGCGAGCTCACCGGCAAGGTGGAGCGGCTTGAGCAGGCGCTCGAGCGCGAGGCACAGCTGGACTAACGTCCGCACCTAAACTGGAGTTCGCTCGACGGGGAGCGCCACGCTCGGTTCACCACGGAAGGCCCCCATGTCGCTTAGTCCAATGCGCGTTCGACTCGCGCTCCTTGCCCTCGCCCTGGGCGGGTTCGGGATTGGGCTCACCGAGTTTGTCGCGATGGGATTGCTGCCCAACCTCGCCGCCGACCTCTTGCCCGAGTTGTTCGCCTACTCGCACGAGCAGGCCAACGCCCAAGCAGGGTGGCTGGTCACGGCCTACGCGCTTGGTGTGGTCGTGGGAGCCCCCACGATTGCGGCCCTCGCCGCCCGGCTGCCACGAAAACAGCTTCTCCTCGCGTGTGTTTTGGTCTTCACCCTCGGCACCGTTGCCTCCGCGTTGTTGCCCACGTTCGAGCTTGTTCTGGTCGCGCGGTTTGTCGCTGCACTCCCACACGGCGCCTACTTTGGGATCGCCGCGCTGGTTGCCGCGAGCCTCATGGGTCCGGGGAAGCGGGGCCAGGGCGTCGCGCTCGTGTTGTCCGGGCTGACGATCGCGAATGTTGTGGGAGTGCCAACCATCACTTTGCTCGGGCAGGTCTCGGGATGGCGCATCGCTTACCTCGCCGTCGCCGCGGTCTTTGCTCTCACGTTCGTGGCGGTACTCCTGGCTGTTCCCCTTCAGTCGGGAGACCCGGCAGCGACGTTCCGCCGTGAGCTGACCGCGTTCTCGCGTATCCAGGTGTGGCTGGCGCTCCTGATTGGTGCGGTCGGTTTTGGTGGGTTTTTTGCGGTCTACACCTACATTGCGCCGCTGGCGACGACGATCACGGGCCTCGACGTGGGCCTCGTGCCCGTGGTGCTTATCGCCGCGGGCCTGGGCATGACCATCGGCAACTTCATCGGCGGTCGAGCCGCGGACCACAGCGTCCTGGGCACCCTGTTTGTGTGTTTTGGGGCGTTCGCCGTCTCGCTGACCGGACTTGCCCTGACCGCGCATACCGTCGTGGGGTTGTTTGTTTTTGTCTTCCTCGTGGGCGCGGCGGCATCGGCGCTATCGCCGGCCATTCAGACGCGCCTGATGGACGTCGCGGGCGACAGCCAGTCCCTCGCCGCGGCCATTAACCACTCGTCGCTCAACATCGGCAACAGCCTCGGTGCCTACCTGGGCGGCGTGACGATCGCGGCCGGACTCGGGTACCTGTCGCCGACCTGGGTCGGCCTGCTCCTCATTGTTCCGGGAGTGATATTCGCTCTCGTGAGCGTCGCGATCCAGCGACGCACGGAGCGCCTAGAACTGGCGGGGCGTGTCACCCTCGACGAGGATGCCGTCCTCGATCGCACGCTTGCGTAGGGCCACCTTCGTGCCCACGTCGAAGCCGGCGACGCGGTACTTCTCCCGGATGCGCTTGAGGTAACTCTTCGCGGTCTCTTCGGAGATGCTGAGCTGGAACGCCACGGCCTTCACGGGCTCGCCACCCCCGTACAACGCCATAACACGGCGTTCCTGGGCGCTGAGCTTGGGGGAGCCGCCGACCTCACCCGCGTTGAGGGCGAGGTCTAGCTCGGCGGAGACAAAGGGTTCGCCCTTGGATGCCGCGCGGATCGCCTCAACAATCATGCCGGCATCCTCGCTCTTGACCAGATACCCGAGCGCGCCCGCGGCGAGAGCCTCGCGCACGACGTTGGGCTCGGAGTACGTGCTCATCAACACGACCTTGACCCCCATCGTCTTCAGGGTGTTGATCTTGAGCGAGATCGGGATGTTGTCCTTGAGGTCGAGGTCAAGGAGAACAACGTCCACGGGAAACTCGGGATGCACGGTGAGCTCAGGCCACGTGGGAACGGCGACCACCATGTCGATGTCGGACGCGGCATTGCGAATCCACTCGGTGAGGGCACCGAGGAGCATCTTGTGGTCGTCGACAAGGGCGAGCCGGATGCGGTCGGAGTGTGTCACGGGAGTTCCTTCGTTGTTCAGGGTCATTGGTCTGCGGGGTTGTCGACGAGTGCCCGAACTTCGACCCGGAGGCTCTGGTTCTCGGTCGAGTCAGTGAACTGCCCGACTCGTCCGATAGCTTCCCATGTCGCCGGGTCAACACGATTGCGCGGCACGCCCGTCGTGGTGATCACAATCGGCACCGAAATTTTGCGCCCGGTTGTGGTGTCGACAGATTCGGTCGCCGGTCCGATCGTCAGGTGCACTGTTCGGCTGGCGCTGGACTTCGCGGTGTCTGTCACGAGCAGCCACGCGGTCGACAGCAGTCCGTCGCGTTGCTGCGGGTCGAGAAGCCCGGCGAGGCTGCCCTTGTCGGTGAGCGTGACCGCCTTGCCGAGCAGGTCGGACTCGGTGACCGCATGGTACAGCCAGGTCTCACGGCGCCCCTCGATGAGGTGCAGTCGCAGCTCGGTTGCCAGGGATGCTGCGGTGCTCGCCGTCTTGGGATCGAGAGGCAACTTCGCCTTGCCGGTTGCCACCGAGTCGAGAAGCTCCTCCGCGGCAAGGTCGAGACGCGCAAGCTCCTCGGAGGCAAGCATCCCCACCGCAAATCGTGGCGCGGATACCGTGCTCTGCACGAGCACTCGGTCGAGTTCAACCTGAACGAGCCGGCGGAAGCCCGAGACGATCACTACACCAATCACCGCGGGCAGCACGGCGAACGCCAACGTGGTGATCTGCGCGGCAGCGGTCTCGGAGCTCCACTCGGTGCCGAGGATCATCGCCGTTGCGAGGGCTGCCCCCAGCACACCGGCCGAGACGAGAATCTCGACTGTCCCCCGAAGGGTCAGCACAACCAGTAACCCCATGCCGGCGGTGACGGCCGCCGTTGTGGTGCGGCCGATGTCGTGGAGTGGCCAGACCGCGTACAGGTCGAGGGCGACCGCCACGGCGAGTCCCACAAGGAACAGGGCAAAAATCCACGTCGGAAGTTCACCGATCACCCGCGAGGCCACGAACGTGGCGACGAGAGTCACAATGAGCACCAGCCATGCCGCGAGAGCCGGGTACGGATTGGGGTAGACCTCCCAGAGGCCGAGGAACCAGACGAAGCCGTAGATCGCGCGGAGGCCAACAACAACGGCGGCGCCGATTCCGATGAATCCGATTCCGAGGCTGGAGCGGCGAGGGGTTGCCGCCCGAATCACACGGCGGGTGGCATCCGCCTCGCGCCTGCGGTTTTTGCTGCCGACAACAACGCCGAGTGTGTTCTCCTCGGGGATGCTCGTCATCGTGGCACCTCCAGAACAACCGTGGTGCCGGAGCCGGGGGAGGAGAACAGGCGGGCCTTGCCGCCGACCTCCTTGAGCCGGGCGACGACCGACTCCTTGAATCCCAGGCGCGCCGAGTCCACGTCATCGAGGGCAAAACCCACGCCCGAGTCGGTGATCATGGCCCGCACGGTCGTCTCGTCATCCGTGATCGTCACGTGAGCCTCGGTCACGCCGGAGTGCCTGCGGACGTTCTCGAGGCACTCGGCAAGGGCAAGGAGGAACGCGTCGAGCACATGGCTGGGCAACAGGACCTGGCCGGTGCCGTGCCAGCTCACCTCGAGGCCCATCCGCCCAAAACGCTGCTTGACGGACTCGAGTGTGGTGCCCAGCACGGTTTCCTCGACCGCTTCGAGGTTGTAGCTGCCCGACGACTGTGGCGTGGGCGTTGCCCCGAGTCGCAGCTGGCGGAGAAGCCTCGCGTCATCCGCCGCCTGTTGCCGCAGGGCCGCCGGCGCGACACCCACGCCCGAGTGGGCCAGAAGGGTCAGGGTGGCCAGAACCGTATCGTGAAGCAACCGAGCGCCCTGACGGCGCTGGGCCTCGGTCTCACTTGCCTGCCGCTCGGCGCGGTGCGCGCGGCCAATGCTCGCGATTCGACGCGCTGCCTGGGGCACACCCGCGCTGATCCAAAAACCGATGATCGTCGCGAGGATCCAACCCAGGAGCAGCAGCGGCAGGGTTCGCAGGGGTGGCTGGTGGGCCGACAACAGCAGGGTCGTCAGGCCCGTGACCGCGACGAACGAGACACCCAGCACTACTCTGCGCAGCGCATCGGTGGTTAACACCACGGCAACCGAGGCCAGCGATCCCGCAGCGAGCTGGGCAACGGCAGAGATTGCCGATGGTCCCGGCCCCGGCATGCTCACGAGCGTGATGAGGAGGATGACGCCGAGACCCATCGCGACGGCCAGGAGCACCCAACCGAGGGAGCGACTACGACCCACAAAAAACTGCGCGACACCCAGCGCGGCATACAGGGGCAGGCACAGCACCCACGTGAGCATGTCGACGCCACCGGGGATGCTGAGACACACCAGCGACACGGCAGTAAAGCTCAGTCCATAGACGCGTGCGGTGCGTTGCAGCAGACGGTCGCGTTCTTTCGCGATGAGGTCCATTGGCATCATGGTGGCATATCGTGCCCCACAACTGGGGGTGGCACACCGTGCTCGGGGTACAGATTTCGGGCGGTACAGTCTGTAGTACAAGAGGGGCAGCGAACATGTTCGCAGTCACATATATCGAGTCCGCCAGTGACCTAGCACTGCACGGACGGTCGGCGTCTCAACCCGAACCATGACGCCGGGGTTGGTCTTCAGCAGAGACCGATCTGACCGGGGGGTTGCCAGGGGCCGCAGCAGTAGCGTTGCGGCCCCGCCCTCGTTAACGGGGAGTGCTCGTGGGTTTAGCCGGGCAGCCCGCAGTAGTCAGCGAAGAACGCGTAGACGCTCTGTCGCACGTCGTCATCGACGGCCACCCGGACTTGTCCACTGTGCCCCTCCGAGGTCTCGATCGTCAACGGAAACTGGGTGCCCTGCTTGTCTTCGGCAACAGCGTGGGGATCACATCGAGCCGGTACGACCCGAACTCGGATGACCGTCGGTTCGGAGTCCGAGTTGATCACGAGACCCACCTGCAGGGGCGTCACGCGCGCACCGGACTCGTCGACGAGGCCCAGAAGCGTCGTGTTGCCCACATCCACGATGGTCAGTGAGCCCGGAGCGCCGGTGGGGATGACCTGGAAGTCGAGCACTGCGGGCTGGCCCGCGCCCGGAGTCCACTGGGCGGTCTCGGGCGGCACGATGGTGGCGTGACTGGCCACGGCCGCGATGCGGCAGTCCTTCTCCGTGATCGCATCGAGAATGGCCGTGTCGGCGATGTCGAGCAGCACCGAACCATGCGACGAGTCGGCGAGTTCAAATTCCAGCCGAACCTGGTCGGATGTGGGTGAGTCGTCGCACACGGCGTCCCCCAGCTTCACTGGCAAGTCGCGGGCGCTGCCGCTGGGCACTGCCTGCGAGCGCTCGAACACCGCCGGGGACACGAATCTGCTCGAGTCGAGTTCGGCTCGCAGTACCGTGAGGGGCTCACCCGACTCGTTCGTCACCCTCAGTTGAACTTGGCCAAGAGCAGCGTCAAATCGAGTTTCGAAGACCGTGACGGTCACGCCGCTCGGCAGGGTGGCTGGTGTCGGGGAACAGCCGCCGAGGAGCAGGCAGAGACCGGCGAAGGTGAGGGCCAGCATCCGAGGCATGGCTCGATGATAGGGGCGCTAGGAGTCGAGGAGCCGCGCGAGCTGCGTGCCCACAAGGGCATCCTCGATAAGGAATCCGTCGTGGCCAAACGGCGAGCTGATGACCGTGGGGGTGGTGCCATCGATATTGCCGGGCAGATGAGCGGCGATGTGCTGCTGGTCGGGCACCGGAAACAGGCGGTCGCTGTCGATGCCGAGGACAAGTGCCTTGGCCGTCGCGCGACGGAGCGCTTCCGCGGTGCCGCCCCGCCCTCGACCGACGTCGTGTGAGCTCATCGCCTGAACGAGCGTGACGTAGCTATTCGCGTCGAAGCGCCGGGTGAACTTGTTGCCGTGATAGTCGAGGTAGCTCTCGACGGCATATCGCCCGCCGCCGCCGAGGGGGCTCATTCCGCTCTGCCAGCTGCGCTGGAAGCGATCGTTGAGCTCGGTGGGCGACCGGTAGTTGAGCAGGGCCATCCGTCGGGCGAGCGCGAGGCCCTGTGAGGGGCCATCCTCGTTGTCGTAGTAGTCGCCGCCGCTGAAGGCTGGATCCACGCGGATTGCCTCCAGCTGAACCGAGTTCAGGGCGATCTGGTCGGCATTCGAGATTGCCGGAGCTGCCAGGATCGCGACGCGCTCCAGAAGGTCCGGATAGGAGATCGCCCACTCGAGCGCCTGCATGCCGCCCATCGAGCCACCGATCACGGCAGCCCAGCGGCTGATGCCCAGCGCCTCCGTCAGAGCCCGTTGTGCCGCGACCTGGTCGCGGATCGTCAGGAACGGGAAGCGGGAACCCCACTCACGACCGTCCGGAGCGTACGATGCCGGGCCGGTTGTGCCCTGGCACCCCCCGAGCATGTTGGGGGCAACCACGAACCACCGGTCAGTGTCGACCGCCTTGCCGGGGCCGACTATCCCGCTCCACCAGCCCCCGGTCGGATGCCCGGGGCCCGGGTCGCCCAGAAGATGACTGTCTCCCGTGAGCGCATGGACAACAAGCACCGCATTGGTGCCCGCCTCGTTGAGGGTTCCGAACGTCTCGTAGGCAACGCGGACCACCGGCAACTCGTCGCCACGCTCGGTCGTCAGCGCGCCGATCGACACGAACTCCCGCTCACCGATGGGGTCACCATCGCGCCACGCGCCGGTGACCGGCGGCTTTCCCGCGAGCGACCGCGCGTTGGCCTCGGTGATAAATGCCGAGGGAACGGTGTCCTCGGGTGTTTGCCAGTCCATGTCTGGTCAAGTATCCCTGAAACGGCAGTGGCCCCGGCGTATGTTACATACGCCGGGGCCAGTCGCTGGTGTTCTACGCGGAGGCGTTGGCCGCGGCGATCTTGCGCGCCGCCGCGAATCCGGCCTCCAGGTCGGCCTTCAGGTCCTCGACGTTCTCGATTCCGACCGAGAGACGCACCAGCCCGGGGGTCACGCCCGTCGTGAGCTGCTGCTCGGGGGTGAGCTGCGAGTGGGTCGTCGATGCCGGGTGGATGATGAGGCTGCGCACGTCACCGATGTTGGCAAGGTGGCTGAACAGCTCGACGTTCTCCACGAGCGCGCGGCCGGCGTCAACGCCGCCCTTGAGCTCGAACGAGAGCACGGCGCCCACGCCCTTCGGGGAGTACTTGTTGGCGGCTGCGTACCAGGGGCTCGACGGCAGGCCCGAGTAGTTCACCGAGGCGACGTCGGGGTGGTTCTCGAGCCACTCCGCGATCTCCTGGGCGTTCTGCGTGTGACGCTCGATCCGAAGGCTGAGCGTCTCGATGCCCTGGATCAGCGCGAAGGCGCTGTCGGGGGAGAGCGCCGCGCCCGTGTCGCGCAGAAGCTGGACGCGGATCTTGATCACGTAGGCGATCGCGTCGCCGAGGACGGTGGTGTAGCTCGCGCCGTGGTAGCTCGGGTCGGGCTCGGTGAGGCCAGGGAACTTGTCGACGTTCTTCGACCAGGCGAACTTTCCGCCGTCGACGATGACACCCGCGATGACCGTTCCGTGTCCGCCCAGGAACTTGGTCGCCGAGTGAACGACGATGTCTGCGCCGAACTCGAAGGGGCGGATGAGGTACGGCGTCGCGATCGTGTTGTCGACGATGAGAGGCAGGTTGTGCTCGTGAGCGACACCCGAGACCTTCTCGATGTCGAGGATGTTGATCTTCGGGTTACCAATCGTCTCCGCGAAGAAGAGCTTGGTGTTGGGGCGCACCGCGGCAGCCCACTCGGCCTCGTCATCCTGGTTCTCGACGAAGGTGACCTCGATGCCGAGCTTCGCGAGGGTGTACTTGAACAGGTTGTAGGTTCCACCGTAGATCGACGAGGACGACACGATGTGGTCGCCTGCACCGGCGATGTTGAGCACCGCGTAGGTAATGGCGGACGAACCGGATGCCACCGCAAGAGCGGCCGTGCCACCCTCGAGGGCGGCCACACGCTGCTCGACGACGTCGGTCGTCGGGTTCATCAGTCGCGTGTAGATGTTGCCGAACTCGGCGAGCGCGAACAGGTTCTGCGCGTGGGCCGTGTCGTTGAAGACGTAGGACGTTGTCTTGTAGATCGGCGTCGCGCGCGCGTTGGTGGTCGGGTCGGCCTTGGCGCCGGAGTGGACCTGCTTGGTCTCGAACTTCCAGTCGGACATGTGTTGCTCCCTTGGGGACGGTGTCGATGGGCGGGTCGTCTCGCCCGTCGCGAAGCGAGCCTAGGCAGGCGGTTGTGTGCGGTCAATGGACCTCGACACATGACGTAATGGACGACTTGCGTTGCGAGACTAGTCATGCGAGAGTAGTGCGGTGTCATCAATCCGGCTGTTTATCCTTGGGTCGCTCGACGAGCGTGGCCCAATGCACGGCCATGCCCTCCGCCTGCTCGCGGACGAGGAGCACATCGACGAGTGGGCCGACGTCACTCCCGGAGCGATCTACGGGGCCATCAAACGCCTTGCGGCCGAGGGGCTCATCGAGAGTGTGAGGGTGGAACGAGAGGGCAACTACCCCGAACGGCAGGTCTACGAGATCACCGCGGAGGGTCGTGAATCCTTGGGGGATATCCGCCGCTCGGCGCTCGAGACAATCACGTACCGTCCCGACCCGTTTGACCTCGCGATGGCCCGACTGGGTTCCGAGAACCTTGATGGACTGCGCGACACGCTTGAGGCCCGTCTCGCCGAACTGCGCGCACGGGTCGAGGCCGAGGGGCGCAAGTCGGAACGGATCGCGCAGTACCTCACGCTGACGGAGAGACACGTCACCCGCCACGACCTGCATCGGCTTCGCGCCGAAGTGGCGTGGCACGAAGAACTTCTTGGGGCGCTCCCCGAGATCCTCGCTGATGAACGGTCCAGAAAGGGCTAACCCGATGACTACTTCCTCACCCATCACCGTGAGCACGAGGCGCGCCTGGCTTGCCCTCGTTGTCCTTCTCGCGGGCATGTTTATGGCGTTGCTCGATACGACCATCGTGAATGTTGCCCTGCCCACGATTCGCACGAGCCTCGACGCCTCCGAGGCGACGTTGTCGTGGATCATCTCCGGCTACGCCCTCGCCTTTGGCCTGATCCTCATTCCCGCCGGGCGGATCGGCGACCGTTTTGGTCACAAGTGGGTGTTCTTCACCGGCCTTGCCCTGTTCACCATCGCGAGCGTCGCGTGTGGGCTTGCCCAGGACAGCACACAGCTCATCATCGCGCGCGTGATCCAGGGGCTCGGTGGCGGCATCTTCTTTCCGCCGGTGACCGCCTTCATCCAGCTGATGTTCCCGCCTCGGATGAGGGGCAAGGCGTTCGGAATTATGGGCGCCGTCATTGGCATCTCCTCTGCCCTCGGCCCCATCGTGGGAGGCCTCCTGATTCAGGCGCTCGGCGAGGAGTCGGGATGGCGGTGGATCTTCGCCGTCAACGTTCCGATCGGTGTTCTCGCCCTGGTCGCCGCCGCGATCCTGTTGCCGTCGGGCTCCGAGGGCAAAAAGCTGTCAACGGATGTGGTTGGCCTTGCCCTGCTCGCCGGCTCGCTCGTGGCGATTCTGGTTCCCCTGATCCAGGGACAGGACGAGGGCTGGCCACTGTGGACCTACCTCTCGATTCTGGGAGGCATCGTGCTCCTGGTGCTCTTCGCCCTGTGGGAGCGTCGAATGGCCGCGCGCGGCAGCGAGCCTCTGGTGCCGCCGCACCTGTTCTCGCACCCCGCATTCACGGGCGGCACCATTTTGGCGCTTGTGTTTTTTGCCGCCTTCACGAGCATCTTCTTCACCATCTCGATCCTCTGGCAAGCAGGCCTGGGGCACACCGCGCTGGAGTCGGGTCTTGTCTCGGTGCCGTTCGCGCTCGGCAACATCATTGGTGCCAGCCAGAGTGACCGGCTCGCCCAGAAGCTCGGTCGAGCGGTCCTGGTGATGGGCAATGGGCTGCTCTCGCTCGGACTCATCGCCCTGTTTGTGATACTCCTGCTGGTTCCCACGGCGGACCTCACCAGCTGGGATCTTTTGGGACCACTTCTGGTCGCAGGGTTTGGTGCCGGCCTGTTCATCGCGCCGAACGCTCGCTTTATCGTCGCGACGGTTGACCGCTCCGAGGCGGGCGCGGCCAGCGGCGTGATTGGCACCATGCAGCGCATTGGCTCGGCAGTGGGAATCGCCGTGATCGGCAGTGTGCTGTTTGGCAACATTGGACCGATCGCTGGGCCCGGCGATCTGCCCGCCGCGTTCGGGCAGGCGGCAACTCCCGCGCTCGCGGTGAGCGCCGCATTCGCGGTGGCCTCGTTTGCGCTCGTGTTTGCCCTGCCCAAGCGAGTGGATCTCCACTAGGCGCGGAATAGCCACCGCGGCTTCGGCTCGATGAGTGGTCGGAAGACACGTTTCACCAGGGGGCTGGACAGGGCGATCGATATCGCCACGCACGCGAGCACCATGCTCACGAGCCACATGGCCGACGCGTGCTCGCCCCCCAGCACACCCGTCTCCCGGATCGGATAAAGCACAAAACTGTGGAGCAGGTAGACGTACATCGTCGACTGGCCAAACGCCGTCATCCAGGTCGCGGAGCGGGGGATCAGGACAAAAAACGCGGCGCTCAGCAGCACGGCCATCACAATCAGGCCGAGCCTGACGAGCCCTGCCCACCACTGGTCCTCGCCGAGCCCACGGTAGGAGTCGTCGTAGAAAAACCAGAACCGGAGGTCGATCGCGCGGAACGGTTCGATGAAGGTGATCACCACCACCAGCCAGGTGGCGAGAAGCGCCACCGCCGCTCCACGGATCCACCAGGCGACCCGCTCCGCGAGGTGCCACCGGTCGACGAGCTTCCACTGGCGAATCTGCCAGCCGAGCAGAAAAAACGGCAGGATGCCAATCGCGCGCGAGAGCGAGAAGGTCGAGTCGACGTTGCCCAGATAGCCCACGCCCACCGAGAAGAGGACGGCCCAGGCTAGTGGCCAGCGAACGAGCGCGAGGTACGGCAACACGAGTCGGAAGATGCCGAGCGCCAGAAGGAACCAGAGGGTCCAGCTGGGAGTCGACGGGTTGAACTCACGCTTGCCCTCGACCAGAAACTGCACCAGTGTCCAGATCGTCTCCATGATGAAGTACGGCAAGAGGATGTCGGTGAGCACCTTCTTCATCTGGCGCGTCGTCGGCGGGCTGGCCTTGGAGAAGTACCCGCTGATCATTGCGAACGCGGGCATGTGGAACGCGTAGATAAACAGGTACAACACCAGCGCGTTGTCCGAGTCGTAGGTGAGCCGCTGGATGCCATGGCCGACCACCACAAGGACAATGCAGGCGAAGCGGGCGTTGTCCCAGAAGGGGACTCGCTTCTTCTCGGCAGGCGCCGCGGGAGCGCCCGCCGTCGCGGTGGAGGGCTCGGTCATCGACACCACCCTAGCCGCGCTACTTTGGAGTAATGGCAGAACGTCGCGCGGTCGTTACGGGAGCAAGCTCGGGTATTGGGGCCGCCACCGTGCGACTCCTCCGACGGCACGGGTGGGACGTGGTCGGTGTTGCACGCCGTGCCGAGCGCCTCGAGGCGCTCGCCGCAGAGACTGGCGCTGACGTCTTTGTGGCCGACGTCACCAACCAGGCCGATGTGGATGCGCTGCGCGTCTATCTGGAGGGGCTCGGCCCCATCCACGCCCTCGTGAACAACGCGGGTGGTGCGTATGGTCTCGCTAGCGTCGAGGAGAGCGACCCGGCCGACTGGATCCGGATGTACGACGTCAACGTCATCGGGACCAAACGAGTGACGTCGGCCCTCTTGCCGCTGCTGCGTGCGGGGGTGAATCCGGGCGGGAGCGCGAGCATCCTGATGATCACCTCGATTGCCGGCCACATCGCCTACGAGGGGGGCTCGGGATACAACGCGGCGAAGTTTGCCCAGCACGCACTGACCGCAGTGCTGCGCCTGGAACTGGCGGGGGAGCCTATTCGGGTGATCGAGGTCGCCCCGGGCATGGTCAAGACCGAGGAGTTCTCGCTGGTGCGTTTTGGCGGGGACGAGAGCAAGGCCGCATCCGTCTACGAGAACGTCCCCGACCCGCTGTACGCCGAGGACATCGCCGAGGCGATCACTCACGCGCTCGAACTGCCACCGTTTGTCAATCTCGACCTCGTGACCATCAAGCCCGTCGCGCAGGCCGCACCGCACAAGGTCATTCGGGGCGAGCTGAAGCCTCGTTAGTCTCCTTCAGTAGCTCGGCGTCGACGTCGGCGAAGGCGAGCTTGGGCACCAGGAACAGCAGAACCGCGGCGACCAGTGCACCCACGCCACAGATCGTAAAGACCACCATGTAGCCCAGCAGGCTCGAGGCAGTCTGTGTGACAGCGGTTGCCGCCCCGGCCGCCAGAACGATGGCGAAGATCGCGGATGCGAACGAGCCGCCGATCGTTTTGGTCGTGTTGGTGAGTCCGGTGGCGATACCCGTCTGACCGCGTGGTGCCGCGGCGGCAGCCGCGGCCGGGAGGGCGCCCACGAGCGCGCCAGAACCGAGGCCCGCGATCGCCATGTTCACAAAGACGCCCACGACCGTGGTGTGGTTGACAAGGAAGAGCAGGTACCCCGTTGCCACAAAGAAGGTCGCGATGATGAGCGCAACCCGCGGACTCGTCCACCGCGACAGGTGCGGGAAGATCAACGCCCCCACGATCATCGAGATCAGGTACGCGCCGATGATGTAGGAGATCTCGTCGGCGGCGAGCCCCAGACCGTAGCCATTGACCGGGTCGGTTCCGGCGAACGTGGCCAAGGGTGCTTGCGCGCCGAGGAGGCTGATGCCCACGAGGCCCGCGGTGAGCTGCACCGGCCACATGGTCGGCTGTCGAAGCACCCGCAGGTCGATCGCGGGGTCTTTCTGCTTGAGCTCGTACCGCCCCCACGGGATAAACACGGCGACGCCGACGATCATAAACAGGTACACCCACCATGTGCTCGGGCCGTTGATACGAAGGAACGTGAGCCCCGACGTGATCAGGAGCAGACCCAGGGTCAGCACAACAAATCCCCACAGGTCGAGCGTGCGACCCGGGAGTGGTGTTGACTCCGGAACCCCAAACAGGATCGCAAAAAACGCGATGGTGACCGCGGCGGCAGGAATCATGAGGGTCGTCTGAACATCGCCGTTCAGGGCGACAAAAACGCGCCCGGCGCTCAGCGCACCAATGATGGCGCCCGCCTCGAGCGCCACCACGAGGTAGCCCGCGGCACGTCGGGTCTGCGAGGGGCCGGTGCCGGTCACCCGGCCACGATCGAAGATGAGCGCGACCTCAAGCGGCAGCCACACGACGTAGAAGCCCTGCAGGGCGAACGCGACCAAGAACCAGGTGAAGTCGGTGGTGAACGCCAGCGCCCAGGTCGCCGCGGCCGTGAGCACGGTCGAGATCAGGAGGATTCGCTTGTGCCCGTACATGTCACCCAACTTGGCAAGGATGGGCACCACAATCGCGCTGAGGAGAAGCTGCGCCGCCTCGAACCAGTTGAAGTCCGCGTCCCTGATGCCGAGGTGCTCGACCAGGTCGGGGATGAGTGGCACATAGAACCCCTGGAGGATTCCGCTGACCAACTCAACGAGGAAAAGGTAACCCACGAGGCCGAACGTGATCGCCCCGGCCTTGCCGCGCAGCAGTGACATGAACGGATGCTATCGGCTTGTGGCAACATAACGGCAATACTCGCCAGATACCGTGGGGGCATGAGCGATGAGCGCGAGGTTCTTGAGTGGCAGCAGTTCGGCGAGGCGTCCCGGGAGCTCGCCCAGATCATCGCCGATGACGGCTTTGTGCCGGATGTTGTGGTCGCCATCGCGCGTGGCGGCCTGCTGCTGGCGGGCAGCATCTCCTACGCGCTCGGGGTCAAGAGTTGTGGCGCGCTGAACGTCGAGTTCTACACGGGTGTGGGCCAGCGCTTGCCGGACCCGGTGCTTCTCCCGCCGATGCTCGATGAGGTGTCTCTGAGCGGCAAGCGGGTGCTGCTCACTGACGATGTCTCGGACTCCGGTCGTACCCTCGCCATGGTGGTGCAACTGCTGCAGGCAACGGGCGCGGAGGTTCGCACGGTGGTGCTCTACACGAAGCCCGGCACCGTCCACGAGCCGACCTACACGTGGCGGCGCACCCCGCTCTGGATCACGTTTCCGTGGTCGGCGTTGCCTCCGGTTAGCGTTGAGGCATGAGCATCCATTTGGTGGGCGGCGGCAGAAGCGACGACTACGCCGGCGAGGTGTATGAGTTTTTTGTCGCGGAGGCCACGGCGCGCGCGGCACTTCTGGACCGTGCCGTCCCTCGGATCGGGGTCTTGCTGGTGGGTGGTGGTGATGACGCCGCAGAGTACTCTCGCGCGTACCGCGAGCAACTCGAGCGGGTTGCGCCCTGCGAGCCGGTCATCTCGTGGGTCGACGAGGGTGAGCACTTCGAGTCGCGGGTGCTCGGCGACATCGATGCCCTGCTGGTTGGCGGGGGACACACTCCGTCATACCTCGGGGCGGTCGAGTCGATCACTGACGAGATCCGACTGCTCGTCTCGGATGGGCTTCCCTACCTGGGGTTCTCCGCGGGCGCGATGATCGCCGCTGATCACGCCATTATCGGCGGCTGGCTCGTCGGCGACGTGCCGGTGTGCCCGGAGGACACCGCCGAGGACCTCGACGAGGTGTCCATTGCCCAGGGCCTCGGGCTTGTTGATCTCGCCATCGACGTGCACGCGGCCCAGTGGGGCACACTGGGACGATTGATCGCGGCGACGGAGGCCGGTCTTGTCGAGGGTGGCGTCGCCATCGACGAGTTCACCGCCCTGATTGTCGGGGAGGGTGAGCTTCGAGTGGTGGGTCGCGGGAGTGTCTGGAAGGTCACGCCTGATGACACCGGCGTGCTCGTCGGTACGCTCGGAGCGTGAGTCCCCGTCCCCTCGCCGAGCTGGTTGCACCCGACTGGGCCGTCGCGCTCGAACCCGTCGCCCCGCAAATCGCGGCCATGGGGGACTTCCTTCGCGCCGAGACGGCGGCGGGGCGACGTTACCTTCCCGCGGGAGACAAGGTCCTTCGTGCCTTCGGGTATCCGTTGGCTGACGTGAGGGTGCTGATCGTGGGCCAGGACCCGTACCCGACGCCCGGGCATCCGATTGGGCTCTCATTTGCCGTCGACCGACAGGTGCGGCCCCTCCCACGAAGCCTCCAGAACATCTATCGCGAGCTGAACGACGATCTGGGGGTTCCGCCGGCCGCACACGGCGACCTCACCGCGTGGGCCGAGCACGGGGTGATGTTGCTCAACCGGGTTCTGACGGTACAGGCGGGCGCCTCGGGGTCCCATCGTGGCAGGGGGTGGGAGGCGGTCACCGAAGCTGCGATCCGTGCGCTTGTCGCTCGAGGTGGCCCTCTGGTCGCGATTCTCTGGGGTCGGGATGCCGCCTCGCTCGAGCCGCTTCTGGGTGGCACGCCGACCATCCGCTCCGCGCATCCGAGCCCGTTGTCCGCGTCGAATGGGTTCTTTGGCTCGCGCCCGTTTAGTCGTGCGAACGCCCTTCTCGCGGAGCAGGGTGCGGCTCCGGTGGAGTGGGCGCTGGCGACCTAGCGCCCGGCAGGGGGTGGCGGCGGGGCCGTGAGGCCCGATAGGTTTGTTCTATGGCGAATAGAACAACTATCGAAATCGCCGGGCTCACCAAGACCTTCGGCGCGGTTCACGCCGTGCGCGATCTGACGTTCACGGTGAACCCCGGAGAGGTGACCGGCTTCCTGGGGCCCAACGGCGCAGGCAAAACCACAACCCTCAGGATGCTGCTGGGCCTCGTTCGCCCCACCTCGGGCACGGCCACGTTTGGGGGAGTCGCGTACCACGACCTCGACACCCCGTTGGCGACGGTGGGCACGGCACTCGAGGCCTCCAGTTTTCACCCCGGCCGCTCCGCCCGGAACCATCTCGCCGTCTACGCGGCGGCCGCGGGACTGCCCACCAGTCGTGTGGAGTTTGTGCTTGGCCTCGTGGGACTCTCGCAGTATGCGGACCGCCGTGTGGGGGGCTACTCCCTCGGGATGCGCCAGCGCCTCGGTCTCGCGTCCGCCTTGCTCGGAGACCCCGGTGTGCTTGTACTCGACGAGCCCACCAACGGACTTGACCCGGAGGGCATCCGGTGGATGCGCGGGTTCCTGCGTGACCGGGCCGCCGAGGGGCGCACGGTCCTGATCTCCTCGCACCTGCTTGCCGAGGTGCAGCAGAGCGTCGATCGGGTTGTCATCATTTCTCGTGGGCGTGCCGTCTACGAGGGCACGCTCGACGCGCTCGAGACGGGCGGCGCGGTGCGGGTCGACTCTCCCCAACGCGCCGCGCTGATTTCGGCGCTTCGATCCGCGGGAGCGACCGTCGAGGAATCCGGAGGAGCGCTCCTCGCCTCGGGCGTGACGGCGGAATCCGTGGGGCAGATTGCGCTCGCGGCAGGTGTGGCCCTGAGCTTGCTCACGGTCGAGCACGCAGGCCTTGAAGACGTGTTCCTTGATCTGGTGGGCGAGCCGGAGGTGGCGGCATGATTCGCGCGATTCGATCCGAGGTGCTCAAGCTCACCTCGGTGCGGCTGTGGTGGATCCTGCTGCTGATCTTGTTCGCGTACGTGGGCTTTACCGCGGCCCTCCTCGCGGGTCTGTTCGGTGCACTCGGTGACCAGCTGGCGACGAGTCCCGGGGCGCCGCAGCTGCCCCCGGAGACGCTGCCGCCGCTGATCTACAGCACGGCAACGGCCATCGGATACGTGTTCCCGCTAATTCTGGGCGCGCTCGCGGTCACGAGCGAGTTCCGCTACCAGACCCTCACGCCCACGTTCCTCGCTCAGCCTCGGCGTGGTGTTGTGCTCGGGGCCAAGATGATCGTGCTGGCGGTCGCCGGGGCACTGTACGGGGTGGTTGGGCTCGTGGCTTCCGTGGGTTTGGGCGCGCCCATCCTGGGGCTCACCGGCACACCCACCGCGCTGGACTCCTCCGACACATGGTTGCTCGCCGCACGGATTGTGCTGGCGATGGCGCTCTGGGCCGTGGTGGGGGTGGGGTTGGGCACGCTCATTCCCAACCAGATCGCCTCCATCGTGGTGGTTCTTGCCTTCACCCAGTTTGTTGAGCCGATCCTGAGGTTGGGCACGTCGATCTGGGAGTGGACGGCAAGCGTGGGCAAGTTCCTCCCGGGCGCGGCAAGCGACGCCCTCGTGGGTTCGTCGATCTTCACGTCGCTCGGTATGGGAACGTCGGCCGTGCAGACTCTCGAGTGGTGGCAGGGTGGCCTGGTGTTGCTCGCATACGGCGGGATTATTGCCGTGGCGGGACTACTCACGTCGTGGCGCAGGGACGTAACCTAGGCAGATGCCGATGAGGAGGAGCTGATGCTCGAGGAGGAGTACATCTCGAGGCGTCGGCTCCCTCCGCATCTGCAGCCGGGTGTCACGCGCGAGGCCCCGTTCGAGTACGAACTGCGCTCCGCGACGCTCCAGGACCTCCCGTACGTTCGCGAGATCTACAACCACTACGTGCGCAACTCGTCCGTGACCTTCGACGATTCTCCGATTTCGCACGCGGAGCTGCGTCGCAAGTTCGCGAAGATCACCGAGAAGAACCTTCCGTTTGTGGTCGCGGTGAATCCCTCGGGCCAATTGTTGGGGTTCGCCTACGTCTTCCCGTGGAACCAGAAGGCCTCCTACCGACACTCGGTCGAGAACTTCATCTACCTCGGACCGGCCTCGACCGGGAAGGGGTTGGGCCGTGCGCTCCTTGCCGAGCTCATCGACCGGGCACGTGCCGCCGGCCTCAAGGAGATGATCGCGGTCATCGCCGACAAGGGCGCGGACGCCTCGATCGCGCTGCACAAGGAGTTTGGCTTCAAGGAAACCGGCCACATGGGCAAGGTGGGCTTTAAGTTCGACCGCTGGCTCGGGTCGATTTTTATGACCAAGTCGCTGAAGTAATCTCCCGCAGCACCTCCTGCACCCCGTCGACCGTGTGAGGCTCACCCAGCCACAGCATCTTGAGCAGAAGCCCGTCAATGGCCAGCGCAGTGACGGAGGTGCGGGTGGGATGCAGGTGCTCGGGGTCAATCGCGTGCTGCAGCGCGTCGTACCAGGCCTGGGCCTCCGCACGCAGCGCCTCTCGACGCATCGCCAGGAACATCAGCTCGTACTGGGCGATCGCTGCCGCGCGGTTGCCAAAGACCCAGTCGTGGAGGGCGGCGGCAAACGTGGCGAGGTCATGGTCGTCCAGTCCGGCGAACAACTCGACCTGATGGCGGGTTGCGCGCCGAAGCGCCTCGACATACAACTCGTCGAGGGTCGCGAAGTAGTACGTGGCTGCGGCGAGCGGAACACCCGCCTCCGCCGCGACGGACCGGTGCGTGACCGCGCCCGAACCGTCGCGTTCGAGCACGCGCAGCACGGCATCCAAGAGCGCCTCGCGCCGCTGGATGCCCTTGGGGGTCAGGCTCATTCGTGTCGCCCACCAAGCTCAAGCAGCACCACGCCGCCGACCACGAGCGCCATGCCGAGAAGCTGCTGCCACGTGAGCAGTTCGCCGAACGCCAGCCAACTGATCAGGGCCACCAGCACCACTCCGACGCCGGCCCAGATCGCGTAGGCAATGCCGAGGGGGACACCCCGCGAGAGGGTCTGGGAGAGCATGGCGAACGCGAAGACGTAGCCCACAACAACAATCGGATAGGCCCACCAGACGGACTTTTCGCCCGACGTGAGCTTGAGGAACGTGGTCGCAATGACCTCACCGACGATCGCCAGTGCGAGGAACAGGTAGCCCATGTGGCACCTCCATTTTCTGGTACAAATGTACCAGAAAGCTGGCAGTCGTCGACCTGTCGCCGGCAATCGGGGCCTCCCTAGGCTGGCGACATGACCGAACCTGTTACCCAACTCAGACTGATTGTGGAGACCACGGACTTCGACGCCGCCCTGACGTTCTATCGAGATGTACTGGGATTGCCCGAACGTGAGTCGTACGAGGGCGCGGGTGGCGCTCGTGTGGCGATTCTGGCGGTCCCCTCCGCAACGCTCGAGCTGTCGAATCCGGAGCAGATCCGGATGATCGATGACGTTGAGGTGGGGCATCCTGCCGCCCGGAGTTATCCACTGAGCATCCGTGTCGCGTTCGAGGTGGCCGACGCCCAGGTGACGACGGACGCCCTCGTGGCGGGTGGAGCAACCCTCGTTGCGCCGCCCACGCACACGCCGTGGCGCTCGCTCAACTCGCGGCTGGAGGCGCCGGGCGGCCTCCAGATCACGGCGTTTCAGGAGCTAGGTGGGCAGTGACCACGCGCACGACTCAGGGTCCCGTTCGTTCCCGAACGAGACCCTGAGGGCGGCTAGCGCTAGCTCTTGGGTGTTGCCCAGCGCAGGATGAAGTAACCCACGACTGCCGAGAGAATCGTTACGGGATACAGCAGGGCATAGATACCGGTCAGTCCGAGGCCGCCGAGGAACGACCACACCTGCGGCCAGCTCTCGGTCAAGGTCACGATCGCGCCCGCGGCGATCAGGATGGCGCCTACCGCGATAAAAAACGCGGAGACGCCGGTCGCCTTCCACCTGACGTACACGCTCGCAATCGCCGCCCCGAAGAAGTAGAAGAACAACATCAGCGTGACGTAGATGAACATCCGCTGGAGCCAGTCCTCCCCGAAGTACGCTGCCGTGAACATCCGCCCGCCTAGGCCCCACCCGCCCGTCGCCACCTCGACAACGGAGAGAATCGTCAGTCCCAGGGTGAACATGATGGTCAGCAGGACGAAGGTGAGCGAGGTGCCCAGCCAGAAGTCGCGGCGGGTGACGCCGTACCCCAGCGCGAGCGGGAAGGTGAGGTTGATGGCCTGGATGGCTACCACCATCATGTAGACAAAGATCCAGAGCGAGGCTCCGCTCCACTGGGTGCCCTCGAGAACGTCGGGTCCCGCATTCGGCCCAACGGCGGTGACGATCAGCCACCAGATCACCCAGCTCCCCGCGAAGAGGATCCCCAGGATCATCCACGGCATGATGATGGTCGTCCACGGGTTGGCGAGATTCAGTTTGACAACGTTGATGATGCGTCCGGAGGCCCCGACCGGGGCTGGTGTCGTGAGTGTGCTCATGCGCTCTTCTCGAATTCCTCGGGGGTCGTGTTGGTGCTGCGGATGATGAGCTGCTGAAGGGATACCGGGCTCAGCTCAAGCCCGGCCGCGGTCGCAGCAGCGCGGTCGGCGGGGGTGAGGCCGGCGACGGTAATGGAGGCGAGTCCACCAATGCCATCGCGCTGCAAGATCTCGCGTCCGGCAACGAACGCCTCGACCGCCTTCGAGGTGCCCACCACCGCGGTGGCGGTTCCTCGAAGGTCGTCCGCGTTCTGGTCGATGATCATCCGGCCGTGGTCGATAACGAGCACGTGCTCGAGCAGGTTGGCGACCTCGTCGATGAGGTGGGTCGACAGGATGACCGTGCGCGGATGTGTCGCGTAGTCCTCAAGGAGGCGGTCGTAGAAGATCTGGCGTGCCACCGCGTCGAGGCCCAGGTAGGGCTCGTCGAAGAACGTCAGGGGAGCTCGTGATGCGAGACCCACGATCACGCCAATCGAGGAGAGCTGACCGCGGGAGAGCTTCTTGATGCGTGTGTTCAGCGGCAGCCGGAACTCCTCGATGAGACGCTCCGCGTACTCCGCATCCCAGTTGGCGAAGAACCAGGGCGCGCTGCGGAAGACGTGCTTGGCGCGGAAGTCATCCGGGTAGCGCTGGCTCTCCTTGATAAACGAGATGCGCTGCAGCACGTGGGCGTTCTCAACCGGCGACTCGCCGAACACCCGGATCTGACCCGAGGTGGCAAAGTCCTGGCCCGTGAGGAGCTGCATCAGCGTGGTCTTTCCTGCACCGTTGCGCCCGAGGAGGCCGTAGATCGTGTTCTCCCTGACGGAGAAGTTCACGTCGTTGACGGCCGCCAGGCTTCCGAACCGCTTGGTGAGGCCACTGACCTCGATGACGTTGGTCACTGTTCTTCCTTTCGAATCATCTCGGCGAGCTCACTCGACCCGATGCCGAGTTTTGCGGCCTCCGCGACCAGCGGACGGATGAACTCCGCCTGGAACTGGCCACGACGTTTGGTGACGAGGCGCTCCTGGGCGCCCGCGGCGACGAACATTCCGATCCCTCGTTTCTTGTAGAGGATTCCCTCGTCAACGAGCAGGCCGACGCCCTTGAGTGCTGTCGCGGGGTTAATCCGGTAGAAGGCCGCGAACTCGTTGGTCGAGGGAACCTGGGTCTCCTCGCTCAGAGTCCCGCCGATGATGTCGTTCTCGATCTGCTCGGCGATCTGCACAAAAATTGGCCTGGATTCGTCCATGGAAACCCTCCTTCCCGTTACTGGGTTAGTTAGTCAGGTAACTAACCAATCAGGTCGGTCCGGGTCTGTCAAGTCCTAGGCTCGAAAGATGGTCGAACTGCATCACCTCACGGCCGTCGAGCAACTCGACTGGCTCCGTCGTGGCCAGGTGACGCCGGCCGAGCTGGCCAGTCACTATCTCGAGCGAATCGCTCGGATCAACCCGGAGGTGGGAGCCTTCACCACGGTCACGCCGGAAGCCGCCCTCGCGCGTGCCGAGGTGGTGACACAGGACGTGCCGCGCGCCGCCGCGCTCTGGGGGCTCCCGGTAGCCGAGAAGGACCTGTGGGCGCGCGCGGGGGTGCGCACCACCTACGGGTCGCGGCTGTTCGAGTCGCACGTGCCCACCACATCCGACGAGATCGTCACGGTGTTGGACGAGGCCGGCGCCGTCAGCCTCGGAACAACCAGCGCTCCCGAGTTTGGGATGTCGTCGTACACCGAGTCACTCGTCGCGCCTCCCGCACGCACGCCCTGGAACCTCGAACTCGGGGCCGGGGGATCGAGCGGGGGAGCGGCGGCGGCCGTCTCGGCGGGGCTCCTGCCGGTCGCCCCGGCATCCGACGGAGGAGGGTCAATTCGGATCCCGGCCGCGGCGACGGGGTTGGTCGGCCTCAAGGCATCCCGGGGTCGTATCCCCGCGGGTTCGGGGCTCACGAGCCTTGCCGGGTTGGTGACCTATGGCTCGATCGCACGAACCGTCGCCGACGCGGCCCTGCTCCTCGATGCGATGGCGGGAGACTCCCCGTGGTCGGTAGGGCCACCCCAGTGGGATGGCGGCGCATGGCTGAATGCCGCGACCCGGGGTGAGGGACGATTCCAGATTGGGGTCATGACCTCGTCCCCGTGGGACACAAGTCACACCATCGTCATCTCGCCCCAGGCGCGTGCCGCGTTCGACGCCACCATCACGGAGCTCGACGCACTGGGCCACGGGCTCGAGGAGACGAGTCTCGACCCCGAGCCCTACGGCGAGTGGTTTCGTGTCGTCTGGCAAGCGGGAGCGGCCACCATCCCCGCCGATGGCGCACAGCTTGAGCTGCTGGAGCCGCTCACCCGCTGGCTCGTGGAGGAGGGCCGAGCTCTCGGCGTACGCCGACTCACGGACGCCCTGGCGTGGCTGTCGGGCTACGAGCGCCGCATCATCCGGCAGTTCTCGCGGTACGACGCCGTGCTGACGCCAGCGCTGGCACTCACCCCACGCCCCGTCGGCTGGTACGACCCGAACGACGGCGAGCGCAACTTCGACCAGCAGGTCGAGTACACCCCGTGGACAAGTTTTGTGAACGTCGCGGGACTCCCGGCGATCGTGTTGCCGGTCTGGATGACCGAGGACGGGTTGCCCATGGGTGTCCAGCTCATTGGCCGCCCGGGCCGGGAGGACGTGCTGCTGGCGCTGGGTGCGCAGCTCGAGCGTCGAGTGCGGTGGCAGCGCAGGCATCCGGCCAGCTGGTAGTGCGCTCGCGCGGTTAGGACGCCGGCGAGTTCGAGACGATCATCGTGATGACGTCCGTGTCGTAGCCGCACCACCAGAACCCGTTGCGGAAGAAGTACGCGAACACCACGCCCTCGCGCTCGACGGGATCAGTCCACAACGTTCCGCCGTCCACACTCGAGGCGACCCAGCCGTCACCGGCGAGGCGAGTCTCCTGCGTGGCCTGGTTGTCCGGGGTGATGGGCGAGTAGCCGTACAACTCCGAGACGCGGGTGCCGTTGTTGACAACACAGAGCAGGCCTCCGTACTCGTCAAAGAGGGCCTCGGGCGCACCCTCGCCACGAATCTTCTCGATGTAGCCGGGGGCGTCGAGAGTAAAGCCGTCGGCGAGGATCAGCGCGAGGAAGTCCGGGTCGAGCAGGTTCTCGCAGGTCGCCGCGGGCGCGGGCTCCGGTTCCGGCTCCACACTCGGAGTGGGCGATGGTGTTGCCGACGGGGTGGGGCTCGACGCCTCCGCGGTGGGAGTCGCATCCGAGGGCTCCGGCACCCCGGGCGTGCAGCCCACGAGGGCAACAAGGAGTCCCACAATGAGGGCGCTGCCCAGCAGGGAACGAGTCATGGGGTCACCATAGGGCAGGGCCCGCGGAACGGCATGAGGGATTCTGCTGACCATTCGCCGAGCATCCGATAGCGGTTAGGTTAGGCATGCCTATACTGGATGGGACATGACCTCTACCCTCGCCGCAGCCTGGACGCCCCAGTCTGCCGACCGCGTCCTTCTTGCCGGAGACGAACGTGCTCTCGAGGAGATTCGGGCGATCCTCGCCGAACTGCCCCAGAAAGCGCGTGGCCAGGTCTTCGTCGAGGTGCAGAGCCCTGACGACGTGGGCACCCTTACGACGCCCGGACGAGTCACCGTGTCATGGCTGGTGCGCGACCGCGGTCAGGATCTGCGCCGCAGTGTGGATGCCTGGCTCAGCGAGATGTTGCCCGTGTCGGCATTCGGCGAGTCCACCGTGTACGCGTGGATTGCGCCCGACGGGCCGGCCCGGCTGCTCAGCTCGGACTGAGACCGACCAGACGCTCCGACTCCGCCCATAACGCCTCTGCGATCCCGGGCTGGTTCGCCACCCGATTCACCCGACCGTTCGGGCTCATCCGGTCGAAGTAGGTTCCGTTGGGCACGCCGGTGTCCTCCACCGTTGCGAGGTGCACGAGAGGTGTCGCGCCCTCCTCTGCGGTGATGGAGATGCGGCCCGGTGCAACCCGACTGCCGAGTCGTACAAGGGCGGACTCGTGCCCGAAGCTCGTCGCGACGTACCCCGGGTGGAACGTGTACGACTCGACGGGAGCACGGCGGGCGAGCTCCCGACCGAAGAGAATTGTGGCGATCTTGCTTGTTCCGTAGGCTCGCCATCCGCCCAGCCACGGCCGTTTCTGCCACTGAAGATCATCGATGCGCAGCGAACCGAAGGTATTCGCGACGCTCGCCGTGCCAATCACCCGGGCGCCCGTGAGCCGCGGCAGAAGCAAGGCCGTCAGCAGGAACGGCGCCAAGTGATTGTGTTGGATCGTTCGCTCGTAGCCGTCGGCAGAGACCCCACGCTCGTGGATGAGCCCCCCTGCGTTATTGGCGAGCACGTCGATGTGCTCGTACCGATCACCGAGGGATGCCGCGAGCTCGCGAACCGCGTCGAGGCTGTCGAAATCGGTGAGGTACGCCGAGCCACCCACCGCGTCGGCGACGGCCCGGGTGCGTTCGGCGTTGCGGCCCACCACCGCCACGTCAAAGCCGGCGGCCGCGATCCGCGCCGCGGCGTTCGCGCCGATTCCCGAACTGGCTCCGGTGATCACAGCTACAGGGGTCACACGTATCCGCCCTTCTTCAGGCCGGCTTCAACCTCAAACCGGTTGTGTCGGGCATCCTGGCCCGCCATCACGTACAGCGGGATAAACGCGAGACCGTACCGCTTCCACTGGGCACGATGGACGGCTTCGTGCTCAAGGATGGAGTCTGTCACGTTGGACGACGTGAGGTACACCGCGCCAATGGTGGTGCCGCCTCGCCCGAACGCCCACTTCGGGAGCCCCGCTGCGACAATCACACCCCCGCGGCGCTGGAGCCGGAACCCGCTCAGGACCGCTCCCCACGTGAAGGCGCAGGCCGTGGCGAACCAGTAGCCGGGTCGCGCGACGATCGGGTGGAGCAGCACGGCACGAATCCACCGCACTCGACTCACCCTGTCCAGGACGGAACCCCGACCCTTCCCCGCCTGCGTCATAGTCGAGAGACTACCCCGGGTGAGCCACCACTCGTGACGCGTCAGGGTCGACCGTAAGTCTCGAGCAGCCGCAGCCAGATCTCGTTCATCGTCGGGTAGGCGGGCACGGCATGCCAGAGTCGCGAAAGGGGAACCTCGCCGACCACGGCGACGGTCGCGGCGTGAAGCAATTCACTCACGTCCTGGCCCACGAACGTGACTCCAATGACCACCCCGCGCGCCTCGTCGACGACCATACGCGCCTTGCCCTCGTAGCCATCCGCCTGCAGGCTTGCGCCCGCGACCCAGCCGAGGTCGTAGTCAACCACCCGGATGTCGTACCCGGCCTTCCGCGCTGCACTCGACGTCAGGCCAACGGATGCCACCTCGGGCTCTGCGAAGGTCACCTGCGGCACCGAGGTGTGGTCGGCCGTCGCGGCATGGGTTCCCCACGGTGCGTCGTCGACCGGGGCCCCCTTCGCGCGTGCGGCGATCACGTCGCCGGCAGCGCGCGCCTGGTACTTGCCCTGGTGGGTGAGCAGGGCACGGTGATTGACGTCGCCGGTGGCGTAGAGCCAGTCGTACCCGGGCACACGCAGGGTCTCGTCGACCGTGATCCACTCGCCGGGGACAAGGCCGACGGTCTCGAGCCCGATGGTGCTGGTCCGGGGCACCCGTCCGGTGGCGACGAGCACCTCGTCGGCGGTGACCGAGCCCCCGTCGTGGTGCACGACGACCCCACCATCACCACGCTCGACGCGGGTGGGACCAGCGTGGCGCACGTCGACACCGAGCGAGGTGAGCCCCGCCTCGACCATCTCGCCCGCGAAGTCCTCCTGCCCCTGGAGCAGACCACTCCGGGCAAAAACCGTAACTGTGGTGCCAAAGCTTGCGTACGCTGTCGCCATCTCCACCGCGACAACGCCGCCCCCGATGATGGCTAGGCTGCGCGGGGCGGTGCGGGCGCTCGTTGCGTCCCGCGGCGTCCACGGGTTCGAGTCCGCCAGCCCCGGGATGTCCGGAAGCAGGGGATCTGATCCGGTGCTCACCACAACGGCGTGGCGCGCCGTCAGGTGTCGTTCACCGCCGTCTGGCTCGGTCACCACCACACGCTTCTCCCCGGCGAGACGCCCGTGCCCACGCACGAGGTCGATGCCGGCACCCCTGACCCAGTCGACCTGGCTGGAGTCGTCCCAGTCGTGGGTAAATCCCGTGCGGCGCGCAAACACGGCGGCGACGTCCAGCTCGCCGGTCACGGCCTGCTTGGCGCCATCAACCCGCTGGGCGGCGCGCACGGCCATCCCGCTGCGGATGAGCGCCTTGGACGGCATACACGCCCAGTAGGAGCACTCGCCGCCGACCAGCTCGCTCTCGATGAGGACCGCCGTGAGGCCACCCTGCACGGCACGGTCTGCCACGTTTTCGGCGACCGCTCCCGCGCCGATGATGACCACGTCGTATTCGTCGCTCACGGTTCGCTCCTCAGCACGATGCCTCCGCCCCACCCGTCATAGACCCCGTTGTGTCGTGTGACGAGTTCGTACACCCGATCGACAAAGGAGTCGACCGTGTCCCATTCAACATCGGTTGTTGCGCTTGCCTCCAGCAGGAATGCGCCAAGACCGCGGCGCGCGACCCGAACAACAAAGCCGTCACGAGAGAGCTCGGCCGCGGCCGTCGCGGCATCCGAGCGCTTGCGGAAGTAGGCCGTGTGGTCCACTTCTCGGGGGCTTGAGAGCACATCGCCCATCTTGACGCGCTGCGTGAGCTGCTCGGTGCACATCGAGTGCACCTCGGCGCGACTCTGCTTCCTGAGCTTCATTGCCTTACCTCCCGATGAACTCGGCGGGCTGGCGCGAGATGAACGCCTGCATGCCGATCGCGACATCCTCGGTGCCCACGAGTGACACGAGCGAGGGCTGCAGGTCGGCCTCGGCCGCCGCATCCCCGTCCCGCACCGCCGAGTGTGCGTTGCGCAGGGTCGCCTGCACCGCCAGTGGTGCCTGAGCCGCCACACGGTGGGCCAGCTCCAACCCGCGAGCATACTGCTCCCCGTGAGCCACAACCTCCTGCACAAGGCCGACCCGGTAGGCCTCGGCAGCGTCAAAGGTGTCGGCGGTGAGCATCCAGCGCATTGCGTTGCCCCAGCCGATCGCGCGAGGCAGCCGGATGGTCGCACCACCAAAAGGAAGAATGCCTCGAGCCACCTCGATCTGCCCGAACGTCGTGGAGTCCGCAGCGACGACGATGTCCGAGGCAAGCATCAGTTCGATTCCCAGCGTCAGGCACGTTCCCTGCACCGCGATCACCACGGGCTTGGAGATGCGCTCCCCACCCACTTGCCACGGGTTGATGCCGCCCGGGGGCACCATGTCGAGACCGTGGGGGCCGATGCGCGGCGTGACGTCCGGTAGGTCAAGCCCGCCGGTGAAGTGGTCTCCGTGCGCGTACACGAACCCGACCCGCAGTTCCGGGTCGCGCTCGAGCTCGCCGTAGGCCTGACACAGCTGCTGGAGCATCGCGAAGTCGGCGGCATTACGCTTCTCCGCGCGGTTGAGACCAATCGCGAGCACGTGGCCGTGCCGTTCGACAGTGACCCTGGTGGCTTCATCGCCCTGAGACGTCATGTCCCCAGACTACGTCGCGCTCGTGAGTGCGCCGATCAGTCGAAGAATTGTGGGCATGTCGTCGACCGCTGCGGCAAGCGTGGCCGGCGCAAACTCGGTGATTCCCGCGCCCACAAGCGGGAATTGTGCCACCAGCGCGCGGATCGTCTCCGAGAGCACTGCGGCCCGCACTCCGAAGGGTTCCGGGTAGCCCAGGCCGTCGATGTCGGCCGGGTCGAGAACGTCGAGATCCACGTGGATGTAGACGGCGCTCGCACCGGTTGCTTCGACCGCGGCGACGAGAGCCGCCGCATCCACTCTCTCGGCGGGAATGACCGGGATGCCCCGCGAGGCGATCAGCGTCTCCTCGTCGGGGTCAAACGCTCGAGTACCTGCCAGCACGAGGCGCGCGGAGTCAACGGTCACCGGGGGAACCAGCGAGTCGGGTCCGTCCCCGAGAAGGGTGCGCAGCACCATGCCGTTGAACGCCCCGGATGGGCTCGACTCGGGTGTGTTCAGATCCGGGTGGGCGTCGAACCACACCACGGCGACGTCGTCGTTGACCACGTGCTCGATCGCCCCGAGCTCAACACCACAATCACCACCGATGGTGAGGGCCGGCCCGTCGACGGACGCGAGCGTCTCGCGCATCCGGTCGCGCACGAGCGCGATCGAGCTGAGCCGATGCACCCCCGTTCCCTGCGAATCGCCCGCTTCCAGGGGAACGTCGATGATTCGTGTTGATGAGCTGGGAAGGTCGCCGCGGATCGCCTCGGCACCATCAACGAGTCGCATTGCTCGCGATGAGCCCGAGGCCTGCCACTCCGGAACAACGACGAACGTGACCGCCATAGCTGAACCCTAGCGCGTTGCGGCAGCCAGGTTTGCGACGAGCTCCTCGGCGTTCTGGACGACCCCGTAGGCGGGCGTGTTCGTCTCTACTCGCCAGCTGTCGTCGAGTCCGATCACGACGGCGTCGAAACCAAACTGGTCGTACAGGCGCGTTACCGTGGCGACCGCGTCTGCGTCGTCTCCCGCGACCACCAACGCTCGGCGGCCCGGGGTGCCCGCGGGGGTGCCAGCGGTTGTAATGTCGGCCGCCCGGATGTGGTTAAACGCCTTAACGACGTGGCTCGTCGGCAGGTGCTTCTGCAGCAGCCCCGACGAGGTGTGCGTCTTCTCGTCGAGCTCGACGATGTGCCCGTCACGTTGGGGATAGTAGTTGTTGGTGTCGATTACGACCTTGCCCGCGAGTGGCTCTACCGGCACCTCGCGATAGCGTCCCAGCGGGATAGTTACGACCACGATGTCACCTGCCGCGCCGGCCTCCGCAGGGGTCGCCGCACGAGCGTGGGGACCCAACTCGGCTATCAGTCCGTCGAGGGACTCGGGGCCGCGCGAGTTGCTGAGCACGACGTCGTAGCCGTGAGCGACAGCCGCCCGCGCAATCGCCGAGCCAATGTTTCCTGCACCGATGAGACCAATGGTTGTCATGGTCGGTACAAGCACGATGGCCCGGGAAAACTTCCCGGGCCATCCGTGCTTGGAGGTTACTGTTCGATCGCCTGCGGCGAACCGCCCGCCTTGAGAGCGGCGAGTCGGGCGTCGATCTCTGCCTGCTTGTCGAGGTCCTCGAGGGTCTCGAACTGGGCGTCAAGCGTTGAGGCAGCGAGCTCCTGCTGGCCGAGCACCTTTGCCTCTTCGCGACGAATCTTGTCTTCAAAGCGGCTGATCTCGCTGGTGGGGTCGAGGATGTCGATCGAGCCGATCGCCTCGTGCACCTGCTGCTGGGCCTCCGCGGTCTTGGCGCGTGCCACCAGCTCGTCCCGCTTCGAGGTCAGCTCCGACAGCTTGGTCCGCATGCCGTCGAGGCCCTTCTTGAGCTGGTCGACGACGGTCGTCTGGGAGGCGATGGTCGGCTCCGTTGCCTTTGCCTCGTTCTCGGCGGACACCTGCTTGCCGAGAGCGATCCTGGCCAGGTTGTCGAACTTGTCGGCGTCGGTGGCGTTGCCCGCCGCGCGCAGCTCGTCGGCCTTGGCGCTGGCCGCAAGGGCCTTGCGGCCCCAGTCCTGCGCTGCCGCGACATCCTCGGCGTGGTCCTGCTCCATCAGGCGCAGGTTGCCGATGGTCTGAGCGACGGCGCTCTCCGCCTCGGCGATCGAGTTGGTGTAGTCGCGCACCAGCTGGTCGAGCAGGAGTTGGGGGTCCTCCGCCTGGTCGATAAGCGCGTTGATGTTCGCCTTCAGCAGCTGCGTGATGCGACCGAGAATGGACTGTTTGGCCATGGCCGTGCCTTTCGTGAGTGTCGGTGGGGCCGAACGTGGTCGGGATCCTGAACTAGAACCTACCGCCGCGGCTACGACCGCCACCACTGCCGCGGCTCGAACTGCGGGAACTGCCCCCGAACGAGCCGGACCGGGAACTGCCCGACCGGCGGGAGAACCCACCGCCCGACGAGCCCCCGCCCGACCAGCCACCGCTGCGCGAATTCCCGCCGCCCGAGCCGATCATCCCACCGATGAGGCCTCCGAGGAGCCCGCCGAGGTCGGCACCGTCCGACCCACCCGACCAGCTGGATCCGCCATAGTTCTGCGCCGAGGAATATCGATTGACATCGTTGCGTGCGAGCTCGAAGGCACTCGCTCCCAGTTGGGCAGCTTGCTGTGCCTCGGTGAGGGCGGCGACTGGATCGCTTGTCGCGAGGGCGATCGCCTGCTGGAGGCGCCGGTCGGCCTCGCTCACGCGGGTCCGGGCTGGTTCACCCACGGCACCACGTCGTGTAGTGATGAACTCTGCGGCGCTCTGGATCTGCGCGCGTGCGGACGAGATTGTGGCGTCGAGCTGGCTCTTCGCCGTGGCAATACGTGCCTGCTGGTCCCGCACGGAGGCGAACACGGTGTCGAGCGCCGTGTTTGCCTCGGCGAGTGCGCTGATCGCGGCAAGGGGATCACGACGAGCATCCTTCGCCGCGGCCAGCGCGCTCTCGGCGGCCGCGACGGCGGGTTCGAGCGACGCGCTGGTGGAGTCGCTCGGCAGAGCCCGGGCCGCCGCGATGTCCTGTGTGGTGTCGGCGATCAGGGCGTCGAGTTTGCTCGCGGCCTCATCGAGGTCCTTGCCGAGGGTGTCGATCGCCTCGAACAGCTGGCCCGCCTGGCCCACCGAAGACTGCGCGCTGCGCACCGCGATCGCTGCCTCGCTCGCTTGGCCCGCGGCGATGGCGGCCGAGGCTTTGGTTGCCGTCACCTCCGCGAACTCCAACAGCTTCGTGGCCTGAGTCACGTTCTCGGCCACGGGCTTGATTGCGGATGGCGCGTACCGGTCGCCGAGCTGGGCCAGGGTCGCCTGGGCGGCCGCCGCCTTGGCGCGGGTCGCCGCGGCGGCCGTGGTGACCGCAGCGAGGGCCTGCGGTGCATTCTTCTCGAGCTCGCGAAGCGCATCAAAAGCGTCGGCCTGGCTGTCGAGTTCGGCGTCGGCGGCCTCGCACAGTTGGATGATCTGCGTCGTCATCGTGCGTTTGTCCGCATCGGTTTCGGGCTGGGTGTCGTCGAGCTTCTGCTTGAGCGCGAACGCCTCGGCAACCTTCTTCTTCGCGCTCGCGAGCGCCGCCGTGAAGTCTGCGGTTGCACTCTCGCCAAACTGGGCGACCGCAAAACCGAGCTCCTGTTCGCTCGTCTTGAGCGAGTCATCCAGTTGCACAAGCAGGCTGCCCGCGCGGGTGTCCAACTGCTTTTGGGTCATCTGATCGGGCACGGACGTCGTGGCACCATCCTTGCCACGCTTGCGCACACGGGAGTAGATGAAGACCCCAACGCCGACCACCGCGACACCACCGACGATGGGGAGGATCGGGATGCCCCCACCGGACTCGGTTGTGGGCTCTGACGGCTCGACCGGATCGGTGGGCTCGTTCGGCCCCACCACGCCCGTCGCCGACGCCTCGAGCGACTGGGCGCCCGCGATTGCAGCATCCGCCCAGTTGTTGTTGCGAAGCTCCGACTCGATGGCCTGCTCCGCGTCGCTCAGCTGGGCGTCGGAGAGCGGAAAGTCCGCATCCACCGAGAGCGCGTACTGCCGGTCATCGATGGCGACCGCGAGCAGAAGGTCGTTCGCCCCCAGTCCGTTGTCGATCGCGGTGATGTCAGCCCAGTCGACCGGATCCGACGCGCCCGTAAACGTGCCGACGTAGACGACAAAAAGCTGGATGTTCGCCCGCTCCCACAGGGAGTCGAGTGCGCTGGTGATACGAGACTCATCACCGGTGACGGCACCGACCGTGTCGAGAACGTACGCTCCACCCAGATCAACAGGATCCTCCGCGTGGGCGGCGGCCGGCGCGGCGAGCACCAGAAGCCCTGCAAGGAGCGCCGTCGAGACGCCAATTCGTTTCACCATGCGCTGACTCCCTCGGGAAGGCCGACGCAAGGGATTCTATTGGCTAGTCCAGCGTGATAACCGAGCGGGGCCCCATGACCAGGTCGGCAAGAGCGGGCTCGTTGGGGTCGGCCACGTCTGGCGCAAAGTCGATCGCCGCGGAGAGCTCATACACGCCCGGCGCGAGCGCTGGCAGGTCGGCACGGAACCCGTCGGGTCCGTCATCCTCGGGCGCGCACTCGACCGCGTCAAAGGATGCCGTGTACTCGAGCGATTCGCCCGGCGCCAGGTCCACGATCGTCGCTGACAAGATCATGGCACCGTTGGTGTGCCACACCGTGACGCCGTCGCGCGAGAGGGTGAGCGCGGGCACCGCCGCCGTTGTTCCCGTCACGCGCTCGGTGGAGAGGTTGGTCAGTCGGACCGTGCCATCCACGCGGCCGGATCCCGCGGCGACCGTCGACGGAAACTCGACCGCGAGCTCTAGCCCCGAGGTGCTCGGCATAATGTCGCTGACCGGCGCGCCACACAGGTTGAGAAGGTCGGCCGGCGCTCGCTTGATCTCGCTGAGCTCGGAGTCGGATGCACCCCCCTCCACCATCGCGGAGTCCTCGGCGCTCGTCACCGCGGACGGTACCCCCAGCTGCGAGGTCTGCACAACAACGACGCCGACGCCCGCGAGCGCGAGCACACCGATGGTTCCTGCGGCGAGTTGGGCGGGAAGGCGCCGCATGCGGCTCTTCGCGATGATGCGCTCGGCATTCAGCGTGTTGGGTGCCTCCGCGCCGGAGAGGAGCTTCCTCAGGTCGTCTTCAGTGGGCATTGTGGGCTCCCCTCGTGTCGTCGCCCAGCGAGATGGCCATCTTTGCCAAGCCATCACTGAGGTAGCGCTTGACCGCACCCGAGCTGATGCCCAGCCACTCCGCGATGTCGTCGACCTTGAGATCCTCGTAGTACCGCAGCACAAGACAGGCTCGCTCCCGTGGAGTGAGCTTCATCAGTTGGTCCCGCAGGTCAAGTCGGGACTCCGTCTCGGCATCCCGGGGTTCGTCGAGTTCCGGCACGGCTTGCAGGTGGGCGATCTTGCGCCAGCGGGTGACCCGTCGACCCGAGTCGAGGTAGGTGTTGAGAATCGCCCGACGCACGTAGGCCTCGGCGCTCGCGATCGTGTAGCCGTTGCGCAGACGGCCGAAGGTTTTGACGAGGGCGTCCTGCACGAGGTCGGATGCGTCGTCCTGGCTGCCACAGATCAGGTACGCGTAGCGGGTGAGAGCATCCCCACGCTCGCTCACCAGCCGCGTCACCAGGTCTTCCCATTTCGGGGACGGGCTCGAGGGGTTCGCCACGCTCGTTCTCCTTGGCGCTGCCGGTCGTCTGCCCGCGAGGTGATACGGGGTCGATTCAACCGTAGTGGTGCTCATACCTACTGAGACGACCGGCACCGGCCAAAGGTTGGGGTGCTACGCGAGCTTGGCGCGCAACACCTCGAGCTGTTTCGTGATGGCAGCGGGAACACGCCCTTCGAAGGTGGTGAAGAACGCCTCCGTGTCGTCGGCTTCCGCGCGCCACAGGTCGGGATCGATGGAGAACAGCTCGGCCAGGTCGGCCTCGCTCACATCGAGGCCCTCGGTGCGCAGGTCCCCGTCCAGCGGAACCAGGCCCAGAGCACTCTCGCGCGCGGCAACCTGACCGTCGACTCGTTCGAGTATCCACTCGATCACGCGAGAGTTCTCGCCAAAACCAGGCCACAGGAAGCGTCCGTCGGCACCCTTGCGGAACCAGTTGACTTGGAAGATCCGAGGCACGGTTCCCGAGCTGCGCAAGGTTTGTCCGACCGAGAGCCAGTGGCTCCAGTGGTCGGCCATGTTGTACCCGCAGAACGGCGCCATCGCGAACGGGTCGCGGCGCAGTTCGCCCAGTGTGCCTTCGGCGGCCGCCGTTCGCTCGGACGAGACCGTGGCGCCCAGGTAGACGCCATGCTCCCAGTCCCGTGCCTCCACCACTAGCGGCACGTTGGTCGCGCGGCGACCGCCGAAGATGATGGCGTCGATAACGACGCCCTGGGGGTCCTCCCAGTCGTCCGAGATACTCGGGCACTGGCGGGCCGCCACAGTAAAACGTGAATTGGGATGAGCCGCCGGGCGCCCCGAGTTGGGGGTCCAGTCGTTGCCCTCCCAGTCGGTGAGGTGGGCCGGCGGGGTGTCGCTCATGCCCTCCCACCACACGTCGCCGTCCTCGCGGAGTGCGACGTTCGTGAAGATGGTGTTGCCCCACACGGTGTCCATGGCCGTCTCGTTGGTCGAGTAGCCGGTGCCCGGTGCAACTCCAAAGAACCCGGCCTCGGGGTTGATGGCGCGCAGTCGGCCATCCTCGCCGCGACCAAGCCACGCGATGTCGTCACCAACGGTCTCAACCTTCCATCCGGGGATGGTCGGCTTGAGCATCGCGAGGTTGGTCTTTCCGCAGGCGCTGGGGAACGCCGCCGCGACGTGGAACACGCGGCCGCGGGGGTTGGTCACCTTGATGATGAGCATGTGCTCCGCGAGCCAGCCCTCGTTTCGTGCCATGACCGAGGCAATCCGCAGGGCAAAGGCCTTTTTGGCCAGAAGGGCGTTGCCACCGTACGCCGACCCAAACGACCAGATCTCGAGAGTCTCGGGGAAGTGGGTGATGTACTTCGTCTCGTTGCAGGGCCACGGAACGTCACTCTGAACGGGTGCGAGGGGGGCGCCGACGCTGTGCACGGCGCGAACCCACGTGGTGCGGTCCGTGATCTGGGCGAGCGCCTCGCTGCCCATCCGCGTCATGATCCCCATGCTCGCCACGACGTAGGGCGAGTCGGTTACCTGCACTCCAAGTCGAGAGAGTGGTGAGCCGATGGGTCCCATCGAGAACGGCACAACGTACATCGTGCGGCCCGTCATGCTGCCGTCGAAGAGTCCGGTCAGGGTGCCGCGCATCTCGGCGGGGTCGGCCCAGTTATTGGTGGGGCCAGCATCCTCGGGGTCCTCGGAGCAGATGAAGGTGCGGTCCTCCACGCGTGCGACGTCGCTGGGGTCGCTGCGGGCGAGGAAGCTGTAGGGGCGGTGCTCGGCATTGAGTTTGATGAGAGTCCCGCTCTCGACCATTGCGCGAGCGAGTGCATCCCACTCCGCCTTCGAGCCGTCGCACCAGACGATCTCGTGGGGCAGCGTCAGGGCTGCGATGTCTTCCACCCACTGCACAACGGCGGCGTTCGCGCCCTCGGGGGCGGGGGAGTACGTGCGGGTCATCTCGGCGATGCTCATGGGCGTTCCTTCCGCTTTCAAGAATGTGGTGTGTTTCCACTGTGGGGGATTCAAACGACAGTTCATGACAAAAAACGGTAGAAAGAACGTCCAAACTTTCGCTATTGTGAAGGTGTGAACGACCTTGTGACCCTCGGACAACGGATTCGCCACTTTCGGACGGCCGCCGGCCTCACTCTCGACCAGCTTGGTGAGCGGGTGGGGATAGCCGGAAGCCAACTCTCGCTGATGGAGAACGGGCGCCGCGAGCCCCGTCTTACTCTTCTCTCCGCCATCGCCCAGGCCACCGGGGTCCAGGTGGCCGACCTTCTCAACGATGCACCGCCGAGCAAACGGGCCGCACTGGAGATCGAACTCGACCGATCCCAGAAGTCGAGCATCTACGCCTCACTGGGTCTGCCCACGCTCCGGGCGTCCAAGGCCATGACGGACGAGACGCTCGAGGTGCTCGTGGGGATGCACCAGGAGCTCGCTCGACGCGCCCGCGAGGCCATCGCCACTCCCGAGGAAGCCAGACGAGCAAACACCGAGCTGCGCCAGCACATGCGCACGCTCGACAACTACCTGCCCGAGATCGAGGACGTTGCCGAGCGGATGCTTGCCGAGGTGGGCCACACCACGGGAGCGCTCACCCACCGCTCGGTGAGTCGGATGGCCGAGTTGCTCGGATTTGAGCTGGTGCATGTCAACGACCTGCCCCACTCCGCGCGGTCCGTGACCGACCTGGAGAACGGCCGAATCTACTTGCCGCCGGCCTCGATTCCCGGCGGGCACGGCCTGCGGGGCATGGCGCTGCAGGCGATGGGTCACCGCGTGCTGGGGCACGAGCATCCCGCCACCTACGCCGACTTCTTGCAGCAGCGCCTCGAGATCAACTACTTTGCCGCGGCCGTGCTGATGCCGAGGCGCCAGTCCGTCGAGTTCCTCTCCGCAGCCAAGGCCGAACGCAACATCGCGGTGGAGGACTTTCGTGACGCGTTTGGCGTCACCCACGAGGCGGCCGCGCTGCGGTTCACCAACCTGGCGACCGCCCACCTCGACCTCGAGGTGCACTTCCTCCGGGTGGGTGACGACGGGGCGGTCTACAAGGCCTACGAGAACGATGGCCTGCGCCTGCCCGTCGACGTGACGGGCTCGACCGAGGGTCAACTGGTGTGCCGACACTGGAGCGCCCGGACGGCGTTCACTCGAACGAACCGCACGACCGAGTTTTACCAGTACACCGACACGCCCGAGGGCACGTTCTTCGAGTCAACGCAGACCGGGACAACCTCTGCCGAGGAGTTCTCGATCACCATCGGGGTGCCCTTTGCTCATTCGAAGTGGTTCCGCGGCCGCGAGACCCAGAACCGCACGCGCTCGACCTGCCCCGACGAGAACTGCTGCCGACGCCCGGAGCCGGAACTCAGCTCCCGATGGACCGGCAAGGCGTGGTCGAGCGCAAAGCTGCACGCGCACATTCTCTCGCCGTTGCCCTCAGGCACGTTCCCGGGTGTTGACGACCGCGAGCTCTACGAGTTCCTCGAGGTCCACAGCTCCCAGCCGGACTAGGCAGCTCCCACTGGTCAGCTCGGACTAGGGCAGCTCGGTTGCGGCTCGTCGCCCGGCCTCGCGCAGCCATGCCGCGGGACTCGCCATGGCCGCCTGCGCGGAACCGGCTAGGTCGGTGAGGGATGCCGTCCACACGTCGGCAGTCGAGGTGACCTGTCCCGCAATCACTGCGGTGCGGTCGCGCCCCGCGAGGGCGATCAGCTGGCCCACGACCTTGCCGCCGAGGGACTGGTCGTCGAAGCGGCCCTCGCCCGTGACCAGCCAATCGGCCCGGGCAACCACACCCGTCAGGCCACTGAGGGTCGCGAGGTAGTCCGCGCCGGGCTCGATGTGGGCGCCCCAGGCGGCGGCGAAGCCGTAGCCGGCGCCTCCCGCGGCACCACTTCCGGCCGCCTCGGGATCACCACCCAAAAGTCGCGAGAGGTGGCCCAGACCCGCGTCCAGCATTGCCACGTCGCCGGGGGTCGCGCCCTTCTGGGGACCAAAAACCGCGGCAGCACCCGAGGGCCCGAGCAGAGGTGCGGTGACGTCGGTCAGCAGAGTGACCCCACCGGGCGGGGGAGAGACAAGGTCTGTCCGGTCCACTCGCACGATGTCATGCAGGAAGCCCCCTCCGTCGCGCACGGGCTCGTTCTGCTCGTCGGTGAGCCGAAGGCCCAGCGCTGCCAGTGCACCCGCGCCACCGTCGGTTGAGGCCGACCCTCCAAGCCCCACAACCAGTGAGGTGGCTCCACCCTCGAGAGCGGCACGAATCACCTCGCCGAGCCCGCGGGTGGTCGCGCCGAGGGCATCCAGCTCACGCATCAGCGGCAACCCGCTGCACTGGGCCAGCTCGGTGACGGCGGTGCCATCGGGGAGCTGAAGCCAGGCGCCCGGCGTGGGGCGGCCGTCGGGGCCCGTGACCATTCCCGCGCTCCGTCGATGAGCGCCCGGAACTGCCGACTCGATCGCGTCGAGAGTTCCCTCCCCACCGTCGGCCTGGGGGAGGAGTACCAGCTCGTCGTCCGGCCGCACGGTGCGCCACCCATCCGCAATGGCGTCGGCGGCTTCGCGCGCTGAGAGCGAGCCCTTAAACGAGTCGGGTGCAATAACGACGGTGAGCGGCACAGTCGACAAGCGTAGTGGTCGGGTATTCTCGCGATGTGGCCCGCCCGACCTTCTCCCGCTCAGGTCGGCTCGCCCTCGGCGCCGCAGTGGTGGCGTGTCTGCTGGGGGGATGCTCGCCGCAGCCCCCCGCGGCGGTTCCCGTCGAGCGAGCTCTCGCGCATGCCTCGACGAGCCCCGTCGGCTTCGTTGCGGTCGGCGACTCGATCACGGCGTGGACGAACTCGGCCAAGCCGTCATGGATCGCGAGCGCCACGTCCTCGCGGGTGATCTTTGAGGGTGGGTGGGCCGTGCCGGGTGCCACTACCACCGACATGCTGGCCGGACTCAGTGTTGTTCCCGAATCGGATGTGCTTGTCATCATGGCGGGCACCAACGACTTCCTGCCGGAGTTCGTCGACTGGACCATCGAGGACAGCATGGACCGCCTGCTCCGGATAGCCGACGAGGTCACAGCAGACCGTGTGGTGTTATCGGCGATCGCCCCCAACGACTTCCGGGCGGCCTCGACCCAGAGCTTTAATCGGTCACTGCGGGAGCTCGCGGCCCGCGAGGGCTGGGCATGGGTAGACCCCTGGCCCACCGCCCGCGCGGCCGATGGAACCTACCTGGCGGGAAGCAGCCAGGACGGAATTCACCCGACGCCCGAGGTCGAGGAACGGGTCGGAATTCAGCTGAGGTCCGCGGTCCTACTGGCCGGGTTGGCGCGCGAGCGAGGCGGCGGGCAACTCGAACCATCGAAGTGACTCGAAGTCCGCGCTGAGGCGTTCGTCCGCGACGTGGACGGACTCTTCTCCCGCGTACGGGTCGGGGAGAGACAGGAGCAGGTCCCGCGCTTCGGTCAGGTACGTGGCTAGTTCGGATTCGGGCGCACGATCGTCGTGCCGCGCGAACGTCAATATTCCGTGCTCGTTGTACGAGAGCTGGTCAAGACGCACCGGGGGCTCCACGTCACCGTTCTCGTGTCGCCACAACCCTGAGTCGGGATCAAACCGGTACTGAGGCACCAGGCGATACCCGTGCTCGGCCACCAGGGAGACCGCCTCGACGATGTAGCGGAACACGACGTCGCTGATGAAGTAGTTGAAGCTCACGCGCACCCAGCCAGGCTTGATCCCCTCGCATCCGCCGGAGATCTCCCGCTCGAACTCGTGTGAGCGCTCGAGGTCGATGCCGAGGAGCCGATGACCGTAGGGGCCCGCGCACGAGCATCCGCCCCTCGCCTGAATGCCAAAAAGATCGTTGAGCATCGCAACCACCACGTTGTGGTGCAGGTATCGCCCGCCCGGGCGCTTGATCACAAACGACACGATCGAGAGCCGGTCGGCATCCGCGCTCCCCAGGATCTGAATTCCGGGATGCTCACCCCACACGGTCATCGCTCGACGCAGGAAGTCACGCTCGACCGCATGAATTGTGCCAACACCCACGGCGTCCTTCAGTGCGAACACGAGGCCCGCCCGGATCGACTCGATGATCGCGGGGGTACCCGCCTCCTCCCGGTGCGCCGGGTTCTCGATGTAGCGGTGCTCGTGTGGGTTGACGTACGAGACAGTGCCGCCCCCAACCACGTGCGGAACGGAGTTGCTTAGCAGCTGGCGCTTCACGGCCAGCACACCGGGGGTGCCGGGCCCCCCAATGAACTTGTGGGGCGAGATAAACACCGCGTCTGCCTCGGTGGCGTCAACGGAGATATACGGCGCCGCTGCGGCGTAATCCCAGAAGGCCAAGGCACCGTTGGCGTGCAAGAGGCGGGTAATGGTGACCGTGTCAGTGAGGATGCCCGTGACATTGCTCGCAGCGCTGAACGAGCCAATACGCAAAGGGCGGTGGGCGTAGCGCGCGAGCTCCTCGACCAGCCGGGGGATATCAACGTGACCCTCGGCATCCTCGGGAATTGTCACCACGTCGGCGATCGACTCGCGCCACGGTAGCTCGTTGCTGTGGTGCTCGTAGGGTCCAATAAACACGACCGGCCGCTCCTCGGCAGGAATCAGGGACGACAGCCCAAACTCCCGGTCGAGATCCGCCGGAATCCTCAGCCCCAGAATGCCTACGATCTTGTCGATGGCGCCGGTCGATCCGCTCCCCGTGAAGATCACGACCGTGTCGTCGGCGCCACCGAGAGCCGCATGGATGATCGCGCGCGCGTCCTCGCGCAGTCGTGTCGTTTGAAGCCCGGTGCCACTCGACTCCGAGTGGGTGTTCGCGTAGCGGGGGAGGACCTCGTCGCGCACGAAGTCCTCGATGAAGGTCAGGGCCCTGCCGCTCGCGATGTAATCGGCATAAGTCACTCGCCGCGCCCCGAACGGGCCAAACATCACCTGGTCGTCACCGATCACGGACTCCCGAATGCGCTCCAGGATGGGTGGGCGCATCACGGTGGGATCCGCGTCGGGAACCACTACGTTGCCACCGTCCGTCATCGCGTCAGGGTAGCAGCGAGTCACACTCTGCCCAAGGCCCGTGCCGGGTTGTAGCCTGTGCGGTGCGGGCCGCCGTTTGGGAGTGGCCCCCCAAGTGAAAGCAGGCATCACATGTCCGAGAAATCGGGTGTCGACGAACTCACCAGCATCTTCAGACAGACCCGGGTCGTATGGGCAATCCGCGCGGTGTCCGCCCTGGTCATTGGTGTGCTCGTGCTCGTCTGGCCGCAGTCGACAATCAACGTGCTCGCGGTATTGCTGGGTATCTACTTCGTCATCCTGGGTATCGTGCGCATCATCCAGGGCTTCGCGGACAAGGACCTCAATGGAGGGGGCAAGGTCGCCAACTTCATCCTCGGTGCAGTTGTTCTCGCGGCCGGTGTCATTGTCATCCGCAACCCCTTCGAGACCGCGGTCTTCATCGTGATCCTGATCGGAATCTCCTGGATCTTCGAGGGTGTGGCGACACTCATCGACACCGCGCGTGGCAACGGAAGCGCGCTGTCGATCGTGATCGGCATCCTCATCGCCATCGCGGGTGTCCTGGTGATCCTCTTCGCCGACGGCGTGACCATCGCGTACGCCATCTTCTTTGGCATCACCCTCCTGGTGGTCGGCGTGCTTGACCTCGTGCTGCTGTTCACGGTGGGTCGTGCGCTGAAGAAGGCGAAGGCATAGGCATGACCGAGCACTCCAGCGCGTCGAACACGTCGACGGTCATCAAGCTCATCGTCTCGATCGCGGCGATCATCGTCGGGTTGTTCCTCGTCTTCGGCGCGACCACCCCCGCGATCGCCGACGGTGTGTTTGTGGGCTCGATCGCCCTTGTGCTCGCCGTGTACCTCTGGCCGGGTATCACCCTTAACCAAGGGCGCATCGTCGCCGTGGTGCTGATCCTCGTCGCCGCCTACGCGTTTGTCCGAGGATTTGGACTGCTCGAGCTCGCGCTCATCCGGCAGCTGGGCGGCATCACGGCGATCGTGAGTGGTGTCATCCTCGCGCTGCCGTTCGTGCGCGCACAGTTCGCCAAGAACAAGAAGTAACGCACAACAGAAAGGGCCCCGCCATATGGTGGGGCCCTTCCTCGTTCCGGCCACGTATACAAACGAGATAAGGCCCCACCTGTCGGCGGGGCCTTATCTCGTTTTGTGCCCCCAGCAGGATTTGAACCTGCGGCCTTCTGCTCCGGAGGCAGACGCTCTATCCCCTGAGCTATGGGGGCCAAGGAGTGATTCCCACAGTACCAGCGACTGAACCCACGGCTGCGCATGACAGGATCGAGGCATGCTGCGTACCGTTACCTCTCGTCTCGAACTCGACATCTCCGGTTCGACCAACATGGTGTTCAGCATCGCTGCGGCGCTGGGCGCGAACCTCACGTCGGAGACGCTGACCTTCACCCTCGACGGTGTGGCCCAGAAGGCGACCGAACTGACGGATGGCAACGGCACACGCCTGCACCAGTTCGTGAGTGGCCCCGGCCATATGAGCGTCGAGTACGCGGCCGACATCGCCGGGGGTTCCGCCCCCGCGCCCGTCAGCGAACTTGACCTCGTGACCTACCTTCGGCCGAGTCGTTACTGCGAGTCGGACAGCCTCACCCCGACGGCGCGATCCGAATTCGCCGGGCTGAGTGGACACGACCTGCTCTCCGCGGTCACTCTCTGGGTTTGGAGTCGCCTGCGGTACGTTCCCGGGTCCAGCTTGCCCACCGACGGTGCCGAGCAGACACTCCTTGCTCGCCGGGGGGTGTGCCGCGACTATGCACACCTGGTTATTGCGCTTCTTCGTGCCCTCGACGTCCCCGCCCGAATGGTGGCCGTCTACGCCCCCGGCCTGAGCCCCATGGACTTCCACGCCGTGGCCGAGGCGTACGTCGACGGCGCATGGTGGGTCGTGGATGCGACGCGCCTCGCCCCGCGGCAAAGCATGGTGCGCATCTCAACCGGGCGAGATGCTGCCGACACGGCGTTCCTTACCAACCACTGGGCGGACCTCACGCTGTCGAGCATGGAGGTGCTCGCCATCGTCGACGAGCTGCCCACCGACGACGGCAGCGAGCTAGTCCAGCTCGGCTAGCCGAGCCCCGAGATCGCGGCGGCAACCAAGGGAGCGGCATCGCCTGGCTCATAGAGCAACGACGAAACAATCGTGACCCAGTACGGGTCGGGGAAGGCCTGCGCCTGCCCCACGCCGTTGACCTGCTGGAAGTAGCCTTCGACGCCGTAGGTGGGCACCGAGTTGCTTGACAACACGAGCTCGTTCTTGAGGTCCGTCGACACCGACTCGGGGAGTTCCGCCGCGGACACGTCAAGAGTTGCCCCAGTCGTGTCGTGCACCCAACGACAGACGACGCCGCCCGCGGCGACTGCGCTCGCGGCGGGGGTTCCGGCATCGGGCACGAACGTCCCCAAGAAGCTCAGGTTGGGGTCGAAGGAGTACATCGCGTCCGCGGAGATCAGCTGATCGCACGCAATGTCGAGCGGGATGATGGCCGCGGTGGGCGTGGGTGTCGCCGTCGGTGTCGCTGAGGTCGTGCCGGTGGGGGAGGGCGTCGGTGTGGCCGTCTGCCCGGAGTCAGGGTCGGTGGTCACCGGCACGCAGCCGGCGAGCAGGGCGATAACAAGTGCCGCGATCGGGGCGGCGAACGTAGTGGATCGGCTCGGTCGCATGGTGTCCATCATCACCCGGGTACCGCCAATTCCCCTGAGCGAAGCGCCGCGGGTCGCCCATTGGCTCGCGCTGGGGGACTCGGCCACCCCGCTACTCTTGGATGTTGTGAATCCCGCCGAACTTTCCGCCGCACTGCTCGCTATCGTCACGGGCGTGTCCGAGCGCCGCGGGGGCACCCAGATCCTCACCGTGGAGGACGTCGTCTTGGAGCGCCCACGCAACCGCGACCACGGCGACTGGGCTAGCAACATCGCCATGAAGCTCGCGAAGCCGCTCGGCGTGAACCCTCGTGAACTCGCGGAGGAGATTTCTGCCGAGGCGAGGGCGCTGGCTGGCGTGGCATCCGTGGATGTGGCTGGTCCCGGATTTATCAACATCACCCTCGACGCGGCGGCGGCGGGTGCCCTCGCGAAGACCATCGTGGAGCAGGGCGCCGACTACGGTCGGGGACAGCTGTACTCCGGGGTCACCATCAACCTCGAGTTTGTTTCCGCCAACCCCACCGGGCCGATCCACATTGGTGGCGTTCGGTGGGCGGCGGTCGGCGACAGCCTCGCGCGTATCTTCCAGTTCCAGGGGGGACTCGTCACGCGCGAGTACTACTTCAACGACCACGGCGCCCAGATCGATCGATTCGCTCGGAGTCTTCTGGCGAGCTGGCTCGGCGAGCCCGCCCCGGAGGACGGCTACGGCGGCGACTACATCTCCGACATCGCTGCGCGCGTGCTTGTGGCCTACCCGGGTGACCTGTTCCACATCCCGCGCGACGAGCAGCAGGAGGTCTTCCGCGCGGTGGGCGTCGAGTTGATGTTTGGGGACATCAAGGCAAGCCTTCACGATTTTGGTGTCGACTTCGACGTGTATTTCCACGAGAACGACCTCCATGAGTCCGGTGCCGTCGAGCGGGCGATTGGCCGGCTCAGGGAGCTGGGTGCCATCTATGAGGCGGATGGGGCGACGTGGTTCCGGTCAACGGACTACGGCGACGACAAGGACCGCGTTGTCATCAAGAGCGACGGCGAGGCCGGCTACATCTCCGGCGACCTCGCGTACTACCTGAACAAGCGCGAGCGTGGGTTCGAGCGCAACATCATCATGCTGGGTGCCGACCATCACGGATACGTCAAGCGCCTGATGGCCATGACCAAGGCGTTCGGTGACGAGCCCTACGTCAACCTCGAGATCCTCATCGGCCAGCTCGTCAACCTCGTGCGCGACGGTGAGCCGCTGCGGATGTCCAAGCGCGCAGGCACCGTCGTGACCCTCGAGGACCTCGTCGAGGCGGTGGGCGTCGACGCCGGGCGGTATGCGCTCGTGCGCAGTTCGATCGACTCGCAGGTGGACATCGACCTCGACCTGTGGGGCAAGCGCACGAGCGACAACCCCGTCTTCTACGTTCAGTACGCTCACGCGCGCACGCACCAGGTTGCCCGTAACGCCGCCGAGTATGGGGTGGCTCGCGACGCGTTTGATGCGAGCCTGCTCACCCACGAGACCGAGAGTGTGCTCCTGGGCATCCTCGCGGAGTTCCCTCGGGTCGTTCTTCAGGCCGCCGAGCTGCGCGAGCCGCACCGCGTCGCGCGCTACAGCGAAGAGTTGGCGGGGGCGTACCACCGCTGGTACGACAATTGTCGGGTCACCCCACAGGGCGACGAGCCCATCACCGACCTCCACCGCACTCGGCTGTGGCTTAATGACGCCGTGGGCCAGGTGCTCCGCACCGGTCTCGGTCTGCTGGGCGTGTCTGCCCCAGAACGGATGTAGCCCATGGCCGAGCCACTGTCACCGGAGGTCGAGCCCGCCTCGCCCGAGCCCACGACGGCGCCGCTGGTCGTCATCGAGACGACACCGGAGCCACCCAAGAGGCGACGCTGGATCGGTTGGGCCATCGCCGGTGGTGTGCTGGTCATCCTTCTTGTTGTGGCGTTTTTTGTCGCGGACTCGCTTGCGCGGCAGTATGCAACGGGAATCGTGCGCGAGCGCATCCTCACTGCTCTGAAGCTTGACCCCGCTACCCCGGTTGACGTCGATATGGGTGAGGGCTCACTGCTGTTGCAGGCGCTCGCGGGCCGGGTCAACGACGTCACAATCGTCATTGACACCCTCACCGTCGGGGAGGTGACCGGGTCGGCAGTGCTCACCGCTCGTGGTGTTCCACTCGACGAGTCCCAGCCCGTTGAGGAGCTCGCTGCCGTTGTGACGATCTCCGAGGCTAGCGTCCAGCAGCTCTCCGGCTACCTGAGTGGCATCGATCTTGATTCGATCGAGCTGGGGCGTGGTGTGATCACCGTGGGAACCGAGCTCTCCATCCTGTTCATCACGCTTCCGGTGACGGTCGACCTGATTCCGTCGGCCGTGGACGGCGCGGTCAGGTTCACGCCCGAGACGATCACCCTCGACGACCAAAACATCTCGGTCGAGGATCTCCGCAACAATCCGATCATCGGTGGGCTTGCCGGCTCACTGCTGAATTCCCAAGACTTCTGCGTCGCGGCATCTCTTCCGGCGGCACTCGTTGTCACCGACGTGCAGGTGGTTGCCTCCGACCTGGTGGTCACCATCACGGGAGACGGCGCGTCGCTGGGGGAGTTGGGCACCACGGGCACCTGCCCGTAACGCTGAACACGCTCGCCCGCAGTCCCGCTACTATTGACGTGGCTTCAGGGACCAATCCGGGTTCGCTCGCCTCACCTTGTTAGATACCCGTGAGGTTTGCCGTTGTCCTCTTCCAACCCGCTCGCACCGTCGTGGCTTGTTGTGCCCGACGACGCCAACGCCTTGCCCCAGGCGGTCTGGTCCCAGAACGCCAGGCGAGACGCGCGGGGCCAGATCACCTTCGCCGGCGTATCGGCATCAGCCATTGCGGCCGAGTTTGGCACGCCCGTCTACGTTGTTGACGAGGCGGATGCCCGCGCCCGCGCCCACGCCATCCGCTCCTCGTTCGACCGCGAGTTCGCCCGGGTCGGGAGCACCGCGAAGGTCTACTACGCGGGCAAGGCGTTTTTGTGCACCGAGGTCGCCCGCTGGGTTACCGAGGAGGGCCTCAACATCGACGTCGCCAGTGGCGGCGAGATGGCGGTCGCCCTGGCCGCAGGGGTTGAGCCGGCGAGGCTCGGCCTCCACGGCAACAACAAGAGTCTTTCCGAGATCGACCGTGCCGTCGCTGCCGGGGTCGGTGCCATCGTGATCGACAGCGTCGTCGAGATCGAGCGCGTCGCGTCCGCGGCAGAGCGGCACGGTCGAACCCAGCCGGTGCGCTTGCGCATCAACAGCGGGGTTCACGCGTCAACTCACGAGTACCTGGCGACGGCGAGGGAGGACCAGAAGTTTGGTATCCCTCTCGCCGATGCGGAGGCGGTCGTGGCGCAGATTCGCTCGCACACGAGCCTCAGGTTTTTGGGGCTTCACTCCCACATCGGGTCACAGATTTTCGAGTCCGACGGGTTCGCCGAGGCGGCCCATCGGCTCTTCGCCGTACACGCCAGGCTGCTCGAGGGCGGCGACGTTCCCGAGCTGAACCTCGGCGGCGGGTTTGGCATCGCCTACACCTCGGTCGACGATCCGCTCGACATCGACGAGATCGCCCGCCGGTTCGCCGACATCGTCGCGCAGGGCGCGGCCGAGTTCGACGTGCCCCTGCCCGTCGTGGCGATCGAGCCGGGCCGTTCGGTGATTGGCCCGTCGACGACCACGCTGTACGAGGTCGGCACCATCAAGGACGTGCTCGTGGAGGGCACCGCCGTGCGCAAGTACGTCTCGGTCGACGGTGGCATGAGCGACAACATCCGACCCTCCCTCTACGGCGCCCAGTACTCGGCGCGCATCGCAAGCCGGGTGTCGGATGCGCCGGCCACCCTTGTGCGTGTGGCTGGCAAACACTGCGAGTCGGGCGACATCGTCGTTCACGCCGAGTACCTGCCCGCCGACGTCACACCCGGTGATCTGCTGGGTGTGCCCGCCACGGGCGCCTACGGATGGGCCATGGCGAGCAACTACAACTACCTCGGCCGCCCTCCGGTGGTTGCCGTTCTGAACGGTGTAGCGCGCCTGATTGTGCGCGGGGAGACCGAAGAAGACTTGCTCAGTCGAGACGTAGGCCGTCCTGGCCCGAGGATGGAGACCCCATGATCGAGTATCGGAACCTTCGAGTGGCCGTCTTGGGGGGCGGCTCGGTCGGATCCCAGGTCGCCTCACTCCTGCTGGAGCACGGCGACGAGCTGGCCGCGCGCGCTGGCGCCGGGCTGGAGCTGGTGGGCGTGGCCGTGCGCAACGTCGACGCGCCGCGTGACACCACGATCCCGCGCGAGCTCATCACCACCGACGCGGAATCGCTGATCCTGGGTGCCGACATCGTCGTTGAACTCATCGGCGGCATCGAGCCCGCGCGCACCTACATCCTCCAGGCGCTCAACTCCGGCGCCGATGTCATCACGGCCAACAAGGCCGTCCTCGCCAACCACGGTCCCGAGCTATTCGAGGCGGCCGAGCAGGTGGGCGCGCAGCTGTACTACGAGGCGGCCGTGGGTGGCGCGATTCCCATCATCCGCCCGCTGCGCGACAGCCTCGCCGGGGACCGGGTCAAACGCATCCTCGGCATCGTCAACGGCACCACCAACTACATCCTCGACCGGATGGACAGCCGAGGCGACGACCTCGACGAGGCGCTGGCCGAAGCGACCCGACTCGGGTACGCGGAGGCCGACCCGACCGCGGACATCGAGGGGTTCGACGCGGCCCAGAAGGCGGCGATCCTCGCGAGCCTCGCGTTCCACACCACGGTTCCGCTCGAGGCGGTCCACCGTGAGGGCATCACCGCCATCACGCGTGACCAGGTTGTCGCCGCCCGCAAGGCGGGCTACGTGGTGAAGCTTCTGGCTATCTGTGAGCGACTCACGGTCGACGGCATCGAGGGGGTGTCGGCGCGCGTGCACCCGGCGCTGGTCCCGCTCGATCATCCGCTGGCCGCCGTGCACGGCGCCAACAACGCGGTTTTTGTGCAGGCCGAGGCCGCGGGCAGCCTGATGTTCTACGGTGCGGGTGCCGGCGGCATCGAGACCGCATCCGCCGTGTTGGGCGACCTCGTTTCCGCGGCGCGCCGCCACGTCGCCGGTGGCCCGGGAGTGGCCGAGTCGACCCACGCCAACCTGCCGGTGCTGCCGGTCTCCAGTGCGACCACGCGCTACCAAGTCACCCTCGAGGTTGCCGACGAGCCCGGTGTGCTCGCGGGGATCGCGCAGCTGTTCAGCGACCACGGCGTCTCGGTTGAGGCGGTGTCTCAGTCGGTCCGTGACGGTCAGGAGGTCGAGCGGCCCACCGCTACCCTTGTCATAGTCACGCATGAGGCGGTCGAATCGTCGCTCGCAGCTACCGTGGCCTCGCTCGCGGCCAGTTCCGTTGTTGCGAGCGTCGTGTCCGTCCTGAGAGTTGAAGGATAACCAGTGGCCCACCAGTGGCGCGGAGTGCTCCGCGAATACGCCGACCGTCTCGACATCTCGGATGCGACGCCCATCATCACCCTCGGGGAGGGCGGCACGCCGCTGATTCCCGCGGATGCACTGTCTCGCCGCACTGGAGCGAAGGTCTGGGTCAAGTTCGAGGGGATGAACCCCACGGGCTCGTTTAAGGACCGCGGCATGACCATGGCCGTCTCCAAGGCCATCGAGCACGGCGCGAAGGCGATCATCTGTGCCTCGACGGGCAACACCTCGGCGTCGGCCGCGGCCTATGCTGCGCACGCGGGTATTACCGCCGCGGTTCTTGTGCCCGAGGGCAAGATCGCCATGGGCAAGCTCAGCCAGGCGGTTGCCCACAACGGCCAGCTCATCCAGCTCCAGGGCAACTTCGACGACTGCCTCGAGATCGCACGCGAACTCGCCGAGAACTACCCGGTCCACCTCGTCAACTCCGTGAACAACGACCGCATCGAGGGGCAGAAGACGGCCGCGTTCGAGGTTGTTGAGGTTCTCGGTGACGCCCCGGACTTCCACTTCGTTCCCGTCGGCAATGCCGGCAACTACACCGCGTACCACCGTGGCTACACCGAAGAGCTCGCCGTCGGGGCCACGACCCGGATGCCACGAATGTTCGGCTTCCAGGCCGCGGGCAGCGCACCCATCGTGACGGGCCACGTCGTCAAGAACCCCGACACGATCGCCTCCGCGATCCGCATTGGCAACCCGGCGAGCTGGGAGCTTGCCATCGCGGCGCGCGAGGACAGCAACGGTTACTTCGGTGCGATCAGCGACGAGAAGATTCTCGAGGCTCACCGCATCCTGTCCGCCGAGGTCGGCATTTTCGTCGAGCCTGCGTCCGCCATCAGTGTTGCGGGTCTTCTCGAGCGCGCCGAGGCCGGCCAGATCCCGAAGGATGCCACGGTTGTGCTGACCGTCACCGGTCACGGACTCAAGGACCCCCAGTGGGCCCTGCGTACAGCCGACGGTGGAGAGGTCCAGCCGACGATTGTTCCGGTCGACACGACTGCGGTCGCGAGTGTGCTCGGGCTGGTCGGGGCATGACGACTCTGGTCGGCCGCACCGTCACGGTCCGGGTTCCCGCCACCTCCGCCAACCTCGGCCCCGGCTTCGACACCCTGGGCCTTGCCCTGGCGCTTTACGACGAGCTCGAGGTGACCGCCACCGAGTCGGGCGTGCGGGTTGATGTCACCGGCGTGGGGGAGGGCGAGGTGCCTACCGACGAGACGAACCTCGTGGTTCGCTCCATCCGTCACGCCTTTGATCACTACGGGATCGACATGCCGGGCCTCCACCTGAAGGCAACCAACTCGATTCCTCACGGTCGTGGCCTGGGCTCGTCGGGTGCCGCGATCGTCTCCGGCATTATGGCGGCCAAGGGCCTCCTCGAGGGTGTTGTCGACATCGACTCGGATGCCCTGCTCACCCTCGCGACGGAGCTGGAGGGACACCCCGACAACGTGGCGCCCGCCATCTTCGGAGGACTCACCATCGCGTGGACCACCCCCGATGGCCCCCGGGCGAAGAAGCTTATTGTGCACCGTGGTGTCTCGCCGGTGGTGTGTGTTCCGGCCGCGACGATGTCCACGGCGCTCGCCCGGAGCCTGCAGCCCGAGTCGGTGCCCCACGCGGATGCCGTCTTTAACGTCTCGCGGTCGGCCCTGCTTATTGCCGCCCTCATCCAGAGCCCCGAGCTTCTGCTCGAGGCCACCGAGGATCGCCTGCACCAGGACTACCGCGCGAGCGCGATGCCCGAGACCAATGCGCTCATCCAGGTCCTGCGCAAAAACGGTCTTGCCGCGGTGGTCTCGGGAGCAGGTCCCTCCATCCTCGTGCTGGCTAGTGACCCCTCACAGCGCCTCGTTGCCGCCGACCTCGTCGCCCACAACTCCGACAACCCGTGGGAGTCGCTTATGCTGGCCGTCGACTTCAAAGGTGCTACAGTGACAACGCACGAGGTAGAAGCAACGGCCCGGCCGTAATTCCCTCGACAGCACCATCACCCTCGTCTGTTCGACATGTTTCCGCGCATCCGCGTGAGACGGACAGCCGATCAGCTCTCCATCGCGACGCACTGTCTTCGCGGTAGGGGAAAGGAACCCCAAGCAAGTGACTGATGTCAACATTCACGCGTCGAGCGTGAATTCCCGCTCCGAACTGAGCGCCCTCAAGCTCGCCGACCTTCAGGCTCTGGCTGGCTCGCTGGGCATCAGCGGCGCATCGAAACTTCGTAAAGGAGAACTCGTGGACGCAATCGCCGACAACCAGGGCTCGGACTCCGAGAACGTAGCCGAGGCCCCGGAGGCCCCGAGCACGGAGACCAACGTGGAGGAGACTCCCGCCGATGAGACGGCCCCCGAGGTCACCTCCGAGGGCACCGACGAGACCTCCAGCGCCCCGTCCGAGGCACCCACTTCCGAGCCCGTCGCCGTGCGCAAGCGCACCTCGCGTCGTGTGACTAGCGCCGACACCGACGCGATCGCCGCAGCCCCGGCCCTCGCTGGTGCGCCGATCGTTGACCTTCCGGAGGTCACCATCGAGCGCCGCTCCGCGTCGTCGCACATCTCGCAGACCGATCTGGGTATCGAGCTTCCCGAGGGCCCGACCGGCCACACCCCTGCGGATGCCGACGGCGCCGAGAGCGACTCCGACCAGCCCGAGGGCGGCAGTGGGCGCTCGCGCAACCGCAACCGCAATCGCAACAACAACAACGCGGCGAACGCCAACAACGCCGGCGACCGCCAGCAGCAGGGCGAGCCCCGCCAGAACGGCAACCGTCAGAACGGCCAGCAGCGTGCCGAGACCACCGATGGTGACCAGGGCGAGCGCAGCGGACGCAACCGTTACCGCGACCGCAAGCGTGGTCGTGGTGGAGCGCTTGGTGACGACTTCGAGCCCGAGATCACCGAGGATGACGTGCTCATCCCCGTCGCGGGCATCCTTGATGTCCTCGACAACTACGCCTTCGTTCGCACCACCGGCTACCTGCCTGGCAACAACGACGTGTACGTTTCTCTCGGCCAGGTCAAGAAGTACAACCTGCGCAAGGGTGACGCCGTTGTCGGCGCCATCCGCCAGCCGCGCGAGGGTGACCAGGGCCAGGGCCGCCAGAAGTACAACGCGATCGTGCGCATCGACTCGATCAACGGCCTGCCCATCGAGGAGGCCGCGAACCGCGTCGAGTTCGGCAAGCTGACCCCGCTCTACCCGCAGGAGCGCCTGCGCCTCGAGACCGAGCCCACCAAGCTCTCCACCCGCATCATCGACCTCGTGTCGCCGATCGGCAAGGGCCAGCGTGGCCTCATCGTCTCGCCCCCGAAGGCAGGCAAGACCCTCGTTCTCCAGGCGATCGCCAACGCGATCTCGAAAAACAACCCCGAGGTTCACCTCATGGTCGTGCTCGTGGACGAGCGCCCCGAGGAAGTCACCGACATGCAGCGCACGGTCAAGGGTGAGGTCATCGCATCCACCTTCGATCGTCCCGCCGAGGATCACACGACCGTCGCCGAGCTTGCCATCGAGCGCGCCAAGCGCCTGGTCGAGCTGGGCCACGACGTTGTTGTACTGCTCGACTCGATCACGCGCCTGGGTCGTGCCTACAACCTCGCGGCTCCGGCGTCGGGTCGAATCCTCTCGGGTGGTGTCGACTCGTCGGCGCTCTACCCGCCGAAGCGTTTTTTTGGCGCGGCGCGCAACATCGAGGAGGGTGGCTCGCTCACCATCATCGCCACCGCGCTCGTCGAGACCGGGTCCAAGATGGACGAGGTCATCTTCGAGGAGTTCAAGGGCACCGGCAACATGGAGCTTCGCCTGTCGCGCCAGCTTGCCGACAAGCGCATTTTCCCTGCCGTCGACGTGAACGCGTCGGGTACCCGTCGCGAGGAAATGCTCCTGGGCGCCGAGGAGGTCAAGGTGACGTGGAAGCTGCGTCGCGCGCTGGCCGGTCTTGACCAGCAGCAGGCGCTCGAGATCGTTCTGGGCAAGCTCAAGGAGACCCAGTCGAACGTCGAGTTCCTGATGCTCGTGCAGAAGTCGATGCCGAACCCCAACGGCCACAAGGACGACTAGTCATGTTCGAGTCAGTACAACAACTACTGGCCGAACATGACGAGCTTCAGGCTCAGCTCGCTGATCCCGAACTCCACTCAGACCCGGTCAGGTCACGCAAGGTCAACCGGCGCTACGCCGAGCTGGCAAGAATTGTCGCCGCCTACCACGAGTGGCGACAGCTGACGGATGACCTGGCGGCCGCCACGGAGATGGCCTCGGAGGATGCCTCGTTCGCCGAGGAGATCCCGGGACTCACCGAGTCGCTCGAGGCAGCGCAGGAGAAGCTTCGTCGTCTCCTGATTCCGCGTGACCCCAACGATTCCCGTGACGTCATCATGGAAATCAAAATGGGCGAGGGTGGCGCGGAGTCCGCGCTCTTCGCGGGCGACCTGCTGCGCATGTACCTGCACTACGCGGAGTCAAAGAAGTGGAAGACCGAGATCATCGAGCAGACCTCGAGTGACCTGGGTGGCGTCAAGGACGTCCAGGTGGCCTTCAAGGGCAACTCGAGTGATCCCGCCGAGGGAGTCTGGGCGCACCTGAAGTACGAGGGGGGAGTTCACCGCGTGCAGCGGGTGCCCGCGACGGAGTCGCAGGGGCGCATCCACACGTCCGCTGCGGGTGTGCTGGTCTTCCCCGAGGTTGACGAGCCCGAAGAGGTCGAGATCAACCCCAACGACCTCAAGATCGACGTGTACCGCTCGAGCGGGCCGGGTGGCCAGTCGGTCAACACCACCGACTCCGCCGTGCGTATCACCCACATCCCCACGGGAATTGTGGTCGCGATGCAGAACGAGAAGAGCCAGCTCCAGAACCGCGAGGCCGGCATGCGGGTGCTTCGCGCGCGCATCCTGGCCCGGTACCAGGAGGAAGCCGACGCGGAGGCGGCCGAGTTCCGCAAGGGGCAGATCCGAACCATGGATCGCTCGGAGCGCATCCGCACGTACAACTTCCCCGAGAACCGGATCGCCGACCACCGCACCGGGTACAAGGCCTACAACCTCGATGCCGTCATGAACGGCGCTCTCGAGCCGGTCATCCAGTCGTGCATCATCGCCGACGAGGAGGCCAGGCTGGCGGAGTTGGGCACGGAGGCCGGTTGAGTCGGCCCTAGGCCGAATCGAAACCCGACATCGATGAACCTCTCCGCTTCCCTCGACCGCGCCGTCGCGATCCTCGAGTCCGCCGGCGTGCCGACCCCGAGGGTCGACGCCGAATTACTCGCGGGCCACGTGCTCGGGATCAGTCGTGGGGGAGTGCAGGCTCGCGTTGCGACGGATGCATCCCTCAGCCCCGACGAGGCGATCGAGCTCGCCGAGTTGGTGGAGCGGCGGGCGGCGCGAGAGCCGCTGCAACACATCACCGGCTTCGCGCACTTCCGATCCCTCGAACTGGTGGTCGGTCCCGGTGTGTTTGTGCCTCGCCCCGAGACGGAATCGGTTGCCCAGCACGCCATCGACGCCCTTCGTGCCGTCGCGAGCCCCGCGCCCGTTGGTGTTGATCTTGGTATGGGCAGTGGTGCGATCGCCCTCGCCCTCGCCACCGAGGTTCCCCACGCCCGCGTCTACGGCGTCGAGGTCTCCCCGCGGGCCTACGTATGGGCTCGCGAGAACTTCCGACGGGTGGGGGCCCAGAACGCCACCCCCGTGTTCCACGATCTTGCCGAGGCGCTTCCCGACCTCGATGGCACGGTCGACGTGGTGATCTCGAACCCGCCCTACATTCCCGTGGGCGCCATCCCGCGTGATCCGGAGGTACGCCTCCACGACCCCGAGCTGGCCCTGTACGGCGGCGAGGACGGTCTGGATGTCGTGCGCCAGGTCTCGGCGACGGCTCGGCGGCTGCTGCGGCCCGGCGGCACCCTCGTGCTCGAGCACGGCGAGTTGCAGGCCGCGCCGATCGCCGCGCTGCTCACCGAGGACGGCTGGCGCGCGATCTCCCACCACCGCGACCTGACCGGTCGCGATCGCGCCACGGTCGCCCTGCGCTGACTCAGCGTGAGGGCGTGCTACCCACGCGGCTCGCGGCAAAGTCCTCGATCGCCCGGAGAAGTCCCTCGGGGCCACGGAACAGGTGGGCAGTGATTCCCACGCTTGCCGCGCCCTCCACGTTCACACGCATGTCGTCGGCGAAGAACGTGTTGGCCGCCGACACGCCATACGACTCCAGGACGCGCTCGAACACCACCGGGTTGGGTTTGCGAGCTCCGTAGTCGCTCGACGTGAAGAGGTGGTCACCAAACAGCTCGACCAGCTCGGGGGCGAGCGTGCGCAGGTGCTTGGACACGAGCGCGCCGTTGTTCGTCAGCAGGGTGACCTGTCCGAGTTCTGCCGCCCGCCGCACCGCAGCGAGTGACTCGGGCCATGCCGTCATCGCGCTCCCACGAATGCGCACCCATTCGTCCTCGTCGATTGAGGTTCCGACGGCCCTTTCAAACGCGGCCAGGTACTCCTCCGCCGTTGTGTAAACACCGGCCTCCGCCGCCCACTCGCCGGCGTCGTTCCACCAGCGCCTGCGGAGTTCATCCAGCGAGTGCCCGGTGATCTTGGTCATCCCGGCCATTCGCACGCGCCAGTCGTAGTCGTACAGCACGTCGTCCATGTCGAAGATAAACAGCAGGCTCATCGGGCGGCAAACTCCTCGATCGAGGCGAGCAAGGCATCCGTCTGGTACTCGCCGTCGAGCGCAACCACCTGGTGGGCGGTCATGCCGACCGCGCGAGCGCCATCGCAGTTGGGCCCGGAATCGTCGGCAAGGAACGCGTTCCGTGCGGTTGCACCGTAGTGGTCCAAGGCCCGTCGATAGATCTCCTCGTCGGGCTTGCGGGCGCGCAGCATGTAGCTGACGAGCACATTGCCCTGGAGGATCTCGATCACGTCGGGAATCAACAGCGGTAGCGCCGCCGCGGTCGCCGCAGGGTTGTTGGAGAGGAGCGACACGGCGCCCAGCTCGGCGGCGCGGCGGAGGGCCGCGATGCTGCCGTCGATGCGGCTCATCGCCGATGCTCGAGCGGATGCCCACTCCTCGAGGGAGAGGCGCCGCGTGCCGGTGACCCGCGAGAAGGTGTCGAGGTACTCGTCGGCGCTCGGGCACGCCCCCGCCTCGGCCTGCGCCTCGTAGCCGTCCGCCCACCACGTGCGGGCGAGGTGATACTGGCTCGAACCCGTTAGTACGGCGAGGGCCGGCAGTCGACGCCGAAAGTCGTACGCGTAGAGCGTCTTGTCGAGATCGAAGAAGTAGATGTCCACGGGATTACCTAGTCTGCCATCCCTCGGTGCACGCCCTGGGTCTCCCGCCAGATACGACCGGTACGATGTTGTCAACATGGCCCCCATCTATGACTGCTCGGTCGACGCCGAGCTTCTCACCGGCATGCGCCTCGCCCGCACCACGATTGGTCGAGGCGATCTCGTTGTTATCCCCACGGACACGGTATACGGCGTTGCCGCCGATGCATTTAATGGGGCCGGTGTTGCCAAGCTGGTCGCGGCGAAGGGGCGCACCCGGCAGTCGCCTCCTCCCGTCTTGATCCCCGGCATTCCCACCCTCGACGCCCTCGCGGAGGCGGTTCCGGATGAGGTGCGCGCCCTGGTCGCCGCCTACTGGCCGGGTGGACTGACCGTGATCCTCCCGTCGCGCTCGACGCTCACGTGGGATCTGGGTGAGACGCGCGGAACTGTCGCCCTGCGGATGCCCTCGCATCGCATTGCGCTCGAGCTGCTATCGGAGACCGGCCCCCTGGCCGTCTCCAGTGCCAACCTCACGGGTCAGCCCCCAGCGACCACCGCGGCCGAGGCGGAAGCCATGCTGGGCGACTCGGTATCCATCTACCTCGACGGTGGCCCCGGTGGCACCGTCGCCTCCACGATCGTCGACGCCACGGGCCTGCTCGTGCCGGATGGAAAGCTTCGGATCGTCCGCGAGGGCGCCATCGCGAACGATGACATCCGTCAGATCGTGGGGGCCGATCGGTGCGCATAGTCTTTTACGTCCTCGTCACGGGCATCTCTGCCCTCGTGACGTTTGGGCTCGCGTACCTGATCTGGAAGCTCTCGACCAAGTACAAGCTCTATCCGTCGATTCGCGAGCGGGACGTCCACACCCGACCCACACCTCGACTCGGGGGAGTGGCCATGTTCCTGGGGATCGTGGTCGCCTTCGGCGCCGCATCCTTTATTCCCCAGCTGAGTCTCGTTTTTGCCGAGCCCGGCAAGGTTTTGGGTCTGCTGGGTGCTGCGCTCATCATCGTGCTCATCGGGGTCGCGGACGACCTGTGGGATCTCGACTGGCTCACCAAACTCGCCGGCCAGATCATCGCGGCGGGCATCCTCGCGTGGCAGGGGCTCCAACTGTCGACTCTGCCCATTGGTGGACAGGTCATCGTCTCGCCCTACATCTCTCTGACCATCACGATCCTCGCGGTCGTGCTCGTTATGAACGCGATCAATTTCATCGACGGACTCGACGGTCTGGTGGCCGGCGTTGCTCTCATCGCCAACAGCGTCTTTTTTGTCTACGTTTACATCCTGCAGGCGCGCGCCCAGACCGAGTACTTCAACCTCGCCTCCCTCACCACGGCCGTGCTGATTGGCGCGTGTATTGGGTTCCTGCCGCTCAACTTCCACCCCGCGAAGCTGTTTATGGGCGATGCCGGGTCGCTCCTGGTGGGCCTGTTGATGGCGGCATCCGCGATTTCGGTTACGGGCGACGTTGACCCGCTGCTCATTGCTCAGCCGGACGTCTTCAACGCGTACTTCTTGGCCGCCTACATCCCCATCCTGTTGCCATTTGCCGTGCTCATCGTTCCCTTGCTCGACTTTGCCATGGCCGTCATCCGACGCCTTCGGGCCGGCAAGTCGCCATTCTCGGCCGACCGCAAGCATCTTCACCACCGCCTGATGGACATGGGCCATTCGCACCTGCACGCGGTCCTGCTGTTCTACGGCTGGACTCTCGTGGTCTCGGTGGGATGCCTCGCCTACATGTTCCTGCCGTGGTACCTGCCCACCTTGTTCATCGCGGTCGGGCTCGCGGTCTGCACCATCATCACCCTCGCCCCGCTGTCGCGCCGCAAGGCGCTTGAGTCCGCCGCACAGCTTGCCGCGACCGACGTGCAGGACGAGGTTGCACGATTTGACGGCCTCGATGCGGCATTTGTTGAGGATGCCGACGACTCACCGACCATCGCCACCGGAAAGGCACCCCAATGAAGTCCGCCACGATCCTCGCCCGTGCCCTCGTGTACGGAGTAATCCTGACCGTCATCATTGCTGTCGTTGGCTCCATCGTCGGGTACCTCGTCGCGGGCGTCCCGGGCCTGGTGAGTGGCCTTATTGGCGCGGGGCTGACGGCCCTGTTTATGGCGATGACCGCAGGCACGATCGTCGTGGCCGCGAAGGTTACGCGCAGCGAGCCATCCAGCGTGTTGTTTTTCGGAATTGTGCTGGGCGGCTGGCTCCTGAAGTTCGTGCTGTTCATCGCGATCCTGCTGGTGCTCCGCGGGCAGCCCTTCCTCGAGCCACTGGTCTTCTTCTTCGCCATCCTCGCCGCGGTCATCGGTAGCCTCGTGGTGGATGTCATCGCCTTCGTGGGCGCACGAGTTCCCTACGTCGGCGACGTGCCGTTGCCGGGCGAAACGGCTACCCCGGAGCGCACGACCCCCGAGTAATAGTGAGAAGGGCATTCGATTGGGTGCAGGCCTCTTCTCTTGATAGGGTTTGAGACGAACATCCCCCTTTTCATCGCCGCGTGCCCCCACGCCCCGATTATCGGAGATAGCGCTGCTACACCACGCTCTCACTCTCCTCGCCCCATTCGCCGCTGAAGACGGATCCGGCGGGGAGTTCCATGGGCCTTCGCTGGACGATTTTTTCCCGCCGGTCATCTTCTTCGAGGGCACTCCTTTCGAGATCAACCGCGTCATCTTGATCCGCTTTTTTGTGGTCGCGATGCTTCTGCTGCTGTTCTGGCTGGGCACACGCCGCATGAAGCTCATCCCGGGCCGTGGCCAGTCAGTTCTCGAGTTCGGCTACACCTTCGTGCGCGACAACATCGTCTACGGCGCCCTCGGCGAGAAGGACGGCAAGCGGTTCCTGCCCCTGCTGATGACGATGTTCTTCTTCATCGTGGGCATGAACATCACGGGCATCATCCCGGGCATTAACCTCGCCGGCAGCGCGGTCTTTGGCCTGCCCATCGTGCTGGCGATCGTGTCGTACGCGGCGTTTATGTACGCCGGAATCAAGAAGCACCCGGGCGCGTTCTTCAAGAACTCGCTGTTCCCGTCGGGTGTGCCGTGGCCGCTGTACTTCATCATCACGCCGATCGAGTTCCTCTCGACCTTCATCCTTCGCCCGGTCACACTCTCCATCCGTCTTCTGATGAACATGGTCGCGGGCCACATGCTGCTCGTCCTGTGTTTCTCGGCGACGCAGTTCTTCTTCTTCAGCACCCAGTTGCCGTTCACGCTGTTTGGTGCCGGCACGCTCGCATTCGGCCTTGTCTTCACGCTCTTTGAGCTGCTGGTGGCCGTCCTGCAGGCCTACGTCTTCACATATCTCACGGCCGTCTACATCCAGCTCGCGCTGGCTGAAGAGCACTAGACCGACTCCGGCGCCCGCCAGAGTCATCCAACACGGAAGGAAACCTCGTGAACCTCGCTGAACTGACAGGTCACATCGCCCCGATCGCCTTTGGCATCGCAACCATCGGCCCCGCCATCGGCGTGGGCATCGTGGTTGGCAAGACCGTTGAGTCGGTCGCGCGCCAGCCCGAGCTGCAGGGTCGCCTCACCGGCCTCATGTTCCTCGGTATCGCGTTCACCGAGGCGCTCGCGTTCATCGCGATCGCCGTCGCGTTTATCCCGTTCCCGTAACCAGCACTGACTACCGAAGGAGACAGGATGCTGAGCGCACTCCTGGCCGCCGCTGAGGAAACTGGGGAGACCCCCAACCCTCTGCTCCCAGCCGTCTACGACATCATCTGGTCGGCCGTCTGCTTCGCGATCATCCTGATCTTCTTCGTGTGGAAGTTCCTTCCCGCGATCAAGAAGACGCTGGATGCCCGTGCAGAGGCCATCGAGGGTGGCATCAAGAAGGCAGAGATCGCCCAGGCCGAGGCTGCTGCTGCCCTGGCGCAGTACCAGGACCAGCTTGCCGAGGGTCGTGCCGAGGCGGCGAAGATCCGCGAGCAGGCTCGTGCCGACGGCGGCAAGATCATCGCCGAGCTCAAGGAGCAGGCGACCATCGAAGCCGCTCGTATCGCCGCGGCCGCTCAGGCGCAGATCGAGGCCGAGCGTCAGGCGGCGGTCACCTCGCTGCGTGCAGAGGTGGGCACACTGGCGATCGACCTGGCTTCGGGCGTTATCGGCCAGAGCCTCAGCGATGACAAGAAGGCCTCCGCGCTCGTCGACCAGTTCCTGGCCGACCTGGAGACCGAAGAGAAGAGCAAGGCACAGTAATGGGTTCGGCAACGAGGGAAGCACTCGCCGCGGCGAGGCGAGCTTTGGCGAGCGTGAGCAGCAAGGACGGCCTGGCTACGGCCACCCAGCTGTTCGAGGCAGGTCGCGTTATTGGCCACTCGGCGCAGTTGCGCGCGGCCCTCGCCGACCCGTCCGCCGCCGCGGCGGACAAAAAGGCCGTGATCGGGAGCATCTTCTCGAGCCTCGGGGCATCGGCGAAGTCGCTGTTGTCCGAGATCGCGTCGACGCGCTGGTCGACTCAGGATGATCTGCTCGCCGGCATTGAGGAGATCGGCATCCGCGCTGCCGCGGCCTCCGCTCCCGGCGCGCCCATCGAGGCGGAACTCTTTACCTTCGGGGCTGCTGTCTCGTCGGATGCAGAGCTCGAGCTCGCCGTGGGCAGCAAGCTGGGCACACCGGCCGCCAAGTCCGCACTGGTCTCGGCTCTGCTGAGCGGCAAGGCGACTCCCCAGACCGTGGCGATCGTTGACCACCTGGTGCAGCAGCCGCGGGGGCGCCGAATTGGCGAACTTATCCGCACCGCTGCGGCCATCGTCGCTGACGAGGCGAACCTGTCGGTTGCGACGGTCGTCTCCGCGACGCCACTGGATGACAAGCAGCTCGAGCGCCTGCGTGTGGGGCTCTCGAAGCAGCACGGCCGCGACCTGCGGATTAATCAGGTCATCGACCCCACGATCATTGGTGGCCTTCGTGTGCAGATCGGTGACGACGTCATCGATGGCAGCGTCTCCACCCGACTCACTGACCTCAGGCTTCGGCTCGCCTCGTAGCGGCCAGGAATTCCACGGAAGGCACAAACACAATGGCAGAACTCAGCATCAGCCCGGACGAGATCCGCGATGCACTCAAGGACTTCGTCAAGGCCTACGAGCCCGGCAAGGCCGCGGCGACCGAGGTCGGCGCCGTCGTGGATGCCGCTGACGGCATCGCCCACGTCGAGGGTCTCCCCGGCGTTATGGCCAACGAGCTGCTCCGCTTTGCGGATGGCACCGCGGGCCTTGCGCTGAACCTCGACGAGAACGAGATCGGCGCGATTGTGCTCGGTGAGTTCACCGGCATCGTCGAGGGCCAGGAAGTCACCCGCACGGGCGACGTTCTTTCCGTTCCCGTTGGTGACGCGTTCCTCGGGCGTGTTGTTGACCCGCTCGGCGCCCCGATCGACGGTCTCGGTGAGATCAAGGCGGAGGCGCGCCGCGCCCTCGAGCTTCAGGCTCCCGGCGTGATGCAGCGCAAGAGTGTTCACGAGCCCATGCAGACGGGTATCAAGGCGATCGACGCCATGATCCCGATCGGTCGTGGCCAGCGCCAGCTCATCATTGGCGACCGCCAGACGGGCAAGACGGCCATCGCTATCGACACGATCATCAACCAGAAGGCCAACTGGGAGTCGGGCGACACCAACAAGCAGGTGCGCTGCATCTATGTCGCCATCGGCCAGAAGGGCTCGACGATCGCGGCCGTAAAGGGTGCCCTTGAGGACGCCGGAGCCATGGAGTACACCACCATCGTGGCCGCTCCTGCCTCCGACCCTGCAGGCTTCAAGTACCTCGCTCCCTACACCGGCTCGGCCATTGGCCAGCACTGGATGTACGGCGGCAAGCACGTCCTGATCATCTTTGACGACCTGTCGAAGCAGGCGGAGGCATACCGCGCCGTATCGCTGCTCCTGCGTCGTCCGCCGGGACGCGAGGCATACCCGGGCGACGTCTTCTACCTGCACTCCCGTCTGCTCGAGCGTTGCGCCAAGCTCTCCGACGAGCTGGGCGCTGGCTCGATGACCGGCCTGCCGATCATCGAGACCAAGGCGAACGACGTTTCCGCCTACATCCCCACCAACGTGATCTCGATCACCGACGGCCAGATCTTCCTGCAGTCCGACCTGTTCAACGCCAACCAGCGTCCGGCAGTCGACGTGGGTATCTCCGTGTCGCGTGTTGGTGGTGACGCTCAGGTCAAGTCGATCAAGAAGGTGTCCGGCACGCTCAAGCTCGAGCTGGCGCAGTACCGCTCGCTCGAGGCCTTCGCGATGTTCGCCTCGGACCTCGACGCGACCAGCCGCCGCCAGCTCGCTCGTGGTGCTCGCCTCACGGAGCTCCTGCGCCAGCCGCAGTACTCGCCGTTCCCCGTCGAGAAGCAGGTCGTCTCGATCTGGGCCGGCACCAACGGCAAGCTTGACGAGGTTCCGGTCGAGGACATCCTCCGGTTCGAGTCCGAGCTCCACGACTACCTGGCTCGCAACACCAAGGTGCTCGACACCCTGCGCGAGACCAACGTTCTCGATGACGACACCACCGCGGCGCTCGACAAGGCAATCGACACCTTCAAGCTCGAGTTCCAGACGGGTGAGGGCAAGCCGCTCAACTCCGTGGGCACCGAGGTCTTCGAGGAGCTCGAGGCCGAAGAGATCGAGCAAGAGCGCATCGTCAAGCAGAAGCGCTAGGGAATAGGGAAGCACAGCAATGGGAGCGCAACTTCGGGTCTACCGGCAGAAAATCAGGGCTGCCCAGACGACCAAGAAGATCACTCGGGCCATGGAGCTCATCTCTGCGTCGCGCATTCAGAAGGCGCAGCAGCGGGTAGCGGCATCCGGCCCCTATTCGCGTGCGGTGACGCGCGCGGTGTCTGCCGTTGCGACCTTCTCGAATGTCGACCACATCCTGACCACCGAGCCCGAGACGATCGATCGCGCCGCGATTGTCATCTTCTCGTCCGACCGTGGACTGGCGGGCGCGTTCAACTCGAACGTGCTCCGCGAGGCCGGCGAGCTCGCCGCTCGCCTGACGGCCGAGGGCAAGGACGTCGTCTACTACCTCGTGGGTCGCAAGGCCGCCGCGTACTTCGCCTTCCGGCGTCGTGACGCAGAGCAGATCTGGACGGGTGGCACCGACTCGCCCGAGTTCTCCACGGCGAAGGAGATCGGCGACGCGGTCGTCTCCAAGTTCCTGACCCCCGCGAGCGAGGGTGGGGTCGATGAGATCCACATCGTCTACAACCGCTTCGTGAGCATGCTGGTGCAGGTTCCGGAGGTTGTGCGTCTTCTGCCCCTCGAGGTCGTCGAGGGCGTCGAGGCTCCCGCTCCGAGCGACGTTCTACCGCTCTACGAGTTCGAGCCCGAGGTCGGTGACGTGCTGGATGCCCTGCTCCCGGTCTACATCGAGAGCCGCATCTTCAACGCGATGCTCCAGTCGGCGGCCGCCAAGCACGCAGCCACCCAGAAGGCGATGAAGGCCGCGAGCGACAACGCGGACAAGCTCATCAAGACCTACACGACTCTCGCGAACAACGCGCGTCAGTCTGAGATTACCCAGCAGATTTCCGAGATCGTGGGCGGCGCAGACGCTCTCAGCTCGGCGAAATAACGACAGGAAGAGAAACCAATGGCTACCGCTACGAAGAAGGCTCCCGCCAAGGCTGCGGCGACTGGTGTCGGTCGCATCGCTCGCGTGACCGGTCCGGTCGTCGACATCGAGTTCCCGCACGACTCGATCCCGGGCATCTACAACGCCCTGAAGACGACGATCACCATCGGCAAGGAGTCGACCGAGATCACCCTCGAGGTCGCTCAGCACCTCGGTGATGACCTCGTGCGTGCCATCGCCCTCAAGCCCACGGACGGCCTCGTTCGTGGCCAGGAGGTGCGTGACACCGGCGAGCCCATCACGGTTCCCGTCGGTGACGTCACCAAGGGCAAGGTGTTCAACGTGATCGGCGAGGTTCTCAACGGTGAGCCCGGCGAGAAGCTGGAGATCACTGAGCGCTGGCCGATCCACCGCAAGCCTCCGGCCTTCGACCAGCTCGAGTCGAAGACGGAGCTCTTCGAGACCGGCATCAAGGTCATCGACCTCCTCACCCCCTACGTTCAGGGTGGAAAGATTGGTCTCTTTGGTGGTGCCGGTGTTGGCAAGACCGTTCTTATCCAGGAGATGATCCAGCGCGTAGCGCAGGACCACGGTGGTGTCTCGGTGTTCGCCGGTGTTGGCGAGCGCACGCGTGAGGGTAACGACCTCATCGGCGAGATGGAGGAGGCGGGCGTCTTCGACAAGACCGCGCTTGTCTTCGGCCAGATGGACGAGCCGCCGGGCACGCGTCTTCGTGTTGCGCTCTCCGCGCTCACGATGGCGGAGTACTTCCGTGACGTGCAGAAGCAGGACGTTCTGCTCTTCATCGACAACATCTTCCGCTTTACGCAGGCCGGTTCTGAGGTGTCGACCCTCCTGGGCCGTATGCCTTCCGCCGTGGGTTACCAGCCGAACCTTGCGGACGAGATGGGTATCCTCCAGGAGCGCATCACCTCGACCCGTGGTCACTCGATCACGTCGCTGCAGGCCATTTACGTGCCGGCCGATGACTACACCGACCCCGCGCCGGCGACAACCTTCGCTCACCTCGACGCGACGACCGAGCTCAGCCGCGAGATCGCATCGAAGGGTCTCTACCCCGCGGTGGACCCGCTGACCTCGACCAGCCGCATCCTTGACCCCCGTTACCTGGGCGCCGACCACTACCGCGTGGCCACCGACGTCAAGGCGATCCTTCAGAAGAACAAGGAACTCCAGGAGATCATCGCGATCCTCGGTGTTGACGAGCTCTCCGAAGAGGACAAGATCACGGTGTCGCGCGCGCGTCGTATCCAGCAGTTCCTGTCGCAGAACACCTACATGGCCAAGAAGTTCACGGGTGTTGAGGGTTCGACCGTTCCGCTGAAGGACACGATCGAGTCGTTCGACGCGATCGTCAAGGGCGAGTTCGATCACGTGGCCGAGCAGGCGTTCTTCAACGTTGGTGCGATCTCCGACGTCGAAGAGGCGTGGGCTCGCATCCAGAAGGAGAACGGCTAACCATGGCCGAGCTCACGGTGAGCGTCGTCTCGGCCGACCACGAGGTGTGGTCGGGCAAGGCGAAGCAGATCATTGCTCGAACGACCGAGGGCGAGATCGGTATTCTCCCCGGCCATGAGCCGATTCTGGCGATCCTCGCGGTGGGCAACGTGCGTGTGACCACTGCCGAGGGTGAGGTCATCACCGCAAGCGCTGACGATGGATTCCTGTCGGTCGAGCACGACACCGTGACGGTGGTCGCTCGCAACGCCGAGCTGGTCGACCGGACCTGATTATGCTCGTCGCGATGGCAGGCCTGCCCGGCACCGGAAAGTCCACAATCGGGCAGGTGGTCGCCAGCCGGCTGGGAATCCCCGTGGTTCCCGTCGACCCGATCGAGACGGCGATCCTGCAAGCAGGTATCGCGAGCGACCAGCCCACGGGCCTCGCCGCCTACCTGGTGGCGGAGACTCTGGCCGAGCGGGTTCTGCAGGCAGGGACGGGTGTCCTCGTTGACGCCGTTAATGCCGTCGCGCCCGCGCGTGAGCAGTGGGTGAACCTCGCCGCCCGCTTGGGTGAGCCGATTCGCTTCATCGAGGTGATCTGCTCGGATCCGGAGCTTCACCGCAGCCGCATCGAGGGGTGGCGCCAGCGGATGCCACACATCCAGCTGACCTGGAATGCCGTCGAGCAAAGCTTCGACGACTACTCCGAGTGGTCGGGGCCCAGCGCGGCCGTGGCGCGGATTACCCTGGACTCCGTGGAGCCGCTGGGCGTCAACGTCGAGCGGGCCATCGCCTTCCTCGAGGGCTAGGCGTGCTTTTTGTTCTACCCCCATCCGAAACAAAGCGGGATGGTGGGGTTGACGGCAGCGCGCTGCGTCTCGACGAGCTCGCCTTTCCGGAGTTGACCGCGCAGCGCGCGGCAACGCTCTCGGCGTTGAAGAGACTGTCCCGCAATCTCACGGCCGCGACCGGCGCGCTCGGGTTGGGACCCACCCAGCGGTTTGAGATTGAGCGCAACCGTGTGATCACCACGTCACCGACCATGCCCGCGCTGGATCGTTATACCGGTGTGCTCTACGACGGGCTCGATGCGGCGACCCTCGACGAGGCGGAGCGCACCTTTGCTCACGATCACGTCCTGGTGCACTCGGCGTTGTTTGGCCTCATTCGTGCGGGGGACCCGATCCCGGCATATCGGTTGTCCCACAACTCGCGGTTACCCGGACTCTCGCTACGGAAGGTCTGGCGGGAGCCGATCTCCGCCCTTCTTGCTGAACACGAGGGACTGGTACTTGATCTGCGCTCGGAGGCCTACGCGGGCCTGGGGCCGGCGCCTGGGAGTGGCCGTTATCTTCGGGTGGTCACCGAGAACGCAGCGGGCAGGAATGTCGCCTTAAGCCACTTCAACAAGAAGGCGAAGGGGGAGTTCACCCGCGCGGTGATCGAGTCGGGAATCGAGCATCCGGACGTCGCTTCGCTTGTCGAGTGGAGCCACCGGGTGGGGATTCGGCTCGAGCCGGGTGCGCCCGGTGAACTCGACCTCATCACCTAGGGCCGAGGCCTAGCCCGCGCGGTGGCATCCCTCCACATGATCGTCGACAAGTCCCGCGGATTGCATCAGCGCGTACATGGTCGTGGGTCCTACAAAACGGAAGCCTCGCGCCCGGAGGGCCTTGCTCAGCGCCACCGATTCGGACGTGATGGCGGGTATGTCGGCCAGAGTTCTGGGGCGGAGGCCCCGCGTGGTGGGCGCGTGAGACCAGACCAACTCGTCCAATGACCCCGGACGGTCCATCGCGAGGACGGCACGTGCGTTGCCGATGGTGGCTTCGATCTTGGCGCGGTTACGGATGATCCGCTCGTTGAGCATCAATCGCTCCACATCCGCGCGGCCAAGGCTCGCCACGGCATTGATGTCGAAGCCGTCGAACGCCTCGCGGAATCCCGGCCGACGTTTGAGAATGGTGATCCACGACAGGCCGGCTTGGAATCCCTCGAGGCAGATCTTCTCGAACAGCGGCTGATCACCGTGCAGTGGCCTGCCCCACTCCTCGTCGTGGTACCGCGTGTACTCCGGATCCGTTCCCACCCAGGCGCACCGCTCGAGTCCGTCGTCGCCGAGCCGGGTAGCGGTCACCGGTGGAAGATCCCCTCGTGGTCGAGAAGCCACACCTTGGTGGGGATGCCATTGCCCCCGCTGTAGCCGGTGATGCGTTTGTCGGAGGCCAGCACACGGTGGCACGGCACGATGATAGGAACCGGGTTAGCGCCGACCGCACCACCTACCGCGCGCCCGGCCGTCGCGCGTCCGGTGGCCCGGCCAATGTCCCCGTACGACATCACATCGCCAAAGGGCAGCTGACTCAACTCGTGCCAGACGGCACGCTGGAACTCGGACCCGGCGAGCGTCACGGGAAGATCGAAGCTCGTCCGGGTGCCGGCGAAGTATTCGACAAGCTGCTGCCGAGCGCGCTCGAGTACGGGGACGGAGTTCTCCGGAACCTCCTCCCACGGCAGGTGACCCGCTCGTTCGATGGACAACGACGTGATCGTCTCACCGTCGCTGGACACCTCGAGCCGACCGATGGGGGAGTCCATTCGAATGAGATGAGCGGGGCCGGGTGATGTGGCGTGGCGTTCGTGCATGAGATGACTGTAGCTCCGGCCGAAGACACCCCTCTGGCACTTTTCGGACACGGGGGATTGTTGATGTCTCGGGCCCGCGGGGGAGGATTGGACCATGACTCTCGAACACCGCGCTCTCGGAACCCCCGACCTGATGGTGACCACAATTGGACTTGGCTGCAACAACTTCGGTCGCCCGGGCTCGGCGACGGCGACCCAGGAGGGAACGACCGCGGTGCTTCAGGAGGCGCTCGCTCTCGGGGTCACCCTGCTCGACACGGCCGACGTGTACGGCGGCAACGGGCTAAGCGAGACGATGATGGGCCATGCCCTGCGCGGTCACCGCGATCGTGTCATCCTTGCGACGAAGTTCGGCCATCAGGAGGTCCGGATGGACGGGCTCCCGAACGTGCCCAAGGGGTCACGGGAGTACATGCGCGCCGCGGTGGAGGGGTCGCTTCGCCGGCTGCAGACCGACTACATCGACCTGTACCAGCTCCACACGCCGGACCCGATGACCCCCATCGCCGAGACGCTCGAGGCGTTGGAGGAACTTGTTGCGGAGGGGCGGGTGCGTTGGGTGGGCAGTTCGCAGTTCTCCGCCGACCAGGTGCGCGAGGCGGATGCCACGTCGGCCGCGAACAACACCGCACGTTTTGTCTCGACCCAGAACGAGTACAACCTTCTGCAGCGCCAGGCAGAGGAGGAGCTGTTGCCCGCGGCCCGGGACCACGGCATTGGCTTCTTGCCCTTCTTTCCTCTCGCGAATGGCCTGTTGACGGGCAAGTTCACCCGGGAGGTGCGGCCGTCCGACACCCGCATTATGCGCCAGCGGCCCGAGGTCGCCGATCGGGCCCCGTGGGAGGCGATCGACCACTACGCGACGTTCTGCGACGAGCGCGGGATCACCATGCTGGAGGCGACGATGGGGTGGCTCTTGTCAGAGCCTGCCCTCGCGAGTGTGATCGCGGGCGCCACCCGACCGGAGCAACTTCGGGCGAATGCCGCGGCATCTGTGGCCTGGCGTCCGACCGTGGAGGACCGCGCGCTGCTGGATGCACTGTTCCCCCGAGTTGCGGAGTGAGCGCTCACTCATTTAGTCTCGTGTGGTGATCACAACCTCGACGCGCGCTCGGCCATTGCCGGTCGATGATCGCCGCGCGATGATCATTCGAGCGACTATTCCCCTTCTGCTCGAGCACGGCGTGGGTGTCACGTCACGCCAGATCGCCGAGGCCGCGGGAGTCGCCGAGGGCACCATCTTCCGAGCGTTCGGCGACAAGGAGTCGCTCGTCAATGCCGCCGTGACGGCATTTATGGACGGCACGGACGAACCTCACATCGATTCGGAGCTCCCGCTCGATGAGAAACTTCGGCTGCTGGTCGAGGGGATGCGCCATCGGGTCCACGACGTGATGCGGATGGCCGCGGTCACGGGTCGCAGGCCAACACCGAGCCCGGCCCAGCGCGCCAAGTTCACCGCCTGGGTCGCGTCCGTTTTTGACCGCGACCGCGCCGCCCTCCGAATCGACCTCGACGAGTTTGCCGACTATGTGCGGATTCTCGCGATCGCGACGTCGATCCCCATCGAGGGCAAGGAACTCACTACGGATGACATCCTCGGCTTCTTGAAGCACGGTGTCCTGAAAGACAAGGACTAGAGCATGTTGCTGCCACTAATCACGCGCTTTCTTCGCCCACACTGGCCGCTGATTGTGGGTGTTGTGGTGTTCCAGCTCGCCCAGTCGATCGCGTCGTTGTACCTGCCGAGCCTCAACGCGGACATTATCGACCAGGGAGTTGCCACCGGCGACACCGGCTATATCCTCCAGATCGGGATGATCATGCTGGGCATTACCCTCGTGCAGATCGCTGCGGCGATCACCGCGGTCTACTTCGGCGCGAAGGCGGCGATGGCCCTGGGGCGTGACCTGCGAAGTGCGATCTTCGAGCGGGTGGGCGAGTTCTCCGAGCGTGAGGTCTCGCGATTCGGGGCACCGTCGCTGATCACCCGCACCACCAACGATGTCCAGCAGGTCCAGATGCTGGTTCTGATGACGTGCACGCTGCTGGTGTCCGCCCCGATCCTTGCGATCGGTGGAATCATCATGGCGCTCCAGCAGGATCTGGAGCTGTCGTGGATTATGGTCGTCGCGATTCCCGTTCTGCTCGTGGCCATTGGGCTCATTATTGGCCGGATGGTGCCACTCTTTCGGCTGATGCAGGCGCGTATCGACACCGTCAACCGGGTGCTCCGCGAGCAACTCACCGGTATCCGAGTTGTGAGGGCGTTTGTGCGCGAGCATCTCGAGACGGAGCGTTTCGAACGGGCCAACGCGGATGTGACCAAGACCGCTCTGGACGCCGGACGGCTGTTCGCGCTCGTGTTCCCCGTCGTGATGCTGATCATGAACGTGACGAGCGTCGCGGTGTTGTGGTTCGGTGCGTTCCGCATCCAGGACGGGTCGATGCAGATCGGCTCTCTGACGGCGTTCCTGACCTACCTCATTCAGATTCTGATGGCCGTGATGATGGCAACCTTTATGGCGGTGATGATTCCCCGGGCCGCGGTCTCCGCCGACCGTATTGGCGAGGTGCTAGAGACTGAGACCTCGGTGGTTCTGCCCACAAATCCGGTGACCGAACTGCCCGCCCTGGGACTCGTCGAGCTGCGCGACGTGGAGTTCAGCTACCCCGGCGCCGAGCAACCGGTACTGCACAACATCAGCTTTGTCGCTCGCCCGGGGCAGACGACGGCAATCATCGGCAGCACGGGCGCGGGCAAGACCACACTCGTCAACCTGCTGCCGCGCCTGTTTGACGCAACGGGGGGGAGTGTTCTGCTCGACGGGGTCGACGTGAAGGAGCTTGATGCCGACCTCTTGTGGGGACGCATCGGACTGGTGCCCCAGCGCGCCTACCTGTTCTCCGGCACCGTGGCATCCAATCTCCGCTACGGCAAGCCGGATGCGACGGATGAGGAACTCTGGCGAGCGCTCGAGATTGCGCAGGCAAAAGACTTCGTCGAGGCGATGCCCGAGGGGCTGGAGTCACCCATTGCGCAGGGTGGCACCAACGTCTCCGGGGGGCAGCGCCAGCGGCTCGCGATCGCCCGGGCACTCGTTAAGCGCAGCGCGATCCTGGTGTTCGACGATTCGTTCTCGGCGCTCGACACCGCAACGGACTCTCGACTCCGCCGGGCACTTTCCGCCGCGGAGCGTGCAACCACCAAGATCATCGTCGCGCAGCGCGTCTCCACCATCGTCGATGCCGACCAGATCCTGGTGATCGACGACGGCGAAATCGTGGGGCGCGGAACTCACACCGAGCTTCTCGAGACGAACGAGACGTACGCCGAGATCGTCAATAGCCAGCTCCGAGCGGAGGAGACGGCATGAGCCAGTCCACTGCAACACGCCCGCCCGTCCGTCGAGGACCCGGCGGGGGTCCCTTTGGTGGCATGGGGATGCCCGCAGAGAAGTCGATGAACTTTGGTCCCTCGGCCAAGCGGCTGCTCGGGCGCCTGCGTCCGTACCGCGTCGGGGTCATCGGCACGATTGCCCTGTCGGTGGTCAGCGTGACCCTCTCGGTGTTGGGCCCACGCCTTCTCGGGGATGCCACGAACATCATCTTCGCGGGCGTCGTCTCCCAGAGTCTCCCCGCTGGCGTGAGCCAAGAGGAGATCATCGCCCAGCTTCGCGCCTCGGGTGACACCCAACGAGCCGATTTCCTCAGTGGCATGACACTCACCCCAGGGCAGGGCATCGACTTCAGCGCGCTCCAGCTCGTTCTGGGCATTGTCCTGATCCTGTACGTTTTTGCGTCCGTCTTCTCGTGGCTTCAGGGTTACGTGCTTAACGGCATCGTCCAGCGCACGGTCTACCGCCTGCGCTCCGACGTCGAGGACAAGATCAACGCGCTGCCCCTGAGCTACTTCGATCGGATGCAGCGCGGAGAGCTCCTCAGTCGGGTCACCAACGACGTCGACAACATTGGACAGAGTATGCAGCAGACTCTGAGCCAGCTCGTCACCTCGCTCCTGACCGTTGTGGGTGTGCTCGTAATGATGTTCGTCATCTCGCCGGTCCTCGCCCTGATCGCACTCGTCACCATCCCCCTCACCCTCGTGATCACCGCCGTGATCGCCAAACGCTCACAGAAGCTTTTTGTGGCGCAGTGGACACACACGGGCACACTCAATGGGCAGATCGAGGAGGCGTACTCGGGCCATGCACTCGTCAAGGTCTTCGGGCGGCACCGTGAGGTGGAGCAACGCTTCGCGGAGAAGAACAGCGAGTTGTACGAGGCGAGTTTTGGTGCCCAGTTCGTGAGCGGCATCATTATGCCGGCCATGATGTTCGTGGGGAACCTGGTCTACGTTGCCATTGCCGTCGTTGGCGGGCTGTTTGTCGCCAACGGAACGATGACCCTGGGTGGGGTTCAGGCGTTTATCCAGTATTCGCGGCAGTTCACCCAGCCGCTGAGCCAGCTGGGGTCGATGGCGAACCTGCTCCAGTCGGGTGTTGCGTCCGCAGAGCGGGTCTTTGAACTCCTGGATGCCGACGAACAGAGCCCGGATCCCGTGCCGGCCGAGACTTCGCTCACCTCGTCGGGGCACCTCGCGTTCGAGAGCGTCTCGTTCAGTTACGACCCGGAGAAGCCGCTCATCTCCGACCTGTCGCTGGTGGCCGAGCCCGGCCAGACGGTCGCGATCGTGGGCCCCACCGGCGCAGGCAAGACCACGCTCGTGAACCTCATGATGCGCTTCTACGAGTTGGATGGTGGGCGCATCACGCTCGACGGCGTTGATACCAGCGCGATGACCCGCGACGACCTGCGCTCACGCATGGGCATGGTGCTCCAGGACACGTGGCTGTTTGCCGGGACAATTCGCGAGAACATCGCGTACGGTCGGCCGGACGCATCCGAGGACGAGATCATGGATGCCGCCCGCGCGACCTATGTCGACCGTTTTGTGCACTCCCTCCCCGACGGCTATGACACGCTGCTCGACGACGAGGGCGCGAACGTCAGCGCGGGGGAGAAGCAGCTTCTCACGATCGCCCGCGCGTTCCTGGCCCGCCCGAGTGTCCTCATCCTTGACGAGGCGACGAGCTCGGTCGACACTCGCACCGAGGTGCTTGTGCAACAGGCAATGAAAGCGCTTCGCCAGGACCGCACGAGTTTTGTGATCGCACACCGTCTCTCGACAATTCGGGATGCCGATCTCATCCTGGTGATGGAGGCCGGCGCGATCGTCGAGCAGGGCACCCACGACGAGCTCCTCGCCGCACGCGGCGCCTACTTCGAGCTGTACACGGCGCAGTTCGCTGCCGCGATCACGGACGACGTCTAGGAGAGGCGACGACGCGGTCAGTGACCCGTTAGCGGTCCCATGAGCCGCGCGATGACCGAGGCGCGGCCCGTGGCGCGCTCCTCGGCGTCGGCGGCCGTCATCGCGACGAGGCCACCGTTTGCGCCCAGGAAACGCAGTGGCTCGAGTTCCCAGTCACGTGACCGATGGCCCACCCAGGGCAGGCGGGTGAGCTCGGTGTCCGATCCCGTGATGAGGTCGGCCAGCGTGCGACCCGCGAGGTTGGTGGTGCTCAGGCCGTCACCCACGTAGCCGCCGGCCGATCCCACACGAGTGGTCGGGTCGAACACCACACCGGCGTGCCAGTCGCGAGGCACGCCCAGAGGGCCACCCCAGGAGTGAGTAACGCGCACGTCGCCTATCACCGGGAACAGCTCCGACAGGGTGCGACGCAGGTGGTCGAAGACGGCCGGGACTCGGTCGTACGAGTCTCGAATGGCGCTTCCGAGGTGGTACCGCGCCCCACGACCACCAAACGCAAAGCGGTTGTCTGCCGTGCGCTGGCCGTAGATCAGAAGGTGGCGGTAGTCGGTGAACGTGGACCCGTGGGGCAGTCCGATCTCGTCCCACGTCTCGTCGGGCAGGGGTTCCGTCGCGATCATCAGCGAGTACAGCGGGAGCACTCGCCGGTGGGTTTGGCGGATGCTCGCCCCGTATCCCTCCAGCGCGACCACCACACTCTCGGCCGTCACCGTGCCGCGGGTGGTATTCACCCGCCCTGGGGCCCAATCGAGTACCTCGGTGCCCTCGTGGATCACGACCCCCCGCGCCTCGAGTGCGTGCGCGAGACCCCGCACGAGCTTGGCGGGATGGATGCGTGCGCAGTTCGGGTCGCGAGTGGCACCCAGCGCTCCGGCAGCACCCGCGCGCTCCGCGGGAATCCATTCGAGAGTGTCAACCCCGTAGCGTTCCGCCTCGGCCAGGTCCGCCTGGGCCGCCGCGAGCTGGACGGCCGATCGGGCGTAGGCGATCGTGCCGGCCTTCGCATAGTCAATGTCCAGGCCCGCGGCGGTCGCCGCCCGCCCGACCTCGTCGACAGTTGAGATCATCGCGCGTCGAAGCGCGAGCGCTGCATCCCTGCCATGGGCGCGCTCGAGGGAGGCCGTCGATCGGGGAAAGAGGGCGCTGCACCAGCCGCCGTTGCGACCGGATGCCCCGAACCCGACGATTTCCTTTTCCAGCACCACGATGCGCAGCGAAGGATCACGCTCACTGAGGTACCACGCCGTCCACAGTCCGGTCAGGCCACCGCCAATGATGGCGACATCCGCGTCCCGGTCACCGGCAAGCGGTGGCCGGGGCGCCAGATCGTCGTCGACGGTGGCGTGCCAGAACGACAGGGAGCGGTACCGCTCTACAGTCGCGACCATGCCTCGGTCAGTACTCCACGCAGAATCGACTCGATCTCGTCAAACTCCGGCTGGCCAATGGTCAGCGGGGGAGCGAGCTGGATGACGGGGTCACCACGGTCGTCGGCCCGGCAGTACAGGCCAGCCTCGTACAGCGCCTTTGAAAGGAAGCCTCGCAGGAGGCGCTCTGACTCGGCCTCGTTGAACGTCTCGCGTGTGCTCTTGTCCTTGACGAGCTCGATCCCAAAGAAGTAGCCGTCGCCACGAACGTTGCCCACGATAGGCAGGTCGTTCAGCCGCTCGAGAGTGGAACGGAACAGGGGCGAGTTCTCGCGGACGCGCTCGTTGAGCTTCTCCTCCTCGAAGATGTCGAGGTTGGCCAGCGCCACCGCTGACGAGACGGGGTGACCACCAAACGTGTAGCCGTGGTAGAACGATGTTGTGCCGTGCTTAAACGGCTCATACACCTTCTCGGAGACGATCGTCGCGCCGATCGGGGAGTAGCCACTCGTCATGCCCTTGGCGCACGTGATCATGTCGGGCTCGTAGCCGTAGGTCTCGCACGCGAAGAAGTTGCCGATGCGTCCGAAGGCGCAGATCACCTCGTCGCTCACGAGCAGCACGTCGTACTGGTCGCAGATCTCACGAACCCGCTTGAAGTAGCCGGGGGGCGGCGGGAAACATCCACCCGAGTTCTGCACCGGCTCGAGGAAAACCGCGGCGACGGTCTCCGGGCCTTCGAACAGGATCATCTCCTCGATGCGGTTCGCCGCCCAGAGGCCAAACTCCTCCTCCGTTCCGTGGAAACCCATCTCCTCGGCGCGGTAGTAGTTGGTGTTGGGAACACGGAAGCCACCAGGAGTCAGCGGCTCGAACATCTCCTTCATCGCGGGGATGCCGGTGATCGCGAGGGCGCCCTGCGGGGTGCCGTGATAGGCGATCGATCGCGAGATGACCTTGTGCTTGGTCGGGCGACCCTGGAGCTTCCAGTAGTACTTCGCGAGCTTAAACGCGGTCTCGACGGCCTCGCCGCCGCCCGTCGAGAAGAAGACTCGGTTCAGGTCACCAGGGGCGTAGCTGGCGAGGCGATCGGCCAGTTCGATGGCGTTGGGGTGGGCGTACGACCAGATCGGGAAGAACGCGAGCTGCTCGGCCTGCTTGGCTGCGACTTCGGCCAGGCGCTTGCGGCCGTGCCCCGCGTTCACCACAAACAGCCCACTCAGGCCGTCGATGTACTTCTTACCCTTGGAGTCCCAGATGTGGTGACCCTCGCCCTTGGTGATGATCGGAACTCCGTGGCCGTCTTCCATAACGGATTGACGGGCGAAGTGCATCCACAGGTGGTCTTTGGCCTTCTGCTGGAGATCTGCTTCATTGATGTCGGACATGGTGCTTATCGTTTCCTTCTATTAGCGGGTTCCCCAGTTGTAGAACTGCTTGTGCAGGCGCAGGTAGACGAATGTCTCCGTGGACTGCACCCCTTCGATCCCACGAATCTGCTTGTTGAGCAGGTCAATGAGGTCGTCATCGTTCTCGCACACGACCTCGGCGAGAATGTCAAAACTCCCCGCGGTGAGAACGACGTAGTCGACCGCGGACAGTCGACCGAGCTTTTCCGCGACGACCGTGGTGTCGCCGGCAACACGAACACCGATCATTGCCTGGCGGTAGAAACCGAGCTGCATGGGATCGGTCACGGCAACAACCTGCATCACGCCGGAGTCGGTGAGTTTCTGCACGCGCTGCCGCACGGCGGCTTCGCTCAAGCCCACGGCCTTGCCGATCTCGGCATAGGAGCGGCGTCCGTCGCCCTGGAGTTGCTCGATGATCGCCTTCGACACGTCGTCGAGCTGGACGGGCTTGTTGCCGGAACGTCGCGCAGGGGGACTCATAGCTCGATTCTGTCAGTGTGGCCGGGCGCTCACAAGCGAATCCGCACCTGCCGCGCCGTCAGACCGACGAAATCGGCAGCAAACGGGGTGGATGACGTGGCGTTCGCACAGGTAGGTTAGTGCCATGAGCGCTTCGGAGATCAAGAACTTCATCAACGGCGAGTACGTGGACGCGCGTGGCGACTCCAGCTTCGCCGTCATCGACCCGGCCACGGAAGAGACCTACGCAACGTCGCCGGTGTCCGGCAAGGCCGACGTGGATGCCGCCTTCTCTGCCGCCGCTGCGGCATTCGAGGAGTGGGGAGAGACCACCCCCGCGGAACGCCAGCTGGCGCTGTTCCGAATCGCGGACGCCATGGAAGCACGCGCCGAGGAGTTCGCCGACCTCGAGTCCAAGGACACCGGCAAGCCCCGCGCATCCCTTGTCGACGACGAGATTATGCTCTCGGTCGACCAGATCCGGTTCTTCGCGGGCGAGGCCCGCCACCTGTCGGGGATGGCGACCGGCGAGTACATGAAGGATCACACCTCGTCGATCCGTCGTGAGCCCATTGGTGTAATTGGTCAGGTGACGCCGTGGAACTACCCCCTCAACATGGCGGTCTGGAAGTTTGCCCCGGCCATCGCCGCGGGCAACACGACGGTGCTCAAGCCAAGCGACACCACACCCTCGTCGACGCTTCTCCTCGCGGAGGTTGCCGCCGAGTTCCTGCCCAAGGGAGTCCTCAACGTCATCACGGGTGACCGCACGACCGGTGGTCTGATGATCGACCACAAGACGCCCCAGATGGTGTCGATCACGGGATCGGTTCGTGCCGGGATGGAGGTCGCGAAGGCGGCGGCATCCGATCTCAAGCGGGTTCACCTGGAGCTGGGTGGCAAAGCGCCGGTCATCGTTTTTGACGACGCGGACATCGCTGCCGCCGTCGAGGGCATCGGTATCGCGGGCTACTTCAACGCGGGCCAGGACTGCACCGCCGCCACGCGCGTGCTCGTTCACAAGAACGTGCATGACGAGTTTGTAGCAGCGCTCGCGACGTGGGCCCGCGACAATGCACGCACCGGCGCCCCGGACCAGGACGACATCCTGTTTGGCCCGGTCAACAACGCGAACCAGCTGGAGCGCGTCTCGGGCATCATCGACTCCCTGCCGTCCAATGCCAAGATCGAGCTGGGCGGCAAGCGCCAGGGGTCATCGGGTTACTTTTACGAGGCGACCATCGTGTCTGGCCTCAAGCAGACGGATGACGCGATCCAGAACGAGATCTTCGGCCCCGTGATCACAGTGCAGTCCTTCACCGACGAGAAGCAGGCCCTCGAGTGGGCCAACGGCGTGAACTACGGACTCTCCTCGAGCGTCTGGACCAAGGATCACGCGCGGGCGATGCGGTTCGCCAAGCACCTCGATTTTGGGTGCGTGTGGATCAACACCCACATCCCGCTGGTTGCCGAGATGCCCCACGGTGGCTTTAAGCACTCCGGGTACGGCAAGGACCTCTCGTCGTACGGGTTCGAGGACTACACGCGCGTCAAGCACGTGATGTCGTTTATCGGCGAGTAGGCCTAGCTCTCCTCGACGAGCGCGTCGCGTGCGGGGCCCGTCGCGGCGTTCGCGGCGTGCATCGCACGACGACCCGCAGGAACAAGCACGGCGGTTGCGATCACCAGGAACATCAGGATGCCCGCGGCAACGAGAAGGATCTCCACGCTGAACTGATCGGCGAGGGGGCCAAACACAACCATTCCAATAGGCATGGCCACGGCCATCACGATGCCCACGAAGCCGAAGACCCGACCTTGACGCTCTGGTTCGACGGTCTCCTGGAGCAGTGTCATTGACGGTGTCGAGAAGAACGGCACCGCGATGCCTACGAGGAACATAAAGCCGAAGAACACCCAGAGGTTGGTGGAGAGTCCCAGGGCAATCGAGAGCACGCCGAACAGCACCGACGAGACCACGATCATCGCGACTCGGTTTTTGGTGCCGCCCCAGACGGCGATCACGATGCCGCCGATGACCATGCCGATACTGAAGGCGAGCTCAAGAACGGTGAGCTTCCAGACCTCGTCGCCGAAGGTGCGCGCCACCATCAGCGGGGTGAGGTACGAGGGGGCAACCGTGAGGAGAAAAACAACTCCAAACAGCACCAGCAGCCAGCGGACGAAGGCGTGGTGCGCGATGTACCTGACGCCCTCAACGAGGTCGGTGAAATAGCCGGTCCCTTCCGCGGCGGCATTGCGGATGGTGGGGACGGCCACGAGCATCAGCAGCCCAATACCGATGGCTGCCGTAACCACGTCGACGAAGAAGATCGCGGTAAGGGAGGCGAGTGCGTACAGGGCACCGGCCGCAGCGGGAGCAATCAGTGCCATCGCTGACTGGATGGATCCATTGATGCCGTTGACCCGCATGAGGTGCTCGGTGGGAGTGATCTGGGGGATGAGGGCAGAGACTGCGGGCATCTGGATTCCGGCGCCCGTCGAACGAATGGCAAGCGCGACAAAGATCAGCCACAGGTCGGTCATGCCGTTGAGCATCAGGATGGCGAGGGCGAGCGTGGAGGCAGCGATCGTTGCATCCGCCCCGATAATCAGTGCCTTGCGGTTCACCCGGTCGGCCCAGACGCCACCGAAGATCGAGACAATGGCCTGGGGGAGGAATCCAAACACGGCGGCGAGTGCGAGAGCGACGCCGGACTTGGTCTCGAGAGTGATGTGCCACATCACCGCGTACTGCACGAGCATCGACCCAAACAGTGAGATGGTCTGGCCCGAGAGGAAGATCACCACGTCGCGCTTCCAGTGAGGGCGCGCGGCAGCAGTGGCCTCGGCGAGGCCGTGCGGCTCGACGTCAGGTGTGGTCGACGTGGGCGTCGGCTGCTGCGGCTCGGTCGTGCTCATGGGGTCCTCATCTCGCGATATATCTCGAAAACCCTAGCATGGACCAGCGACACTCGAACCACAGACTCTCGAGACACATTTCTCGGCGGGTGCCTATGCTTGGTGGCATGGGCGAGGACCTCGACGACACCGTCATCACTCCGCCCCAGCACCCGGCATCGACATGGGCAGGGGCCGCCGATGTCGACGACACCGTGGTAGGCCCCGCCGCCGCTCGCCCGCACTATCCCCCGCCCGATGCGATGCCTGAGTCGCCCGTTGTGGCCGGGCACTCTGCGTATGGTCTGCGTATTGGCCTCGACGGTGAGCCGATCCCGCTCGACCTGCCGTGTTTTGTGGGGCGTCGTCCCAGCCCTCCTCGGGTCACTCGTGGTGGTCAACCGCGCCTGGTGCGCGTGGCATCGCCTCACAAGGAGGTCTCGGCAACACACCTCGAGGTTCGTCAGCTCGGTGCATCCGTTGTTGTTACTGACCTCAAGTCGACCAACGGCACGATCGTGATGGTTCCCGGACGAAAGCCGCGAACCCTGCGTCAGGGCGAGTCGGTGGTAGTGTCGCCCGGCACGCTGGTCGACATCGGCGACGACAACATCCTCCAGATCCTCCCCATCCAGCGACTGGGCCACAGCCCAGCAGGAAGGCAGCCGTGACCGAACTCGGCGGCAGCATGACGTCTCACACGCTTACCCTCCCCGTGAGTCATCTCCCCGTGACCATCGCCTGGGCGGGCGTGACGGACGTCGGCAAGCGGCGCGCTGCCAACGAGGACAGCTTCGTGGCACGAGCTCCCGTTTTTGCTGTCGCTGACGGAATGGGTGGTCACTCAGCGGGCGACCTCGCGAGCGCCGCCGTGGTGGAGCGCCTTGCCGAGATCGTGAACGGCGATTTCACCACGATCGTGGATCTTGATCGCGCGCTCGTGACCGCCACCGAGGACATCATCCAGATTGCCGGTGACAGCGAGCTCGGTGTGGGCACGACCGTGACGGGCGCTGCCCTTGTTCTGCAGGACGACGACGCGTACTTCGCCGTCTTTAATATTGGTGACAGTCGCGTCTACGCCTTCGAGCGCAATGAACTGGTTCAGGTAACGACCGACCACTCGGTTGTGCAGGAGCTCGTCGAGGCGGGCGCACTTACCAAGGAAGAGGCCGAGCACCACCCTGACAGCAACATCATCACGCGCGCGGTGGGCTTTGGGGCAACACCGGCCGCCGACTACTGGCTGATCCCGGTGCGTGCAGGGCTTCGCCTGCTGCTGTGCTCCGATGGCCTGACCAAGGACGTGTCGGACGAGCGCATCCGACTCCACCTCGCCGCAGGGCTGGCCGTCACGGAGACTGCTGCCGCACTGGTCGACGCCGCGCTTGCCGCGGGCGGTCGCGACAACGTCACCGTGGTGCTCATCGACGTGATCGCGGCTCCCGAGCCGCGCGAGATCGAGGACACCGAGCCAAAGGGTAGACAGGCACGGTAAAGCCTCGAACTGGGGGGTGCAATTCTGGCCCCTCTTCGGGGGGTGGCAGAGCTCGACCCACGAACGACCTGCCTACAATAGTCGGATACGTCGAGAGGCCTAGGGGGTATTCGTGGCGCGCAGGCTACCCTCCCCACCACCCACCCTTCCGGGTTTTTCGCACATCCACGTGCTCGGCTCCGGCGGTTTTGCCGACGTGTTTCTTTACGAGCAGAACATGCCACGGCGTCAGGTCGCCGTGAAGGTCATGCTGAGCGAGGTCGTCAACGACCAGGTTCGGCACATGTTCCAGGCCGAGGCCAACCTGATGGCGCAGCTTTCCGCCCATCCGTCGATCCTCACGGTGTACCAGGCGAGTGTGTCTGCGGATGGCCGCCCCTACCTCGTGATGGAGTTGTGCTCCTCGGCGTTGAGCCAGCGCTACAGAAGCGAGCGGATCCCCGTGCCCGAGGTGTTGCGCATCGCGGTGAAGATCGGCAGTGCGATCGAGACGGCCCACCGCGCGGGGGTGCTGCACCGCGACATCAAGCCGTCCAACATCCTGCTTACCGCCTACGGACATCCGGTGCTGTCGGACTTTGGTATCGCCGCGACCCTCAGCGAGTCGGGCGAGCGCGAGGCCGTGGGAATGTCGATTCCATGGTCCGCACCGGAGGTGCTGATGGATGAGACCGCGGGCACAATCGCCTCCGAGGTGTGGGCGTTCGCCGCGACGGTCTACTCCCTTCTTGCCGGTCGCTCCCCGTTCGAGGTCCCCGGGGAATCGAACACGTCATCCGATCTGATCTCGCGAATCAATCGCGCCAAGGTCCAACCGATCGATCGCGGAGACGTGCCAGCGTCGCTGGAGCGAGTCCTGCAACGCGCGATGTCCCGGCGGCCGGAGAATCGGCAGTCGAGTGTGATGGAGGTCGTCCGCGAGTTGCAGGCGGTCGAGTCCGAGTTGGGTGTGCCCCAGACTCCCGTCGAGATTGCCGTCGATGACTGGGCAGCCGCCACGGTTGCCGATCTCGAGGATCGCACCGTTATTCGTGGGGGAGCGGTGGCTCGCCCCTCGGTCTCCCAGCGGCGCCGGCGCCGAAGGAACCAGGACCAGAGCTACAGTTCCGTCGGCACTCTCGTTAAGGACGACCCGGTTGGGGGAAAAAACACGGCGTCCACACCGCCAGGGTCGGGTCGGGGAATGCGCGCTCTCGCGTGGGCGATGGTCGCGGCCGCCGTGCTGGTCGTGGTGCTGGGGGGTCTGGCGACCCTCGTTCTCATCCGCTCGACCTCAACCGACATCCCCACCGTGTCGGACATCCAGGCCCGTGTTATCGACGACACGGTCGAGTTCACCTGGAACGACCCGGGGCTCGGGGCGGCCGACACGTACCAGGTGACGACCAATGACGGGTCACCGGCCGTCCAACAGCAGGGCGCAAGTTTTGTTGTCGACGCCGCTCCGGGTGACCGGGTGTGCATCTCGGTCGCCGTCAATCGCGAGGGAAAGATCGGCGCCGTGAGCGCCGAGAAGTGCGCGGACGTTCCCGAGTGACGGTGGCCGAATGATCAGACAGTGGCTGTCAACACACAAGTCACTCGTCGCCAGCGCGACGAGTGGCACCGTTATCGCTGCCCTGATCGCCGGCGTGGCGATCGTCTCGACCGGATATACCGCCCAGCGACTCGACCTCGGTGACGGTGCGGTGTGGGTTGCCAATAACCAACAGCAGGCGATTGGGCGCGCCAACACCGAGGTTCTGGAACTCAACTCGGTCGTGCCCACGACGGGCAGTGACCTTGAGGTTCTTCAGAACGGCGCGACGGTCCTGCTGGTTGATCGCACCGAGGCGCGAATCGAGATCATCGATCCGGCGAGCTCCGAGACCGTGGAGACAGTGGCGTTGCCCCCCAACCGGCCCGAGGTGCACCTTGCGGGAGACCGGGTCGTCATCCTCGAGCGGGGGACGGGCGAGACCTGGATCGTCGGGCTTGACGAGCTCGCCGCGTTTGACTCGCTGTCACCGGCATCCCTGAGCCTCGGGACAAACGCGCTCGTCAGTATTGACCCCGCCGGGGTCTTGTTCGCGTACGCACCCGCGGCGGGCCTGATGTACCGAGTTGATACCGCGGTCTCCGACGCCGTGGTCTCGACGCAGTCGGTGTCTTTCGTGGGGGAGCCTGCCGACCTGACGCTGTCGTCCGTGGCACGCCGCTGGGTGGTTTTTGACTCGCAGGAGCGCATTCTCTACTCGGATGGTGTCGCCAGCGACCTGAGCGACATCCTGTCGATCGGGTCGGCACCCGAGCTTCAGGAACCGAGCGCGGAGGGAAGCCGGGTTCTTGTGGGGAGCTCGTCCGGTCTCATCGCAGTCCCGCTGGACGGGTCCTCGCCAGCGTCACTGGTCACGGGAACCTCCGGGCTCGCAGCGCCACCACTTGTTCTCGACGGATGCGAGTACGCCGCGTGGACGTCGGGAGAGACCTGGCGCCGGTGTGCTGCGGATGGCGCGGACGGCACAACCCTGTCGCTGGAGTCGGTCGCATCCACGGCGAGCCTAGGGTTTGTTGCAAACGGGTCGCGGGCGGTTCTCAACGATCGCCGCAGCGGCGAGACGTGGGCCGTCCAGCGCGCGGGCGAACTCATCGACAACTGGGACGACCTGATTGTGCCCGAGGACGAGGATCCCGAGGAACAACAGAACCAAGAGGATGTTCCCACCGAGGTCGAGAAGGTGCAGCAACCCCCCGTTGCCGTGGACGACGCCTTTGGCGCACGGCCCGGTCGGGCCACCGTGCTGCCGGTGCTCCTCAACGACTATGACCCCAACGGCGACGTGCTGGTCATCAGCGAGCTGGCGCCCATCGACGAGAGCATCGGGCGCATAGACCTGATCACCGAGCGTCAACAGATCCAGCTCACCCTCGCCCCGACCGCGAGTGGCCAGGTGAGCTTCGGGTACACCATCACCGATGGACGTGGGGGCACAGCGTCCGCCGTCGTCACGGTTACCGTGCGAACGGCGGGAGAGAACTCCCCACCCCAGCAGGTTCGAAGCACTTCGATGACCGTCCAGACGGGTGGCCGCACCTCGCTCGAGGTGCTCGGGGACTGGGTTGATCCGGATGGTGACGCCTTTTATCTCACAAGCGCGAGTGTTCCTGCTCCGGACAGCGTGGTCTTTAAGCCCGGCGGCGCGGTCGTTTTCTCGGACTCCGGGGAGGGGGGCGACCTCAAGCTGGTGACCCTCGTGGTGTCCGACGGCGCCGCCGAGGCATCCGGAAGTGTCTCGGTCTCGGTGCGCCCGATCGGCGAGGTGCCGATCATTGCCGACCCCTTCGTGCTGCTCGCCTACGCAGGACAGGAGATCACGGTCACGCCGCTGGAGCACGTGCGAGGTGGATCCGGCACCATCCGCCTGAACAGTGTTCCGGCTCGAGCGGGCTTTACCGTCACACCCAGCTATGAGGCGGGCACCTTCCGCTTTGAGAGCGACGAGCTGCGCAGCCACTACGTGGAGTACGTCGTCACGGATGGGGCCCTCACCACAACCGGTGTGGTTCGGATCGACGTGGCCTCCCCGCCGGACGCCAACACCAAGCCCATCACCCTTCCCAAGACGGTCTTTGTGCAGACGCTGCGCAACGAGCGGGTCGACGTCGCCGGCACCGACGTTGACCCGGCCGGTGGTGTGCTGCTGGTGACCGGCGTGATGAACGTGCCTGTCGGTTCGGGCGTTCGCGCCGAGGTCCTCGAGCAACGCATCGTGCGAGTGAGCCTCGAGGCTCCCCTCGACGACGGTCCCGTGACCTTCAACTATCGGGTGTCCAACGGACTCGCCGAGGCGGAAGGGGTGATCACGGTCATCGAGATCCCGACGCCCGCGCGCCTGCAGCCGCCCATCGCCGAGGACGACAGCGTCACCGTTCGAGTGGGCGAGGCAATCGACATCCCGGTACTCGCCAACGACGAGCATCCAGACGGCCGCGACCTCACTCTCGAACCGCGCCTGGCCCAGAACCTGCCTGACGATTCGGGGCTTCTCTTCGCATCGGGGTCGGTGCTGCGTTATCTCGCGCCACAACGAACGGGCAACTTCACTGCCGCCTACCAGGTCACCGGACCCGATGGCCAGGCGGCAACAGCGCTCGTGCGGATTGCCGTTCGTGAGCCAGATGCGGCAACCAACAACCCGCCGGTGCCCGCCACCGTGACGGCGCGGGTGCTTGCCGGCGAGACCGTCCGAGTGCGCATACCGCTCTCCGGGATCGATCCGGATGGTGATTCCGTTGTTCTCCTGGGGCAGTCGAGTAACCCCGACAAGGGTGCCGTGGTCTCCACCGAGTCCGACACCATCGAGTACCGGGCGGGCGACTACTCCGCGGGCACCGACACCTTCTCGTACTCCGTGATCGACTCGCTCGGAGCGAAAGCCACCGGGACCATTCGTATTGGCATCAGCCCCCGACTGGACGGTGCCCGCAATCCCGTCGCAATTGTCGACGAGGTGACCGTACGACCCGGCGTGACGGTCTCCGTTCAGGTCCTGGCCAACGACTCGGACCCCGATGGCAGCCCGCTCACGATCGTCTCGGCCGAGCCCAATGACGACGTCACAACGGCCGTCATCGTTGACGACGTGGTGCAGGTGACTCCGCCGCGCACGCCGGGAACGTACGGCGTGATCTATTCGATCGAGAACGGCAGCGGGGGCACCAGCCAGAACTTCATCCGCGTGCGGGTGAGCGAGGATGCACCGCTGGCGTATCCCATCGCCTCCGACAGCGTTCTCAGGCTGTCCGACATTCTCGATCGCGATACGGTCGTGGTGGACGTGCTCGCCAACGTGTTCTTTGCCGACGGGGATCCGCGCTCGCTGGGACTGTCCGTGTACACCGGGTACGGCGATGTGGCTCAGGTCACATCCAACAAGCGCATTGAGGTTACGATTGAGGACCGCAGCCAGATCATCCCCTTTAAGGTCACCCACCCCGAGGATGACACCGTCTTTAGCTACGGTTTTATTCGGGTGCCGGGGTTCGAAGATGCCTTGCCTCAGCTCGATGGCCGCGCCCCGGCGCTTCGCGTCAACAGCGAGGACCAGCTGCGCATTAATATCAACGACTACGTCATCGCCGTTGGTGGAAAGCAGGTGCGGCTGACCGACTCGAGCACGGTCGAGGCAACCCATTCCAACGGGGACAACCTCGTTGTTGACGAGGACACCTTGGTGTTCACGTCGGCCGAGAAGTACTTCGGGCCGGCCTCAATCTCGTTCGAGGTGACGGACGGCACGTCGGCAACCGACCCCGAGGGGCGAACGGCAACCCTTGTGCTGCCCATCACGGTCCTGCCCCGCGACAACCAGCCACCCGTGTTCGGCGGGGCCGTGCTGGACTTCGAGCCCGGACAGGAGAAGTCCATCGACCTCGTGCGCCTGACGAACTACCCCTACCCGGACGACCTCGACGAGTTGGTTTACTCGGTGGTTGCTCCGTTGCCGACGGGTTTCAGCTACGCCTTGAACGGGAGCACACTCACGCTCCGTGCGGATTCCACCGCGGTGAAGGGGACAACCACGGCCATGACCCTGGCAGTTCGGGATGACCTGGTTGAGGGCAAGTCGGGACGCATCGAGCTCCGGGTTGTCGCATCCACGAGACCCCTGCTCGTGCCGACGCCGGATTCGGCCATCGCGCGCCGAGGCGTCACCACCACCGTCGACGTCCTTGCCAACGACCAGGCAACAAATCCCTTCCCTGGCCAAGCACTTCGTGTGCTCGATATCCGAGGCCTCGACGGGTCCGGTCTTCCCGCGGGCGTGAGCGTTCAGCCGAGTGCTGACAAGTCGACGCTGAGCGTGACGGTGGACTCGACGGCATCCCCGGGTGACCTCACCCTGCAGTATCAGGTCGCTGACGCGACCAACGACCCCTCGCGATTTGTGTGGGGCACAATCACCATTTCCGTTCAGGATCGTCCCGACCCCATCACGGCCCTCGCGCCCACCGCCTTTGGGGATCAGCAGCTCACGATGCGCTGGAACGCGGGCAACTTCAACAACTCCCCGATCACGAACTACCGCGTCACAACCACCACGGTGGCCAGTGGAGCCGTCGCGGTGACCAACTGCGCCGGGACCACATGCGCGATTCCGACGCCGGGCAACGGCTCCGCGAACGCGGTGCGTGTCACGGTGGTGGCGACGAATGCGATCGGTGACAGCGACCCCGTGACGTTTGTGGATGGCGTGTGGTCTGACGTCGTTCCCGCCGCCCCCACCGGGCTCGACGCACAGCCGCTCGACGGAGGCCTGCGAATCCGTTGGGATCGTGTGCCGACGCCCACCAATGGGTCGGCGGTGACGACCTATGTGGTGACCGCGGGCGGTGCGACCACCACGGTCGGATGCACGACCTCGACGTGTACAACCGACATCGTTGACTCCTCGCTCACCAATGGCGTCGCGACAACCTTCACGGTGAGCGCGCGGAACGACTCGTACGGCCCCCTCACGACCTGGAACTCCTCGTCGGGCCAGGGCACACCCGCCGGGCCGCCGATCGCGGAGTCGGCACCTGTCGCGACGACGATCAGCGACACCGAGATCTCGCTGACGTGGTCGGGGTCATTCTCGAACAACGGCCGCCCGGTCACGAACTACTACGCGGCGGCGTACACCGGCAGTGTGCCGACCTGCTCACCGAGTGGGGTTGTCACGCCGGGCAGCGCAACCGTCCGAAGCACCGGAACCGCGACCTCCACCACGTTCACGGGCCTGTCGGCCAATGGTCAGTACTCGCTGGTCGTGTTTGCCTACAACGGGCAGGGATGTACGGCGAGCGCGTCCGTCACCGCCGTGACCAAGCCGGGAGTGATCACGAACCTGTTCTGGGCCGGGCCGTCGGCAAACGGGCAGGTCTTCGACTTCACGGTGACCGGAGGTGAGATGGGCGACACGCCAATCACGTCCGATTTCACGCTGTACTACCGCCTGAACGGCAGCACCGAGTACGGCCCAGTGAGCCTCGGCGCCTTCCTCGCGGCGGAGCCTCTCCAGTACGGCAGTTCGGTTTCCGTGACGGTGCGGGCCTGCCGCACCTACTCCGGCCAACAGGTTTGCCAGGACACCGCATCCGCGCCGTTCGCCCTCGGCGTCCCCGTCGACCCCCGCGCTTCGGGAGTTGTTTTTACGCACGACGTCGTCGATGACCCGCTGACCGAGGAGATCGAGGCGATCCCGGTGAACTCGGGTACCTTCCAGATCAGTGGCTGGCCGGTTGGCAGCTACGAGGACGTCCAACTCGCCTGTGGCATCGCACCGGGCGACGGCACGTTCACGAGTATCGTCGGTCCGAGCCCGACGTGCCACGTGGATGCGGGTCCCACCGACACCCCGTACCTCACGATCCGTGTGATCGCGAATGGCGGGCAGACCTACGACATCAGCTACAACGGTTTTGACTACGACTAGGGGAACACCATGAGCATGACCGCGGAACAGGCCACCTGGTTCTCCGACATCTTTAACCGACTAGTGGCAAACGTCGACCAGGTGCTTCTGGGCAAGACCTTCGTGATTCGGCTCGGCTTCACGGCCCTGCTGAGCGAAGGCCACCTGCTCCTCGAGGACTTCCCGGGCACGGGAAAGACCTCGTTTGCGCGTGCCATGGCACAGTCCGTCGCCGGAACAAGCTCGCGTATCCAGTTCACCCCGGACCTGCTGCCGGGTGACATCACCGGCGTGACGATCTACGACCAGGGCAAGGCCGAGTTCGAGTTTCACCCGGGCCCGGTGTTCGCCAACATCGTTCTGGCGGACGAGATCAACCGTGCCAGCCCCAAGACGCAGTCGGCACTCCTCGAGGTGATGGAGGAGGGCCGGGTCACCGTTGACGGCGTTACTCACCCGGTCGAGGCACCCTTTATGGTGATCGCGACCCAAAACCCCATCGAGCAGGCCGGTACGTACCGTCTGCCCGAGGCCCAGCTCGACCGCTTTATTATGAAGACGTCGATCGGCTACCCGGACCACGCCTCGACCATGCGGATTCTTGAGGGGTCGTCGGTGCGTGCACACGACCACATCGTTCCGCCGATCGTCACGGCCGATGTTGTCGTCGAGATGGGCCAGCTGGCGCGGACCGTTCACGTTGACCCCACCATCAACGACTACGTCGGCCGCCTTGTTGAGTCGACCCGCACCGCGACGGAAGTGCGCCTGGGCGCGAGCGTCCGCGGGGCTCTCGCGCTCATCCGCACGGCAAAGACTCTCGCCGCTGCGAGTGGACGCCACTACGTCATCCCCGACGACGTCAAGGCTCTCGCCGAGCCAGTGCTTGCGCACCGCCTCATCATCGACCCCGAGGCCGAGTTCGACGGCGTGACCGCCTCGAGTGTGATGAGCCAGATTCTGATCGAGACCCCACCCCCGAGTGATCGGCAAGCGGTGCAGTAGTGCCCACCCGAGCGAGCGACACGTCGACCGCGCGGTCCCAGACCGGGTCCGCGCGGTCGCTGTCACGCTCGACGGCAACGGCATCACGGTTCGACACCCAGTTCACCACCGGCTCGCGTGGGCTGACGAACGCGCGCACCCGAATCGTCGGCGATCGCACGGGGTTCCTTGCGGATGCGATCGTGGCGACGGTCCGTGCGGCGACCGTGGTCCGCACGGTTGTTGGTCGCGCGCTGGGGCGAGTTGCTGCCGTCGTCACCCCCCTGGGCTGGGCGGCGTTGCTGGTTGTTCCGATCTCACTCGCGTTTGGGTACGGACTCGGAATCCTGGAGCTCGTCGTCGTGGGTTGGGCGATGCTCGCGTTGTTGGGCATTGCCGTCCTGTACCTCATCGGTCGATCGCCGGTCGCGATCACGCTCGAGGTTCCCCACAGTCGCGTGGTGGTGGGGGAGCCCGCAATTGGGGAGATAGCCATCACCAACCCCGCACGGCGCAGTGCGCTTGGGGTGACCGTCGAGGTGCCGGTGGGGCTCGGGCTTGTGGAACTTGCCCTGCCCGGGCTTCCCTCCGGCGGGTCGGATGCACGGGAGTTTGCCATCCCGAGTGTGCGGCGTGGTGTGGTTCCGGTTGGTCCCGTGCGCACCGTGCGCGCCGATCCCGTGGGTCTCGTGCGACGGGAGCTCGTCTGGGGCGACGTGGCCGAGCTGTTTGTGCATCCACGGACCATTGGCATCCCCAGTATGAGCACGGGACTCATTCGTGACCTCGAGGGAAACCCCACGCGGGATCTCTCCAACAACGACGTCTCGTTCCACGCGCTGCGCGAGTACGTTCCGGGGGACGACCGGCGCTACATTCACTGGAAGTCCACCGCGCGCACGGGCGTGCACATGGTTCGCCAGTTTGAGGAGACGCGCCGAAGCCATCTCGTCATTGCCCTGAGTCTCGCCTCGAGCGACTACGGCAATGACGACGAGTTCGAACTTGCCGTGAGTGTTGCCGGCTCGCTCGGTGCCCGCGCCATTCGCGACGCGCGCACCCTCACCGTCGTCGCCAGCGAGTCGACTCCTCAATTCGCCAAACGCAAGCTGTTTGCGGTGCGCCGCCTGTCGACGATTTCGCGCAGCAGACTCCTCGACGATCTGGCTCTGGTTGAGCACACCGAGTCCGCCCTCGCCATCACCGACGTCGCGCGGGTCACCGGCGAACAGGCCGGCGGCGTCTCGGTGGCTTTCCTCGTGTGTGGGTCTGGCGCTACCCCTCAGGAGCTTCGTGCGGCCTCCACCAAGTTCCCGCTCGACGTCGAAGTTGTGGCGGTCGTCTGTGACCCCGAGACCAAGCCAGGCCTGCGACGGGTGGCGGGCCTCAGCGTGTTGACCATCGGGTACCTCGATGACCTCCAGAAGGCCCTCTCACGATCGGCCGCGGCATGAGACCCACTCGATCGTGGAGCGAGATCCTCGTGAATACCGGGATGCTCTGGGTCACCACCGCGATCGCGTCGGTAGCCCTCTGGCCCATCTACGAGTCGCCGGCCCTCGTTGTTGTAGTCATTGCCGGGCTGGTCGTGGGAACCCTCGTCGCGGTGGCGGGGGCGCTCTGGCGCTGGCCGGCGTGGCTCGTGATGGTTGTGACCGTGGTGGGCTTTGTGGTGGTGGGTGTGCCCACGGCGGTGCCGTCCCAGGCCCAGATGGTTGTACTGCCCACGGTGGAGGGCCTCATCACCCTCGTCAGTGGCGTGGCGCTGGGCTGGAAGCAGCTCGTGACGATCACCCTTCCCGTGGGAGCGTACGAGGCTCTGCTCGTGCCCGCCCTCGTGCTCGTTCTTGTGACGGTGACTGGTGGCCTGTCGGTTGCGCTGCGCGCGCGATACCGCGAGTTGGCAGTACTCGCCCCGATTGTGCTGTACATCGTCGCGATCATGTTTGGGCCGGACGAGCCCGTTCGTGCGATCGTCACTCCGCTCGCCTTGCTCGTGGCGGTACTTCTCTGGCTGGTGTGGTTCCGATGGCGCAGACGGCGAGCGGCCATCCGTCTTCTGGCGGGCCCGACCGGCCCGGTGGAACGGGTGGATGCCGGGGCGGCCGGGCTGCGCACCCTCGTTGGCGCCGTGCTTATCCTCGCCATCTCATCCGCTGCCGCCGTTGCGGCGGCCGCAACGCTCCCGCCCGTCGAGCAGCGCACGGTGATCCGCACGGCCGTCGAACAACCGTTTGATCCTCGGGACTACGTCAGCCCCCTGTCTGGCTTCCGGAGCTACTGGCAGGAATCGGCGGTTGACTCCGTACTGTTCACGGCCACGGGAGTCGGCGACGGTCAACTCGTGCGGCTCGCCACACTTGACACCTACGACGGTGTGGTCTTTTCGGTGGGAAGCGCGGACGCCCCCAGCCTGTCCGGGTCGTTCACGCGGGTGCCGTCGACGGTTGACCAGTCGGCGACACCGGGGGAACCGGTCTCGGTGGGTATCGGGATCCAGGACTACTCGGGTGTGTGGGTGCCGACCGTGGGACAGCTCGAATCGATCTCCTTCGCCGGCCAAACATCCGCTGAGCGCCGCAACGCCTTCTTCTACAACGACGTGACGGGTACCGCGGCCGTGCTGGGTGGTCTCGCCGAGGGGGACTCGTACACGCTTACCGCGGTCGCGCCCGCGCCGATCGCCCGCGGTGAGCTGGCCAGCCTCGACCCTGGCTCGGCCTTGGTGCCCCAGACGATTGAGCTGCCCGAGGACATCGCGACCGCTCTCGACCGATACACCGACTCTGTCGAAGGTGCAGGTGCGCGACTGGTGGCGATGCTTGAGGGCCTCGCCACCGACGGCTACATCAGCCACGGTGTGGGGGAGGACGAGCCCCCAAGCAGGTCTGGCCACGCGATCGACCGCATCACGGAGTTGTTCACTGCGCCACGTATGGTGGGCGACGCCGAGCAGTACGCGGTCGCTGCGGCCCTGATGGCGCGCGAGTTGGGTTTCCCCACGCGAGTGGTGATGGGGTTTGTGCCCGACGGTGGGCAGGTTCGTGGTTCTGATGTTGTGGCGTGGATCGAGGTCAACACGGCGCAGCGCGGTTGGGTGATGGTTGACCCCACCCCGCCCTTCCGCGAGATTCCGGACGAGCTTCCCGAGGACAACGCCCAGGTCTCGCGCCCGCCCACCATCGTGCCACCTCCCGTCGTCGAGTCGGAGAACTTTGATCGACAGACGGCTCCCGATAGTGAGCGCGAGTTGCCCCCGGACCTCAACCCCGTGCTTCAGGTGATTCTTGCGATTGTGCGTGTTATTGGCTGGGTGCTGCTGGTGGCGGCCATTGTGGCCTCTCCGTTGATTGTGGTGATTGTTGCCAAGCTTCGCCGTCGGGCATTGCGCCGGCGAGCTCCCACGTCGATCGAGCGCATCCGCGGAGGCTGGCAGGAGTTTGAGGATGCCGTGGTGGATCACGGCCTGAGTCCGGCGGCGTCTGCGACACGAAGTGAGGTGGCCGGGATCGTCGGCGGCGTTCAGGCGCAGGTGCTCGCGGCCGTCGCGGACCGTGCGGTGTTCTCGCCGGACGAGCCCGCGCCATCCGACGCCGACAGCGTGTGGCGCGCGGTAGACGAGCTGCGCGCGGCATTGGATGCGGGGCGCACCCGGTGGGAGCGGATCAAGGCCCGGGTCTCGGTGCGCTCGCTGGGTGGTTATAGTGTCAGGAAGCTCTTCACGCGATAGAAGGACCCTCGTGACCTGTTCCTACTGCGCGACAGAACTCCCCGCGGGGGCAATGTTCTGCGGCGAGTGCGGTCGTCCTGTCGCGGCCCGGCAGACATCCCACTCTCGAGTTGTGGCGTCACACGCTGCGCCCGTAGACGAGCTGGTTTCTCCCGCCTTCATCGCCCCTGTCGTGATGCCCGATGAGCCCATGGCAGACGAGGTTGCTCCGGGGGCCCGAGCCGTGGATCACGTTGTGGCAAACCAAGCGGAGCCGGGGCCGGAACCGGAGCCGGGGCCAGACCCGGAACCAGAGCCGGTGCCCGCGCCGGAGACCAGCCTGGACGCGGCGATCGAAGAAGCCCTTGTCGACGCCGAGAGTCGCGGTGCGGGGTGGTGTGCGCAGTGTGGTGCGCTCATGTCCGCCGCCGACATCTTCTGTGGCGAGTGTGGCTTTGTTCGCAGCCCTGCAACTCGCGCTCGTGACACGGTTGCCCTTGACCCGTTCCCCTGGGGCTCCGGGGCCGCATCGGTCGCCCCGGTCGTACCGGTGGTGCCTCCAACGCCGGTCGTTGATGCTCCCGCCGTCGTCTACTTGCAGCCCGTCGACGTGCCAGATGATGACGACGAGGACGACATCGACGCCACGCGTATCGTCGCACCGGGTGCGCGCGGCGACCGGTTTGTGCTGCAGTTCAGCACGGGGGAGAGTGTCACGGTGACGGGCGCAGGTCTCCTGGGACGCAACCCCATACCCGAGCCGGGCGAGTTTTTTGACGCGATGGTCACGATCTCTGACCCCGGCAAATCGGTCTCCAAGACCCACCTGGAGTTTGGCCAGGAGGGCGGGGCGTTTTGGGTGAGTGACCGGTACTCCGGCAACGGCACGGTCGTGCGCGAGCCCGAGCGGCCCGCGCGCCGATGTGAGCCCGGCAAGCGGTATCGCATTGTTCGCGGCACGCGGGTGGACATTGGCGAGCAGTTTTTTGTGGTCAGCTAACCTCTCCTAAACCACACGGCGTGTGGCGCGCCTTTCCACGGATCTGAGCGTGATCAGCGGACCGGCCCGCGCGCCCGCCGACGCTGGTGTCATGACAGACGATCGCATCACGCTGCCCTCGCCGCCGGCACCACCCCCCTCCTGGCGGTTTCCCGTCGTCGCCGTGCTTGCTCCTGTCGTGGTCTCGGTGGTGATCTGGCTCGCAACAGGGTCGCCGTTCGCCCTCATCTTCGCGGCCCTCGGCCCCGTGACCGCACTGGCGAGCGTGGCCGACCAGTGGTGGAGTGCACGACGTTCCCGGCGTCGTGACCTCGCCCGTGTGCGGCGAGAGATCGTGACCGTGACGGCGGAGATTGTTCGCGCGCACGAGAACGAACGAGCAGGTTTGGACGAGGCAACCCCGGATGGGCTGTCGATCGTCGATCGTCGTGACACGGACCGCGGCCTGTGGCAGCGGTCCAGCGACGACCTGGTCGTTGTGGTGGGTCGGGGCCGGATTCCCAGTGTGCTCACGTGTGACGGCTCCCCGGGTGACGACCGCGAGACGGCCGAGGTGCTCCGTGGCTTGGCCGAGCGTGCCCGCTGGCTACCCGACGGGCCGATCCGGATTGATCCTCGATTGGGCATCGGGGTATGTGGACCGTCACCCGCCGCTCGCGCGTGCGCGCGAGGCTTGGTGGTTCAGGTGGCGCGGGATCTGGCGCCCGACCTCCACTGGGTTGCCGCATCCACCACCGCCGCCGCCTGGGTCCATGCGCTGCCGCATCGGCTGCGCGAGTTGCCACACGACGACACGACGGTCGTCTTCGGTGCTCTGGGCTCGAACGAGCCCGTGGCAACCATTTCGTGGGCGGCAACCGAATCCGAGCTTCCCCGCGGGTGCCAAGTGGTTGTCGAGGTCGCGACCGGTGGGCCCGGTCGCATCGCGCAGCATCCCGATCGTCTGCTCCGACGGGAACTCGACCCCACCTTCGTGTCGGAGACCCAGGCGGTCAGCTGGGCCCAGCGCGTCGCCAGGGATGCACGAGACGCGGGCCGCGGTGCCGGTGCCATGAGCATGCCGGAGGCCGTGGCCCTCAGGACCATCACGAGGCGTCCGGACCCCACGGACGAGACGCTTGCCTGCGAGCTGGGGGTCTCGGCGGCGGGTCCCGTGACGGTGGACCTAGTCGCGGACGGGCCCCATGCCGTGGTCGGGGGCACCACGGGCAGTGGCAAGAGTGAGCTCCTCGTGACGTGGGTCAGTGCAATGGCGGCCGCTCACCCGCCCGAGCGGGTCTGTTTTTTGTTGGTCGATTACAAGGGTGGCTCGGCCTTCGAACCGCTCCGCACCCTCCCGCACACGGTCGGACTCATCACCGACCTCGATGCCGTCGAGACGGAACGTGCGCTCCAGAGCCTCCGAGCGGAACTCCGCTATCGAGAGCGGGCGCTGGCGCGGGAGGGCGCCCGGTCGGTCGAGGCCGCCTCGTTGCCTCGCCTTGTCATTGTGGTTGACGAGTTCGCCGCGATGCTCCTCGAGCATCCCGACCTCCAGGCCGTCTTTACGGACATCGCTGCTCGTGGACGCTCGCTGGGAATGCACCTCGTGCTGTGTACCCAACGACCGGCAGGCGTTATTCGTGATGGTGTTCTTGCCAACGCCGACCTCAGGGTGTCCCTTCGTGTGAACAATCGTGCCGACAGCCTCGCCGTGGTGGGAGCGGACACCGCGGCAGAACTGCCGGTGAGTCCGCGGGGGCGTGCCGTCGTGACGTCTGCGGCGGGGGAGCCCGTTGTTTTCCAGGTGGCGCTCGCCGAGAGGGTCGACATCGAGGCGGCCGCTGCCGCGTGGACCGGCTCGCCGCCACCCCGCCGCCCGTGGTGTGACCCGCTTCCGGAGCGTGTTGAGGCAACCGCTCTGGCTCGCCCGGCCGAGGGAATTGTGGTGGGGCTGGTAGACCTGCCGCACGAGCAACGTCAGGCGACGGCGACCTACGATCCCCGCGTTGACGGTCATCTGCTTGTGCTCGGGGGGCCACGCAGTGGCAAATCGACCACCCTGTCGGTGGTGGGCGGAGAACGGCTGTCGTCTGATCCCGCGGCCGCCTGGGATGGCCTCGTGCGTCTAGTGGGGATGCTCGATGCACATGCCCCCGGTGAACCGATCCTCCTCGCGATCGATGACGTCGACGCACTTGTCTCGCGTTTTGGTGCCGAGCACCGGGCCGCGTGGCTGGATTCTCTCGAGCGTGTGCTCCGGGAGGGGCCAGGCCGAGGCATCCACGTTGTCCTGTCGGCCCAGCGTCTCCCCGGCGACCTTCACTCGATCGCCGCCTTGGCACCGGCCCGGCTGATGCTCCGCCACACCACCCGACAGGATTGGGTGCTCGCCGGGGGTGAGAGCACACATGCACTCGAGGCAGGAAGTCCCGGAGCGGCCCGATGGCGAGGACATCGTATGCAGGTGGCGTTCGTGGAGCCCTCCGTCGCCGCTACCACACCGCTGACGTGGGACACGTGGCCAGCGGGACGACCGATCGTGGTCGCAACCACCCGTGCAGCGGCCCTTGCGAGCCGCCTGGCCGGGGCGGGGCGCGTGGTCCGCGGGGTCGACTCGCTGGGCCCCACGCCCGGGGATCTCACGGGTGTGGTTGTGGTCGGAGACGTGGAGGAGTGGCAGTCGCGCTGGGGACTGCTGACCTCCCTGCGCGCATCCAGCGAAGTGCTCTTCGACGCGTGCGCGATCGCCGACTTTCGCTCACTCACACGGTCTCGTGTGATTCCGCCCCCGCTGCCGCCTGAGCCGGGCGTGTGCTGGCGGCTACGCCCCGACGGTTCCGTCGGGCGAGCGCTCCTTGCCTAGGCGAGAGCCCACTGGAGGTCGACGTGTTCTAGCCCATGCGCGGATGCGACCTGCTGGTTGACGACGCTGCCCGCGTGGGTATTGAGCCCGAGTGCGAGCGCGGCATCGGCGCGCAGTGCGTCCCTCCACCCCGATGAGGCGATTGCCCGCACGTAGGGCATCGTTGCGTTGGTCAGCGCGTAGGTCGACGTGTTGGGCACGGCGCCGGGCATGTTGGCGACGCAGTAGAACAGCGAACCGTGCACGGCGTAGGTGGGGTCGGCGTGGGTGGTGGGCCGCGTGTCGGCGAAGCATCCGCCCTGGTCGACGGCGATGTCCACGAGCACACTGCCCGGCTTCATGCGCGAGACGAGGTCGTTGCTCACCAGCTTGGGTGCCTTGGCTCCGGGAACGAGGACCGAGCCGATCACGAGGTCCGCGGCGAGCAGGGCGCGCTCGATCTCAAAACCGTTCGAGGCGATGGTTCGTACCCGCCCCGCGTACAGGGCGTCGAGTTCCCGAAGGCGCTGGATGTTGGTGTCGAGCACGGTGACCTCGGCACCAAGGCCCACCGCAACCGACACCGCATTGGTTCCGGCAACTCCACCACCGAGCACAACCACACGGGCCGCGTGTGTGCCGGGAACGCCGGGCACCAGGAGGCCGGGGCCACCGTTGGGCTTCATCATCGCGTTGGCGCCAACAATCGGGGCGAGACGGCCCGCGACCTCGCTCATCGGTGCAAGAAGAGGCAACGCGCGCGACGGCAGCTGCACGGTCTCATACGCGATGGCGGTGACCTTGGAGGTCAGCAGGGCCGCCGTGAGTTCGGGTTCGGCGGCGAGGTGGAGGTAGGTGAACAGGAGGAGGTCATCACGAAAGTAGCCGTACTCGGATGCGACCGGCTCCTTGACCTTGAGCAGCAGGTCGGCGGCGCTCCAGGTGCTTTCCGCGTCGGGTGCGATCGTGGCGCCGGCGGCGACATAGGCCTCGTCGGAGATCGACGAACCCAGACCCGCCCCCGCCTGGATCACAACGTCGTGACCGTGGGAGACCAGGTCGTGCACACCCGCGGGGGTGATGGCAACCCGAAACTCGTTGTTCTTGATTTCCGTGGGAACGGCGACCTTCATGATCGACAGAGTACCGGGGTGAGACCATGGATTCCGCACAATTTTTCGGCGTGAATGTACTGATTCCGTGAAATTTTTGTTACAAACTGCGCCTTATGCCCGTAAGGGGTGTGAGCGCGCGCGCTCGTATGACAGGATTCAGCAACGCGTGAACTTCGAGGAGGCTGCCCCCAATGACCAGATCACTTCCACAGGACCCGATCGTTCGTCAGCTCGTGCTCCAGGCGCGGCAGGCGCAGTTCAGCCGCCGCCACCTGCTTCAGGGTGCGGGAATCGGGGCCGGTGCACTCGCACTCGCCGCCTGTGCGCCGGCGGGTTCGTCCGCCCCCAAGCCCGCCGAGGACAACTCGGCCAATGACCCCACGCTCGTGTGGGGCAACTGGCCCGCCTATATCGACGAGGATGACTCTGGTGCATCGCCCACGCTGATGCGCTTCGAAGAGGAGACGGGAATCGCGGTCGAGTACCGCGTCGACGTGGACGACAACAACACGTTTTACGGCACCATCAAGGACCAGCTCGCCCTGGGCCAGTTCCCCGGGTACGACACGTTCTGTCTCACCGAGTGGATGATCGCTCGCCTCATCCGCTTCGGCTACGTGCAGGAGTTGGATGCCGCCAACATCCCCAACAAGGCCAACCTCGCGCCGTCCCTCCTCAACCCCGACTTCGACCCGGGCCGGATGAAGTCGCTGCCCTGGCAGAACGGCTTTGCGGGTCTCGCGTGGGACACCGAGGCACTCCCTGCTGGCCTCGAGTCGGTCGACGACCTGTGGAAGCCCGCCCTCAAGGGCAAGGTCACCGTGCTCAGCGAGCTCCGCGACACGATGGGACTCATCCTCCTCTCGCAGGGCGTCGACATCTCGTCGCCGGAATGGGGCTCGGACGAGTTCGCCGCAGGAATTGCCGTACTCGAGGAGCACGTCACGAGCGGCCAGATTTTTGGCATCAAGGGCAACGAGTACATGCAGGACTTCATTGCCGGTGACGCGATCGCGGGTATCTGCTGGTCCGGCGACATCACGGTGCTCAACGCCGAGGTCGGCTACGAGCGGTTCAAGTTCGCTCTTCCGGACAGTGGCGGAACCTTGTGGGGTGACACGTTTGTGGTTCCCATGGGTTCGACGCGCAAGAAGAACGCCGAGACGCTGATGAACTACTACTACGAGCCCGAGGTTGCGGCCGAGGTCGCCGCGTGGGTGAACTACATCACTCCCGTCGTGGGCGCCGCCGAGGTCGCCGCCGAGCTGTACCCCGAGATCGCCGAGAACCAGCTGATCTTCCCGAACGAGGAGACGCTCAGCAACGCTCACATCTTCCGCACCCTCGACTCCGCGGAGGACCAGGAGTTCAACGCCGAGTTCCAGCGCGTCGAGCTGGGCGCCTGATGGCAACTGGCGCGTTCGCTGAGGCGGGGGCGGATCTCGAACTCGTCGGGATCAACAAGCGGTTTCCGGGGTTCACGGCGATCGAGGATCTCGACCTGGTCATCCCCGCGGGTTCGTTTTTTGCCCTGCTCGGCCCCTCGGGGTGTGGCAAGACCACAACCCTGCGTCTGGTCGCTGGCCTCGAGCAGCCCACGGCCGGTCGCATCCTGATCGGCGGCAAGGATGTCACGAACGTCAAGCCGTTCAAGCGACCCGTCAACACGGTGTTCCAGAGCTACGCTCTTTTTCCCCATATGACGGTCCTCGAGAACGTCGCCTTTGGACTTCGGCGCCGCAAGATCGCCGACCCCGTGGGCAAGGCTCACGAGGCTCTTCGGTTGGTCGAGCTCGACCACCTGTCGGCCCGCAAGCCGCAGCAGCTCTCGGGCGGTCAGCAGCAGCGTGTGGCCCTGGCCCGTGCCGTCGTCAACCGACCCGCCCTGTTGCTCCTCGACGAGCCTCTGGGCGCCCTTGACCTCAAGCTCCGTCGCCAGATGCAGCTTGAGCTCAAGTCGATCCAGAACGAGGTGGGTCTCACCTTCCTTCACGTCACACACGACCAGGAGGAGGCCATGACCATGGCCGACACGGTCGCGGTGATGAACAAGGGCGAGATCGAGCAGATGGGCGCGCCCGAGGAGCTCTACGAGCTGCCGAAGACGGCTTTTGTCGCCAACTTCCTGGGTCAGTCGAACCTCTTTGTGGGCAAGGTGACCGCCTCCTCGGGAGACACCATCGTTGTCGACATCGCGGGCGTCAAGATCGAGGTACCCAAGGATCGTGCCCAGCGCCACGCCGGTGAGGTCACGATCGGCGTGCGTCCCGAGAAGCTGATGCTCCACACGAGTGCGCCGAAGAAGACTCCGGGCCTCAACGTGCTTGGCCCCGGGCGAGTCACTGACGTCTCGTTCAGCGGCGTTAGCACGCAGTACCAGGTTGTTGTTCCGGGTATTGGCCCCATCTCGGTTTTCGCGCAGAACATGGTCTTTGGGCCCGTTGTGCACGAGGGCGCCGAGGTGTGGGTCGCATGGACTGTTGATCACGGCTTTGGCCTCGTGGATGAGCCGGAGCCCGGGCCGAAGTTCTCCTCGGACACCGACACCGCGACCATCGCGGTTCAGACCCGGGATGAGCTGCTCGCGGAGATCGAGGAGGCCTAACGATGGCCTTCGCTGCATTCGGATCCTCAGCGGCACCCGTCGAACAGGCACCCAAGCGCAAGAGCTGGATCGCGTGGGTGCTTCTCGCCCCAGGACTGGCCTACCTCGCGTTGTTCTTCCTGACGCCGTTTGTCTCGCTCATCATGACCTCGCTGCAGGCGCCGGTCGAGTTTGGCGACGTGGGCCAATTCCAGACCGCGTTTAAGGTCGAGAACTATGTGACGGTCATCGAGCAGTACTGGCCACACTTCCTGCGGGCCTTCGGCTACGCGCTCGCGGCGACGTTTTTTGCCCTGATCATCAGCTACCCGTTGGCATACTTTATTGGTGTTACGGCCCGCAAGTGGCCCCTTGTGCAGGCACTGGCGCTGACCCTCGTCATCGCGCCGTTTTTTATCTCGTTTCTGCTGCGGACGCTCGCATGGAAGCAGCTGATGTCGGATGAGACACCCCTGGTGCAGGCCCTCAAGGCGCTCGCGATCCTCCCACCGGATGGACACCTCACGGGCACCGCTTTCTCGGTGATCTTCGGTTTGACCTACAACTTCATTCCGTTTATGACCCTGCCGATCTACACGACCCTCGAGCGACTCGACACGCGCTACCTCGAGGCTGGATCGGACCTGTACGCGAAGCCGTCGACCACCTTCTGGAAAGTGACCGTGCCGCTGTCGATGCCCGGTATCGTCTCGGGAACCCTGTTGACCTTCATCCCGGCCTCGGGTGACTTCATCAACGCCAGTTCGACCTTCCTTGGCTCGGCCCAAACTCAGATGGTCGGTAATGCCATCGAAGCGAACTTCCTCAACCTGCTGAACTACCCGGCCGCGTCGGCCATGTCAGTAATCCTGATGGCGCTGATCCTGGTGATTGTTGGCCTCTATGTGAAGCGAAGTGGAACGGAGGACCTGCTGTGAGCCGCTTCTCTCTGGGCAAGTGGTTGTTGCCCGTTTATGCGATCCTCGCGTTGATTTTCCTCTTGACGCCGATCGTCTACACGTTCGTGTTCTCCTTCAATGACTCCATCAAGTCCAACATTGTGTGGCGAGGATTTACCTTCGACAAGTGGCTGAACGTGTGCGCGGATCCGAGCGTTTGTGGTGCCTTTGGGACGAGCATCCTGGTGGGTGTGGTCGCCACGGTGATCGCGACCGCGATGGGCACGCTGATGGCCCTCGCGCTTTCTCGCTACAAGTTCCGTGCCCGCTCCGCGATTAGCCTGCTTCTGTTCCTGCCCATGGCCACCCCGGAGATCGTGCTGGGCGCGGGCCTTGCCGCGCAGTTCCTGTCCGCAGGTGTGCCCAAAGGGCTCGGCACCATCATCATCGCCCACGCGCTGTTCTGCCTGAGCTTTGTGGTGGTGACCGTCAAGGCCCGCGTGGCAAGCCTGGACCCCGCCCTTGAGGAGGCGGGTCGGGACCTCTACGGCTCGAGCACGCAGGTGTTCTGGAAGATCACCTTCCCGCTGCTCCTTCCCGGAATCACTGCGGCGGCACTGCTGTCGTTTGCGCTCAGCTTTGACGACTTCATCATCACGCGGTTCAACAACGGCGCCGTGACGACGTTCCCCGTGTACGTCTACACCGCCGCGGCGCGCGGCGTACCAGCCGAGGCCAACGTCATCGCCTCGGCCGTGTTCCTGCTCGCCCTGATCCTGGTCATCGTCGCCCAGACCACCTCTGCCGCTCGTCGCAAGAGGCTCGCGAAACTCAGTTAGGCACCACCATGTACGAAGACCGTGGGCGGCTCGCCGCCCTCTGGGAGTCCGAGCTTGAGGTTTTCCGGGCGGGACGCCCCCGTTCTGCCGAGCAGTGGGAACGAGCCGTGCAGCACATGCCCGACGGTGTTCCGATGCTGTGGATGTCGAAGTGGCCGGGCCCATGGCCCGTGTACGTCGAGAACGCCGCCGGGGCGCACTTCACGTGTGTTGACGGCATTGACCACGTTGACCTGTGCCTGGGCGACACGGGCGCGATGTGTGGGCACGCGCCCCAGGCATCCGTAGCGGCGATCCAGGCCCAGCTCTCGCGGGGGTCGACGTTTATGCTGCCCACCGAGGACGCCGCCGCCGTAGCGGAGCTGATGAGCGAGCGGTTTCAGGTTCCCGTCTGGCAGTTCTCGCTGTCGGCAACGGATGCCAACCGCAGCCTGATTAGGTACGCCCGGCAGGTGACGGGTCGGCCGCGCATCCTCGTTCACGACTACAGCTATCACGGCACCGTCGACGAGGCCTACGCGACCCTGGACGACCATGGCGCCGTGGTCTCTCGGCGCGGCAACATTGGCGCCCCCGTTGATGTCGCCCAGACCACGGCGGTCGTGCAGTTCAACGACGTCGAATCTCTTGAGCGCATCCTCGCCGCCGGTGACATCGCGGCCATGCTCATCGAGCCTGCGCTCACGAACATTGGCATCGTGATGCCGGATCCCGGCTATCACGAGGCCGTTCGGGAGCTGTGCACCCGCTATGGCACGATCCTCATCATCGACGAGACCCACACCTTCAGCGCAGGACCCGGTGGGCTCATCGCGGAGCTTGACCTCCGGCCGGATGCGGTTGTGCTCGGCAAGAGCATCGGCGGAGGGATACCCGCGGGCGCCTACGGGATGACGCGCGAGTTCGCGCAGGCTGTCCGCGACTCGCTGCACCTTGAAGACATCGACGTGGGGGGAGTGGGTGGCACGCTCGCCGGCAACGCGCTCTCCCTCGCGGGCATCCGCGCGACGTTGTCGGAGGTGCTGACGCCCGAGGCGTTCGCCCACATGATCGACCGCTGCACGGAGTGGACCGCGGGTGTCCAGGCCGCCATCGACGAGTTTGACGTGCCGTGGCAGGTCACCCAGCTCGGCGCTCGGGCCGAGTACAGCTTCCGCCCCACCGCGCCCCACGACGGGCGTGAGGCCGCCGAGGCAGACGACTTCGAGCTGCAGCAGTACCTGCACCTGCACGCACTCAATCGTGGGCTGCTCATGACTCCCTTCCACAACATGGCGCTGATGTGTCCCGCGACAAGCGCAGCGGACGTGGAGCGACACACGGTCGCCTTCCGTGAGGCCGTCGTCAGCCTGTACGGCTAGCGTGGAGTCCATGTCTTCCGCCCCCGATCGCCCCGAATGCCTTATCTCCGTTGACGTCGAGACGGCCGGTCCCATCCCCAGCCAGTACGCTCTGCTGTCGATTGGGGCGTGCCTTGTTGATCGACCCGAGGTGGGGTTTTATGTCGAGTTGGCCCCGGAGTTTGAGGCGGTCCGGCCGGGTGCGCTGGAAATCTCGGGCCTATCGATGGAGCAGTTGGCTGCCGAGGGCACTCACCCGGCCGTGGCCATGCAGCAGTTCGCCGACTGGCTGGAGAGTGTCACACCCCCGGGCGAGGTTCCGGTGTTCGTCGGGTTTAACACGCCATTCGACTGGATGTTCGTCGCCGACTACTTCGAGCGTCACCTCGGGCGGAACCCGTTTGGCCACTCCGCCGTGGACGTGAAGGCCTACTATATGGGCAAGACGGGCTCGACCTGGGCGAGCACAAGCATGAAGTACCTGTCACCGCTGTACCTGGGCGGGTCGAGGCTGTCGCACAATGCCCTCGGTGACGCCCGGGATCAGGCGGCGCTGTTCCGCGCGATCGTGGCAGACACGGGAGCACCCCCAACCGACAGTTGAGAGCGAGGCCGCACCATGAACGACGCTTCTTCCGCAGGAGCGACTGACGACATCCAGCGCATCGTCGACTCGGCTCGACGACTGGGCATCGAGCTGGACGAGGTGTCAACGACCCAGTGGCTGGCGGCCCTGGCCGCCGCCCAGGCCGACGAGGATTCGCTGATGATCGATGCCGAGAGTGGCACGTTTGGTCACAAGGTCTCGATGTTGGACTTCAGCCCCCGTGACCTGGAGCGCTTCCGTCGGATCGGCAGGATCGTCGAGGTCACGGGGCCTGAGGGTATCGCCGAGAGTGCCCTGGCGCTGTCGGGTTCTGCCGCCCAGTCCAAGATCCAGAGCTTCCCGGGCGACTGTGACTACTTCCAGCGACTCAACATCATCGCTCCCACCCGCGACGAGGCGTGCGGAATCCTCGCGACGCTCATGCGAGACAAGGTTCTTTCCACTCTCGGTGGCGAGACCTACCAGTTCCTCGAGGCGAAGCTCGGTACCCACGAGTTCGACTGCACCGTCGGCGGATGGGAGTGCCGCAAGGGCAGCCCCATCACGTGGACCGCCGCCGACATTCAGGCGGGGCAGCTGGAGGCGACACTTCCCGACGGCACCATTCGCACTCTCCTGTGGGACGAGGTCGCGCGGGATCCCGGGTGGTGCAAGCTCGACTGGGTCGTCACCGATCCGGGGCGTGGACAGTTGTCCAATGCGAGCAACGTGATCGACGTGACCTGGGAGGGGCCGGACGGCGAGATCGTCTCCCTGGACGGGTATCTCGACGCCTACTTCCAGGAGGTGTACCTCGACGCCGACGACGTGCCCGTGTTTGCCAAGGTGGCCAAGTACGTATCGGATGACGCGCTAGACGACTATGTCGAGCGTCTCGAGCAAGAGGTGCGCAAGTACCTCACCAAGAGCGTCAACTATGGCAAGGCCGCCAAGCGCATGTACAACGTGTTCCGACTGTCGGGCCGGCATGTTGACGCGGCCTTCGTGCGGGAGCTTTTTGATGAGCCGGCCACCATTCTGTACCAGGTGTGGTCGCTGATCACCACACTCCAGAACGCGACCCAGCCGGGCTCGGCGATACCGATCTCCGCCGTGCAGGAGCAGGCCGACTCGCTTATCCTGTCGGTGACCCAGGAGCTGGAGGGCGACGAGGAGACGGAGATCGTCTCGGCCCTCCTCACCCTGCGGCGCACCTTGGACGACCAGGAGGCCGGGGAGGCACGAACTGCCGCCGTCGAGGCCGCTCAGGGGCGGGTGGTGAACCTCATCAACACGTTCTTCCGCGACCGGCTGACGGCAGTTCCGACCATCCGGGAGTACATCGAGGCGATGCAGGCGGAGCACTAGACCTCGACGAACCCCATTCCGAGGTGGCGGCACATTGCCTCGATCTCCCGTGCGACGTGACGATCGGTCGCACACGAGTGATGACCAACGCCCGCAAGGCTCCATCGCCGCCACGCCTCGGTGATGGAGCCGGACTCAAACACGAATGCGGCGTTGGCGGTGCCCGAGTCGTGTGAGGTGCGGTCGGTGAAGTGTCCCGTCGCCACGACGGCGGTGAGACGGCCATCCGCGCCCGACGCGATGCCCACGAGGCTTGCGGGGCCGGGGGCGATCGTAAACTCCGCGGATGCCGTTGCCGGCTCGCGATCAAACCACGGGTTGACAATAATCCGCTTGGTGCCCGTGGTCGCGAATCGCGCGTCGTGCTCGCCGGAGTTCGCAAGGATCGCCTCGTTGCTCACCTCGTCGAGGGCTTCGATCTCGTGGTACAGCGTGGGGGCACCGAGCGACGCGACGAGGAGCATGGCGAGTGAGGTCGCGACGTCGCCCGTGCAGGTCCAGGGAACACCCCCCGACGTGCACGCGCCCAACGCGAGACACGGCGCAGATCCGCGGCCGAGCCGCAACTCCGGCACGTGGCAGTTCAGGGTGCCCGCATCGAGGCGCTCGTCGTCCACAAGGCTCTGCAGGGCATCCGCGAAGCGCAGGGCCATCTCCAGCGCCGGTGCGGGAACGTCGGGCTCGACCTCGAACCCGGCGAGCACCTGCGCGCCACCGACCGGGCGATCGGGGATACGCGCGGCCAGTTCGCTGGGCTCGCGGGTTACCGCCGTCACCCCGACGCTCGCGAGAGTCTCGTTGCTGATGCGGGCCCACTCGTAGCCCGGGAGAGTGGAGCCCACGATGCCCAGGCGTGACCGCCTGACCACACCCGCGGCTGCCGCCGCGCGCACGGCCGGGCCCAGCGCCGAAGGGTCGCTCAGTTCGCCCGCCACGATGTCGTAGGGGCGACCAATCCGGGTGAGGTGTGCCCCGATCATGGGGGTGCCGACCGTGCCGCCCCGTTCGGTGATGCCGGAGTGAGTCAGGTTTGCCTCGACCGCACGACCGCGGTGCGCCGCCCAGACCACGATGGGTGTAGTTGGGAAGGCATCCAGAAGTTGGATGATCGCCCCCGGCGATGCCGCCATCGTGCTGACCACCACCAGCGCATCGATCGAGGCGTCGAGTGTCTGAACCAGCGCGGGAATGTCGTCACCCGGCTGGACCGTCACGCTCCACGCGACATCAACGAACTGGCGAAGTGTCTCCTCGCCCGCGTGGGCGAGTGCACGTCGGTCCTCGGGGAAGTCGGGCCCGACGGCGGACTCCCAGAAGCTCCAGTAGGGGTTGATGATGCCGATGGTGCCACGCTGCGCCACGGTACTACTCCGATCGTAAGAAGGTGTCGTTGTTGTTCTCGCCGAGCGCGGGGATGGGGCCGGGGACGGGAGCCACCCCGTCGAAGAGCAGGGGAAGTCGGGGGAGTGCCAGGTGGCTGCCATCCGGGTTGCTGGCCCTCGGGTCGTCCACCTCCTGGAACAGCCCTCGCTCGCGAAGGTGGGGGTCCGCCCGGACCTCGTCGATCGTCTGCACGACGCCCGCGGGTTGGCCACTCTCACGAAGCAGCCGCGCCGCATCGTGCCGCCCCAGGGGCGCCGCCCACTCCTCAAGCGCCGGAATGATGAGGTCCTCCATTCGATCGGCGCGCTTGAGAACAGTGTCGAGGTCGGGGTGGCTTGCCAACTCGGGTCGGCCGATGGCAGCGCAGCAACGCCGCCACATCTCATCCGTAGGGATCACCATCGACACCCAGCCGCCGTCGCCTGCCCGGAAGCTGCCCACCGGACTAAACCGATCCTTGCCGCGCAGGGGCACATCGCCCGTGAACTCGTGGAGGGTTAGCGGGCGCTCAAGGAACGCGGCCCCAATGTCGTACATCGACGCATCCACGTGGGAGCCTAGGCCGCTTCGTTGACGCCCCACCAGCGCGGTCAGGATCCCGACGGCAGCGTAGACGCCGCCGAGAATGTCCATCGTGGCCATCGGTGCGAGCCCTGGCGGCGAATCCGCCGTCTCGCCAAGGAGGCTACTCAGACCGCTCATGGCTTGGATTACGGAGTCGAACGCGGGCCAGGCCGAGTACGGTCCCGTCTGCCCAAAACCCGAGATCTCGCACACCACGAGCGCCGGGAAGCGTTCCCGACAGGCTTCCCGCCCCAGACCAAACCGTTCCAGGGACCCGGGGCGAAGGTTGGAGACCAGGACGTCGGAGCTCTCGAGCAACGCGCCGAGGCGGTCACGGCCCTCGGGTGTGGTGAGGTCAAGCTCAACGGACTTCTTTCCGCGGTTGTAGGAGGCGAAGCCACCACTGAGAGTGCCGTTGGCATCCGTTCTCATCGGATCGTAGTGACGGCGGGGGTCCCCCGAGCCGGGAATCTCGATCTTGATTACCTCGGCGCCAGCATCCGCAAGCAGGGACGTGCAGTAGGGAGCGCCGATGTACTGCTCGAGCGACACCACTCGGATTCCCGACAGGAGGCTCACGGGGTTGGTCATCGTTCTCCTCCGGCAAGAGCCAGTACGGGGTGCCATTCGAGCACGTCCACCGGTTCGGTGCCCTCGCGATGGGCGGTCACGACACACGTGACGTCCGCCAGGCGGAATCCGCCGGTCACGTCCACCGCGTCGACCCGGGCGTGGAATGTGAGCAGGTCATCCTCGATGACGGGTGCGAGGTGGTCACACGAGCGCCACGCCACGATGGTCACCAGGTCGGGGAGCATGCGGGCGAGAGACGCCTGGGCGAGCCCCACGGTGTGTCCGCCGTACACCAGCCTGCGCCCACCCGGACCCTCTCGTCCGTCTCGATGTGTCGCGGCGAGATTGTTCGTGAGCCTCACGAACTCGCGGGCGGAGGAGACCGTGTCGGCGAGAGGATCGGTCCACTCGTCCCCGGGGAGTGGCCCGGGGAGGGATGATCCGGCGGGGGAGGTCCACTCGGTGGGGATGCAGCGGGCAAAGTCAAGAAGGGGTGCGGGCGCTTGGGCATCCGGAAGCCCGGTGGCGTCGAGTCGGCTCGCGTCGGTAACCGGCAGCAGTGCCAGCCGCTGGTAGCTGGCCACCAGCGCACCGGCCGTGGTGGTGAGCTCCATCCCCAGCAGAACCTTGGCGCGGTCCTGGCCGGAGCGTGTCCAGTCGGCTGCGAGCGGCGTCACGCGGGTGACGAGCGTCTCGCCCACGTGGACGGGGCGAAGCAGCGTGAGGTTGCGGTACTGCAGGTTCGCGATCACCCGGCGCGTCGCAACGGTCGACTGGCCGATCGAGACGCTCACCACAAGGCCGGGGTTGGCCAGGCGGCTCGCGGCGCCGGTCAGGCGCGCAGAGACATCATCACTGAGCGCGGGGCCGAGGGGATCGCCGGTGATGGCCAAGTACTGCGCGGCGAGACCCGCGTCGATGGTGACCTCCGGCGCGAGCGGCAGGGCGACGCCGAGTACCAGGTCCTCGGCGAACGGCAGCAGCACGCTCACGACGCCGACTCATCCGCGCGCGCCACGACGGCACGTGCCCAGCGAATCGTGGCGAGGTCTGCCATGTGGCCGTCAGTGGCAAAGGCACCGTGCCCTGCCGCCGCCCGCTCGTCAAACTCGCGCAGCACCACTCGCGCGCGCTCGACCTCCTGCTCGTCGACCGCGAACACCTCGTTCACTATCGCGACCTGTGACGGGTGGATGCACGCCCGCGAGCCAAATCCTCGGTCGCGCAACATCGTTGTGGTGGCGCGGAAACGCTCAAGATCCACCAGGCGCGTGTCGACCGGCGCCACCGCGGGAGCGAGCCCACGGATCGCCGTCTCCAGCACAATGCGCGCCCGGTAGGGGACCATTGACTCGTCCGAGGTATCCCGAATCCGCAGGTCTGCGGCGAGGTCCACCTCACCCAGCTGGGCGAGGGTGTCGTGGGGTAGTGGCGGGAGTTGGGGCATCCCCACGAGGCCCGCGGCGCTTTCGATCATCACTCCCACGCGCACGCCGGCCGCGGTGATCGCGGCAAGGGCACGATCAAACCACTCGCCGGGCTCCGACTTGGGTAGCCAGATTCCGTCCGGGTGGGCGTCGACGAGTGCAGTGATCTCGTCGAGCCCACGGTGGCCCGAGTTTACGCGCACCCAGCGTTCGGGTCCGCTCGCGTCGTCCGCGAGAAAGTCGAGGGTCGCACTCAACGCGGCGTCCTTGTGTGAGTCGACCACGGCATCCTCGAGATCGAGAATCAGTGCATCAGCACCACGAGACCGCGCACCGGCAAGAAGCCGATCCTGGTCGGCAGGAACGTACAGGTGGGAGCGCAGGACTCCGGATGTCATGGTCCTATCCTGCGCGACGCTCGACCTGACCGGAAGCAGCGCTCCGGTAGGCGATGTCGAGCGCCTCGACCACCCGCGCGCCCAACTCAGCGGGGGACTGGTTGATGTAGTCCCCGCCGCGAGCGGCCGCGAGTACCGTGTCGATGGGGCCGATGCAGTCGTACGCGCCGTCGCCGTCTGAGAGGTCCAGACGTGTCTCCTCGCCGTCGCGGAACAGCCACACGGCCTCGCGCTCGACGTCAACAAGGAACTGTCCCTCGCTTCCGATGGCGCGCACCTCGAGGGAGTGCTTGTTGCCGCCCGCACCCAGATGGGCAGAGCCGCCGGAGAGCACACCAATTCCGCCGCCGTCGTAGTTGTAGACGATCGCGTCGTGGAGCTCGACGGGTGCACCCAGGGGGGACGCCATCGTCGCGAAGCCTGACGCCGCTCGCGCGCCCGTGAGCCAGAAGGCGAGGCCAAGCGCGTGGGTCAGCTGCGCCTGGCCGTAACCACCACCGGAGAGGCGAGGGTCGGTCCAGGTTCGCTGCTCCGGAACCGCCTCGGGGGCGGCGCCGGGGTAGGCACCCGTGTTGGAGAGTAATTCCCGCGTCGCCGAGGCCATGTGCACGGTCATGTGCTCGAGCTGGCCAATTCCCGCCTCGTCAAGCATCGACTTGGCTTTCTGCACCATGGGCTTGTAGTTCCAGCCGAACGACACCACAAACGCCTTGCCGAGCTCGTCGGCGCGACGCGTGAGCATCCACGCGCTCTCCGGGTCGATCGTCACGGGCTTTTCGCACATCACGTGTGCGCCGGACTCGAGTGCCGCGAGGGCGTGCTCCGCGTGGAAACCCGACGGGCTCGCCACCACCACAACATCCACACCGGCATCCAGCACGTCCTGGTAGTCCTCGGATGCCACCTGGAATCCGTACTCGTCCGCGATCTTCTTGAGGAGCTCCGGTCCCTTGCGGGAGACCCCCACGAACTCCACGTCGTCGTGGCGGGCGAGGTTGGGCAGGTGCGATGCGACGGTCCAGCTGCCAGCACCAATGACTCCGACTCTGATGGGTGCCATGTGTGTTCCTTTGTTTGTGTCGTGTACTACTTGTCGGCGGTGAGCCGAAGGCGGAGCTGGTCGAACCCGACGGCGGCGAGCAGCAGCACACCACGTGCGACGTCCTGCCAGAACGAGTCGATGTTCATCAGCGTGAGCCCGTTGTTGAGTGTGCCGAGGATCAGCACACCCAAGAGGGTTCCCACGATCGTTCCGCGTCCGCCAGCGAGGCTTGCGCCACCAAGGATGACGGCGGTTACCACCGAGAGCTCGAGGCCAGACGCGGCATTCGGGGAGGCCGCGCCCAGCTGCGATACAAGGATCAGGCCACCAATCACCACGGCGGCGCCGGAGAGGAGGAACCCTCCAAAGATCGCGGTCTTCGTGCGGATGCCCGCAAGCCGTGCGGCCACCGGGTTTGCGCCAATGGCGTACATCGAGCGCCCAAACACCGTGAACTTCATCACGAGCGCCGTCACGATAATCACGGCCGCGAATACGAGGACCGGAACGGGGATGTTGAGGAACGGCCGCGCGTTGCCGAGGTCGTTGAAGCCGGGCAGCAGCAGCGTCTGGCCGCCGGCGATGACCTGACCCAGTCCACGCAGGATCGCGAGGGTGGCAAGGGTCGTGATGAGCGCGTTGATTCCCAGTACCGTCACCGCAAAACCGTTGACAATACCGATCAGCAGTCCCGCGACGATGCTGAGGAGGATCGCCGTGGGAATTCCCCACTGCGCCGCACTCCACGCCATGACCACACCAATAAACGCGGCACCGGATCCGACCGACAGGTCAAACTGGCCGGCCACGAGCAGCAGGGTGCCGGGCGCCGCGATGATCCCGATCACCGCGGCGTTGACCAGGATGTTCAGGAGGTTGTTGGGCGTCAGGTAAAACTGCGACTGAGTGGAGAAGAAGATCGCCAGCGCAATCAGCACCACGGCCAGGACCGCGGTGTCCGGAAGCCGCCGTCGTCGCTTGGCCGCGTTTCGCGCTCCCGTTTCCACGGGGGTCTCGAGTTGTGCGGTCACGTCATCCTCCTGCTGCAATCGTTAGGTTCTGCGCGGTGACGTCGTCACCGTCGAGTTCTGCGACCTGGCGGCCGCGCTGCATCACGATCACTCGGTCTGCCAGTTGCACGGCTTCCTCGTAGTCGGACGTGACAACAAGGACCGCCTGGCCCTCCGCCGCGAGCGACCGGATCGCCGTGTAGATCTCCTGCCGGGCACCCACGTCGACACCGCGGGTGGGTTCAACGAGCACCAGCGGATTTGAGGTGCGCTCGAGCCACCGGGCCAGCAGCACCTTCTGTTGGTTACCGCCCGAGAGGTTGCTGATCGACTGGTTTCGGGGGTCTGCCGACTTGATGCCGAGCTTGCCGGACCAGCGGTCGTACGCCGTCTTCTCTTGGCTCTGGAACACGAGCAGTCGACCGAGTGCCATCTTGGTCCACGACGCGGCGGCGAGGTTTTCGACCACCGATCGGCTCATAAACGCTCCCTCGCGCTTGCGGTCGGGAGGCAGGTAGCCCACGCCGCGGCGAATAGCCGCGACGGGGTGAGCCGGGAAGCCATCCGTCCCACCGAGATCGAGCGAGCCGGCCGTGGGCCGGCGGATGCCAAAACACACCTCGGCGACCTGGGTCGTGCCGCTGCCGAGTTTTCCGTAGAGGCACACCACCTCGCCCTGGCGAACGTCGAGGGACAGGCCACTGACCTGGTCGCCTACCTGAAGATCACGGATCGTGATCATGGCCCGGCCGTCCGACCCGGCCCCGGCATCCGCAGGCCGAGAAACCTCGCCGATGTCGCGACCGACCATCGCCTCGACCAGTTCGCGGCGGCTCACCGACGCGGTCTCGGCCGTCAGCGCGACGTCTCCGTTGCGTAGCACCTGCACGCGGTCGGCGAGCTCAAAGACCTCGTCGAGACGGTGGGTGATGTAGACGATGCACACGCCGTTGTCACGGAGGCGGCGGACCCACTCGAAGAGCTTGTCCACTTCCTGCTGCGAAAGGGCGGCGGTCGGCTCGTCGAGGATGAGCAGCTTCGCGTCATCCGCTAGCGCTCGGGCGATCTCGACCACCTGGCGCTCGCCGACACGGAGGGTGCCGACCTGCGCCATGGGGTCGATGTCCACACCCATCTGGGAGAGGACGTCCTCGGCCCGCCGCCGCAGGCGACGCCATGAGACGACGCCGCCCGCGGTCGGCCAGCGGCCGAGACTAATGTTCTCGGCCACCGTGAGGGCTCCCGCATCCTGGAACTCCTGATGGATCATCCGGATGCCGAGCTTGCGGGCGCTGCGGGGGTTGAGGCCCGGAGCTTCCACACCGTTGACGACCACCACGCCGCCATCGGGGGTGTAATCGCCCGCAAGTATTTTCACCAACGTCGACTTTCCGGCGCCGTTCTCACCCAGAAGGGCCAGAACTTCGCCGCCGACGGCGTTGAGGTTCACCTGGTGAAGAACCTCAACGCCGCCGAACGACTTGGAGATGTCGCGTAGTGCCAGGGTCAGCTGCGACAAAGGATTATCCGTAGAACTCTGCGAAGTTGTCCTTGTTGATGAAGACGTGCTCCGTGAAGACATTCTCAGGTACTTCCTCACCCTTGATCAGACTGATGATCGACGGTACCGCCAGTTCGCCGTAGCGCTCGGGGAAGTACGCCGTGTCGCCGACCCAGTTCGGGTTGTTCTGGATGTCTTCGAAGGCGCTCGGGTCTGCACCCTGGGCGACGCCGTAGACCTCGGTCTCGCGACCCTGTGCCTTGGCGGCGGCAAACGCTCCGAGGAGCATGTCGTCGTTGAGGCTGACCACAGCGATGCGGCTCGCGCCGGTGAGCGCGGTCAGGGTGTCACCGAAGGTCGTGTTTCCACCGTCGATGGTTCCGCCGCCGTCAACGCTGCGGTTCTTGGCTGCGTCAATCGGGCCACAGATGGACTCGAAGCCCTCAACGGCACCACCGGTGCGGTCCAGGTTAACCTGGCCTGCCGCGGGCTGCTCCATCGAGACGAAGGCGTCGTACTCGCAGTCGAAGTTCTCCTGGAAGTAGTTGCCGAGCGCCTCGCCGGCGATAAAGCCTGCGGTGTAGTTGTCGGCGCCCACAAAGACCTTCTCGCAGGGGCGCTGGTGGATGTCAACGGCGACGACGGGAACGTCAGGGCCGGCCGCGCAGATGGACTCTGCGGCCTTCTCGTCGACCTGGAAGTTGATGATTCCGTCAACACCCTGGGTCTTGAAGGTCTGGGCGCAGGCGAGCGCCTTGGCCGCGTCGAGCTGCGAGTCGCAGAAGAAGAACTCTGCTCCCGAGGCCTCGACCTCAGCACGGACGCTGTCGGAGACCAGCTTCACGAAGGGCACGGAGTCACCGAGCGAGATGTAGCCAATCTTGAGGCCAGCTCCGGGACCATCGGCACCATTGCCAGAGTCACCCGAGTCGGTAGAGGGGGTACAGCCCGTCAAAACCAGAACTGCGGCGAGGGCTGCTGCGACGAGAAAGCCGAGACCCTCCTTTTTTCGCTGTGCACGCATGAATCGTTCCTCTCTGAACTGATTCTGGAACCCTTTCCAGATTGCTTGAATTTAAGCCCCCACCCCGCGGCTTTGTCAATAGCAGGAAACCAATCGTTAGGCGTCCTGCGGACAAAATCCGAGCCACAATGCTCATCGGGTGGAAATGATTCCATTTTTGCGCGTGTGGAGCATACTTGTCACCATCGGTGATGGGCACCGACCAGAACGAAGGGAACGCAATGGAGCGGGTCTGCTTTAGTTTCGAGCTTCACGAGGGCGCTGAGGCGGAGTACAAAAAACGTCACGACGAGATCTGGCCGGAACTCGTCGAGGTCATTCAGGAGGCCGGGCTGAAGAACTACAGCCTGTTCCGCCGGGGCACCTTGGTGATCGGTTACGTCGAGGCGTATCCGGATGCGGCGACCGCATTCGCCAAGGTGGGAGCCAGCGAATACAACAGCAAGTGGTCGGAGTGGTTCAAGGACCTCATCGTCAATCAGGCCGACGACCAAGGAAACATGATGCGTTTTACCGAGGTCTGGCACCTGGAATAGGCCATTCTAGGAGCAGCCATCGTGCAGTAGACCACCGGGAGTCACCATGGAAGAGTCGCGAGCCGTCACCATTCACGACGTCGCCAACAAGGCCGGCGTCGCCGTGTCGTCGGTGTCCCGTGCCCTGAGTTCACATCCTGACGTGAGTCCCGGCATGAAGGCGAAGGTTCTCGCGGCCGCCGAGGAGCTCGGGTACTCGCCCGACCCGGGCGCGCAGAGCCTGCGCAGTGGATTCACCAGAACGATCGGATTTGTCGTCCGCGACATCGCGAACCCGTTCTTTGGCGACATCATTCACGGGGTCGAGGAGGCTCTCAACGACGCCGGCTACACGCTGCTTGTCACCAACTCGAGCGGCGACCCGGTGCGTGAGATTGATCGACTGACGCTGCTGCGCCAGCGCAAGGTGGATGCCCTGTTGCTCTCGTCGATCTCCGAGGCGTCTACTCGCACCAGCAAGGCGATCGCCAGCTTCAACCGTCCGGTCGTGCTCATCGACCGTGACCCGCGCAAACTCAAGGCGGGCAGTGTTCTCCTCGACCACGCCCAGGGCGTGCGTGAGGCCACCACGGACCTGATCGCGCTGGGTCACCGCCGAATCGCCATGATTACGGGATCGACCGCAATTCGACCGACCCGCGAGCGGTTGCGTGGCTTCCAGGAGGCCTTCGAGGCCGCGGGGCTCACCGTGGACGAGTCCCTCCTCGCACCGGGGGCGTTCTCGGGAACGTTCGCCCAGGAGACCACCAAACGTCTGCTGGCACTGCCGGACGGAGAGCGACCCACCGCCCTCATCGCGGGCGGTGTGCAGACGACCATTGGTGTTCTCGAGGCGCTGTCGGAGTTGGGTCTGCGCCCCGGCGAGGGACTGTCGCTGGTGGTGTGTGACGACCTTCCGTGGCTGCGCGTGATGCGCCCGATGATCAGCGTGGTCACCCGCGACGCCGAGGAGATGGGCCGGCAGGCCGCGGGTCTCGCCCTCGAGCTCATCAAGGGCTCGGAGCCACGATCGGTGATGCTCCCGACGGCGTACGAGGTCCGCGAGACCTCCCTTGCCCTCACTAGCTGATCGATGAAGCGAGTCGACCAAGAAACCCTGCGCGCCTGCGTTCGCGGGGCAACTGACGTGGAGACGGCGCCCGGCGGCTTGTCACCGGTTCGCCTGCCCGCGTGGACGCGCGACCAGCAGGCAGACCCCTGGATCCAGTGGTGGTCGGCCCACACCGTGGGGATCCGACTGGTGTGTGTTACCGCGGCATCGCGGATCGAGCTGGTGATGTCGGTGACGCGGATGGTGCCGCCCGAGTCCGAGCATCCGCTCTTTCCGACCAGCGTCGTCGCGACGAGCGCGGGGGAGCGGCTCGCGAGCGCGTCGATTACCGAGGGGCCGGTCATCCACACTCTGCCCGACCGGTCGTGGCGTCATGTTGAGGGGCCGGACGTGCGGGTGACCCTGGAGCTTGGCCACACGGAGACGGAACGCGAGGTCACGGTGTGGCTTCCCCACAACGGCCACGCGCTCCTGCGTGAGATGTGGGCGGATGCCGAACTGCGCGCGGCACCGGCATCGACAAGTCCTCAATGGCTGCACCATGGCAGCTCGGTGAGTCATTGTCTGGAGGCGGTCGACCCTTTGGGGCCCTGGCCGCAGCAGGCCGCGCGCGAGCTGGGCCTCAACCTCTCCAATCTCGCGATTGCGGGCAATGCCCAGTTGGACCCGTTTGTGGCTCGGACGATCGCGTCCCGGCCCGCTGACATCATCACACTCAAGCTGGGTGTGAACATCGTGAACGTCGACAGCATGCGTCGGCGGGCCTTTGTGCCTGCGCTTCACGGGTTCCTCGACCTCGTGCGGGAGGGACATCCGACCACACCCATGGTCGTCCTCACCCCAATCTCCTGCCCGGCAATCGAGAACACTCCGGGCCCCACTCGCAAGGGCGACGACGGCTTCTACCGGGGGACCCCACGTGATGTTGTGCCCGGGGATGGCACCCTCACGCTCGGCGTCGTGCGGGAGCTCGTCCACGAGGTCGTCGCGGCGCGTGCCGCTCGTGACCCACACCTCTGGGGAGAAGATGGGTTGCTCTTGTTCGGCCACGCCGATTCCGACCTCCTGTGGGATGGCCTGCATCCCAATCAGGCGGGCTACGACCTCATAGCCTCGCGATTCGTCGCGCGTGTTCGGGATGTGGGGAGTCCCCTGGGCTCGGCTTTTGCGCGGGTCACTCCTTAGCCCCAGCACGTGGCGGGATGCTTGACCCCTCGGTAGTTCACTACTATATTTGGAAACGATTCCACCTTTCACCGTCGAACGGAGGCTCCCGTGCCCGCTGTCGTGACCGGGTTCTTTCACGCCGGGATCACCGTTCGTGACATGAACGACTCGCTGGTTTTTTATCGCGACGGTCTAGGCCTGGCTCTGCAGTTCGACCGGCTCCTGACCGCCGACTACCTGCGCGAGGTGCTCGCACTCGACTTCACCGCGATCCGTGCGGCCTATCTCGAGATTCCCGGCGGAGGCATCGTCGAGTTGCTCGAGTACCAGGGCATTGAGCGGCTCACGGCCGCCTCACGACCGAGCGACTACGGCGCCGGCCACCTGTGCCTGTACGTCGACGACGTTGACGCGATGTTCGAGCGGCTGCTCGAACACGGGGGTACGGCTCGATCGGATGGCCCGGTCGCCATCACCAGTGGCCCCAACGAGGGCGCGCGAAGCATCTACATGCGGGATCCGGACGGTTACGCCGTCGAACTCTTCCAGCGAAGGAGCAACTAGTGGCAGCGACAACGGCGGTCGTCACGGGCGCGGCGAGCGGAATTGGGCTCGCCGTCGCGGTGCGCCTGCAGCAGGAGGGCCTCGAGGTTATTGCCGTCGATCGTGACCCTGCGGGGCTTGCGCCCCTGGAGGAGCGGGGGATGCGTGTGCTCGCGGCCGACCTGTCAACGGCCGAGGGCCGAGACCTCGTCGTCGAGGCGGGTGAGGGTGCCCGCGCCCTCGTGAACTCGGCCGGAATCAACAGGCTCAAGCCCATTCTTGATCTCACGGTCGACGACATTCACGCCGTCTACGCGGTGAACGTCGACGCGGTGTGGGATCTCACCTCCCGCATCGGTCGCACGATGCCCGCGGGCGGCGCGATCGTGAACCTGAGCTCGAGCTCCGCCAAATTGTCGTCGACGACCGAGGCCGCGGTCTACGCGTCATCCAAGGCCGCCGTACTCAGCATCACTCGTTCTTTTGCCTACGCGCTTGCGGCCGGCGGAGTGCGGGTGAATGCAATCTGCCCGGGGATCATCGACACCCCGATGCAAGACAAGGTGCTCGCCGAGGTCGCGCAGGCGCGTGGCATGACGTTCGAGGAGCTCGCGACCGAACGGAACAAACTGGTTCCTCTCGGGCGCGCGGCGTCCGCCGAGGAGTGCGCGGGAGCCATCTGGTTCCTGTTGTCCGACGAGGCCGCCTACATGACGGGCCAGTCGATTAACTTCACCGGCGGCCTTGTGATGTGGTGATGCCGCTAGGCCATCACCCATCCGCCATTCACGTCGAGCGTCACGCCATTAACATAGGCCGCGCCCTCGCTCGCAAGGAACACCGCCGCCGCTGCAACTTCGTCAGCGTGGGCCATCCGGCCGGCAGGCACCTGGGCGACAACCGCGCTGATGTCCTCGGGGCTCAGGTGTGAGGTCATGCCGGAGACGATCGCGCCCGGGGCAATCGCGTTCGAGGTGATGCCGTGTGCGGCGTAGTGCCGTGCGACGAACCGAGTGAACGATCCGATGCCGGCCTTGGTCATGTTGTAGACGGCAGACTGCGACACCCCGCCCGTGCGGGCGCCCACACTCGACAGGTTGATGATTCGTCCCCACCCCCGCTCGATCATGCCCGGTAGGGCGGCGCGGGTCAGCAGCACCGGGGCACGAAGGTTGATGTCGAAGAGTGTGTCGAAGTCATCCAGCTCCATCTCCTCGAGGGAGCGCACCACCAGGACCGACGCGTTGTTGACCAGCACGTCCACGGGTCCGACCCGGGCCATCAGGCTTGCGCACGCGACCGGGTCGGCGAGATCCACCAGCTCGTAGTGAGCGAGCCCGGTGTGGGGGTGCTCCTGGCGATCGACTCCGATGACCTCGAGTCCGGCCCCCTGAAGGGCCCGAGCGATGGCATCCCCGATGCCGCCTGCCGAGCCCGTAACAAGTGCGGTGCGGCTAACCACGGCCACTCCTTCGATCAGTCCCGCAGGGTCAAGAACCGCGCGGGAGTAGTGACAAACAGTCGCTCGATTGCCTCGGGGCCCGCGCCGTGGGAGGCAAGGAGCGGCACAAGGTGGCGCAGAGCGTGCCCGTAGCCCCAGCCGCCATACTCCCTCAGGCGCGTTCGTACGCCGACGTCCTGCGAGATCATCACCTGGCTTGCGTAGGGGCCGGCGAGGAGCGCGGCCACGGTGCGCATTGCCTCATCGTCGCTCGGCGGATACCGCCCCGGGCCTAAAAGCGAGTGGTCAAAACCACACAGGTCAAACGAGATCAACACGCCGGTCGAGAGCATCGCCTCGATACGTTCGTCGTCGCCAATCGTGGTCGATTGGTGGTTGAGGAGCACTCGCTCCAGGCCGAGTCCGGTCTCTCCAACCACGTCGAGGACGATGGCCGCGTTGTCGCCCCACGGGTGCAGATGGATCGAGAGTGGGAGTCCCGTGGCGAGGGCGGCCCGTGCCGCGCCGCGCACCGATCGCAGCTCACCCGCGGTCGGCGGGTCCGACGTGCCAATCTCGCCGATCATTCCCGGGCGGATACCCCCGGCCGCAGTGTGTTCGCTCGTGACGAGGTCGAAGGTCGCCTCCTCCTCGTCTCCCGCACGAACAAACGGTCGGTGGGTCGCCTCGAGGTAATAGCCCGTTCCCATCACCACGTGTAACCCACTGGCCTCGGCGAACCGGGCGAGCATCGCCGGGTCGCGTCCCAGATCGACCGGCGTCGCGTCGACGATGGTGCGTCCGCCCAGGGCGGCAAAGTCGATCAGGTCGTCGAGAACGGGCTCGTACTCGGTGAAGCGGTAATTGTCAGGATGGGCGCCGGGGTTCCACCGGCACTCCGCCGCCGCGCGCACGTCGAACGGACCCGGGGATGGATCTGGCACGTAGCCGTGCGCGGCCGCGAGTTGCGAGCAGTCCATGTGAAGGTGCTCGTGCACCAGTGTGGTGCCGAGCGAGGATGCCGCGACGTCCCCGAGTACGGTTCGGACGAGCCCACTCACACGCGGAAGATGCGCGCTGCGTTCCCGTTCAGGATCTTTCCCTGTTCCGAATCCGACAGCTCGGAGATGTAGTCGCGGTACAGGTCCATGATCACGTCGTAGCTGCTGTACAGCCGGTCGACGGGCCAGTTGGAGCCCAGCACACACCGATCCGGCCCGAAGGTCTCCACACACGTCTCCACCCAGCGTCGCAAGGACTCGCGGGTGAACTGCGGGTCGGTCATGGCCACGCCGGAGATCTTGCAGGTCACGTTGGGCGCCGAGGCGAGGTCAGCGAGAGCGGCGGCCCACGATGCAAAGTACTCGTCGTCGCGCTTGCGAGGGAAGCCGATGTGCTCGAGCACAATCTGGAGGTCCGGGTGCCGTTCGGCGAGCTCGCGGGCCGCGCCCATGTTCATCCACTCGCAGTCGAGATCAAACACCAGGCCACGTCGGGACAGCTCCGCGAGGGACGCCTCGTAGACGGGGTTAATCTCGCGGGAGGCCAGCAGCGGCTCCGCCGCGAAGTCGCGCACTCCCACGAACCACGGCGACTCCGCGTGGCCGTCGAGCTGCGCGAGTGCCTGGTCCGACCCGAGGTCGGCGTGGGCGACGATCGTAAAGGGCGCGGGTGCGGTCTCACGCATGCGCGTAAGCCAGCGGGTCTCCTCGACCGGATCCTCGGAGCCGAGCGCCGCCTGAACGTGAACGAAACCACTCACGTCGGCGAAACGCGACTCCGCGTAGATCGAGTCGATTCCGTATTTCACCGACTTCATCGCGTCGATGTCACCCAGGATCGGGTGGACGAACTCCTTCTCGAGCCATACCCACTTGAGGCCGAGCCCCGGCGTTGCCATGTCCCAGAAGTGAACATGGGTGTCGATAATCGGTTGCCTCGTCATTGTGGCGTCCTTCCTCGGTTGGTCTCGATGGGGTCTAGGAGTCGAAGACTATGCGGTACTTCTCGATGTAGTCGAGGTCGAGCTCCCACCCGAGGCCGGGACCCGTGGGGAGCTGGATGTGTCCATCCTTGAGCTCGGGACGGTTGGCGATGATGTTGTGCCAGATCGGGTCGCGCTGGGGGTGGAAGTACTCGAGGTAGGTGCCGTGGGGGATCGAGGCCAAGAGGTGGGCCGCGACCTGCGGCTCCTCGTGATGCGCCATCCGCACGTCGTAGACACTGGCGATCGCGGCGGCGCGACGCCACTCGGTGGGGCCCCCCGACCACGACGAGTCGAAGTTGCAGAAGTCGATCGAGCCGGTCTCCATCAGGTCGCGGCATCCGGCCGCGGAGAACTCGCTCTGACCGGCACACACGGGCACGCCGCCGGCCAGTCGCACGTCTCGCATGGCGCGTCGGTCGTTCTGCCACACGCACGGCTCCTCGAACCACATGATGTCGCAGTCGTCGACGAGTTGGGCGAAGCGGATCGCCTCCGCGGGCGTCCAGCCCTGGTTGGCGTCGACGGCGAGCTTAAAGTCGCTGCCGGCTGCAGTGCGGGCCTCGCGGAAGCGCACGGCGTCTTCCTCGGGGGAGAGGCCACCGATCTTAAACTTCATGCCGGCGAAACCGGCCTCGACCAGTCCACGAACCTCCGCCGAGATGTCGGCGTCCGCGGCGTAGTAGCCGCCGATCGTGATCACGGGCACCGCGGTGCGGTAACCACCCCACAGCTTGTGCAGGGGCATGTTCAGGGCCTTGCCCACGGCATCCCAGATGGCGACGTCCAGGCACGCGGTGGCGACCAGGCCCAGGCGGCGGTCGCGCAGGATGTTCCAGGTCGCGGGTCGCGCGATGGTCCAGCAACGCTCTGTCGCGAAGGCGTCTTCGCCAATCAGTAGCGGGGCGATCTCGTTCTGGATGATGCCCTCGATCTCTTGCAGGCCCGCATCCTCGTCGCCCGCGTACGCCTCGCCCACGATGCCACTGGCGGTGTGGACGCGCGTGATGATCGTCGAGCGGTGGGTCATGCGGTAATGGCTGCCCTTGTAGACCCGGTCGAGCGGCACCCGCACGGCGACCGTTTCGATCCGCACGATCGTAAGGTCGGGCAGCGTCGTCGCGGCCCCCGGATCTTGCATCATTCGCTCTCCTAGTTTCGTTTCTGGAAACGTTTCGATTGTAGACCCGACGGTGTTGTCGGTGTCAAGGATTCCCACCCATCAGTGGATGAGAAATCCCCCGTTGATGTCGACGACGGCACCCGTGATGAACCCCGCGTGCTCCGAACAGAGGAAGGTCACGAGGTCGGCCACGTCGGCAGGCTGCCCGAGTCGACCCACCGGGATGCGGCCGACCAGGTCGGCGATGTTCGTCACCATGTCGGTCTCGATGAGACTCGGGGCCAGCGCGTTCGAGGTGATTCCGTACGGCGCGTACTCCGAAGCCAGCGACTTGGCGAGGGCCATCACCCCGGCTTTCGACGCGGCGTAGGCTGCCATCGACTTGCTTCCGCCCGTGATGCCCGCGCTCGAACCCAACGTCAGCACACGGCCGTAGCCGGCCTCGCGCATCAGCGGGAGCACGGACTGAGCGACCAAAAACGCGCCCGTCAGGTTCACGGCGATGCTGAGGTTCCACGAGTTCAGGGTGGTGTCCTCGAAAGGCTCCACACGGAAGATGCCGGCGGCCTGCACCAGAATCGCGGGAGTGCCTAGCTCGCCCACGATCTGGGTAGTTCCTGCACGCACACTGTCTGCGTCCGTGACATCCACCTGCACCGGTAGACACCCGGGCACGTCGGGCAGTCGAACGTCGGTGACTGCGACGCGCGCACCGAGTGCCGCCATCGTCAGGGCGACTTGCCGCCCGATGCCTCCCGCGCCGCCCGTGACAATGGCGACGCGATCCTTAAAGCCTTCCAGCTCCATGGCTGTTCCCTTCGATAGTGGGCCGCGTGCGGCCTAGTACATGAGCTGTCCGCCCGAGACGTTGATGATTGATCCGGTGATAAACGAGGCCGCATCGGAGGCGAGGAACACGACGGCGCCGGCCAGTTCATCCGACTGGGCGAGGCGACCGAGTGGAACCATCGCGAGGAACGCCGCCATGGCCTCCGGGCTCATTCCCTCGTTCATCATCTGCGTGTCAACGCCCCCGGGCGCGACGGCATTGACCCGGATGCCGTCGGCCGCGAACGAGCGCGCGAGTCCCTTGGTGAGAGTGGAGACGCCACCCTTGCTCGCGTTGTACACCACGGATCCACCGAAGCCACCGGTCCACCATCCCTGCGAGGTGAAGTTGACGATCGCACCCGGCGTGCCGTTCGCCCGCAGTGCCCTGGAGGCCTCCCGGTCGAGAAAAAACGTGACCTTGAGATTCACGTCGAGCTGGAAGTCCCAGTCGTCCTCCGTGACGTCATCCACGCTGGTGTTGCGTCGCAACACCGCAGCGAGGTGCGCCAGCGCGCGGAACGGTGCGAGCTCGTTCGCGCGCTCAAATATCGCGGCGTGGGAGTCGAGGTCGAGAAGGTTGACCTCGAGCGCCAGGTGAGGTCCCCCGGGCAGGCTCGCGACAACCTCGGCCACCGGCGAGCCGGGGATGTCCACCGCGACCACGTGGGCGCCCGCCTCGGCAAACGCCCGCGCGACCGGTCGTGCGATTCCTCCGGCCGCCCCCGTCACGACAACACTGCGGCCGGAAAGGCCCGCGTCACTGCGCCAGTTCATCTTTAGTCCTCTCGGGGTTGATGAGTACGGTCCTCAGGACACGACCGTTCCTGAGGTCGTCGAGGGCGGCATCCGCCTCGTGGAGGGGCCGCTGATGCTGGGTGAGATGGTCCGTGGTCAGTGCGCCACTGCGGACCAGGTCGATGACCTCGGTGATGTCCGCCCGGGTGAAGCCACGACTGCCCAGAAGGGCAAGCTCACGCCAAATGAGCTCGGTTGCAGATACGTCAAACGGTTCTTGGGCGACGCCCACAAAAACAACACGCGCCCCGTAGCCGGCGATGTCGATAGCCAAACGATCCATGGCCACGTTCTCGCCGACACACTGCAGCACAACGTCGATCTGGCCGCCGGCCTCGGCGACGATGTCTGCCGCTCCCGCCGCCGACTGCACCGTGATGTCTGCACCCAACGCTCTCGCCTGGGCGATCTTCGCCTCGCCTCGACCGACGGCGACCACACGAGCTCCGAGGTGCTTGCCAATCTGCACGGCGTTGCTGCCAATGCCGCCGAGCCCAATCACGGCCAGCGTCTCACCGGCCTCTAGCCGGGCCACGCGCGTGAGCGCGTGATACGGGGTTGCAAGTGCATCGGTCGCCACGGCGACCACGGCCGGGTCGAGCGGGGGTTCGATTGCCACCAGCGTGTCGACCGGTCGGGTCACGTACTCGGCAAACGCTCCGTCAACGTCAACGCCCATCCTCAGGATGCCCGGACCCAGGTTCTCCCGGCCGGTTTCTGACCAGCGCGAGGCGGGGGACTGGATGTAGTAGAGCGCCACCTGGCGGCCGACCCACGCGACGTCGACGTCCGGCCCCACGGCAACAACCGTGCCGGCTGCTTCGTGCCCCGGGACCACGGGGAGTTTGTCGCCGAATCCACCGTCCTGGAGAAAAACGTCCGATCCGCACACGCCACACGCGTCGATGCGCACGAGAGCCTCCGACTCGCCCGGCGGCGTGATCGGGCGATCAACGACCTCGAGTGTGCTCGCGCCCGGGTGCATCACCAGGGCTCGGCCACTGGCGGGCAGGTCGGTCATCCGCTGCCCGGCATGCGGAACACGGTCGGGTCGGGGAGGTCGACGGCGCCGTGGGCGCGCGAGCCAAACTCGGTGGGCTTGGTGCGCCCACTTCTCTCGTAGAACTCCTCGGGTACCGTCGTGGGGTCCTTGTACATGGTCCACTTGCACTTCATGGGGGCGCCGCTCTCGTCGGTCGCACCATAAATGGGCGGGTCGACCACACGCACGGGGTAGCCAAACCGATCCATCGGCATGTGCTCCATGAGGATGACGCAGTGGGCGCAGTACAGGCAGACGCCCTTCTGGTAGTGGTTCCAGTCCCGCTCCTCCTCGGAGACGCGGAAGTTGTACGGGGCCTCCATCCGAGCGGGCGTGTTCTCGATCCAGTCGCCGCGCAGCGTGCGGCCACCCGACCCGCACGGGTCGAACTTCAGCTCGAACCGGTCCACGTACTCCTCGAGTTCAAAGTCTCCCGTGCGCTCGGGACCCACGAGGTGGCCACGCATGGCCTCGCAGGAGACGTAGAGGAGTGTCTCGAGACCCTCGTCCCACGGGTGCTTGTCGATGTCAAACTTCTCGTAGCGCCAGGCGAACAGCGGCAGCAGGACTCGGTCGTACATCCGCGGGATGGCGTCGTCACCGTATCGACGAGCCGTCTCGCTCATGTAGTAGTAGGTCTTGTCGACATCGCGGTCGTGGGTGCGACGCCACACCTCCTTGGCGCGCGGCATTAGCTCGCGTGCGGTGTCGGCATCCTTGAGCCGAGCCGCAGCGATCACGTCATCAATGAGGGCCTTGAACTCCTCCCACAGGGCGAAGGTGTCGAAGGGTGTTCCCTCCGGCAGCACCGTGAGCTCGTCGAGGTGCTCGCGGATCTCCGTGAGCTCTGCCTCGGGTGTTCCCTCGTCGCGCAGGAACCCCTCGAGGTCGGCGAGCCACTGGCGGTAGAGCTGCCAGCACACGGCTGCCTCGTCGACGAAATAGGCCGCGAGCTCGCTCGCGTTCGCGAAGTCGCCCTCGTCGAGGGCCTCGAGGATCCGCTGGTAGGTGGAGACCTTCTGGTCCTGCCACGAACCCAGCCGCACTCGGCGCTGAAGTATGTCAGAGAACCCCATTGTGTCTGTCATGAGTGCGACGATAGCGCGAACCAGTGAGTCCTGCAATGGGTACTGGAAAGGATTCTAGTTTTAGTACATCAACAGGGCGCCGCTGACGTTAATCGTCGCCCCCGAGACAAAACTCGCGTGCCGTGAGGACAGAAAAACCGCGACGCTGGCGACCTCGTCCGGAGTGCCCATCCGACCCAGGGGGCATGCGTCGGACGTGTGGGCCATCGTCGCCGGGTTGTTGCCCGACGCCTGCATCGCCGTGTCGATTTGGCCCGGCGCGATGACATTAACGGTGACGCCGTGTGGACCGTAGCGGCGCGCGAACCCCCGCGACAGAGCCACAACCCCGGCCTTCGAGGCGACGTAGGCATCACTGTCGAGAATGGGGCCCGTGAGCCATGCCACCGACGAGAACAACACGATGCGCCCCCCATGCCCCTGCTCGGAGAGCACCTGCCCCACGGCTCTGGACAGGAAGAAGGTGCCACGCAGGTTCACGTCGTGCTGGGCATCCCACGTCTCGGCCGTGATCTCGTCAACGGGTTGTCGGTGCAGGAATGCTGCGGCATGGACCACGCCCCACAGGCCGCCGGCGTATGCTGCAGCGCCGCGGATGCCCGCCTCGACCGCCTCGGTGTCGGCCAGATCCAGCCCGAGCGCCCAGTGGTCGTCGCGGCCGGGGAGGGATGCGACTGCAGCATCGAGGCGGTCACCGGGCAGGTCGACCGCACAGACCCGTGCGCCACACTCCGCCAGCATCCGGGCAATGCTGCCCCCGATGCCACCGGCCGCGCCCGTGACAATCATCGTCTCGCCCTCGAGGCCTGATCCCAGCAGGGGGCGGGTGGACACGCTCACGACAGGCGGTAGTGCTCGATCACCGACATGATCGGCTCGTAACCGATCCCGGGCGCGCGGGGAACCGTTACCTGGCCGTTCACGGGCCGGATGGGTTCGGCGACCAGCTCGTCCTGCATCGGGTTGCGGTCGGGCTTAAGTTCCTGGAGGAGCACCCGCTCCGTCGACGCGGAGAGGGCGAGCGAGACCGCCGTGTTGATCGCGCTCGACCACGCGTGCGAGTTGAACCAGCGGTTCTCCCGCTCCACAAGGGAGATCACCTGAAGGGTGCCCGTGATGCCACCCACCCGGCCAACGTCGCATCCCACCACGTCGATCGCGCCGTCGGCCAGCGCACCCGCGAAGCCGTGGACATCCCACTCGCGCTCGCCGCCGGCGATCAGGCAGCTGACCTGGTTGCGCAGCGCAACCAGCTCGATCGAGTGGTCGGGCTCGAACGGTTCCTCGATCCACGTGAGGCCGTGCTCCTCGAACCCCTTCACGCGCCGGATGGCCTCGTCGAGCGTCCAGGTGAGCTTTTTGCCTCGGTCCATCATGATCATCGCTTCCGGGCCGGCCTGCTCGCGAAGCTGCCGCACGAAGTCGACATCGCGAGCGATGTCGTAGCCGAGGTGCGCGTCACCCCTTTTGCCCATGCCGATCTTGAAGCCCTTAAAGCCGTCCTCGATCACGTACCGGCCGTGGCGCTCTGCCTCGTAGGTCAGGTCGGCGCTAAAGGCGTGGGTCGAGGCGATGGCGGGCAGCGACTCCACGCGCGCGCCGCCGAGCATGTCGACGAGGCTCTCGCCGAGGAGCTTGCCCTTGAGATCCCACAGGGCGATGTCGACGGCAGCGACGGCAAAAAAGTAGATGCCACCGCGGTGTCCGTACCACCAGCCCTCCTGGACGAGGTCGTTCCAGATCACCCGTGTCTGCATCGGGTCGCGCCCAATGAGGAGGTCGCGCATCCCCTCGACAAGCTTCTCCGTCGCCCACGCGGATGCCGGGACCTGCGTTACCGCCTCGCCCCATCCTTCCGCCCCGTCGGACGACCGAACTCGCACGAAGGTCAGGCATCGCAAGGCATCGGAGTCGTTGGGCTCCGGGTACTGCACGGAAAAGGCGTCGACTGCCGTGATGGTGGTCATGGTTCCTCGCTATCGGTGAATGAGCTGACGTGTCGTGACGGGATAGGCCGGTGGTAGATCGGCGACGGTGATCCAGCCCGGTCGGGCGGCAATGACCCGATCAACCGAGTTGGCAATGATGGCCTGCGACCCGGCCTGGGAGCCGATGCCGGGGTCGAGAACACACGAGAGTGTGCCGGTGGCGCTGTCGATCACGATGTGATCCTGAGGGTGGAGTCCCGCCGTCGAGGGCGAGACGTGGCCAACAAACATCGCGCGGAACCAGGGCTCCCCGTCGACAACTCCGACGTACTCCTGGTCTACGCCCACGCTGGTGTCGCCGGTGATGATGGGCCGCAGGGTCGTGTCGATTCGGTCGAGGGTGACCCCCAGCCGATCGGCGACGAGCGAGATGGACTGCGTGAATCCGGCGTGGCCGAGGATCTCGCCGGAGGCAACCCGCTCGTCGAACTGGCGAGCCGAGACTCCCAGGCCGAGTCTCGCGGCCACCGCTTCGCCAAATCCGGAGAGATCCACCGTGCGTGTGACTTCGATCCGCCGAGCCGCGGTGACGGTGCCGAGGAGGGTCAGCACCAGGGCGTCAAAAACAAAACCGGGATTCAGTCCGCACCCCAGAATGCTCACGGATGCCCCGCGCGCGAGCGCGTCGAGGTCCTGCGCCAGATGGGCATCAACGACCCACGGGAACGAGGACTCCTCCGCGGATACAAGGACGTTGGAGCCATGCTCAACGGCGGTGCGGATCGCGTCGGTCACGTCCGCCAGCCGGGTGGTCGTGGCGATCACCACAACGTCGGCACCGCTGCGCAGCGCGGCATCCTGCAGGGAACGTGATGCCGGGGGGAGCACGGTCAGATCGGCCCGGCTCGAGAGGGCGCGGGCAACCCCTCGGGCGAGTTGTCCATCGCCGACGATGGCGACCTGGGTCATCGAAGTGCCGTTCCCGTTCGACGAGGGACATTCACCCTCGAATCGTTTCCAGAACTCTACTGTCGGTCGAACTCGCAGGTCAATGCCGTTGACGCACCGGCCAACTCGCCCTATCCTCGAAACGATTCCAGAAACGAAGGGAAACAGCGCCGTGGCCCAGATGCGCTTGAGACAGGCGATTGTCGCAGCTCTCGAGGATGAGATGGAGTCCGACCCCAGTGTGATGATCATGGGCGAGGACGTGGCAGTTGCCGGAGGGCCATTCAAGACCTCCGAGGGACTACTCGAGCGGTTCGGCCCGAACCGCGTGCGTGACACGCCCATCTCCGAGATGGCCTTCACGGGCGCCGGAGTGGGTGCGGCCATCGCGGGGCTGAAGCCCGTGGTCGAGATCATGTTTATGGAGTTTCTTGGTGTTGCCCTCGACCAGCTGGTGACGGGCGCCGCAAAGATGCGATACCTGAGCAAGGGTGCAGTCAGCGTGCCCCTCACGGTTCGAGCATCCGTCGGCAGTGGATCCGGCTTCGGGTCGCAGCACAGCCAGACCCTGGAGAACTGGGTGACGTCGACTCCCGGGCTCACGGTGGCCACGGTCAGCACGCCGCAGAATGCGTACGGCATCATGCGAGCGGCAATCCAGGACCCCGGGCCCACGATTGTTCTCGAGCCTCGCGCCCTGTACGCCGTGCGTGGACCCGTCGAGCGTGGCGCCGCCGGTCTCGTTCAGCTCGGCAAGGCGCAGGTGGTGCGTCCGGGTTCCGCGCTCACCCTCGTGACCATGGGCCAGACCCTAACCTCGGGGCTCGCCGCCGTCGAGGAGTCGGGCATCGATGCCGAGGTCATCGACCTCATTACCGTTGCCCCGTGGGATCGCCAGACGATTCTTGAATCCGTCGCCAAGACCGGTCGACTGGTTGTGGTGGAGGAGGCGCCCGAGTCGGGTGGATGGGGGAGTGAGATTGTCGCGGCCGTCACCCGCGAGCTGTTCTCCGACCTCCACGCGGCCCCGTTCCGCATCACCACGCCCAACGTGCCCGTCCCGTATAACCGAGACCTCGAGGCACGGTTCTTCCCGCAGGCAGCCGAGATTTCGCGCCAACTGCTCCACTACCTGTCCACGGACACCGTCCCGGCCCCGTGGTGGGCCACCGAAGGGGTGCACCATGTCTGATCTCACGCTGTCCACGTCGGTCGAACGACGTGCCGAGCTCCGATCGGGTGATCGCGCGCGGTTTGAGCGAATGGTCGAGATCCGTGGCTTTGAGGAGCGCCTCAACGTGCTCTTCGCGAGCGGCGCGATCCACGGCACCACCCACCTCGCCATGGGCCAAGAGGCCCTTGCGGTGGGGTTGGCCACCGAGCTGGAACCCACCGATCTCGTGACGGGGACCTATCGTGGTCACGCCCTGGCTCTCGCTCTTGGCATGTCGCCGCGGGCCGTGCTGTCCGAGATCATGGGCAAGGCCGAGGGGCCCACCGGTGGTCTGGGTGGGTCCATGCACGTGAGCGACATGAGCGTGGGTCTCCTTCCCACGTTCGCGATCGTGGGTGCGGGGCTGCCGGTCTCGGTCGGAGCAGGCCTCGCGTTCCAGTACCGGGCCGAGCCCCACGTGTCGGTTGCCCTGTTTGGTGACGGCTCGACCAACATCGGTGCTTTCCACGAGTCAATGAACCTCGCGGCGATCTGGAAGCTGCCGGTGGTGTTCGTGTGTGACAACAACGTCTACGGCGAGTACAGCCGCATCAACCTCACCACACCCATCGAGGATCTCCACCTGCGGGCGGCGTCGTATGACATGCCGGCCATCGTCGTGGATGGCATGGAGGTTCCTGCAGTTCGGGCCGCGATCGCCGAGGCGGTCGAGCGAGCCCGCAGCGGTGGTGGGCCCACGTTCGTTGAGGCCAAGACCTATCGCTTTGCCGGCCACTCGCGGGCCGACACGGCACCGTACCGCCCCGCCGGTGAACTCGAGTACTGGACCGAGCGGGACCCGATCCGACTCGGGCGCGCGGCCCTCGAGGCGAGCGGCGAACTCGACGCGGCCGCCATCGCCGACCTCGAGGCAGAGGTGGGGCGTCGGCTCGAGGAGGTCATCGAGACCGTCCAGGCACTGCCCGACCCGCATGTGAACACCATGTTCGACAACATCTGGACCCCCCGAGCGGAGGAGAACTCATGAGCCAGACCCGCGTAACGATGCCCAGAGTGTCGGAGACCATCGACGAGTCGTACGTCGCCGAGTGGCTCGTCG
>CBDIIE010000011.1:0-191200 GCA_965279605.1 Rhodoglobus sp.
ATCCCCTTCGAGCAGCCCTACCGGCGGGCGCGCGAGCTGGTGGATGCGGGCGTGATTGGTCGAGTTGTGCTGGTCACCGCCCACAAGTCCTACCCGTGGGCCGACTGGCGGGACCCCACCGAGGCGGTGCAGGGTGGGCTGGTGCTTCAGGCCGCGACCTACGGGCTCGACGGTGTGGTGCACGTCGCGGGCCAACGAATTGTGGGTCTCCGACTCGTCGACACCACTGCGGGAGAACCTCGTGGCTCCGACCTGAGGATGGCCGCGGTCCTGGGCGTGGCGCTGGAGTCCGGCGCCGTGGCGAGTGTTGTCGCCGACTACCTGAACCCGGGTGGCACGTGGAGCCGCGACCAGCTTCTGGTGGTGGGCACCGCCGGGCGGCTGAGCGTGGATGCCGCCTCCGGCACGATCGAGATCACCGACGCCCACGGCACCCGCGCCGAGACACCTCCGCCCGCACCGGGACTCGCGGCCGCGATCATCGCCGCGCTCGCGGAGGGATCACCGACCACCCCACCCGCCGAGTCGACCCTGCTCTCGACCGAGTGGGCACTCCGTGCGCTCGAGAACGGCCGCCGCAGCTTCACGAAGGGAACCTGGCCCCAATGACTCCCCCACGCTCCGTCGAGTCCGGTGTGTACGACATCGTGTGGACCACACCCTCCGTCAACTCGGGCGGGAGTATGCCCTGCGGCGGGCACGACGTGGGCCTGGCCGTGTGGGTCGAGGAGGGCAGCATCCGGTTTTATGTGGACCGCAGCGGCAGCTTCGACGAGAACAACCTCATGCTCAAGCTCGGTCGTGTGGTGGTGGAGCTTGACCCCAACCCGTTTGTGGACTCGACGTCGTTCGAACAACGCCTCGACCTTCATCGGGGCCTCGTCACCATCACCGGGGTGTCGGACGCGGCTCCGACGACCACGGTGTCGATCTGGTGCGAGTCGAATAACCCGGCCGTGCATGTCGAGGTGGATGCTGCTGCGCCCGTCTCCGTGCGAGTCGGCTACCAGTCGTGGCGGTTCGCCGACCGCGTGGTGCCCGACGAGCAGCGGCTGTCGACGTTCAGCGTGCGCGGCCAGCCGAACGACATCATCACCTACGCCGACACCGTGGAACGGCGAGGCGATGACGTGGTGTTTTTTCACCAGAACAACAACGACCTCAACTGCTTCGCCCAGACCGTGGAGCTCGAGGGTCTGGCCCACCGCATCACCGATCTGTGGGATCCCCAACGGGACCTGATTTTTGGGGGTGTGCTGCGGGGGGTGGACTTCGTGCCCGACGGCGAGGACGTGGGCAGCTACGCCGATGTGCCCCATCACGGCACTAACCTGCGCTCCGCGCAGCCCGCCCGCACCCACCACGTGGTGCTCGCCTTGCACAGCGACCGCACGGAGGACTCCGGCCGGTTCGTCGCGGATGCCGTGCAGGCAGCCGATCGCGCCATTCGCGAGGTCGAGGCATCCCGCGAGCGCACGCTCGAGTACTGGCGGGAGTTCTGGCGTCGCAGCCACGTGGACATCTGGCCCGGAGACCCCAGACCTCACGACCCGGACTGGCAGGTGGGGCGCAACTACGCCCTGTTCCGGTACCTGCTCGGATGCAACGCGCACGGCGAGCATCCCACCAAGTTCAACGGCGGCCTGTTCACCACCGACGCCCGCTTCAGCGTGCCCGAGGCCACCCAGTACGGAACGACCACACCGGACTTCCGGGTCTGGGGCGGGGGCAGCGCGACGGCCCAGAACCAGCGTCTCGTCTACTGGCCCCTGCTGCGCAGCGGGGACGCGGACCTCCTCGCGCCCCAGTTCGAGTTCTACCGCAAGGCCCTCGGCAACGCGACGATTCGCACGCGGGAGTACTGGGGCCATGGCGGCTGCTCGTTCTGCGAGCAGGTCGAGAACTTTGGCCTGCCGATCGGCTACGAGTGGGGCTGGGATAGCCCTCGTGACCACGAGCCCGGCGACCACTACGTGCGGCAGGCGTTCTACGACCAGACCGAGCTGGCCCGGCCCTGGGTTCGATATCACTACTCCACCCAGCTCGAGATGTGTTTTATGGTCCTGAGGGCACACCGGTTTGGCGCGGATGCTCGGCCCTACCTGCCCTTCATCGACGCGTGCATCACGTTCTTCGACGAGCATTACCGCATGCGCCACTGGTCGGTCACCGGACGTGAACTCACCACGATGGGTGAACTGGTGATCTCTCCCTCGACGGCGCTCGAGACCTACAAGGACGCCACCAATCCGACCGACGTGGTGCAGGGCCTGAGGCACGTCCTCGCAGCGCTCCTCGGCTCCGAGCGTGACCTCATCGACGACTCCACCGCCGAGCGATACGAGCGGATTCTCTCGACGGTGCCGTCCCAGTCGTTCCGCGAGGTGGACGGCGTGCGAGTGCTCGCTCCGGCCCAGTCGTGGTCAGACATCATGAACGTGGAGCTACCCCAGCTCTACGGCGTGTTTCCGTATCCCTCCTACGGCGTGGGGCGACCCGACCTGCAGGTCGCTCTCGACACGTACGCGGCCCCGGAGGACGCCCCGGGCCAACGCGACCACATCTCGTGGCACCAGGACGGCATCTTCGCGGCGCGGCTGGGCCTCGCGGACGAGGCTCAGCGGGTGGCCCGGCTCAAGCTCGCCGATGGACCGTTGCGGTTCCCTGCCTTCTGGGGCCCCGGCCACGACTGGGTGCCGGACCACAACTGGGGTGGCAGCGGCATGGTGGGCGTGCAGGAGATGCTGCTCCAGGACGTGGACGGTGCCCTTCACGTGCTCGCGGGCTGGCCCGACGGGGTGGACGTCGACTTCCGCCTTCACGCCGAGCGCTCCACGGTCGTCGAGGTGAGCTACCGCGGCGGGGTCGTGACCTCGTGTGAGGTCACCCCGGCGGAGCGTGCCCACGACGTGGTGCTCCACAAGCCGAGGGCCTAGGGCCGCCTGGGATCCACGGCGCGACCGGTCGCCTGCGACTCGTAGAGCGCATCCACCAGCGCGAGCGTGCCCAGATTGTCACGGAGCGAGGTCGAGGGTTCCTCTCCCCCGTCAATCCATTCGAGGAGGGATGCCATGGGGCCGATAAACGCATCCGGGAGCCAGCGCCGGGTCACCGGGTAGGGCGTGAAGCCCGAGGCATCCGTCGCAATCTCAAGGGTGTCCGCACGACCGTGGGGATAGTCGTAGAGCAGGCCCAACGTGCCCCGAATGGTGCCCGCCGTCCCGTCGATCTGGAACGTGGCGCTCGGCTCCGCGCGCGTGACGTTGTGGTCGGTGAACACCAGCGCCCGCGCGCCCGAGTCGAACAGCGCCGTTGTCGTGGTGGCCGTCTCGCCGATGGCCCGCTGGCCCGGCACCCGCCGACCCGCGCAGAACACCGTCGCCGGTTCGCCCAGAATCCATCGAACCACGTCGTGGTAGTGGATCGAGTGGTTCGAGATCTCCAGCCGTGGGGTCGTGAGAAGCCATGGCCAGGCCGACCAGTCGGTGTGGATGCGCACGCTGAACTCGACGTGATACACCTCGCCGACCAGCCCCTGCCGCACCATGGCCGCCGCCGCCGCGATACCCTCGTCGTAGCGCAGCTGCTGGTTGACGACGACCTTGCGACCGAGATCGTCCGCGAGGGATGCCACGCGCACACCGGTCGCGAGATCCGGGGCAAAGGGTTTTTGGGCGAGCACGTCTCGACCGGCCCGAAGGGCCGCCTCCACGATCGGCGGTTGAGCCGGGCCCGGAACCGCGATATCAACCACCTCCACCTGGGGGTCGGCGAGCAGCGCCTCGACATCGGGGTAGACCACGGGGATGCCGTGCCGCTCCGCGACCTCGGCCGCCCGCGTCGCATCAAGGTCGGTGATGCCCACCACCTCGAGTCCTGCGGCCCGGTAGGCCGGCAGGTGGGCAACATCCACGATGGCACCGGCACCCACGATCGCGATCGCACGCTGGGTTCCCGGACGCACCACCGGGCGTACCTCGTCGGCGATGGACTCGACGTCGATCATGGGGTCACCGTGCCTCTCGACTCGAGACCGTAGAACGTGATCGCAGTGGTCGCGCGCAGCGCATCCGTCACCGCGGTGCCGTAGCCGTCGAGGGCGGTGACCACACTCTCCCACACGGGGTCGAACCCGCCCGCGAGCTCGGCGATGGGCCAGTCACTGCCGAGCATCAGGCGATCGGGGCCAAACAGGTGGAGTGCTCGATCCACCCACGGCCGAAGGTCAGCCGGTCGACCCTCGACGTGCGGCGGGTAGAGCCCCGAGATTTTGGCGAAGACGCCGGGCAGCGCGGCCGCCTGGGCGATGAGCCCGAACCACGGCGCGTCCGGGCCGGCGTCGAACGGTGGTTTGCCGAGGTGGTCAATCACAATCCGCAGTTCGGGCAGGCGACGGCGCAGCTCGAGCAGCACCTCCAGGTGCTCGGGAATCACCGCCACCAGGTCAAACGGCACGTCCTCCGCCTCGAGGAGGGCAAGGCTCTCGAGCACCGTGGGGGTCAGGAGCCACCGGGGGTCCGGTAGATCGTGGATGAGGTTGCGCACGCCCACGAAGCCGGGTCGGGCCCGCAGCTCCGCCAGCCGCTCGGCGGAGCGCACCGGGTCCTCGAGGGGCAGGTAGCCCACAACTCCCCACACGTGCGGATGCTCGGCGGCGATCGCGAACATAAAGTTGGTGTCCTCGTCGGAGTCGGCCGATTGCACAAGCACAGTTCCGTCGATGCCGTGGCGGCGGAGGAACGGCTCGAGGTCCCCCGGTCCGTAGGGCTTATAGAGGGTCTCGTCCGTGGGGTCCATCCACGGGTACCTGACCTCGTGGGGGTTCCAGTAATGCTGATGCGCGTCGATGAGCATGGGCATCCTTTCGTCTCGACATGTCGCCGTCAGCGGTGACGGCGCTCCTCGTGGGCTAACCTGCATGCATGACCGTGACCCTCCGCGATATTGCGCGCGAAGCGGGAGTTTCCGTGTCCGTGGCCTCGCGCGTCCTTAACAAGGATCTCTCCTTGCGCACGCGCCCCGATACACGCCTTCGGGTCGAAAAAGTCGCCAAGGATCTGGGGTATCACCCCAACTACGGGGCGCGATCGTTGCGCCTGGCGCGCACCGCGGCGATCGCGTTTGTGGTGCCCGAGGTCAACAACGCCATCTTCACCGAGGTGATCCGCGGAGTCGAGGATGGCGCGGCCGAGCTGGGACTCGACGTCTTGTTGGGCAGTGGGCAGCGCCTCGATCCGAACTCGGGCTTCCTCAACCGACTCGACGCCCAACGACGCGTGGACGGGTTCCTCATCCAGCCCCGGGACACGGATGACCCCGACCGGCCCGACCACCTGTCCGTGGGCATCTCCAGCCCCACCGTCTGGCTCAACACCAAGCGCGACCATGGGTCGGTCTACCTCGACAATGCCGCGGCGGCGGCGCTCGCCACCGAGCACCTCATTGGGCTCGGGCACACCACGATTGGCTTTCTGGGCGGCCGCAGCGCGAGCTACACGGCCCGCGAGCGCGAGGCGGGCTTCCGCTCGGCCATGGCAACGGCCGATCTCGAGGTTCGACCAACCTGGGTGCGCAAGCACGGGTACCGCGCCGAGGACGGCGTCGAGGCGGCGACCTCTCTCCTCACCGCGCGGGGCCGTCGCCCCACCGCGATTGTGGTCGCCAACGTCAACGCGGCGATCGGCGCCTTGCGGGCAGCACGCGACTGTGGCGTCTCGGTTCCGGGAGATCTTTCCGTCATCGCCCTGCACGACGTGTGGTTCAGCGAGTACTCCACCCCGCAGCTGACCGTCGTGCGGATGCCGCTCTACGAGATGGGTCACTACGGCATCGTCGACCTCCACGCGCAGATGGAGGGCGAGCCACCGAAGGCACGCAAGATTGTTGACCCGGCCCCCATTCTTGAGGTGCGGGAAAGCACGGCTCCACCCGAGTGAACAAACGATTCTTCTAGGCATTTTCGCTAAGCTAGCACGATGACCGGGACGAAGACGAGGGCCGTGACGTGGCTACTTCTGGCCATCGCGATTGGGCTCGAGGTCACCGCATCCCTGTCGCTCAGTGCCGCCCAGACACGGCCGCTGCTGTGGGCAATCGTGGTCGTGGGATACGTGAGCTCGCTGGGTCTTCTCGGCGTGGTGCTGCGGCGCGGGATGGCCGTCGGCGTCGCGTACGGAGTGTGGGGCGCGTGTGGGGTGATGCTGACCGCCGTGCTCGCGGCCGTCGTGTTTGGTGACCCCCTCACCCCCACGATGCTCGCCGGGATTGTGCTCGTGATCGCAGGAGTACTCGCGATCGAGCTGGGCTCCCAGCGGGCACGGGCACGGCGAGCCGCACACCAGGAGCAGTCGTGAGCTGGGTCTTTCTCTCGATCGCCATCCTTACCGAGGTGGGCGCCACCCTGTCGCTCAGGATGTTGTCGCAGGGTGAGGGAGCCGGCCGGCCGTCCCGGTCCCGGCTCTGGTGGGCGGTTCCCACCGTCGGCGGGTACCTCCTCGCGTTCACGGCACTCTCGTTGTGCCTTCAGGCGGGCCTGACCATTGGCGTCGCCTACGGCGTCTGGACGGCCGCGGGCGTGGTGCTCACCGCGATCGCCGGGCGATTCCTGTTCAACGAGCCATTCACCTGGATCATGGGCGCGGGAGTCGCCCTCATCGTGGGTGGTGTGCTGCTGATCGAACTCGGCAGCCACCCGGTCGCGGGAGGGTAGGCATGATCCTGCACCTGCGGCGAGGCGGAACCAGTGTTGTCATCGACGTGGATGGCGCCGCGCATCCCACCATCGTTCACTGGGGCGACGACCTGGGAGTGTCGCCGCCAGAGACCCTCGAGGCGCTGGCGATCGCGGCCCGACCACAACGTGTCAGCGGGAATCTCGAAACGACTCCCCGCCTGAGCCTGCTGCCCACTCCCGCCAGCGGCTGGCTCGGCACTCCGGGCCTGGAGGGGCATCGCTCCGGCGCGGTTTTTAGCGCGCTGTTCGAGACAACCGAGGTCACATCGGACGACCACTCGGCACGCCTTCTTTTGGTTGACGCTGAGGCGGGGCTCGAGGTCAGGCTCGAGCTGGTCGTGGGGCCGGGCGGCCTGTTCCACCAGCGCGCCACCCTGACCAACACTGGGGTGACTGACTACACGGTTCAGAGCCTGGGTCTGGCTTTTCCCGTGCCGTGGGATGCGACCGAGATTCTCGACACCACCGGCCACCACCTCCGCGAGCGCGCCCCTCAACGGCACGCCTTTACCGTGGGTACCCACCTGCGCGAGAGCCGAGTGGGTCGACCCGGGCTGGGCGCCACGCTGCTCCTCGCCGCCGGTCGCCCAGGCTTCGGCTTCGAGACGGGCCGGGTACACGCCGTGCACGTGGCGTGGAGTAGCAACCAGCGGGTGCTCGCCGAGCGGACCACCACCGGCGAGGCACTGATCGCCGGTGGTGAGTTGTATGGCCCCGGCGAGATCATCCTGCGACCGGGCGAGTCGATCACCACGCCCTGGGTCATGGGGTCCTGGGGCGACGGCCTGACCGAACTCTCGCACCGATTCCACGGCGAGTGGCGAGTACGCCCGCAGCATCCTCGTCGCCCGCGACCCATCACCCTCAACACGTGGGAGGCCGTGTACTTCGAGCACTCGCTCGAGCGCCTCACGAGTCTCGCCGACGCCGCCGCGAAGGTGGGGGTCGAGCGGTTTGTGCTCGACGACGGCTGGTTCGCCGGACGACGGGATGACTCGGCCGGCCTCGGCGACTGGTACGTCGACCCCACCGTCTGGCCGGATGGGCTGCATCCCCTTGTCGACCACGTCACCGGGCTCGGGATGGAGTTTGGACTGTGGGTCGAGCCCGAGATGGTGAATCCCGAGAGCGAGCTTGCGCGGGCGCATCCCGACTGGATCCTGCAGGCTCGAGGCACACTGCCTCCCTCGGCGCGCCACCAGCAGGTGCTCAACATCGCGCATCCCGACGCCTACCGATACATCGCGGAGCGGCTGCATGCCCTGCTCGACGAGTACCCGATCGCCTACCTCAAGTGGGACCACAACCGCGATCTTGTGGATGCGGGCAGCGGGCCGCAGGGTCGACCGCTCGTCCACGAGCAGACGCTCGCCGTCTATCGACTCATCGATGAGCTCAAGGCCGCACATCCCGGGCTCGAGATCGAGAGCTGCGCGTCGGGTGGGGGCCGGGTGGACCTGGGGATTCTCGACCGCACCGACCGCATCTGGGTCAGTGACAACCTCGACCCGCTCGAGCGGCTCGTCACCCAGCGCTACACGGGGCTTGTGGTGCCCCCCGAGATGATGGGAATGCACCTGACCTCCCCGGTCGTCCACTCCACGCGCCGCACGGTTGATCTCACGTTCAGCGCCGCCGTCGCCCTCCTGGGCCACACGGGCATCGAGTGGGATCTCACGGCGGTCGACGGCCCCACCCGCGACCGTATTGCCGCCTGGGTGGCCGTCGCCAAGCGCATCCGGTCTCTCGTGGCAACCGGTCGTGTTGTGCACGTCGACGACCCCGGCGACGGCCTCGACGTGCGAGGTGTTGTCTCTCGCGACCGCAGCCATGCCGTATTTACCATCGCCCAGACGCACACCAGCTCGGCGTTTCCTCCGGGCCGAGTTCGGCTTCCCGGCCTCGACCCGGCCCGTAGCTACCGGATGCACCTGCTCGACGAAACCCCACTGCCGAGTGGCGCGGCTCCCGCCTGGACCGACCACGAGCTCACCCTCACCGGGGCACAGCTCGCGGCGACCGGGGTGCGCGCACCGGTGCAGCATCCCGAGCGTGCGGTCGTCGTTGAGCTCATCGGCGTGGGCTGAGCTTGCTGTTTCCCTAGCCGTTGCTTGGGGTTTGCCGCAACCCCTCGACACCGGCGAGCGGGAGGAGCAGACTCATCCATACAGCAGCAGGATCCCCCACCAAGAATTGCCCTGGCATCCGACGCACCGCACGCAAAGGAGCCGCACAATGACGATGACCCGCCCCCAACGAGGACAGTCTTCGACCCCGATCACCGCACCCGTCCAGTGGACTTGTGTGCAGTCGGGCCTGTGGGTCGGCAAGGCCGGCGGCGAGTTCGCGGGCATGATCGAGCGCCGTGCCGAGGGCTTCGCGGCGATCCGATTTGCCAAGCAGCTTGGCGTGTTTTCGAGCCTCGCCGAGGCAAAGGCGAGCTTCGCCGGCTGAGGAATTTTCGGCCTCCTGAACGCCCATATACTGGCGATCCCGCACCTAGTTCAGGAGTCCCGTTGACCAACGATGCCCCCATCGGCAAGCAGTCCTTTTTCCACAAGCACATCGAGCTGATCGTCGCGATTCTGCTCGGTCTCGTCGCGATCGTCACGGCGTATGCGTCATTCCAGTCGTCGCTCTACGACGGCAACATGACCCAGAGCTACACGACCGGCTCGAACTTGGCGACCGAGGCCGAGTCCATCTACCTCGAGGCCAACCAGCAGTACGTTCAGGATGCCCAGCTCTACGATCGACTGACCGACCTCGCCCTCGACGCCGCCAACCCGGACCCGGCGATCGCGACGGCCGCGCAGGAGAAGTACGACCTCATCTACTTCCAGTCGGTTTCCCCCGAGTTCGACGCCGCCATCCAGTGGGCGGATGCCCAGAACGAGGCCGACCCCGAGCTCTACTACAGCCCACTCGACAACGAGGACTACCAGGACTTCCTGTTCTCGAGCTACTACGAGATGAAGGACGAGGCTCAGGCCATCATCGCCAAGGGTGACGAGGCGAACACGCTGAGCGACAAGCTCACCCTCAACACCGTCCTCATGGCCGTCTCCCTGTTCCTGCTCGGTGTCGCCGCCGTCATCCAGAAGTCGAGCACCCGCCTGATCCTCGCGGGGGTCGCCACCGCGATCTTCGTCACGGCGGCCATCCTCACCGCCATGATCCCGATGCTCTGGGTCGGCTAGGACACCTCAAGAAACTCGCGCGCAGCGATCACCAGTGACTCCACCCCACGCTCGATCGTGGGGTGGAGCACCGGCGCGTAGTAGGGCGAGTGGTTGCTGGGCACGTCCTGTTCCAGTCGACCCGCCGCGTGTGCCGTCGCGAAGTGGTGGGGGTCGGCCCCACCGGTGATCCAAAACACCAGGGGTGCTCCCGCGGCCGTGGCGAGCAGGCCCACGTCCTCGCTTCCCGACACGGTGCCGTAGTCGATCACGGCCGCGTCGCCCCACGCGCCCGCGAACCGTTCGCGGACCCGCGCCGTCGCATCCGCGTCGTTAACGGTGGCGGGGGCGCTGATCAGCACCTCGATCTGTGGCTCCTCCGTCATGCCCGAGGCGTGGGCCTCGGCGCGAACGATCCGTTCGATGGATGCGACGATACGATCGCGGGTCGCCGACGTGACACTGCGCACATTCAGACCCAGTCGTGCCTCGGCCGGGATGATGTTGTTTTTGGTTCCCGCATGCAGGGTGCCCACTGTGACCACGGCGAGCTCGCCGGGTGTCACCTCGCGCGACACGATCGACTGCAGGCGCACGACCGTGTTGGCCGCCGCCAGCACCGGGTCAATGGTGGTCTCGGGCCGCGAGCCGTGCCCACCACGACCGTGCAGCACGATGGAGAGGTCATCGGCGCCGGCCATGGCCGTTCCGGTGGTCACCGAGACAATGCCCGCGGGCAGCGGGCCAACGTGCTGCCCGAGCACCACACTCGGACTGGGCACTCGGCCGACAAGGTCGTCGTCGATCATCGCTTGTGCCCCGGCGATCGTCTCCTCGGCCGGCTGGAAGATCGCGACGATCGTGCCCGACCATTCGCCCCGCGAGGCCACCAAATCCTCGACCGCACCAATCAGCCACGTGACGTGCATGTCATGCCCACACGCGTGCATCACGGGCACGGTCTCGCCGTCGGGGCCCACGCCTGTCGCCAGGCTGGCGTACTCGAGGCCGGTGCGCTCCTCGACGGGAAGCCCGTCCATGTCGGCACGAAGCCACACGGTTGGGCCGTCCCCGTTCGTGAGGATGGCCGCGACACCCGTGTGGCCGATGCCTTCGATCACCTCAAGTCCCAGCGTGCGCATGTGCTCGGCGGCGATGCTTGCCGTGCGATGCTCCTGGAAACCCAGCTCGGGATGCGCGTGCAGGTCGCGATACAGAGCCTCAAGATCCGTCTGCGGTGACATGCGCGTCACGGTAGCACGGGGAGGGTGGTGGGGGCAGATCAAACGCCCGCTATCGAATCCCGAAGCCGAATACCAGGACCAGCGTGGCGATGATTCCGCCGACGATTGCACTGACGACGTTGATCGCAAGACTCGTGCCGTGCACAGCGAACCACTTCCGAATCTGGCTCCGCTTTGCTCGGTCTTCCGCAATCCGAGCCAACTCAATCTCCGAGAGCTTCTTCGGGTCTGCGCGAAGCTCGGACTCGTAGCTATGGACAGTCGCTGCGAGCGCATCGGCATTGAGTTTCTGCGCGGAGGACACGGTTACTCGAAGATAGAAGGAGCCGTCGGGCAGGCCTGCGGCCACCACTTCGTATCGTCCCCGTTCGGCGAACAGTGGGCCGACCGCGGCTACCGCAGCGCACCATTCAGGTGTTAGCCCGTGTTCCTTCATCGCAAAGAGCGCGGCCTGAACAGTCGTCCGCTCCAGGATCGACTGGTCAGTTGCCCACATCCTGACGTGACGCCTTCCGCGGACCCTTCCCCGTACTTCCTTGAGCGCGCTCTCCAGACGAAAGATCAACGCCGTGAGTGCGACCCACATGCTGATGTCGTTTGGAATATCGATACGGATTTCGCGCTTGAATGTGTCGTTTCGCACGTCCGGGCCCTTCCGCTTTTTTCGCGACCTGTCTCTGATAGTGATGCACCCATACTTGATGGCTTGACGCGTTTCGCCGGCCCTGTCCCGCAACCTCGCCATACGTCTATAGGTTGGGAGCAACGCGGCGATCGGCTCACTTACGCGAGAACGTAGCTGATGCGGTGCACGATCTCCGGTTCGGAGACTACGGCAGTCCGGGCAAGCTGCAACCATCCCCGGGATTTCATAGTGTTGAAGGCACCCCGGGTCAACCGTTAGGGGGCGGCACGAACAAGGGATCTCCCTTGCTCCGCCCAAAAAGTAAAGGCCAAGTCCGCATGGACTTGGCCTTCTCTGCGATACGAATCAGATGTCTGGGGTGCTCATATTTCAACTCCCGAAAATTGTTCCCGCAATGGAACTTCTAGTGCACGTTAACACTACTACATCGCTCCCGCAACATCGGGAACACCATCGACCTCACGCTCGTACGCGCGCAGCTCGCTCAGCAAGGGCCAAGTGATCCAGAATGACAAAGGTAGGTCAGTTGTTCCGCGGTATTTCTTTACAAAGGCATGGCCCGCTTCGAGGTCGTCCAGAAGAGCCAACTTCGCGAGCTTGAACACGTTCGCCAGCGGCGCAGTGTCCCATGCTTCGATATCGTCCCTGCATTCCTCGATCCGGCCGAGCCGCTTCAGTGACAACCAGCGGTTTACTTTGGTGACTACTTTTCGGTACTCAGAGACGAACGACTCGGGTCCATGTTCCAGAGTCATTCGGTGGGCGGCCCAGAATCTACCGTCCTGCAGTAGACGATAAGGCTGGTTCGCGAGAGCTTCCTCGAACCTGTCGCTGTCCGCACCGCGGAGCACACCACGTGCGACGTTCCCCACCAGCGCCAATGCCGCGACGCAGAGAATATCGGCCGCGCCCCTCAGGTACGTTTCATTCACCGTTAGCCTCTCACCTACGGCGGGTACAGGATCCAATTCTGGAAGGTTAGCCAGATAGAGGGATGACACTTCCCCTCCGTTGTGAACGATGAGATGGCGCCGTTGAAACACCTCGACAAAGTCTGTGGAGTTTGCTGTTTCGGGTATCCGGATCTTGTGCTTCGAGGAAAAGTGCTTCATCCAACCCACGCAAGACTCTCTCAGAAGGTCATCGACAGCCCGATCTATTACGTGTTCGCGGAGGTTCTCGAGGGATTCGTGGGAAGAAATGTCATCCCACGTGAATGATCTCTGACTGGCGGACAGAGCACCAGGGAACTGCCCATAGAGGCTGCGGGCGAGGGAACCGACAAGCATCTCGAAATCCCCCACTAGCGTGACAAGCAGAGATGACAGCAAGAGTGGCGTACTGGGGGCTTGAGCCTGCGCTCGTGCGACCGACGCCAGGAAATCCGCCGTTCGAAGTTCCGGCGGAAGACTCGTGATCTTGTCCTTCAATTCCCTCTGCGCGCGATCCTCCCCTTCAGATTCCGACCGGCTAGGGTTTTCTAGGTCGAAGTAGCTGTCAAATGACTGCATGGTCTTCCAAACAGCCTCAGGGTCAACGCCGGGGTACTCCCTTTTGGCGATCTCCAGAACTCTAGAGCGACGGTTGTCGATCTCCGCTTCCCGCTCCGCAATGAAATCCACGAGGCGGAGCGTCGTGCGTTGTCCTGCGAGGAACTTGTCTGTGGCAGAAAGAAGTTCGTCCAGCAGAGGCCCGGTCTGAGCGGCCGCAGGTTCGTCTGTCATCCCGCAATACTCCCATCAGTGAGCAATTCAGGCGACGGATATCCCCCACCTGCAACACCCTCCACGATTTGTGTGGGCGTGATTACAGCGACGGGCGCGAGGCAGAAATCGAGTATGGGGACTTCTTCGGGTTGGAGGCGTCTCAGTCATCAGTACACCCCCCAATAGACTCAGCAATTTATGGGGAAAGTCAGAGTAGCAGGGCGGGGCACGATCCCCGCCGGCGCCGCATCCACGCCGCTGAACGCGGCGCGGCTGACTGCGCGGCGTGGGCCCACGAAGGATCCTGACGACACCTCGGCCGTTAACGTCAAACGCCCCCGCGTGGCGAGGGCGTTTGACGTTGGTAGCTGAGGCGGGGCACGATCCCGCGACCTCACGATTATGAGTCGTGCGCTCTAACCAACTGAGCTACTCAGCCACGGCATCCAGTCCGAACGCTAAGGGAACAGAACGGATGACCGAGCCCCCTGTGGGAATCGGACCCACTACCTCTTCCTTACCAAGGAAGTGCTCTACCAATGAGCTAAGGGGGCGCACGCCACGGCTGACCGCCGTTTTGGCACCGTAAGAGACTAGCACCCGCAGAGGCATCCCTCGAATGCCGTTACACGCACCCGTGTTACACCTTCGTGAAGCTTGCCCGCAGGCGCGTATGCAAGCGCTTACAGGTCATCCAAAATGCCGTATCGTGTGGGGATGACTCTCGAGAGCGCCCCGGATTCCGTCGTGTCCGCACACTCGGCAACCCCCGGCTCCGAGTGGTGGCGTACCGCGGTTATTTACCAGATCTACCCCCGCTCGTTCGCCGACTCGACCGGTGATGGCGTGGGCGACCTGCCCGGCATCACCTCGCGCCTCCCCGCGCTCGCCGAGCTCGGTATTGACGCGATCTGGCTGTCGCCCTTCTTCCGTTCGCCGCAGAAGGATGCCGGTTACGACGTCTCCGACTACTGCGACGTCGATCCGCTCTTTGGCACGCTCGAGGACTTCGATCGCCTGCTTGAGGTCGCCCACGGACTGGGCCTCAAGGTCATCGCCGACATGGTGCCCAACCACACCTCCGACCAGCACGTGTGGTTCCAGGAGGCGCTGGCCTCCCCCGAGGGTTCGCCCGAGCGCGACCGCTACATGTTCCGTGACGGCCTGGGCCCCAACGGCGACATCCCGCCGAACAACTGGGAGTCCGTCTTTGGCGGCCCCATGTGGGATCGCATCACCAACCCCGACGGCACCCCCGGGCAGTGGTACCTGCACATCTTCGACAAGTCGCAGCCCGACCTCAACTGGGAGAACCCGTGGGTGCGCGAGCAGTTCTATGGAATCTTGCGGTTCTGGCTTGACCGTGGTGTCGACGGGTTCCGGGTGGATGTCGCGCACGGCATGATCAAGCAGGCGGGCCTGCCCAACTACACCCCTCCGGCGGAGGGCGCGAGTATGGGCGGAACGGGCACGGACGACTCGGTCCTCGCCCCCGCCATCGAAGACCCCACCGCCCCGCCCGAGCCGCCCTACTGGGGCCAGGAGGGTGTTCACGAGATCTGGCGTGGCTGGAATCGCGTTCTCGCCGAGTACGAGGGCGACCGTGTGCTGTGTGCCGAGGCGTGGGTTGACCCGCTTCAGAAGGTTGCGCTCTGGGTGCGCCCGGATGAGATGAGCCAGGCTTTCAACTTCGCCTACATGTTCACCGACTGGAAGGCGCCCGCCCTCAAGCGGGTCATCACCGAGTCGATCGACGCGTTCGGTGCCGTGGGCGCGCCCGCCACGTGGGTGCTCTCCAACCACGACGTCGTGCGCCACGCATCCCGTCTCGCCCTCACCAAGGACAGCCCGCAGGGTGCCGGCATTGGCCCGAACTCTCCCGGCAAGCCCGACCCGGTGGTTGGCCTTCGCCGTGCTCGCGCGGCGACGGCGATGATGCTCGCCCTGCCGGGCAGTGCTTACCTGTACCAGGGCGAAGAACTGGGGCTGCCCGAAGACATGGAGCTGCCCGACGAGTCCCGCCAGGACCCGACGTGGTTCCGCACCCAGGGTGAGAAGTACGGGCGCGACGGATGCCGCGTTCCCATCCCGTGGGAGTCGGACCGCCCCGCCTACGGCTTCAACACGTCCGGCCACAGCTGGCTGCCCCAACCCCGCGACTGGGCCCCGTTCGCGCGCGACGCGCAGGATGGTGTGCCCGGGTCAACCCTCGAGCTGTACAAGGATGCACTGCGCCTGCGCCGCGAGCACGGCCTCGGGTCGTCCACCCTCACGTGGGTGAAGGGCTACGGCCGCAGTGTGGTGGCCTTCCGCATCGGCGACGTACTGGTGCTCGCGAACCTCGGCAAGGTTGCGGTGGAGCTTCCCGTGGGCGAGATCCTTCTGGCGAGCGAAGCCATCACGGGCGGCGCCCTGCCGACCGACACGACGGTCTGGATTCGCGCGTAGTCGCTGGTTGAGTAGCCGCGCAGCGGCACCCACTACCGCTGGTTGAGTAGCCGCGCAGCGGCACCCACTACCGCTGGTTGAGTAGCCGCGCAGCGGCGTATCGAAACCTAGTTGACCGCGTTCGCCGTCAACCAAGCGAACGGGTCGACCGGCACCTTGTCGACGTGCACCTCGAAGTGCAGGTGGGCGCCGTACGAGTTGCCCGTGTCGCCCACGAGCCCGATGAAGTCGCCGACCTTCACGACGTCGCCCACGGCGAGTGGACTCGATCCATAGATCATGTGCGCGTAGAGGCTCTCGATGTTCTGGCCCGGAATGTCGTGCTGGATGATGACGTGGTTTCCGAAACCCCACTGGTCTTCCGCGTGCGCGGAGACCACGCCGTCCGCGATCGCGTAGATCGGGGTTCCGCCACCGGGGGTGAAGTCGATGCCGTTGTGGAACGCGCTGCCCGAGACGTTGGCGGCACGCGGCCCAAAGCCGTCCGTGATGGTCACCGCGTAGGGGAACGGCCAGCGAATCGTTCCGCTTGTGGCCTCGAACGCGTAGCTCACGTTCGAGTACAGCAGCTGCAGCTGCTCGGCGTACGAGATGACCTCGAAGCCGTCACGCGCGGGAGCTGCGGAGAGGGCATCCGCCGACACCTCGACCGACTGGCCGGGCGCGCGGGTCGCCGAGACGGCGGGGGCAAGTGCGGTGCCGTTGCCCATAAACGCGTTGGCAGGAACCGTGGATGCCACGAGCAGGGTTCCCGCAAAGAGGAGTGCACCGAGGGAGAGCAACTTCTTGGTGCCCGGGCGCGAGGACTGGGGCCGAGGCGCCGGTGCCATCCGTGGGGTGCTCGCGGGGCGAGCCGGGACCTCGCGCGAACGTTTGGCGGAGCGGGCCTGCTGTTCGCTGAGCTCGCGCGCCTGCCTGCGAGTCAGGGGTTGGGCGGTCGCCAATTTGTCATGCTCGCGCAATGACATTGGCTCTCCTCTAAAGCGGCCGACTAGGGTGCGGCGGCCAGATTCTTCGGGCGGTATCGCGGGCGCAGTATCGCTCTCGCAGATAACGGATAGGTAAAGGCTAGCCGAGCGCCGCGCGACACGCCAGCCGAGCGGCGCGTCTTGCCAGCTTCGGCGGGGGTGGCAGAGCACCCGAGTGCGCCCAGTGGCCCGCACTTGCTTGCAAGAAAACCCCCTTTGTGTCAGAGTGCACCAGTGCGAGACAACGTTGTTGTGCGCGACACTGGACAGTCCCTTCAGCCCGAAAGCAATCGATGCCCACTCCTCCCAGCACCCCCGTCGCAGTGTGGCGACTCGGTGGCTCCGCCGGCCACATCCGCCTTGTTCCCGAAGCGTTCACGGCGGACGGGCCGAACACCCTCGACGTTCGACTTGATGCCACCACGACCGAGGTCGCGTGGCCCGTTGTGCACCCGGGACCGCTGAACGAGAGCACGGGCTTCCGGGAGTTCACCGTCACCGTCACCTTCGACCTTGCCGAGGTCGTCGGGGAGTACGTGCTCGAGGTTGGCGCCCGCGGCGGAAGTGGGCCATGCCCCGACCTGCGGGTCAGTGTGAACGGAGTGGCGGGGCTCCTGCTCGCCCGACAGGTTCGCGAGAACCGCGCACACGCGCCGATGCCACCCTCCCCCACGGCGGGACTCGTCAACCGCACCCTGAGCATCCCCGCCGGCCTGCTGGCGCCGGGAGAGAACCACATCTCCTTCACCACCATCACCCTTGGCGAGATCGACGAGACAGAGCTGGTGCCGCAGTATCGCCCCGACCTCGGCCACTGGTTCGGCAGCACACTCGCCTGGAAGAGCCTCGCGCTGGTGCGCTCCGCCCGGACGTCACCCCTCACGATCGATGTCGAACCCCTCCCCCTGTATGTCCGTGACGGCGACGGTGTTCCCCGGGAGCTTGTCGACGTGGTCGTGGATGACTTCGGCCGGTACGGCGACGGTGTCCTCACGGTGTCCGGCGCGGCCACCACGCGTGTGCCCCTCACGGACTTCGGCTTCGAGTTTGGCGACGTGCGGTTCCGCGTCGACGTTCCCGACTCGGAGGCACCCTTCGAGCTGGGGGTCACCATCACGACGTCCGCACGCGAGGTGAGCCGCACCGTGGTGTGCACGCCCGCCCGCAAGTGGACCATCCACCTTGTGCCACACGTGCACATGGACATCGGCTACACCGACATCCAGTCGCGCGTGATGGAGTTGCACTCCCGCAACATCGACAAGGCCCTCGCCCACATCGAAGCCGACCCCGGCTACCGATTTGCCCTTGACGGCACCTACATGATCGAGGAGTACACCAAGACGCGAACGCCCGCGCGCTACGAGCAGTTGCTCGGCGCGCTCCGGGACGGCTCGATTGGTGTCAACGCGTTCTACGCGGAACTCCTCACCGGCGTCACGGGGCTCGAGGACATGTATCGGGCGTTGTATCTGGCGGGCAACCTGAGGCGCGAGCAGGGCATCCCCATCACCTACGCCAACGTGACGGACGTGCCCTCCTATAGCTCGGCGCTACCGTCAATCCTCGCGGCCGAGGGAATCGACTCGTTCCTGGCGATGTCGAACCACACTCGGGGTGGCAACGCCGACAGCGACGAGCTGCACCTGCTGAGCCCCGTTCGGTGGACGGGGGCGGATGGCGCGAGTGTGCTCGCCTTCTTCACCGACATCTACACACAACTGCGTTTTGTGTGCGGCGACCCTGCGACCACCGCGGGCATCGCGCAGGGCATGGTCGAGTTGCTGCGCCGCTACGAGCGTGCCGACTACCTGCCCGACCACTTTCCCCTCATCGGCACCAACGCCGACAACGAAGACCTCGGCCAGGGCTACCGCGACCTCGTCGAGCGCTGGGGCGCCAGCTACGCGTGGCCGCAGATTCGGTTCTCGAGCGCGGAAGACTACTTCGCGACCGTGCGGCCGTTGCTCGCCGAACTGCCGGAGTGGCGTGGCGACGGCGGAGGGTACTGGGAGGACGGCGTCGGAACCCAGGCGCTCTCCACGGCGACAAACCGCATGTCGCAGGCCACCCTGCCCGCCGCTGAGGCGGTGGCCGCTCTCGCGACGATCAGCGCGGACTACCTCGCGCCGAATGTCGCCGCACTCGACGAGGCGTGGGCCTGCGTCATCCTCGGCTCGGAGCACACCTGGACCGCGGACATCTCCACCATGCACGTGGGGTCGACCAAGGAGAAGGAGCTCCTCGCCTGGACGGTCGAGCGCATCGACCACGGTGCGCGGCTTGTTCAGGACGAACTCGATCGTGCCCTCAGCCAGCTGGCCGACCAGATCCCCACCACAACCTTGCCCGCACTGTTGGTGGTCAACACCCTGAGCTGGACACGTGACCTCTGGGTAGAGGTGGAGATCGCCACGACCGCGGAGATCCTGGACCCTGCGGGGGTTCCCATTCCCCACGTTGTTCTCGACGCTCGCGACGGCCTCAAGCGCGTGCGTGCGCGAGTCCCCGGCGTGCCGGGCCTCGGCTACCGGATGCTCGGACTCTCCGATTTCGCATCCCCGATGGCCGCGGTCCAGCGCTCGGTCGCGCCGGCACCCCGTCCGGCGCCGGACACCGATGCCGTTGTGCGCCTGGCGACCGAGGGCACCACACACTACGAGGTAACACTCGACGCGGCACACGGCACCATCACGTCACTGCGTCACCGGGCGACCGGAGCGGAGCTGCTGGACCCGACCAGCGAGTGGAGCCTCGGCGACGTTCTGTACGTCAGCGGCGGCGGCTCGGCCGAGTGGCGCGGCTTCGGTGACGAGGGCTCGAGCCTTCAGGACTACGACCCCACCCTGCCATCCGCGGAGTTCACTACGGTGGCGGCCGATCTCACCCTCGCGGAGATCACCCGAGGCCCCTTCGGCTGGACGATCATCAGCGAGGGCAGCGGCCCAACTCTGGCCCGGGTTCGCCGCGAGGTGCGGCTCTACGACGAGGACGACCGGGTTGATGTTGTGATCTCGTTTGACAAGGAGGCGTGCCTGGCGCGCGAGTCCGTCTACGTGGCCTTCCCGTTTTTGTCCACGGCCGACCCCAGCATCCACTACGACCGCCAGCAGGGCTGGATTAACCCGGCGGTCGATCACTACCCGGGGGCGTGCAACGAGTGGCTCACGGTGCAGAACGCGGTCACCGTGTCGTCCCCGGAGGTGAGTGTCGCGTGGAGCTCGGCGCACGCACCCCTGTTCTCCGTGTCCGACATCGTGCGGATGACCTGGCCCACCCGCTTCACGGCCGCCACGGGTCATCTCTTCTCGTGGGTAATGAACAACTACTGGTTCACCAACACGGCGCCCAGCCAAAGCGGAAACGCGGAGTTCGCTTACTCGTTCCGTCCGTCGGCGGCCCCCGACTTCGCGGGTGCCGTCAGGCTCGGCAAGGAGCTGCGCAACCGTGGCCTGGCCTCGATCATCCCCCAGAACGATCGGGTCGAGGATGGGGCCCGTCCCCTCGCTCCTGCAGGGCAACTACTCGCGACCGAGGCACCGGAGAACACGATTGTGTCGGTGTTCGCGGGGCGGGGCGAGTCTCGCCTGCTGTTGCGCGCGCAGGAGACTGCCGGAGCCGCGGCGCGGGTGGTTGTGCGCGTGCCGGAGGCGCTCCGGGGCGCGGGCGCGGCGACCCTTGTCTCCGCAACCGAGGACGTCATCCGTGAGCTCGCCCCAGACGACTCCGGTCGCCTGATGCTCGACCTCGAGCCCTACCAGGTCGTGTCGGTGGGCCTCGGCACGAGATAAGCGCCAGCCGCGGCTAGACGCCGAGGCTCACAAGGAGTGGCTCGAGCCGGGCCGCGAACTCGGGGTGGGCCGCGAGGATAAAGTCGCGGCTCGGCGCGGCATCCCCCAGACCCTTCACGGTTGCCCCCGCCTCGCGCGCGATGATCGCGCCAGCGGCGTGATCCCACGGGCTCAGGGTGCGCTCGAAGTAGGCGTTAAAGCGCCCCGACGCGACAAAACAGAGGTCGAGGGATGCCGTGCCCATCCGCCGAATGTCGCGCACCTGCGGCAGCAGCTGGGCCACGATCGCGCCCTGCCGACCACGCATCTGAGAGTCGTACGCGAAGCCCGTACCCACGAGTGCCTGGGACAGGTCCACGGCCTCCGCGACACGAATCGGCTCGTCGTCCAGCCACGCGCCCTCACCCGCCAGCCCCGTGTACACCTCGCCGATCGCGGGGTTCACGACACAGCCCGCGATACCGGTCCACGTCAGAGGATCCGGGTCACCCTCGACGACGGCAATGCTGACGGCATAGTGCGGCAGACCGTAGAGAAAGTTGACGGTGCCATCGATGGGGTCCACGAGCCAAGTGAGCCCACTTGTTCCCGCGGTCGCGGTGCTCTCCTCGCCGTAGAAGCCGTCGTGGGGCCGCGCGTCGGCCAGCATCCCGCGGATGAGCGCCTCGGTCTCGCGGTCGGCCTCCGTGACAATGTCGACCGATGAGGACTTGCTCGCGGCGACCGTTACCCCCTCCGACCGCCGCCGAGCGGCCAGCTCCCCGGCCTTGAGCGCGATCGTGCGGGCGATATCGAGGAGGTCGTTGCTCACACCTCCAGCTTAGGAGGGGTCGCTACAGCACCGGCGGGCAGTACCATAAACACACCGTCGGGGGAGGCGTTGTGGGGATAATCAGCGTGGGCGAACCGGTCTTCTGGCCGTGGTCGGGCTTGTACGCTGGCGCCGTCATTCTGCTGCTTGTGGTCTTGTGGCTTGTGGGCCGCCGCTGGCGAGGGTCCATGCGCAGGCTCTCGCTTATGGTGTCGCTCGGCACAGCGATCATCTACATCACGTGGCGCATCGCGTTCACCATCCCAACGCAGACCCTGGCCGGGCAGATTGCAGGCACGGTCTTGGTGGTCGCCGAGGTCATTGGCCTGATCCAACTGGTCGCGTCCACCGTGATCGGGTGGAGTCATCCGCGCAGTCGGCGTGTCCCGCTGGAGGGCCTGCCCCGGCTCCCGAGCGTGGACATCTTCATCGCGACCTACAGCGAGACGGTCACGGTGCTGGAGCCGACCCTGGCTGGCGCGATGGGCATCCGCTATCCGGGGGAGGTCGCCGTCTACCTGTGCGATGACGGAGGCCGGCCGGAGGTACGTGCCCTTGCCGAGCGGTACGGAGCACGTTACCTGGAACGGCAGGATCACTCCCACGCGAAGGCGGGCAACCTCAACAACGCCCTCGCGCACTCCACCGGTGAGCTCATCGCCACCCTCGATGCCGACATGATTCCGACCGCCGACTTCCTTGAGAAGACGGTCGGCTACTTCGTGGACAAGAAGAGGGTCGGCTTCGTTCAGGCGCCCCAGGCCTTCCACAACGAGGACGCCTTTCAGTACAACCTCTTTGCCGGCGACATGCTACCCAACGAGCAGGACTACTTCATGCGCACCCTGCAGCCGGGCAAGGAGCGGTTCAACGCCGTGATGTACGTCGGCAGCAACACGGTGTTTAGTCGCGCCGCGCTCGAGCGTGTCGGCGGTTTTGCGACCGGGGTGATCACCGAGGACATGGCGACCGGGATGCTGCTGCAGGCGGCCGGGTACACGAGTCTGTTTGTTCCCGACATCATCGCCGCGGGGCTCGCTCCAGAGAGTTTCTCCGACCTCCTCACCCAGCGCACGCGCTGGGCTCGGGGCAACATCCAGACCGCCCGCAAGTGGAATCCGCTGACGCTGCGGGGGCTGTCGGGGATGCAGCGCTGGCTGTATGCCGACGGCATCGTGTACTGGCACTTCGGCATCTTCAAGATCATCTTTATCGTCGCGCCCCTCGTCTATCTGATCTTTGGGGTGCCGGTCGTGATGGCCGACGTGCCCTCGATCCTGGCGATCTGGCTGCCGTACTTCCTGGCGTCCTTCGTGAGCATGAACGCCGTCTCCGAGGGTCGCCGCAGCTTCACGTGGACACACGTCTACGAGATCGCGATGGCCCCCACGATCGCACTCGCGGTCATCACCGAGTGGCTGGGGTTCAGCACCAAACGCTTCGCCGTGACACCCAAGGGCGTTTCGATCGAGCGGCTCAACTTCCGCTGGACGATCGCGCTCCCCCACCTGGTGCTTCTGGCGGCGTCACTCTATGGCTTGCTCAACGCGTTTGTGTTCTCCGCAGGCAGGTACTCGCTCGACTCCTTGGTGATCGTCACCTTCTGGACGATCTACAACGTGGTCGGCCTGACGATGGCGGTGCTGGTCTGCCTCGAGCGTCCTCGCCAGCGTGCCACCGAGCGCACCCCCGTCGACCTCGGCGTAAGTGCCCGCCTCTGGGAGGGGCAGGCCGTGCGTGGCCGAGTGCGCGACCTCAGCTTCTCCGGCGCACGACTGACCGTGCCCTGGTCGACCATGTTCACCCCCGGGGATGCCGCACGCCGACTTGTGGGACGCGCCGAGCTGGACATCGAGGGGATGGGCACGGTTGTGGGCACGGTCCGGTGGGTGAGCGAAACATCCGATGGTGTCGCGGTGGGGTTCGAATTCGACACACTTCCGCCCACACGCGCCGTCGAACTGATGGGCGTCATCACCGCGTCACCCGACTGGGTTCGACACGACCGGGAGGAGAATGCTCGTATGGTTTCCGCAGCCGCCCGAACGGTTTCTGGCGCGGCCCGACGGGTGAACCCCGCGCTCCGCTCGGAGCTTCGTGTCGCAACACGCGGGATCGCCCAGCTCGAGGCCCGAGGTATCGCCGCCCGACCCTTCACCGTGCACCTCGAGGATCTGAGCTTCGGCGGATGCCGGGTGCGCTCACCCCAGCGACTCACCCTCGGTGAGACCTACACCGTCTCCCTCGGCGCGAGCCACGACACGGCGTCGGCACAGGTGCGCTGGGTCGAACGGCGCCGTGGGCGCTACGTCGCCGGCCTGCAGTTCATCCACCCCGTCACGACGGCGGCGGCATCGTGAGCGACCAGCAGGTACCCGAGTCGCTTCTTGCGCTCGCGCTTGGCACTGTCTCCGAGGGGTCGCTCATCACGGATGCCGCCCAGAACACGATCTACGTGAACCTCGCCTTCACCGAGATCACCGGCTACTCACAGGCGGAGATCATCGGGCGCAACTGCCGCATCCTGCAGGGATTCGACACGTCCATCACGGAGTTGCAGAAACTGCGGGATGCCCTCGGCGCGGGTCACCCGTACCAGGGCACCCTCCTGAACTACCGCAAGGACGGCACGCCCTTCTGGAACCAGGTCACGATCACCCCCCTGAAGGACGCCAGCGGCGCCATCACCAACTTTGTGGGGTCACTCCGCGACGTGACCGACATGGTCGAGGAGCGCGAGAAGCTCTCGCACGACGCGAGCCACGACCAGCTCACCGGTCTTCCCAACCGCGAGGCGATGCGGCGCCACATGCGCGTCGAGCTCGCGGAGGCCGCCGAGGATGGCAGCACCGTCGCCATTTGTATGATCGACCTCGACGGCTTCAAGCTCGTCAACGACGACTACGGGCACCTCTCCGGTGACCTGGTGCTCATCGAGTTCGCCAAGCGGATGGGCGACCTCCTGCGCCGCTCCGACTACATCGCCCGGCTCGGGGGTGACGAGTTCGTGCTGGTGATCGGGGACCTGCCGCCCGGTGATCCGCTGCCTGAGTTGCAGCGCATCCTTGGGCGCATTCACACCGCGGTCGAGTCGCCGTTCGAGGTCGAAGGTCGCGCGCTCGTGTCGATCGGCATGAGCATGGGCGTGGCGTTTTTCCCCACGGACGGTGCCGCGGGGCGCGACCTGCTCCGCCTTGCGGATGCCGCGCTCTACCGGGCGAAGGAGTCGCCGAGCAACGCCCACTGGTGGGAGGCGGCCGGCCCCCAGGACATCCCGGTGGCGGCAGAGGCCCTGCCTGGCGAACTGCTCATGTACATGCAGCCGATCGTCGACCTGCGATCTGGAGCAGTGCGACAGGTCGAGGCGCTCGCTCGGGTGCGCCGCTCGGATGGTGTGGTCGAGACCCCGGACGTCTTTCTGCCCACCTACACGCGCGGGCAACTGCTGCAGGTGTTCCGCGACGGGCTCGACCAGGCCCTCGACTGGACGTCCCGTTGGGAACGCGAGGGTGTTGTGCTCAACGTCTCCGTGAACATCCCACCGGAGATCCTCAGCACCCCCGAGAGTGCGCTGTGGGTTCGAGATGCCCTGCAGCGGCACCGCATGGAACCCCACCGCCTCGGCCTCGAGCTGCTCGAGACCCAGGAGATCGATCTAGCCGCCAGTGACCAGGCCGTGAGCGAGCTCGTGCAACTCGGCGTCAAGATTCACCTCGACGACCTCAGCTCGGGCTTCAGCACGCTCAAGCGCATCACCGAGCTGCCGTTTGACGTGATCAAGATCGATCGGCGCTTCTTCGACCAGCTCACGAGTCGACCGCTGCAGGTGCTCACCCTCCTCGCCGCGATCACCAAGCTCGGCGAGGACTTCGGCTACGGGGTCGTCGTCGAAGGCGTCGAGGACATGGAGCGGCTCGAGATCTCCGCCGTCCTGGGTGCCGGTGCCGGGCAGGGGTACCTGTTCGCCGCCCCGATGCCGCCCGAGAAGATTCGTGACTGGGTGCTCGACTTCCGGTCCCCCTACCAGCCCGGGGTGCTCACCACCACGTTGGGGGCGCTGGCGTATCACTGGACCCACACGAGCGGCAACGGGCCCGAGCATCCGGCCTACGACGACTGCCCGCTGACCCCGTTTCTCGCCGGGTCGCCGGAGGAGGCGCTGCACGACGCCGTCCACGCCAAGGACCCGGTCGCGGGCCAGGAACTCACGGATGCCCTGCTCTCGCGTGTCACGGGTGGCGACACAGACTAGACAAAACGACCAGTCGGGCCGGAGGGCGGAGCCGGTATTTCTTGTACAAGAGATTTCCCAATCAACCCAAGGAGCTTCACCATGACTGACCCCACCGCGCAGGATGCACCCCACGAACACCACCGCCACGCCCCCGAGAAGGCCCCGCGCCACCCGGGGAAGGTCGTGACGATCGTCGTCGCGGCCCTGGTCGGCGTCGCCCTGATCGCCTGGGCCGTCTGGGCGCTGGCCGGCGGCACACCAACGCCGACCCCGACCCCGACCCCGACCCCGACCGTCAGTCCCACGCCCACCCCCACACCAACGCCGACCCCCACCACCGAGGGCGCGTGCGACACCGACACCTCCACCGTTGAGCTCGGAACCCCGGATGCTTCGGCGGGCTCCACGCAAGTTCCACTGATCTTCACGAACACCAGCACCGAAGCCTGCACGCTCGAGGGCTACCCCACGGTCGAGTTCGTGGCCGACGGCAACGGCACCCAGATCGGCGCAGGCGCCACCCACGACACCTCCACTGTCGACGCGCTCGTGACGATCCAGCCCGGCGACAGTGCCATGGCCCTGCTCACCATCACCACCGCCTCGAACGTCGACGGATGCAACGTCGTGACGCCTGACGGGTTCCGGGTTATCCCACCCGGCTCCAACGACGCGTTCTTCATCGCCACGACGGACTACCCGGCCTGCGACAACTCCAACGTGTCGCTGCTCACCATCTCCGCCATCGCAACCAACTAGAACGACTGCTCCCCCATCCGCGAGTTCGCTTGTTTGTGCCCTTTTTCGCGCCCAGGATGCCCGAAACAAGCGAACTCGCGGATACTACGAAGGCCCCTGCGTTAGCGGGGGCCTTCGTGACGTGGTGGCAAGTGAGGGATTCGAACCCCCGAAGTTGAAAACGGCTGATTTACAGTCAGCTCCCTTTGGCCGCTTGGGTAACTTGCCAGGGCGCTTCCGACCACATGTATTCATCTGAGCGAACGCGCTGAACAAGGATACAAGACCGGCGAGGTGCGTGCGACCACACGCCGCGCCCGCTGGTTGAGTAGCGTGCCTTCGGCGCGCGTATCGAAACCGGGTCTCGATACGCCGCTGCGCGGCTACTCGACCAGCAGGGTCGCCGCTGCGCGGCTACTCGACCAGCAGGGTCGCCGCTACGCGGCTACTCGACCAGCAGGGTCGCCGCTACGCGGCTACTCAACCAGCAGGGTCGCCGCTGCGCGGCTACTCGACCAGCAGGGTCGCCGCTGCGCGGCTACTCGACCAGCAGGGGCGCCGGGATGCGACAACGCGGGAGCTCGCCGCCCGATACGATTGCAGCGACCGAGGAGGCAGTGCTGCAATGCCGGGAATCAATGAGGTCGCCCAGCTCGCGGGAGTTTCCACCGCCACGGTTTCGCGCGCGCTGAGCGGCAATGGACACGTGTCAGAGACGACACGCCAGCGGGTACACGCCGCAGCTCTCGAGCTGGGCTACGTGGTGTCCTCCAACGCGTCGAGCCTCGCCACCGGGCGCATGAAGAACGTGGGTGTGGTCATCCCGTTCCTCAACCGCTGGTTCTACGGTGCCGTCCTCGAGGGCGCGGAGAGCGCATTGCTCAGCCACGGCTACGACCTCACCCTCTACAACCTCTCCGGCGGCGGCGAGGAACGCACGAGTGTGTTCGAGCACTTCCTGCTGCGCAAGCGCGTGGATGCCGTGATCGCCATCGCCCTGGAACTCACCGAGGCAGAGGTCGGCCGCCTCCACGACATGGGAAAGCCGATCGTGGGTGTCGGCGGCAGCATCGAGGGTGTCCGCACCCTGAGCATCGACGACATCGCGGTCGCCCGGCTCGCCACCGAGCACCTGCTCGCTCTCGGACACAAGAGCATCGCCCACATCGGTGGCAACAAGGACTCCGAGATGGACTTCCACGTGCCGTCCAAGCGCCGCGTGGGCTACGAGGAGGCGCTCGTCGCGGCAGGCATCACGCCCGATCCGGACCTCTTCGAGGCGGCCGACTTCACCCTGCAGGGTGGGTACGCGGCGGCGAAGCAGCTGCTGGGCAACCCGCGCAAGCGTCCCACGGCGGTGTTCGCGGCATCCGACGAGATGGCCATTGGCACGATCCTCGCCGCCCGCGACCTGGGGCTGCACGTGCCCGACGATGTCTCCGTCATCGGCGTCGACGATCACGAGCTGAGCGAGTTTTTTGGCCTGTCGACGATCGCGCAGTTCCCGGCTCTGCAGGGGCGGATGGCCGTGGACATCCTCATGGACCAGCTCAACCCGGGCCACCGCCCGCTCGACCTGGTCAACACCGCCCTGCCGTTCGAGCTCATTGTGCGCTCGAGCACCACCCGCCCGAGCTAGTTCCCTCAACCGAGTGTGCACAAAGTGCTGCCGCGCCGCCGTTGCGCGAGCACTTTGCGCACACTCGGTTGGAAGCTAGTTCGTGGCGTCGTAGTAGCGCTGGGCGGCGGTCGCGACCGTCGCCGCGTAGCTGCGCGCCGAGTTGTAGGCGGCAACCCCCGCTGACCAGCCATCCTCGGTGGTGAAGTTCGTGGTCGCGTGACACAGGTAGTTGGCGGATGCGAGCGCGGCGTCGTAAATGTTGTGTGGGTCGGGAACGAGGTCGCCGTTGCCATCCGACGGCCAACTCGCCCAGGTCTGCGGGATGAGCTGCATCGGCCCAATTGCGCGATCGATCTCCGCCGTCTCGTCGAAGACCCCCTGGTCAGAGTCGGGGATGTGCGCGGTCGAGATGCCGTCGAGCGGCACCCCAAAAATCTTGGGGCTGACGTGACCATTCACCTCGAACGTCGCTCCCCCGTGCCTGCCGTGGTCACTCTCGGCGTACCCGATGCCGGCGAGCGTGTTCCAGCCGAGGCCACACCCGGGGAACGTCTCCTCCGCGCTCAACACGGCCCCCGCGTACGCGAGCACGGCCTGATGCGGGATGCCCGTAGCCGCGGCAGTGTCCGTCACCCAGTCCGGGTCAACGACTCCAATCGCGCCGGGGCCGGTCGGCTCGGCGGCGCGGGGTGGCACCGCGGACTGATCCGGGTACGAGACCTCGACGGTCTCGTCGGTGGGAGCAGGTGTCTCGAGCGCTGTGTCGACCGCACGCGGTGCGAGCAGCACAACAACGAGCGCACCCACGGCCACAACTCCGGCCGCGGACGCAACTATCGGAACCCACCGCGCGACCACCCCTTCTGTCTAGCACGCTATCCCTGTGATATCACTGGCGCACGCTTGATATCATTTGCGCCATGAAACAGTTGCTGCTTCGGGTCGACGACGAGCTGCACGCCCGACTCACCGCACAGGCCCGTGCGCGCGGCACGTCGGTCAACGCCCTGGCGAACCAGATCCTGGGCCTCGGGATTGATCCGACGAACCTCACGAGAACCGATCGGCTCCGCCTCACGCTGATGGAGGAGAACACAACCGGGCCACGACGACCCGTGTTGCCTCCCCAACTTCGCCAGCTCACCGAGCCGGAGCGCCAGGAGCGAGCGCGTGCGGTCGCCGCACAACCACACGACTGGATCGACGAGTTGATGCTTGAACAGCGCGGCGACCGATGATCGCCTATCTCGACTCGTCGGTCCTCGTGCGCAGATATCTGGGTGACGAGGGTGAATCGAATCGAATTGGCACGTTCCTGGCCGACCCGACAATCAGCACGATCACGGGAACGTGGTCGCGCATTGAGGTGACCGGAGCGTTGGTGCGGGCTGCTCGGGCGGGTCGCGGGGATCTCGCGGAGCTGCTCGCGCACTTCGAACGGGACGCAGACCCTCAATCGGGAACACTCGTGATCGTCGACGCGCTGCAGGCCGAGATCGAGGGCATTGCGTACGCCCTGGTGCGGCAGCGAGGCATCCGCGCCATGGACGCGTGGCACCTGGCGAGCGCCTACTCGGCCCGGGAACGGCTGGCGGATCGGGGCGAGACGTTTGCCTTCGTCACGCGCGACGCGGAGCAGCGCCTCGCCGCGGACGACCTCGGTTTCATCGACCTCTGAGTACGATGTGGGCATGGCAGATTCCTCATTCGACATCGTCAGCAAGGTCGACAAGATGGAGGCGGAGAACGCCGTCAACCAGGCCCAGAAGGAGATCGCCCAGCGGTACGACTTCAAGGGTGTCGGCGCATCCGCCGAATGGAGCGGCGAGAAGTTGCTCCTCAAGGCGAGCGCCGAGGAGCGCGTGAAGGCCGTGCTCGAGGTCGTCGAGCAGAAGTTCATCAAGCGTGGCATCTCGCTGCGCAGCCTCGACGCCGGCGACCCGTACCCGAGCGGCAAGGAGTTCCGCATCGAGGTCTCGCTCAAGAACGGCATCTCGTCGGATGACGCCAAGAAGATCTCGAAGATCATCCGCGACGAGGGCCCCAAGAGTGTCAAGTCGCAGATTCAAGGGGATGAACTGCGCGTGCAGTCGAAGAGCCGCGATGACCTCCAGGCCACGATGGCCCTGCTCAAGGGCAAGGATCTCGACGTCGCCCTGCAGTTTGTGAACTTCCGCTAGATGGTCGTCGAAACGGACGACTCGGCCACGGCGTGGTTCACGCTGATCGTTGCCCTGCTCGTCCTTGCGGTCGACCTGGTCATCCGCATCCTCGCGATCATCTACATTCCCCGCAACCGCCGCCCGCAGACGGCAATGGCGTGGCTGCTCGCGATCTTTTTTATCCCGTACGTCGGCATCATCCTGTTCCTGCTGCTGGGCTCGCGGCGCCTGCCAAAGAAGCGGCGGATGCGGCAGCACGAGATCAACCGCTACATCCTCGAGACCACCGACGGCATCGACAAGGTGAGTCGCGAGAACCCGTGGCCGCCATGGCTGGAGCCGATCGTCGAGCTCAACCGCACCCTCGGCGCGATGCCCCTCGTGGGTGGCAACAGTGCCAAGCTCTACCCCGACTACGTGGAGTCGCTCGCCGCGATGACCGAGGCGGTCAACAACGCCAAAAAGACGGTGCATGTCGAGTTTTACATCCTGTCGCTCGACCACACGACCCGTCCGTTTTTTGATGCGCTTTCGGCTGCGGTCGATCGTGGTGTGGTGGTTCGGGTGCTGCTCGATCACATCGCGAGCCTGCGCTCCCCCGGCTACAAGAAGACCATTCGGCACCTCGACAAGATCGGTGCCCTCTGGCACGTGATGCTGCCGGTGCAGCCCCTCCGCGGCAAGTGGCAGCGCCCGGACCTGAGAAACCACCGCAAGCTCCTGGTGATCGACGGAGTGATCGCCTTCACGGGCTCGCAGAACCTCGTCGACTCGAGCTACAACAAGCCGGGCAACCTGCGGCGGGGCCTGCACTGGAAAGACTTGATGGTGCGCTTCGAAGGCCCCATCGTCGCGGGGATCAACGCCCTGTTTGTCACCGACTGGTACAGCGAGACGGATGAGCTGCTGCTGCGCGAGGAGGACGTCGCCGACCACGTGATGACCCGCGAACCCATCGACGCACAGGTCGTGCCGAGTGGACCGGGTTTCGACGGCGAGAACAATCTCCGCCTGTTCAACTCGCTGGTCTACGCGGCACAGCACAAGGTCATCCTCACGAGCCCGTACTTTGTTCCCGACGACTCGATGCTCTACGCGATCACCACGGCGGCGCAGTCGGGACTCGACGTGCAGCTCTTCGTGTCGGAGATCGGAGACCAATTTATGGTCTACCACGCCCAGCGCAGCTACTACGAGCAGCTGTTGCGCGCGGGCGTGCGGATCTGGCTGTACCCGGCGCCCACGGTGTTGCACGCCAAGCACTTCACGATCGACGACGAGGTCGCGGTGATCGGGTCGAGCAACATGGACATGCGTTCCTTCAGCCTCAACCTCGAGATCTCGGTGATGGTGCGCAGCCGTGACTTCGTGAGCGACATGCGCACCCTCGAGCAGAGCTATCGTGCCGTGAGCCGAGAACTCACCCTCGAGGAGTGGATGAGCCGCTCGCGCGCATCCGCGACTCTCGACAATGTGATGCGTCTGACGGCAGCGGTCCAGTAGGCAGCGTGGCCTGGCCAATCGCTCCCCGTCCTCACGCGCGCTCGCGTATCGAGGCGGGGCTCGCGCGTCGCCCGTTCCCGGCGGTGCTGTTGACCGGCCCCACCGGCATCGGCAAGACCACACTCGCGCGTTCCGTGACCACGGACATCGAGGGGCCGGTGGCGGAGATCTTGGGGTTGGAGGAACTCCGCGACGTGCCGCTGGGCGCACTCGCCCCCGCGCTGGCCTCCGCGACCTTGGGTGTCGACCTCGCCGAGCGGCTGGCCAACGCGGTGGGCGCACTGGCCGCATCCGAGCCCGCCGTGGTGCTGGTCGACGACGCACCGCTGCTCGACGACCTGTCGGCGGCCGCGGTGTACCAGCTCGTGCGTGTGTACAAGGTGCCATGCATCCTGACGGCTCGGGACGAGCACCCCTTGGTCGGCCCCATCCAGCGCTTGGAGCACGAGGGTCTGCTGGAACGCATCGAGGTCGAGCCCCTCACGGCGACCGAGGTGCAGTCGTTGCTCGACGAGCGGTTCGGCGCGCGAGTTGAGCCGGAGAGCATCCGGGGGATGTTGTCGCGCAGCGAGGGCAACCCACTGGTGCTGCGCACGCTGGCGGTTGCAGCCGAGGAACAACACACCATCCACGCGAGTCCTCATGGCGTTGTGGTCGACGAGCCACGCCTGCCGCGGCACGTGGGCGCAATCGTGTCAGACCGCCTGGTGGCCCTCGACCCGGGCGACCGGGATCGTGCCCTCGTTCTGGCACTCGCCCAGCCTGTACCCGCGTCGATGCTCGATGCGACGTTTGATGGGCTCGTGCGCGCGGGTCTCGCCACCACCTCGGGAGCGCTGGGAGAAGAGCGCGTGACGATCACCCATCCCCTCGTCACGCAGGTACTCGTGAACGAGGCTGGGCCGGCCGCTCGTCGAGAAGCAGCCACGCGAGCGGCCGAGCTGTTGTCTCGCTCCGCGGACGACCAACTGACCTTCCGCGGCACCCTGCTTCGCCTTCGCCACGGTGATGCCGTTGCCGCCGACGAACTTGCCTGGGCCGCGACGTACGCGCACACCGTGCAGGATCACGCGCTCGCGATTCGACTCGGAGAGCTCTCCGCGGCCGTGTCGCCTCGCCACGACGGCGAGCTCGCGCGTGGCAGCGCGTTGTCCGCGATGGGCGACTCTCGTGCGGAGGAGGCCTTGCGCTCGGCCCTGGACCTCGCGGCGACGGATGGTGAGGTCGCTCTCGCGGTCGTGCGGCTGGGGCACCACCTGGCGATTCGTGCGCATCGGCCCGCCGACGCCGTTGAGCTGGCCAAGGAGCGGATGCCCACTCTCTCGGACCCCGCAGCCCTCGCGATGGTGGGCGCCGACCTGATGAAGTGGCAGTCCATGGCGGGCTCGGCACTACCAACCGCGACGCAGCCGCGTGGCGATGGTGATGGCGGACCGGGTGATCTTGCTGCCCTGATTGGCGAGGCGATGGTCACCTCGATGCTGGGTCGCACCGACCTCACCTCCGCAGCCATCGAGGCTGCCCGCCCGCTTGTTGTGGCGCACCGCGCCGCCTTCCCGTTCGGCAGCGACCTGATCGACTTGAACGAGTTCCTCGTGCACGTCTTCTCGGGTCAGCTCACCGAGGCGGAGCGATTCGCTCGTGAGCGACACTCTCGGGCGCGGACCGACGCAACCGGCCTCTGGAGTTACGCGCTGGGTCTCATTGCCCTGCACACCGGCCGCGCGACCGAGGCCCACACCCTCTCGCACGAGGCGGTGCGTGAACTCGCCTGGCGTGACTTCACGGGGCTCCAGGGTGCCGCGATCGCGCTGCGTGCCACCGCCGAGGCGGAGCTCGGTCTCGAGACGGACCCTGGCATGGAGCTCAGCCCTGCCCACCTTCAAGACATCAAGGTTCGTTTGCAGCTCGCGGAGGCTCGCGCGTGGCGCTCCGCGCTCGCCGGGGACGTGGATGCGGCAACCAGCGAGCTTGTCGCCGCCGCGACTGAGGGAGTTGCCGCCAACCATCTCGCACTCGCCGCTCTCACGGCGGCGACCGCGTGTCGCTTTGGCAGGGGAGCCGACGTTTCCGACCTCCTCGAGCCACTGGCCACAGCGACCGGGAATCCCCTTGTGGCAACCCTGTCGAACTCGGCGCGGGCCCAGCGGGAGTCAACGGCCGCGGCGCTTCGATCGGCGGCAGAGGCACTGGACGCCGTCGGCCTCTCGACGCCGGCAGCGGAGGCCTGGGAGCTGGCGGCCCGAGCATCCTCGGGCGAGGCGGCACGTCGAGCGCGGCGAGAAGCTGGTCGGTGCGTGGACGGGTTGGAGGTTGTTACCCTCCTGCGACCCGAGGGTGAACTCACTGAGCTGACACCACGAGAACTTGCCGTGGCGCGCGCGGCGTCACAACGGATGCGCAGTCACGAGATCGCGTCCAGCCTCGGCCTGTCGATCCGCACGGTCGACAATCACCTGGGTCGCGCGTATCGCAAGCTGGGCGTGCGAAACCGGCTCGAACTGGCGGCCGCGCTCGATGAGCTAGCTGAGTAGTTTTTACTCACTGCCCTGGCACTCACCCTCGTTTAACCTCAAGGTCACCGACTTACTGACTGAAAGGTTCCGCCATGCGCATCGTCGCTCCGCTCGCCCTTGCCACCGTCCTCACCCTGTCGCTCACGGGATGTTTTGCCAACCCCGTCGAGAGCATTGTCGAGCAGGTCGTCGAGGACCAGACCGGCGTTGACGTGGACGTCAACGCCGACGGATCCGGCGCGAGTCTTCCCGAGGCGTGGCCGACCGAGGTCCCCGTGCCGGATGGCACGGTCCTCGCCTCGTTCGCGGCGGGAGACACCTACAGCGCAACCATCGAACTCGCAGACGACAACTCGGGGCAGGCTGGCCTTGACGCTCTCATCGCGGCCGGATTTGTGGTCGAGACCGAGGCAGACTTTGGGGGCATGAAGTCCTACGTGCTGTTTGGCAACGGCTGGGGCGTCACATACTCGTGGGGTGACGACGGTGAGGGCGCGCCTGTACTGAACATGGGAGTCACCCCGCGCGAGGGCTAACCTCGCAACAGCGCGATCTCCTCGCGCACGTACTCGTCGTCCGGGCGCAGCTCGGCGAGCGTGAACTGGATCGCGAGCGCCTCGTCGATACGCCCCAACGAACGGAGGCATCGCGCGATCGCCCATTGCGCGATCTGCTGCTGCTCACCCGAGCCGTAGGCGCGCGCGGCGGCATCCGCTAGCTCGAACTCCGCGAGCGCCTCGGGGTAGAGCTCGGCGTCGTGATGGGTCCATCCGAGGTTGTTGTGCAGGGCGATACCCCACCGTTTGGCGCGGGGGTCGTCGCTTGCATCAACCCGCTGGATGCCGCGCGCGGTCCACTCGCCGGAGTGCTCCTCGTCCGCGATCGCGAGCATGTGCGCGGCGTCGATCGCAAGGAAGTCCTCGCCTTCGCGCTCGGCGAGCTCGAGCGCCTCGACGAAGTACGGGACGGCCTGGTCCGGATGCCCGGACGAGTTGCGCCGCCGCCCCCGCTCAAGAGCGATGCGGATGACGACGACGGGCGCCACAGGCTCGATCGAGTCGAGCAGGGCATCCGCCTCCTCCCCGCGACCCGCCAGCCCGAGGGCACGGGCCCGCTGGGTGGCAAGCTCGGCAGCCGCAACGGGGCCGGATGGCGTCTCGGCCGCGAACTTTTCGGCACTGACCGCAGGCGCCGAGAAGTCCCACAGTTCGTCGAGCCGCGCGGGGTCCAGTCGGTCGCTCACGACCGCGAGCCTACTTCGCGTTCGAGACGCGCACCATCTCGTCGCGCGGAACAACCTTGATGCGGGTGCGGCCGGCTGCCTCACCCAGCGCCAGCTCGTGCTCGTCGAGGTTGTGCCAGCCGTCGAGGTTGGTGAACTCGACACCCCGACTGGTCAGCAGGTCAACAACGGCCTGCTCGTCGGGATGCGCGGGCGCCCACCAGTTCGCCTGGTCGTTGATCACGTGGCGCACGGTCTCCATCGCATCGGACTTGGTGTGGCCAATGAGGCCCACCGGTCCCCGCTTGATCCACCCGGTCGCGTAAACGCCGTTGACGGGCTCGTCGTTGTCGTCGAGCACCTGCCCCTCACGGTTGGGGATGACCCCACGACGCTCGTCAAACGGGATGCCGTCGAGCGGCGAACCGAAGTAGCCCACGGCGCGATAGATCGACTGGATCGGAAGCTCACGAATCTCGCCCGTTCCACGCACCCCACCCTCGCCGTCCGGCTCGGTGCGCTCGTAGCGGAAGCCCGTCACGGAGTCGTCGCCCAACACCTCGAGCGGCTTCGCGTAGAAGTGCAGGTGCAGCCGTCGCGACGACCCCGTCTGCGGCTCGTCGCGCCACTTGCGGAAGATGCGGTCGATCACCATGATCTGCTTGTTGGTCTCGATCGCGAGCTTCGAGGCCTCGTCGTAGTCGAAGTCCTCCTCGTAGACGACCATGTCGACATCGTCGAGCTCGCCGAGCTCACGCAGCTCGAGCGGGGTGAACTTCACCTGCATCGGGCCACGACGGCCGAACACGTGAACGTCGGTGACCGGGGATGCCTTGAGCCCCTCGTACACGTTCGCCGGGATCTCGGTGGGCAGCAGATCATCCGCGTGCTTGGCCAGGATGCGGGCGACATCGAGCGCCACGTTTCCGTTACCGATGACCGCCGTCTCGCGCGCGGTGAGTGGCCACTCGCGCGGGAAGTCCGGGTGGCCGTCGTACCAGCTCACGAAGTCGGCGGCCCCGTAGCTGCCGGGCAGGTCGATGCCGGGGATCGGGAGCGGCGCATCCCGAATGGCACCGGTCGAGAAGATCACCGCGTTGTAGTGCTCCTTGAGGTCGGCGAGGGTGATGTCGCGACCGTACAACACGTTGCCAAACAGGCGAATCTGGCCGGTGTCGAGAACGTCCTTCAGGGCGGTGATAATGCCCTTGATGCGCGGATGATCGGGGGCGACGCCATACCGGACCAGCCCATAGGGCGCCGGCAACTGCTCGAACAGGTCGATCGACACGTCGAACTGCTTCTCCGCCTTCAGCAGGATGTCGGCGGCGTAGATCCCCGCTGGCCCCGCACCCACGATGGCCAGGCGTAGTTTGCTCATTTGCTTCTTTCCACGATGGTCTCGGCGAATCGGGTGAGCGCCTTCTTGACCGGCCCTTCGGGCAACGGTCCGAGCGCCTCGACGGCGGACCGCGACCAGCGGTGCGCCTCGTCAAGCGTGAGTTGGGTAACCGGGTGCGCGCGCAGCTCGGCGATCGCGGCGGTCAGGTCGGCCTCGTCGACCTCGCCAGCAAACGACGTGGTGTCCAGCTCGATGCGGCGCAGGAGCGCGGCGGATGCCTCGTCGGTCTCCGCGGCGCGGCGCAGGTAGAGCAGCGGAAGCGTGGCCACGCCCGCGCGCAAGTCGGTGCCCGGGGTCTTGCCCGTGTCATCCATCTCGCCGGCCAGATCGATGACGTCGTCGATGAGCTGGAAGGCCACACCAATGCGCTCGCCGAACTCGGCCACCGCCGGGCGGTACTCCTCGGGGGCGTTGGAGTAGATGACGCCGACCTGGGCGGCCGCCGAGATGAGGGAGCCGGTCTTGTCGGCGAGCACCTGGATGTAGTGCTCGATGGGGTCGTCCTCGGCGCGGGGGCCGATGGTCTCGTGAAGCTGGCCGAGGCACAGACGCTCGAAGGTCTCTGCCTGCAGCACGAGGATGCGCTCGCCCAGGCTCGCGCCGATGCGGCTCGCGCGCGCGAAGAGCAGGTCACCCGTGAGGATCGCCACCGAGTTGCCCCACACGTTCTGGGCCGTCGGGACACCGCGGCGCATCTCCGCCTCGTCCATGACGTCGTCGTGGTACAGCGAGGCAACGTGGGTGATCTCGATGGCCTGCGCCGCACGGATGACCTCGTCGTTGTTGCCCTCGCCCAACTGGGCGGTGAGCAGCGTGAGCACGGGGCGCACGCGCTTGCCGCCCGCCTCGAGGAGGTAGCGGCCCGTGACATCCGCAATCTCGTCGGCAAAGTGCATCGCCTCGAGCAGGCCCGCCTCGACCATCTCGAGACCCTCCTCGATCGCGTCGGCGAAGCGTCGCTCGTCACTCGAGGCGAACAGCTTTTCGCCGAGGCCGAGCGATGAGCTCAGGGTATTGCTGCGACGCGCAAGGGGAACGCTGGGAGTCACTTCTCGACCGTCTCTTGTGGTGAAGCTACTGCTTCGGTGTGTCAGCCGCGGAAGGCTCTGGGGACTTCTTCGGGCGGGTGGAGGAGCCCTTGCGCTTGGCCACCGAGGCCAGCACGGTCGCATCGACCGGCTTGCGACCGCGATGCAACGCAACCACCCCACCCGTGAGGTTGCGGTAGGCAACGCGGATGAACCCCGCGCCTCGAATCCATTGGCTGAGTTGGCCCTGGTCCGGCCACTCCCGGATCGACTCGGCGAGGTAGGTGTACGCCTCGGGATTCGAGCTGGAGCGATCGGCGATCAGGGGAAGAACGTACTTGAGGTACGCGTGGTACCCGGCACGGAGGATCGCCACGGGTGGCTTGGAGAACTCGCACACCACAAGACGACCACCGGGCTTCAGTACCCGGTACATCTCGCTCAGCGCGGCCTTGGGGTCGTTGATGTTGCGCAGGCCAAAGCTGATGGTGACCGCGTCGAACTCGTTGTCACCGAAGGGGAGCTTGACGGCATCCGCCTCGACGAACTCGATCTTCTTGTGCTTGCGACGCCCCTCGGCGACCATGCCCGGCGAGAAGTCAACGGCGACGACTCGGGCGCCGCTGCGCGCGAGCGCGGCCGAGCTGGTGCCCGTGCCCGCGGCCACGTCGAGGATACGCTCGCCCGCGACGGGAGCGACGGCGCGCACCATGGCGGCACGCCACAGGATGTCGTTGCCACCCGACAGCACCGTGTTGGTGCGGTCATATCGACGCGCCACACCATCGAACATGCCCGCGACGTCTTCGGGTCGCTTGTTCATATCCGCTGTGGCCACCCCCCAAGTCTAGGCTCTCTCACTCATGGGGTTCGGAGCGGACGAGTACGCTGGATTCCGTGGAAACCCCGGTGCTCGTCGTGCGCACCGTCAGGGTGGATGACCCGGGCGACCTCATCGAGTGGCTTGAGCCCCTGAATCCCACGGCCTTCCTCCGCAACGGCGACGGAATTGTCGGTTTCGGAGAGCGCACGGGGTTTGTGGCGCACCAGAGAACCGACCGCATCCCGGCGCTGGCCGAGTGGTGGCGCGAGCTGAGCGCCGCGGCGACCATCGACGACGAGGTGAAGCTGCCGGGAACGGGTCTTGTGGCATTCGGCAGCCTGGCCTTCTCGGATTCCTCGGCCGAGGCCAGTGTGATGTCGGTACCGGTCGTGGTGGTTGGCCGCCGCAATGGTGTGTCCTGGATCACGACGATTGACGGCGGGATGCCCGTCTCCCCCACCCCGCTGGGGCCGGAGCTCGCCGATCAACTCGGCCCGGGCTCACACTCGCCGCTGGTGCCGGGCGCGATGTCACCCGAGGCGTATCGAGACGCCGTCGCCGCCGTCACGCGCAAGATCGCCGCGGGCGAGGCGCGCAAGGTAGTGCTCGCTCGAGACTTGGTGGGGAGCATCCCGACGATGTCCGACCGACGTCGGGTGATCAGCCGGCTGGCCACCGCCTACCCGGACACGTTCACGTTCGCGGTCAACGGGCTGGTGGGCTCGAGCCCGGAAACCCTGGTGCGCGTCGAGGACGGCGACGTGAGCGCCCGGGTGCTCGCCGGGACCGCACGCCGCTGGCCGGATGACGCGACCGACGCCCACGCCGCCTCGACTCTCGCCGCGAGCCCCAAGAACCGCGCGGAGCACGAGCATGCGGTGCAGAGTGTGCTCGAGACCATGGCCCCGCACACGACGGGGATCACCCACAACCCAGAGCCGTTCCCGCTGCGCCTGCCGAACCTGTGGCATCTGGCCACCGACGTGCGCGCCGACCTGGTGCCGGGGCGCACCGTTCTCGATCTGCTGGAGGCGCTGCATCCCACGGCGGCGGTCGCCGGCACACCCACGGATGCCGCGATCGCCCTCATCGCCAGGCATGAACCGTTCGATCGCGGGCGCTACGCGGGCCCCGTCGGCTGGGTCGACGCGGACGGCGACGGCGAGTGGGCGATCGCCCTGCGCTGCGCGCGTATCGCCGAGGACGGCAGCGTCACAGCGTGGGCGGGCGCCGGCATTGTCGCCGACTCGGACCCGGAGAAGGAACTCGCGGAGACCGAGCTCAAGTTCCGCCCGATCCGCGACGCCCTCGCCTAGGTGGCGGCGAGGCGCTTTTTCTCCGCCTCCACGTCGTAGTCGGCGGCAGGCCACTGGGGGTCGAGCGCCGTCATCGCCTCGAGCAACAACCCCTGCACGGCCCAGCGGGCGTACCACTTGTTGTTCGCCGGAACGACGTACCACGGGGCATCCGGGGTGGACGTGCGGGAGAGCGCGATCTCGTAGGCCTCCTGGTAGGCGTCCCAGTGCATCCGCTCGTCGACGTCGCCGGGGTTGTACTTCCAGTGCTTGTCGGGGCGGTCGAGCCGCTCCTGCAGTCGAACCTTCTGCTCGTCCTTCGAGATGTGCAACATGACCTTGACGATCGTCGTGCCGGATGCCACGAGCTCCGCCTCGAAGTCCCGGATGATGCCGTAGCGCTCCTCGATGACCTCCGGGGTCGAGAAGCCCCGCACCCGATGGATGAGGACGTCCTCGTAGTGGGAGCGGTCGAACACCCCAATGGACCCGGCGGCGGGCAACTGCTTGCGCACCCGCCACAGGAAGTCGTGGGACTTCTCCTCGTCGGTGGGTGCCTTAAACGCGTAGATGTGGACGCCTTGGGGGTCGATACCGCCAACCACGTGCCGCACGATGCCGCCCTTGCCTGCGGTGTCCATGGCCTGGAGCACAAGCAGCACCCGACGAGTGCCGCCGAACTTGCTCTCGGCGAAGAGTCGCTCCTGAAGATCGTCGAGCGCCGCCCGATTCACCTCGAGCTCCTTCTCTGCCTGCTTCTTGTCGGTCGCCCCCGGCGTCGCGTTGGGATCGACCGAGGCAAGCTCGAACTCGGAGGTGACGGGCATCAAGGCGCTCATGCGCCCACGTTAGTCGCGCGGGCGCCGGCGCAGCTAGGAACGCGGAAGCGGAACCTCGACGATGGTGGGCCCCGCGGATGCCGTCAGCGCCTGATCGAGCTGGCCCCGGTTCTCGACGCGGCGGTACTCCCACCCGTACGCGGCGGCGAGCGCCTCGACGGGTGCGTGCTGCGGCGTGTAGAGCACGCGGTCGAAGCTCGGCCCCGCCGACTGGGCGACCTCGAGCCCGTCGAAGATGGTGCCGCCGCCGTCGTTTCCCACGATCACCTGGATGCGCGGGCGCTCCTCGCCCTCGCCGAACAACAAGGCGCCCACGTCATGAAGGAACGTGAGATCGCCCACGAGCGCACGGGTGGTGCCGCTGTCCCAGCTCGACAGAGCGATGCCGAGCGCGGTCGAGATGGTGCCGTCGATCCCCGCGAGGCCTCGGTTCGCGTGAACGCTGATGCGCTTGCCCACGAGCACCTTGTCGGCTTCACGAATCAGTCGTGACGCCCCGAGCACCAGGCGATCGTGGGGCCAGGTGGCACGCCACACCGCCTCGACGAGCGTGCGACGGGTCACTGGAGCGCGCACGGCGGCGAGTTCCGCGCGGGCGTGCGCGCCGGCATCCGCGTCGATGTCGGGAGCGGTGTCGACCGGCTCGATGAGTGAGCGGGATGCCGCGACCCAGCGCCCCACCCACGACGGCGCCGCCGGCTCGCCCTGCACGCGCACCTCACCCACGAACCGGCTCACACGCCGACCCGGGTTGTAGTCCTCGGCCGAGCGGTGGCGAACGACAATGGTCTCGACCCCGGGCCGCTGAATGAGGGCGGGAACCTCACGACTGAGGGTCGGATGCCCGAACACGATGACACGCTCCACGCGGTCACCAAAGTTGGCCGTGTTAAGGAGTTCGCGGTAGGCGACAACGAGGTTCGGGCCAAAGTGGGCACCACTGGCAATCTCGGCGATCAGGGGCGCACCCAGCTCGCGGGCGACCTCCTCGGCGCGAGGGCCAGCACACGTTCCGGCCACCACGATGGTGGCTCCGGCGTGGGGGTCAAGGATCTCCGGCGCCGGGCGTGTGGGCTCGACGGGCACTGCTGGCAGGTCCACGACCGATAGGGCCTCCGGCAGGGCGGTCGCGGGCAACACAAACGGCGACGAGAGCGGCTCCGCGAAGGCAAGATTCAGGTGAACAGGGCCGGAGACACTCGCCATCGCCTCGCGTGCGAGCAGCGCAGCGGCCTCGGCTTCTCCGGGCTCACCGATCGGCGGGGCGACGTCCCACGTGCGCTGCACCGCCGAGCCAAAGATCCCCGGCTGCTCGGTCGTCTGGTTCGAGCCAACGCCGCGCAACGATTCGGGGCGGTCGGCCGTGATCACAATCAGCGGAACACCGGAGTGGTGCGCCTCGAGAACCGCGGGATGAAGGTTGGCGACCGCCGTGCCGGACGTGGTGATCAGGATGACCGGCGTGTTCGTCTCGGCGGCGATGCCCAGCGCAACAAACCCGCCGACCCGCTCGTCGATGCGCACCCGCAGTCGAAGGATGCCCGCCCGCTCGAACTCCGCAGCGGCGAGCGCAAGCGCCTGCGACCGAGATCCGGGGCCGAGCACCACATCGCGCACGCCGAGGCGCACAAACTCCTGGAGGAGGGCCACGGCAAAGGTCGTGGCCGGGGCCTCACTTGGTGGGGGCGTCATCGTCGAGATCGTCGAGGTCGGCGAGCTCCTGCTCGAGCCGACGGATGCGCTCGTCCTGCTCCTCGTCACGGCGCAGGTTGCGCAGGAACGCGGGGTCGTCGTCGGGCGCGATCACCCGTCGCTCTCCGCCACGCGAGCCCCAGTCGCGGCCGACCAGGAACCACAGCAGGGCACCCACAAACGGCACGATCAGGATGATGATGACCCAGAACACCTTTGGGAACGCGCGAACGCGGGACTTGTCGATGATCACGAGGTCGACGATCGCGAACACGTCGAGCACCAACGCCGCGACGCCAAAGATCAGCAATCGTCCCATGTGATGATTCTAGGCGCGCAGTCTGTGCACAGGCTGACGCGCCTACACTGGGCAGAGTGAAGCCTTGGGTCGCCTACAGCCTGTTGCGTGTTGGACTTTTCGCGGCAGCGTTCCTGCTTCTGTGGCTTCTGGGCATCGAGTGGTGGCTCGCGGCAATCCTCGGTGCGGTCATCGGATTTTGTGTGTCGTACATCTTCTTCGGCAGGCTTCGGGATGCCGTGACGCGCGACATCGTGCAGCGGCGCGCCACCCCCTCCGTCGATGCCGACGCGACCATCGAGGACGCGCGGGACTAGATCCCGCGGGCGTGCCGCATCCCCCACCCCTCACGGGTGACATTCTCCAAAACTAAGGAGATTTGTCGCCCGCGCAGGGCGCACGCCCGCAACTCCGCGGGAGCGCGAGCCGCGAGCGCGGAATCTCCTTAGTTTTCGTTGCCCGGTTCTCGAAGGGGAGATCTAGAACGCGATCGCCCAGCCGAGCCCCAAGCCGTAGGCGAGCGCCGTGAGTGCCGTGAGCCGCAGGGCGATCACGAGCTCGCCGGGCGTCTTCGCGGTCAGCGTGATGATGACCGCGGGAATCGCCGCGAGCAGCACGAAGTACACGAGGTACGCGTTGAGGTACAGCAGCACGAAGTAGGCGAGGATGCCGAACGGTGCCAGCAGCAGCACGGCGAACGTGATCCGCGAGCCGAGGTCCCCGAGCAGCACTGCGAGGGTGCGCTTGCCCGCGAGCTTGTCCTGTTCCCGGTCCCGAATGTTGTTGACCATCAGGGCGGCGCACGCGATAAAGCCGACCGCGACCCCGGCGACCCACGCGTCGAACGGCACCTCGCCCGCGAGCACAAATGCGGTGCCGACCGTCGCCACAAGCCCAAAGAACACAAACACGAACAGCTCGCCGAGGGCGAAATAGCCGTACGGTCGCTTGCCGCCCGTGTAGAACCAGGCCGCGAGGATGCACGCCGCACCGACCGCCAGGAGCCACCAGTGCCCCGTGCGCACCGTGATGATGACACCGGCCACGGCGGCCAGGCCAAAGAACACCAGCGCGACCGTCAGGACCGCGCGGGGGCTCGCCGCACCCGACCCGGTGAGTCGACGGGGGCCAACCCGGTGCTTGTCGGTTCCGCGAACGCCATCGGAGTAGTCGTTCGCGTAGTTCACGGCGATCTGAAGCAGCACGGCGACCGCGAGGCACGCGAGTGCACGGAGCCAGTGCCACCCGACGCCACCGTCATCACTCGAGACCACGTACGCGGTCGCGGTACCGAGGGCGACCGGCGCGATGGCCAGCGGCAGGGTCTGGGGGCGCGCCGCGCCAATCCAGTCGCCGAGGGTGGCCTTCTTGATGACCGGCGCTCCGGGCGGGCGACCGCCCGGCCTGCCGCTGCGGGTCTTCTTCGCCGGTGACTTGGGCGGGGCCGTCTTCTTCGGGGCCGGGACGGACTTCGGGTCTATACGCTGCTGCTTTGGTGTCGCCACGGGGACAGTGTAGTAGCGGCGGCTATCAGCCCCCGAGGGCGAGCGCCGCGAGCCCCAAGCGGTCGGGCTTGCCGCTCGGCAGCAGTGGCACACGGTCCACCAGCAGGATGCGCGAGGGAGCGGCGGGCCGACCCAACCGAGCGGCCACGGCATCCCGCACGTGCTCCAGGTTAACGGCCACCGCCGTCACCACAACCGGCGACTCACCCCACTCGGGGTGTGGCGCCGCAACCACGACCGCCGCGTCGAGCCCTGGCATCGAGCGAACGATCTCCTCGACCGCGCTGAGCGCCACCTTGACGCCGCCGGAGACGATCACGTCGTCGAGTCGACCGAGCACCCGCAGCACCCCATCCACCAGTTCGCCGGCGTCGTCCGTTCGATACCACCGCTCGCCGCCGTCGTCACGGAACGCGAACGCGGTGCGGCGTGGATCATCGAGGTAGCCCTCGGCCAGCACGCTCCCGGCGATCTCGACGCGACCGTCGGTGATGCGCAGGCGAGTGTCGCCGATCGGCACCCCGTCGTAGACACATCCGCCGCTCGTCTCGCTCGACCCGTACGTGCGGATCACCGGAACCCCGAGCTCGTGGGCGCGCACGGCGAGCGACGGCGGCATCGACTGTCCGCCCACAAGAACGTGGGCGAACCCCCGCATGACCTCGACCGCCGCAGGGCTGTCGAGCAGGCGCGAGAGTTGTGCGGGCACGAGTGACACGAGGCGGTGCGGATGCTCGAGCTCTCGGGCCGCCGCGACAAAACGCTCGGCACTGAAGGCCGTCGGGTCGAGGTACACCGGCGTGATGTCGGCGGCGATCGAACGCACCAGCACGTTGATGCCCGCGATGTAGTGGGCGGGGAGCGCGAGCATCCACTGACCGGGCCCACCGAGGACGGTGTCGGATGCGGCGGCGCTGGCCAACAGGGCATCCGAGGAGAGCATCACTCGTTTGGGCCGCCCCGTGGACCCACTCGTCTCGACCACCAGCGCGACCTTCTGCGGAACCACCTCCGTCGGCGCGGGACCAGCAGTCGGGATAATCGCGGCACCACCCGAGAGCGCGAGCGACAGGCCCATCCGCACCGAGGCGGGATGCGCCGGGTCTACGGATACGAGTGGCCTGGTCATCGCAGTGTCTACTGTGCCATGGCGGGTGCGGACTCCACCCGGCGACCGGCGTGGTCGAGGTCGATTCGTACGGTGGTGTCGTCGGTCGCACACACGATCGACACGGCCGCGTCCTGCGTGGCGGGGCGGAGTCGCACGGTCGCGGATCCGGAGTTCATTCCCGACAACACGTTCACGATCTCCGCCTCGATCGCGCCAATCGTGGTGACCTCAAGGCGCGCGTTGCCGCGGTCATCCATGAGCGTCACCGTGACCCCCCGGCGACGGGCGGCCCCGACGACCTCGATGATCACGGGCGTGTACAACGATCGGGCGCGGAGACCGTCTCGCAGGCGGGCCTCGACGATGAGGCATTCGCGGCGGGTCTCGTCGTCCAACTCGCCGCCGGATGCGATGCGCCGGAGCACGGGAGCCGCGATCACCGAGAGCTCGGCGACGCGGCGAGCGCGAGCATCCCGGGCCGATTCGAGGCTCGCGGACTCCGCAGCGCGGGCGAGGGCGGTCGCCTGATAGGCCTCGGTGCGGCGGGCAACGACGCGAAGCGACAGCGTGAACAGTGTGCCCACCAGCAGGAGACCTGCCTCCTTGCTGTGGAGTCCGATGAGGTCTGTCAACGGACGACCGACGATGAGTGACCAGGTCGCGGTGAGCGATGTCAGCCCGAGGTATCCCAGCCAGGCCATCAGGAGGCGGCCGCGGAGAGCGAGAATGAACAACATCCAGGTGCTCGCCCCGATGTACCACGCGGAGAACCCAGGCCACCCCTGCTGAGGAAGCCCCACGAGCGTCAGGCTCGACTGGACCAGCACGGCTCCCACCACCAGCAACGACCAGCCCAGCGGGAAGGGGTCGGGCGCGGGCCTCAGGAGCAGCGCGGAACCCAGAAGCATCACGGCGAGCGCGAACGCAACGAGGGCTGGCGCGCTGGAGTCCCGCAGCGACACGGTCGCAAACGTCGTCTCCGTGATGGCGAAGGTGCCCCACACGGCCCACGAGGCGCGCGAGCCAATACCAATGCGACTCGAGACGTCGGGTAGCTCACGGGGCGTCACGGCGCCTCCCATCGCAGCGACACCAGCGTGCCACCTCCGGGCGACGACTCGATCACCGCCGATCCCCCGGGCACACCCGCCATCCGGTCCACCACACTCACCCGAAGCCCACCGCCGCGAGTCAGGGCCGGCCCCGGTAGAAACCCGGGGCCTCGGTCGATGATGCGGATGCGCAGCTCCCCCTCCGCGATGAGCACGGCTACCTCGTCCACCCCGCGCGCGTGACGCACGCTATTGCGCACCGACTCCCGCAGCGCATCGATCAGGGCGGTGGCCACATCCCCGGGGACGGGAGCGTCCACGCGGATGTCCCGCACGAGCACCACGGAGGCGTCCTCTTCCCCGATCACAAACGCCAGCTCGTGCGCGAACTCGTGGGGCGTTCGGTCGGGGCTCGCCTCGGGGTCGGCGTCGAGCACCTCGATACGAGCGAGCGCACGCTGCGCCTGCTTGTGCACGATCTCGCCGGTGACATCGCGGCCCGCCGTGAGCAACGCGGAGATGATGTCGTCGTGCACGATCCCGTCGATGCGCGCGGACTCCCGCGCTCGACCCTGCAGGCGGGATGCCCGCACGGCCTCGGCCTGCGCCTGCAGCATCGCGGCATCCTGAGCCCTCGCGGCCGCACCCAGCGCCATCGCGACCCCCGCAAGAATCACCATGATGAGGAGCGCGTTGAGACCGTCGAGCAGCGCCAGAAGGAACGGCTGGCCACCAAACGCGACGTACCGCACCACGGCAACAACAACGGCCACCGACGCCACGTAGGCCCAGGCCAGCACGGGAGCACACGTGATGGCGGCGAGGGTCCCGTGCACGGCCGCGACCTGCGAGATCCACGCAGGGCTGCCGCCCGACAGGGTGTCCCCGAGCATAAAAAACGGCCACGCCACAAACAGGGCCACGAAGGCGAGAGCCGTCACCACCGCCATCACCCGGAGCACGGGAAGGGGCACGGCGATGGCGCACACCGCGATCAGGATGGGCAGACCCACCGCCACGATGACGGTCGCCCACGCGAACCACGGCACAAGTTCACCGAACTGCCTGATGATGAGGTCGAGACTGAGCAAGCCAAACGCCACCGCGCCGAGGCCCACCGCTCCATACAACAGTCGCTGGACCCTGGCGCTTCCGCGCGTCACGACTGCGGCGCCCTCCGGCGCGAGCCCCGACGGCGGCGTCACACTAGAACTGCCAGGGGTAGGGGGCCCAGTTCGGTGCCCGCTTCTCGAGGAACGCATCCCGACCCTCGACGGCCTCGTCCGTTCCGTAGGCCAGTCGGGTCGCCTCGCCCGCGAACACCTGCTGTCCCATGAGGCCGTCATCCTGCAGGTTGAAGGCAAACTTCAGCATTCGAATGGCGGTCGGGGACTTGCCGAGCACAAGTTCCGCCCACTCGTACGCGACCTTCTCGAGGTCGGCGTGGGGGACGACGGCGTTGATGGCGTTCATCTCGTAGGCACGCTCGGCGTTGTAGGTCTGACCGAGGAAGAAGATCTCCCGAGCCACCTTCTGTCCCACCTGGCGGGCAAGATAGGCGCTGCCGTAGCCGGCGTCGAACGAGCCCACGTCGGCATCCGTTTGTTTGAACATCGCGTGCTCGCGCGACGCGATCGTCAGGTCACACACCACGTGCAGCGAGTGTCCCCCACCAGCGGCCCACCCCGGAACCACCGCGATGACCACCTTGGGCATCGTACGAATCAGGCGCTGAACCTCGAGGATGTGCAGTCGCGCATTGCCCTGGCGTGACGCCCCGGCGGTCTCGCCTTCGTGATACTCGTAGCCGTCACGCCCGCGGATGCGCTGGTCCCCGCCCGAGCAGAACGCCCAGCCGCCGTCGCGAGGGCTCGGGCCGTTGCCCGTGATCAGCACCACGCCGATACTCGAGTTCATACGCGCGTCGTCGAGTGCGCGATACAGCTCGTCCACGGTGTGGGGGCGGAACGCGTTGCGGACCTCGGGACGATTAAACGCGACCCGCGCGACTCGACCCGTGACGTCGTGGTGATACGTGATGTCGCTGAGCTCGGAGAACGAGTCGACCTCGCGCCACAGGTCCGGGTCGAAGAGTTCGGAGACCTTGGTCATGGTGACAGCCTAGGGCGCTGCAACCAAGCTCAGCACGGTCGTGAGCACCCACGGATTCCCGACCACACCGAGGATGACGGCGGCAATTCCCCATCGTCGGCCCCAGCCCACGATGATGGCGACCAGGCCCACGAGCACGGCGAGCACTGAGAGCACAATCGCGACCCACGCGAGCACGGCGCCGAGGTCATACAGGCCGGACGCGGCAACACCAATCCCCACCCCGGTGACAATCGCCGCGGCGAGCGCACCCAGCAGCGCCAGGCCACCCACCAGCGCACGACCCCGGCGGGGGGCATCCGTGGGCTCGGGTTCGACAACAATCTCCGGCTCGAGCGGCGGCATCTCGACCACAGGCTCGATGTAGATGGGCACGACTTTGATGGGAACCTTGTCGAGCTCACCGGGTACGGTCACAAAAACACCCTAATGGAGCATGTCCTTGCCAGACTGGTGGCATGCTCCCCCACCTCAACGACGTGCTGGCTTCGGCGCACGTGGTGTCCATCCCGCTGAAGTCCCGATTCCGGGGGATCGAGGTTCGCGAGGCCGTGCTCGTCGAGGGACCCCAGGGGTGGACGGAGTTCTCGCCCTTCACCGAGTACGACGATGCCGAGGCCGCCGCGTGGCTCGCCGCGGCGATCGATTTTGGCTGGGTCGCCCCGCCGGCGCCCGTTCGCGAGACGATCCCGGTGAACGCGACCATCCCCGCGGTGGTTGCCTCTGAAGTGGCTGGTGTTCTCGCCCAGTTCCCGGGATGCCGCACGGCGAAGGTCAAGGTCGCCGAACCCGGGCAGGTACTCGCCGACGACATCGCGCGGGTGGCCGCCGCCCGCGCCGCACTCGGGCCGGAGGGTCGGGTGCGCATCGACGCCAACGGCGGATGGAACGTTGACGAGGCCGAGCATGCCATCCACGCCCTCGCCGAGTTCGACCTCGAGTACGTTGAACAACCGTGCGCGACCGTCGAGGAACTCGCCGAGATCCGTCGACGGGTGAAGTACATGGGAATCCCGATCGCCGCCGACGAAAGCGTGCGCAAGGCCGACGACCCGCTGGCCGTCGCTCGGGCGGGCGCGGCCGACATCCTCGTGGTCAAGGCCCAGCCGCTCGGGGGCATCACCCGAACCCTCGAGCTGATCGCGGAAGCCGGGCTCCCCGTCGTGGTCTCGAGTGCACTCGACACGTCGATTGGTATCTCGATGGGGGCGCATCTCGCTGCGGCGATTCCCGCCAACGAGTACGACTACGGTCTGGGCACCGTCGCCCTCCTCGCGGGAGACGTGACGGATGATCCACTCACGCCCGTGGACGGCGCGCTTGAGGTGCGTCGAGTTGTGCCCTCGGCGCGGCTCCTGGCGGAGTTTGCCGCATCCCGCGACCGCACCAACTGGTGGATCGCGCGCCTGGAACGCTGCTACGCGCTGCTGGCTGAGTAACTTTTACTCAGTCCCGCACGGTGCTCCTCGATAGGGTTATCGCGACCGCCTGAGACAGGAGCTGCCATGTCACGCCTTTCCCTCGCTGTACCCGTTCTTGCCCTTGCCGTGGGTCTCGTGGGCTGCACCGCTGCCCCGGTGAGCGACCCGGGGAGCGACCCCGAGGCATCCTCGGCACCCTCGACCGCCCCCGAGGAGGATGCGGTGGCCGGAGGCCCCGAGTGCCTCGTCGGCGACTGGTACATCACGCAGGAAGAGATGCAGGGCTTCTACGACGCTGTCACCGCGAGCACCGGCGCGGGGTTCACCATCGACGGTGGAACGGGCCTGACCTTCACCGAGTCGACCTTCACCTACACGCCCGAGTTCACCCTGTTGCTCGATTTGGCGGGAACCGCAGGGACGGGCACCATCGTGGGCTCGATCTCCGGTAACTACTCCGCCGACGACACCACGATCACCACCTCGCAGGAGACCAGCGACGCCGTGCTTACGGTCGAGATTGGGGGTGTTGTTCAGGATGCGAGCGCCCTGTTTGGGGACATCCTTGCGGCATCCCCCATCAACACGGCACCCTACGAGTGCACCGCGGATGGCCCGCTCATCCAGTTCGATACGGGCAGCGGCAACCGCACTCCGGTGCAGCTCACGCGCCCCTAGTGCGCGTCTGACGACGTTGTGTGGTGGGCGGGCTGAGTCCGGCGCCGGAGGACAACAAGGAGCACCGCGCCCACGAAGAGAAGCACTGCCCCGGCGGGCGCGATCGGGAGGACGTTCTGCCCCGTCGCGGCCAGCAGCGTTTCACTGTCGGTAGCTCCGTCACAGGGGGCGGCCGGCGGGGTGCCCTGGATCTCCCCCCAGGCCCGACCACTCACGGGCTGCCCGTCAACCGTTCCGGTATAGGAGAAGAGACCCTCGTACACCGGGCGGCCGAGGGCGTCGATCTCCTGGAACGGGTGATCGACCGCGCTGAAGACGACGTCGACGGCGGGCCGACCATCGACCGCCGCGAGCGTAACGTGCTCTGCGAGCGTGTAGACGTAGCAGGTCTGCGGAGAAGTCCACTCGCTCCCGGGCACAGCCGCGAACTCGATGGCGCCCTGCGGCCAGTTCGCGGTCGGGGCAAGGGTGCCGTTCGCGTTCTGCGTCGAACCCGAGCCGGCCAACATCGCGTAGTACAGGTCACCGACGTCGGCCTGACCCGTCGTCGCGACGAGTAGCCCCTGGCCCGTGTCCGGCATCATCATCGAGAACTCGGTCCACCGGTACCCGTTCCGCACAATGTAGTTGGCGGTCTCGTTGTAGGTCTCGGTGAGATTGTCGAACCAGAGCGTTCCGGACGTGCCGCTGCCGACGTAGGAGGCGCCTCGAGTGACCGACCACTCGTCAACGTTGAGAACAGGCATCGAATAGTACTGCGACCCCTGACCGGTCATCGGATCGTTCGTGGCCGTGAGGTAGGCACCGATATCGCCGCCGAAGTGGTTAATGATCGCGTCACGCTGATCGGTCGTCGCGATTCCGTCGACGGGCGTGCCGTCGAACATCCACAGCGGGAAGAAGCCGTTGGGCCCGTAGCCCCACTGGACGATGCCCGTGGGATCCGTCACGACGGCAGTGAACGTCGTCGGCTCGGTGCCACCCTCGCCGGCATAGCCGGTCGCGAGCACCGCGGTGAGCAAGTAGGTGGTGCCAACCGCACCGGGAGCGCCGGAGATCGCTGTCATCGACATCTCCTCGACCTCAGTGCCGGTCGTCCCGATGACGCCGATGTTCCACGGCTCGTAGTCGAAAGACACATCTGCAGTCGCTGTCGTAGGAGGGAGATCCGGCAGCGCGAGGCCGTCGACGCCGCCGATGAAGGGGCCTGCGTTCTCGTCGAGCCGATTGAAGATAAGCCCGGCCTCCTCGACCGTGATCGGTATCGGCAGGCTGGGGTCGAGCCAGGACAGCGGATTGCCCTGCGACATCATCGCGACGGAGTTTGTGCTGCCGTCGCTGCCGATGAGCTCGCCGAAGAACTCGAAGGACTGAGAGTCGTACTGCGGCAAGCCGGTGGACAGGTAGGCGCGGAAGCCCGTGCAGTCCACACCCTGCGCGAGTGGGGTCGTCGAGTACTGCGCGATCTCACCGAAGTCGGCTGCCGGGATGCCCGGATCAATGTCACTCGAGACACACGCAGCGGGAACTGCCGAGGCGATGGGAACCTCTCGGCCCTGAGCGGCACCCGCGCCGCCGTCGAAGACGGGACTGCCGATGGCAACGAGGACCGACGTGCCGAGCACAACAGTGGACAATGCGCCGCGGAAGAGCATGGCGTCATGCTATCGGGCGCGGACGCCGCGGGGGACTATAGCCCGCTGTAGGCGTGCAATCCCTTGAAGAACAGGTTCACGATCGTGAAGTTGAATAGGACCGCGCTGAAGCCGATGATTGCGAGCCACGCGGAGCGTGAGCCGCGCCATCCGCGCGTCGCCCGAGCGTGGATGTAGCCGGCGAAGATGACCCAGATGATGAACGTCCAGACCTCCTTCGTGTCCCAGCCCCAGTAGCGGCCCCACGCTCGCTCGGCCCAGATGGCACCGGCGATGAGCGTGAAGGTCCAGAACACAAATCCCACGACGTTGACGCGGTAGGCGAGGGTCTCGAGCTTGTCGGCGCCAGGAAGGGTGTCGAGGAACTTGAGGCCGGCCGCCTTGTTCGCCGCGCGGCGGGACTGCAGCAGCTGCACGATCGAGAGGCCCGCGCCGAGCGCGAAGAAGCCGGTGCCCAGCGTCGCCACAAAGACGTGAATCACAAGCCACGTTGACTGGAGTGCCGGCGGCAGCGGAACAACGTCGACGTAGAAGTTGACCGTCGCGACGCCCAGAGCGATGAGCGCAAAGCCCGTGATAAACGCGCCCAGGAACCGCAAGTCCTGCCAGAACTGCACGGCCAGGAACACCCCCACGATGATCGCGGTGGCGGTGAGCGAGAACTCGAACATGTTCGCCCACGGCACTCGCTCTGCTGCGATGCCGCGCAGGATCGCCGCACCAACGTGGAGGATCCACGCCAGCACCGTCAGGGCCATGGCGGCACGCAGGTACCGGGGACCCTTCGGGCGGGCGGGCGCCTCGGTCTTCTCCAGCACGGTGGTGCCCCCGACCGATGCCGTCGCGGTGACGGATGCCGCGGCCGGCTCGGCCGCAGAGCGCCGCGAGAGGTCGAGCGTGAACATCACAAAAGCGATCGTGTACACGGCCATCGCCGAGTACACGGCGATGAGGGAGTACGACACTAGGGTCTCGGTCACTGTTCCACCTTAAGCCTTTCGATGTGACGGTCGGCCAGGTCGGCGACCGCCTCCTCAAGTCGTGGGTCGTCGCCGCGAGCAAGGCCTGCGTACTCGAGAGTCACCGCGCCATCCGCCCCGACCACGGCCTTCACCCACACCCGTCGGCGCGCGACGAACAGGCTGGCCAGAAGCCCGCCCACCACGAGGCTCGAGAACAACAGGACCCAGCCCTGCGAGGGGTCGTGGTGCACGTCGAGCGAGACAAACCGCGGAATGGAGGCGAGCTCGATTGTGCCGAGGCCGTTCGGCAGGTCGGCAACGTCGCCCAGCTTCAGCTCGATCGTGGGGCTCTCGGCGTCGCGCCCGGCGATCTGCGTGAGGGCATCCGTGTTGAGCGCGAACGCATTGGTGCCCTGGCCGTTGTCGAGCCCGAGGTCGCCCGAGTAGACCTCGAGGGTGAGGGTGGGGTCGCGCAGGTCGGGGTGACTCGATGCGTACGTGCCGTTGTCGAGCGGGAGGGTCGTGGGATACAGCAAGGCGCGGATGCCCAGCTGCTCGTCCAGGCCATCCGGAATCTTGATGATGCCGAGGCTGAACAGGTTGGCATCCTGCGGAAGGAAGGCGACCGGCTGCGAGAACACGACCTCGCCGTCGGCGTCGCGCACGATCACCTGCGGCGCGTAGCCGTTGCCGAGGAGGTACACGGATGTGCCACCAATGCCGAGCGGCTCGTTCACCTTGATAGTCGCGGTCTCCGGCTCGCCACCTCGGAGGGTCGTGGTGACGTTGGCGGTGAAGTCGATCGGCTGGCCGTAGGCGTCGATGTTGTCCTCTTCGTACACGGGGTCAAACGTGTCGAGTTGGATCGTGTACGGCGCCAGAGCCGAGTCGGTAAAAAAGCGACCCGGGTTAAACGAGTCGTAGCTCGCGAGCGAGTTGACGAAGGCCTGGCCCTCGACCACCACACGCTGGCCCGAGTAGCCAAAGCCGCCACCGATACCCACCGACACGAGCACACCAATCAGTGCCGTGTGGAAGACCAGGTTGCCCGTCTCGCGCAGGTAGCCACGCTCCGCGCTCACCGACAGTTCGCCATCCTGCGTGTAGCGCTCCACGCGGTAGCGCTGGGAACGCAGAAGCGCCTCGGCCTCGTCGATCGCGCGCGCCGCATCCGCCGCCGTCTCGCGCGTGGTGAAGCCCTCGAGTCGGGCCAGGCGCGCCGGGGTCTTCGGCGGGCGCGAGCGAAGAGCCTCGATGTGGTGGATGGTGCGTGGAATGACACACCCAATGAGCGAGACAAAAAGCAGCAGGTAGATCGCCGAGAACCACACCGACGTGTAGGTGGTGAAGACCTGGAAAAACTCGAGGATCGGGGTGATCTCGGGGTTCGCCGCCTTGTACTGGATGACGCCGTTGGGGTCCGAGGAGACCTGCGGCACCAGCGAACCGGGAATCGCCGCGATCGCCAGAAGGAGGAGGAGGAACAGCGCGGTGCGCATGCTCGTGAGCTGCCGCCAGAAGAAGCGCACGTATCCCACGAAGTCGAGCTTCGGCTGCGTGATCTTCTGCGGGGCCGGAGCGTCGAAATGATCAGAGGGCCGGGAGGAATCCACCGATCACCGCCCCGAGCTCACTCATGGCCATGCCCCACAGGCCAGTCACCATCAGAAGTCCAATCACCACAAGAAGCGAGCCGCCGATGATGTTGATCAGGCGGATGTGCTTCTTCACCCACGCCACGGACCCCGCAACCCAGCCCAGGCCGAGCGCGACCAGGAGGAACGGGATGCCCAGACCCAGGCAATAGAACAGGCCCACGACCGCGGCTCGCCCCGGGTCACCCTGGTAACTGGCCAGCGAGGTTACGGCAACCAGGGTCGGTCCAATGCAGGGGGTCCACCCGATCGCAAAGACCGCACCAAGAAGCGGCGCCCCCGCGAGCCCCGTCGCCGGTTGCCAGCGTGGCTTGATGGTGCGCTGGAGAAACGTCACTTGCCCAATAAACACGAGCCCCATCACGATCACGATCGCTCCGGCGATGCGCTCGATGATGCCGCCGTACTGGAGAAAAAACACCCCAACCGTGCTCCCGAGCACCACCACGCCGAGGAAGATCACCGAGAAGCCCAGCACAAACAGCGCGGCACCGAGGACGGTGCGACCGCGCCGGCTCTCGCCCCCGTCGGTGATGCCCGTGACGTACCCGAGGTAGCCCGGCACCAGCGGCAGCACACACGGCGACAGGAACGCCAACAGCCCAGCGGCGAGCGCAATCGGCAGAGCCACGAGGAGACTCCCCTGGCTCACGAGCTCGCCAGGGCCCACTAGTTCTCCTCGACGACGGTGTCGACCATCGTGGACAGGATGCTGGGGTCACGCAGCAGGCCGCTGATCCGCGCGGCGACCCGCCCCTCGCGGTCCACAACGATCGTGGTGGGAACCGCGTTGGGTGCCACCGCCCCCGCGAACGCGAGCTGAACGCTCGCGGTCTCCGCGTCGAGGATGCTGGGATAGCCGATGCCAAACTTCTCGGCGAAGGTGAGTGCAACATCCGCGGAGTCGCTCGTGTTCACGCCAATAAACGGAACGTCCGTGTACTCCTCGCTGAGGGCAGCAAGATCGGGCGCCTCCACTCGGCACGGCGGGCATCCCGCGTACCAGAAGTTCACGACGTAGACGCTGCCGAGGAGGTCGTCGCTCGTGATGAGCTCGCCCCGTTCATCCGTGCCGCTGAAGACGATGGGGTCGTCACGCTCGGCGGCAGGGATCTCGGTGTACGCGCCATCGCCCGAGATGTAGCCCTGGCCGGAGCCGTCGGCGTACTGCTCGGCGAGAGGATCGGCCGCAGTGCAGCCGACAAGAAGGAGCGCGACCGCGCTGGCGGCCACGAGGACACGGAGTTTCACACTGCCCCTAGATCGATGGATGCTGCCAGCAACTCTCTCGCAGGTTCCTGATAGTCCACCTCAACGAAGCGGTCGCCCTCGCGCCGCAGTGTGGTGATACTCGACAGGGTGCAGCGGCGGTTGCGGGGGTCGTGGACTGGTCCGCGTCCCGCGACACTGCGCGCGACCATCACGATGGGCATCTGGTGGCTCACCAGCACGACCTCGCCGGAGTCGACGGATGCCCATGCGTCACTGATCGCCGCGAACATCCGCTTTTTTACGCTCGTGTAGGGCTCACCCCAACTCGGTCGGAGAGGGTTGGCCAACCGTGGCCACGCCGCGGGTCGACGCACGGCGTCGCGCATGATCTTGCCCTCGAACCAGTTGTGGGGCTCGATGATGCGCTCCTCCAGCTCGACCTCGAGGCCAAACCGCTCGGCCCAAGGCTGTGCCGACTCCTGGGTGCGCTGGAGCGGGCTTGCGAGCAGCCGAACGACGTCGTGACCGGCGAGGCTCTCCGCCGCGAGTGCGGCCATCCGGTGGCCCAGCTCGCTCAGGTGGTATCCAGGGATGCGTCCGTAGAGGATGCCATCGGGGTTGTGAACCTCGCCATGGCGGACGAGACGGATGAGTTCGGCGGGCACCCGCCAATTCTACGTTCTGTAGACAACAACCCCCGCGACAAGCCAGTTGTTGCGCTAGGCGATAGCCTTCGACGACGACAAGTGGCTTGTCGCGGGGGTTGTGACGAGCGGGAAGTTGTCTCGGAAGAGGCCCGTGGGATCGTAGGTCGCCTTCACCTCGCGCAGCCGCTCCAGAGTGGCCGGCGGGAACGCATCCGCCAGCCTCTCGGGGCGCTGGTCGGTCTCGAAGCTCAGGTAGATCCCCTCCGTGTGCGGGTACACGAGGGTGTCCCACGCGGTGTCGAGCGCCGACCGCGATTGGGCGATCGCCGTGATCGCGAAGTTCGCGTCACGGTAGGCGAAGGCCGTCTCATCCGGTGCCACGTCTGCGAGGGCTCCGCCCATCGAACGAATCTGGAAGAAGTACGGCACTCCGCTGAGGATGAACTCCGCCAGCGCCCCGGACGCCTCGGCGCTCAGATGCCGGGCGAGCCCCGAACGACTCATCGGCTCGCCCTGGCCCTGATGATCAGCACCCGTGGAGTTCGCCATCACGCTCGCGTACGGCTGGAGCTGCACCGACTGCTGCAGAAGTGGCCCCAAATCTGCGAACGGTTGAAGCCGTTCGATAATGACGTCGGGGTCCGAGCTGTCAACAACTCCCATCAGTTGCGCAACCACCTGCTGCCCGGGAGCCGACCGGCCCACCAGCAAGAAGGTGGTGACGTCGCGCGGAGCCGCCTCCTGAACCGCGCCCCACCGCTCGATGAACCCGGCGAGATCGCTCGCATCGAACGCGAGCTGCGCCCATCCCACGTCCCCCACCTCGGATGCCTCGAACTCGAACGACGTGACAACGCCCATGTTGCCGCCCGCGCCACGGACCGCCCAAAACAGGTCGGGATGCTCGGTCGCCGACGCACGGACCACCGATCCGTCCGCCAGCACAACGTCGACCGCCCGCAGGTGGTCGATGGTGAGTCCATGCTCGCGCCCGAGATAGCCGATGCCACCCGCGGTCGCGAGACCACCCACACCCACACCGCCGTAGTCGCCCGAGGTGAGGGCCAAACCGTAAGGATGCAGCGCTGCCGCGACCTCGCCCCAGCGGGCGCCCGGCCCCACACGAACCATCCGCGTGGCCTCGTCGATGACGGCGACCTCGTTGAGTCGGCCCACGTCAATGACAATCCCGCCGTCGTTGGTGGAGCGACCACTCACCCCGTGCCCACCGCTGCGGACACCCAGGGGCACCCCCCGATGCTCACGCGCGAAGGCCACGGCGTCCGCGACCTCTGACGCCGAGCCCGGGCGCAACACGAGTCCGGGGGCGCCGCCGCGCATGTAGTTGTTGCGAACGCGGGAGTAGAGGCGGTCGCCCGGCTCCACGGCCGTCTCGGCGAGCGACTCGGGCAGGGCGTCGTAGTCGATGCCCGGCCGACGCTGCGCGAGGGCCACCACCGGGCGAGGTGCACCCTGGGGGGTTCCCCGGCGCGCGCGCTCCGCCGCCACTGCCTCTCGAACCGCGGGGGCAAGCTCGGCGAACTCCTGCATCCCCCGCGGGTCATCGCCCGCGAGGATGAAGGTGCCGATGCCGTCCTCAAGCGCGAGCCGCACGAGCTCGTCGAGGCCCAGCCCGGCACCAACATTAAGGAGGCGCCGGACCTCACGGGGGTCACGACCGGCGCCGGCCGCCGCGTCGTCGATCGCCCGGTTGCCGGCGGCCAGCCCACCCGGTTCAAGATACGCCAGGGACGGCAACCAGCCGTCCGCCTTGGCACCCGTGAGGGCGAGCATCCGTGGCTTGTACGCGCCGAGCCAGATGGGGATGTCATGCGCCGGGGCAGGGCCACGCTTGACACCAGCGACCGAATAGAACTCGCCCGTGACGCGAAGAGGCGAACGTGTGCCCGCGTCCCACACGCCACGGATGATGTCGATTGCCTCACCGAGTGCTGTGACAGCCTGGCCGGGGGTCAGTCGGCGACCACCCATCGCCTCGATGGCATCCCAGAATCCGCCGGCCCCGAGGCCGAGGGACACCCGGCCTTCACTGAGCAGGTCCAGACTCGCGGCAGACCGGGCGAGAACCGCGGGCTGCCGGAGCGGAAGATTGAGCACGTTGCCCGACAGGTGGATGCGCTCGGTGCTGGCCGCTGCCCAGGTCAGCAGTGTCCACGTGTCGTGGAACGCGGCCTGATACGGGTGATCTTGGAACGTGACGAGATCAAACCCGAGTTGCTCGCTCAGCCGAGCGAGCGCGACGGGCTGCCGCGCCGGGGTGTTGACGGGAGTAATGAAGGTCCCGAACTGAAGGGGATGGCCGTAGTCAGGCATAACGTCAATCCTCCGGCTGGCCCGCCTCCAGAGCAATGCGCCCATAAGTGACTTACAATAGGTAAGTGACTAACGCGCCTCCGCATATCTACGACGACGAGTGCCGTCGGTTTCAGCACTCCTTCGAGCTGGTCGGCCGGCGGTGGAGCTCGGGAATCCTCATGGCAATCCATCTGGGCTCTAGCCGTTTCAGCGAGATCCTCAAGCGGGTCGACGGACTCTCCGACCGGATGCTGGCGCAACGCCTCAAGGAGCTCGAGGCATCCGATCTCGTGTCCCGCACGGTGGTGCCTACCGTTCCCGTTCAGGTGCGGTACGAACTGACCGAGCGCGGCGCCGACCTGATGCGCTCGTTGCAGCCACTGGTCAGCTGGGGACAACGGTGGGAACCGGAGCCCGCGGTGCGAGCGGTGTCGTAGCCCACCGTCGCCCGGGCTAACCAGCGAAGGCCGTGGCGGGTCCGCACCCGCCACGGCCAGGCCTCCGTATCGATCCGGCGACCGGGTTGGACTGGCACACCCGAATGAGTCAGTCCAGGAGGAAGGACCCGATGTTCACGCCGAGTGGGGTACGCGGCGTTGGGGACGGGTAACCTCGGCCTCCAGTTGATATAGACGACGCGTTGGCCAAAATCTGTCGCGTTCTACCCAAGCCGGAATAATCCTCCTAGCGGATAACCACACCTCGCGAGGACCCGGTGAAGAGCGCATCTTCGGTGTGCCCTTCGACGTGGACCTGGTAGGTCAGTGGTGTTCCCAACGAGTCGGGCGTGAAGGTGAACGCGCCGCCGGACGCCTCGGTGAGCTCGTTCTCGCACAAGAGTTGCGGTGCAGTCCACTGGCATTCCCACCCCGGAGCCGTACTGGCTGGAGCCGACGCACCGCTGACCGTGATCGCGAGTCGGTCCACCTGCCACGATTCAGCATCGACCATGACATTGACTGCGACGCCGACCGTCTCATCCGCGACGAATCCCGAGGTGTCGAGGCTCCCTGACACGTCGACGCCCGCGAACAGGGCCGTGGAACTCAGCGACGTGCCGGTGATCTCGGCCAGGGCATACGTCGACACCAGTACCCCCGAGACCAGAAGGATGCTGCCCGCTCCGACCAACGCCCGCTGCGCAAGGCTGAGGGGTTCTTTCCCCGCCCTTCGCGTATCGCGCGGCACAGGACCTGCCATCGCGGGAGTGGCATCGAGCCCCACGAACGCAATGATGATCGACGAGAAAAGCCCCGCAAGCGTCGCGACAAAAACGGACACCCCCTTGGCGCAACGAGCGCAGTCCATTCCGTGTTGGAGGTAGTGTCTCTCGACTTCTTCAGGGGTCCGCGCAGATTCGGGCAGGGTGCGCAGGACTCGCTCGCATTCCTCGGAGGTGGGTGGCCCCTGATCGTCGAGCTGGAGCTGAAGAACCGTGGTGCGAAGGTTGATCTTCGCGCGCCGCAGGAGCGACGAGATGGCGGGCGCGGAGCGACCCAGCACGTCGACGAGATCGCGCGGCGTCCGGCCATGCACCTCCGACTCGATGAGCACCCGGCGCTGATCCTCCGGGAGCTCGACCAGGGCTCGCCTCACTATTCGGAGGTCAGACTCGCGCTCGACTCGTTCGATCTCTCCACCGTCGGCAGGGAGATCCATCCACTCGATCGAGGTCTCTCGTGATCGTGGGGATCGGAGCTCGTCCACGACCCGGTTGCGCATCGAGCGGATGACGTAGGCATTCACCGCTTCCGTGGGACCGGTTCCGTCCAACCATTTGCGAAGCAATCCCATGACCGCGTCGGAGAGCAAGTCCTCGGCGTCGAGCACGTTGCCGCTGATACGCCGTGACATCGCGGCGAGCATCCTGAGGTGCCGCGACAGGTACTCGGCGGCCGCAGCCATGTTGCCCGCCGCCGCCTCTGCCACGAGAGCATCGTCGGTCATCTTGCTGAAGTCGGCGCGCCCGTCGACACTGTGGTTCATCACTCGTGCGCGAGGTGAGCAACGTCCGCCTGGACCGCATCCCAGTGAAGCACCCGGGGTTCGTCGAACAAGGCGCGGTTGCTCGAGGGCCGCATCACCGGCCCACCGGCAACCCCGGATTCAAGCGTCACCGCACCCAACCTCACCCATTCGGAGAACTCGTCGGAGGACACACCAAAAAGTCGAGCCGACTCGAGGAGGCTCAGGTCGCGAGGCAGCTTTGCAATGAATTCATCCGTAATTGCCCGGCGGAGTTCCCTCAGGGTCGTCGCCATGTCGTCAGAGTGGTCCACGGCTGTTATGACGCGCGGCGCGCGGAATTCTGACGGGAAGGGCCTCGCGTAGCCCGTTCGTCGCCGATAGTACGCCCGCCCAGCAGCACATGCCAGCATTAGGCGAACTTCCGTCAGATTTACGAGGATGACTCGTCTGACAAGACATGAACTCCCTGACGGACAGTCGGCCCGAGGCTGTCCTGCTGGAGGGCGAGTACCGGGCCCATGGCTCGCCCGTCACTGACGCACCTGCACCCCACCCACCCGACGAGAGATTCGTCGATTCGGCCGCGAGACACATCCGCGATCACCTCGGATTGCTGTCCGCCATGTCCCGCCGGCTGGCGCGAGACATCGTCGAACCGGAGGACCTGCTTCAGGACGCGATTCTCAACCTGCTCGAACGATATGCGAACTCGTCCGAGCGACCGGAGAGCATCAATGCGTACCTGATTCGCTCGATGCGCAACCGCGTGATTGATCTCATCCGCTCGCCGTCGCGACAGGTGAAGTCATTCGACCCGGCGTACCTGCCGTCGGTCGCACCCCACGCGCGCGGGGTGGCTCCCGAGACGACATGGGTGGTGATGGAAGTGCGCCGCGCGCTGGATGCCCTGCCCCCGCTTCAACGGGAGATTGCCGTGCAGGTACTGGTGCTGGGTCGCAAACCCGGTGACGTGGCCGCGGAAACCGGTCGCGCACCGGACGCGGTGTACTCGGCGCTCCGTCGGGCTCGTCGCTCGCTGCAGACCGCTCTCGCCGACGTCTAACAGCCGAAAGTCGGCCCTGCGATCGTGGTGATCGCAGGGCCGACCACTCACTTCTAGAGTGTGGCCCGTCGGCGTGCGATCAAGGTTGCCCCGATGGCTGCCGCTCCCGCGAGGACCAGCCCGCCACCGACGAACAGCGGAACCACCGTCGGGCCGGAGCCGGTGAACGCCAGGCTCGAGTGGTCACCGTTTGGTCCTGGGGTGGGGGTCGGGGTCGGCGCGGCGGTGGACGTGACGATTCGGTATTCGCCGGTTGCGGTTCCAAAGTCGTTGCTCACAGTCACCACGAAGGTCCACGTTCCCGCTTGGGTCGGGGTGCCCGTGATCACGCCGGTGGCTGGGTCGAGGGCGAGTCCGGCCGGCAACCAGCCATGAGTCACCTCAAACAGCAGCTGCGGTGACCCGATCGCAGTCACTGAGCTGACGTACGACACGCCCACGACTCCCGTAGCGGTCGGCCCACTCGTGATCGTCGGAGCCGTGCCTGCCGCCGGATCCACGACCAGCGTGTAGGTTTCCGTGTCAGTCCCGTAGGGGCTTGTCACCGTGAACTCGATGTCCCACGAGCCGGCCTGCGTCGGCGTGCCCGTGATCGCACCGGTCGCCGCATCCAACACCAGGCCCGGAGGCAACGTACCGCCCGACACCTCGAACCCCAGGGTGGGCGTGCCGGTTGCCGTCACCGAGCCAGAGTAGGCAACGCCGACGGATGCCGGGGACGCCGGGCCACCTGTGATCGTGGGAGCGTTACCCACGGTGATCGTGAAGATCTTGCTGTCATTGCCGTAGATGCTTGACACGCTGACTTCGAACTCCCACGATCCGACCTCGGTCGGCGTGCCATCGATGAGGCCCGTGGCCGCGTCGATGCTGAGTCCCGGGGGCAATGTCGACGGTGCGACCGTAAAGGTCAGCACCGGGTCGCCTGTGGCAACGACAGGGCTGGAGTAAGGGACCCCAACAGTGCCCAGTGGTTCAGGCCCTGCGGTGATCGTTGGTGCCACACCCACCGGGATGTCCACGAAGATCGTGTACCCCCTGACATCGGTGCCGCCGGGACCCGTCGCCGTGACCGTGAAGTTGAAGGTGCCCTGTGCCGTTGGGGTGCCGCTGATCTCACCGGTGACCGGGTCGAAAGTGAGCCCGGGAGGCAGTGTTCCTGCCGTAAGTGCGAGTGTGATCGGCGCCGAGCCCGTCGCGGTGACGGTGAACCCCGCATACGGCTCGAACTGGTTGCCCGACGGCGCCGGGCCCGGATCGAGCACCGGAGGAGTCGGGAAGTCGATGAACGCAATCGATTGGCTGAATCCGACGACTACGAAGGACTCGTCCGGGGCCACCTTAAGTGCGTTCACGATCGTGGTTCCCACTGCCGCGTAGGTCTCGGTGACCTGACCCGACGCCGTGTCAACCACGTCCATGGGACCGGGATTGGAGCCGTCAAATCCCGACACGTACGCCGTCGCCCCGTCGGGAGAGAACGCGACCGCGAAGGAGCACGAGCTAGACAGGCCAGTAATCGAGCCGGTGAGAGTGAAAGTCGACGCGTCGATGATCTTCACTCCCTGTCCACACATCGTGACGTACGCAAGCGAACCATCGGGAGACAAGGCGAGTGTGTAGTTTGAGGCTCCGACGGTAATGGCGCCGACCTGCGCGAGCGTGGTGGTGTCGTACACCCGCACCTGACCCACGCCGGCGTTGGACACCCACAGGTGCTGCTCGTCCGGTGACAAGGCAACGAACCATGGCCCCGATGACACGGGAATCGAGCCGACCACGGCCTCCGTCACCAAGTCCACGACGTAGACCTCAGGCGAATCTGAGGAAGCCACGTACGCCGTGGTCTCCGCCGCGTTAACCACGAGACCAATTCCCAGCCCCAAGGGGATCACCGAGGTGACCGTCAGCGTGGCGGCATCGACCACAAGAAGGGCCTCGGCGGTCTGGGAGGTCATGTACAGCGTGTCGCCATCTGCGCTCAACTGCATGTCCTGGATTGACCAGTGGGTGATGTCCGCCTGAGCAGTGAATGTCCTGGTTGCGACATCCAGTTTCGAGAGCGTGCCGTCGAAAATCCCCTTCACGTAGACCGTGGAGCCGTCAGGGCTCACGGCGACCTGTGTCATACCGCTAGTGGGAAGCGTCACGTGAGTGACGACACCGGTAGCGGAGGCAGCGGACGAGCCGAGTGTGGCAAAGCCCAACGCCAAGGCGAGGGATGCAATGGCACCAACGACCGCCCGAAGGCGTCGTGGCGCACCACGATTTTCTGTTTTCATGCGGGTTCCTTACGGGTTGCTAGGTGTCGGCACGGGTCACGCACCGGTACGAACTAGTCCCCCGTTGGCTGGGCAGACTGCGCTCTACCCGAATGAGACGGGCTCACTCGCGAAATCTGTCGCACAAAGTCCTCCACTTGGAGGACATCTCCCGCGTCCCCAGAAAAGGCCCGGAACGCGGCATCCCCGGCGGCGCAACTAAACTTGCCGGGTGACTCACCGCACCCTCATCAAGAACCTGGCCGCTGCAACCGATGGTCCCGTGACCGTCTCCGGCTGGGTGGATACGGTGCGCGACCAGAAGAAGGTGCAGTTTGTTGTGCTGCGCGACGAGTCGGGCGCGGTGCAGCTGGTCAACCCCCGCGCGACGGACGCTGAGGGAGCGGTCATCGGCGACGACCTCAGCGACACGATCTCGGGTCTTGCCCAGGGCACGTTCCTCACGGCCTCGGGCGAGCTCAAGCACGACGAGCGAGTCAAGCTCGGTGGGGTCGAGATCAAGCTGGATGCCCTGACCATCGCCGCGGCGGCCAACCCCGAGACGCCCATCGCCGAGGACTCCGGCATCGACAAGCGCATGGACTGGCGCTTCCTCGACCTCCGCCAGCCCAAGAACAACCTCATCTTTCGAATCCAGACCACCCTCGAGCACGCCTGGCGCACCTACTGGGTAGAGAACGACTTCATCGAGCTGCACACACCCAAGCTCATGGCGAGTGCGAGCGAGTCCAAGGCCGAGCTGTTCGAGGTCGAATACTTCGAGACCAAGGCCTACCTGTCGCAGAGCCCGCAGTTCTTTAAGCAGATGGCGCAGCCCGCCGGCTTCGGCAAGATCTTCGAGGTTGGCCCCGCGTTCCGCGCCGACCCCAGCTTTACGAGCCGCCACGCCACGGAGTTCACGAGCGTCGACAGCGAGATCAGCTGGATCGACTCGCATGAGGACGTCATGAAGCTCCACGAGGACCTTCTCGTTGTGGGGTTCCAGGCGGTCAAGGACAAGCACGGCGACGAGATCAAGGCTCTCTTCGACGTGGACATCGTCGTTCCCACGGCGCCGTTCCCGCGCATCCCGCTCGCCGAGGCCAAGCGCATCGTGGCTGAGCGTGGCTACGAGGTGCCCCGCCAGGACGATGACATGGACCCCGAGGGTGAGCGCCAGATCGCGGCGTACGTGAAGGAGACGTTCGGACACGAGTTCGTCTTCCTGACGGACTATGCGGCGAGCATCCGGCCGTTCTATCACATGCGCCACGCGGATGACGCGACGCTCACCAACAGCTACGACCTCATCTTCAACGGCGTCGAGATCTCGACCGGCGCCCAACGTGAGCACCGGGTCGAGGTGCTCGAGGCCCAGGCGCGCGACAAGGGGCTCGACCCCGAGGAGCTCGACTTCTACCTGGACTTCTTCCGCTATGGCGTGCCGCCGCACGGTGGATTTGGCATGGGCCTGAGCCGCGTGCTCATGCTCATGCTGCACCTGCCCAACCTGCGCGAGACCACGTACCTGTTCCGCGGGCCGACGCGCCTCACGCCCTAGCTCGCGTTGCGGAGGATGACGCGCCGCGATCCTCGCGGTTTTGTCTGCGGCGACGGCGCGTCATCCTCCGCAACGACTACTCCGCGGGCGGAGCCGCGCGGGATGCCCGCAGGCGGGCAATGAGCGCACGCGGGCGCAGGAGGTACCGCGCGTAGCGGCGCAACCGGCGCCCGGGCTGGTTCTCGATGAGGTTCTCCAGAAGGTGGATGCGACGCTGCGCCATTCCAAACTCGCGCGAGAGGTCATAGTGCAACACCTGCAGGTCGGCGTGGGCGAACTGCTCCTTGCGGTAGTCCTCCCGCATGAGGGTGGTCCACGCGAGGAGAGCCGAGCGATCCGCCGCAGGCTGGCGCGGTCGTTCCAGCAGTGCCGTAACGGACGCCGCCCGCACCGCGTAGCTGTGCCGCTCGTGGACGATCGCGGTCAATCGCGCGGAGAGCTCCACCGTCCCAGCCACATCGTCGCGAAGGGCGGCGACGACGTCCGCGAGGTTCTGAGGCCCCGAGTAGGTGGGCACGTCATCCAGACCGAGTTCGGCCAGGCCGTTCGACGTGTTGGTGATCACAATCGCTCCGGATGAGATCGCGTCGAAGAGCCTGCTGTTCTGCGTGCCGTAGACGGCGGCTGCCTCGATGACGTCGTCGATCACAAACTGCCAGGCAGAGTAGACCCACGGCAGCATGAAGTAGTCAATCGTGTGGCGATGATCGATGGTGGGGGGCAGCTCGAGGAATCGGGCGTTCTTGCCGAACCACGTGACCTTCTCCTGGTCGGCCAGCGTCTTCAGCGCGGCGATCAGGCCGCGGTCGACTCCCCAGAAGTTTGCGGTGGTCACGACGGCGGGCTCCCGCTCAACCGGCACGTGCGTGAAGAGCTCGGGATCCGTGCCGAGGGGCACAACGTCCACAGGGCCGCGATAGACCTCACGAATTCGAGTCGCGGATGCCTCGGAACTGCACCAGATCTGACCGAACGTGTCGAGGTAGGGCAGCTCCGCCCACCGCTCGGTCCAGTTGCGCACCCACGCAATCACCTGAGTGTCCGGGTGCACGAGACCCGGAACAAAGGTCTCGATCATAACGATCGCGGCGTCGAACCCCTCCGGCGTCTGTTCAGTCCATCGGTCGGTGGGCCAGAGCGTGATGCCCCACCCTTCGCGGCGCAGGTACTTGGCCAGACCGAGGGCAACGTACAGATCCCCCCGAGCCCAGGTCAGGTCGGCGGTGGAGACCACAAGCAGGAGTTTGCCCCGCTTGCCGTCGGCAAAACCGTTCTCGGCTAGGGCACGGTACTCGGCCACAACGTCACTGTCGGGCGTGAAGGACCGCGGCGTCTCTTCATCAGTCACCGGTCGAGCCTATCGACTCCCCAGAAGGAGCGGGCCGAGATAGGGCATGAGGGTACGCGAGTAGGTGCCCGAGATGTGGTTGTGGTCGGCGTAGACCACAACATCACCAATCACCGAATAGCACGTGGTTTCGTCGCAGAACGCGTCGGTCAGATCGATGGACTCGACCCTGCCGTCGAGCTCGGCGAGCGCGGCATCCTGAGGGTCAACGGGCAACGCCTCGGCTCGTGGCAACGAGCACGGACCGGACTCTCCCACGTGGGCGGAGAGGCACACGGGGATGCTGTCGCCCGCCGTGATCGGCCAGTCCTTGATCGACACCACACGCTTGCCCGAGTCGAGCACACCCTCCCAGGTCGCGACAATGTCGTCCACCGTCAGACGGTATTGCTCGGGTCGCTCATCCTGAACGTAGATGGGCGTACGGTTCAGGTACACCACGGTCGAGATGTCATTACGCTCATCGAGCTCGGCACGAACTCGATCGGACCAGACCCGGCAGTCGTACTCCTCCTGGTCGGATTGGGCAGTGCCATCGGCTCCCTCATCGCCGATGTTGAGCCCCGAGCATCCGTATCGCAGATAGGTGACGAGTGTGATGTTCTGCTGGGCGAAGTACTCGTCGAGGGCCTCGACCATGGATGCCGCGTGCGAGTCACCAACGAGCGCCCACGTCTCGCCGCCCGCGGGTGCCCCGAACTCGCAGCTACGCCACTCCTCGTCAAACCAGGTAAGGCACCAGTTCTCGTAGTCAAGGTCGTTGGCAGCGGCGTTCAGGTCAACGCTGGGAGTGAGAACAAAGCGGTCGGGGCACTCGGCCGTGCCGAGCATGGCATTGGCTCCGAAGCATCCGGCGGTGTCACCAATCGCCGCCTCTTGCTCGGCCCTGGCTGCCTGGGCCTGCTGGGCCATGATCGTGCTTGTTGCGGCCCACACCGTGACAAACACGAGGATGCCCACGGCCGCGAGCCCCAACGCGGCCGGGCGCCGTGCGAGGAGGCGCGAGCGTCGCCCCGGATCCTCGACAAGAACCTTGGTGAGCGCCGCGAGGGCCACGGTCGCCACAACGATGCCCACACCCTCGAGCAGGGTTGGCCGGCGGCCCGCGAGCACCACGAGTGTCAGAACCAGGGGCCAGTGCCAGAGGTAGATCGAGTAGGAGATGTCACCGACAAACTGCACGGGTCGCCAACCCGTGACGACACCAACGCCCAGCCCCCGCGGCTCGCCGCCCAGAATGACCAAGGCGGTGCCGACCACGGGAAGCGCCGCGAGGTATCCGGGGAACGGCGACTCGCCATCCACAACGAAGGCGGCGGCGACGATCACAATGACGCCCCCGAGGGTCAGTGCCGACGTCGTGCGACTGACTCGGGATGCGCGGAGCCGTTCGATCGCGCCCGGCCAGCGCGCCACGACCGCGGCAAGCAGGCCGCCAGCAGCAAACTCCCACGCCCGGGTCGTGGTGGCGAAGTAGGCCATCGGGGGGTTGAAGGCAGTGAGATAGATCGAGTAGCCGAGGGAAAGCACCACAACAGCGATAGCTGCCCACCCCGCGAGGGCCGCCGCCGTCGGGCGCGTGCCACGGAGTCTGGCGACAATCAGACCCACGACCACAAGCAGGATGGGCCACCCGATATAGAACTGTTCCTCCACGGAGAGGGTCCAGTAGTGCTGCACCACGGTCGGCTCGTTGCCGGCCGCCAGGTAGTCGACGGCGTCGAAGCCGAGCACCCAGTTGAGAACATAGCCGGATGCCGCGGCCACCTGCCGGAGGGTCTCCTCGCGGACAACCGTCGGCAACAGAACAAACACGAGCACCACACACGCGGCAAGCACAACAAACGCCGCCGGAAGCAGCCGACGGATGCGTCGCGCCCAGAACCGGCTGAGCGAGATCGAGCCGGAGGTCTCGTACTCGCGCATCAGGTGCGCGGTGATCAGGTATCCGGAGATCACAAAAAAGACGTCAACACCAATAAAGCCGCCGGGCAGTCGCTCCGGCCACACGTGGTAGACCACAACAAGCGCGACGGCGAGCGCCCGGAGCGCCTGAACCTCCGGCAGGAACCGTCGCGGGTGGTCTTCGGTCACGACGATGGTGGCAGGTTAAGGTGCCGCTGCGTTATTTCAACGATCACAATGTCGGGTCGGGTCGCCAGCGCCAGCTGCGCGATATCGGGACGGATGCTCGGGTCACCGTCCAGGTTGTGGCGCAACTGACGCACGTCAGTGAAGGCCTGTTGGAGGTAGGGCGACATGACCACCCCAAACGAGTCACCAACGAACAACACGTCAGAGTGTGATGGCGCCCCCTCGGTGTGGGTCTGGGCCGGCATCTCGTCGAAGAGCGTCCACCGATCGCCGTCGACAACAACCGGCTCCGCTCCCGCGGCAGTCAGCTCCACCGGCAAGAGCGGTTCGGCGAAGACCGGTTCGGTCCAGTCTGGCTCCTCGTTGCTGATCCCGTATGGTTCGAACTCGTTGAGGTCGTCCCCAATCGCGACACTCTCGAGTGGGATCGGAGTCAACCCAATGTCCGGTTGGTTCGCCAGGATGCAGTCCGCGATCGCGTTCCATCCCTCGTAGGCACCGTAGCTTGACCAGTGGCTGTTGACCCTGCTGTACGTCTGGGCCTCCGCCGAGGCATTCTGAAGCTGGGCACGCAGGTCAACGAGCGGCAGGTCGCCCCCCGCGGCGAGCAGTTGGTCAAGAGGACCCGGGCCACGCAGCGCCTGCGCCCAGACCGGGAGCTCGTCTGGGTAAACTGCCCACTTCGCTGGTGCGACCACGATGTATAGCTCAATGTCGACGGCGGAGAGTTGGGCATCCAGATCAGCAAAGTAGGAGTGCCAGGCGGCGAGCTCCTCGGCAGTCAGGTACCGCCGACCGACCGCCTGCGAGAAGTTGTTGTTCTGAACGTCGTTCCAGAACACCCAGCCGTCCTCCCCCATGACATACGGGTTCGACAGGTCGGCGGCATGTTCGGCCCACTCCTGCTCAGACGCGGCGGAGTTTGCCGCGCTCCACGGCTCGGTGTCGGGGATCGACACGTCGGGGGTGCATTCCTCTGGCAAACGTGTCTCGGTGGGCGTCTCGCCCGCGTCCGGGAACTCGGGGGTCGGGGCGACCTGGGTGCGCTTGACCACGATGCCCACTCCCGTGGCGATGATGATGAGCACCAGAAGGATGACCAGCGGCACGTACCGCAGGTGGCGCCACTTGTCGGTGATGGCCTGCTCCGGGGGGAGCTCCCGCAGGCTCACGATGCGACCTTCGACGCAGCCTCGACCGGAGGTTGGCCGGTGGGGAAGTTGATTCGTGCGCGCAGCCTGCGCCACGGCCCGAACCAGGGATCAATCTTGCGATAAATCCAGGCCAGCCAGCGTGGAGTCCAGTTCTTGAGACCCATCGCCGGCTTCTCAATGAGATGCCAGCTCAGGAACGCATAGATGTGGCATCCGATCACGATGACCAGGTGATAGATGATCCACCCGCGCTCCTGGAGATTGAAGTACGCCGCGAACTGCATCAATGGCCACGCGATGATGTAGATGCCGTAGGAGAAGTCGCCGAAGCGCTCCCAGCGCTGCAGGAAGGTCGCGCGGATCGCGAACCACATCAGGAAGTACAGGAACAGGTACTGGCCGACTACAAGCCAGCCTCCGCGCGCGTAGGTGTAGAGCGCAATGGTGAGAGCGGCGAGGGCAAGGCGGTCATCGAGTGGGATCTTGTCGCCCCACAGCGCGAAGAGGATCCCGAAGGCGAATGGTGCGAGTAGCAAAAGCACGCGATAGTCGCTGAAGATCGTGCCCGTCTGAGCGAGCGAGATGTGCAGCCACTGCAGGGTCGCCATAAAGATGATGAAGCTCGCGACGATCGTGGCGACGATCCGATGGTACAAGGCCCCGATCATCCCGAGGATGCCCACCAGTATGTATGCCGCGAACTCAAACGCGAGAGTCCACGCCGACCCGTTCCACTCAAAGCCGCCGTGGATCGTATAAAAGGGGATCGTCGTTCCCATTTCGGCAATGCTTGGCTGGCGCATCACGAGGAACATGTTGTTGACGAAGTAGGTGAGGGGGCTGTCGACGGGCGCCGTGAAGAAGCCGTCGATCGTTCCCGCCTCGCGCATCCACGCAATCGGAGCGAGCACAAACGCCGTCACCAGAAGTGTCAGCCAGAACGCAGGCATAATGCGCATCACACGACGCCAGAAAAACCTCAGCGTCGAGGACTTGCCCAGACGACTCTTCGTGATGAGGAACCCGGAGAGAAAGAAGAACCCGGCGACCGCGACCCCACCGAGGGACTGCTCGCTCGAAAACTGTGTGCCGAGATCCTTGCCGCCGTAGAAGCCCGCGAGCGGCCCAGCGTGCGAGAAGATCACCATAAACGCCATCAACCAGCGCACAAACCCTATGCTGTTGGCGCGCGGATTGAACGCGCTAGCGACAGTGACTCTCACTCCGACAGCCTACTGTCGAGGATGCGTGGCCCCAGATAGTTCATAAGCGTGCGGGCATAGGTGCCCGACACGTGATTCGCGTCCGCGTAGACCACCACCGACCCGACGAGGGCGTAACAGAGATCCTTGTCGCAGAAACCGTCGGTCATGTCGACCGAGGCGACCGCACCGCCAAGCCTGTCGATCGCGTCATCGTGGGGATCCCACCCCACCGCCTGGTCGCGCGGTCGCGCGCACGGTGCGTCGTCGGCCCGGTGATCCGCGATGCAGAGTGGCACGTCCTCGCCATCGGTCGCAGGGGGATCCTTGAGGTGGATCACCCGTTTGCCCGACTCCAGCACACCCGACCAGGTTGTCACGATGTCGTCAACCGTGAGCAGATACTCCGGAGCGCGTTCGGGGTCCACGTACGTGGAACTGAAGTTGGTGAAGATTACGGTGTCGATGTCGTCTCGAGCATCCAGCTCGGCCCGGACACGATCCGACCACACCCGACAGGCGCGCTCCTGCTGAGCCACCGCCGAGTCACCATACCCGTCCGTGCCGACGCCCAATCCCGGGCATCCGAACCGTAGGTACGTGACCATGGCGATGCCGTTGTCGGCGAAGAACCTGTCCAGCGCGGGCACCAGCGCGGCGGCGTGCGAGTCGCCCACGAGCGCAACGGTCCCGCGGGGCGCAGCCGGGTCGCCGAGGGTGCAACTGGTCCAGTCCTGTGTGTACCAGGTCAAGCACCAGTCCTGGGTGTTCAGGTCGCGGGCCGCGGCCGCGAGGTCCAGGTCGGGTGGCACAACGAACGGGTCGCCACAGGTGGCCGTGCCGAGCAGCGCATTCGCCCCAAAACATCCGTCGGTGTTCGTCACGAGGGTCTCGTGGGCCGCGGCGGCCTCGTCTGCCTGGCGCTGGATCGTGTAGCTGGTCACCCCGGAGATGGACAGAAACACGAGCGCCCCGCCGATCGCCAACGCGAAGGCCGGCGCCCGTCGGGTGAAGACGGGAGCCCGGCGGGCCGGATCCTCGACGAGGTACTTGGTGAGAGCGGCGAGAATCACACTCGCGGCAATGATGCCCAGCGCGGCCACGATGCCGGGCCGGGCGCCCACGATGAGAACAAACGACACGATGATCGGCCAGTGCCAGAGGTACAGGGAGTAGGAGATGTCCCCCACGAACTGAACGGGACGCCACGACAGCAGTCGCCCCAGACCAAACGCACTCGGAAGCCCACCGGCGATGATCAGCACCGCGCCGAGCACGGGCGCCACGGCACGATAGCTCGGGAACGGCGTCTCGGCGCTGAACACCACGGACGGCACGAGGATGAGGGCAGCACCGACCAGGGTGGGCGCGGCAACCACTCGCACCATCGTGGTCGCGCGGAGAGCGGTCAACGCGTGGGGCCACCGTGCCGCCAGAGCCGCGAGGGCAGCACCCGCCGCAAACTCCCACGCCCTCGTCGAGGTCGCGAAGAACGCGAACGACGGGCTGAACCAGGTGAGGAAGATCGAGTACGCCAGCGACACCACGCCAACGGCGAGCGCGAGCACAAAAAAGGTGGTCGCAGGTCGGACCGCACTCCGACGCGCGATACGGCCGACAAGCCACCCTGCGGCGACCAGCAGGATGGGCCACACGACGTAGAACTGTTCCTCGACCGAGAGGGTCCAGTAGTGCTGCACGAGCGTTGCGGCGTTGTCTGAGGCAAGGTAGTCGACCGAGTCGAATGCGAGCACCCAGTTGACGATGTAGGCGGCAGAGGCTCCAATCTGGCGCAGCGACTCTTCCCTCACCACCGCGGGGAGAACCGTGAACACCAGCACCGCGCTGACAGCGAGCACGAGGAGCGCAGCGGGCAACAGACGTCGGATGCGACGCACCCAGAACGACGCGAGACGAATGCCTCCCGTCGCCTCGTACTCCCGCAACAGGTGGGCGGTGATGAGGAACCCGGAGATCACAAAAAAGACGTCAACACCGATGAAGCCGCCGGGCAGTCGGCCGGGCCACACGTGATACACAACGACGAGGAGGACTGCGAGCGCACGAAGCGCCTGCACCTCGCGGAGGACTCCACGGGTGCCGTGGGGTGACGTGGTCATCCCCGGTGCTCAGTTCCCGCGGCCGAGCATCCGTCGCAGTCCCTGGTAGGCGGGCGACAGGCGGTCCCGCAGGCCCGGGTGATTGCGACTGATGTAGGCGCGGGCTGTACCCAACAGTCCGGCATCCACCCGCCCGACAACGCCGGCCCGCTGCTCGAGCTCCACGACCTCGTCGATCGCGTAGCCCTGCACCGTGCGGCTGAGCTGGTCGAGCTTGTACTCGAGGAACGTGTGGCTAATGGCTGCGTACTCGGCGGTGGCGACCGTGCGCACGTGATACCCGAGCTCGCCGGCGGCGTAGGGGATGATCCGCTCCTGGACGTGGGCGAGGCTGCCGTCGCTGTGATCGGTCTCGGGCGAGTAGTCCTCGTAGGAGTAGTGCTCCTGGAACAACAGGCGCAGGGCCTCAGGGCGCGCGATCCACATCGCTCCCAGCGGCGCGAGCGGCGACACCTCATCCAGCGGAACCCGGATGCCGAGCCGGTCTGCGAGGGCCTTCGTGGGCTCCTTGTTGGTGAACCACGCCCCACCGAGCGTGGGGAATCCAATGTGAACCGTCGGGGGGAACACGGCGCCGAGGCCCGCCTCCTTCTGGAACAAGCCGATGACGTTGGCGGTGTAGCCCGCCGAGCCCAGCAGGTTGTCGAGCTGCTGGCGCTTAAAGAGGTTGCCCACGGCGGCGCCCTGCTGGACCGTCTTCTTCGAGTGCACCTTCACCACGAGGTCGTAGTTGCCGCTCATCACGGCGTCGCGGGACGCAATAAAGAAGGCGCTCAGGTCACGCCCGCGGTTCGAGGGCAGAACTCGCACCTCGTGCTTCGCAAGTCGACCCGGTGCGCGGGCGGCGAGACGCTCACGGATGAACTCTGCCTTCGACTCGTCCGTGGTGGTGGCGACCATGTCGTACGGCCCGGGCAGTGCCTCGAGGCGATCGAGCAACTCGTCCGTCATGTCCTCGTAGAAGATATGCACGGTGGCGAGGATGCGCTGCGGACGCTCGGGGTCGTAGCCTACGTTCTGCTCGGGCAGGATCTCGAGCAGCGAGGCAGACGTATTAAGAACACGCGGCGGCGAATTGCGCGCCATGTTCTGGAGAATCAGCCCGGACGGGTAGCCCTTCTCCTCCGCGGCATCGAGCAGCCACCGGCCAATCACACCCTCGCGGTCGAGGTACAGCGGGTCATGGAAGAACGGCCGCCGCTTGAGCACCGGGCAGCCGTCTTCGAGGAGCTGCTGGGCGCGCTCGAACGCGGGATGCGGCGTGCCCGGGTAGTTCATGTGAGGGTACGCAACCTCGTACGTGAATCCCTCCGACTCGAAGTGGCCCGTGAACCGCGACTCGTGGTTGAGGATCGAGTCGCTGTACGACCGGATGGGCGGCATCGTCGCCCAATAGTCACGCCAGGCGTCCGACTCGAACAATCGCCTGCGAACAGCGATCCAGTGTGACTGGATGTGGCGTGGCATCGTGCCCGTGAGAGTGATCGGGTTGGGCGTGAACTCGCTGTGGTCGGTGACACCCCAATAGTCGATCTCGAGCGCATTCATCCGCTCAAAGAGGGGGCCAATATCGCCCACCGGGCCGAACCACGTGTAGTTCATCAGAATGAGCTCGTCGAACTCGGAGACACGGTCACCGAAACGCTCGATCGCCCACTTGTAGCCCTCGACGTCAAAACCGACGTTGTCACGCTCCCAGACCTCGTCGGCAACACCCTGCAGAACAGCGCTGCCGGCCTGGTTCACTCCACCGTTGCTGATCACCACGATGTAGTCGGCGTGTGCCCGCAACTGGCCCAACTTGTAGGGCACGTAGTCGTCAACGATGCCCCGGGGGTCGTACAGCAGGTAGAAGATGACCCGCTTGGCGTCGCCGGGGAGGGCTCGTGGGTTCACGTACTGATTCATAGACCCTCTCGGCAGCCCTGTCATACGGGCGGAACTCGCCAATTATAGGCGACCGTTTCTGGCGAGGGCCTGAGGGCGAGCCTCCCCGTAGGATTGCCGCCATGCAAGATCGTGTCATAGTCACCGGTGCTGGCGGATATGTGGGTCGTCACGTGGTGACCGCGCTTCTCAACCAGGGTCACCATGTCATCGCCACCGTTCGTCCCGGCTCGCGAGCAGACGTGGATGCACGGGCCGAGGTCATCGCGGCAGACGTGCTCGCCCCCGACTTCGACGTGCGCACCCTCGCGCCCGAGCCCGTAGACGGCGTGGTGCACCTCGCGTGGCAGGACGGCTTCGCACACAACGCGCCGTCGCACATGCTTCAGCTCTCCGGCCACTTCCGGCTGCTCGAGCAGTTCACCGACTGGGGCGTGAAGCGCCTCGCCGTACTTGGCACGATGCACGAGGTCGGGTACTGGGAGGGCGCGATCGACGAGAACACGCCCACGAACCCGCTGTCGTTGTACGGGATCGCGAAGGATGCCCTGCGCCGCGCCAGCTTCGTGCATCTCGCCCCGCGGGTTCCGCTGCAGTGGCTTCGCTGCTACTACATCCTCGGTGATGACCGGAACAACCAGTCGATCTTCTCGCGCATCCTCGACGCCGTGGATGCAGGAAAGACGACGTTCCCGTTCACGACAGGAAAAAACAAGTACGACTTCATCGACGTCGATGAACTCGCCGACCAGATCGCCAGGGTCAGCGCGCGTGCCGATGTGACCGGGGTCATCAACTGCTCGAGCGGAGAGCCGCTGAGTCTCGCGGAACGCGTCGAGGCGTTCATCCGCGACAACAACCTGCCCATCACTCTCGAGTACGGAGCGTTCCCGGATCGCCCCTACGACTCCCCCGGTGTCTGGGGTGACGCGGGCCGCATTAAGGCTCTGTTGGGCGACACGGCCTAAGCCCTAGGATGGCCGAGCAGCACCATCCGCAGGTCTGAAAAGGGAGCCCCTCATGGCTGGAAAGTTTGTCGTCTCGAAGGACAAGAAGGGCGAGTTCCGTTTCGTCCTCAAGGCAGGCAACGGCGAGATCATCGCAATGTCGGAGGGCTACGCCGCCAAGGCCAGCGCGCTCAACGGCATCGAGTCGGTGCGCAAGAACGCTGCAGACGCCACGGTCGTCGACGAGACTGCCTAAACTCCCAGTCGCGCGTTAACGTCCATGGGGCATGATGAACCCATGTCCAAGAAGATCGACGCAGCACTGAAGGACCTCAAGAAGGCCCTGAACAAGCACGCCGAAGTGGTCGGCGGGTCCGCCGTATCGCTCAAGAAGTCGCAGCGCGCGAGCGCGAAGGTGGCTGCGGCTGCGGACGCGTACGCTGCCGCAGTCCAGTCCAAGAGTGGGCTCGGTAACCCGTTCACCGGCATGGAAACACTGGAGCCGTCGACGATCGCCTCCTTGGCGGCCGAGCGCGACGCGATCAAGCAGAGCCTGACCGGCCCGATCGACCTCCCGAGTTCGACCGCGCTGTAGCGGCTGTCGAGGGCGGCCCAGCGCACCCCGCCGGTCGAGTCGTCCGCACCACCCGCCGGTCGAGTAGACCGCACCACCCGCCGGTCGAGTAGTCCGCACAGCGGACGTATCGAGACCAACCATCCCCAGGTCTTCCGTCTCGAACCCGAGCGAGTCCCCGCAGCGGCGACAATCCACACATGGCCTGGCTCTACATACTGCGATGCAGCGACCGCTCGTACTACGTCGGAAGCACGGTCGACCTCACGCGACGGTTCGCGCAACACCAGACCGGTGTAGGCGCGGCATATACCCGCAGTCGTCGGCCGGTTGAACTTGTGTACTCCTGCGAGTTCGACCGAATCGACGACGCCTACGCGTGCGAGAAGCAAGTTCAGGGATGGTCGCGGGCCAAACGGGAGGCGCTCATTGCGGGTGATCTCACTTTGCTGCCGAGCCTGAGCAGGAAGAACTTCGGGATGCGGCAGACCCCGCCGGTCGAGCAGACCGCACGGCGGACGTATCGAGACCCTGGTTTCGATACGCGGCTTGCGCCGCTACTCAACCAACAGCCCCGCACCCCGCCGGTCGAGCAGACCCCACAGCGGACGTATCGAGACCTGGTTTCGATACGCGGCTTGCGCCGCTACTCAACCAACAGCCCCGCACCCCGCCGGTCGAGTAGACCCCACAGCGGACGTATCGAGACCCTGGTTTCGATACGCGGCTTGCGCCGCTACTCAACCAACAGGCCCGCACCCCGCCGGTCGAGTAGACCGCACGGCGGACGTATCGAGACCTGGTTTCGATACGCGGCTTGCGCCGCTACTCAACCAACAGCCCCGCACCCCGCCGGTCGAGCAGACCGCACAGCGGACGTATCGAGACCCCGGTTTCGATACGCGGCTACGCCACTACTCAACCAACAACGCACGGCTTGCGCCGCTACTCAACCAGCGGGGCAGGCGGCTAGAGCTCGATGTCGACCGAGGCGCGCTGCGTGACGTGCTCGCGCACGATCGCGGCGGCCTTCACGTGCTCGGGGTGCACCTGGTAGGCATCAAGGTCGGCGACCGAGTTGTAGTCGGCGATCAACACGACGTCCCAGTTGACGTCGAAGTAGGCCATGTTCGGTCGGATCTCGAGGGAGATGAGCTCGTCGATGACAGGGACGAGAGACTCCAGCGCATCCTTGATCGCGGCAGTCGCTGCGGCCTTGCCGTCGGCGTCCTCCGCCTTGAGCTTCCACGTGACGATGTGCCTGATCATTCCGATGCCTCCCGCAGTGCCAACTCCAAACGCGCCGGGTCGACGCGCCAGATCGTGTGAACCTTATCGCCAATGAGCACCACGGGGATCTCATCCCAGTAGCGCGCGTTGAGTTCCGGATCATCCAGAATAGAAAGCTCCGTCACGGATGCCTCGACCCCCGTCTGGGCAATGACCTCGTGAACCACCTCGCGAGCCGCGTCGCACAGGTGACAGCCGGGCTTGGAGAGCAAGGTCAGGCGCACCGGGGACACGCCTCCACACTAATCTGACAGACTGAACCACGATGCCCGATGCAGAGCCGCACCCCAGCAGCGCCCAGCCCGTCCTCGCGTTCTTCGACGTCGACAACACGCTTATGCGTGGCGCGAGTGTCTTTTATGTGGGCAGGGAGGCTTGGCGGCGAGGTCTGATCTCGTGGCGAGACATCGCGCTGTTCGCGTGGCACCAGTTTCGGTTCCTCGCCGTGGGTGAGAACCGCAGCCACCTGGCGACCGCGAAGGAACGCGCGCTGGGCCTGGCCAGCGGCCACACCGAAGAGGGACTCATCGCCCTCGCGCACGACATCTACGACAAGGACATCGCGCCGAACCTCTGGCCAGAGACGGTTGCCCTGACCAAGGAACACCTGGCGAAGGGGCACGAGGTGTGGCTGGTGACGGCCACCCCGCAGCTCGTCGCCGATGTCATTGCGTCGCGACTGGGCCTCACGGGCGCTATCGGCACCAAGGTCGAAGCCCTGGACGGGGTGTTCACGGGCGCCCTCGACGGCCACGTGCTCCACGGTGACGAGAAAGCCATCGTCGCAGGCGAGTTCGCGCGGGTGCGCGGCGCCAACCTCGCGGAGTGCTGGGCCTACTCGGACTCGAGTAACGACATCCCGTTGCTGAGCATGGTGGGAAACCGCGTTGTAGTGAACCCGGATGCCAAGCTCCTCGCCCATGCGAAGACAAACGGCTGGGAGGTGCTACCGCTTAAGCGGTCGAGCATCCGCGAGGCGCAGAAGCGCCTGAAGCGGGAAGGGAAGTAGCTCTACTTCTTGTTGCGACGCTGGTGACGCGTCTTGCGCAGCAGCTTGCGGTGCTTCTTCTTTGCCATCCGCTTGCGGCGCTTCTTGATGACTGAACCCATGGGAAACCTCTACTGTTCTGACCGAACTGAACGGTTCGTATCAGAACCGTGGAAACAACAAGGAGCGAGTCTACCGCAGTTAACCGACGTCAGCGATCGGCGTCTGGATAGCGGCGACGACCGCGGACTCCGGAATACGGAACGAGCGGCCAAATCGCACGGCCGGCAAGTCCCCCGAGTGAACAAGCCGGTACACGGTCATGTTCGACACGCGCATCATCTCGGCCACCTCGGCAACCGTGAGGAATCGCACGTCTGACAGATCGCGTGACATGGGCTGTGATCCTCCTGAAGGAGTGCTGGCTGGGAGCACTGCTGTGACTGGAGTGCTAAACGGTAACACTAGGGGCTGTTGTGACTCCGTGTCCACCCCTTGAGTGAGCGCGGTTCAACGACGGAACGGTCGTCGCTTGAACGGCTTCGGGATGCGGCGGCTCACCTGCTCGGCAACGGTGCGCGCCTGATGGGCTCCCTCAGCGACACGGCGGCCAATCGTCTCGCCGACGTCAGCACCCGACCACGCCGAGAAGATCGCCTGGCCGCTCGCATCGCCCTCATACGACTCGTCGTCGAAGTCTGCACTGAGGTACGGAATCAGCCAGTCCTCGACGACTTCGAGCGGCGTGGCATCCAACCGGTAGTAGCGGTGCTGGCCGTCCTCGCGCACCACCACGAGCCCATGATCACGCAGCACCTTGAGGTGCTTGGAGACGGTCGGCTGGCTCAGGCCCAGATGCTCGACGAGGTCGCCCACGCTGATCTCGCCCGTCTCGGATTCCGCGGCAACGTACCTCTCCAGGAGCGCCTGCAGAATGTCACGCCGGGTGGGATCCGAGATCACGTCGAAGATGTCAGCCATTGGATCAGGCTACCGGCGGCCACGCGCGAGTACCATTGCCTGCTGTGCAGGAAGGGCGGTAGGGATGCGCGGCGCGCCCACCACAAGAAGCGGGTTGTACGCGCGCCTGCGTGACGGCATCGACTCGTTTGTTGCGGCCACTCCCGCTCGGTTTGCCATCGTCATCTTCGCGGGTCTCATCCTCGTCTTCACCCTCCTTTTCTCCCTGCCGTTCGCAACGGCAACCGGCGAGCGCGCACCCCTCGTTGATGCCCTGTTCACGGCAATCTCCGTGATTTGTGTCACCGGTCTCGCGACGGTTGACATGGCCACCTACTGGTCGCCGTTTGGTCACACCATGATCTTTATTGGTGTCGAGATCGGTGGCGTCGGGGTGCTGACGCTGGCGAGCATCCTCGGGCTGGTCATCAGCCGCAGGCTTGGCCTGCGGCAGAAGCTGCTCGCCGCGGGGGACGCGAATCCGCTGCGCATCCGCAAGGGTCCCATCGCCGAAGGCCAGGCCGTTCGCCTCGGCGAGACCGGCAGCCTGCTGCTGACCGTCGCCATCAGCGCCCTGGTGATCGAACTTGTGGTCGCCCTGCTGCTGTTCCCCCGCATGCTCATTCAGGGTGTGCCGGTGTGGGATGCCGCGTGGCAGTCGATCTACATCTCCGCGATGGCCTTCACGAACACCGGCTTTTTGCCCACCGCCGAGGGCCTCACGCCCTACGCGGGTGACGTGTGGTTCCTCACCGTCATGATGCTGGGAGTGATCGCGGGCGCCATCGGGTTCCCGGTCATCTATGTGCTGTCGAGAAACCTGCGCCGACCGCGCCGCTGGTCCCTTCACGTTAAGCTCACCATCCTGACCTTTGGCCTGTTGCTGGTGTTCGGTGCGGTCGCTTTCTTTTTCCTCGAGTTCACCAACCCCAAGACGTTCGGCGGAATGGACCCGGGGCAACGCATCCTGCAGAGCTTCTTCCTGTCGGCTATGACCCGATCGGGCGGGTTCTCGACAATCGACATCTCCCAGCTCGACAGTTCGAGCCTGCTTGTCGCCGACATGCTGATGTTCATCGGCGGCGGCTCCGCCTCCACCGCCGGGGGCATCAAGGTGACCACCCTCGCGATCCTCTTCCTGGCCGCGTTTGCCGAGGCCCGCGGGCACGACGACATGGAGGCCTACGAGCGGCGCATCCCCAGCGACGTCCTGCGACTTGGTGTCAGCGTGGTGCTGTGGGGTGCGACGACGGTTGCGGCCAGTTGCGTGATCATCATGCTGATGACGGATGCAAAGCTCGACTTTGTGCTCTTCGACGTGATCAGCGCCTTCGCGACGTGTGGCCTCTCCACCGGGTTCACTCAATCGACAAGCGAGCCAGCCCAGTATGTGCTGGCCGCCACCATGTTCTTCGGTCGCATCGGAACCGTCACCCTGGCCGCGGCGCTCGCCGCCAGCCAGCACCCCAGAATGTTCAGAAGATCGGAAGAGAGGCCCATCGTTGGTTGACAGGATTCCCCACGACGCACCCGTCCTGGTTATTGGCCTGGGCCGATTTGGTGCCGCCACCGCGGGCCAGCTCCAGCGCCTCGACCGCGAGGTGCTTGCCATCGACGAGGATCTTGGGCTCGTCCAGAAGTGGTCCGAGCGGGTCACGCACGCGGTGCAGGCGGATGCCCGCCAGATCGATGCGCTGCGCCAGATCGGGGCGCAGGACTTTGCGATCGCGGTTGTTGCGGTCGGATCATCCATCGAGGCAAGTGTGCTGATCACCGCCAATCTTGTTGACCTCAAGATCCCCCAGATCTGGGCCAAGGCGATCAGCCAGTCGCACGGCAAGATCCTCGCGCGTATCGGCGCGAACCACGTGATTTACCCCGAGGCCGAGGCGGGCGAGCGCGTTGCCCACCTCGTGAGCGGCCGGATGCTCGACTTCATCGAGTTCGAGAACGACTTCGCGATCGTCAAGATGTACCCGCCGAAGCCCATCCGGGGAATGACTCTGGCCGACTCGCAGGTCCGCAAGAAGTACGGCATCACGGTGGTCGGGGTGAAGTCCCCCGGCCAGGACTTCACCTACGCGACCCCGGACACCGTTGTGTCGAACCACGACCTCATTATTGTCAGCGGCAACTCCGTCGACATCGAGAGGTTCGCCTCGCTCGCGAGCTAGGGCTGCTCGAGGTCGCCGCGGTCACTGGGACCACCACCGCCGGGGAATCCCCCGTCGACCGGGAAGCTTGGCACACCGCCCTGCCCCGGTAGGTTGGCACCGAGCAGCACGCCACCCCCAAAGATCAACCCACCCACAACTGCTCCCGCAGCGATGAAGCCCGCGATCACGACGGCGGGGGTGCGGCGGGGTGCGGCGTCACCGGATGGAACCGGCGACTGGGCGGCCGGCGGAGCGGCCGGTGCCTGAGCAACGGGCGCCTCCTCGGCGCGTACGTCCGCGGGGGCATCCTCGATGTCTGTTCCTGCGTTTTTGTTCTGTGCCACTGTGCACTCCTTTCGTGAGGAGGCCAGAGTTGGGCAGGACCCTATGAATGCCCTATGCGCTGGCTGCTACCCGGCAGCGAGTTCGCGAGCACGAGCGAGTGCGGCAGCCGTGGCTCGGGCAAAGAGGTCGGCGAGGTGGGCATCCTGCAGCACGGCGATGGCGCGCTCGGTGGTGCCGTTCGGGCTCGTCACCTGACGACGCAGCTCCTCGGGGGTGCGATCGGATGCGGCGAGCAGCTCCATGGAACCCAGGAAGGTCTCGCGCACCAACAGCGACGCCTCCTCGGGGGAGAACCCAAGCCCCACCGCGGCGGCGCTGAACTCCTCGACGAGCAAGAACACATAGGCGGGCCCGGAGCCGGAGACGGTGCTGAGCGCATCGATCTGGGACTCGGGTACCTCGACGACCGTTCCCACGGTCTCGAAGACGCGGCGCCCCAGCGCAAGGTCATCCTGGCTCGATCGGGACCCCGCCGCCAGTCCTGTCACGGCGCGACCGACAATCGCCGGGGTGTTCGGCATGGCTCGCAACACCGAACCCGGCACAACCGACTCCATCGTTGCGGTCGTGACCCCAGCGGCGACACTGATCACCAGCGCGTCGGGCTCCAAGGCGGGCGCGATCTCCGCGAGGGTGTCGGCGACCATGGCCGGCTTGACGCCCACCAGAACCACACGCGCGCCGGTGACGGCACGAAGGTTAGCGTCGGGTGTGGTCTCGAGGGCAAAGGACTCAACGCCCTCCGCGCGCACGAGAGCAGCCTTCGCCTCGGTGCGATTGGTGACGCGGATCCCGCCCTCTACCGTCACCTCGGGGGCGAGCAGCCCGCTCAGGATTGCGCCGCCCATGGCACCGGCACCGATGATTGCGATTGAGGGAAGAGTGGTCACGCCACCATCCTAGGATTGAGCCCATGAGCACAGAGGGTGGGACCAAGGCCGTTATCGCGGCACTGCTGGCCAACACGGGAATCGCGATCACCAAGTTCGTTGCGTTCCTTCTGTCTGGCTCGAGCTCGATGCTCGCCGAGAGTGTTCACTCCGTGGCGGATGCGGGCAACCAGGGGCTCCTGTTGCTGGGCGGCCGAAAGTCGAAGCGCAAGGCCGATCAGGACCATCCGTTTGGGTACGGCCGCGAGCGCTACGTCTACGCGTTTGTGGTGGCGATCATCCTGTTCTCCATCGGTGGTGTGTTCTCGCTGTACGAGGGCATCGACAAGCTGCAGCACCCACACGAGCTGACCCTGCCGTGGGTTCCGATCGGTGTTCTGATCATCGCGATTCTGCTTGAGTCGTTTTCGTTGCGTACGGCGGTTCGAGAGTCCAACCGCTCGCGCGGCAAAAAGGGCTGGATCCAGTTCATTCGGCACGCGAAGCAGCCAGAGCTGCCCGTTGTTCTCCTTGAGGATGTCGCGGCTCTCCTCGGCCTCGTGTTTGCGTTTATTGGCGTAGGCCTCACGATCATCACGGGCAACTCGATGTGGGATGCCATCGGCACCCTCGCGATTGGTGTGCTCCTCGTGACCGTCGCGATCATCCTCGGCATCGAGACCAAGAGCCTGCTTGTGGGCGAGGGTGCGACGGCCGAGGACGACAAGCGCATTCGTGAGGTCATCAATGCGCAGAAGGACGTCGAGGCGCTCATCCACATGAAGACGCTCTACCTCGGCCCCGACGAGCTCCTCGTTGCCGCCAAAGTCGCCTTCGCGCCGTCGAACAAGCTCACGGATGTGGCGAGCAGCATCGACTCGGTCGAGGCGGCCATTCGCGCGGCCGTTCCGATCGCGCGCGTCATCTATCTCGAGCCTGACGTGTACCGCGAGCCGGGTGCAGGCAACCCCGCTACCGACACGATCGTCATCAAGGGCGCCGACTAAGGCCAGCCTGTCCTGTCTGGACCGGGTTATGCCGGACCCGGCACCATATGGCCATGGCTATTCTTCACTCTGTTCTCGTCGCCGCCCACCTTCTTGGTATGGCGGTCATCGTCGGCACGTTCCTCGTGCAGATGCGCAAGAAGTCTGACTTCGCTGTTGTCCCCGTGCTGATTGCGGCGATCGTGCAGGTCGTCACGGGTCTCGCACTGGTTGGTCTCGCCGAGGCGAGCGACTATGACGTCAACTACGCAAAGATCGCCACGAAGGCGATCATTGCCACGGCCGTGCTCGTTGCGGCGATCTTCGCCTATGTGCAGCAGAAGAAGGGTGGGCGCATTACGCCGTTCTTCCACGCGGCCGGTGGCCTTGCTCTAATCAACCTGCTCGTTGCGGTCTTCTGGCGCTAACTAGCACAACCGTGGCTCCAGCTACGGCGCCGCCCCTCGGGAGCAGGCGCCGTAGCTGGAGCCTTGTTGTTTGTCGCGCGCTAGTGCTTCTTGCGCTCGGGGCGTCGGCGACGAGCGACGATCAGCAGGATCACTCCGCCGAGTCCAGCTAGGAGCGCGCCCGCAACAATGACGGGCGCTGCCGCGGCGTCACTTCCCGTGAACGCGAGGCCACTGTGGTCGGTCGACCCCGTCGGCGACGGGGAGGGGGTTGGCCCGGGCGGGGTCGGTGACGGAGTAGGCGTCGGGGTTGGGGTCGGGGTGGGCGTCGGGGTCGGGGTCGGAGTCGGCGTCGGCGTCGGAGTCGGAGTCGGAGTCGGCTCGATCTCTCCGGGGATCTCTACCTCCACCTCGTCGCAGAGCGATGCGGTGTCGCACGTTGTGGGTGTGACATCCCCAACGAACGCCCAGTTGTTCACGGTGCGGTCGTTCTCATCCTCGTCAGAGGTGATGAGCACGTCGTAGGTCAGAGTTGCCGTGCCACCCACGGGCAGGCTCGGAATCGACCACGTGAATGTGCTCGCGGCAAGGGTGGCGGTACCCACACTTGCCGACACAACGCTGCGCGAGTCCACATACGCGCCGCCAGCAACGATCTCATCCGTGACCACAAGGGCATCCGCGGGAACCACATCGGCGGTCCCAGTGTTCGTGACGGCCACGGTGTACTGGACGGTGTCACCTGGGTCAGCCGTAGTGGCATTCGCCGACTTGGTGAGCGAGAGTGCCGAGTTGCGGTCGGGAACCTCACCGTCCGCCGACACCCCACTCTCCTCGACCTTCGACCACGTCTCCATGATGCGGTCGTTCCCGAACCCGTAGATCAGGCCACTCGTTGCGCGGCCCCATCCGCGGACCCCGGCAGCGGCGAGCGAATCCACGTTGTCGCCGATAAGCGGGTTGGTGACCCACGCGGCCTGGTCGACCGAGCGGGTCGGCAGGTTGGAGTCATCCCACGAGAGCAGGCCGGTTCCCGCGCCAGGTCCCGTGAGCTTCGTCAACTTCATGCCACCGCTGACCCCCTCGGTGTCCCTGAGGGCGATGTGGATCTCGTCCTGGCCGCCGTACGTCACATGGATAGGAACTGACGTGCTTCCCGGAACAGCAACGCCGAACCCGTCGAGACCGTCCCACGGAACCGAGTTCGAACCAGGCGCGGCCGGAAGATTGGTGAACAGCACGTCACGGGTGCCGGGGGTCACCGACCCGTCGCCATCCACATCCAGACCGATGTCCACGACGCCGGGTTGTCCGGTAAGCGTGTAGGTGATGACGCCCGCCTGGGACGCCGTGCCGTCGAATGCGTACGTCACTCCGGCGATCGACGGCGCAACGTAAGACGGGTTCAGCCACGTTCCCGTGGTACGACCGTCGGCCCACAGCGCAACGTCGGCCGGCATGGAGGGATCTGGCTGCTCGACAAACACGCGGTAGGGCACGGCGTTGGGGCACGCGCTCACGTCCGCCGTGTAATCCGCGGGATTGAGGCTCTCCTCGAAGGTGTTGAGGGGAACCGAAAAGTAGGTGGACTCGCACGTGGCGGCGTATACGACCCCACGGTTGTTGATCGAGATGACCGTGCCGTACCCCCCAAAGCCCTTCATCTCGAGGGCGTAGGCGCTTCCATACTCGGAAAGAACCCAGAGCGAGAGATCGGTTACCCCATACCGATACTGGGATCCCCCCAGAGTCTCCGTGAAGAAGCGGCCCGGAATGATGGTGCCCCCGGCGTCACGGACGGTGATGATCTGGGAGTACGTGGAGCCCGCGCTGAATGGCTCGATCACCGAGGCCGTGAGGGTCCATACGCCCGTGACAGTAGCGACCACCGTCGCGAGACACGGCTGGCTGCACGACGTCCCGGCAGGCGAACTGTCGGCGTGCACAAAGTTAACAGGTGTGCCATCGGGCTGGGTTGCCGTGTAGGTGCCCGAACGACCACGAAGGTCGAGTTCGACTGTTTCGCCCGCCTGCACATAGAGGTATCCGGTCCCGTTCCACTGCATGTTGCCGAGAGGGCCGGTCAGCTGGACCGCAGCCGAGGGCGCGGCCAAGGCGGGGAGAAGCGCAACCAGCGCGACCGCCAGGATCAGGGGCGCCGTGAGCGCGCGCGTTATGCCCCTTCGCCGGGAGGGTCGGCGATTCAGGTTTGCGCCGGATTGTGGGATGCGTGGGTTTGCACGGGAAGGCATGGTTCGGGTTCCTCGACTCAGGGTTTTCGGGCTTGCTAGGCGTTCATGAGTCACCAGTCGGGCTGACTCGGGTCGAGTCGCCCGCAGGAAGCGGGTAGACGGACGGCTCAGTTGTATGAGACGACGCTCTGCGCAAAATCTGACGCGATATGTAACGACGACAGCACGACGGCTGCGCGGGGAGCCGAGCGCGACTAGCGGCGCGAGTCGAAGAAGCTGCTGAGGAGTTCGGCGCAGTCGGCCTCGCGCACGCCGCCAACGACCTCGACGCGGTGAGGCAGGCGGCGGTCACGGAGCAGGTCGTAGACGCTTCCCGCGGCTCCGGCCTTGTCATCCCAGGCACCGAACACCACACGCGGAATCCGTGCCTGAAGAATCGCCCCGGCGCACATCACACACGGCTCCAGGGTGACTACGAGAGTCAGGTCATCGAGGCGCCACGATCCGGTCGCGGCGGCCGCGGCACGAATGGCAACAACCTCGGCATGTGCCGTCGGGTCGCCGGTGAGCTCGCGCTCGTTGCGTCCGGCGCCGATCGGGGCGCCCGTGGCATCCAGTACGACAGCACCAACGGGCACGTCTCCCGAGCCGAGGGCGAGTCGCGCCTCGGCGAGGGCCGGAAGCATCCACTCGTCGTACCGGTTCACAGTAGATTGAGCCTATGCGAGTTCACGTTGCCGACCACCCGCTCATCACCCACAAGCTCACGGTCCTGCGCGACAAGAACACGCCGTCGCCGACCTTCCGCGCGCTCGCCGAGGAGCTCGTGACGTTGCTCGCGTACGAGGCGACCCGCACCGTGCGCGTGCACGAGGTCACCATCGAGACCCCGGTCGCGAAGACCACGGGTCTGGCCATCAGCGACCCGCGCCCCCTTGTTGTGCCCATCCTGCGCGCCGGCCTGGGGATGCTCGAAGGCATGGTCAAGCTCGTTCCGACCGCCGAGGTGGGGTTCCTCGGAATGGTGCGCAACGAGGAGACCCTGCAGCCCGACATCTACGCGGAGCGACTGCCCGACGACCTGTCCAACCGCCAGTGTTTTGTGCTCGACCCCATGCTCGCCACCGGCGGTTCGTTGATCGCCGCGATCGAGTACCTGTTCGCCAGGGGTGCAGTGGACGTGACGGCGGTATGCCTCCTCGGCGCCCCCGAGGGGCTCGCCGCGGTCGAGAAGGCGACGGAGGGCCGTGAGGTCACCATCGTGCTCGGCGCTCTCGACGAGAAGCTCAACGAGGTGGGCTACATCGTGCCCGGTCTCGGAGACGCTGGCGATCGGCTCTACGGCACGGTATAGTTCTGGGCATGACTGTTCGCGCATCCGCCCCGACCACCTTCGAGGTGATGGGTTCTCGCGCGTCCATGTGTTGTCGAATGTGTGCTTAATCGGCCTTCTTCGCCGAGTCACCCATTCGACGTGACTCCCGAGCCAACGCCCTCATAACGGCCTGGTTCGTAGCAATTCAGTAGTACCCCGAAGGATCACAACCCCATCATCAGGGGCCCTTCATCCCAGTCAAGGAACACAGGACACATGTCTATCGCAACCATCGAACGCGCCCCCCTTTCCGCAGTCGCCCCGGCTCCTGCCGCACCCACCGACGCCCCCCGCCTCCGCGCGGTGCCGGCCGGCACCGAGGCCCGAGGCTTTGTGCTCTACGTCGGTATCGACGAGGCCAAGGCCGCAGCCGCTGGCACCGACCTCGGTGCCCTCGTCGAGAAGCTCAAGGCACTCGTCGGCGACCTCGCTCCCGCGGCGGAAACGTACGCGGCCGTCGCTCTCGCGCCCGTTGGCGCCGGCGGACGTGACGTCGACGTGGTGCGGCTGGCCCTCCAGGACCCGGCTGCCCTCGCCCAGCACCGTCACGTCGAAGAGCCCACGCCCAAGCACCGCACGGGAGTTGTCATCGACATCTCCCGTAAGCGTGTAGTTCTCGACGGCGAGCCCGCCGCCCTCACCTACAAGGAGTTCGAACTCCTGCAGTACCTCGTGCTGCGCGAGGGTCGCACGATCGACCGCTCCGAGATCATCTCGTCGCTCTGGTCCGCCGGCGACGACGAGATCCCCAACGAGCGCACGATCGACGTGCACGTGCGTCGCCTGCGCGCCAAGCTCGGCGACTACGAGGACATCGTGCGCACGGTTCGTGGGGTCGGCTACCGCTTTGACCGCCACGCGGACGTGTCGATCCGCCAGGCGTCGACGCCCAGCCCCGACTTCTTCTAGTCCCACCCCCCCTCCCCTACCGCGAGTTCGCTTGTTTGTGGCCTTTTCGCGCGCGCGAGGGCCACAAACAAGCGAACTCGCGGTGGTGTTGAACGGGGTGTGAACGGGGGGTTGTGTGCGGTGGCGAGTCGTCTCAGCGAAGTCACAGAAAAATAACAAAACGATAACTAGACACCGTTACCTTTCCGTTATACATTCATAGAGCAGAAGTTGTTTGCTGTGGCAGCTTCAGCGGAATGTGATTGCAGGACACTCTTGGTGCAAGGGAGAGGGTCGGTTCCTAGCCTCTGGAACCGACCCTCAATCCTGTTTAAGGGCACCCTTCGACAAGTGCGACGGCAATCCACACCACCCCCGTACATCGGTGCGAATGCATAGAGTTAGAGGGTGAGTGACAGGGCTGCATCCGTCGCCGCCTGGGAGGCGCTGTTCCGCGCACAGGTGGCCGTTCTTCGGCAGCTCAACACGGAGTTCCCCTCCGGCGAGATCTCACTCAACGAGTACGACGTGCTGTTTAACCTGTCACGTCAGGATGCTCGGCAGCTGCGCATCCGCGATCTCAACCGGCACCTCCTCCTCACCCAGCCGAGTGTGAGCCGCCTCGTCGACCGACTTGCGCATCGTGGTCTCGTGAGCAAGGAGCCCGACCCCGGAGATGGCCGTGGCACGGTCGTGCGCCTCACCGACGAGGGCTATGACCTGTTTCGTCGAGTTGCGGTTCGCCACGCGGACTCGATCCACCGTCGCGTGGGCTCTGCATTGACGGTCGAGGAGCTTGAGACGCTCACCGCGCTCACCGACAAGCTGCGCCTCGGCGGACCGCAGCACTGATGCCCCGCCCCACGATCGTCTGGCTGCGAGACGACCTCCGGCTCGCCGACAACCCCGCACTCACGGCAGCCGCCGAGCGGGGGGCACCGATCATCGTCGTGTTCGTGCTTGATGATTCCAGCGCCGAAGATCGGTCACTCGGGTCCGCGAGCCGGTGGTGGCTGCACCACTCGCTGTCCGCACTCGCGGGGTCGCTCGGTGGGGCGCTCACGCTGCGGCGCGGCGGTGCCGAACGGGTGATCTCCGAACTTGTCGCCGAGACGGATGCCGAGGCGGTCTACTGGAATCGCCGCTACTCATTGGCGCGAGAGATCGATGCGCGGCTCAAGACTCGGCTACGCGAGCAGGGTGTCGAGGTCCAGAGCTTCCACGCGAACGTGCTCTTCGAGCCGTGGACCGTGACCACCGGCGAGGGGAATCCGTACCGGGTGTTCACGCCGTTCTGGCGCGCGTGCCTCGAGCGACCCGTGCGGTCACCGCTGCCGGTTCCGGCGGGGCTGGACGAACTGGTGGTGGGGGTCTCGATACGACGCTCCGCGCCTACTCGACCAGCGGGGGAACGCTCCGCGCCTACTCGACCAGCGGAGGGGGGCTCCGCGCCCACTGCGGGCGGGGGCGACGCGCTCGACGACTGGGGACTTCTGCCCACTAGGCCCGACTGGGCCGGCGGGCTGCGCGAGGCGTGGGTGCCCGGCGAGGCCGGTGCTCACGATCGGCTCGAGGCGTTCGCAACGGGCGCCCTCTCGCGCTACCACCGTCGTGACGAGCCGGCGGTCGAGGCGACGTCGCGCCTGAGCCCTCATCTGCGGTTCGGCGAGGTGAGCCCGTTCCAGGTGTGGGAACGGGTGCAGGGAGCATCCGCCAACTCCGCCAAGTTCCTCAGCGAGGTGGGTTGGCGCGAGTTCAGCTGGCACATCCTGTTCCACTGGCCCCGGCTTGCGACCGAGAACTTCCGGCCGGCATTCGACGCGTTTCCCTGGAGCCCACCCGCGCCCGAGGTGCTCGCAGCGTGGCAGCAGGGGCGCACGGGCATCCCCCTGGTCGATGCGGGCATGCGTGAACTTTGGCACACCGGCTACATGCACAACCGGGTGCGGATGGTCGTGGCGAGTTTTCTGGTGAAGAACCTGCTGGTGGACTGGCGTGTGGGTGAGCAGTGGTTCTGGGACACCCTCGTCGACGCCGACGAGGCCAACAACCCCGCAAGCTGGCAGTGGGTTGCGGGCTCCGGTGCGGATGCCGCCCCCTACTTCCGGGTGTTTAACCCCGAACTGCAGGCGGCCAAGTTTGATCCCGACGCGGAGTACATCCGCCGCTGGGTTCCAGAGTTCGGTACGCCCAACTACCCGGACCCGATCGTCGACCTCGCGGCAACCCGCCGCGAGGCGCTCGAGGCCTACGAGGCCGTCAAGGCCGTCAAGGGGACCTAGCCCGCCTCGCTGTCCCTAACAATAACTAAGGAGATGTGACGAGCGCTGGCCCGAGACTCGCCTAGTTGTGGGGTCTTCGAGGAGCTCGCGGCGGAATCTCCTTAGTTTTGGGGACGTAGACGGGACCAACGGGGCAGGGAACACGGGCGGTTCGGCGCGGGGAATCGGGCCGGGCCTAGACCGCGTGGGGCCGCGCGCCGATCACGGCGACGGCGCGGGACGCGACCTCGGTGCCTGCGGATGCCGCGACTCGCAGGTCACCCGTGCGCAGCCACGCCTCAAGGAACCCGGCGCAGAAGGCATCCCCGGCGCCCGTCGGGTCAACAACCTCCGCCGGCACGGCGGGAACAGCAAACTGCTCACCCGCGTGGTCGACGATGACCCCGGCCATGCCCTGGGTGAGCACCACCGTCTCGAAGGGCAGCGCCGCCGCGACTTCAGCGGGGTCGTGCAACCCGGTGAGAAGTCGCCCCTCGTCGAGACTTGCGAACACGATCGTCGCGCCCGCGATGGCCGCCGAGAACAACTCGACCCCATAGTCCTCGATGAACCCGGCCGAGCCGGGCGAGATCGACACCGCAACGCCCGCCGCAGTGGCGCGCGCGATGAGGCCGGCGAGCCCGTGCTCGTTGAGCAGGGTGTGGCCGGTGAGATGCAGGATGCGGGCGTCGGCGAGCAGGGCATCCGTCACCTGATCGGGGTGGAGGGCATGGTTCGCGCCCCGCTCGGTGAGCATGTGCCGTCGTTCACCGTCGACGATCACGATGATGGTGCCGGTCGGCAGGCTCGGGTGCGGGGTCAGGTGCGCACGAACGCCGACGAGCTGCTCCGTGTGGCGGGCAACGTCGTCGCGCCCCACGGTTCCGACGAAGTCGACGGGCGCGCCGAGGTGGCCGAGCCACGCCGCCGTGTTTGCCGCCGAGCCGCCGGGCCGAAACCGAATCGTCGAGGGGGTGTCGGTGTCATCCCGGATCGGGCCGCGAGGGACCGCGACCACGTCGTCGATGAGGTCGCCGTAGCAGACGACTCGATCACGCAAGCGCGGACCAGGCCGTCGCGATCTGGCCCGCCACTCGAACGTTGTTGCGCGCGAGGTCGAGGTTGACCTCGAGGCTGCGGCCGCCCGAGAGCTCCACGATCTTGAGGAGCAGGAATGGCGTCACGGCCTTGCCCGTGACCCCCTCGGCGGCGGCAAGCGCGAGCGCCTCACCCAGCACCCGGTCGTGCTCGGTCGGATCCCACTGCTGGTCGAGTGGGATGGGGTTAGCCACCACTATGCCCTGACCGTGCCCGAGCGCATCCTGCGAGCGCATGATCGCGGCGACCTCCTCGGCCGAGTCGACCGCCCAGTCGAGGGTGAAAGAGGACTCGCGCAGCCAGAAGCTGGGAAAAACCGTGGTGCCAAAACCGACGACCGGCACACTCAGGGTCTCGAGACGCTCGAGGGTGGCGGCGATGTCGAGCACCGACTTCACACCGGCACTGACGACGGTGATGGGGGTGACGGCCAGGGTGGAGATGTCCGCGGACTCGTCGAAGCTCTCGCTCGCACCCCGGTGCACTCCACCGAGGCCACCGGTCGCAAAAACGCGGATGCCGGCGAGCGAGGCGAGGTGACTGGTCGCCGCGACGGTGGTGGCCGCACTCGCGCGGCGGGCCGCGAGGATGGGCAGGTCACGCACGCTCGCCTTCGCAAGGTCGTCTTCGGCGATGCGCCGTACGCCATCCGCGTCGAGACCGATGTGGGGCACTCCGTCGAGGATGGCGATCGTCGCGGGGGTGACCCCGGCATCCCGCAGGATCGTCTCGAACTCGATTGCAGCCTCGTGATTGCGCGGCCGGGGCAACCCGTGGCTGATGATCGTGGACTCGAGGGCTACAACGGGGCGGTTCTCGGCGAGGGCCGAGGCGACCTCGTCTGAAACGGAGAGAGCGGGCGAGGTCATAAATTCACTGTACCCGCGACCGAATGTCAACCCCTGTCGCCCCGAGTGCGTGGTGCCTACGGTGGAGGCATGAGCCTCCCCGAGCGCCGCGATCCGAACGCGAGCGTGCATTCACGCATGTCACAGGCGACAATGGACACACCATGGGGACACTGACCTACGACTCGACGCTTGCCGCGGACTTCGACGATCGCACGCTCGCACACCTTCAGGTCGTGATTGGCGCAAAGCTGCGCCGCAACGAGGCGTTCTATTTCAGCTGGCGGGATGACGCATCCATCGGCAACGGACGCAGCGTGATCTGGTTGCACCCGACTATTCCGGTGGCCTTCAAGTTTTTTGGGAGCCGCCCGCCGGCCATCAACCGGGAGTTGGATCGACGAGCTGATGCTGCTGGCCAACACGCCCTCGGGCCTGCACATCACCCCCGAGCCCACCTCCTCAGCGAACGAAGAGAGCCCATGACGCGCACGACTATCCACTACGACGGCGAGGAGTATGTCGTGGCCCGACGCTCCACGGAGCTCAAGGAGGAGATCGACGCCATTCTCGCCAGTGGTACGCCGGGGTGGCTCCGGGTTAATCATGGCCGTGGGCAACTACAGGTGGCTGAGCTTCTCATCACACCGGGCACACCCATTGGGCTCATCGACACCAGCGACCCGGACAGCAAGCAGCATCTGGACTAGCTGACGACATAACGAAGGGGGCGACACCAACCGGTGCCGCCCCCTTCGTGTGTGGCGCTTAGGCCCTGCGGGATCCGCGGGTCACCAGGCCGTAGATCAGAAGCACAAGAATCGCGCCACCGATCGCGAGCAGCCAGGTGGTGAGGTCGAAGAAGCCCTCGAGCCCGACACCCAGCAGGGTGCTCCCGAGGAAGCCGCCCAGAAGTGCGCCAACGACGCCCAGCAGGAGTGTGATTAGCCATCCCCCCGCCCTGCGTGCCCGGCAGGATTGCCTTGGCAATCGCTCCAGCAGCAAGTCCCAGAATTATCCAGGCGATGATACCCATGTCAACCTCCATTGTGTGGCCCCGGGTCTCGGAGCCACAGACCACCCAAGCACGGGTCGGCGATGTGGCGGCACCCCTTGATCCGTGGTGGCCGCCGTGATAAGGCGAGACGATTTCGGTGACATATCTCGATCTCGCAGCGCACCACGAGTGATTGAAACGTGTCAAAATAGGGCAATCCCCCGATCCTTGAGGAGCAAAGATGCTTGACCGCTGGGATGCGCCTGCTCGAGAACTACATCCATACGAACGCCGAGCAGATGATGCGAGAGCCTGCGGGCATCCTCACCCACCCCTACACGGTGCCCTCCAGCCCCGACTCTCCCTACTACTCGACGACCCTGTGGGACTGGGACTCGTGGTTCACGAGCGTCGCCCTCGGCCAGGTGGAGTCGGACACGAACCAGAAGGGTCGGTTCGCGACCTACGAGGAGGGGGTCATCCTCAACTTCCTCGATCACACCGACGAGGACGGCGTGATGCCGATCCTCCTTAAGCCCGACGGCCCCATGCTTCACGGCGACCCCAGCCGCGCCGGCGGGTTTTCGGAGAACATGCACAAGCCCGTGATCGCCCAGCAGGCCGCGCTCCTGACTCAGCGTCGTGGCGACGCCGAGTGGATTCGTCCCCACATGGATGCGCTGGGTCGCTTCCTCGGGCGCTACCTCGAGTCCCACATCCACGCCGAGACCGGGCTCGCGTACTGGCAGTCGGACTTCGCCGTGGGCGTCGACAACGACCCGTCCGTCTACTACCGCCCTGCCAAGTCGAGCGCCGCCATCTACCTCAACAGCCTTCTGTATCGCGAGCTGCTGGCGTACGGATACCTGCTCGAGGAATGTGGACGCAAGGCCGACGCCAACCACTGGCGCGGCAAGGCTCAGGACCTCGCGGATGCCGCGAACACCTACCTCTGGGATGAACGGGACGGCACCTTCTACAGCGCCGATCTGGGCCTGCGACCCATCGACACCGAGGACTGGCTGCACGCTGGCGCGCCGCGCCACTGGTCGTCGGTGATCCTGCGCATCGACAACTGGTCGAGCTTCTTGCCGCTGTGGGCTGGCTTCGCCTCGCAGGAGCAGGCCGAACGGATGGTGGAGCGCTACCGCGAGACAAGAACGTTTAATGCCAACTACGGGGTGCGCACTCTCTCCCGGCTCGAGAAGCAGTACGACCTGCGGGCATCCAACAACCCGTCCAACTGGCTGGGACCAATCTGGGGTATTAGCAACTACATGGTCTTCCGTGGCCTGGCCAAGTACGGGTTCCACGAGGATGCCCGCGAGCTCGCCGAGAAGACCGTGCGACTGTTTGGGCAGGACCTGGAGACCAACGGCAGCCTCCACGAGTACTACCACCCCGACAGCGGCGAGCCCATCATGACCAAGGGGTTCCAGAACTGGAACTTCCTGGTGTTGCAGATGATCGCCTACCTCGAGGGTCGGCCGATGGTCACGGAGTTCTAGGGGTCTCCGGCTCGAGTGGCAGAGTGGTGCCATGAGCACTGACCTGGGAGCCGTGAGTTCGTACATCCAGAGTGCCGAAGAACCTGCCCGCGAGCTGTTGGCGCGGTTCTTGGCTCGAGCGCTGGCGCTGGCCCCCACCGCCGAGGAGGGGACAAGCTACGGGATGCCCGCGCTCCGCTACCGCGGACGACCCCTCATCGCCGTGATAACCACCAAGGCCGGTTACTCGATCTATCCCTTCAGCCCGGCCGTGGTGACCGCCGCAGCGCCGCTCACTGAGGGCCTGCGGTCCACCAAGGGTGGCGTGACGTTCACTAACGAGCATCCACTCAGCGATGAGGCGTTCGACGCTCTCGTCTCCGGGCGGTTGGCCGAAATCGACGCGGCGCTCGACGGCTAGGTGACGATCGAGAGGGTGACAGTGATCGTGTCGCCGATCGACAGACCCTCGGGCTTGCGGACATTGTCGCGCAGAGGCACAACGTAGCCGCCATCCTTGGGCCACAACGACGTCGTCCACTCGGTGCCACCAATACGGGCGGTGACCGGCACCATCCCCCAGCCATAGGTCACCAGCTCGGACGCGGCTGCGATCAGCTCGCTCTGCGCCTCCGGCACGGTCACAAAGTGATACGGCGCGGGGCCACGCCACTCCCAGATCGGCGCCTCGAAGGTCACGTCCATGGGTCGAGGCTAGTGCGGCCATCAGACACTGTCACCGGCGAGGGGTACCGTGGGACGCGTGGCGACCTGGGATGACGTGAGCCGGCTGGCGTGCGCATTGCCCGAGGTGCTCGAGGCGACCGACACCAACGGGCTCAAGTGGGAGGTGCGCCGGCGGTACTTCGTCTGGGAGCGTCCGCTTCGTAAACGGGACCTCGAAGAACTTGGTGACACCGCACCCGACGGCCCCATCCTCGGAGCCATGGTGGCCGACCTCAACGAGAAGCGTGGGCTCATCGGCAGCAACCCGACCGTGTTTTTTACGGTGCCACACTTCTCCGACTACCCGGCCGTGCTCCTGCTGCTCGAGCACGTGAGCCTCGAGCAACTCGAGGAAGTGATCACCGACGCGTGGCTGGTGCGGGCGCCCAAGCGCCTGGCCGCCGAATTCCTCGCCGCCGAACGCGACCGGACGAACTAGGTCAGTCGCCGAATGACTCGAGCACGTCGTTGGACGGGGCGAAGAACGTGGCTCCTGTGACGGCACGCGAGACGTCGAGGATGCGGTCGTAGCCGAGAGGAGGATCCCCGCGGAACATGCGCTGCAGCATTCGCTCGATCACCCACACGTCTTTCGAGTAGCCAATAAAGTACGTGCCAAACTCACCGTGACCGGGGCGCCCAAACGGCATGTTGTCGCGCAGGATGTCGTGCTCGAGGCCGTCGTCATCGACGATCGTGGCGAGATCCTTGTGTGACCCTGGGGCGTCGTCGAGCTCGAGGTTGTCGACCTTGGTGCGCCCGATGATCTTCTGCTGCGTCTCGACCGGAATGTCGTTCCACGCCGAGAGATCGTGAAGGTACTTCTGCGTCACGATGTAGCTGCCGCCCGCGCCCGCCGGGTCGTCGTCGCCGACGATCGTCCACTCCATCATCCCGGCACCCGTGGGGTTCTCCGTTCCATCGACGAAGCCAAGGAGGTCACGCGCATCGAAGTAGCGGAAGCCGACCGTCTCGTCGACTACGGTGACGGCATCCCCCAGCTTGTCGAGGATGAGCCGCTCGAGCTCAAAACACATGTCGTCGCGTTCGGCGCGGATGTGGAAAAACAGGTCGCCCGCCGTCGCAACGGCCGTGTGCTTGGTGCCGACGATCTCCTCGAACGGATGCAGCTGCGCGGGCCGCGGAAGCCCGGTGATCGCGCTCCACTGGGCAGCACCGATGCCCACCACACACGAGAGGTGCTGGGCCAGATCGCGAAACCCCACCGCGCGAACCAGTCCCCCGAGGTCACCCAGGAGTGCCCGCGCCCTGGCCGGAGCGTCGGCGTGTGGAGAGAGCGCGAGGGTGAGGAAGACCGCGGAACGCGAGAGCGGGGCATCCACCGATTGGGCCTGAATGGGGGTGCGGGCCCCGCTGTTGTCCGTCATGGGGGAATGTTATCGGCCCGGGGCGTCAGGCCTTCCGCGGGGTCGCGATCGCACGTTTAACGATATATCGTTAAGTATCGCCGAGGCCGTGTGGGCCCGACGCATCAGGAGGTCATCATGAGCAATCCATTTATGGGCGATAGGTCCGGGGCTCGTCGAGGCGGCCCGGGTGACGGGTGGCCCGGCAACGCCGTCTGGGAAGCGATGGAGCAGTTGCGCGGCCAGTTCGAGCAGAAGGTCGGCACCCGAATGGGGCGCGGAGACGTGCGCGCGGCGGTACTTGCCCTGCTCGCCGAAAAGCCGATGCACGGCTACCAGATCATCCACGAGATCGAGGAGCGCAGCCACGGCTCCTGGAAGCCGAGCCCGGGGTCGGTTTACCCCACGCTTCAGCTTCTTGCCGACGAGGGACTGATCCACGCCGAGGAATCCAACGGTCGCAAGACCTACTCGCTCACCGAGGAAGGTCGTGCCGCCGCGGAGGCGGCCGGGGAGAAGTCGGCACCGTGGGTGGCCCAGGGCGCACGCGAGAGTGGACGCACGAGCGCCCTGCCGAAGGCGGGCATCGAGCTCGCTCAGGCCGCGGCCCAGGTCGGACGCTCCGGCAGCCCCGAGCAGGTGAAGCAGGCGGTCGACGTGCTCGACGAGGCGCGACGTAAGCTCTACTCCATCCTCGCTCAGGACTGAGTGCGCCCCAGCCCGTCCAGAAGGCGGGACAACGAGAAGACCGAGAATCCATGACCGACATCGGGAGCATGCGCGCCCGCTACCGCAGGATCCTGCGCTTTGCCGCGCGCTACCTGGTGCAGACGTGGTGGTACGAGCTGATCCTTCCGCGGATTGGGCTCGGCGGCGTCGCCACCCGCACTCGCGCGGCGCGGATGCGACGCATCGCTCGGCGGTTCCACCTGCTGGCCGTGGACCTCGGTGGGCTCATGATCAAGGTGGGGCAGTTTATGTCGACGCGCCTCGACATCCTGCCGCCCGAGATCACGCAGGAGCTGGAGGGACTGCAGGACGAGGTTCCGGCGGTGCCGTTCGACAAGATTCGTGCCCTCGCCGAGCACGAGCTCGGGGTGTCGCTCGAGCGCGCCTTCTCGTTTGTTGACCCGACGCCACTGGCGGCGGCATCCCTCGGCCAGGCCCATCGGGCTCGCCTCTCCGACGAGGATGCGGCGGAAACCGGCCTTCGTGAGGTGGTGCTCAAGATCCAACGACCGGGAATCGAGCGGATCGTCGACGTCGACCTGCGCGCCCTGCGGCGGGTGGGCGGATGGCTCAGCCGCGTGCGCCTTGTCTCGGACCGCGTCGACATGCCAGCACTGGTCGAGGAGTTCGCCCTTACGAGCCTCGAGGAGATCGACTACCTCCACGAGGCCCTGAACGCGGAGCGCTTTGCCGAGAACTTCGCGGAGGACCCGCGGGTGAGTGTGCCGGAGCTCGTGTGGGAGCGCACGACCCGGCGGGTGCTCACCCTGCAGGACGTCACCGCGATCAAGATCAACGACCTCGACGGCCTTCGGGCCGCGGGAATTGACCCGCGCGAGGTGGCGGGCGACTTTGCGGCGGTGATGTTCGACCAGCTGTTTGTCCACGGCTTCTTCCACGCCGACCCCCACCCGGGCAACATCTTTGTCACGCCCCTGCCGGGCGCCGACGGCCGCGCGTGGAAGTTCACCTTCATCGACTTCGGGATGATGGGCGAGGTGCCGACGTCCCTCCGCAAGGGCCTCCGCACCCTCTTTATTGCGGCGGCATCCCGCGACGGCAAGGGCATGGTCGCGGGCATCCGTGACGTGGGTGTGCTTCTGCCTTCTGCGGATACGGCCGAGCTCGAACGAGCGATGACCACCCTCTTCGCGCGCTTCGGTGGGATGGGTTTCTCCGAGCTGCAGGACGTCGACCCCCGCGAGTTCCGCGCCTTCGCGGTGGAGTTCGGCGACATCGTGAGGTCGTTGCCGTTCCAGCTTCCCGAGAACTTCCTGCTGATCATCCGCGCGATGTCGCTGACCTCGGGCATGTGCAGCACCCTCGACGCCGACTTCAACATCTGGGATGCGGTCGAGCCCTACTCGGCGCAGCTCATCCGCGCCGAGGGTGGCAACCTTGTGCAGGATCTCGCGAAGCGCGCCATGTCACTCGCGAGCACGGTGGCCCGACTCCCCCAGCGCGTCGACGACCTCGTCACGCAGATCGACGAGGGTCGGGTTGTGGTGCAGAACCCCCGACTCGAGCGACGCATAGTGAGCCTCGAGCGTGCGACCGGGCGCATCGTCTCGGCGATCCTGTTCGCGGCGCTGCTGATCGGTGGCATCCTCCTGCGTCCATCGGATGCGGTGCTCGGCACCGTGCTGATGGTCGCCTCCGCGCTGCCGCTGCTCCACGCGCTGTTCGCGGGTGTCATCGGGCGGCGGCTGCCCTAGGGGCGCGGCGTTCGAAGAATGCTGGCCGGCTACCGACTGCCCTCAGGCGGCCAGGTGGAACGTGCTCGCGAACCTCTCCAGCAGATCACCCGGGCCACGAAGCACCTCGACGACGCCGGTCGTGATGGCGCGGTCCGCCGTGAGTTCGCCCGAGATGAGCCTGCGGATGTCTGGCCCGGCGGCAAAGGCAAGGTCGGCGGGCCCGTCGCCTCGCGTCACGGCGAGCGCCGGGCCATCCACCCGAATGAAGAGGTCGGCAGCCCCCACACGCGCCGAGTAGGCCGTGGCGGGAAGCGCCTCGGCGACGCCGGCACGGAAGGCGCTGCGCAGGTCCATGGTCATCGAGTCGGGCGTGATGATCTGCTCGTCTCGGGGCTCACCCAGCGCCTTGAACCCCCACGCGCCGAGGGCGAGAACCACGGGTTCGAGTTCGCGACCGTAGGGAGTGAGCTCGTAGATGATGACGCGGGAGCGGGGCGCGCGGCGGATCACCCCGGCCGCCTGCAGCTCCTTCAGGCGCGCGGCGAGGATGTTGCTGGGGATTCGCGGGAGCCCCGCCGCGAGCTCCCCGTACCGGCGGGGACCTACGAGCAGGTCACGCACGATGAGCAGCGCCCAGCGCTCGCCGATCAGCTCGAGGGCGCGCGCGGCACCGCCGTACTGCCCGTAGTCGCGTGACGCCACGAACCGTTAGCCCTGCGGGTTCGCGACCGCGTCGGGACCTTGGGCTGCGGCGACCGGGTCCATCCAGCCAAACTCGATGAGGTTGCCATCGGGGTCCGCGAGCTGGCGCTGGTACATAAAGCCGTAGTCGCTGGCGGGTCGCTCCTCGCTGCCGCCCGCCGCAAGACCCGCCGCCGCGAGGGTGTCGACCTCCTCACGGCTGTCGACGAAGATCGCCGTCGACACCGACGGGTTCTTCGCGGGGTCACCGATGGGCAGGTCGGTGAACGTCTGGAAGTAGTCGCGCACCAGAAGCATGAAGTAGCTGTGGTCCTCTTCCACCACAACACAGGCCGCGTTGTGGTCGGTGAACATCGGGTTGACTGTCCCTCCGATTGCCGTGTAGAACGCCTTCGCGCGCTCCAGGTCGGTCACCGGCAGGTTCACGAACATCGCAGTCATGGTGGGGGGACTCCTTGCCTCGTAATGTTGACGGTGATCACACTTGCAAAAAACAAGTGCCACGTCAAGGCTCGCTGGCAACTCCCGCCGATACGAGCCCTCGATTGAACGACACGAGCGGGGTGTGGGATGCTCATTCCATGTCCGAAGTCAGCGATCGTTACCGCGTTCAGTCGGTCGATCGGGCCGTGGACGTGCTTGAAACGCTGGCCGGAGCGGCCCGAGCGCTCAGCCTGTCGGAGATCGCGAGCGCCGTTGGTGGCTCGAAGTCGGCGGTCTTCGCGATGCTGCAGACGCTGTCAGCTCGAGGGATGGTCCGCTCGATCGGGCAGGACCAGAGCCGGCAGTATCGGCTGGGCCTGGGCCTGGCGCGGCTCGGCGATCTCGCCATCGGTCAGGTGTCGTTCAGGGATGCAGCGCTCGTGGTGTTGACCCAATTGAGCGCCGCCACGGGCCTCACCTCGCGCGCCGCCGCGTGGGGCGAAGACTGTGCCGTTGCGATCGCCCGGGTGAGCGGCGCCAGTGGCGTGGAGCTGGGCCTGCGGATGGGCAACCGCGAACTCCTGCACTGCACGGGTGTCGGCAAGGCAATGCTCTTCACGTTCCCCGATGACACCGTGCGGTCGCTCCTCACGACGATCCCCCTCACGCCACGAACGTCGCACACTCTCGTGACGGTCGAGGATCTTCTCGCCGACCTCGCCGCCTCGCGAGCGCGTGGGTACGCGATCGACGACGAGGAAGACGCCGACGGAATCATCTGCATCGGCGCCCCGGTGTTTGACCACGAGGGCTCGACGGTCGGTGCCGTGTCGGTCACACGCATCAAGTCGGCGATCACACCGGACGAGGTGGCCGAACTCGGCAACGCGACCGCGCGTCACGCCGCGCTGCTGTCCGCCGACCTGGGCTGGAAGGGGCCAACATTCGACGCGACCGGCCAACCCAGCACCACACCACTTCGTGCGATGAGCTAACGCATTCGGCTATACCGAACGAGGTGCGGATGAGCCGAAACGGTGGCAGGATGGCTGCATGACCCAGAGTGTCGTCGTCACCGGAAGCGGGGCCGGACTCGGTCGCGCCATTGCTCACCGCCTTGCTCAGGACGGCTGGATCGTTGTGGGCATCGAGCTCACAGCCGATGAAAATGCTCCCGATCCGGACTGCCGTGCCGTGGTGCAGGGCGACGTGTCGGATCGTGACGTCCACGAACGCGCTGCCGCACTGGCCCGATCGTTCGCTCCTCTGGGCGGGTGGGTCAACAACGCCGGCGTTGGGCGCCCCACGCCGCTTCACGATCTGGACGAGGCAGACGCGCGCACCATCGTGGGAATCAACGGGCTTGGCTCGCTCTGGGGATGCTCCGCCGCGGTGAGCGCATTCGTCGACCAGGTAAGCGGCGGCTCCATCGTCAACATCGGCTCAATCCACGGCCAGCACAGCTCCCGGGATCGTGCCGTGTACGAGTTCACCAAGGGCGGGGTCGAGGCACTCGCCCGCGGCATCGCGGTCAGCTACGGACCGTTTGGCATCCGAGCGAACACCGTCGCGCCGGGGAGCATCCGCACGCCCCACCTTGAGGCGCAGATCGCCAACGCAGCCGACCCCGCGGCCGAGGAGCGTTGGCTTGCCGACGGCCCACCCGTGCGTCGAATCGCGGGCCCCGACGAGATCGCGGCGGTCGTGGCGTTTCTGCTGAGCCCCGACGCCAGCTACGTGACCGGGGAGACGATCGCGGTCGACGGTGCCTGGAGTGCCGTCTTCGGTACGTTCCGGCCGGACGAAGACCTCTACAAGCGCTACAACATCACCCCCTGAGGCGCGGATCATGACAGTACTTCCCCGAGTTACAGACATCGAGCGCATCCTCGTGCGGGTTCCTTTCCGGGACTCGATTCGGGTGTGGCAGACGATCTCGGCCAACCATTGCCAGGTGGTGGAGGTCATCCGCCTGCACACCGAGGACCCCGAGGTGGTCGGCTACGGCGAGACACTGGTGCACTACATCGCAACCCGCGACGTCGTCACGGATGCGACGGTCGCGAAGGTGCTCGGGTCTCGACTGACGGAGCACATCGCCGATGACAGCATTGGTGCCGGCCTCCAGATGGCGCTCTACGACGCGTTCGGCAAGGCGACCGGCTCGCCCATGTCGCAGCTCTTGGGCAAGCCGCAGGTGCGCGAATGGGCTCCCGTGTCGTGGTGGAACATGGAGACGCCACCGGAGCTGCTGGCCGAGGAGGCCGCGCTTGCCGTGTCGCAGGGTTACCTGTCGCACAAGATCAAGGCCCGACCGTGGTTCGATCTCGAGGCCCAGGTCGCGGCAATCGCCGAGGTCACCCCCCACGACTTCGCCATCGACATCGACTGGAACTCGCACCTCGTCAACTCGGCCAACGCCCTCCCCGTGCTCGACCGGCTTGCTGCCGAGCCTCGTGTGGGTCTCTTCGAGGATCCGGTTCCGAAGGACGACATCGTGAGCCAGCGAGCGATCCGCGAGCAGGCTCAGCGGCCCATCGCCACGCACTTCCGCGAGGAGCTGTTTGTGCAGCAGATGCGCGAGAACGCGATCGACGGGTACGTCGTTGACGGCGGGGTGACTCGCGGACTGAACCTCGGCACCACCCTCGCGAGCCACAACAAGAACTTCTTCCTGCAGTACTGCGGAACCGGCATCACCCTGGCGATGTCGCTCCACGTCGCATCGGTGCTCACGCACGCGCGCTGGCCCGCGGTCACGATGTCGTCGTCGTTCCAGGAGGACCTGCTGGCCGAGCCGATCCGGCTGGTCGGCGGGTTCGCGCGTGTTCCCGACGGGCCGGGCCTGGGAGTCCAGGTGGATGACGCGGCGCTCGATCGACTGCGTGTCGCGACCAACGCCATCCCCGAGCTCGCCGACCGTATCTACTCGGTCACCGTGTCACCGGGCCGGGTGCGCCACTACACGACGCCCGCGCAGTTGTGGGCGGACTTCGAGCTCAACGGCACACTCCCCGTGCAGGCACCGGGAACGTCAATGGCCGTGCGTGAGGACGACGGCTCGCGGGACTTCCGCGACCTGTTCGACCGGGTGTCGCGGGCGCCCCTGTGGGATGTGACGCTCTAGCGCAGGCCGAGCAGCTCGAGCGCGTCGCGATCGATGATCGCCTCGACCAGAACTGGGTCGAGGCGCGGCAGGCCCGTGATCTCGACCTCGGTGAGCGCCCGCAGTCCGTCGATCGAGTCCTGCACCGTGGTGAACGGGAAGTCCGACCCAAAAAGGATCTTGTGGGTGACCCCGTAGTCCTGTGCGAGGCGCAGCGAGTGCCAGAGCTGGAATGGCCGGTAGTGAAGCGCACTGAGGTCGGCGTAGACGTTGGGATGTTTGCGGATCGTGGCCAGGCACTCCCCCTCGTAGGGGTGGCCGAGGTGCGCAAGGATGAGCTTCAGGTCGGGGAATCGCCGCGCGACGTTGTCGAAGAGACCCGGCCTGGCATAGTCGAGCACGGCCTGAGCAACGAAGGTGGTGCCGGTGTGGCTGAGGATGGGAAGCCCGTTCTGCGACGCGTACGTCCACAGTGGATCGAACTCCGGGGATGTGGGGTCGAACCCCGCGTACATCGGCATGATCTTGATGCCCCGCAGGCCCAGCTCGCGGTGGGCGTAGACCATTTCGTCCTGCCAACCGGGCTGGGTGGGGTCAATACCCATAAAGCCGATCACCGAGTCCGGGTGCTGCGCGGCGAACGCGGCGACCTTGGTGTCGTCGACCCAGAGTCCCGAGAGCCTCGCCTTGCCACCAAACACGATGGCCATCGTGCCGTCGGGTGCCGCGGCCTCGTACTTCTCCCAGCGGGAGGTGAGGTCGACTCCCCCAGTCTTGGAGTGTCCGGTAGCCGAGAGGAAAGACTCGTCCATGTCGGTGTGGTGGTCAAGCAGGTGGGCATGAACATCGACGACCATCGTGGTCTCCTTTTCTCTCACCGGGGTGGTACCACACAACCACTTCTGTTCGCCTAGAGCAAACTGCGTTCGGAAGAACCGGAAACTCTTAACAGACTGATGCCCGACCCATCCTCCATGTACTATGAGGTAATTCTTCCGAACGTTGTTCGGCCCTAACGAACAGAGGTTCCCGTGTCCGACCCGCTGGCGGGTGTACTGCCCGTAATCGCCACCCCGTTCGCCGCCGATTGGTCGATCGACCGAGCGGCGCTCGAATCCGAGATCAACTGGGTCTTTGAGCAGGGCGCTGACGGCCTGACCGTGGCCATGGTGTCCGAGATCCAGCGCCTGTCGACCGCGGAGCGCATCGAGCTCGCCGCGCACACCATCACCCTCGCGGCGGGCCGTGGTCCGGTTGTGATCAGCGTCGGGGCCGAAAGCACGGCGATCGCCGTCGAACTGTCGCGCGCGGCAGCGGCCGCGGGCGCGAGCGCCGTCATGGCGGCACCACCCCTCCTCGGTGCGATCTCCACGGATGAGCTGCGGCGTTACCTCGAGGCCATCGCCGCCGCGAGTGGTGTGCCCGTGATCCTCCAGGATGCCAGCGCCTACGTGGGCGAGCCCATTGCGGCCGACGTGCAGGCGACCCTCGTGGGCGAGTTCGGCGCACACCAGCTCCTGCTCAAGCCCGAGGCCCCGCCCTTGGGGCCCACAATTTCGGCAATCTCGAAGCTGAGCGGCGGCACTGCCCGCATCTTCGACGGCAGCGGTGGACTCGCGCTGATGGACACCTACCTGCGTGGCATCGTCGGCACAATGCCCGGCCCCGACCTCACGTGGGCCGTTCGTGCCCTGTGGGACGCGCTCGAGAAGGGCGACCACACCACCGCGCTCGGCATCACCACCCACCTGTCGACCCTGATCTCCATGGTCCCCGGCCTCGACGGCTACGTCGCCTTCGAGAAGTACATGCTCGTCAAGCAGGGCGTCATCCCCCACGACCGGATGCGTGGACCGGTCACGTTCCAGCTTGACGACGTGGCACGCAAGATCCTCGACCTGCTTTATGACGGGCTGGTCACACTCACCGGCCATGTCCCGAGCACAATTGCACGATGACCAGTGATTCCCTCCCCTCACCGTTTGTTGGTCGACCCCTCGAGGAGTTGCCCACCCCGAGCCTGATCGTCGACCGGCGTGTGCTCGCCCGCAACGTCGACCGGATGGCCCACGCGATCGGCGACCTCGGAGTTGACCTGCGCCCACACTGGAAGGCGACCAAGGTCGTCGAGATCGGGCGCCTGCAGCTCGACGCCGGCGCCGTGGGGCTCACCGCCGCGACGGCCGAGGAGGTCACCGCGCTGCTGGATGGCGGAGTAACCAGCATCTTCTGGGCCTACCCCGCCGTAGGGCCCCACCGCATTGCTCGTGCGGTCTCCGCGAACGTTGCGGCCGAGGTGATCGTGGGGGGAGACTCCGTCGAGAACTTCGTGGAGCTTGCGCTCGCGGCATCCGCTGCCGGGGTCACCGTTCCCGTGCGCCTCGCCGTGGACACGGGCCTGGGTCGCCTGGGAGTGCATCCGGATGACGCGATCGCCGCCATCCGAGTCGTCGCCGGCCTCAGTGGACTGGAATTCCGCGGGATCTACACCCATGAGGGTCAGGTCCAGGGTCAGGGACCGGATGCAGCCAAGCGCGCCGCGGCCGCACATGCCGCCGGGACCCTGATGGTGCAGGTCGCGGAGGCCACACGCGCCGAGGGAATCCCCGTGCGCGACGTCTCGGTGGGTTCGACTCCCGGCGGTGCGCTCACCGCGAGCATCCCCGGGATCACCGAGGCCCGGCCGGGCACCTACGTGTACGGCGACGAGAATCAGGCACACATCGGCACACTCCCGCCGGAGAACTGCGCGGCCGAGGTCCTGGCGCGAGTTATTGGCATCCGCCGCGGAGAAACCACACTGATCGACGCCGGTATCAAAGCGATGAGCTCCGACGGGTCACTGCACGGCGACGGCCGGATCGGCACCGTCACGAGCACCGTGGGTGCCATCGTCTACACCGGCCACGAGGAGCACGGCTTTGTCCGTGGACTCGTCGACCCCTCGGTGGGCGACCTCGTGCGGGTGCGCCCGAACCACGCCTGTGGTGTCTCCAACATGCACTCCCGCGTCTTCGTCATCGACGACGGCGTCGTGAGCGACGTCTGGCCGATCGTCGGTCGGCACTAACCCCTTAAGGAACAAGGAACCATGATCACGCGTATCTCCTCCGACCAGGCTCCCGCACCCGTTGGCCCGTACTCCCCCGGCATCCGGGTGGGCAACCTGCTGTTCGTCGCCGGCCAGGGTCCGTTCAACGCGGACGGGTCACGCGGAGGCGACACCTTCGCCGACCAGGTGCGCCTGACGATGACGAACATCCAGCACATCGCGGAGGCGGCGGGAACCTCCCTCGAGCACTGCGTGCGGATGGGTGGCTACCTCTCGACGCTCGACAACTTTGAGGAGTACAACACCATCCTGCGCGAGTACCTCACCGAGCCCTACCCCGCGCGCACGACCATTCCCGTGGCGTTGCGCGGATTCGACGTCGAGATCGACGTCGTTATCGCGATCCCCGAGTAGTCGGTCTAGGTCGCGAGCCAGCTCGCGAGTGTTCCTCCGAGGATGCGGCTGCGCTCCTGGTCATCCAACGGCCACGAGCGCATCCGCTCCATCTCGAAGCGCTGTGACCCGTAGGGGCTGTCGCTGCCGAAGACGATCCGGTCCGCGCCGATGCCCTCGGTGGTGCGGAGAAGTTCAAGCGTGAGGTCCCACGGGTTGTACACGGTCTCCGCGTACAGGTTGGGCGCGTAGCCCAGCGCGGACGAGACGTCGGTCCAGAAGTCGGTTGCACCGGTCCGCCCCAGCAGGAAGGGTGTGCTGGGGTACCGCCGGGCGAGACTCGCGATCACGAGTGGCACGGCGTGTGGTGGTGTGCCGGACCGCACGTACACGAACCAGCCCTGCTCGGCAGCGAAGTCGAGCAGCGGGTCCACCAGGCCGTCGAAGGGGTCAAAGCCCTGCAGGGACGGATCGATGCTGAGAGCCACCGCGCCGGCATCCCGGGCACGGGCCAGCTCGTCAACGGCACGCTGCGCACCCTGCCACGGGGTGGCGACCGCGTACGGCAGCAGGCGCCCGCCGGATGCCGCCGCGAGCGCGGCGATCTCCTGATTGCCAGCCCGGTTCTCGAACGCGACGGCGGCTTCCGGTGGGGTGATCAGTGCGCGGTCGATGCCCGCGGCATCCATTGAGGTGATGAGCTGCTCGGCGGTAAGTACAACATCACGGCTGTGGCCCACACGCACATGGGCGTCGATGATCTCGCTCATACGCTCGCTCCTCGCTCCATCCGCTCGACAAGGTCGGCTCGCGGAACCACACCCAGTCCCGGGCCATCGGGCAGGGTGACCACGGCCCCCGTCGAGTTCAGCCCCACCTCGAGGATTTCCTCCGAGTAGAAGTGGGTGCCGATGACATCGGAGGGCACGGCACTCGACAGCTCCGGGAGGGCACACGCGACGTGCAACTGGGCCGCCGCGCCGATACCCATCTCGCCATTCGAGCCCACGACACTCGACAGGCCAAAGGCCGCGGCGATCGAGCCAAGCCGCACGGCACGGCCCGGGCCGCCACTCATGCCGACGTAGAGGCTCACGATGTCTGCGGCGTCGGCACGAACCAGGGCGGTGAGGTCGGCGAGGTCGCCCACGGACTCGTCCGCGATGATCGGGAGGCCGAGGTCACGCAGCGCCCGCATGGCCGCCAGGTCACGAGCCGCGACGGGCTGCTCCACGAACGTCACACCCAGGGCGGCCAGTCGTGGGATCGCCGCGCGCGCATCTCGCACCGACCAGCCGGTGTTCGCGTCGACACCGAGCAAGGCGTCTGGTCCCGCGAGCTCGCGCGCCAAGGCCACACGAGCGAGGTCGCTCTCGAGGTCAAGGCCCACCTTCACCTTGAAAGAGACAAACCCCTGGGCCACCGCGTATGCGTGCGCGCGCCGCATCTGGTCGGGCGATCCCGACAGCGAGCACTTGATGGGCACCTCGGTGCGATACGTCCCGCCGAGCGCCTGCGCGAGCGGCACATCCAGCTCCCGAGCCGCCAGATCCCAGAGTGCGATCGAGACACCCGCCTTCGTGAAGTTGTTGCCCGCCAGCACTCGGTCCAGGCGATCCTCGAGCACCCCCACCGACGACAGGGGCGCGCCGATCAGCTGGGGCGCAAGGGTCGAGCGGATGAAGTGCTCGGCCGTGACGGCATCCTCACCACTCCAGAGGGGCGTGGCACTCACCTCGCCGTAGCCACACAGTCCCGAGCTGGAGACGACCCGCACAAGAAGGAAGTCGGAGCGATCGTGGGTTCCCGCCGCGCCGTGCACCACCAGGTCGGGTGCGACCTCAAGGCTTACACGTAGGGTGTCGATTGCCGTGATTGTCGAGGCGCTCATGCCTGCATCTCCGCAAGCAGTCGGCGAGGATTGGTCTCGGTGATACGCGTGATGTCCTCCTCGGAGACTCCCCACCCCTGAAGCTCCCGCACTCGGGCCAGGGCGTAGTTCTGGTTGCCACTCGGGTCGAGGCCCGCGTCGGTGCCAAACAGCACCTTGTTGTGGGGTGCCCGCTCCACGACCATGCGGCCCACAAACGGGTTCACCGACGTGAGGCAGACGTAGACGTTGGCCGTTTCGGTGGCGGCGACAATCGCCTCGCGCCAGAAGTCGAGCAGCCCGCCGTGGCCCAGCACTACCGGCAGATCGGGATGCCGTCTGGCGAGTGCACCAAGCTGGGTCGCCATGGCGTAGGGGGGCGTGCCGTCGTGGCTGAGCAGGATCCCGCGGTTCTCGACGAGCGCCTCGCAGACCCGGTCCATCGCGGCTTCCATCACGCTGATGCCCTGGAGCCAGGGATGCAGCTTCATCCCGCGGAGGCCGAGGTCACCCATCATCCGGTTCACCTCGGCGACCGCACCGGGCAGGCGCGGGTTGACGGTGCCAAACCCGATCAGGCGGGTGGGGTCGTGCGCGACAAACTCGGCGACGTAGTCGTTGGAGTGGGGAGACCCGTCGAGGAGGCCCTGGTAGTTGAGCATGACGGAGGTCTCGAGCCCCGCCTCATCCATGTAGGCAAGAAAGTCCGCCGGGGTGTAACTCGACCCGGCGTCGGGCGAGGCGTCGTCAGCGTGAGCGGGTGTGTGCGCGTGGAAGTCGATCATCCGGGCATCCCCGCAACACTCATGATGATCTCGGCAAGACCCTCGACAACGTCATCAAGCATCTGGGCTCCCGCTGCCGCGTCAGCGTCGGCGGGCGAGTCGGTGAACCCGTCGAGGTGGTGCCAGACCCACCCCCCGTGATAGGTGCCCGCTCGCAGGGACGGGATCGTGGGGGGATTGTCCCGACGGGGCGGGGAGCGCACAAGGTCGGGCTCGAGCGCCAGAACAAACGATGTCTCGACGCGACCGGCGTGGCCGGGTGCGACGTCGGTCGCGGCATCCCAGTAGTCCACGGCGGCGACGGTGATGCCCTCGCGAGCGTCGGCTCCGGATGCGGCCGCGCGAAGCGCACCCCGGTTTCCGCCGTGCCCGTTGACGATCACGAGCCGCCGGCATCCCTGAACCTCGAGCGAGTCGATGAGGTCCTCCAGCACGGCGAGCAGCGTCGCGCTGCTCAACGACAGGGTTCCGCCGTAGCGGAGGTGATGCTCGGATGCCCCGAACGGAAGACTCGGGGCGACGATCACGTCCACATCGGGAGCCGCACCCGCGATGTCGGCGGCGCGACGAACGACTCGCTCCGCCACGAGGATGTCGGTGCGCGTCGGGAGGTGGGGGCCGTGTTGTTCGGTCGCACCGATGGGCAACACCACTACCGCGTGACCGAGCACGGGGGCAAGCTGCTCTCGAGAGTTGTCAGACCAGATCAGTACACCCACGATGCACTCCCTCTCGGAGGATCATTGACTTCTATTCGCTGGTTTTATCCTAGCCACGTTCTGACTGACCAACTAGGATTCTGTTGTGCCGAACGCGACCGATCGTGGCACCCAAGGAGGAGCCTGATGTCCCACACGTTCATTCTCTCGGGTGGGCTCCTCGTCGACGGCAGTGGAGCCGCGCCTCGGACCGCATCGATTGTGGTGCGTGACGGCACCATCACCGAGATCCTGCCCGCGGGCGACACGCACGACGGGGTGCCCACCGTTGACTGCACGGGACTGGTGGTGTCGCCGGGGTTTGTGGACATCCACTGCCACTCCGACCTGACCGCGCTGGAGTACCCGGGCAACACAAGCCGCGTGACCCAGGGAATCACGACCGAAGTGGTGGGAAACTGCGGCATGACCCCCGCGCCCACCGGCGGCGACACGGCGGGCCTCCGCAGTGTGATCGGCACGATCGACCCCGGCATCGACGCGAACTGGGACTGGTCAGACTTCGCCTCATGGACCACAACGATGGCCAACGCGCCGCGCGCGACACACATGGCCACCCACCTCGGCCACGGCTCCGCGCGCTTCGCCGTCGCCGGGGATGACCCGAGCCCCCTCGACAAGACGCACCTCGGGCCAGCTGGTCGACTCGATCGACGAGGCGATGGATGCGGGCGCCGTCGGCGTGAGCCTCGGCCTGATGTACGCCCCGGGCGAGAACGCGAACCGCGAGGAGCTCGAGGCCGTGGGGCGGGCCGTCGCGCGTCGCGGAGGCCTGCTTTCGGCTCACCTGCGTGACTACTCGATCGAGGGCCTCACCTCGTCGGTCGAGGAGGTCACGCGTATCGCCGAGACAACGGGGTGCCGTACCCAGCTGTCGCACCTGCGGATGGTCGGGTTTGGGCGCGGGTTCGCCGAGGTCATCGAGGCCGTCGATCGCGCCCGCGAACGGGCCGACATCGCCGCGGACGCGTACCCGTACACCGCCGGTCACACCAACCTCATCCAGCTGCTCCCGCCCGGCCTGCGTGGCCGTGGCGCTCGCTTTGTCACGAGCCATCTGGAGGCGAACCGCCAGCAGGGCGCGCTCGATCTTGCGGCCAGTTGGGTACGCGCCGAGGACATCATCCTGATGAAGGTTCCGTCCCGCCCCGACCTCGTTGGCCTCAACGCCGCCGAGCTGCCGGGCGACCCGTGGCGAGTGCTCATCGACCTGCTGGTGGAGAACGAGTGCCTGGTCGACGTGGCCGTGGAGGGCAGCTTCGAGGAGGATCTCGATCTCACGTACTCGACCCCGTGGATCGTGGTGGCATCCGACGGCATGGGTCTCGACGACACCCACACCAACTCGGTGCCCCACCCCCGCTCATGTGGCGCTTTCCCTCGCGCCTATCGGCACATGCGCGCGCTGGGGCGGCCCATCGAGGAGGCGGTGCACCGGATGACCGCGGGCCCCGCCCGCCGTGCCGGGCTCGACGCGACCCTCACGGTCGGCTCCACGGCGGACATCATCGTCTTCAGTGATTCTGACTTCGTGGATGCCGCAACCTTCGCCGACCCGTGGCAGCCGGCCCGTGGCCTCAATCACGTGTTTGTGGCAGGCGTGCCGGTGCTGACCGACGGGAGTCCGACGGATGCCCGCCCGGGCCAGTTCCGCATCCCTGACCTCCGGCCGTGACCGTGACTCGCCGGTTTCTCGTCGGCACCCTCTCGCTCGACGAGCCCCTCTGGGAGGCCGAGCTCGTGGGGGATGCGCTCACCATTCGTGCCGTGCCACTGCGAGCGCAGAACGTGTTCAGCATCGCGCTGCATCCGAGCCTGCCGCTGGCGTATCTCGTGGAGTTCGCCGACAGCCCCCTCCTGCACGTCGTCTCGCTCGAGGGTGGGCACGTGGTGCCCCTCTCGAGCACACCCCTGCGTGGCGTAGCCGGCGCCTGCCGAGTGCGTGTGGATGCGGTCGGCTCAACTCTCGCGGTGGCCGGGTACTTCTCCTCGAACGTGCTCGTCGCGCGCGTGTCATCCGATGGCCGCACCCTCGCGGAGAGCCCCACGATTACGCTTACGGGCCACGGGCCAGACCCCGAACGCCAGACCGTCTCGCACCCCCACGACGTGCTGTTCCGGGGCGACGAGCTGATTGTGGTTGACCTCGGGGCCGACCGAATCCACCGCGTCGGGCTCGGCGACGGTCGAGCCCGCGAACCAATTCTGTTGCCGCCCGGTTCGGGTCCGCGACACGCTGCCGTTGGCCCCGGCGACACCCTGGTGGTGAGCGGCGAACTCGACTCAGCCGTGTATCTTGCGGGTCCCAGCGGCATTCAGCCGGCCCCGGCATCCACGATCGAGGGTGGCGAGCGCAACTACCCCAGCACCATCGTGTACTCCGAGCGCCACACCAGCATGTGGGTGGCCAATCGGGGCGCAAACACCATCCGCCGGTATGGCGTTGAGGGCTCGGCTCTCACCGCGCTCGAGGAGACCTCCAGTGGGGCCGAGTGGCCCGAGCACCTCGCCGTGGTCGACGACGTGATGCTCGTGGCACACTCGCGGGGCAACTGCCTCACGGTGTTGCCCATCGACTCCGACGGCCAACTGGGCGCGCCCGTGGCGAGCGCGGTCGTGCCTCAGGCGGTCTGGGTGGAACCGGTGGCCACGTGCTCGAACCGCGGCACGGCATCGATCAGCTCGCGAGTGTAGGGATTGGTCGAGGTGCGGAACACCACGTCGCCCGCACCCTGCTCCTCGACGATTCCGTCACGCATGACCGTCATCGTGTGCGACATGTACTTGACGACCGCGAGGTCGTGGGAGACAAACAGGTAGGTCAGCCCCAGTCGTTCCTGCAGTTCGCGAAGCAGGTTGAGGATCTGCGCCTGCATCACCACGTCGATCGCCGACACCGCCTCGTCGAGCACCACGAGTTCCGGGTTCAGCGCGAGGGCGCGCGCGATCCCAATACGTTGGCACTGGCCACCGGAAAGCTCCGCGGGATGCCGGGACGCCATGCCGCGGTCGAGACCCACCAGGTCAAACAGCTCGCCCACCCGCTCATGCCGCTCGGCGCGCGACATGGTGGTGTGGAGCTGAAGGGGCAGTTCGACGGCGTGCCCCACCGAGCGGCTCCGATTCAATGCGGCCACCGGGTCCTGCATCACGAGCTGCATGACCCCACGTCGTTTGCGCAACTGCGACGACGAGAGCGAGGTGAGGTCGGTACCGAGCAAGCGCACGGTACCCGATGTGGGCCTCTCGAGCATCAGTGCCATCCGGGAGACCGTCGACTTGCCGGAGCCCGACTCACCCACAAGGCCGTGGGTCTCACCCGGGCGAATCGCGAGCGAGACGCCCTTGACCGCCTCCTTGCCGTTCGGGTAGGTCTTGCGCAGGTCGACGCACTCGAGCACGTACTGATCCGGTGTGGTGGTCATGCCAGCTCCAGTTGGTCCGCGGTCTCGATGGGGAAGGTTGCTCCCGAGCCCAACGAGAAGAGGGGCTTGGTGGGGTCGGTCTCGAGGGTGCACAACGAGTCGCGCAGTGCCCTGGTGTACGGATGCCGCGGCGAGCCAAGAACGGTCTTCGCCGGCCCGGACTCAACGATTCGCCCGGAGTACATCACATCGATGCGCTCGCAGAAGTCGTCGGCCACGGCGAGGTTGTGCGTCACAAACAGCACCGCCATCCCTCGCTCCGTCGAGAGGTCAAGAAGCAGGTCGAGGATGCGGGCCTGTGTCGTGACGTCGAGCGCCGTGGTGGGCTCGTCGGCGAGGAGCAGGGCCGGCTCGCACGAGATCGCCATGGCGATCATCGCGCGCTGGCGCATCCCACCCGAGAACTCGTGTGGGTAGGCGCGCGCGCTGCGCTCGGGGGTCGAGACTCCCACCCGCCCCAGCAGGTCGACGGCCTGGCGGCTCGCGACGGCCTTCGAGACGGGCTGGTGGATGCGGATCGCCTCGGCGATCTGGTCGCCCACACGCATCACGGGGTTCAGGCTCGAGAGGGGGTTCTGGTAGATCATGGCCATCGAGTTGCCGCGCAACGCGACGAGGTCACGCTCCGGGCGATCGTCGAGGCGCTCTCCGGCCACCGTGATGGTTCCCGCACGACGCTCGATGGCATCCGGCAGGAGTCCAATCGCCGAGAGCGACAGCAGGCTTTTGCCCGACCCGGACTCTCCCACGAGGCCCACCCGCTCGCCCGGCGCGATGCTGAGGCTCACGCCGTGCAGCAGTGTCTTCTCGGAGTGCCGCAGGCCCAGCTCCAGGCCCGAGATCTCAAGAACGGGGTTCGTCGCCGCAGTCATGATGAGCTCCTCGAGATCAGGCTGCGCTGGGTTTGTCGGCTGAAGACGTTGAGCGCGGCGATGAACGTGACAATAACGAGGGCGGGGAACACCGCGTACATGGGGTCACGCGCCAACACCGAGTATCCCTGCTTGAGGATTGTTCCCCAGGTTGCCGTCGGCGGCTGCACACCGAGACCCACAAAGCTCAGACCCGCCTCGACCATCACGGCGGTGGCAACGTTGAGGGTCGCCTGAGCCAGGAGCACCCCACGAATGTTCGGCAGCACCTCGCGGAACAGGATGCGCCCGGTAGTTGCCCCGACGGCCCGCAACCCGAGCACGTAGTCGGCAACCAGCTCGCCAAGCACGGCGGAGCGGATGATGCGGGCCGTGGTCGGCGCCATCAGCAGACCCAGGATGATCACGAGGTTGGGCACGCTCGCCCCGAGAGCTGCGACGAAGACGAGCGCGAAGAGGATGACGGGGATCGCAATCAGGGCGTCCGCTACGCGCATCAGCACCTCATCCGCCCAGCCGCGGAACGCGGCGGCCACCATGCCCCAGACACCACCAATCAGAATCGACAGCGCCATGGCACCGAGGCCCATCGACATCGTGAGTCGCCCGGCCATGGTGATGCGGGCCAGGAGGTCACGACCGATCTCGTCGGTGCCCATGAGGTGGTCCCAGCTGATGGGCGCGAGGATGTTTTTCGCGTCGATGAGGTCCGGGTCCGGGAGCCACAGTGGCGCAAAGATCGCAAACAACACAAAAAACACGAGGATCGACGCCGACACCCACCACGACACGGAGAACCGGCCGCGGGGGCGTGCCCGGCGCACGGGGGCAACGAGGGAAGGTTCGAGGGCCGTCATCATGCCTCCTTGGTGGCGCGCACGCGCGACGAACGGATGCGCAGCCTCGGGTCGAGCACTCCGTAGAGCAGGTCAACGATGAGGTTGGCGAGAATCACCATGGTCGCCGCGAGCAGCACGATGGTCTGGATGAGCGCATAGTCGCGCGACATCACGGCGGCCACCATGGCGGAGCCGAGCCCCGGCCAGCTGAAGATGTACTCGATCTCGACCACACCACCTAGCAGCACGCCGAGCGAGATACCGAGCGACGTCAGCGCGGGCAGGAGTCCGTTGGGGAAGATGTGTCGGAACACGATGGTGTTCCACGGCATGCCCTTGCCTCGAGCGGTGCGGACAAACTGGGAGGACTCGACCTCGGTCATCGAGCCGAGCAGGTAGCGGATGAGTGGCGCGGATACCGCAATTCCCAGCGTCAGCGAGGGGAGGAACACGGAACGAAGGTTGCCCACAAGGTCGTCGGCCGGGTCCACGTAGCCGCCGACGGGAAGGGCGGAGAGCAGCACGGCCAGCACGAGGATCAGGATGATTCCGATCACGAACGGTGGTGCCGAGAGCCCAAAAACGGTGTAGCCCTCGACGAAGAGCCGCGCAAAACGCCGGCGACTGGCGAGGGACAGGAGGGAGAACGAGACGGCAATGATGACGGCGATCAGGAGGCCACCGAGGGCGAGTTCCGCCGTGGGGAACAACCGCTGGCCGATCAGAACCGAGACGGGATAGTCGTTGGCGAACGACTTGCCGAAGTCTCCGGTGAAGATCCCGGAGATCCAGTTGAGGTATTGCAGAACGGGGGGCTGATTGAGACCCATGGACTCGCGGAGGCGGTCGATGGCCTCCTGGTCAACGAACTTGGCCCCACCCAGGCGGGCGATCACGGGATCCCCTGGCAGCAGTCTCATGACCGTGAAGACCACGATCGAGATCAACAGGAGCATAAGAACGGAGAGCAGAACTCTCCGAACCACGTATAGGGCCATGGGATGAATCTCCAGTGTGTCGAGCGGGTGGGCCAGAACCCCGGATGCACATCCGTCGTGCGACCGGTCGGGTTCCTGGCGAACCCGACCGGCGCACGGACGGATGTACTCCTTGGGTGTGAGTGTTAGCTCACACGACTACTTGATCGAGGCGCTTTCGATGTGGAGCAGGTTGTCGCCCTGAATCCACACTCCGGTGACTCCGCCGCCGGTCACGGCGTTGGCCGACACGTTGGCAATGATCAGAATAGGTGCCTCTTCGCTGACGATCCGCTGGATCGTGTCGAAGGCCTCGGCACGGGCATCCTCATCGGAGCTCGTGGTCACGACCTCGACCGCAGCGTTGTACTCGTCGGTTCCTGCCCAGTTGCACTCGCACGATCCGCCGGCGCCCAGCCACTGCGACGAGAAGGTGTCGGGCACCGCGGGGAACGAGAGCTGGTTCGGAACGATCGTCGCCGGGTAGCTCTTGCCTGCCGGGTAGAAGGTCTCGAGCCAGGTGTTGGTCTCGTTGGACTGGATGTCGAGCGTGATCCCAATCTTGGCGAGGTCGGCCTGGAGGATCTGGGCCATCGTCACCCACTCGGGGAATGCCCCAGCGAGGCTCCAGAACGTGAGCGTGTCACCCGCGTTGACCCCGGCCTCGGCGAAGAGAGCCGATGCCTTGTCGAGGTCGAACTCGTAGGGAACCAGCTCGTCGTTGAAGTACGGGCTCGAGGGAGTCACGAGCGAGTTGACCTCGTTGATGACGGCGTAACCGGCGTAGCCCGCGGCGACCATGCTCTCGCGGTCAAGCGCGTAGGAGAGCGCCTGGCGAGCCTTGGGGTCGTTGAACGGTGCGCTGGTGGTGTCGACCTCCCACGCGGAGAGACCACCCGGGTCGGCCGGAACCACGAGCGACAGACCCTCGTTGCCGAGGAGCGTGTCGAGGTTGGCCTTCGGCACGTCGTAGAGCACGGAGACCTCACCCGCGGTGAGCGCGCGCTCCGCGGCCGTCTGGTCGGCGTACTTCACGATCTTGATCGTCTCGAGCGACGGGGCGTCACCGAAGTACTCCTCGTTGGCGACGACCTCGAGCTCCTGGCCGGGCGTAAAGCTCTCGAGCTTAAACGGCCCGGTGCCATTGGCGGTCTCGTTGATGGTCGCGAGATCGTCAATGTGGATGATCTTGGTGTAGGTGAGACCCGACGCGAGCGACGGGGACGGCACCGAGAGGGTGAACTTCACCGTCGTGTCATCCACGGCCTCGACCGACGACACGGCCGAGATCTTCGCCGCGTACTGCGAGGCGGTGTCCGGGTTGAGCACGTACTCGACGCTGTCCACGACGTCCTGGGCCGTGAGGGCCGTTCCGTCGTGGAAGGTCACGTCGCTCTTGAGCGTAAACGTCCACTCGAGGCCGTCCTCGGAGGTCTCCCAGCTGTCGGCGAGGTCGCCCACGATGGTGCCATCCTCGGCCTGCTTCGTCAGACCGCTGTAGATCAGCGTCGTCGGAATCAGGTCGGACTGGAGGGATGTGATGTTGGGGTCAAGCTGGGTAACACCCTGCAACTGCCCGAGGACCAGCGTGCCGCTTGCGCTGCCCGTATCCGTGTCGGTCCCGCTCGCCGCGCATCCGGTCAGCAGCAGGCCGCTGACCACAACGAGGCTGAGGGCCGATAGAACTGCCGACTTTCTCATGTGTTCCTCCAGTGTGGGTAATTCGGGCACATACCCGAGATTGGTGAAGTTGGCCGAGGCCTTATTTTCGTAATACCGAAGATGTCTTCACACTATAGAAGAAAAGCTATCCCTTGTGAATAACAATGCGGTGTCAGTCCCGTTTCGTCGGTGTTACGCCGAGGCGGGAATCCAGGTGAGCGAGATGCTCAGCGAGAGGGTGTCGCCGGGGGCCGTTCGACTCGAGATCATGCGGGCCGGGCCAGTCATGGGCTCCACGCAGATGCCGTGATCGTTGTCGTTGAACAGCACCCAGTACTCGGTTCCGCCGTCAACAACAAGGGAACCGGCTCCCGGCCAGTTGACCGTCGCCGGCCCCAGAAACCGAAGGCAGTCGTTCCATGGGCCGTGTGCGCGAGAGGTCCACTCGCCGGTGGGAACGTCACGCGAGTCGACCTCCTGCACCAGCGGCGTGGACGGCAACACAATCTCGCCGCGCACCCCGTCGAGCTCGCGTGGGAACCACGGATGCCACCCCACCTCTGCGGGAACCTCACCCTCCCCCGCCGTGACCGCAATCACGAGGTCGAGCCCATCGGGGCGAAGTGTTGGCTCGACGGAGATGACACCACCACACGGCCAGTCCGGTCCGAACCCCGCCTCGGCCCGGTCGCCGGTCCACTCGAAGCGCTGGCGTCGAGCGGTTCCATGCACCGCGGCGTCGCCGAGGTCGAGGGGCATGATCACGTCGGTTCCGGTGACGACTCCGCCGTACAGGGTCGAGGCCCACGGGGCGAGAAGGTAGGCGCCCCACCAGAACTCACCGCGCGAGGTGTCCTCGACGATAAGCCTGCGCCCCGCGATCTCGAGGCGAGTCAGCCGAAACCCATCCACGAGGTCGAACTCCGCGAGCGAGGTCTCGGTGCGAAGCTTGAGGAACCGATCAGCCACGACGCGTCGGAACCCGCGCGCCGAGTTTCATCGAGATGGAGTCGGCCGCGTTGTGGAGCGCCGCAACGACCGTGCTCTTGAACGGCTCGACCATCACATCCGAAATGGCGGTGACGCCAACGGCACCCGCGACGGCGCCCGACGAGTCGAAGAAGGGGGCAGCGGCGCACGAGACGCCGGAGACTTCTTCCTCGTCCTCGAAGGCGAACCCCGTGCGGCGCACGTTCTCGAGATCCTCGCGGAAGGATTGCTCGGTCGGCTGGGTCGCGTTGGGCCCCTTGCCCATCTCGAGATGGGCGGAGAGGTAGTCGAGCTGGTCGTCAGGCAGGTGGGCCGCCACGGCACGACCGAGCGCGGTGAGGTTAAAGGGAACGGCCTTGCCCGGGAAGGTGTCGAACTGGATAAACGAGCTGCCAGCTTCTTTTGCGACGTAAACGAGCTTGGAGCCGGAGAGGACGCCCACGTGGGCCGGCAATCCCAACGTTCCCGCGAGGGTGCGCAGGTCGCTCTGGGCGATGTCGGCGTAGTTGAGTTTCTGCACCTGCTGCGAGGCAACCCCGTACAGCGACAGCGTGAGCTGCCAGAAGTGGCTGCGACCCACGGCAGTGCGGTGGGCATACCCACGCGACTCGAGGGTGTACATGATCGCCGCACAGGTGGCGATGGGCATGCCTGTCTTTTTGGCCAGGCTCGTGAGCGTCATCGAGTCCGGCTCGGACGACAGGACCTCCATCACGTTGAGCACCCGATCAGTCGCCGCCGAGAACGTGCGGGAAGAATCGTCCGTACTCGGCATGAGAGGCGTACTTTCTGTAGTCGTGGGGGCGACCACTCTGGGTCGTCGGCATCCAAGCTTCTTTCAGATTACCGAAAATACACGCAAAGGTGGGAGGTGCTGATGCAGCGGCCTCCCACCCTTGCTTGTGGCCCCGACTAAGCGGATGCCCGCGACCGCCGACGACGCACGGTCGCCATCACCGTCAACAGTCCACCGAGCGCAATCACCACAACAGCCGTCAGCGCGCCCGCGGGTGAACTCGTCGAGCCCGTGGCGGCGAGCACGCCGCTCGATACCGTGACGACGATCTCCGTCGAGGAGGGCCGGTGCTCATCGCTGCCGAGGTACTCGACGCGGAGCGTGTGTGATCCCGCCGAGAGCTTGTGACCGTCGATCGCGAGATCGATCCTGCCGCCATTGAGCGCCCCGCGTCCAAGTTCCCTGTCGCCCTCGAGGACACGCACGGTCCCCTCCGGGAATACGGCTGCGCTCGGCGTGGCCTCCGAGGCAGGTGTCACGGTGGCGTGAACCACGGTCGGCTTGCCCACGACGGCGGCATCCGCAGTCACCGACAGGGTGGTTGTGACTCGCGCGTCATACTGCACCGAACCGGACACCGACGCATCACTGTCGAGTACTGCCGTAAACGTGCGGATCGACGCGTCGAGGGTCGCGAGCTCGACCGTCCAGCCCGAACAACCGGTCGCCGAGGACACGAGGTCAGCGATGTCGCTGCTCGTGAGGGTCGCCTCGCAGTTGAGGTTCTCCCCTGTCGGAGTGCCGTAGACGTCGACGCCCTCGATGTCCACAATCGGGACCTGCGGGTTCGTCGCGTCAACGTTCAGCTGCAGGGATGCGGCCTGCGCCGGCAGGATGTCCGTGTAGGCCTGAAGCCCCACGAGCTGGAACCGGTAGCCGTCGTCCCCGACCGCCTCGGGACCGAGCTCAGTCACCAGGATCCGCAGGTACTGGCCCGTGCCTGGCGTGGAGAAGACGTAGGTGCGTGGCCCGAGGTTGCCGGTCTGGCCGGCGTACGACTGGATCGTGGACCAGTTCGTCGCGTCATCCGAGACCTGCACGCTGAAGGATGCCGGGAACCCCGCACCGTCAACGTCGCCAGGGTCACTCGAGGTGGTCGTGCGAGGCACGAGCACAATCGCGCCAATCTCCTGGCTCGACCCGAAGTCGACGTACACCCACGCCTCGGAGTCCTGCGAGGGCACGGCTGGGTCGGTCGTGAAGCCGTAGTGGTCGACCTCGCTCTGGGTGTTGCCCTCGGTGAGGTACTGCGCCGACCAGCCGAGCGCCTCGAATGAGCTGGACGCCGTCACCGGCTGCCCCAGCGCATGGTCGAATGCGTTGACGGTGACCGTGAGGGTCGCCGTGGTGCTCGACCAGCTGGGGTCACCCGAGTACTCGGCCTGCAGGGTGTGGACTCCGAGGCCCTGCAGCAGGGAACTGGTACTCGTGAGCACGGCCGCCCCGGTCGAGTCGATTGTTGCCGTGCCGAGGTCGATGGGGTTCGAGGCATCCGTGATGTCAGAGAACGCCACGGTCCCCGTTGAGCCAGCGGGGAGTCCTGCGGCAAGCCACCCAATGTCATCGCCCTCGTAGATGTTCTGGGACTGCACCGAGAAGTCCATCGTCGGAACGGGCTTGTAGGTCACGGTGACCTCGGCCCAGCCCCACGGCGGGTTCGAGCTGGTGCTGTAGTCCACCAGGGTCGAGGTCACGCTGGCACCGGTGACCATGGGGCCGACCATGGAGGAGCCCGCACCACCACCACCACCCGCCGAGGTTCCAGAGGCACCGCCGCCGCCCGCACCGCCCTTGGCGCCACCGCCGCCGCCACCACCGTTGCCACCGAGGTCGGTGCCGCCGGAGCCGCTGCCGCCCTGGCCGGTCGCCTCGGAGCCTGCGGCACCACCGGATCCGCCCGAGGGGCCAACCGTTCCGTGGTGGCCATCCTCGCCGGTCCAGCTCCCGGCGTAGCCGCCGTGGCCACCTGGCCCGTAGTGGTCGATGTCGAGGCTTGCGCCACCGGCGCCACCGCCGCCACCCGCGATCGCGACCGTCGACGTGACGCCCGCGCGCACGAGCTGGATGGTCGTCGCGCCGCCGCCCGCGCCGCTCGTGCGCTCCTCGTCGCTCGAGTGGGCGCCATTGCCGCCGCTGGCACCCATCCCACCCCATCCGCCCAGCGGAGGGTTGGGGTTGCCGCCGCCGTCGTTGTAGCCGTTCGCGGGTTCGCCCGCATCCCCGACCGAAATGAGCAGCTGGTCCCCGGGTAGCACGTCGAAGGTGCCCTCGACGAGCGCACCCCACGATCCGTCGGAGATGGTGAGGCCACCGCTGTTCCCACCGCCACCCCCAGCAGCTTGGAACTGGATGGAGGCCATGTTCGGCAGCACCGTGAACGTCTGCACGGTTTCGCCGACATAGTCAAAGACCATCGACGGGTCGGCCGCGGACGCGGGGGTGGCAGAACCGAGGAGAACCGCCGCTGCGGCGAGCGCAGCAGCGCTGACTCCCGCAAGGGCACGAGACGGGGCCAGTCGAGGACGACGTGGCGCTGTGGTGGGAAACATGCGATGCATTCCTTGGGTAAAAGTGAGCGGATCACGGAAACAGTTGGTAACTGTACCAAATATGTCCAAGGAGTCAACGGGACCTTTGTCCCCCTGGGCTCGCTCGGATGTACCCATGGTCGCGTCGTACCGGGCGCGCCCGACTGGACGGAATGACCAGTTCTGTCGATGCCACCGGGCTAACCGGTGAGGGGCACGTCAACGACTTCGATCCAGGTGGCCTCGCCCATGTGCAGGGTGTTGCGGCACAGGTAGGGCGGCACCGGGAGGTCGTAGTGTCCGTAGCCCTCGCTCGGACTCAGGCGAAGTAGGTCGCTGCGGCTGGCGATATCAAGGCGAAGCTTCTCCCCCGGCATGAGATGAGTGGGTCCGGGCGTGAGGCTGAAGCGCAGCGTCAGCGGCTCGCCGGGGACAAGCGGGATGCGTCTGCCCGAGTCGATCGCGATCTCGTTGCGAGTCGATCGGGCGACATCCTCGGTGGGGGCCGCCGGACGGATTGCCCCCATCGACAGGTGGTGACGCTCCCCCGTCGCGTCGATACGTGACAGGCGCGCCATCACGTAGGAATCGATCTCGTTGCAGCTGAATCGAAGGTTCGCAGTAACCGGGCCGGCAAGCAGAATCTCCCGATCAATTTCGAGCTCGAACCCCAAGGATTGTGCGGCGACGTCATCGAGTCCGCCGATGACGGGCAGGCCGAGGGGCACCGCGACCCACGTATTCGTCGACTCCGCAGCGGGCTCCGGCGACAGCCGGTGCATCACGTCGTCGGCGCCGGCGGATGCGAGATACAGCCGAGTCGGCATGCCGTCGACAGGCGGAAACGCACTGGCAGTCGCGAAGGAGTTCGCGCCGTCCACCCAGTAGCGCACGTGGGGTTGACGGTCGTAGCCGTTGTCCGTGCCGCGCAACACGTGATCAAAAAACGCGAGCGCCTCGCCCTGCCACTCGTACACGGGCAGGTCGTACTGGGCCGGCCCCACGATCATCCACTTCTGGTCGTCGGGAGTGCCCGCGTTCTCGAACAGGTCGTAGGTGCCGTACTGGTGCACATTGAAGTGTCCGAGGTTCTGCACGGCAACAAACGGCACATCGATCTGCCCGAGCACTCCGGTCGAGCCCTCCGGGATCGTAGACGTCTCGCGCGTTTTGCCGTCGAAGATCCAGTTCACGTACATCCGCCGAACGGCTTCGACCGGCATCGCCGACATGAACGACGCAAACATTCGGCTCACGTTCTTGTGCACGATCTTCTCGAGCAACGGGTGCAGCATGCCGTTGGTCACGTGGCTGATCAGCGCCCGCCGATCGGCCGACATACGCTCGTCGTACTTCTCTTGCGTGAAGTTCGCGCCCATCCAGAGGTTCAGGAAAATGAGCCCCGGCACGCCACCAAAGGCCACGAGGTGCCGATAGAAATCCGTGCACAACTCATTGGCAAAAAACGCCTTGAGTGCCGGGGGCCGTCTGGCGGCAACGAGCGGCTGGGTCATGCCGTAGTAGGAGGTGCCGAAGAGAACTACCTCACCGTTGCACCAGGGCTGCTCGGCAGCCCACGCGATGACCTTCTCATGGTCATCGACGTCTTGTGGGTCGAAGAATACGACTTGCTCGCCGGTGGAGCGGCCCATGCCCCTGCGCTCGACGATGACGGGACAGTACCCGCGGTCCGTGAACACCGGGGGCGAGCCGATCTCGTTCGTGCCGTTGGGAAGCCCGGCAGTGTGACCCTCAGTGCTGTACCCGGCAAAACAAACAACCGCCGGATAACGCCCCTCAACCTTCGGCAGGTACACGTCGGCGTGCAACTGGGCACCACCGTCCACGTCAATGAACTGATCGAGCAGGGGGCGCGAACCAAGGCCCTCCATGGCAACCGCCGAGGGCGTCCAGCCCGCATACTGTGGTCCATACGTCGATCCCTTGAGCGGCAAGTGATGATCGTCGGGGCTCATGTCGGTGCTCTCTGGTCGGGCGCGCCTGGCGCAGGTGTTCCGGAGCTAGTTGTCGGCTCCACGGGTCAGCAGATCGAGCAGGCGCGCGAGCATCCGCCGGGTCTCCTCGTTATCGGCACCCTCTCCTTCAGCGAGGGAGAGGACCGCGGCACCCACCGCGGTTGCGTGCAGCAATCGGCCGTCGAGGGCGTGTGATGCGATGGCATCCGGACTCTTGGCATCGCCAGTTAGCGACGCAAGGAGGTATGTTCCTCGCTGTCGCATCCCCCCGGCCAGTTCGGCGAATGCCTCGCCTGCCACCGGTTCGGCGTCGGCGGCGAGCATCAGGGTGGCAAGGGCTCTCGTGGTCTCTGTCGCGACGACAAAGGCCGTGACGTTGTTCACCGCCTCCTGAACTGATACCGGCAGCTCCTGGGCGTCGAACATCGCGAACTGGTTGCGGACGATCCGCTCCGCAACCGCCCGCACCAGATCGGTGCGGGTCGGGAAGTAGTACGTGAGGTGCCCCTGCGTCATCCCGGCAACCGAGGCGACCTTGGTTTGGGTCAACGCGGGGTAGCCGCCCTCGCGCACAACCTTGATGGCTGCGTCCAGCACAATCTCACGTCGATCTGGCATGAACTTCCTATTCGCGTCTATCGAGCGTCTTGGTATAGTAACCAAAAAATAGCCCGGCGGGCAGATTCTGGGGAACCATGACGGTACGTGACAGCTTCTACGACGTGCTCCGTAGTCACGGGATTGACACGATTTTCGGCAATCCCGGGTCAAACGAGTTGCCCCTGCTCCGCGACTTCCCTGAGGACTTTCGATACATTCTCGCCCTTCACGAGGGCGCAGCAATCGGGATGGCTGACGGGTACGCGCAAGCAACGGGGCTGCCCTCGGTCGTCAACCTTCACGCGGCCGCAGGTACGGGCAACGCGATGGGGACGCTCACTAACACCCAGTCCGGTCATGTTCCCGTCGTGGTGACGTCGGGCCAACAGGCGCGGCGCTATGCCGCGATCAACGCCATGCTGACCAACGTCGACGCGATCACCCTGGCCGAGCCGCTCGTGAAGTGGAGTGCCGAGCCACTACGGGCGCAGGATGTTCCCCAGGTGCTGTCGCAGGGCATCCTTCTCGCCGGTACGGCGCCCGCGGGCCCGGTCTACATCTCGCTTCCCTTGGACGATTGGGACAAGGACGCGGACGAGAGCGCGGTCACCCACCTCACCACCCGTGTTGTTGACGGGGATCCGGTGGTCGGCCCAGGGGCCCTCGATGCGCTGCGCGACCGAATCGCCGAGGCGCGGAATCCGCTGATCGTGCTGGGGCCGGGAACCGACGACCAAGTCGGCTGGGATGCCGCGGTGCGGCTTGCCGAGCGCCTCGCGAGTCCCGTATACGTGGCGCCGAGCCCCTCCCGGTGCCCGTTCCCAACGAGGCATCCGAACTACCGGGGAGTACTGCCGTCGAGCATCCCCGCGGTCGCGGAGCACTTCGTGGGACACGACCTTGTGATCGCGTTCGGCACCGCGGTGTTCCGGTATCACGAGTACGAAGAGGGGGACTACCTTCCGGCGGGCACCGAGTTCTGGGGTGTAACGAGCGACCCGGATGAAGCGACTCGTGCACCCTTTGGGCACATCCTTGTTGGCAACCCGTCCGACGCGCTCGCGCGGCTCGCTGAGGGGGTACCAACGACAGATCGTCCGGCGCTTGATGCCCTGGAGTGGCCCGCCCCGGATGTCTCGGGTCCGTCGTTCACGCCCGAGGCCATCATCGACGCACTCGGTGCGGCGACGGACGAAAACACGGTCATCGCCAACGAGTGGACGTCGATCGACACGGGCTGGGATCGGTTCGACCTCAGACGGCCGGGAAGCCTGTACTTCCCCGCATCCGGCGGTCTGGGCTGGGGCCTCCCGGCGGCGATTGGTCTTCAACTGGCAGACCCCTCGCGACGAGTGCTCGCCCTGCTGGGCGACGGCGCGTTTCACTTCACGGTGAGCGCCCTGTGGACCGCGGCCCACTATCGTGTGCCCGTCGTTTTTGTCGTCGCTCGCAACGAGGAGTACGGCGCGCTCAAGAAGTTCACTCGCGTGATGCACGCGCCGGACGTGCCGGGCCTCGACCTGCTTGGCATCGATATTCCCGGGATAGCCTCCGCGTACGGGGTTGCGGCGACGCGGGCCCGAAGCCTGGCGGAGCTGACCCGCCTCGTGCACGACGGACTCGCAGGCGATCACCCGCTCGTGATCGAGATCGCCCAACGGCACGTCGACCCATAGACCGCCCAAGACTGCACACAATGACCAGTTGCCCGAGCGGCACGGAGGACTACTTCTAGATCAAGAGAGTTTTTGCCACACGCTAAGGAGAGCACCATGGCACACGCACAATCAGGGCAACCCGACGTTCTTGTCGTTGGGGCGGGACCCGTGGGACTCGTCGCTGCGGCCGACCTCGCGCGGCGCGGCGTCGCGGTGCGCATCATCGACACGATGCCAGAGCCGACGAACGAGTCGAGGGCGGTTGTTCTGCACGCCCGGTCACTCGAGCTCCTCGACCAGCTGGGTGTGCTCGACACCATCGCCGCGACAGGCGTGAAGACCACCGGTGCGCAGATGCACGCGAGCGGCTCGGTGTTGGGTCGTGTGGACTTCGACACGATCGACAGCCCGTTCAACTACTCGATCACCATCCCCCAGACCGACACCGAGCGAATCCTGACGGAACACCTCGCGGCCCTCGGCGTGGAGATCGAACGTGGTGTCACCTACACCGGCCTTGAGCAGGATGACACCGGCGTGCGGGCAAGCCTCACCCACCCCGACGGGTCGACCGAGGTCGCGCACGTGGCGTGGCTTGTGGGTACGGACGGGGCGAAGGGTGCCGTGCGCCACAGCCTGGGACTCAAGCTCGAGGGTGTGTTCAAGGGCGAGCGGTTCCTTATGGGTGACGTCGACGCGGACTACGCGCACGAGAAGGAGTCGTTCCACATCTTCTTCTCCCCCGGCGACGCCGTCGGGATGTTGTTCCCCATGGCGGGCAAGCGCGTTCGGGTGATCTGCCAGATTCCGGAAGACACCCCCGAGGATCGCGAGCCCACCCTCGAGTGGCTGCAGCAGACCGTGAACGAGCGCGAGATGGATGTCACACTCGAGTCGGCGCGCTGGCTCACCATCTTCGAGATCCACCACGCGCAGGTGCCGCGCTACCGCACCGGCCGGGCGTTCCTTGCGGGGGATGCCGCCCACGTGCACAGCCCCGCCGGTGGGCTGGGCATGAACACGGGCATCCAGGATGCCTTTAACCTCACGTGGAAGCTGGCAGCCGCCGTGCGCGGGGAGGCAAGCGAGGAGTTGCTCGACAGCTACCACGACGAGCGTCATCCGGTTGCGGCCGACGTGATCAAGTTCACGACGGCCCTGACCAAGGCGGGAACGCTGAGCTCGCCCTTTGCCCGCGAGGTGCGCAACCTGGTGATGAAGGCCGCCCTGAAGATGCCACTCGCGCGCCACTCGATGGCCAACGAGATCGAGCAGATGACGGTCGAGTACAGCTACAGCCCGCTGGCCGAGTCCCGGAACAAGGGCCCGGTCCACGCCGGCGACGCGGTGCGAACCGTGCCAGGCGTGGACCTATGGTCAACACTCGCCCACCGCGAGCCGAGTGGGTCGGGGCACGCTCTTGTGCTGGTGGCCGACCGGGCCGGGACCTTCCCGGATTACCCGACGCCGCATGGTGCCCAGACCTTCTGGGTGGCGCCGACCGAAGACCCGACGGTTCTCTCCGACCCGCAGGGTCTGGTCGCCGAGCGGTATGGCCTGAAGGACCACGGTGGCGCAATCCTCGTGCGGCCCGACGGCTACGTCGCCGCCATCTCCGACCCCTTCCACCTCACCGATCTCGACGACTACCTCGCCACGATCTCCGTCAAGTCTTAAGGCACGGCCATGAGCACACTCGACGATCTCCGCCACGCAGGCATTTCGACGGTTCTGGCGCCCGACGATGACGGTTACGCGGATGCGGTTGCCGGGTTTGACCTGGGGGTTGAGGTTGCGCCGCCCGTTGTCGTGGATGCGAAGGTGCCAGCGGATGTTGCATCCGCCGTCGCCGTCGCGGCCGAGCAGGGGGTTCCCCTGACCGCACTCGGCACCGGCCACGGGCGACTGCATCCGTTCGTCGACGGGGTCGCCCTCCGGCTGCGTGGCCTCGACTCGGTCGAGATCGACGCCACATCCCGTACCGCACGGATTGAGGCGGGATGCGCGTGGGCCTCGGTCGTCGCGGCAGCGGCGAAGCACGGGCTCGCGGCACCGTGTGGGTCGTCGCCAGGCGTGGGAGTCGTGGGCTACCTGCTGGGTGGTGGAATAGGTCCGCTCGCGCGCTCGGTGGGGTTTAGCACCGACCACGTGCGCTCGTTCGAGGTGGTGACTCCGGCCGACGGGCCCATCACGGTTTCTCGTGACTCTCACCCCGACCTGTTCTGGGCGATGCGCGGCGGCAAGGTCGGGTTGGGCGTCGTGACGGCCGTCACCGTCGAGCTCCTCCCCTTCGCGCAGATCGTGGGCGGCGGTGTTTACTTCGACGGGGCGGACTCCGCGGCGGCGCTCTCCGCTTACATCGACTGGGCGCCGTTTTTGCCGGAGACGACAACAACGTCACTCGCGCTCCTGCGCCTGCCGGAGTCGCCCGCGCTTCCGCCTGCCCTCAGTGGCAAGCGCGTGGCCCACGTGCGCTTTGCCAGCGTCGATGACGTGGACTACGCACACGCCCAACTTGCCGCCATGCGGTCCGTCGCGACACCCGTGTTCGACACGGTTGGTGTGCTCCCGTACGCGCAGATCGGCTCCGTCCACGGCGACCCCACCGCTCCGATGCCCGTCGCCAACGGCACGGCGTCACTGGCGACCCTGGGCGCGGACACGGCGGATGCCCTGCTCGCGGCCGGCGGACTCGAGACTGATCTGCCGCTGTCGGCGGTGGAAATCAGGACCCTCGGCGGAGCAACGCACCGCGAGACGGAACCGGACGCCGTCGGCGGCCGTGACACCACCACCCTGCTGAACGTCTACGCCGCGCCCGTCCCGGGGCTCGCGGACGAGACCCGCCTGGATGCCGTGCGGTCGGTACTCGACGCGACCACACCGTGGCAGGCAAGCACAACTCTCGTCAACTTCGTGGGGCGCGCGAATTCCGACGACGCCTTCGACACCTCGTGGAGTGCCGACCAGCGACGCCAGCTCGACGACATTCGCCGCGCCCATGACCCCAGCGGAGTGTTCTCCGCGCGATAGCGACGTCGCACCCCCGTGACGCCCTAGTTGCGCTCCACCGGGAGCCACAGCTCGGTGGTGGCCGTGCTGAAGTCGTCCGCGCGGTCGATAATCGCCACGATCGAGGGACCTTCCCTCAGGCGCCACGGGTTCGAGGGGAACCACTCTGCCGCCGTTGTGGCCCAGGTCTCCTGGAGCGCAGCCGGGTAGGGTCCGGTCGTGCGGAACACCGCCCACGATCCCTCGGGAACGTCGATCATGTCGAGCCCATCGGGGGTGGGCGTCTCGGCGCCCACGGCGACACCGTGGAGGTAGGTCAACTCGCTGCCCTCCCGGTAGTCCGGGTCCACATCCGCGCTGACCTGAAGCAGGCCGAGCGGCTCTGTCGAGCTGAGCTCCTTCAGGCGCTGGTGTTCGTCCGCGGGCACCGAGGCGATGTGGGCCTGGATGTGCGGGTTGATGCCGTGGTGGATGAGCGGCACACGTGCCGCGTGGCCCACGAGCCGGAAGGCCGGGCGGTCAGTAATTCGAGTGTCCATGTGTGTTGTCCCTTCGACGGTCAGGCGAAACCTGAGCTGTGATTGTGATCGAAGGGGGCCACCGTCTCGCCGGACGTCACTGGGACCGGCACCATGCACGGCCCGAAACGCCCGGGTGAATGCCTCGGTCGAGCCGTAGCCGTAGCGCACGGCGATTCCCAAAAGCCCGTCGCCCGCGAGCACGTCCGCGGCGGCGACGGTCATGCGCCTCCTGCGGATGTACTCGGACACGGGCATCCCGGCCAGCGACGAGAACATCCGACGCAGGTGATACTCGGTGGTGCCGAGATCACGCGCGAGCCGAACAATGTCGATCTCCTCGTCGAGGTGATTCTCGACGTGCTCGACCAGCCGATTGAGTTCTGCGATCACGTGTCCCCCTTTCGACCTCAAGCCTGCGCGCCGGGTCGGGTGCCACACCCTACTATTCCGGTTCGTTTGAGTCGGTTGTGATGCAGCACACAACGGATAGCGTCTAGGTGGCCGGGGATGCCTCGCCGCGCGCCTCCGCCTCGCCGGCGAGCAGCAAGTAGCTGCTGGCCGTCCACGAGTAGGCGCGGTCGCGCAGGCCGGCGCCCGTGACCGCGTCGAAGTTCTCGGCGAAGCCCGACTTCTCGCACAGCGCCCGGAAACGGGCACTCACGGTGTCCGCGAGCTCGTCGAATCCGCTGGAACGAAGTCCCGACTCAACGAGCACGGTTGACGGCGCCCAGATCGGTCCACGCCAGTACCCGTCGGACTCGTAGTGAGGTGTGCCCGGGATCTCGGTGGACGGCCCAAACTCGGTCAGGTGCCGCTCGATGTGCGCCGCCAGCTTCTGTCGAATCTCGAGCGGGAGGCGACTCCCGGAGACGATGGGGAGCAGGTTCAGGAGGCTCGTTGTTGTGCTCGCCCGGCCGGAATCGGCGGCGTGCGCAACAAAGTTCTCGCCATCCCACAAGCTCGACAGGAGCGCCTCTCGCACCCGGGTGGCCTCCTCCGACCAGCGGGAATCCGGCATCCCGAGCTCCTCGGCGAGCGCCGCAAGAACGTCGAGTTGAACGACGAGGAACGCCGCGAGATCGGGCGACTCGATCACACGATCCCGATCAAAGGTTGTCGAGTTGTCCCAACCCGAGTCGTTGCCGTGCTGGTAGTAGGGCAGGGCTCGGCCGGGAACGCGGCGGAAGTCCAGCCAGAACGTGCTCCAGCGAGCAAGGCGACCGTAGACATCCGTCAGCTCGGCGGCGTCGAGTGGTCTCGACAACCGGTCGCGGAGTTTCACCAGCGCCCAGCCGTGGATGGGTGGCTTGACGTAGTTGTAGAGCACCTCAGAGTGGGTGACGGAGTCGGGCGGCGCGCCGGTGGCATCCTGATGGTCAAACGGCGCGAGGAACTGGTCGAGGGCACTGTCGGGCAGGCCCGGGGCGAGGGCGAGCGCGTTGAACGCGTGATCCCAACTCCACACCTTGTCCATCCAGTGCTTCGACATCAGGATCGACTCCCGCACCAGGTAGCCGAGAGGCCGCACCGTCGCGGACCACAACACGTATGCCGCTGCCGCGGCCGCCGGCGTACGCTCGCTGCGCCAGGGTGCCACGGCATCCAGATACTCGGCGAAGTCGCGAGCATTACGCTCCACGACCTCGTCAAAGGTGGCGGATGCTCGAAATGGCTCGAGCGCGGCGTCGAACTCCTCCACGATCACTTCCCACGCCGCCCCATCGCCCCCCGCGAGCACCGACCGAGAGTGAACACCCAGCGCCCCATCACCCTCGACCTCGAGAGCTCCCACGAGGGGTGTGATGCGATACCGTCGCCCGGTCTCGTACGACGTAAAGACCGCGCTTGAGGTGCCGGGCTCGGTGAAGAGGTATGTGCCGGTGAACGGCGTGAGGCCGGCCGCGGCATCCCCGAACCGGATGCCGAGGCCCACACCACGCAGCCGAACCTTCTCGGTTCCGTCGAAGGTGACGCTGACACGTGCATCACCATCCCGCCAGGAGAGCACGGCGGGCGACGCTTCGATGGCGGTGGTCACCCGCGCGCCATCCCGTTCGGGCACCAGGGACAACACCGCGTGCATGCCGTTCTGGTGGGAGACGAGATGAAGATCGTCCCGGCGCGTGTGGAGGGCGACGACGGGTGAGACGTCTAGCCACGAGCCACGAACCGAGAAGGGAATCTCGTTAACGTCAAAAGAGGGCAAAGAGCGCATGGGTGTCCTTAAAGAAGATGGGGCGAGACAGGGGTCAGTCCTTGACGGCGCCGGCAGTAACGCCAGCAGCGACATAACGCTGGGCCACCACCAGCAGCACGGCCGCGGGGATCGACGCGACCACGGCCGTCGCCATGATCGCGTTCCAGTCCTGCGTGTTGTTGCCGATGTAGCGGTAGATGCCGATCGTGATGGGCTGAAGGTCGTTGGAGCGGTTGAGGGTTGACGCAAACAGGAAGTCCGACCACGACCAAAGGAAGGCGAACAGCGAGACGGTCACGATGGAGTTGCGGCTGACGGGCAGCACAATCGACCAGAAGGTCCGCCATGATCCGGCGCCATCGATCTTCGCCGCCGCGATCAGTTCGTTGGGGATTCCTGCCATAAAGGCGGTGAAGATAAGCACCCCAAACGGCACGGCGAGCGTCGAGTCGGCGAGGATGAGTCCGGGGATGGTGTCGAGAATTCCCCAGTTGAAGAAGATCAGGTAGAACCCCATCGCCATGATGATCCCGGGGATCATCTGCGCGATCAGCAGCACGAAGTTCAGCGCCGTTCCTCCCCACGGCCGCAGTTTCGCAAGCGCGAACGCGGCGGGTGCCGAGAGGGCAACCGTTAACACAACGGTGCCGAGCCCCACGATGAGGCTCGTGCCGAGGTACGGCAGTTGCTCCCCGAGCACACGCGCGTAACCGTCGAACGTCGGGTTGACCGGGAACAAATTGGGCGGGTCCTTGCGAAGCTCGGTGGGCTGCGTGAGCGACACGTTGACCATCCAGTAGAGCGGGAACAGCATAAGACCCGTGAGGATGAGTCCCACGACGGTCTTGCCGGTGCGACGTAGTGATCTCATGAGTCCCCCAGCTTCCGTTGGGTGCGGATGTAGACGAGCCCGAGGGCGAACGCCAGGAGGATGAGCAGGTTGCCGACCGCGGCCGCCGGGCTCAGCTCGGGGCTTCCCCCACCGAATCCCAGCCGGTACGACCAGATCGCAAACGTCGTCGACGAGTTGCCCGGCCCACCCCGCGTCATGATCCAGATGATGTCGAACACCTTGAGCGTGTAGACGAGGCCCAGGAGGATCGTGATCGCCGACACGGGACGCAGCAGGGGGAAGGTCACCCGCCAGAACGTCTGCCAACCGCTCGCCCCGTCGAGTGATGCCGCCTCGTAGACCTCGGTGGGGATGTTCTGCAGCCCGCTGTAGAGGATCACGAGATTAAAGGGGATCCCAATCCAGATGTTGGCGAGGAGCACCGAGACCATGGACCACTGGGGCGACGTGAGCCAGTTCACCTGTGTCAGGCCAATCGCCTCGAGACCGGCGTTGATGATGCCCGACTCGCTGTTGAGCATCCACGCCCACACGGACGCCGACACCAGCAGAGGCAACAGCCACGGAACGAGGAACAGCGCCCGCAGCGTGTTCGACAGCGGGAAGTGGCGGAAGAAGAAGACCGCGAGCGCTAGGCCAAACGAGAACTGGAACACGATCGAGACGATCGTAAATACCGCGGTATTGAGAAGCGCAGGCCCGAAGGTCGAGTCGGTGAGAACTGCGACATAGTTGTCAAACCAGACGAAGGGCGCCGTGCCATCGATGAATGACCGGAGCGTGTACTCGCGGAAGCTGAGATCCAGGTTGCGGAACAGCGGGTAGGCGTAGAACACCACGAGATAGATCACGACCGGCGCGATAAACGCCCATGCGGTGAGCTGGGCGCGCCAGCGCTTCGTGGGCTGCCGGTGCGGGCCGGATGGGGCAGCGCCCGAAGACGCTGCCCCTCCCTTGTTGGCACGCACAGGCGACTCAGAGAGAACCTGTGTCGCTGTCATGTGGTGTCCCTGTACTACGTTGTGGTGGTTACTTGAGCTTGTCCGCGGCCGCAGCCTGGGCATCCGCGAGCGCATCTGCCGGCGAGGAGACTCCGCTGAGCGCGTTCTGCACAGCGGTGTAGACCTGCTCGGAGATGATGCCGTACGACAGGCCGAGGTTGTCGGCGGTGCGAGGCTTCGCGTCACCGACGGCGCTGATCCAGAACTCGAGCGACGGGTCGGCCTCAAGCTGGGCGGCCTGGCCCTCAGCGGTCGGAGCAACGTAGCCGAGCGCGTCGGCGCCCGCGTTTCCGGTCGTGAGGCACTCGACGATCTTCGTCGAGGTCGCGTAGCGCGAGGTGTCCTTCTGAACCGGGATGGTGATGAACTCGCCACCGGTCGGAGCGGGCGCTGCGCCGCCATCGATACCCGGAACCTGGATAGACAGGTACCCAGCCTCGTCGGCAGCCGACTTGAACCACGAGCCGTTCTCGGCGAACGCGTACTCGCCGGTCATAAACTCGTCCCAGCTGGTGCCCTGGGTGTTGGAGATGACCGAGTTGGGCGCCAGGCCCTTGTTCACCCAGTCGGTCCAGAGCTGCAGTGCGGACTCCGCCTCGGCCGAATCGAGTTCGGTGAGGTCGGCCCCGGCTCCCCAGAACCACGGCAGGAACTGGAAGGTTCCCTCCTCGGTGCCCACCGCGGAGAAGGTGATGCCCTTCGCACCCGAGGCCACGACCTTCTCGAGGGCTGCCGTCAGCGACGCGAAGTCGGTCACGGACGCGATGTCAACGCCCGCAGCCTCAAGTACGCCCGGGTTGTAGTACAGGCCGAGCGTGTTGGCACCAACGGGAACGCCGTAGGTAGCGCCATCCAGTACGCCTGCCGAGAGGATGTTGGGCTCGATCGACGAGGTGTCGAGGCCGGTCTCCTCGTTGGTGGTGAGGAGCCCCGCGTCGGCGAGTGTACCCACCTTGGGATTGTCGACCATAGCAATGTCGGGCAGGTTGCCCGCCGCTGTCGTGAGGTCCTTCACGGTGTCTCCGGTGTTGCCGGAGTTGCGTTCGATCGTGACGCCGAGGTCGGCTGCGCACGCGTCGATCGTCTTCGCCCAGTCCGACGAAGCGTCGCGATCGGGATAGGGGTCCCACAGAGTGTAGGTGGAGCTGCTGCCAGAATCGGTGGTTGGGGCACAAGCCGCAAGAACGCCAACGAGTGCTGTTCCCAGGATGAGCGCGGTTGTGGCGCGCACCCCCTTGGTGGTGGTGATCACGGTATTCCTCTCTGAATCGTGCTGTTGTGGTGGCAATCGAACCGGTTCGACGCCTAACGAGCCACTGTGCGGGGTCGCCCGCCGCTGGCTACGCCGTGCTTCCCCGGTCGATCAGTTCAGGTGCGACGAATTTCACGACAGCCGGACCGGCTTGGTCTGGGTCGATGATGCGCCGCACCAGTTGCTGGACCGCCAGGCGACCCAACTTGTCGGGCGAACTTTCCACCGCCGTGTAAGGCAGCGAGAACGTTCGACCGAAGTCCTGTGAATAAAGGCTGACGACCGACAGGTCGTCAGGAACGCGCAACCCACGGCGCTGGAGCACCATGGGCAGCGCCGCAATCGTGGCGTCGTTGTGCACGATCATTGCCGTTGCGGTGGGCCGGGCATCCAGAATCGCATCGATGTTCACGGTGATTGCCGGTTGCTGCGACTCGCCATAGTAAGGATGGATACGGATGCCGTAACGGCCGGCCCGCTCGACGGCGGCGTCGCGGAAACGCCACCCGTACGCGCCGCCACGCTCGAACACGTGCTGGGGTGGGCTCACAAGAATGATCTCGCGGTGACCGAGGCTGTAGAGATGGTCGACCATCACCCGAGCCGCCTCACCGAAATCGAGATCGAACACGTCGAGTCCCTCGGTGTGAGCGGGGAGCCCAACGAGCGCCCCGGGCTGGCGAGCAGCACGGAGGGCATCGAGGCGTGGGTCCGCGTGGGTGACATCGAGAAGCACCACACCATCCACCATGTTCGACGACGTGATGCGCTTGACTGCCGCGGCACCGTCGATGTCGGTGACGAACAACACGTCGTAGCCGAGCTCGCGCGCGGCGTCGGACACGGAGCGGATGTACTGAAGCATCGCCGGGGCAAACTCGTCCTGGTGGAACTGCGACAGCAGCCCAATGGCCATGGTTTGGGAGGTGGCGAGTGCTCGTGCCCCCGCGTTGACGGTGAACCCGAGCTCACGAATCGCCTTGTCGATTCGATCGCGCGTCTCCTGCGAGATGGGCCTGTTGCCAGACAGCGCGTACGACACGGTGCTACGGGAGACTCCCGCCACTCGTGCTACATCCGCAATTGTTACCACGTCTGTCCTCGCTCATCGTCGAACCGCTTCGATGAAAGTAGCAGTCGATCCGGTTCGACGCAAGTGAGGTGTAGTCGAACCGCCGAGTCGCGAGAAGAATGAGCCCATGGCCGACACCCACGTGATCAAGCCGCTCACACCGGAGACGTTCCCCGCGTGGCTCGCCCTCGCGGAGAAACACAACGGCGTCTGGGGCGGGTGCTACTGCACCTACTTCCACGACGACACCGCCGACACGACCCGAGCCGAATACGACGGGCCGACGTTCAAGCAGCGGCTTGTGGCAGAAGGGGTCGCGCACGCCGCCCTGGTGTTCGAGGGAGATGCCGCGATCGCCTGGTGCGAGTACGGCAGCCCCCCAGAACTCCCCCGCATTTACCACCGCAAGCAGTACGACGCGGGCGAGAACAACCCCGCCCCATGGCGCATCACGTGCTTCTTCGTCGACCGGGATCACCGCCGATCCGGGGTCGCCTACGAGGCCCTCGAGGGCGCACTGCAGCTCATCGCGCAGGCGGGCGGCGGCGAGGTCGTCTCGTTCCCCAACGAGTTGGAGCCGGGCAAACGAACGTCCTCGTCGTTCCTCCACAACGGCACGCGCCCCATGTTCGAACGCGCGGGGTTCACCTTCGAGCGGCACATCGGCAAGAGTAAAACGGTGATGCGGAAGACGATCACCGGCGCAGACGTGGGCGAGTAAGGCCACACCACCTCCACCCCGGGACGGAGGTGCGCCGCAGCACCGTTGTGTAGGTTGGCGACGTGAGCGCAGATCCGGACTCCCGCGCCTGGCAGCGCCCCGCCGTCACCTCCCGTCAGCGCCGAGCGGATGCGGGCATCGCCGTGGGGCTCTTTGCCGCCAGCATCCTTTCGCTCACTCTCGGCCGCGCGATTGGGCTGTTTCCCGAGCCCGCTAGCCCCGCACTGAGCGTGGGAATCCTCGCGCTCACGACCCTGCCGCTGGCCCTGCGGCGGGTGGCACCCGTGCCCGTGCTGGGTGTTCTGGGAGTCGCCACCGTGCTTGTCGGCGAGTTGCAGGTTCCCGAACTCACCATCAGCAACATCACGCTGTTTATGGCGATCTACAGCGTGGGCGCGTGGGAACGCAACCGCACCCTCGCGACCGTGGCGCGCACGGTGCTCGTCACGGCGATGGGCGTGTGGCTGTTAATCAGCTTCTTCCGTGCGAGCACCCAGGACTTCGATATTGACGGACCAGGGGTGGGGGCCCTGACCCCCGTCGCCGCGTTTATGCTCCAGCAGGTGCTCGTGAACGTTCTCTACTTCGCGGGTGCCTGGTGGTTCGGGGAACACGCGTGGTCCTCGGCACGCCAACGTGCCCTTGCCGAGTGGCGCACCCGCCAGCTCGAGAACGAACAGGCGAAGGTCGCGCGGCAGGCAATCACCATCGAGCGCCTGCGCATCGCGCGCGAGCTGCACGATGCCGTCGCCCACCACGTGTCGTTGATGGGGGTTCAGGCTGCCGCCGCGCGGGCGGTGCTCGACACCGATCCGGCGGGGGCGCGCACCCAACTCGAGTCGCTTGAGGCGTCGTCCCGTGCGGCCGTGAGCGAGCTGTACCAGCTGCTCGGAACCCTCCGGGACGAGGATGCCGTCGAGTCACCCGCCACCGCATCCCTCGGCCTGGACTCGATGCCGACCCTCGTGCAGGATGCCGAGGCCGCCGGCCTCCGGGTATCACTCGAGCGGGTCGGCGAGCCGTTCCCCGTGCCGCCGCTCGTCGAGCTGAACCTGTACCGCATCGTGCAGGAGTCACTCACGAACGTGCTCAAGCACGCGGGCCCCGGCACCCGCACCCGGGTGCACCTGCGCTACTCCGACGGTGCTCTCGAGCTGGAGATCGCGGACGACGGCCTCGGACGGCCCGGTCCCGCGCCGCGTGGCACCGGGCTGGGGCTCATCGGGATGCGCGAGCGGGTGGCGAGCCTGGGCGGCGAGTTCGAAGCATCCGCCCGCACCGGTTCGGGCTGGGTCGTGCGCGCCACGGTGCCGATCGGAGAACACGGATGACGCAGATCCGAGTTGTTCTTGTCGACGATCACGCGCTCATGCGGCAGGGCATCAGCACCATCCTGTCGGCGCAGCCCGACCTGGATGTCGTGGGCGAGGCATCCAGCGGCGAAGAGGCGTTCGAGGTGGTGCGGCTCACCCACCCGGACGTGATTTGCATGGACGTGGAGATGCCGGGGATCGGTGGGCTCGAGGCGACGAGGCGGCTCGTCGCCGACCCCGCCGTGACTGCGCACATCCTGATGCTGACCACGTTCGAGCGCGAGGACTACCTGCTCGCGGCGCTGGATGCCGGCGCGAGTGGGTTCCTGTTAAAGAATGCGCGGCCGGAACAACTCGTGGACGGGGTGCGGGCGATCGCGGCCGGCGAAGCGTTGCTTGCTCCGGAGCTCACGCGGGCGGTTATCGAGCGGGCTGTGGCGCGCGATCGGGCAGGCGCGGCATCCGCCCCCGGGGTGATCCCCGAGGAGCTCACCGACCGCGAGGTCGAGGTTCTGCGGCTGATGGCCGAGGGGCTCTCCAACGACGAGATCGCCCAGACGCTCGTGATCGGGCGAGCGACGGTCAAAACACACGTGTCGAACGTGCTCATGAAGCTCGACCTGCGCGACCGGGTGCAGGCGGTCGCCTTCGCGTATCGGTCCGGGCTCGTCGGCTAACGCCTCCTCCGTCGCCCGGAGGAGGGCGAGAGTTCCTTCGCGAGGGGGAGGCGCGGGCGCCTGCGGGTTCGTAGCGTTGGAGCATCCACCATCTGATCCAGGAGGTCATATGCTCAGCGTGCGAAATCTCACCCGCAGCTTCGGCACCCGCCGAGTTGTCGACGATGTCAGCTTCGACGTGGGGCGCGGTCGGCTCACCGGGTTTGTCGGCGGCAATGGCGCCGGCAAGACCACAACGATGCGGATGATCCTCGGGGTTCTGAAGCCCGACTCCGGCGAGGTGCTGCTCGACGAAGCACCGGTCGGCCAGAGCGCGCTCCACGGGTTCGGCTACATGCCCGAGGAGCGCGGCCTCTACCCCAAGATGGAGATCGGCGAGCAGCTCGCCTACCTCGCTCGGCTGCACGGCATCGACAAGTCGACGGCCATCCAGCGGGCGGATGACCTTCTCGAGCGCCTGGGGCTCATCGAGCGCCGCCGCGACAAGCTCGAGGCCCTCTCGCTCGGCAACCAGCAGCGGGTGCAGGTGGCGGCGGCCCTCGTGCACGACCCCGACGTTCTCATCATGGACGAGCCCTTCTCGGGCCTCGACCCGCTCGCCGTTGACGAGGTCGTGCGGGTGATCGCCGAGCACGCGGCGCGAGGTGTGCCCGTGCTGTTCTCCTCCCACCAGCTGGATGTCGTGGAGCGGCTGTGCGACGACCTCGTGATCATCGCGAACGGCCAGGTGCGAGCCGCCGGCTCGCGCGAGGCGCTGCGCGAGCAGTACGCGGGTAGCCGGTGGGAGCTGGAGATCGGCGGCGACGCGGGCTGGGTACGGGGCATCCCCGGGGTGGCTGTCGCCGAGCTCGCGGGCACCACGGTGCTGTTCGACGCCGACACCACCGCGGCCGACTCGGTGCTCCGGGCGGCCGTCGAGCGTGGATCGGTGATGAGCTTCCGGCCGGTACGGCCGACACTCGGCGAGATCTTCAGGGACATCGTGGTCGACTCCTCGGCCAGCGACCAGACCAACGAACAGAGTGAGCGCGAAGGGGCGGCGGCGTAACCATGTCGACAACAGTCAAGACAGAGCGGCTCGGCACCTGGGGTGCAACCCTGCTTGTGGCCGAGCGGGAGATCCTGTCTCAGGTGCGCTCGAAGGCATTCATCATCTCCACGGCAATCACCCTCGCGCTGGTGATCGGCGGCATCATCCTGTCGAGTGTGCTCGGGGGGCGCACGGAGGCGACGCCGATCGCCGTTGTTGGCTCGGTGCCGGCCGCGGTGGCGGACTCCGAACTTCTCGAGGTCATCGAGGTCGCGGACCGCACCGAGGCCGAGCAGCTGGTGCGGTCGGGGGATGTCGAGGCGGCGCTGGTGCCGGACGACAGCGCGGTCGGGTTTAGCCTGGTCGCCCTCGACGAGGCGCCGGTCGACCTTGTCGCTGCGCTGTCGGTCAGCCCCGCCGTGGAGCTGCTCGACCCGGCGCAGACACCCGCGGGCCTGCGGTTCATTATCGGGCTGGCCTTTGGCATCGTGTTTATGATCGCCGTGTTCGGGTCCGGCGCGACCATCATGCAGAACACGGTTCAGGAGAAGCAGTCGCGCATCGTCGAGATCCTGCTCGCCGCGGTTCCGGCTCGGGCACTGCTCGCCGGCAAGATCCTGGGCAACTCGGTGATTGGTGTCGGAACGGCCGCCGCGATCGCCGCCGCCGCGGCACTGGGGCTCGCGATCACCGGTCAAGGGGAGCTGCTCGACCTGCTCTCCGCGCCACTCATCTGGTTCGTGGTGTTCTTTATCTTCGGGTTCGTGTTGGTGGCCAGCGTCTTCGCCGCTGGCGCAGCGTTGGTGTCGAGACAGGAAGACACCGGAGCGGTGATGACACCCGCGCTGATGCTCGTGATGATCCCGTACTTCGGTGTGGTGATCTTCGGCGACAACGCGCTGGTGATGACGATCCTGTCCTACGTGCCGTTCAGCGCTCCCGTAGCCATGCCCGTGCGCCTCTTCTTCGGTGAGGCACAGTGGTGGGAGCCGCTCATCTCGCTCGGGCTGCTCGTGATCGCGACCGCCGTGGTGGTGCTCGTCGCGAGCAAGATCTACACGAACTCGCTGCTGCGGATGGGGTCGCGGGTCTCGCTCCGGGAGGCGCTGAAGGCGAGCTGAAGCGCCTCCGCCCGTGGCGGTGTCACGAAGGCCGTCACGTCGAGTGGCGGCCTTCGTGCTAGAACAACGTCGGCTCAGAGTCAGGTGCCGTTTCAGGACTCACTAGAAGCTGAAAGAACCTGGAATTGATGAAAATACGCTCGCGTCCGGCTCGAACGTCGATGAGCACGCCCTCCCGCACCAGTGAATTCAGCCAGTTGGTCGCGGTGGGCCTTGAAACCTGACATCTCTCCACGACGTTCGAGATTCGGCAGTATGGCTGTTCGAACAGGACAGCCAGCAGGTCTGCATTGGCCCCTGAGGTGGTCTCTCTAATCTTGTCGAGAGTTTCTTCCTGAAGCTCTTGTATCCTGTCGATTTTTGCAACTGTGCTGAGAGAAGTCGTGCGGATGCCCTCGAGGACGAAGAGTACCCATTCTTCCCAATTACCGTCCCTAGTCACCTCGAGCAGCAACCGGTAGTACTCATCCTTCTTTTCGATGATGTACCTAGACAGATACAGGATGGGTTGGTTAATGAGTCCGGCGCTCATCAACATCAAGATGTTCATGATTCGACCGGTCCGACCGTTGCCGTCCGCAAACGGGTGAATTGCTTCGAACTGATAGTGGGCAATCGCCATGGCAACCAACGGGTCCATGGATCCGGCTTCATGCAGGAATCTCTCCCAGTTGCCGAGCTTGGCGCGGATCACATGTTCACTCGATGGCGGGGTATAAATCGCGGCCTTCGTTGCGGGGTTCCCAATGTATGTGCCCGGCAGTTTTCTGACATCCATCACCCTGCCTTTGACAATGGTGCACACCTCGACAGCGGTGGTGGATGACAGGGGCCTCGCTCTAATGAGTTCGATCCCGGCAAAGAGCGCGGTTCGGTACATCAGGGTTTCTTTGACGGCAGGGTTAGTTGCCGCTGCTTCGTCATGCGCAAACTTGAAGAGCTCGTCCGCAGTGGTAACGATATTCTCGATCTCGGAACTTGCCTGAGCTTCGAGTAGTGGTATCGAGTTGATCAGCACGGTCGGGTTGGTTATTCGTCGGGCAGCTTGATCTAGCGTGGCCAACGCTGCACGAGCTTCTATCGTCGCTTTCAGTACTGGTTTTGTCTCGATTTCGACGTGCGGGGGCAGCTCGGGAAGTTCGTGATACGGCGTCGCTGGGTTCCACGGCATATGTAAAGACTAGTTACAACGCGTCAGAACGTGTCAAAAATACGCCCGATTTTTTACACGTCAACGAGACATGTAAAACATCTTCTAATCCGGCTACTAATCGCGCCCGTAGAACGAACCGTTTTAGCACGCAGGTCCAAAGCCCTTGGCATCCGGGCCACGATGCGACAGAGTTCATTCGTCCACCACGACGAGGAGCCACCGATGCCGCAGAAGCCACCCACCGCCCACATCGAGAGCGCACACCGCGACCTCCTCGAGTCACTCCCTTTCCACGACCAGCAGGACTTCGAGGATGCCCAGCGCGGCTTCATCGGTGCCCTCACTCCGGCGATCGTGCGCGACGCCAGCGGGGCCACCGTCTGGGACGGCGAAACCTACAACTTTCTCGAGGGGGACGCCCCCACCTCGGTGAACCCCAGCCTGTGGCGGCAATCGAAACTCGTGAACAAGCAGGGCCTCTTCGAGGTGGTCGAGGGCATCTACCAAGTACGCGGACTCGACCTCTCGCACATCACCTTCGTGGAGAGTGATTCGGGCATCATCGTGATCGATCCGCTCATCTCCACCGAGACGGCCGCCGCCGCGCTCGCGCTCTACCGCGCGCACCGGGGAGACCGCCGCGTCGTCGCGGTCATCTACACCCACAGCCACGTCGACCACTTCGGCGGGGTGTTCGGCGTCGCCAGTCAGGCAGACGTGGATGCCGGCCACATCCAGGTGATCGCCCCCGAGGGGTTCGTGGAGCACGCCGTCGCCGAGAACGTGTTCGCGGGGACCGCGATGGGCCGCCGTGCCGGCTACATGTACGGGGCCGCTCTGGCGCGGGGGCCGCTCGCGCAGGTGGGGGCGGGGTTGGGGCAGACGACCTCCACGGGCGAGGTTGGCCTGATTGTGCCGACCCTCGACATCCGCACGACCGGCGAGACGCACGTGGTCGACGGCATTGAGATCGAGTTCCAGATGGCGCCCGGCTCGGAGGCGCCCGCCGAGATGCACTTCTACTTTCCGAAGTTTCGGGCGCTGTGTATGGCCGAGAACGCGAGCCACACGCTCCACAACATCCTGACGCTGCGGGGCGCCCTCGTGCGCGACCCGAACATGTGGTCGGCGTACCTCACCGAGGCGATTGCCCGGTATGGCGCCAAGTCCGACGTGGTTTTCGCCTCACACCACTGGCCCACGTGGGGCACCGAGCGTGGCATCGCCTACCTCGAGCAGCAGCGCGATATCTACGCCTACCTGCACGACCAGACCCTGCGGATGCTCAACCAGGGTTTCACCGGACCGGAGATCGCCGAGATGATCGAGCTGCCGCCGGCACTCGAGAACGCCTGGAATGCCCGTGGCTACTACGGCTCGGTGAGCCACAACGTCAAGGCCATCTACCAGCGCTACATGGGCTGGTTCGACGGCAACCCCGCACGCCTCTGGCCCCACCCGCCCGCCGAGCAGGCGCAGCGCTACGTTGCCGCGATCGGCGGAGTCGACCGGGCGGTCGAGCTCGCGCAGGCGGCTTTTGACGAGGGCGACTACCGCTGGGCCGCCACCCTGCTCGATCACGTGATCTTCACGGATGCCTCGCACCAGGCCGCTCGTGACCTCTACGCCGGCACGCTCGAGCAGCTCGCATACGGCAGCGAGAACGGCGTGTGGCGCAACTTCTTCCTCTCGGGAGCCACCGAACTGCGCGAGGGCAACTTCGGCACACCCGCGAGCCCCAACGCGCCTGCCGTTGTGGCGCAGCTCACGCCCCAGCAGCTGTTCTCGTCGCTGGCCATCAGCGTCAACGGACCGCGCGCGTGGGATCTCGACCTGAGCCTCGACGTCACGTTCACCGACCTCGACGTGACCTACCGCCTCACCCTGCGCAACGGTGTTCTGATCAGTCAGCCCCGACAGGGCGACGCACCGGCCGCGGTGACCCTCACCCTGACGAAGCTGCGGATGCTCGCCATGCTCGGCGGAGACCTGACCAGCCCCGGCGTAGGGATCGCGGGAGACCCAGCGGTACTGCACGCACTGCTCGGCGTGCTGGAGCCCGGGAACCCCGCGTTTAACATCGTGGAGCCATGAACGAGCGGGCCCGCCGCGAGCGGCGTTCCACTCAGGCCCCTGCGGTCCCCTCGGTCGAGAGACGACGCGCTGCAAAATCATCCCGGGCCCGTAGCGCATGACTCGACTGGGCGGGCAGCGGCAGCACGCCGCCCACGCTGAGCGCTGCGGTACGGACGCGGGCCGCTCGCACGGCCATGTGGGTGACATCGCCGACTGCCGCAGCAGTCGCTCCGATCGCCACAATCCCGTGGTTTCCCAAGAGGATGAGCGGTGGGACTTCACCCGTTTCATCAGCGCGACGCCGAAGCGCCTGGAGTACGGTCCGACCGAGATGGAGGCCCGGCGGGACATACGGGATGAACAGCGGTCGGCCGATCGCGACGGCCTCGCCCACGTCAACGGACGACTCGAATGCTGTCGCGGCATGGATGCTCGATAGGAGGCCAAGCACGTCAGTGGGATGAGTGTGAGCGATGAAAGCCACGGGCGCGACAGCCTGAACTGCGCTGTGCATCAGGCTCTCAATCGACGCACGGCGGCGGACGCCGCCGGAGCATCCGGCGCCGAGCGCTCGGGAAACGGACGCCTCGTCTGCCGCGGGGTCCTCAAGAATCGTGGTCATCTCGTCGAGATCGAGAGCAACAAAGTCATCGCGACCGGCTGCCGACAGCCGTACGCCAGAGGCCATGACCACAAGACGATTGTCCGCAAGTCGCTGCGAGGTGTTCCCTTCAGCGAGCATCACCAGATTGCGGCTCGGATCACCCAGGGATCGGGTAAGTTCCAGCAACTCGTCGCTGACCAGGCCGGGGTCCCAGGTCACCGTCATGCTGCGACAGCCGTCACTTCACTGCGCCCATGGTGAGTCCGGTGCGCAGGAGTCGGTAGCTCGCGATGTAGACGATAAACACCGGCACTGCCGAGACAACCGCAAACGCCATCATCGAGGGCCAGTCGATTCCGTACGCCCCGGCTTGCACAGCGATGAGCGCGCTCATCGGGTACATCTTGGGCGACAACATAAAGGTGATCCCATACAAGAACTCGCCCCACGACACAAGGAAGATGATCGCGGCGACGGTGAACACACCGTTCCGAGCTAGGGGAAGAGCGACCGAGACGAAGGCTCGAAGGGTTCGGGCCCCGTCGAGTCGGCTTGCCTCCTCTATGGAGGGGTGTATGCCAGCGAAGAATGGGCGCAGGAGCAGGATCGCCCACGGCAGGAGCAGGACCGCATCCGCGAGGATCAGGCCGATGTTGTTGTCGAGTAAACGCCACTTCGCCAGCAGCCAGAACAGCGGAATGAGGTTCGCCGTCTGCGGGATCATTTGCAGAACTACCAGAAGAACAAGGGCGGCGACGACAGTTTTGCTTCGTACTCGCGCGAGAGCATAGGCCGCCGGAGTAGCGACGAGCAGGCACAGGATCGTCGTGCCGATACTGATGATCATCGACTGGCGTAGCGAGTCGCCCAAAGCAGGGTCGGCAAGTGCTTCGCGGTACGAGTCGAGGGTCGGCACAAAGAACAACGATGCCTGGGAACTCAGCACCTCTCCTTGGCTTTTCAGCGAGGTCAGCACGATCCAGACCAACGGGAGCGCGTACAACACATAGAGCACAATTCGAATACTGAACGCAACCGGTTCGCGACGTGTGCGACTCGACATAACTAGAACTCCTCGTTTCGGCGAGTGTCGCGCGCGTAGATCAGGGCGAGCACAACAACGACAACCAGCCCAAGCAACGCCGTTGCCGCTCCCTGGCCGTAGTTGAGTTTGATGAATGCCTCGATGTAGGCCAGGTAGGGAATTGTGGTCGAGGCTGTGCCGGGGCCACCTGCCGTCATCACGTAGATAAAGTCAAAACTACGGAAGGCGTACACCACCGTGAGAATCGCGAGCACGGTCGCAGTCGAGCGCGATCCCGGAATGAGGACATAGCGGATTCGCTGCCATGGCCCCGCACCGTCTACCTCCGCGGCCTCGAGGATCTGGCCGTCAATGCTCAGGAGCGACGCGCGGAAGATTAGTGCGTTGAACGGAACCACGGCCCAGGCGTTTACCAGCGCGACCGACCATAAGGCGAGCTGGGCATCGTAGAGGAACCCGACACTCGAGCCAACGCCCAGTGTTCGCAGAGTCTCGTTGATGAGGCCATGGTCGCCCAAGAGGAACTTCCAGATGGAACCGTTGACAACGGGAGGCAGGGCCCACACGAACACCATGAGCCCCAGGAGGAAGGACGCGCCACGAGTGGACGAGGACACGGCCACGGCTGCAGCGAATCCTCCGACCAGCCCGATCCCCGTGACAACTGCAACAAAAACGAGGGTGTTAACGACAACACGGCCGAACTCGGGATTAGCTACGAGTGCGGAGAAGTTGTCGAGGCCAACGAACTCCCACGGTTGGTTCAGGGTGGCGGAGGTGACATCGCTGGCACTCATAACGAAGAGTTGGATGAGCGGCCAGATCGCCAGGGCGCCGATCAGCGCAGCAGCGGGCAGCGCAAGAACTAGGCGGCGATCGTCGAGCTTGTACGGTCGCCGGCGTGACGCCGCCCCCTGAGGGGCGACGTCACGCAGAACTGACGAAGAAATGGGTCAGCCCTTCAGGAGAGGCACGAGCTGCGACAGCAGGTCGTCGGCCAGCTGGTCAGGAGCACCGTCGCCCGCTACGGCCTTGCTCCAGTAGTCACCGACCAGGTTCTCGACCTCGTTGACGTTCTTCGACGGAACCTGCGGACTGGGGGAAGGCCGCCCCTGCTTCTGCACGATGTCCGCGAAGACACTGAGGATCGGGTCTTCACTGATCTTGGCCGACCCGGCTGCATCCGCTCGAGCGGGGATTGCACCGAAGGTGTCAAGGAGGATCAGCTCGCCATCAACCGAGAAGAAGGTGGACTCGAGGAACTCCTGCGCGAGGTCGGGGTGCTTCGAGAAGGCACCCACGTTCTGGACCTCTCCACCGAGAAGCACGCCGCCCTGATCGCTGATCGGCATCAGGCCAACGCCGTAGTCGAACGTCGCTTCCTTGGCTGCGCCAATCTGCCAGTTGCCGTTCACCGCGAAAACGGAGTTGCCGGCCGCAAACTGCTGGAACGGGATCGTCTGATCCCACGTCGCTGCCTCAGGCGACAGGTAGCCCTGTGCCACCCAATCCTGAAGCATTCCGAAGGTCTCGGCCATCGGAGCGGCCTGCGGTTCACCGTAGGAGAATCCTGCGGAAGTGAACCACGGGAAGCCCTGCCACTGACTCTCGAGTCCGGGCTTGCCGGTCAGGGTCACTCCCTGGATGCCCGCGTCCGCAGCCTTCTGCATCACGGCTTCCATCTCCTCGGTCGTCGTGGGCACCTCAGCACCCAACTGGTCGAGGAGGTCCTGGTTGTACCAGAGGCCGAGCAAATTGACGTAGCCCTGCACACCGTAGAGCTCGCCATCCACACGCTGAAGAACACCGTCGGGGAACTGGTCCTTGTCCGCGTAACCCGACCACCAGTCCTCCATCGGCGCGATCGCTCCGGCCTGGGCAAGGGAGTACGTGCCGGAGGCCCCAAAGACAAGAACGTCGGGACCAGTTCCCGCGCCCGCAGCAGTCACGGCCTTGGTCGTGAACTGGTCGACGGGCACGTATGAGAACTCGACCTTCACATCAGGATGCTTGGCCTCGAAGGCTTCGGCCATGTGCTCAAGGCCCTCGACCTGCCCATCCGCGTTGTAGTAGTGCCAGATGGTCAGTGTGATGTCGGATTCGCCGGCATCACTCGAGCATGCGCTCAATGCCAGTGCCGCGACGGCTCCCATTGCGGCCAGGCCCAAGCCCAACCGACGACGATTTTGCTTCATTGCGATCTTCGCCTCTCTAGTGATGAGTGTACGGACACCTCGACATCCATTTCATCGATGAACACGGTGTTCCAGAACCACATTGTGCCTACAGAAAAGCTTTTCGTCAATGCAGTTCTCAATAAAAGTGCCGGAATCGCTGGAACTTGACAAGACCTTATGGCCCTGCGTACAGTCCAAACTGTTTCACCGATGAAATGGAGAACGTGTGCGTGACAATATGATCCAGCTCCGGTCGCGGGCCCGCGCCAGCGATGATGTCAAGATCGAGTTGGGTCGAGTGATCGGTGTAGCCGACCCCCGGCTTTTTGGTTCCTTCGTCGAGCACCTCGGGCGCGGGGTGTACGGAGGCATTTATGATCCGACCCACACGAGTGCAACTCCTGAGGGGTTTCGGGGCGACGTTCTCGCCCTGGTCCGCGAACTCGGCGTCTCGGTCGTGCGATACCCTGGGGGGAACTTCGTGTCTGGCTACGACTGGCGCGATGGAGTGGGGCCGCGTGAGAAGCGTCCGCGGCGCCTCGACCTAGCCTGGAAGTCCATCGAGACCAACGAGTTTGGCACCGATGAGTTCATCGCATGGAGCCGAGCCGCGGGCGTCGAACCGATGCTCGCCTTTAACCTCGGGCTCGGCGACATTGCCTCCGCGCTCGCGCTCGTTGAGTACTCGAACTTCCCCTCGGGCACGCAGCTCTCCGACGAACGGCGCACAAACGGTGCCGAGCATCCGCACAACGTACGGATGTGGTGCCTCGGCAACGAGCTTGACGGCCCGTGGCAGTTGGGACACAAGTCGGCGGAGGAGTACGCCGAACTCGCCGCGACTGCCGCGTCCGCCCTCCGAATGTTCGATCCCACACTTGAGCTCGTCGCCGTAGGCAGTTCGAACGCCGACATGGCCACGTTCGGTGAGTGGGAGGCCACGGTGCTGTCGAAGACGATCGACATGGTCGACTTCATCTCGTGCCACATCTACTTCTACAACGACGGTGACCTTGAGGCGTTCCTGCGCTCATCGTTGAAGTTGGACTCCTTCATCGAGCGGGTCTCCTCGACCATCGAGCATGTCAAGACGGTGACCCGCAGTACCCGCGATATCAAGATCAGTCTTGATGAATGGAACGTGTGGAACTACCGCGCCTACGACGAGATCAAGCCAAGCCGTGACTTTGAGGTGGCACCGCGGCTACTCGAGGAGGAGTACACCCTCGCAGATGCGGTGGTCGTGGGAACCCTCCTGCAGAGCATCCTCGCTCACGCTGACGTGGTCTCGATAGCCGCGCTGGCGCAGCTGGTTAACGTGATCGGTGCCATCCGCGCGGAGCCCGAAGGGCCTGCGTGGCGACAGACGATCTTCTACCCGTTTGCAGCCGTCGCTGCGAGCGCGGGGCATCGTGTGATTGCGACCGTCAGTGAGAGTACGGATGTGGGATGCATCGTCACTCAGGGCGACGATGGCACAATCCTGGTGCACCTTTCCCACGTCGGCCTGTCGACCAGCACCCGGCTCGACGTCGATCTAGTCGCGCTCACTCCCGGCGCCGTGCTCAGTGCGCAGGTGCTCTGGAACGAGGACCCCTACGCTAGCAACACGTCGCACGATCCCCTGCGCGTGCAGCCGCAGCCGCTCGACGTGCAGCTCAGCGACGGTCAGCTCTCACTCACGCTGCCTCCTCTATCATGGGCGAGTATTCGGCTCTCCGGCCGAGCAGACTGAGGTAGAGACCGTGAGCACGAGGGCGACCAGCGTCACCATGGCGGACGTTGGCGCTCTTGCCGGAGTCACTGCGCGCACGGTCTCCAACGTGCTCTCCAACAGTCCTGCGGTGCGCCCCGAGACACGAGACCGTGTCCTGAGGGCAGTCGAAAAGCTCGGCTATCGCATGAACACGTCGGCTCGGAGTCTCAAGACCGGGCGCACGGGAGCGATCACGCTGGCGATTCCGGACCTCGGCATTGACTACTTCAGCGATCTCGCTCGCCGGATCATGATCGAGTCCGAACGCCACGGATGGGCTGTTGTTATCGAACAGACGGGGGCGCGACGCGACAGCGAGATCGCGATCTTGTCAGGGGCTCGACGCCAGCATTCGGATGGACTGATCTTCCAACCGCATGCTCTTGGTCCCGGTGACGAGCGTTACCTCACCGGGACCGACCGCTTGGTCATACTGGGCGACCGCATCTTCAACGGACCCGTCGATCACGTCACCATGACCAACACCGAGGCGGCGCGGGTCGCCACCCAGTACCTCATCGATCGCGGGCGAACCCGTATCGCCGCCATCGGTTCCAACCCTCGAGTGAGCACGGTCAGTGCAGCTTCTCTTCGACTTCAGGGTTACCTGCTCGCCATCTCCGAGGCCGGTCTTGAGGCTCCGCCCGAGCGCATCGTGGTTGCCGAGGAGTGGCACCTTCGCGATGGAGCCGATGCGATGTCCCAGCTGCTGAATCTGCGTGAACGACCAGATGCGGTTTTCTGCTTCAATGACACGCTCGCGATCGGTGCGTTGCACTCGATCGCGATGGCCGGCCTGTCCGTGCCCGATGACATCGCCGTCGTCGGCTTTGACAACGTGCCGATTTCGCAGTTCAGCTTCCCACCGCTGACAACGATCGAACCGGGAACCGCACAGATCGCCAAGAACGCGGTAGACATGCTCTGGGCCCGAGTGAACGGCAGCACCGACCCGCCGCGCGAGATCTTCACGGACTGCGCCCTAGTCGTGCGCCACTCAGCCTAGGCGCAACCAGATCCGCATCGTCGCCGGGCCACGATTCGCCCACGAGTGGTAGGGGACGAGCGGCACGTCGATCGGCTCGCTCACCGTCGGATGTGATCCTCGCGGCGCGTACGGCCAGGTGCCGTCAACAAACGACTCGGCGCGCCCAGCTACGACGACACCCGTGCCCGCGTCCCGAGGCGGAACGGACACATCCACGACGATGTTGTCAACGGTCACATCTCGATCGAGGTCCACGGACTCCACGCAGAACACCTCGGGACCGCGCTCGACCGCAACCGTCCCTCGGATCGCGTCGACCCGGCTATCGGGGAACGTGAACCTGGGAACAACCGGCAGTCTGAGCGTCATCGTGTCACCGACAGCAAACCGCGCACGCACCTCGGCACCCCCCGGTGCCACATCCCGAACCACCCCATCGTGCTCGAGTGTCGCGCCCTGCGCCCACGACGGCACACGAAACGTGACGGTGGCCTCTGATTCCACCGTCTCCACGACCGTTACAGTGATGGCCCCCTCGCGCGGATAGGTGGTGGTGACCAGAAGCTGAAGGGTGGCATTACCAAGAGCAGCGCTCACAACCCCCGGCACATACTGGTGGAGTTGGATTCCATCGCTCGTTGACGTAGCGACGTAGTTGCCGAGGGTCGCCAGCAACCGCGCCACGTTCGGTGGGCAGCACGACACGGCGAACCACGGCGCTCGGAGACTGCTCGCGGCGCGCGGAACCTGCTCGTCGGTCCGAGGTACCTCACCGGGCTCGCGCTGGTGGAGCGTGTTGCTATAGAAGAATGCGCGGCCGTCCGCGGCGGGTGACGTGGCGACGATGTTGTACAGGGAGCGCTCGATCATGTCGGCGTACCGCGTCTCGCCTGTCGCGAGGAGCAATCGCCAACTGAGCATGACAAGCGCAACTCCCGCGCACGTCTCGCAGTACGCGCGATCGCTCGGCAACTCGAAGTCTGAGCCGAAGGCTTCGTCCTGGTGATGAGATCCCATGCCGCCGGTGAGGTAGGTGCGCCTCGCGACGGTTGTGTCCCACTGGCGGCGCATGGCATCGAGGAGCACCACGTCGTCGGTGTCGACGGCGACATCCACGGCCGCAGCAGCGAGATACAGGGCACGAACGGCGTGGCCCCGCATGACGTCGGCGTCACGAACGGGGATGTCGTCCTGGAAGTAGGAGCGTCCCCACTCGATGTCCGACAGAAGTCCATGACCACGGCGCTCGATGAACAGCGCCGCTTGATCGCGGTACCGTGATTCACCAGTCAGGCGAGCGAACTCCGCCAACCCCACCTCGATCTCGGGATGCCCACATATCGCTTCCCTGCCACTCGGCCCGAACTCGGAACACACGTGATCGGCGACACGACGCGCGATCTCGAACAACTCGTCCTCGCCACTCGTCCGTGAGCGCGCAACCGCGGCCTGAAGCAAGTGACCGTAGTTGTATAGCTCGTGTCCCCACTCCAGGTCGGTATAGCGGCCGGCTTGGCCCGGACGCCCGAAATTGGTGTTGAGGTACCCGTCGGGCTCCTGCGCCCTGTTTATCCTCGCGACGATCGAGCGGATGGATGCGTCGAGGGCCGGGTTACGCGTGCGGCCATATTCCCAGCTCATGGCCTCGACCAGCTTGTAGACGTCGGCATCGCTGAACTCGCGTCCGTTTCTGTCGCCCGGAAGTCTCCCCTCGGCAGCGGCATCAAAGTTGGCGATCCAGCCCACCTTTTCCATCCACTCCGCGCAGTGCCAGATGATGGTTGTGGCGTTCAACTGTTGGCGGGCACCCCAGAATCCCGCGCCCTCGAGGCTGACGGCGCCAAGCGGCAGGGGCGTAAGGAGAGTCGTGAGCGGAGCGGCGGGCAGCGCCTGGTCGGCGAGAGTCATGGTGAAGTCCGTTGAGTCGATTGCGGTTGGATGTGCGGGGCGTGGGGGAAGGGTCATCCCTTGAGAGCTCCCGACATAAAGCCGCGGAGGTAGAACCGCTGCAGCACCAGGAACAGGATCACGCACGGAAGCGCGAGGACGACCACGCCAGCCTCGGTAACTCCGTAGTCGATCGCTCCGAAGCCCTGCTGCGCGAGCGTCGACACCGCGACCGGCAACGTCAACTTCGACGTGTCGTTGATCAGGATCAACGGTGCGATGAAGTCATTCCAGGCAGCAAGGAACGCGAAGAGGCCCACCGTAATGATGCCTGGCATCACGGCAGGGACCAGGACCCTGCGAAGCGCACCGAAGCTCGAGCATCCATCGATCAGCGCCGACTCCTCAAGTTCTGCTGGGACTGCCTCGAACGAGATGCGCATCATAAACGTGGCGAACGGGAGCTGGAACACCGTCAGCACAAGACTCAAGCCCACCAGCGAGTTGCTCAGACCCAGCTGGGCGAGGAGCACGTACAGGGGGATCAGCAGCGTCGCGTAGGGCACCATCAGCACCGCGAGCACAAGCAGGAACAGGGCGTTCTTGCCCGGAAAACTGAACCGCGCGAACGCGTAGCCGCCGAGAATCGAGGTTGCCAGCGTGAGCGTCACCGTAAGAAGTGAGACGATCGTGCTGTTCAGGAGAAACTGCGGCAAACCGACGTTGTAGTTCACAAGCGTGAGGTAGTTGCCCAACCCGAACCCGTCTGTCTGTCCCGAGTTCGCCTGGGGTGCAACCGACGCGTACGCGCTCCACAGCAGCGGAAAAACGAAGATGATCGCCAGCCCGCCGGTGAGAACGTAGTGCGGCGTGCGCGTGAGAGATCGAGGAAGTCGCATGAGTTAGTCCTTCGCCCGGAGGCTCTTGAATTGCACGAAGTTGATGAGGACGAGGGCTACTAGCACGACGATCGAGAGTGCTGCAGCCGCGCCGAGGTCAAATCGGCCGAACGCAAGCCGGTAGATCAGCTGGACAACCGTCATCGTGCTGTTGTCCGGGCCCCCCTTGGTCAGGATGTAGAACTGGTCGAACGCAAGGAGCGAGCCCGTCACACACAAGATCACCGACATGGCGATCGACGGTCGCAGGAGGGGAAGCGTGATGCCAACGAACATCTGCCACCGAGACGCTCCATCAATTCGTCCCGCTTCGTAGATGTCCATGGAGATGCCTTGCAACCCCACCATGAGGATCAGCATGTAGAAGCCAGTGAACCGCCAGACGATCAGGAACACGGTCGACCACAGCGCCGCATCGGGCGTGCCGAGGAATGAGATCGGCTGGTCGATGATGCCGAGCCACTGGAGGAACGGGCTGATCGGCCCGATGTTCGGACTGTACATGCCGTAAAAGAGAAGCGACGCGGATGCCAGGCCGAGCGCACTGGGAACCAGGATCGCCGTTCGCAGGAAGCTGCTCCACCGGGAAGTCTCTTGCACGATCAGGGCAATGCCAAGAGCAAGTGCCAGCATGATGACCGTGACGATAACCGTGTACTTGACGGTGAAGACGATGCTGGGCCACAGCTGCGTCTCGTCAAGAAGCGACACGAAGTTCTCGGGGGCATTAAAACCCTTGTTGCCCCCGATGAGTTGCCACTCGTTGAGCGACATGGTGCCAACCGTGACGAGGGGCACGACGAAGAACAGGGCGATGAAGGCTGCCGTGGGAAGCGCGTACAGCGCTCCCGTCGCAGCCCGCCGCCGCCACCATGGTCGGTGACGCGTCATGGGTGCACTACTCATTGGGTACCTCTCGATCAGGTGAGGCCAGGGCGCGGGTACCCCGCGCCCTGGCCTCTGATATCGACTTACTGGTCGAGTTCCTTGGTGATGGCATCGTTGTCGGCGTCCAGCGTGGTTGGATCACCGAACACCTGGTTACGCACCAGAGTCAGCCAAGGGCTACCCGGGGAGTTGAACGCAGCGTTGAAGTTGGTCGAGAACGGCGTGTGACCGCTCGCGGCGATCTCGTTGATCAACACAACACGAGGATCAGCTTCCGAGTACTTGTTTGTGGCGAGGTCAGTACGGGCGACCACGTTGCCACCCTTCGCGAGGACCTCGATCTGGGCCTCGTCGCTCAGGGTCCAGGCGACGAAGTTCCACGCAGCATCGACGTTCTTGCTCGTGCCAGAAATTCCCAGACCGTCGCCGCCGACGAAGGTCGACCCGTTTCCGTTGACACCGGGAATTGCCGCGACACCCGTCGTGTCGGGCATCGAACCGAGGGTGGTCGACGGCATGGGCATCAGCCCCACCTTGCCTTCGCCGAAAGGCTGCACCCACGTCGGGCCCTTCTCGGTGTCGGTACCGGTGTAGACGATTCCGTCGTCAACGAGACCACGGTAGATCTCGTACACCGCCTGAGCCTCCGGCGAGTTAAGCTGCGCCGTTCGGCCGTCCGCGCTCAACGGTTCTCCGCCATCCGCCCAGATCGAGGGCCACCAGGTGAAGACCAAGCATCCCCCACAGTCGCCGCCGAAGAAGGTCCCGTTGTGGTCGCCCGGCACCTGTGCGATTGCGCGGGCCTGCTCGTCGAACTCCTTGAGAGTCGTCGGAGGCGCGTCCGGGTCAAGGCCCGCCTGCTCGTAGAGGTCCTTGTTGTAGAAGAGAACCGAAAGATCCATCGTGTGCGGGACGATGTACTTTGCACCCTCCCAGGTGCCTGCCTCGATGTGTGATGGGGCGATGTCGTCGACGAACGGCAGCGAGTCGATGCGGTCGGTCAGGTCAACGAACAACCCCTGCGATGTCCAGTTCGGAACGAAGACAATATCCGCCGAGATCAAGTCAGGAAGACCGCCGCCGCCAGCAGCAGCCCCCACCTTGGTGACGAAGTCATCGTTCGGGATGATCGTGAGCTCCACCTGATTCTCGTGGCTCGCGTTGTAGGCGTCCACGAATGCTTGGCTCTGGGCCTCCGTGGCGGAGCGAGACCACATGGTGAGCGTGGTGCCGTCGTCGGTGCCGAGGAGATCCCCCGACCCGCCGCTATCGGTGGGGGTAGCCGTGCAGCCAGCGACGAGAATTGCGAGTCCCGCTGCTGCAGCAACGCCGATTGCTGATCGCCTCGCGCGGCGCGCGGACGTGGATGTGATTTCGAACATGTTTTATGCGGTCCTCCTGCTCGTCATTGAGCGGTCCTGGGTTCAGAACCCGGCACACCATCGGGGCGATGGCCCGCCGTTTGACACGTGCATCCTGAGTAGGATGGACGTGCGTCATTGCGAGCTTTTCGGCCACGGATGTATCCCCCAACGGGATTCATCGAAAAATACCGAAAAGCTTTTCTTCACGATACGAGTGACCGTCGCCCGCGTCAAGTGGGGAACGGGAAAGGCGGCTTTGATGTCTGACACCCAGCCCGAACGTGTGCGGCCCACCACGCTTAACGACGTCGCGAAACTGGCGGGCGTATCGATCGCGACGGTGTCGAAGGCACTCAACGGACGAGGCCAGGTTCGAGCCGAAACCCGGGAACGTGTACTTCACGCAGCGGAGAGGCTGAAGTTCACGCCCAACCCACTCGCACAAGGACTCCTTGCTGGACGCACCGGAACCGTGGGCCTCCTTACCAACGACCTCGAGGGTCGATTCAGCCTGCCGATCCTGATGGGTGCGGAGGACGCGTTCGGGGCCGGCAGCATCTCGGTGTTCCTCTGCGATGCGCGCGGGGACGCGATCCGTGAGCAACATCACCTCAAGGCTCTCATCAGCCGCAGGGTCGACGGGCTTATCGTTGTGGGGTACCGCCCCGAACCACGCATGTCGCTGGGGCAGGACATCCCCGTTCCCATCGTCTATGCCTATGCGCCGTCCATCGACCCGCGCGACACATCAGTCATCAGCGACAACACCGGTGCGGGGGCGATGGCCGCAGAGCATCTTGTCCTTCAGGGGCGCACGCGCATCGCTTACGTCGGAGGTGACATAACATACTCCGCGGCAACCCAGCGCGCCGACGGGGCGGCCGCCAGGCTCGCCCAGCACGGCCTGGCCTTCGTCGGTGGCGAACCACTATTTGGGAGCTGGAACGAAGGATGGGGTCGGGCCGCCGTGCGGGTGCTGCTGTCACGGCATCCGGATCTCGACGCGATCATTTGCGGAAGCGACCAGATCGCACGGGGTGCCCTCGACGCACTTCGCGAAGCGGGGCGCGACGTGCCTGGCGACATTGCGGTCATGGGTCACGACAACTGGGAACAGATCGCGACCCAGTCACGCCCTCCCCTCTCGACGATCGACATGAATCTCGAGGAGCTGGGTCGCCTTGCCGCCGAACTGCTGTTCGCCGCCATGGACGGAGCTGCACGACCTGGCATTCATTCGGTACCGACTCGACTAGTCCAGAGAAGCTCGACAACACTCTCGTCGTAGGTGCACGCGATGTGCGCGTCATTGTTGGCCTAGATAGGCCTTCAGTCACAATCCTCGAACTCGAGCGGGAGCGACTGGCTGAGGCCCGCTGTGGTCATCGGGTCGTGCCGCCCGGGATGACGTGGAGGTTCTCCGTAAGGTCGGGAATCTCAGCCGACTTGCCGGCGATCTGGTCGATGACGATCGCACCGAGCGTGGCGAAAATGACCTCAAGGTCGATCGAAATCGTGGTCAGGCGCGGCCACACAAGGGCACTGAGGGGAATCGCATCCACACCGACCAGAGCGACGTCCTCCGGAATGCGTCTGTCGAGGATTCGACAGGCGTCCATCAGTGCGATCGCCACTTCGTCGTTGTAACAGGCGATACCCACGAAACTCAGGGGTTCAGCCGTTCACGATGTCCCGAGACATCACATGGTGCGCCCGGAGGGATTTGAACCCCCGGCCTATTGATCCGTAGTCAATTGCTCTATCCGCTGAGCTACGGGCGCATGCTGGCGAAAGCCAACCAAAGAACTATACCAGCCGTCACGGGGTCAGATCACCGACCACGGGCGGGTCCGCGTCCGGCGGCGAGTCGGGCGCCGCTCGCGCCGCACGCGCGGCTGCACGCACCGCCCCCATGGAGGCGACCACGACCAGGGCGATCGCCACGACATCCCACACAGAAAGCTGCTGCCCGAGGATGATCAGCCCCGCGATCGCGGCGAGCGCGGGCGCGAGTGACAACAGGATCGAGAACGTGGATGCCGGCAACCGCCGGAGCGCCAGCAGCTCCAGCCCATACGGAATCGCCGATGACAGCAGCGCAACGGCCAACCCCAGGCCGAGCACCTCCGGCCGGATCAGGGATGCCCCTGCCGACCCCACACCAAACGGCACCACCACGATCGCGCCGATCGCCATCGCGAACGCAAGCCCGTCGAGGCGTCCGAACCGGCTGCCGGTGCGCGCCGACAGCAGGATGTACCCGACCCACGCGGTACCCGCACCGAGCGCGAGCACCACACCGATGGGGTCGAGCTCACCCGCGCCGCCCCAGCCGAGCAGCGCGACCCCGGCGAACGCGAGCGCCGCCCACAGCCAGCTCGAGAGTCTGCGGCTGATCACCACCGAGAGAATCAGCGGCCCCAGGATCTCCAGCGTGAGCGTCGCGCCGAGGTGGAGGCGCTCAAGGGCGAGATAGAACATGACGTTCATGCTCGCAAGCACCAGGCCAAACGCGAGCACGGTCATCCAGTCGTCGCGGCTACGCTCGCGCACCGACGGACGGAACACCACCAGCAGAATCACCGCCGAGAACACCAACCGCAGCGTGACCATGCCCACCGGGCCGACCTGCGGAAAGAACGTCACCGCGATGGCCGCGCCCAACTCCTGGCAGATCAGCCCCAAAACGACGATCGCCGAGGCACCAAACGCACCGGAAGTGGGCCCGCCGACTCGGGCGGCGGGAGAAGTCATATCAACACGGTAACGAAGTCCGCCGACACTGGGCGTTGTGGGTTGCGCGCCCTCACGCGGCCCCACTACGGTGTAGCTCACGCCATTAGACGAAAGGAGACCGGCAATGTTTATTTCAGCACAGGGAATGACCCTTCGCATTCCAGCCGGCTTCGTCGGCGTCCTCACCGCCTGATCGGCTAGCAGATTCCGCCACCGATCACGACGGTGGCGACGCTCTCGAAGCCCAGGCCTTGCGGCGCACTCTCGCGCCGTTGTGGGCCAGCCACCCGCGCGACTCGTGGACTCGTCTGCGACAGTCGCACCCCATCCGCCGCCACGAGCGGCACGGCCACGGGCATCCCCCACGAACGGATGCCCGCACCCCCTGTGAGGAACACCATCATGAACACGACGTTGACGCGTCAGTACCACCCGCCCATACACGAGGACGAACAGCCGCGGCAGATCCGCCGGGTGGGCGTTCTCGACCGCATCGCCCTGCACCTGGGCATCGCGCTGATCAAGTGGGGCCGCCGGCCCAGTCAGCTCGAGACTCGGGAGCGTCGGGCCAACCGGGTCGAGCGTGAGCTTGCCCGTCTCGCGCGAGAGCGTGAGGCCGAGCTCATGTACCGGATGCTTGTGATGCGCCGGTGAGGTCTCGATACGCCGTTGCGCGGCTACTCGACCAGCAGGGTTCCGCTGCGCGGCTACTCGACCGGCAGGGTTCCGCTACGCGGTTACTCGACCAGCAGTCATCCCAAATGCAGGAGATACCCCTCGGAGGGGCCGCGCGTGCGCGCGAGTGCATCCGACGAGGGACGTATCTCCTGCATTTGGGCAGCGGCCGCGGGCAGCGGCGCGGCGGCTACCAGGCGTCGGTGGGCGCCGTGACGACTGGAACGTCGGCGTACGACCAGTGCGCACCATTGTTGTAGTGACCGGATGCCCACGGCGAGGCCCAGATGGCGGCCTCGGTCACGTCGGTGGGTGAGTCGGCGGCAAACGCGGCGACGATGCCGCTGTATCCCGCGTTGGTCACAAGCGCTTCGGCGGCGTTCTCCGCGGCAATCACGAGGCTGTCGTAGCTGCCGAGTCCGCCGCCACCGCCTGAACCCCATCCGTTGTTCAGCGGATTGTTGCGGTTCCACCAGCTGTCGACGTAGTTCTCCTGGCGCATCCAGCGGGTGAACACCGTGATGTTGTTCTCGGTCATGGGCAGGCCTGCCAGAAGCAGCACCATCTTGGCCCAGTCGTAGTTGGTGCCTCCGGCGGCGAGCGTCTGGATGCCCGGCGTCGCCGAGTAGCCATCGCGTGCGACCGAGGCGATTGCGGCATCCTCGTGGACGACCAGGGACTGCGCGTTGGCTTCGATGTAGGCCTGTAGCTCCTCTGCCTGGCTGGGCAGGGGCGGGGGCGCGACCGCCGCGATCACCGTGAGCGAGAACGCCATCACGGCGGCTCCGACGGCCAGACGGTCCCTTGTGCGCCGCGGCCACCGAGGTGGCTGGGGGTCGGAACCGGTGAGCTGATGAAGAGATATAGGAGGAGTCATAGTGCTGCGGCCCTCGCCGCTGCCTTCGACGCTTAGTGCCGCCAAGGCGGGTTACAGGGTAACAGGCACCCCCCGAACGAGGCTGGGAACTCCCTCCGCGTGCCCCCGCATCCGCGAGTTCGCTTGTTTGTGGGGTGTTTGGGCGCAAAAAGGCTACAAATAGGCGAACTCGCGAGATGGGGCGAGCCGCAGAACCTGCCAGACGCGCGGCGGGAGCACGGGGCGCGGCGCGAGCACGGCCGCGCACCCTGCCAGACGCGCGGCGCGAGCGGAGGGGGCGAGCCGCGCTAGTCGAGCCAGTCGTAGGTGCGCTCGACCGCCTTGCGCCAGCGGGCCAATCGCTGCGAACGCTCGTCGGACGACATCTGCGGCTCCCACCGCGCGCCCTCGCGCCACAGCGTGCGCAGCTCATCGGTTCCGCTCCAGAACCCTGCGGCGAGGCCCGCCGCGAAGGCTGCCCCGAGGGCCGTCGTTTCGGTGGTCGCGGGGCGCACCACGGGCATCCCGAGGATGTCAGCCTGAAACTGCATGAGCGCACCGTTCGCCACCATGCCGCCATCGACCCGCAGCTCACGGAGTGCCACCGGTAGATCCGCGTTGACGGCGTCGAGCACTTCGCTCGTCTGAAAGGCGGTCGCCTCGAGCGCCGCGCGCGCGATGTGCGCCTTGGTCGCGAACCGGGTGAGCCCAAAAATCGCGCCGCGTGCCTCGGGCCGCCAGTGAGGCGCGAAGAGTCCGGAGAATGCGGGAACAAAGTACACGCCACCGTTGTCGGGCACACTCGACGCCAGAGCCTCCACCTCGCTCGACGTCGAGATGAACCCGAGGTTGTCGCGCAACCACTGCACCAGGGAGCCGGTCACGGCGATCGACCCCTCAAGGGCGTAGCGCGGAGCCTCCCCCGCGAGCTGGTACGCGACCGTGGAGATCAGGCCGTGGCTTGAGCGGATGACATCCTCCCCCGTGTTCACGAGCAAAAAGTTGCCCGTGCCGTACGTGTTCTTGGACTCGCCCCGATCAAACGCTGCCTGCCCAAACGTCGCCGCCTGCTGGTCGCCCAGAATCCCGCTGATCGGTACTCCGCGAAGCGAGCTGGGGCCCGTGACCACTCCGTACGTCTCCGACGAGCTGCGGATGCTCGGCAGCCCCGATCGCGGAACACCAAACGCCTCCAGCAGCACGTCGCTCCAGTCGAGCGTGCGGAGATCCATCAGGAGCGTGCGGCTGGCGTTGGTGACGTCGGTGGCGTGCACACCCCCGTCAGGCCCACCCGTGAGGTTCCACAACAGCCACGTGTCCATCGTTCCAAAGAGCAGCTCGCCCGCCTCGGCTCGCTGCCGAGCCCCGTCGACGTTGTCGAGGATCCACGCGATTTTGCTCGCGGAGAAGTAGGTGGCCAGGGGCAGGCCCGTGAGGTCGGCGAACCGCTGGGTGCCGGCATCCCCCGCGAGGGTGTCGATCTCATCCTGCGTGCGGGTGTCTTGCCAGACGATGGCGTTGTATACCGGCGTGCCCGTGGCGCGGTCCCACACGACGGCGGTCTCGCGCTGGTTGGTGAGCCCCACCGCGACGATGTCCTCGCCGGACAGCTCGGCTCGTGCGAGGGCACTCGCGATGACCTCCTGGGTGTTGTGCCAGATCTGCATCGCGTTGTGTTCGACCCAGCCGGGGCGCGGAAAGATCTGGTCGTGTTCGAGCTGGGCGGATGCGACGGTCTGGGCCTCGTGGTCGACGACGATGGCACGAGTGCTGGTGGTGCCCTGGTCGAGGGCAACGATGTAGGGCATGCGGGAACTCCTTTGTTCCCAGCAGGTTAGGGGCGCGGGACTTCTGTGATCCAGCCAACGCACATACGTGCAGCTACGACTCGAGCGCGAGGCGCCGGGCGAGTCCCTCGTCGAGAACAAGGTCGGTGATGAGGCCGGCCGCGAGCGCCCCACGAAGGCTCGGGAGCTTTTGGGCCCCCGAGACCACACACACCCGCCGCGCGGTCTTGCGCAGCTGATCGAACCCCGGCCCTGTCGCCCGGGCGTTCAGCGCAACATCCTTCCAGCTGCCATCGAGGCGGTAGAAGATGGTCGCGACGTCCCCCACGACGTCGTCGTCGCGGAGGCTGCGGTAGTCCGCCTCGTCGAGGTAGCCGCCGATGTAGACGTGGCTGGGCACCTCGGCAAACGGTGAACCCAGCCCAAACAGCGCCACGTCGATGCGCGTTTGGATGTCGAGCAGGCGACGGGTGCTGCGCTCGCGCCACAGGGCATCCTTGGTGGCCGGGTCATCAAAGAAGGCAGGCACGGGAAACTGCTGGACTCGCGCGGAGTAGGCGTGCCCAAAACGCTGGAGGATCTCGCTCGCGTAGTCGATGCCCGTGGTCTCCGTGTTGCCGGCGCCGTTGAGTTGCACCACCGTCATGCCGTGCACCTCCTTCTGCTGGAGATAGCGGCTGATCGCACTCAGCGTGGAGCCCCAGGCAATTCCGATGCTCATGTTCGAGTCCACGAACCGATTGAGGAGTCGCCCGGCCGTCATGGCCACGCGCTCCAGCCGATCGACGTCGCTCAGGCTTGCCGGGGTGGGCACGATATAGGCGGTTACCCCGTAGCGGCGAAGGATCTCCTGCTCGAGTTGGGCACCCCGATCGCGGGGCGAGTTGATCTGGATCTCGACCAGGCCCGTGTCGCGAGCAAAGCTGAGCAGCCGCGACACGGATGAACGGGAGACCCTCAACTCATCCGCAATCGCCCCCATCGTGAGGTCCTGCATGTAGTACATCTGTGCGGCCTTGAGCGCCGTGGTGGTCTTCTCGTCGGCGTGGTTTGGCATGATCACTCCCTCTGATGCACGTTCGTGCAGCGAACTTGCGCGAACGTGCGGGTTCGCTGAGCATATACCCCGTTGCCTCCCCGGGCACGCCTGAGAGAAATGGGTAGTGCGAGATGAAGAACCACCCCGCGCCGGAGCGATCAGAGGTCGCCGCCGCACGCATGCGTGGCCACACCGATGTTGTCATCATCGGAGGCGGCATTAACGGACTGGCGACCTTCCGTGAACTCGCGCTTCAGGGCGTGGATGTGCTGCTGGTCGAGCGAGGTGACTTTATGTCTGGCGCGTCGTCGGCATCCAGCCACATGATCCACGGCGGCATCCGCTACCTGGAGAACGGCGAGTTCCGGCTCGTGCGGGAATCCGTGCAGGAGCGCAACGCACTGCTGCGCAACGCGCCCCACGCGGTGACCCCCCTCCGGACGACGATCCCCATCTACTCGACCTTCTCGGGAATCCTCGCCGCGCCCCTGCGTTTTCTGACGCACCGACAGGGCAAGCCCACCGAGCGTGGTGCCGTGCTCATCAAGATCGGGCTGATGATCTACGACCTGTTCTCCCGGGACGGTGGCGCCGTGCCTCGCCACACGTTCCTCGGCCGCAAGCGCTCGCTCGCGCAGCTGCCCCACCTCGATCCGAACATCGCCTACACCGCGACCTACTACGACGCATCCCTCCGCGACCCCGAGCGACTCGCGCTCGACGTGTTGCATGACGGTGAGGATGCCCACCCGGGCGCCCGCGCGCTGAACTACGTCGAAGCAGTGGGGCTCGACGGCACCACCGTGACCCTCCTCGACCGCGAGAGCGGCAGCACCTTCACGATCGACGCGAAGGTTGTGGTCAACTCATCCGGCCCGTGGACCGACCTCACCAACGACGCGCTCGGCTCGCCGTCGGCGCTGATGGGCGGCACCAAGGGCTCCCACATTGTGCTCGAGCACCCGGAGCTCCTCGAGGCGACCGGCGGGCGCGAGATCTTCTTCGAGCACTCCGACGGGCGCATTGTGCTCATCTACCCGCTGAAGGGCCGCGTGCTGGTGGGAACCACGGACATCGAGGCGGACCCGCGCGAGCCGTCCGTGTGCACCGAGGAGGAGGTCGACTACTTCTTTGATCTCATCGGGCACGTGTTCCCGACGATTGAGGTCGACCGCAGCCAGATTGTGTTCCGGTATTCGGGCATCCGGCCGCTCCCACGTCACGAGGACACCCAACCTGGCTTTGTGTCGCGCGACTACCGCATCGTCGTGGACGAGGGCGGGAACCGCGCGCCGGTCGTCTCGCTCGTGGGAGGAAAGTGGACCACGTTCCGGGCCCTGGGTGAGAGCCTCGCCGACCGGGTCCTGGGGCTGCTCGGGCGCGCGCGCACCACATCCACCGCGCGCCTTGCCATCGGGGGCGGCAAGTCCTACCCCGCCGATCGGGAGTCCCGCGAGCTGTGGCTGCGCCGCAACCTGTCGCGGCAATCATCCGCTCGGCAGGCGGCCCTGTTCGATCGATACGGCACGCGTGCCGCGCTCGTCGCGAGCTTCATCGAGGCAGGCGACGACACCGAGCTGCTGGGCGGGATGCTCTCCACGCGCGAACTGGCGTGGATCGCGCGCCGCGAGCGCGCCGTGCACCTCACCGACGTCATTCTGCGCCGAACGGACCTCGCATTCACCGGGCGCGTGAACCGCGACGTGCTCGAAGAGGTGGGGAAGGCCCTCGGCGAGGCCCTCCACTGGGACGACCTGCGCCTCGACGCGGAGATCGAAGCCTGCGCATCTGAGCTTCTGGATAGCCACCAGACACGCATCGACAGCGAGGCCCGCGGGTAGCCCCTGCACATTCGTGCAACATCCGCGAAAGTACTCCCACTCGACCTCCAGAGCTAATACGCTCCCGCCGAGGCCAATGCTTCATCGATTTAGCCTGCTCACCCATCACACACCATTAACAAAGGAGTTATGTTCACATGACAATCGCCAAGGCAGCTACACGGCTCTGGGCGCTGCTCGCCGCAGCGCTGGCGCTCGTGCTCATCGGGGGAAGCGTCGCCGCGCTGACCCAGACGTCGTTCGGCGCCGTCGAGGTGCGCGAGACCAGCTTTATGGGCTCCAACGGACAGATCATCTCCGGTGAGCTGTACGTGCCCACGACCGCATCCGCCGAGAACCCGGCTCCCGGCATCCTCGCGGTCCACGGCTACATCAACTCCCACGAGATGCAGCTCGCGAGCGCGATCGAGCTGTCGCGTCGTGGCTACGTGGTGCTCGCCATCGACCAGACCGGTCACGGCGACTCCGACGCGCCCGCGTTCTCGGGTGGGTTTGGTGGACCAGCCGCTCTGGCCTACCTGCGCTCGCTCGACATCGTCGACGTGGACAACATCGGCATGACCGGCCACTCGCTGGGTGGCTCGACCATCATGGCCGCGGCATCCGCGTTCCCCGACGGCTACAAGTCGATGGTGCTTCTCGACTCGGCGACCGGCTTCTTCGGCGCCCCGGGCACCCCCGACTTCCCGCGGAACACCCTGGTGGTCTTCGCGGAGTGGGAGGAGTTCTCCGGCTCGATGTGGGAGTCGCCCAACTCGTTTGACCTGGTGAACAGCGCCAAGCTGAAGGAGTTCTTCGGAACGACCGAGGCCGTCAAGGTCGGCGAGCTGTACGGCTCGATCGAGGATGGCACGGCCCGCAAGCTCGTGCGTCCGCTCACCAACCACCCGGGCGCAACCCACGACCTCTACGCCACCCAGGACATCATCGACTGGTTCGGCCAGACGCTGGACGGCGGCCGCGAGGTCTCGGGCCAAACCTGGTTCCTCAAGGAGATCGGAACGCTGCTGGCCTTCATCGGTGGCATCCTGAGCATCTTCGCCGTCGGTGGACTCCTGCTGCGCACCCGCTACTTCGGGGCGATCCAGCAGGCAGTTCCCGCGCCGAAGGGTGCTCGCTGGGGTCTGCCGTGGATCATCGGCGCGCTCCTGACAGCCGGCATCCCCGCGGTGACGTTCATCTGGTTTAACACGTGGGGCGCCCAGTGGATCCCGGTCAACGGAGTGCTCTCGCAGTCCTTCGCGACCGGCATCGCGGTGTGGGCCCTGCTGAACGGAATCATCGGGCTCATCATCCTTGCTGTCACCCGCGCGATCACGAAGCGCAACGGCGACCCGCTCACCAAGGCTGACCTCGGCGTGTACACGGATGGCCGACTCAAGTGGTCCGTTGTAGGCAAGTCGGCGCTGCTCGCGGTGCTGAGCGTGGGGGCGGCATACCTGCTGCTTCTGCTCTCGGAGTGGCTGTTCTCGAGCGACTTCCGTTTCTACGTGCTGCAGCTGCAGCCGCTGAGCGCGGAGAAGTTCGCGACCTACCTCGCCTACCTCGTGCCGTTCACGCTGTTCTTCCTGATGCTCGCTCTCGCGATGCACTCGGGTCAGCGCTGGACCGGCCGTCGCATCAGCCGTCGCGCCGAGATGGTGGCCAACGCCATCGTCCTGCCGCTGGGCATCGTGGTGCTGATGGTGATCTGCTACGTGCCGCTGTTGACCGCGGGCCAGCTCGCGTTCCCGGCGGAGTCGCTGCTGACGATCGTGGCTTACCCGTTCATCCCCATGCTGGCCATCGTGGGTCTGCTGTCGACCTACTTCTTCCACAAGACCGGAACGATCTACGCGGGTGCCTTTGCGGCCGCGCTGCTCGTCACCTGGAACATCGTGGGTGGCACGGCGACGCAGGGTGTTGTCGAGGAGTGGGGCGGATGGCCGTTTATCGTCCGCACCATCATTCCGCTCGTGATCGGAGTTGTGCTTGTCGTGGTGGCCTTCCGGCTCCGCAAGCGCGGCGGAGTGAACGACGACGCGGCGAACCTCGAGTCGGCCAAGGTCGAGTAGTAGTTCGCTAGCGCGTTACACACGGTGGCCCGGGTCTTCACGATCCGGGCCACCGTTGTGTGTGCATCCCGTAATCGGCGCGCCGGTATCCCGCGAGTGTGTACTGCGCGAGTGTGTATCCCGCGAGTTCGCTTGTTTGTGGGGTGTTTGGGCGCGAAAACGTTACAAACAAGCGAACTCGCGGAGGGGGCGAGCCGCAGAACCTGCCAGACGCGCGGCGGGAGCGGAGGGGGCGAGCCGCGCTACGCGCGACCGAGCGGCACGAGAGCCGGGCGCGAGACGCGGGTCGCGAGGTCGATACGGCGGCCGGTGTGGGCCGACTCGAGGAGCGCCGTCATGACCTCGAGGCTGTGCAGGGCAAACCGACCGGATGCCCGTGAGTCCTCGCCGCGCGGAGTCGCCAGCAGGTCGAGCAGGCCAATCCCGCGTGACCCCTCGACGAACCCCGCGGACGGCTCGACAACCTCCCAGTCGCCGCTCCCCAGCGCCCGCAGCTCGACGTTGCCGGCGAACTGGTTCGGGTCGGGAACGATGAGGCTGCCGAACTCCCCGTGCACCTCGATCTCGGGCGCACGCGTGGCCACCGAGTCGAAGCTCGTGGTCAACGTCGAGAGCGCGCCGCTCTCGTGCTGGAGCACGCCGGAGACGTGGGTGTCGACCTCAACGGCGACGACTTCGCCCTCCCGAGGGCCTCTTGCGATGACCCGCTCGTCCCGCAGGCGGCTGGCTGCGCCCGTCACCGAGACGACCGGCCCCAACAGCTGCACGAGCGCCGCCACGTAGTAGGGACCCATGTCGAGAAGCGGTCCCCCACCCTCGCGGTAATAGAAGTCGGGATTCGGATGCCACCGCTCATGCCCCGGGGACGCCATTACCGCGGTCGCCGCGAGCGGTCGCCCGATCCGACCCGAGTCGATCACCTCGCGTGCGGTCTGGATGCCGGTTCCGAGAACGGTGTCGGGCGCGCATCCCAGCCGCACCCCCGCCGCCTCGGCCGCGGCCGCCACCCGCTGGGCGTCGGTGTAGGTCGCGGCGAGAGGCTTCTCGCCGTAGATGTCCTTGCCCGCCGCGATGGCCCCGAGCGCGATCTCGGCGTGGGCCGCAGGAATGGTGAGGTTCAGCACCACGTCCACGTCATCCGCGGCGAGCAACTCGGCCACCGTGAGGGCACGCGCGCCGGGCAGGGATGCGGCGACCTCGGTGGCACGGGCGGCGTCGATGTCGGCGACCGCCGTGATCACCACGTCGTCTCGCCCGGCGAAGGTGCCCAGGTACTGGCCCGAGATGACGCCGAGTCCGACTATTCCGATGTGGTGCGGCTGGCCCACAGCATCCCTCTTTCTATGATGGTGCGAACGGTGGGGTTCTGAAGTACGTCGATGCTGTGGCCCGGCGTCGCGACCACAATGCGGCCGTCGCCCCACTGGCGGCTCCAGACGGCGGGCGACACGATGGGCCGGTGCCACGGATGCCACGGCGGCGCCGGGTGAGTTGTGGTGGCGAGCACGTCGTTGAGGTCGTCGTGCAACACCCAGTACTGCTCCGAGTGCAGCTCGAAGTCATCGAGCCCGGCGGTCACCGGGTGCTCGCGGCCGAGCTCCGTGAACTCGACCGTGTAGTCGAGGAAGTTGTTTGCCTCACCCTCCACCGCGAACTCGGGAGCGACCGAGGGATGGGTGGCGAACTGTCCGCCGACCAGCTGCAGGTAGTCGGATGAGTTGCGGAACGAGTCGGCGATGCCCCCGTGCCAGCCGGCGAGGCCCGTGCCCGCGCGCACCGCATCCCGGAGGCCAGCGAGAGCCTCGGCGGAGATCTCCGACATGGTCACCGACTGCACGATGAGGTCAGTTGTGACCATCACATCTGCGTCGGCGTATACCTGCGGCGACTCCTCCACCCGCACGGTGTACCCCTGGTCGCGCAGGAACGGGATAAACAGCTCGGTCGCCTCGACGGGGTGATGGCCATCCCATCCCCCTCGAACAACAAGCGCAGACGGACTCATGCGGTGACCTCCCGGTCGATTGTGGTTGCGCGTGACTCGTGGGCCGCGCTGGTCTCGACCGCGGCGAGGATGCGCTGCACGTCGAGAGCGTCGGCGAAGCTGGGCTCGGGTTGGGTTGCCGCGGCGATCGACTCGATGAGGTCGACGACCTGGTGGGTGAACACGTGCTCGTAGCCGATGCCGTGACCCGTCGGCCACCAGTGCGCCGCGTAGGGGTGAACGGCGTCGGTGGCCTGAATGCGCACGAAGCCCTCCGCGTGGGGGTCGGTTCCGCGGCCGTCGTAGTACTCGAGCTCGTTCATCCGCTCGAAGTCGAAGGCGATCGAGCCGAGGCTTCCGTTGATCTCGATGCGGTTGGCGTTGCGGCGCCCGGTGGCGAACCGGGTCGCCTCGAACACGCCAATCGCGCCGCCGGAGAAGCGCGCCGTGAAGGCCGCGGCGTCGTCGACGGTGACGGGGAGGAGTGGGGCATCCGCCTCGGCGACTCCGCCGAGCCCCTCGGTCGCCGCACGCTGGGGGCGCTCCGTCACAAAGGTGTGGAGCAGGGCCGAGACCTGCTGGATGTGCTGGCCCGTTAGCCACTGCGCCGTGTCGATGCTGTGCGCGCCGATGTCGCCGAGCGAACCCGACCCCGCCTTGTCGCGGTCGAGCCGCCAGGTGTGCGGAGCGCGCGGGTCGGTGAGCCAGTCCTGCAGGTACTGGGCGCGCACGTGGCGGATCTCGCCGAGGCGGCCTTCCGCGATGAACTGGCGAGCAATCGCAAGAGCCGGGGTGCGCCGGTAGCTGAAGCCACACATGGCGAACACACCGTCGCGGGCGGCTCGCTCGGCGGCCGCCGTCATCCGCTCCGCCTCTTCCACGGAGAGCGCGAGCGGCTTTTCGCAGAGCACGTGTTTGCCCGCCTCGAGCGCGGCGATCGCGATCTCCGCGTGAGTGTCGCCGGGCGAGCAGATGTCCACGAGGTCGATGTCGTCGCGCTCGACCGCGTCACGCCAGCGGGTGGATGCCTCGGCCCAGCCGAGGGTTGCGGCTCGCTCGGCGGTGCGCCGGGCATCCGTTCCCACCAGCAGCGCGAGCTCGGGATGTAGCGGAAGGTCGAAGAACCGGGGGGCCGTGTTCCAGGCCTGGGAGTGAGCCGCGCCCATAAACGCGGTGCCGATCATTGCGACGCGCAGTGCTGACGTCATGGCCCTCCTTTGGTGTCCGGCGCCCAGAATGTCATCGATGGTCACGAGGGGCCACCAGTTTGCGCAAAAATAAGCCCATGCCTCGTGCCACCCTGCAGCTCGTCGCCAACACAGCGGGAGTCTCCGTCTCGACGGCCTCGCGAGCGCTCTCGGGTCGGGGCGATCTGTCGCCCCACACGCGAGCCCGCGTGCTGGCCGCCGCGGCCGACCTGGACTACGACCGAGGAGCAGACGGACGCGGACGCCCGGCATCCGCCGATCCACGCACGATCGAGCTGGTGATGGGCCGGTTCAACGACCACTGGACCGACCAGGTCGTCGTGGGTGCGCAGCGCGCCGCGGTGAGCGTGGGGCACGACCTCGTCCTCACGGTCGAACGAGACGATCCCGCCGACGACTGGCCCGCGCGAATTGCCGCACGCCGCTCGTCCGGTGTCGTTCTGGGCATCATCGTGCCCACGGCATCCCAGCTCGCCCAGTTGCGGCAGCTCAACATCCCCGTGGTGTTGCTCGACCCCCGGTCGGAACCGCGCGGGCGCCTGCCGAGCGTCGGCACCACTGACTTCCAGGGTGGGGCGGATGCCGCTGCGCACCTGGTCGCGTGCGGGTACGAGCAGTTCGTGGTGCTGCGCAGTCGGCCGCGGTATCGCTTTGGGCGGGCTCGCGAGGACGGCTTTCGCGCCACGATCCACCAGCTGACCGGCGCGGATGTTGTGTCGCTCGAGAGCCCGGACGAACTTGCGCCCCTGGTGCGCTCGACCTCGGCGCGGATCGGTCTCTTCGCGGTGATGGATTACCTCGCCTTGCAGGCGCTCGACATCGCGCGCGCGGAGGGCGTCTCGGTGCCGGAGCGGTTGGGCGTGGTGGGTTTCGACGATGACGGCCCCGCCGAGGCCGCCGACCTGACGACGATCAACCAGCCCATCGGCGCGATGGCGGCGCGTGCGGTCGAGGTGGCACAGGAGCTTCGGGCATCCCCCACGGCGGCAACGGGTCGTATCGAGTTCCCCACGCGCCTCGTGGTGCGCCGCACTACTGCCTCCCCCTGACCGCGAGTTCGCTTGTTTGTGGGGTGTTTGGGCGCTCAGACCCCACAAACAAGCGAACTCGCGAAGGGTGGAGGGTCGCGCGGGACTCGAATGTATGTTCTACTGTTGCTATGCGGTGGAGCGGACAGACGGTGGATGCGGCGGCGAGCGCCGGCCTGATCGGGGTGCAGGGGCTCGTGCGCAGCGTGCGCACCCCCGAGTTCGCGGGAATGGTGTTTCACGAGGTGCTCGCGAAGAGTGCCCTCAACCGTGTGCCCGGCCAGAGCGCGATGCCGTTCGACTGGACGATCAACCCCTACCGCGGATGCTCGCACGCCTGTGTCTACTGCTTCGCACGCGGCACCCACCGCTATCTCGACCTCGACGTGGGGCGGGACTTCGACAGCCAGGTTGTGGTCAAGATTAACGTCGCCGAGGTACTGAGAACCGAGCTTGCCAAGCCGAAATGGGCACGGCATCCCGTGGCCCTCGGCACCAACACCGACCCGTACCAGCGCGCTGAGGGCCGGTACCAGCTCATGCCGGGCATCATCGAGGCACTCACCGAGAGCCGCACGCCGTTCTCGATCCTGACCAAGGGCACCCTCCTGCGGCGCGACCTGGGGTTGCTCGCCGACGCGGCGACCCGGGTGCCCATAGACCTCGCCATGTCGATCGCGGTGTTCGACGACGACCTCCAGCAGCGCGTCGAACCCGGCACCCCCAGCACCGCCGCGCGGCTCGCTACGGTGCGCGCGGCGACCGACGTGGGCTTCGACGTCTCCGTCTTTCTGATGCCCGTGTTGCCCTACCTCACCGACACGACCGGCCATCTGGATGCCGCGCTCGCCGCAATCCGCGAGGCCGGCGCGACCCGTGTCACGTACGGGTCACTGCACCTGCGGCCCGGGGCGCGGGAGTGGTTCCTCGCGTGGGTTGCGCGCGAGCATCCGGAGCTGTCTGCTCGCTACGGGGCCATGTACCGCGACTCGTCGTACGCACCGCAGGGGTACCGCCGCTGGCTGGGCGAGCGGATGAGCGTGCTCCTGAAGAAACACGGCTTCGGCGATCGCACCACGTGGGCCCGCCCCGCGGCTCTCGCCCCTGCCGTTCTCGCCCCGTCGGCTCTCGCCCCCGCACTGGAGCCCACGCCCCAGCCGACGCTCTTCTAGCCCGCCTCCATCCCGCCTCCATCCCGCGAGTTCGCTTGTTTGTGGGGTGTTTCGGCCCAAAAAAGCTACAAACAAGCGAACTCGCGGGGCAGGAGAGCGGGTATTACTACCCCGTTGTCAACCCCTAGCCGGGGTGCGTCCACGCCACGTAGCGTCAAGGTCCAGCCAACGGAAGGACATCACCATGGCCGAAACCACAACGGGCTCGGGCCGCACCGGCTCCCGCCAGACCCGCCGGCAGAACGCAGAGAAGGGGTTCGTCGCATCCAAGACGCTGCTCGAGAACCTGCAGAAGGTGCTGGTCGACCTGCTCGAGCTGCAGATGCAGGGCAAGCAGGCGCACTGGAACGTGGTCGGCAAGAACTTCCGTGACACCCACCGGGTGCTCGACGAGATCATCGAGGATGCCCGCACCTTCAGTGACACGATCGCGGAACGGATGCGCGCGCTGCATGGTGTGCCGGACGGCCGCAGCGACACCGTCGCCGACACCACCACACTCCCCGAGTATCCCCAGGGCGAGATCGACACCGCCGACACTGTCGACCTGGTGACCGAGCGCCTGGAGGCCACCATCGGCACCTGCCGTGACGTTCACGACGCCGTCGACGAGGAGGACCCCACGAGCGCCGATCTGCTGCACGCCATCATCGAGCGACTCGAGCAGTTCGCGTGGATGGTCTCGGCCGAGAACCGCACGCCGGCGAAGGCGTCGAAGTAGCCCTCCCACCCCGCGAGTTCGCGAAGTACCCCGCGAGTTCGCTTGTTTGTGGGGTGTTTTGGCCCAAAAAAGCTACAAACAAGCGAACTCGCGGATGGGGTGAGCCGCGCGGGCGGAATGCGCGGGCGGAATGCGCGGGCGGAATGCGCGGGCGCGCGGGGCTAGCCGCGCACGACCTCGCGCAGCACGTCGACGATACGCGTGGCCCGCACGTCGTCGATCGCCTCCATCTGGTTCGTGATGAAGGCGAACCCGAGGCGGGCGTCCCGGTCGGCGAACGCGACCTGTCCGCCGGCGCCGTCGTGGCCAAAGCCGCTGTCGCCGAGGTAACGCCTGGCCTCCGAGTCGAGCTGGAAGCCCATGCCCCACCGTGGCCACGGGCCCGGGACGTCCCACACGGGTGCCCCCTCCGACTGTGGCACGGTCGCCTCGGCGAGTGTCGAGTCCTCGAGGAGGCGCACCCCGTTGGTCTCCACAACGGTGGCCGACCAGATGGTCGCGAGGGCACGCGCGGATGCGATGCCCCCCGCCCCGGGAATCTGCGCGGCCTGGACGTGGGGGTCGTTGAACCCCCCGTCCACGGTCACCAGCTCGGGGGCGAACGCCCCACCCAGCGTCATCGCCTGGTCACTCCAGTCGATGACGTCCGCCGGTCGTGCTGCCGCCTGCTGCTCCACGAGCTGGGTGAGCGTTGCGCCGACCTGCAGGTGCGCGACGCCGGGATGACGCCCCGCCGGCAAGCCGATCCACGCATCCGCGCCGAGGGGGCCGGCAACCAGCCGCTCAAAGTACTGGCCAACGCTGACACCGGTGACCCGCCGAATGACCTCGCCCGCGAGCCAGCCGTGCGTGAGCGCGTGATACGCATACCCGGTTCCCGGCTCCCACAGGGGCTCCTGGGCGGCGAGTCGGCTCACCACCCGATCCCAGTCGAGCACCTCGTCGAGGGTGAGCGCTTCGCGCGGGGCCGAGACTCCGGAGCGGTGCGAGAGGAGATCACGAACCCGCACGTTCGACTTGCCCGAGGCCGCGAACTCGGGCCAGTACGTGCTCACCTTTGCGTCGTAGTGGAGAAGGCCGTCCTGAACGCTCAATGCATGAAACAAACTTCACAGGTAATCCGGAGGAAAAATGGATGTCTCGGCCGCACTCACCAGCCTGCTCAGCGCTCCCGTGCTCGCCTTCGCACTCGGCCTCATCGCGGTCGCAGTGCGCTCCGACCTCCGCCTTCCGGACGCGCTCACCCAGGGGTTGTCGATCTACCTGCTGCTCGCGATTGGGCTGAAGGGTGGCGTGGCGCTGCGAAGCACCGAGGCGAGCGACCTTGTTGTTCCGCTGGTTCTGGGCGTGACAATCGGCATGGTCACACCCCTGATCGTGTATGCGGTGCTTCGGGTGGTGACCCCACTGGGCGGCGTCGACCGGGGCGCGGTCGCGGCCCACTACGGCTCGACCTCGCTCGTGACCTTCACCGCCGCGATCGTCGCCCTCGAGACCGCCGCCATTGCCGTGCCCGGGTACGCGGCCACCGTGCTGACGGTGATGGAGATTCCGGGCATCCTCGTGGGGCTGCTGCTCGGGCGCCGGCACGCCAGCGTGCGGGGTGGATGGGGTGCGACCGTCCACGAGATTGTCACCGGCAAGTCGATCCTCCTGCTGGTCGGTGGCCTGGGAATCGGCGCGGTCATCGGCGAACCCGGTTACGCGAGCGTCGAGCCCGTCTTCGGCGATCTGTTCCGCGGAGCGCTTGTGCTTTTTCTGCTCGCCCTGGGCATCGAGGCTGCGCAGCGATTTGGTGCTCTGCGGCACGGGGCCGTGGGTCTGATCGTGTTCGCCGTGATGTTCCCGCTCACGGTGGGCTCGACGACCGTGCTCCTCGGTACCGCCGCGGGGCTTGGGGTCGGCGGTGCCGCGATACTCGGGGTGCTCGCCGCGAGCGCGTCCTACATCGCCGCCCCGGCCGCGGTGCGCATGGCACTTCCCGAGGCGATCCTCGCGTACCCACTCACGGCGAGCCTCGGCGTGACCTTCCCGGTGAACTTGGGCCTGGGCATCCCCCTGTTTATCTGGATCGCGACGGCGGTGGGGGGCTAGGGCAGAACTGGACAAAACGACCAGTCGGTGGCCCACGCAGCGCAACTACCGTCGTGGTGAGGGCAACGCCCTCGACAACCACTCACCACAGGAGAACCCCATGAACGGCATCACCCGGCGCGGGCGACACATCGCCCTGGCCAGCATCCTCGCCCTCGGCATTGTGGCGACCACCGTCGGATGCGCAAGCTCCGGCCCCGCAGTCCCGAGTGTGGCGACCTTCGAGATCGAAGGCCAGGAGTTCAAGATCGAACTGATTACACCCGAGCTCGTGGAGCACGCCCAGCAGCTCCTCGCCGGAGAGGAGGTCGCGAGCATCCCCGTCGGAACGATCGTGCGCAACGACCCCAGCGTGAACGAGCCGTGGTCGTGGCACATCGACCCGGCGACGCTCGAGTTCACGGACTTCACCACCGAGGTGTGTGACGGCCTGCCCGAATACGTCGAGGACGGCACCCTCACGAGCGACATCTTCTGCCCGTGGCTCGCGACGGTGATCGCGGTCGAACCGCTCGGCTAGGTCGCGGGGCGCTCAGCCGAACGCGGCGGCCATCCGGTCGATGGCCTCCTCGAGCACACTGGGTGCACACGCGAAGTTGATGCGGGCGTGCCCCCGGCCGGCAGCGCCAAAACTGGGCCCCGAGTTGAGGGCAACCCGGGCGTCACTCAGAACACGTTCGGCCGGATCGAGACCCAGGCCCAGATCCCGAAAGTCGAGCCATCCCAGATAGGTGGCGGTCGGGCGCCGGTAGTGCACCACCGGCAGGCGTCGACGCAACAGATCGGCCAGCAGAGCGTCGTTGCGCATGATCCGCGAGATCGTCTCATCGAGCCACACCTCGTCACCATAGGCTGCGACGTTGGCGTGCAGGCCGAGGATGCTCGTGCGCGACGCCACCTCCTGGGGCAGTCCGTCTAGCACGGCCCGCGCACGGTCGCCGGACGGCACCATAATCGCGCACTTCATCCCGGCCATGTTCCAGCCCTTGCTCGCCGAGGTCACGGTCACCGCACGGCACCCCACTTGGGCGGCGGCCGTCGCGAAGGGGGTGAACGTGGCCCCGTGATACGTCAGTGGGGCGTGCACCTCGTCGGCAACCACCAGCACGTCGTGGCGAGCGGCGATCATGGCGAGCTCGGCGAGCACCTCGGGCGGGTGTGGCACACCGAGGGGGTTGTGTGGGTTACACAGGAGCATCGCGCGAGCGCCGGCGATAAAGGCGTCCTCGATGCGTTCCAGGTCGAAGGTCCACCCCTCGACGTTCTCCAGCATGGGGATGTCGACCACGGGCATCCGCGCCTCGTCGACGAGCTCGAAGAACGGCGGGTACACGGGCGAGGTCACGACAACGGGCGTGCCCGGCTCGGCCCCGAACCGCAGGGACTCGACGATCCCGACACTCACGTCGGTCGCGATCCGCACGTCGGCATCGTCCACGCTCCAGCCCCACCGGCGCTGAGCAAACCCGGCGAACGCGGCCGCAAGTGGCCCAGGCGAGTCGACATAGCCGAGGTCGGATGCCGCGACCCGTTCCGTGATGGCCTCACGGATGCGCTCCGAGACTGGGTAGTCCATCTCCGCGACAAAAAGTGGCAGCACCCCCTCGGGGTACCGCGTCCACTTCAGCGACGACCGCGACGACCGCAGTCGATCGGCAGGCTCAGGGGATGCGACGGACACGCCATCCAGCTTGGGTCAATCCGCCGTGCGGCGCTAGTCGCGCGCGCAACATTGCGAACGTCAGGGTAGCTCGCGCTGGCAGTAACACCACAATCACGTTCAGGGCCGGGTTGGGGAGCCCGCCTCCGTGCCCACACCTGGATACGAACAGTCCCTAGACGTGCTCTCCCCAGACGTCCTCGCTTGGGGGGACGTACTCCTTACTTGGATGGTAGCTCGGGTCACCCTCGGTCCACCAGACGATGAGGTTGAAGCCGTCACGCGCGGCCACCTCGCTGAGCTCTCCGCCGAACATTCGCTCTGTCCTGCCTGACATGTCCTTCCACGTTGCCCCGTCGGTGTGCCGCAGTCGACCTTCAGCCGACGCATCGACGCGAACGTTGTACGCCGCGCTATCTTCTGCCATGTTGACAAGCTTCCACCGACGATAGCGCGGGCCGTGCTCTTCAGGCTCAACCTGAACAGGGACAAGTGCCCAGCGCGGCTCAAGGGGCGGCAAGGCGACAGCAGGCGGAGGGAAATCCTGACCCTGCTGCTTGAGGGTTGTGAGAGCGGTCTCGAGATCCTTCTTTAGCTCGTCGCGCTCCGCCTCAATCACCTTCGTCTTGGACGCATACGAGTCGACCAATGGTCGCATCTTCTCGGCTGCGAGCTTGAATCCGGCCCGCTTGCCCTCCTTCATCGCGTTCTTCTCGGCCAGCTCCACTTCGGTGTCGAGCTTTCTCTGGCGCTGCTTCGAGGTGCTCAACGAGAGACCCCAGCGAATCCACCATCCCCAGACCTTCATGCGTAGACGCTTATTGATGAAACTCCGCACAATAAACACGAGGACAACGAACGGAGCCCCGAAGGCGATGATGTACAACACGACGGCGAGAGCAGCCGAGCTCACACCCTGCTCGGCAATTGCGTCGTTGAGGATCTTCGTGATGAACGGCGTCGCGATGAGGATTGGCACACCGGCGATGAGTGTTCCGACGACGGTTCCAAGGGTTCCTTGCAGCCTTCCAGGCACCTGAGGGGAATCGCCGTCTACGTTGTTCACTGCGGTGCCACCTCCGTCTTCCAATGTTGCGGCGCTAAGAGCGAATCTAAATCCAAGAGCACCTTAAGTTCACCTGGGCATAAGCGATCGCAGCAACAGCCTTGCTGTCGGCCAGTAGCGCATCGGCGTGAGCACAACTCCTCAGCCAGCTCTCGACGTCTGCATCGACGTACCCCGCGAGAGTACGGACATCACTCAGTAGACTCGCGGGTGTCTGGCGAATTGGCTGCCCCGAAGGAGTTCGCTGGCCGGGTTGGGGGAGCCCAAAAACCACCGACTCTCGATGAGCAATCCGGTTTCGAGCCCAGCGAGCACGACGCGCGAGACGCGAGACTTGTGCCCTTCCGGCAGGAGGTGAAGCGTTCCCAAATGCGCGCTGAAATGCCGGCACCCAGAGGGCCGAGTCGTAGTCTGTCTCGTAACGACCCGGCCCATTGGCATCGGCCCAGCCCCCCGCCTCAAGGAGATATGTCCAAGATCCAAAATCCATCTCTGCGACGAACTTGCCAGGGCTGTGAACCTTGGGGAGGTCGCGTTTAGCCTTGACGATCTGTTCGCGAGTTCGGTCGTCGAAAAGATGCCGATGCGTGTCGAACCAAGTGGTGCCATAGGTCTCCGATAAAGCGCGGTGCATTGCCTCGCGCATCAGGACTTCCAGTGCCGCAATCACCTGATGCAGAGCTGCGGTGAGATCCATCTCGAATATGTAGAGGTCGAGTGCTTGAACATTGTCGCCCCCGAAAACCGCCCGGTATGGCCGCATACGCTCAGACGCAAGAGAGCGTAGCAAGGCGACGCGCTCTGTTGCGGTCGGTTGACTGATCATCGAATGGCGCCTAGGCTGACAAGGTATTCCCTGAAAGGGGTTTTGGAGTCGCCTCGGGAAACCGCGGCGACTTCGTCATTACCGGGGGCTATCAATTCAGTCCTCATCCTCGAAGCTGAGTCCCATCTCAGACCGCAGTATCCGAATCGCGGCGCGGCGGGCCTGGAAGCTGTTGCGAGTCGTCGGCTTGTCCTTCTCGCCAGGCGTAACAACACCTGCCTGAGTCCAGATCGGATTGTCCCAGTCGAAGAGGTCCGGGGTTGTGTCGCGGGGGGCGATCGCCGCGAAAGCAATTACCGGATCAATGTGACGCACGTACATTGTCGACATCGCGCCAATGATCCCGTAGATCGCGACGGCGGATGACGCAATCGAGCGGCGACGCTGCTCTTGACGCTCCGGCGTTGAGATCTTCCCAAACTCCGGTCGCACCCGCACGAGCGCATCCCACGCATCTATGAGCCAGCTGGCCTGAGCCGCAACGTCCGCCGACGTAACAGGGCCACCCTTCCAGGAAGTCTCGATCGCCTGGCTGATCGTGTTGAAGGCAGTCAGCTTGTAGGAACTCGCGGAAACGGAGTTGGAAAGCACCTCAACGTTGTCCTGTCCGAGATGCTGGCTCTTGTTGACCAGCGTGCGAGCGACCTCCTGTTCCTTAGTCTCCGAATAGGCATACTTGGCGGTCGAATCGTTAACCTTGTCGCCGCGCGTGTTGTAGATCGTGGCAACCTTCTTGGCGTTGTCGTCATCGAGCAGCCAAATCCGCACCTGAAAACGAGTCCCCAGATCGAAGCTCCCGAGCGGATTCTCCGCAGCCGCGATAATCGCCTTGATCCGCGAAAGGGAGTCGACCGCGCAATCAAGCACACCCTCCGTAATGGTCATGCACAATTCGCCGGTATCCTCATCGAACCAGATCTCATAGGAAGAATGCGTCGGGTCCAGCCGAACCGAGATGTTGCCGATAATCGCGTCGTTCGCAAGAAGTTCCCGAGTCCACTTGTCGATCTTCGCCTTGGTCTTGCCACGCAGCACCTGGCCGGGCTGGTGCTCCGGACGAATGTTGCCAGTGGTCTTGAGCAAGCCATTCTTGTAGAGATCGATGAGGAATGCGCCAGTCATCTGACACTCGATGTGAGTGGAGCCGGCGTCATCGACTTCACCCACGTTGCGAATCTCCAACGGCAGCGCGCGAGTCTCGGCAACGATGGTGGTAGTCATCTCAATCTCCTTCTCCTGATTTGGTTGGAACTCAACATACGTGTCTTTTCGTGTGTTTGTCAACATTCACGTGTGTTTTACATTTTGAACGTGTGAGTGGCTGGCCATTCGTGTAGCTCTCAGCAACCGCAGGCGGTGGCGATGGCGGTGGCGGTGGCGGTGGCGGTCTCTCATCCCCAAGAAGACCCTCGACCCAACACGCGACTACCAACCCCAGAAACCACAAAACGCCCTCCACAAGGAGAGCGAAATGTGAACGATGTCCCGAGTCATCTATGAACGATGACCCGAGACATCACACTGCGGAGACGGTGGGATTTGAACCCACGGAACCCAATAAAGGGTTCTCCACCTTAGCAGGGTGGTGCACTAGGCCGAACTATGCGACGTCTCCCGGTAGTTCGTCAGCAATCATAGCCGAGCGGCGCTGCGCCTTTGCACAATCGTGACTTGTCCTCCAAAAGGAGGACACGTACGATTGCCACAAGCTGGCTGGCTCCTGACGTCAGCTCGGAGCCAGTCGGCTTTTTCGCGCACGCGCGCCTGCCAGCGTTGCCGCCAGCACCATCCGCCTACTCGTTGGCGACGGAGCAGGTGTACTGCGCAGCGGTCTGGCCGGTGACACCCTCAAGCACGGGCAAGCCCGAGTTGTCGATGGGTGCCGCACTGGGGTCGGGCGCTGGAGCGTTCGGGTCGACGGTCGAGCCACGGTCATCCCCGGCGGCAGCAAGCACAAACGGCTGGTCCGCGGCGACGTACGCCATGAGCTGGTCACCGGCGACCGTGTCCGGGCGCACCTTGCCGAGGTACACACCGTCGCCACCGGTGGTGCCCGGGTACTGCACGAAAGTCACCCGCTCGAGCGGGATGTCCTTGAGAGCACCCGCGATCGCAATCATCGTGTCGAGGTTCGCGAGACTCGACGAGAGCTGCATATTCGACAGCGCCGCCGAGGCCAGGTCGTAGACCTTCTTGAAGTCACCGAGTGTCTCGTCCGCCTGCAGCTTGCGAACGAGCGCGGAGAGGTACACCTGCTGCGACGAGATGCGGGTCAGGTCACTGCCGTCACCGACACCCTCGCGCGAGCGCAGGAACGCCAGCGCGTCAACACCACGAAGCTCGTAGGTGCCCGCCTGGGCGATCGTGAGGCCCGTGTTGGGGTCGTCGATCGGGCCGGTGACACACACGGGAACACCACCGATGGCATCCCCCATGGCGATCACGCCGTTGAACGTGATGATGCCCGCGAACTGGATCGGCAGGCCGGTGAGCTCGCTCACGGTCATCGCGACGCAGTTGAGGCCGCCGTAGAACAGGGCGGTGTTGATGGGCTCGGTCGAGTAACCCTTGACGTCGCCGGAGCCGTCATCCCATGGGCACTCGGGGATGCCCACGACCATGTCGCGCGGGAACGAGATGGCAACCGCGTTCGTCTGGTCCTGCGAGACGTGCAGCAGGATGTTGACGTCGTTGAGGTTGCTGGTTTCTTCTTCCTCGCTGCCGCCGATCCCGTTCTGGCCCTGGCGGGTGTCGCTTCCGACAATGAGGATGTTGAAGCCACCCTCGATTGCGCCGATGGCGGGGGGCGGGCCATCCGTCTCGCTAATCAGCTCAACGGTGTCGACCTTGGAGGTCAGGCTGTTGACAACGATCGCACCCACGGATGCGCCACTAACGAGCACCACAACCAGCGATGCGCCAATGATCCCGAGGATCATCGGCCACGCCCGATGCTTCTTCAGCTTGCCGTGGCGGGCGATCCCCGGGGTCGCCGAACGCAGTTCGGCCCTCGGTCGTAGCTCGCTCATCACGCGTCCCTTCATAACCCTGCGGCAGGTGGCCACCATGAGCGGAGGGCGTGGGATTCGAACCCACGAGACATTTCTGCCCACCAGTTTTCAAGACTGGCTCCATCGGCCGCTCGGACAGCCCTCCCCGGCGTGACCAAGCTCCGAGTGTAACGGATGCCCGGCACGCCACCCTGATAATACGGTCGGAACGCCCCTAGTAGTCGTTGGCAACCGAGCAGCGGTAGTCGGCCGCCGTTTGCCCGGGGATTCCCGACACCACGGGTCGGCCCGACACATCCACGCTCGGCTCGGCGACGGGCGCGTTGGGGTCGACCACGGAGCCATGCTCGGCCGTCTCCGGGTCAAGCACAAACGACTGGTCTGCCGCGACCAGCGCGATGAGCTGGTCACCGAGGCCGCGGTTCGGCTGAACCTTGCCCGCGTACACACCCTCGCCACCGGTGTATCCGGGGTACTGCACAAACGTCACGTTCTCGAGCGGGATGTCCTTGAGCGCCAGGGCGATCGCCACCATGGTGTCCACGCTCGCGAGACTCGTCGAGAGCTGCATGTTGTCGAGGGCGGCCCGGGCCAGGTTGTAGACCTTGGTCGGGTCGGTCAGGGTCTCCTCGCTCTTGAGCTTGCGCACGAGCGCGGAGAGGTACACCTGCTGCGACGAGATGCGGGTCAGGTCGCTGCCGTCGCCCACGTGCTCGCGCGTGCGCAGGAACGCCAGCGCGTCGACACCGAGCATCGTGTACGTTCCGGCCTGATCGATCATGAGGCCCGTGTTGTAGTCGTGGATGGGGCCGTCAACACACACGGGAACGCCGCCAATGGCATCCCCCATGGCAATCACGCCGGTGAAGTCGATCATGCCCGCGAACTGGATCGGGAGCCCCGTGAGCTCGGTGATCGTCATCGCCACGCAGTTGAGCCCGCCCGCGTCTCCGCCTGCATACAGCGACTCGTTCAGCGGCTGAGTTGTGTAGCCCTTCGTGGATCCGTCGTCCTGTGGGCACTCCGGAATGTCCACGACCATGTCGCGCGGGAACGAGATTGCGACGGCGTTCGTCTGGTCCTGCGAGACGTGCAGGAGCATGTTGACGTCGTTGAGGTTGCCCGACTCGTCCTCGTAGCTACCGCCGATGCCGTTCTGGCCGAGTCGTGTGTCGCTTCCGACGATGAGGATGTTGAAGCCACCCTCGATCTCGCCGATCTGCGGGATCGGCGGCGCATCCGTCGGACCAATCACCACGGTGTCGACGTGCGAGGTGAGGCTGTTGACCACAACTGCGCCGACCGCGGCACCACTGACGAGCACCACGGCGAGGCTCCCCGCGATGACCGACAACACCATCGGCCAGGCGCGGTTCTTCTTCAGACGACCGTGCCGCGCGATGCCCGGGGTCGCCGAACGAAGCTCTGCTCTCGGTCGCAACTCACTCATAGATCCCGGAGCCTAACCGACGTGTCTGAAAAAACCTCTAGAACGCGGCGAGAACCGTCGCGGCGCCATCATCGAGGTCAGTACCGGTCACCTCGTTGGCGGCCGCGAGCACCTCTTCGGGCGCCTGGCCCATCGCGACTCCACGACCCTCCGCGGATGCCCACTCGAGCATGTCAATGTCGTTGCGGCCGTCGCCCATCGCCAACACCCGCGAGCGCGGGATGCCCAGAAGCTCACGCACCCGCTCCAACGCGGTCGACTTGTTCACGCCGTCCGGCGCGATGTCGAGCCACGCGGTCCAACCGACGTTGTAGCTCACCTTGTGCAGGCCCATCCGCTCGACAACGGAGAGGAAGTCCTCGATGGCGTGCTCCGGCGAGATCACCACAACCCGTGTCGCGCGGTCGTGCAGAAGCTCGTCAAAGTCCTCGACCTTCTCGGCGACCGCACCCAGGGCACCATCCGGGAAGAACCCCGTGTACTGGTAGTGGCCCAGCTCGTCCTCGACGGCAAAGTTCGCGCTCTCGAGGTTCTCGCGGATCGTCGACAGCACCTCGGTGGGGTCGAACGTCTCCACGTTGAAGCGCCGGTAGCCAAGCACGGCGTCGCGGTCGCGTTTGAGGGTGATGGCGCCGTTCGAGCACACCACGTACTCGGGCTCGATGCCCAGGCGCTCGAGGATGGGCATTGTCATCGCGACGGAACGCCCGGTCGCAAGCATCACCTCGTGGCCCAGATCGCGCACATGACCCACCGCCTGCACGACCGAGTCGCCCATACTGCCGTCCTCGCGAAGCACGGTGCCATCAATGTCGAGGGCGATGAGCCACCGGTCAGACACGGTCGAGCACCTCGAGGCCTCCGAGGTAGGGGCGCAGGGCATCCGGCACGACCACCGAGCCATCGGGCTGCTGGTGGGTCTCGAGAATCGCCACGAGCCAGCGGGTTGTCGCGAGCGTGCCGTTGAGGGTGGCAACCGGCGCGGTCTTGCCCGACTCGGTGCGATAGCGGATGTCGAGGCGGCGCGCCTGGTACGTCGTGCAGTTACTGGTGCTCGTGAGTTCGCGGTAGGTGCCCTGCGTGGGAACCCACGCCTCGACGTCGAACTTGCGCGCGGCGCTCGAGCCCAGGTCACCGGCCGCCACGTCGATCACACGGTAGGCCAGCCCACACGCCTGCAGCATCGACTCCTGGTAGCTGAGCAGACGCTCGTGCTCCGCTTCGGCGTCCTCCGGGAGCACGTAGCTGAACATCTCCAGCTTGTTGAACTGGTGGACGCGCAGGATGCCACGGTTGTCCTTGCCCGCCGACCCGGCCTCGCGGCGGTAGCAGGTCGACCACCCCGCGTAGCGCATCGGACCGGCGCTCAGGTCGAGGATCTCATCCGAGTGGTAGCCGGCGAGGGCGACCTCGCTGGTGCCGGTCAGGTAGAGGTCGTCGTCCTTGTCGAGGTGGTACACCTCGTCGGCATGCTCGCCGAGGAAGCCGGTGCCCGCCATGATCTCGGGGCGCACGAGCGTGGGGGTAATCAGGGGGATGAAGTCCTGCGCGAGCGCCTTGTCGAGCGCCATGTTCATGAGCGCGAGCTCAAGCCGGGCCCCCACCCCCCGCAGGAAGTAGAAGCGGCTGCCCGAAACCTTCACGCCGCGCGCAATGTCGATGGCGCCAAGAAGCTCACCCAGTTCGGCGTGATCGCGTGGCTCGAAGTCGAACGTGGCGGGGGTGCCGTGCTCGCGCACCAGCACCCAGTCATCCTCGCCGCCGGCCGGAACGCCGTCGATTGTCACGTTGCCGAGGGCGCCCACGATCCGGGTGAACTCCGCCTCCGCATCCGTGGATGCCTGCTGGGCCGCCTTCACCCGGGCAGCAAGCTCCTGGGCCTGCGCGACGAGCTCCTTCTTCTGCTCCTTGGGCGCCGCCGCGACGGTCTTGCCAAAGGCGTTCTGCTCCGCCCGAAGGGTCTCGAACTCGCCGATGCGGGCGCGCCGGTCGGCATCGGCGGCGATGGCCTGGTCGACCAGTTCGACGGATGCCCCGCGGAGCACCTGCGAGCGTCGAACGGCATCGGGGTTGTCGCGCAGAAGCTGGGGGTCGATCACACCACCAGCCTACCCAGCGAGGAGGTAGCGTTAGCTCTCGTGGCGAACCGCGCGAACGGCCAGAAGAAACCGATAGCTGCTGTCGTCTACAACCCCATCAAGGTCGACGCCGACAAGCTCCGCAAATCGGTCACCGATGCCGCCGAGCAGGCGGGTTGGGGTGCAACCGCGTGGTTCGAGACCACCGAGGATGACCCGGGCCAGGGTGTCACCGAGTCCGCGGTTCGTCGTGGTGCGGCCGTGGTGCTCGCGGCGGGCGGCGACGGCACCGTGCGAGCCGTCGCCGAGGCATTGCGAGACACGAGCATCCCGATGGCCGTGCTGCCAAGTGGCACCGGCAACCTGCTCGCCCGAAACCTCGACCTGCCCCTCTCTAACCTCGATGCGGCGGTTGCGGCCGCCTTCACGGGAACCGACCGCTCCATCGACCTCGGCATCTCGGAGATCACGCGCGCCAATGGCGACACCGAGGAGCACGCGTTCCTGGTGATGGCGGGCCTCGGGCTCGACGCGAAGATGATCAAAAACACCAACACCAAGCTCAAGAAGGCGGTGGGGTGGCTCGCCTACATTGACGGCATCGCGCGCTCGCTGCCCGAGCTCAAGCCGGTGCGCGTGCAGTACCGGCTCGACGGGCTCCCGCCCCGCTCGATGAACGTGCACACCGTGATCATCGGCAACTGTGGCGTGCTGCCCGGAGGTCTCCTGCTGATGCCGGACGCACAACCCGACGACGGCCGACTGGATGTGGCTGCCCTGCGCCCCCGCGGACCGTTCGGCTGGGCGAAGGTGTGGCGCAAGGTCGCGTGGGAGAACGGTGTGCTGCGCAAGTCGGCCATCGGGCGCAAGATCATCGACCTCTCGAAGGACGTCCGCGACGTGACGTACTTCACGACGCGCGACATCACGATGACAGTGGAGACGCCGCAGGAGTTCCAGCTCGACGGCGACGAGTTCGGCGAGGCGAAGTCCGTGCGCACGTGGGTCGACGCGGGTGCTCTCACGGTGCGCGTCCCCGCCGCGCAGTAGCACGCGCTCACCTCCCGCTCCCGTAGCGCGGTCGCCCGGGCCGCGCGCCCTCCCCCATCCGCGAGTTCGCTTGGAAGGGGCATCCTCGCGCGCAAACATGCCCCTTCCAAGCGAACTCGCGAGGGGTTGTGGATGGATGACGCGTCACCGCCGGGATGCTCGGCACCATGGCGACGTGCGACTCACCCCTCTGCCCGAACCCCTGCACCGTGGCCCGTTTGACCAACACGACGCTAGGCAAGCGGGAGTTCCCGCGGACCGGCTCCGAGCGCGAGATCTCGACCATTCCGTGTGGGGAGTCCGTCGTGTTGGCCAGGCCACCACACTCGCGGAGCGCTGCGAGCTGCTGGCCCACCGCATCCAGAACGAGGCGGTCTTTAGTCACACCACGGCCGTCCGGCTGCACGGTGGCCCCCTGCCCTGGCGGTTGGAACAGGCGCCGACACTTCACGTGACGGTCCCGGCGCCACATCCCACCCCACACGCGAAGGGGATGGCCGGGCACAGCGCCCAACTTCCCGACTGCGACATCACGTTCGTCGGCGGGCTGCGTGTCACCTCGGTCGCCCGCACCTGGCGCGACATGAGCGCCGTACTCTCGCTTGGCGACCTTGTGGCACTGGGCGACTACTTCATCCACTGGCGCTCGCCTCTCACCACGATCGAGGACCTCCGCTGGATCGTGGAGCGGATGACCGGCAGACGCGGCGTGAAGAAGGCGCGGCTGGCCCTTGAGCTACTGGATGCCCGCTCCGAGTCCCCCGCGGAGTCCCGACTTCGAGTGATCCTGATGCTCGCCGGGCTGCCGAGACCGCGGGTGAACTACGAGACCGTGCTCACCGAGACGGGGAAGGGCGTGCGTCTCGATCTCGCGTACCCGGAGGTGAAGTTCCTCATCGAGTACCAGGGTGACTACCACCGCGAGCGCGGCCAGTGGCGAAAGGACCTGACGCGACGCTCGCGCCTCGAGTCACAGGGCTGGTACGTGATGGAGCTGAACGCGGACGATCTGAAGGATCCGACGGAGCTGACTCACCGCATCCGCACAGTTCTCGCCCGCCGCCGCCGCGAGTTCGCCTAAACTCGCGCCCCCACCCCGCGAGTTCGCTTGGAAGGGGCATGCGAGCGCCCAAAAACGCTACAAACAAGCGAACTCGCGAAGGAGGGGAGCGCGAGGAACTCGCGAGTGTGGAGAGCGCGAGGAACTCGCGTATTAGAGGGGCTCGCCCGAGATGAGGGCACGAAGCCAGTCGCGCGCCTCGATGAACGAGTCGTTGCCGTAGCGCTCCGTCACGGTGATCGCCTGCTTGTCGGCACGCGGGTAGCTGCCCAGGAAGATCACGTTGGGTGAAAAACGCTTAAGGCCGAGCAGGGCATCCGCGACACGTTCGTCGAGGATGTGGCCGTCGAGGTCGATCACAAACCGGTACCGCCCGAGGGCGTCGCCAATGGGTCGCGACTCAAGCAGGCTCATGTTCACGCCGCGCGTGGCGAACTGCTCGAGCATCTCCAACAGGCGTCCGGCGGTGTCATCGGGCAGCTCGGCGATGATCGACGTTTTGTCGGAGCCCGTCGGCGCGGGCAGGGCCGCCGTGCGGGAGACGAGCACAAATCGGGTGACCGCGTTCGGGTTGTCGCCGATCGCCTCGGCAAGCACCTCGAGGTCGTAGTGGTCGGTGATTCCGGGAGGGGCGACCGCGGCATCCGCCAACGATCCGTCCAGCAGGGATGCCGCGGCCGCCACGTTCGACGTCGCCGGGATGTGCCCGTGACTGGGCAGGTTCTTCTCCAGCCAAAGGTGAGTCTGCGCGTACGCGACCGGATGCGCGTTCACAACCTTCACGTCGGCGAGCGAGGTACCGGGCCGGGCCACCAGCACGAAGTTCACGGGAACGTGGTACTCGCCCACGATGCGCAGGTTCGGGATGGTGGCGAGGGCGTCCTGGGTGGCGCTCACCCCACCCTCAATGGAGTTCTCGATGGCGATCATCGCGGCGATGCTGCGGCCGGTGACAACGTCATCCAGGGCCTCGCCGACGTTATTGACCGACCGCCACGTGGCGCCCGCGGCCTCGGGCACCTGCTTGAGCGCGGCCTCGGTGAACGTGCCGGCCGGGCCGAGGTACGAGTAGGTCTCAGGCATGCTCACGAGTTTATGGCCACGCCTGACCGCCCGGTGGTCTACCGCGGTGCGCCAATGCCAGACTGACAGCATGAACGATCGCGCAGGCCTGCCCGCCAGCCAGGACGACCTCATCAGCGTGCACGAGCTCGTCGAGGCCTATTACAAGAAGACCCCGGACGTCTCGGTGCCCGAGCAGCGTGTGGTCTTTGGCACGAGTGGCCACCGCGGCTCCGCGTTCGACACCGCGTTCAACGAGAACCACATCTCCGCGATCACACAGGCGATCGTGGAGTACCGGGCGGCCCAGGGCATCACCGGTCCGCTGTTTATTGGCAAGGACACCCACGGCCTGTCGCGCCCGGCGGAGACCACGGCGCTCGAGGTGCTCGAGGCCAATGGAGTGCGGGTGCTCGTCGACGAGTACGACGACTGGGTGCCCACCCCGGCGCTCAGCCACGCGATCATCGCCTACAACGCGGCCGGTCACTCCGACCGGGCCGACGGCATTGTCATCACGCCGAGCCACAACCCTCCGCGCGATGGTGGCTTCAAGTACAACCCGCCACACGGTGGCCCGGCGGACAGCGATGCGACCACGTGGATCGCGGACCGCGCGAACGAGCTGATTGCAAACGGCAACAGCGAGGTGCGGATGAGCGAGCCCAGCGCCGTCGAGACATACGACTACC
>CBDIIE010000012.1:0-225436 GCA_965279605.1 Rhodoglobus sp.
TACTTGCCCTGGCCCAGCGGCCCCCAGGCCTCCGTGTGGATGCCCTTGCTCGCGAGGAACTCCCGCAGCGGCTTCTGCGCGAAGGTCGGGTGCAGCTCGACCTGGTCGACCGCGGGCACCACGGTGGATTCCGCGATCAGACGCGTGAGGTGGTTCTCGTGGAAGTTCGAGACGCCAATCGAGGTCGCCTGTCCTCGCTCCTGAATCTGCTCCAGCGCGTGCCAGCTCTCCACGTACTTGTCGAGGTCGGGGCGTGGCCAGTGGATGAGGTAGAGGTTCACGCTCTCGAGGCCCAGCTTTTCGAGGCTCAGGTCGATCGCGTCGAACGCCGACTGGGTGCCCTGGTCCGAGTTCCACAACTTGGTGGTGACGTAGAGCTCGTCGCGGGGAATCCCGGACTTCGCAATCGCCCGACCCACCCCAATCTCGTTGCCGTAGATCGCCGCGGTGTCGATGTGCCGGTAGCCCACCTCCAGCGCGTCGGTGACGATGCGCTCGGTTTCGTCGGGGTCGACCTTAAACACGCCAAACCCGAGCTGGGGGATGGTCGTGCCGTCGTTAAGCGTGAGATTCTGCATAGCTCCAGCCTACGTGCGTGACGACATCCGACTTTCGCATCCAGAAACCCGTATAAGAGCCGCTGGAAGGTGCCGAACTCGCAAGTCGCCGGGGAGGGGGCTAGGGAACCTCGCGCTGGTCGGGGCCGACGTACGAGCTCAGCGGGCGGATGAGCGCGTTCGCGCGCAGCTGCTCGATCACGTGGGCCGTCCACCCGGTCACGCGGCTCGCCACAAACAGCGGCGTGAACGTGAGGGTGTCAAAGCCCATGAGGTTGTAGGCGGGGCCGGACGGGTAGTCGAGGTTCGGAAGGATGCCCTTGCGCTCGGTCATCGCCGACTCGAGTGCCGCGTACAGCTCGGCCATGTCGGGCCGGTCGTAGTACTCGACAAGGGTGTCGAGTGCGGCCTTCATCGTGGGCACGCGCGAGTCACCGTTCTTGTAGACCCGGTGGCCGAAACCCATGATCTTGCGCTTCTCGGCGAGCGCAGCATCCAGCCAGCCCTCCGCCTTGTCGGCGGTGCCGATCTCGTCGAAGATGTGCATGACGGCCTCGTTGGCACCACCGTGCAGGGGGCCCTTGAGGGCGCCGATGCCTCCGACGACCGCGGAGTACAGGTCCGAGAGCGTTGACGTGATCACGCGCGCGGTGAACGTGGAGGCGTTGAACGAGTGCTCCGCGTAGAGGATCATCGACACGTCAAACGCAGTCACGACGACCAGGTCAGGCACCTCGCCGAAGGTCATGTGCAGGAAGTTGGCCGAGTAGCCGAGGTCGTCCCGGGGCTCAACGAGGTGCTCACCACGTCGACGGCGCTGGTCGTAGGCGACGATCGCGGGAAGCTGTGCGAACAGTCGCATCGCCTTGTCGAGGTTCGCCGCCTCGGAGGAGTCGCTGGCCGTCGGGTCGGACGCCCCGATCACACTCACTGCGGTGCGCACCACATCCATGGGATGTGACGTGGTCGGCAGTTCGTCGATGACCCGCTTGACCACCGGGTCGAGGTGGCGATGAGCACGCTCGAACTGCTCGAACTCCGCGAGCTGCCGAGCGTCGGGCAACTCGCCGTGCCACAGCAGGTAGGCGACCTCCTCGAAGGTGCACTTCGCGGCGAGATCCTGCACGGGGTAACCGCGGTACAGCAGGGAGTTCGTCTCGGGGTTGACCTTGGAGATCGCGGTGGTGTCAACAACGACGCCCGCGAGCCCCTTCCGGATCTCGATGTCGGTCATGACCGTCCTTCGTGGTTGATGTGCCTAGTTGCCGAAATGGGAGTCGAGCGAGAAGTTGAAGATCGAGGTGTCAAACCCGTTGTACGCCTCGTAGTCGAGGAGTTCATACAGCCTTGCACGAGTCTGCATTCCTGCAACCTGGGACTGCAAGGACCCTTCGGCGGCGAGCGCGTCGAGACCTCGTTCTGCTGCCCCCATGGCGATGCGCAGGAGTGACACCGGGTAGATCACAATCGAGATGCCCACGTCGGCGAGCTGCTGCTTCGTGAACAGTTCGCTCTTGCCAAACTCGGTCATGTTCGCGAGCACCGGCACGTCAACCGCGCTGGTCACGGCCTCGAACTCGGCGAGGTCCTTCATGGCCTCCGGGAAGATCGCGTCCGCCCCCGAGTCGACGAGCGCCTTTGCGCGGTCGATCGCGGCCTGCAAGCCGTCGACGGCACGGATGTCGGTGCGAGCCATGATCAGCAGGTTCGGGTCGCGACGGGCATCCGCAGCCGCACGGATGCGCTTGAGCGCCGTGTCCGTGTCGACAACGGCCTTGCCGTCGAGGTGACCACAGCGCTTCGGGTTGACCTGGTCCTCGATGTGAAGGCCCGAGACTCCGGCATCCTCGAGCTCCTGCACGGTGCGCGCCACGTTCATGGGCTCGCCGAACCCGGTGTCCGCGTCGATGAGGGTCGGGAGGTCGGTCATCCGCGAGATCTGGCCACCCCGGGTCGCGACCTCGGTGAGGGTCGTGAGCCCAATATCGGGAAGGCCCAGGTCGGCGGCGAGGACGGCACCGGAGATGTAGACACCGTCGAACCCCTTCTCCTGGATGAGCTTCGCGGAGAGCGGGTTAAACGCTCCGGGGAACTGAAGGATCTCGCCGGTGGCGAGCCGCTCGCGAAACGCCTGGCGCTTCGCGGCGGCCGAGGTGGTGGAGTACAGCATTAGAAGATTCCCTTCGGGGTTACTGCCGGGAACGAGCCGTTGATGGTGAGACCACCCAGCTCCTCGGCGGTGAGCTCGGGGAGGCGCTGGGCCGTCTCGAGGAATCGCTCGATCTCCACCGGGGCGAGGACACCATCGGCAAGCGCACGGAACTTGGCCACGTACTGCTCGCGAGCGAACGGGCGCGCGCCGAGCGGGTGGGCATCCGCGACGGCGATCTCCTCGACGATCCGGCTGCCGTCGGCGAGGTCGATCTCGACCCGGCCACCGAACGCCTTCTCGGTGATGTCGTTCGAGTGATACCTGCGCGTCCACTCCGCGTCCTCGACGGTCGTGACCTTGTTCCAGAGCTCGACCGTGTCGGGGCGGCCAGCGCGCTCGGGCGCGTAGGAGCGCTCGTGGTGCCACTCGCCGTCCTGAAGGGCGACCGTGAAGATGTACGGGATGGAGTGATCGAGCGTCTCGCGGCTGGCCGTGGGGTCGTACTTCTGGGGGTCGTTCGCGCCGGAGCCGATGACGTAGTGGGTGTGGTGGCTGGTGTGGAGCACGGCACGCACGATCGTGGCCGGGTCGCGCAGTTCGGGATGCTCCGTGCCGAGCTTGCGCGCGAGGTCGATCCACGCCTGCGCCTGGTATTCGGCGGAGTGCTCCTTCGTGTAGCTGTCGAGGATTGCGAGGCGTGCCTCACCCTTCTCCGGCAGCGGCACCTCGTAGCGGCCCTCGGGCCCGTCGAGCAGCCAGGCGATCACGCCGTCCTCGCCCTCGTAAATCGGGGTGGGGCTGGTCTGCCCCCGCATGGCACGGTCAACGGCCTCGACGGCCATCTTGCCCGCGAACGCGGGCGCGTGTGCCTTCCACGTGGAGATCTCGCCCTTGCGCGACTGGCGGGTGGCGGTGGTGGTGTGAAGTGCCTGGCCGATCGCCTGGAAGATCGTCTCGGTCGGCAGGCCGAGGAGAGTCCCGATTCCGGCGGCGGCCGAGGGGCCGAGGTGCGCCACGTGATCGATCTTGTGCTTGTGCAGGCTGATCGCCTTCACGAGGTCAATCTGGATCTCGTAGCCCGTGACGATGCCCCGAAGAAGCTCCTCGCCCGTGCGGCCGAGGTGCTGGGCGACAGCAGTGATGGCGGGGATGTTGTCGCCCGGGTGCGAGTACTCGGCGGCGAGGAACGTGTCGTGATAGTCGAGCTCACGCACGGCGACACCGTTGGCCCACGCGGCCCACTCGGGGCTCGTGAGCAGGCCGCTGCCAAACACCGTGGAGCCCGACCCGTTGCGCGACACCGGGTGCGCCTCGGCCTGGGCGCGTGCCGAGACCACGGGGGCGCGCGTTAGCGAGGCGGCCGCCACCGACGCGTTGTCGATAACACGGTTGATCACCATGTCGGTGACCTCGGCGGTCGGAGCGATGTTCTCACTCGCGACCTCGGCGATCTTCCAGGCCAACTGGTCCTCGCGCGCGAGATTCTCGTCGCTGCGGTACATCCGTACGGGGTGAAGCTTCATGGGGTCCTTCCGGGGTGGTCGATCGTGCCAAGGATGTTCTTGAGACTGCGGTACAGGTGGATGCCCGTGGCATGGGCCGCGAGGGACTCCGAGCCGTCGACGATCGCATCCACGATCGTCAGGTGCTCGCGGGCCGCCTCGCGCAGGCGCTGCGGGTCGTCGTGGGAGAGGCGGCGGATGCGCGCCGTGTGAGTTCGTACGCTCGTGAGAGCCGCAACCAGGTACGGGTTGCCGACGGCGTCATCAATCGCACTGTCGAGTCGAGCGACGAGGTCGTAGTATTCGCGCCGCGCGGGGTCGGCGCTCTCGAGCAGGCGGTCGGCATCCCGGAACTCGTGCTGGAGCGCCTCAAAAACGGTGACGTCCCGGCGTCGAGCGGCGAGGCGTGCGGCCTGCTCCTCGAGGGCCTGCCGGAGTTCAAACAACTCGGTGATGTTCTCGATCGACACTTCGGTGACGATGACACCGCGCCCGGAGTGGGGTGCGACGAGACCCTCGCTGGCCAGTCGCGAGAGTGCCTCGCGGAGGGGAGTTCGCGATACTCCCAGCCGGGCCGCCTGGTCGACCTCCGCGAGGACGGTGCCGGCGACAAGTTCGCCGTCCAGGATCTCGGCGCGAAGCTGGCGGTATGCCTTGTCGCTCGCGCGCATCCCTGCACCTCATTTTGTATACATGGAACCGAACTGAGCCAATTATGGGCCTTGATTACCTGCTCAGTGTATACACAGAGGGCAAAGACGTCTAGATCGTGGCAAGCCACCTCGTGAGGATCGGCTCGATCGCGGCACGGTCGGCGGGGGCAAGCGCGGCCAGCAGCCGATGTTCGTTGGCAACGTGCGCCTCGAAGGCGCGATCAATTCGCTCGCGACCCGCGGCGGTCAGCCCGATCACCCGGCCACGTCCATCGACCTGCGAGACCCGACGGGTCACGAGCCCCGCCTCCTCCAGGCGATCAACCCGCTTGGTCATGGCGCCGGAGGTCACCATGGTGTGCTGGGCGAGGTCACCGGGCGCGCGCTCGAACGGCTCGCCCGCGCGCCGCAGGGCCGCAAGCACGTCGAACTCCCCCTCGGACAGGCCGTACTCGCGATACACGATCGAGAGCTGTTCGGTGAGGGCGAGCGCGAGCCGGTGGAGTCGACCGATGACCCCAATCGGGCTCACGTCGAGGTCGGGTCGCTCTCGTCGCCACTCGGTGATGATGCCGTCCACGTGATCGTTCGCCATGGTTGCAGTATATCTTCCATGGAAACTATAGTGTCTTCCATGGAAAGTAAATGGCGCTGGATGCTCGTCACGGCGATCGCGCCGGCGGCGTGGGGCTCGACCTACGTCGTGACCCGCGAGCTCCTGCCCGCGGACTACCCGCTCTGGGGTGCCCTCATACGTGCACTGCCCGCCGGACTCCTGCTGCTCGCACTCGCCCGACGACTCCCCCAGGGATCGTGGTGGTGGCGATCCCTGGTGCTGGGTGTGCTCAACATCGGCGCCTTTTTTGTGCTCGTCTATCTCGCCGCGCAGCTCCTCCCCTCCAGCATCGCCTCGACGGTCATGGCGACCTCGGCCGGTGTCATCCTGCTGCTGGCCTGGCCCCTCCTGCGTCAGAAGCCCCAGCTTCTCTCGCTTGTGGGCGCGGTCATTGGATTCGCCGGCGTGGTCGTGATGTTGTCGCCCGGCGGCAGCGACATCAACCCGTGGGGTGTTGTCGTGTCTCTCGCCGCGATGACCAGCTCATCGGTCGGGTTCCTGCTCGCACGGCGCTGGGGTGGGGGCATCCCCCTGCTCGCGCTGACCTCCTGGCAACTCATCGCTGGCTCACTGCTTCTCCTTCCCGTCGCGGCGATCGTCGAGGGGCCACCGCCCGCGCTCGACACGACACAGGTGCTGGCCTTCCTGTACCTCACGGTGTTCTGCACCGCACTCGCCTTTGTCGTATGGTTCGCCGGCCTCCGTCACCTGCCCGCGGGGGTCGTGGGCGTGATCGGGCTGCTTAACCCCGTGACCGGTGTCGTGTTGGGCACCCTCATCGCTGGCGAGCAGCTCGGTGCGCCCCAGTTGCTGGGAATCGGGCTCGTGCTCGCGGGTGTTCTCGTGGGGCAGGCGACGATCGGTCGGGCTAGCCGATCGCCTGGGCCACAACCCGTGCGAGCCGCTTCCCGATGAGGTGGTCGCTCGCGGAGACGCGGTGAACCTCGACCCCGCGCATCCGGGCGACAATACGCATCGAGCCCTCGGAGGCGAACTGGTCGAGCGAACCGTAGACAATCTCGACGGGGGCGGTGACGGATGCGAGGTCACTCACGGTCGTCTGGGACTCGATCGAGTTCTCGAGCGACTTCACAAACGGCGTCCAGGTGCGCTCGTTGATGTCCATGGCCTTGGGGATCGCCAGAAACCTCTCGACGATGGCCGCGTTCTGCAGCGTGAACTCCTTGTTCTCACGCAAGTAGCGATAGGCCTTGAGATAGAAGTCCATCATGCCCCGCTCGAGGTCGTCCGACAGTTCGCCGGGCGACAGGTAGATGGGTGGGCTCACGAGCACGAGCTTCTTCACGGTCCGAGACCAACGCGCCGCGTAACGGGCACCGATGAGCGAACCCATCGAGTGGCCCACGAGTGTAAAGGGCTCCTTGAGGCGAAGAGAGGCGATAGTGCGACGGATCGCGGACGCGTGATCGGCGAGCGTGTAGTCGCAGTCCTCGACGATTGGCGATGTGCCGAACCCCAGCAGGTCAATCGAGATACACCGGTGGCGATCCTCGATAAGCGGGAGCACGTTCTGGAACGTGACAGACGACGACGCGATGCCGTGGATGAGCACAACAACCGGGCCCTCGCCACGATCGTCGACGACGTTCAGCAGCGGGAGACGGGGTCGCAGCGTCCACCAGCTCACGGCCCCAGTATGTCAGGCCTCCAGATCCGGCTCGCCGCCCCAGCGCGCGACGCGGTACTCCTCGAGCGCCTGGCGGCTCGTGCGGCCGGGCACAAGCCCAAAGTCACGCTTCAGCCGCGCGTTGGAGAGCACGGGGCGATACCGGAGGAACTTGACTTGTGCGGCACCGTGGGGCGTGAGCCGCAGAAGGTGCCCCAGGCCCAGCGACGCGGCGAGGAGCCACGCAGGTATCCGCAGTGTGCCCTTGCCGAGGAGCGCGGCGATCTCGCGCACGGTGAGCTTGCCGTCCCCCGCCACGTTGTAGATGCCGGCCGGCCCGTCGGTGGCGGCGCGCACCATCGCGGCCACCACATCCTCGATCCAGATGAAGACAAAGGGGCTGTCCGAGCCGATGATCTCGAGGATGCGGTCGCCCTCCCACAGCGCGGTGATCTGGTTGCGCACGGTGGGGCCAAGGATCGTGCCGATGCGAAACACGACCTGTTCGAGTTCGGGATGCTCGACCCGCAGGTCCGCGAGCATCTCCTCGACGAGCCGCTTGTGCCGCGAGTACGGAAAGTCGTTGTTGCCCCGGAGAGCATCCGTCTCGACCAGCCACTCCGGGTTGTTGGCGTGGTACCCGTAGGCGGCCCCACTCGATGAGACCACCACCCGCCGCACGCCCGCCGTCAGGCACGCGTCGAACACGGCACGCGATCCGTTGACGTCGACGTTGTACTCCTGCTCCACCGTCGTTGATGCGCCCGGGTTCACAATCGACGCGAGATGCACGACCACGTCGATGTGGTGTTCCTCAAACAGCGGGGCCAGAGTGCCGGGCGCCGTCACGTCGGCGAGCACATGGGTCACGCCGGGCGTGGGGGTGGAGGGCTGGCGCACATCGCCGCTCACCACCGCCTCGACCGCCGGGGATGCCGCGAGCGCGGCAACCACGGACGACCCGAGAAACCCCGACCCACCCGTCACAAAAACGCGAGTCACGCGGTGACCTTCTCGGATGCCCGCCGGCGACCCCACCACGTCGCGAGGGCGAGCCCCGCGATGATGTCCCAGATGCCCCACCAGCCGGCAACGATCGCCATGCCGCCGAGGCCCCCAAAGAACGTGAACACGAGACCGAGACCGAGACCCGCGTTACGAATGCCCAACTCGAACGTGACCGCCTTGGAGTCGTACATACTCAGGCGGCCCAGGCGCGCCGCACCGAACCCCAGCCCGAGCGCGATGGCGTCGTGCAGGAACACGGCCAGCAGAACGACCCCGATGTAGGCGATGAAGTAGGTGAAGTTGCCCACCAGCGCCGCCACGATAAAGCCAACAAGCCCGAGCAGGCTCACCCACTTGGCGATCGGATGCACACGCGCAGCGAACGCCGGGCAGCGGTGCCTGATGAACAACCCGGCTGCGAACGGCAACCCGATGATCAGGAAGATCTCGAGCAGCATCTGCCAGCCGTTGAGGCTCACCTGCTTCACGATCGCCGACGCCGTGGGATGAAGGCTGCCCCAGAACGACAGGCTCAACGGCAGCACAAAGATGTAAATCACGTTGGTGACCGCCGTCATCGACACGGAGAGAGCGACGTTGCCCTTCGCGCGATAGGTCAGGATCTGCGAGATATTGCCGGGCGGGCAACACGCGACCAGCAGCATCCCCAGCGCAATCGAGCCCTGCACGTTGAGCAGCAGGGTCAGGCCAAAGGTGACCGCGGGCAGTAGCACAATCTGCGCGACAAGCGAGATCAGGAACGCCTTGGGCGCCTTGCGCACTGCCTTGAAGTCCTCGACGCTCGTGTCGATCGCAATGCCGAACATGATCAGGCCCAGCACGATGTTCAGCGCAATAAGGGAGCCGGGCGTGAAATTCAGGACAACGTCGTCGATGTTCACTTGTGGGCCTTTCGGGTGAGGGATGTGGTGGCCGAGCGCACGGCCCGACGGTAGGCGTCCTTGTTGACGTAGTACGACATGCGCTCCAGTTCGAGGTACCGGTAGCCGCCCGTGAGGTCGGGTGCGGGGCCGGCGGCGCGAGCGCGGAACCGGGCCTGCGCCGCGTCATCCGCCGCCAGATAAGCGGCAATAAGCTCGGCCTGCTCGTAGCGCCCCTGCCAGCCGATGCCGGATGCCTCGATCATCCCCATCACGAACAGGCCGGAGAACGCCGGCGGGAAGATGTTGAGGTACAGGCTCGGGGCCATGCCCGTCCAGTTGAGCTCGGATCGATCGACCATGGGGTAGTCGAGGGTGTAGCCGGTCGCGAGCACAATCAGGTCGTAGTCACGCGACGTGCCGTCGGTGAAGTGCACGGTATGTCCGTCGAAGCGCTCGGGCCCGGGCACCACCTGCAGGTCACCCTGGCCGAGGTGATTCAACACAAGCGTGTTGACGATGGGATGCGACTCGTAGATGCGGTAGTCGGGTTTCGGGAACCCAAACCGTACCGGGTCACCCGTGAACGCTCGGAGCACCCGCGAGTCGATGGCCTGCTTGATTCGCGCCGGGAGTGGGCGACCCTGGTTGAGCGTGTCGCTGGGCTTGCCAAACAGGTACCGCGGCACAAAGTAGTAGCCGCGCCGCACGCTCAGGTCGACGGACGCCGCGTGGTGGACCGCATCAACGGCGATGTCACATCCGCTGTTGCCCGCGCCCACGATCAGCACGCGCTTGCCTGCGAAAATCGTTGCTGACTTGTACGCGGAGGAGTGCAGGAGCTCGCCATCGAACTGGCCGGGAAAATTCGGGATGCTCGGCTCGGCGAGCGTGCCGTTGGCGAGCACCACGCCGTCGACGTGCTCCCCGTCGACGCTCCAGCCGGTGGCGTCCCGTTGCACGCGGCTGACCCGCGCGCCGAACCGGAACTTCTCGCGCAGCCCAAACGTGTCGGCGTACTCGCCAAAGTACTTTTTCAGCTCGCGATGGCCGGGGTAGTCGACCGTGCTGCGCATCGGAAAGTCAGCGAACTCGGTGGTGGTGCGCGACGAGATGAGGTGAGCAGACTCGTACATCGTGCTGCGGGGGTTGGTGATATCCCAGAGGCCACCCACGTCGGTGGATGCCTCGAAACCGACCACGTCGAGACCTGCGCGGTCGAGTGCGCGTGTCGCTGCCAGGCCCGAAGGACCGGCGCCGATGACGGCGATACGTGTTGGCTTCATTGCCCTCCGCACTGACAGTTGCTCGCAAATCCTATCGGGCGGCCAACACGCCTTAAGCTTTAAGGCTCATGTCTTCCGCCCCCGTGATCAGCTATCCCGCCGAGCTGCCCGTCAGCCAGCGCCGGGACGATATCGCGCGCGCCATCACGGACAACCAGGTTGTCATCGTCGCGGGTGCGACCGGCTCCGGAAAAACGACACAGCTACCCAAGATGCTGATGGAGCTCGGCTACGACTCGATCGCCCACACGCAGCCCCGTCGGATCGCCGCGCGAACGATCGCCGAGCGCATCTCGGAGGAGCTCGGCAGCGACCTGGGTGGAGTTGTCGGATATCAGGTGCGGTTCACGGACAAGGCTGGCCCGCTGACGCGCATCAAGCTCATGACCGACGGCATCCTGCTGAACCAGATCCACCGCGACCGGGACCTTAAGCAATACGACGCAATCATTATCGACGAGGCCCACGAGCGCAGCCTCACGGTCGACTTTTTGCTGGGATACCTCAAGCAGCTCCTGCCCCGGAGGCCCGAGCTCAAGGTCATCATCACGAGCGCGACGATCGACCCCGAGAGTTTCTCCCGGCACTTCGGCGGCGCCCCCATCATCGAGGTCTCCGGCCGTACCTACCCCGTCGAGATCCGCTACCGCCCCCTCGACCCCGATGCGACTTTCGTTTCTCCGGAGGATTCAGCCGACGCGCAGGCAGAACCTGTGGCTGGTGTGACTGAAACGCCACAACTCCGGAGAAACGAAAGTCCCAGTGAGGCACGCGACCTGTTCCAGGGGATTTCCGACGCGCTCGACGAGCTGGCGCGCGAGAGCGACGGCGACGTACTGGTCTTCCTGTCGGGCGAGAACGAGATCCGGGATGCCGAGGACGCGCTGCGGGGTCGCGTCTCGTCGGGTGCGGGTGGCGTGTGGTCCGCGACCGAGGTGCTGCCGCTGTACGGGCGCCTCAGCGCGGCGGACCAGCACCGCGTCTTCGAGGGCCGCACCCCGGGCATCCGTCGCCGGGTTGTGCTCGCGACCAACGTCGCCGAGACGAGCCTCACCGTGCCGGGCATCCGTTACGTCATCGACGCGGGCACGGCGGCGCATCAGCCGGTACTCGGCGCGATCGAAGATCCAGCGCCTGCCCATCGAGGCAATCAGCCAGGCGTCGGCCAACCAGCGCTCCGGTCGCTCCGGGCGCACGAGCGACGGCATCGCGATCCGCCTCTACTCGGAGGAGGACTTTCTCCGCCGACCGGAGTTCACCGACCCCGAGATTCTGCGCACCAACCTGAGCTCGGTCATCCTGCAGATGATCTCGCTGGGCCTCGGCGACATCGAGGCTTTTCCGTTCCTGCAGAAGCCCGATTCGCGGGGGGTCAAGGACGGCCTCGACCTGCTCCGCGAACTGAACGCCATCGACAAGGATGGCCGCATCACCCGCATCGGTCGGCAGCTGACCCAGCTGCCCGTCGACCCCCGCCTCGCCCGCATGATCGTCGAGTCCAAGCCTCAGGGGTGCACGCGCGAGGTCACCGCGATCGTCGCGGGCCTGAGCATCCAGGACCCGCGGGAGCGGCCGCTCGAGCGCCGCGCCCAAGCTGACCAGCAGCACGCCCGTTTTGTTGACCCCACGAGCGACTTCCTCACGCTCCTGAATCTCTGGAACTACCTCGAGGAGAAACAGAAGGAGCTCAGCGGCAACCAGTTCCGCCGGCTGGTGAAGTCCGAGTACCTGAATTACCTGCGCGTGCGCGAGTGGCAGGACGTCTACCGTCAGCTCACCCGCAGCGCGAAGCAGCTGGGGATGCACGTGGGCGAGCCGCGCATCAGTCCCGACGCCATCCACCGCGCTCTCCTGGCCGGGCTCCTCAGTCACATCGGCCTGCGCGACCTGGCGAAGAAGGACTACGTCGGCGCTCGACAGTCCCGTTTTGTGGTGTTCCCCGGCTCGGCGCTGGCCAAGAAGCAACCCTCGGCCATCATGAGCGCCGAGCTCGTGGAGACCTCGCGGCTGTTCGCGCGCACCAACGCGGCGATTGATCCGGCGTGGGCCGAGCCTCTCGCGGGCGACCTCGCCAAACGTAGCTACTCCGAGCCGCACTGGGAGAAGAAGCAGGGGGCGGTCGTCGCCTACGAGCGGGTGACGCTGTACGGGGTGCCGATCATCCCGAAGCGGCGTGTGCAGTTCTCGAGGATCGACCTGCCGTATGCGCGCGAGCTGTTTATCCGCCACGCGCTCGTGGAGGGGGATGTTGCCTTCGAGGTGCTTCGGGGCCGAGCCTGGGGGTTCATGGCGGCCAACCGCGACCTCCGCGACCGCCTCGTCGAGGTCGAGGAGCGCACCCGTCGCCGCGACATCCTGCTCGACGACGAGGCCATATTCCATTTCTACGACCGTCGACTGCCGCGGGATGTCGCGAACACCCGTGACTTCGAGGGCTGGTGGAAAAAAGCTCGGGTCGAGACCCCCGACCTGCTGCTGATGCGCGAGGAGGACCTCCTCGACGAGGAGCCGGTCGACCTAGTCGAGTCGGACTTTCCGCGCGAGTGGGTGCAAGGCGACCAGACGCTCGCGCTGTCGTACCGATTTGAACCCGGCGCATCCGACGACGGCGTGACCGTGACGGTGCCCCTCCCCCTCCTCGCGGGGCTTCGCTCAGACGGCTTCGACTGGCAGGTTCCGGGCCTCCGCGAGGAGCTGGTAACCGCGCTCATCAAGGCCCTGCCCAAACACATCCGCAAGAACGTGGTGCCCGCCGGTGACTGGGCGCGCAAGCTCCTGGCGACCTTGGAGCCGTCGAACGAGCCCATCGCGGCGGCCCTCGCTCGCGAGATTCAGGCCCAGACCTACACCCCGGTCACGCCACAGGACTTCGACTGGGACCGGGTGCCCGAGCACCTCAAGGTGGGCTTCGCCGTCGCGGATGCCCGGGGCGCCGTCATCCAGCGGGGCAAGTCACTCAGCGCACTGCAGGCCGGACTCAAGCCCGCCGCACGCGAGTCGGTGGCGAAGGTCGTGGATGCCCCGCGCCCCGCCGACCGGGTGGAGCGCTCCGGCATCACCACGTGGGACTTCGGCGACCTCGATCGGGTGCGCGACACCGAGCACGGGGGCAACCGCATCCGCGCCTACCCCGCCCTCGTGGACGAGGGGTCGACCGTGGCAATCCGCCTGCAGTCGACGCCCGCCGATCAGGCCGCCGCGCACCGACGTGGGGTTCTGCGGCTGCTGGTGCTCAGCATCCCCTCCCCCACCGGCTACGTGCAAGAGCACCTCACCACCCAGGAGAAGCTGGCCCTCGCTCACTCGCCGTACCGCACCACGGCAGAGCTCTTCGAGGACTGCCTGGTCGCGTGCATCGCGGACGTCGTTGACCCCGGCGAGATCTTCACCGAGGCCCAGTTCCAGGCGGCGCGCGCCGCGGTGTCCTCGGGGCTGGTCGACGCCCTGTTCTCCGTGGTGGGTCAGGTCTCGCGCATCCTGGCGGCAACCCGTGAAGCCGACAAGGCCATCCGGGATGCCACGAGCATGGCCCTCATCGCACCCCTCGGCGACGCACGCTCCCAGCTCGATGCACTCGTGTTCCCAGGCTTTGTCTCGCGCGCGGGGCTGGCTCGACTGCGCCGGTATCCCCTCTACCTGCAGGGGCTCATCCACCGCGTCGCTCGTCTCGCCGAGAATGTCGGGCGTGACCGGGTGTGGATGCAGGAGGTACAGCAGGCGACAGCGCGCTACATCGAGGCGGGTGGCACGTTACCTCTGGCAGCCGACGCCCCCGAGAACCTAGCTCGCGTGCGGTGGATGCTCGAGGAACTGCGCCTGTCGCTGTTCGCCCAGCATCTCGGTACCGATGGCCCGGTGAGCCTGCAGCGCATCACGAAGGCGCTAGCCTGAAAGGCGTGCAAACGCCCAGAGACGTGTCAGCCGAGATTGCCCGCTCGTGGCTTCTTGTCGCAGCAACCCGACCCGACGGTTTCGACGCGGCTGAGGCATCGCGCGCCGACCAGATCATCCTGGACGTCGAGGATGCTGTCGACCCGCGGCTCAAGCCTGCGGCACGCGACGACATCAGCAACTGGCTAAGCTCCGGCGGTAGCGGGTGGGTACGCATCAACGATCGCACGAGTGACTTCTGGTCGGACGACGTGGATGCCCTGGCCGGGCTCCCCGGCCTGCGTGGCGTGATGCTCGCCAAGACCGAGGCCGCGGCGCACGTGACGGAGACCTTCGACCGCCTGCGCGGCACAACCCCGGTCATCCCGCTGGTCGAGTCCGCGCTCGGCATCGAGGAGGCCGCGAACATCGCGCGCGCCCGCGGTGCCTACCGGCTCGCCTTCGGCAGCGGCGACTACCGTCGCGACACGGGAACCAGTGCCGACGACCTCGCCATGGCCTACCCCCGTTCCCGGTTGGTGATCGCAAGCCGCGTGGGCAACCTGCCCGGCCCTATCGACGGTCCCACCGTGGGAACCAGCCACCCCGTGCTGCGCGAGCAGTCGTCGGTGGCGGTGGCCCTCGGGATGACCGGCAAGCTCTGCCTCGACATCGAGCAGCTGCCGATCATTAACGAGGTCATCAGCCCCACCCGATCGGATGTGGCGTGGGCCCGCGAGTTCCTCGACGACTTCGAGGCACGTGGCCGTGTCATCCGCGACGGCAGTGACCTGCCGCGCCTCGGGCGCGCGGAGAAGATCGACAAGCTCGCGCGTGCCTTTGGGGTCGAGCCCGCCTAGGCGACACACCCTACGGATTGTGACGCGCCGCTCCCCGTGGTGACTTCGGTTCACTACAGTGTGAGTCGGTGGCCCATCCGTTCGGCCACGCCGTAACTTCTGGGGGCCGGACATGCACCACACACAAGGACGTTTTGGCATCGTGGCTGCCGCCGCGACGACCCTCCTGCTCGGCTCCCTCGTTGCCGCGCCCGCGGTCGCCGACGATCTCGACCCAGGCGACGGCGACGTCACCTTCGCAGGGCAGGTGACGTCTCGAACGGCGCCGGACGGCCCGCCCAGCGACCAGGGCATCCCGGGTCTCGACGTCACGGTCTACGTCGACGACGGCGAGCACCAGCGCCCGATTGGGATGCTGGAGACCGACAAGGACGGACGCTTCCAGCTCGACGTCCCGGTCGCCGACGACGAGACGTACACCTTCAGCGTGCACACCACCGAGGATGGCGACGACTACTTCTGGTCGGCGGATCCTCTGGCCGTAGTGACCGACCTCGATGACGCGGACTGGGTGAGCCCGCCCGACGGAGCGCCGTACATCCTGGGCGTGTGGACGGGCGTTGGCCCCACTCCGACTCCCACCCCCACACCAACACCGACTCCGACGCCGACCCCGACTCCGACGCCGACCCCGACGCCGACCCCGACGCCCACACCCACCCCAACTCCGACACCAACACCCACGCCGACCCCGGTTGCGACCGTCAGCGTCAGCGGCACCGTGTTTGTCGCAGGATCGAAGACTCCGATCGCCGGCGCAACCGTCACCGTGTCCGTGGGCGGCGTCGGCTACGGCCCCGTAAACGCGGACACCGAGGGCAAGTACACGCTCACGTCGGTGCCGGTCGGCGCGGCGATCATCCACGCGATTGCCCCGGACTTCTCCGTCGACGAGCGACCGGTGACGCTCACCGAGGGCACCAACGTGACGGGCCAGGACCTCTTCCTCGTCGCGAAGAAGCCCGCGGACTCCACCAACTCGATCGCCGGAACCGTCGTCTTGACGGGCGATGCTACCGACGGCGAGCCATTCGCCGGCGCGCTGGAAATCACCCAGGACGGCAAGACCCTGCAAACGACGATCGCGAGGGACGGCGCCTTCGCCTTCGAGGATGTGACGGCCACCGGCGACCTGAAGATTGTTGTCACTGATCTTCCGGCCGGATACGAACAAAAGCCGGAGGACGGCGAGATCCGCAACTACGCGGGTACGAGGATCGACTACCTCACCATCAGGCTCGTGCCGACCGTGGCACCGGACCCGGTGCCCGCCGCAGCAGACTTCACGTGGCTCGTGATTGTGCTCGCGATACTCGTTCTCGCCGCGGCAACAGCCGTTGTCATCCTGCTCGTCCGTCGCAAGCCGCCGACCAGCTCCTGAGGTAAGCCAATAGCTCCTTCCGGTCAGCCCGGAAGGAGTAAAGGGCTTACCTCAGAGGGATTTTTGGTAGCAGAGCGCGTTCGGGATGACCGTGTACTTGCCGTACGGCGGAATCGCCTGGTAGCCGAGCGACTCGTAGAGCGCGATCGCGGGGCGCTGAAGCGGGCCGGTCTGAAGGACCAGGGATGCGACGCCCCTCTCCCGCGCGATTGCCTCGAGCTCGAGCATCAGCACGCGCGAGATTCCCCGCCCACGATGCTCGACCGGAACAAACACCTTCTTGACCTCGAGAGTCGCGACTGGCTCGACCGCCGGGTACGGGAACGGTCGCAGGGCCGAGTGGCCCACGACCTCGTCCCCGTCCAGCGCCAGGATCGTCACCACGATGTCGGCCGGGTTGACCGACAGTGCGTCGTCGATCGCGGCCTGGTCTTCCGGCCGCACGGATGCGATGAACTCCGCGTACATCGCAGACGTCTCGGAGTCCATCGCCGCGCGCTGCGCAACGGCGCGCGGGTCGAGCCAGTCGACCCGCGCGACGTTGAGCGGCACTAGTCCTTCTTGGCGGTCGTCGCCGACGCGTTCGACTCGTAGGACGTGTTGGTCGACTCGAAGAAGTTGACCAGCTGCAGGGTGTCGTTGGCGGCAGCCATCCACTTCGCCGGGTTCGACACGTTGTAGTGGGGCTCGAAGCCGAGCTCCTCCAGACGACGGTCGGCGAGGTACTTGACGTACTGGTTGATGTAGGTGGCGTTGAGTCCGAGGATGCCGTTGGGAAGCAGGTCCTGGTTGTACTGCTCCTCCATCTCCACGGCATCCAAGATCATCTGCTTGATCTCGGCGGCGAACTCCTCCGTCTGAAGGTCGGGGTTCTCCTCGAGCACCGTGAGGATGAGGTTGATGCCGAACTTGAGGTGCAGGCTCTCGTCGCGCACGACCCAGTCCATGAGCGAACCAAAGTTGCGCAGCAGGTTCCGCTGGCGGAATGACAGCGCGACCATAAAGCCGGAGTAGAACCACACGCCCTCGAGGATCACGTTGTACGCAACGAGGTTACGGATGAAGTCCTTTTTGCCCTCGGTGGTCGTGATGTCGAGCGTCTGTTCCGTCATCCGACGGATGTACTTGACCTCGAACTCCTCCTTGCGCGCCATCGACGGAACGTCGACGTGCGAGTTGTACGCGGCATCCCGATCGATCGGGAACGTCTCGAGCACGTACTCGAAGCTCATGCAGTGGTTGGCCTCCTCCCACATCTGCTTCGCGAGGTACAGCGTCGCCTCGGCGGCGTTCACGTACGGGTACACACCAAACGCGAGGGCCTTGTTCACGAGGAGCTCGTTCGGGTTGAAGTAGCTCATCAGGAAGGTGACGGCGTGACGCTCCTCGTCCGTCATCTTCTTGAAGTCGGCGATATCCTCACCGAGCTGAATCTCGTTGGGGAACCACGTGTTGGCGACGGCCTGGTCATACAGGTCCATGGCCCACTGGTAGCGGATCGGTTTGAGCAGGAGACCCTCTTGCAGGCCTGTTCCTAGAATGCCCATCTTTTTACTGGCAGCTTTCACATTGGAGGTCGTCCATCGGATCGACCGGAACTGAATATTCTGACGTGTTGTCGAAGAGGCGCTCCATTACGCGCCTGCCTTCGGGGCGAGACCGCCGAAGCCACGACGCGCAGGTGCGGCGGCAACGGGAGTGTCTGCGGTCGAGGGGGCAGCGGCGGATGCCACGATCTCCTCGGCCTTGTTGACCTTCACCGTCGACTGCTCGGCGGTGTGTCGCGGCTTCATGTGGAGGTAGTACGTGGTCTTGACGCCACGCTCCCACGCTCCAAAGTAGATGTCCATCATGTCGCCGAGATCGCGTGTCTCGAGGTACATGTTGCGGCTGATGGCTTGGTCGATCCACTTCTGGGCACGCGCGGCAACCTCGAGGAACGCGTACGGCGAGAGCTGGAAGCTCGTCTTGTACACGGCCTTGAGCTCGTCCGGAATCGCGGCGATTCCCTGGATGTCACCCTGGCTGCGCAGGATCGCCTCGCGGGTCGATTCCCAGATGCCCAGTCGCTGCAGATCCGCAACGAGGTTGCGGTTGACCTCAAGGAACTTGCCGTTCGAGGTGGCGCGGCTGAAGATCTGCGAGAACTGGGGGTCGAGGCCCGGAGTGGTGCCCGCGACGAGACCGATGGATGCGGTTGGCGCGATCGCCATCAGCGTCGCGTTGCGCATGCCACCCTTGACCTTCGCGCGCAGGGCATCCCAGTCGAGGCGAGTCTTGCGGTTGACCTTGATCTCGGAGCCACGGTCGGCCTCGGTGAGGGCGATCGAGTCCAGTGGAACCAGACCCTGCGACCAGCGGCTGCCCTCGAAGTTCGCGTACGCGCCGCGCTCCTTGGCCAGCTCGGTCGAGGCGTCGATCGCCGCGTAGGAGACGTGCTCCATGATCTCGTCGATGAGGTCGTAGGCCTCTTCGCTCTCGTAGCTGATGCCGAGCTTCTCGATGATGTCGGTGAAGCCCATCACACCCAGACCCACGGCGCGGTTCTGCTGGTTCGAGAAGTCCGCCTCCTTCACGCTCGAGCGCGTGATGTCGATCAGGTTGTCGAGCTGGCGCACGGCCAGGCGCGCCGACTCCTCGATCTTGCCGAAGTCAACCGACAGGCTGCCGTTCTCTGCGGTCAGCATGTGCTGCGACAGGTTGATCGAGGCCAGGTTGCAGACGGAGACGTTGTCCTCGTCCTGCGGGAGCGTGATCTCGGTGCACAGATTGGAGAGGTGGATCGTGCCCGTGTTGTTGTTGAGCGCACGGTTGTTGATCGTGTCCTTCCAGGTGAGCCAGGGGTGGCTCGTGGTCTGGAGGGAGATCAGGATCGACTTGAACTGCTCGCGCGCGGAGATCTTCTTGAACATCCGCATCTCGCCGGCCTCGGCCTGGGCGACGTACTGGTTGTACCGCGCCGAGAACGCCTTGCCGTAGAGCTCGTTGAGGTCCGCGACCTCAAGCGGGTCGAAGAGGTACCAGTCGTCGTCGTTCTGCACGCGCTTCATAAACTCGTCCGAGATCCAGACGGCCGTGTTGGCGGTGCGGGTGCGGCGGTACGGGTCGCCGGAGTTGTTGCGCAGCTCGAGGAACTCGGGGAAGTCGAGGTGCCAGTTCTCCATGTAGAAGCACAGGGCACCAAACTTCTTGCCCCCACGGCTGACCGCCCGAAGGATCGAGTCGATCGTGTGCATAAACGGGATCGGGCCGGTCGAGGTGGTGTTGTTCGAGCGGATGGGCGAGCCCTGCGCACGAAGCTTGGTCACCGAGAGACCAATGCCGCCGGTGCCCTTGGTCAGCCACATCACATCGCGCGTGGTCTTGGCGATGTGCTCCATGTCGTCCTGCATCTCCATAACGAAGCAGTTCGCGAGCTGAGGGTAGATCGTGCCGGCGTTGACGAGAGTGGATCCCGCGGCGAGGTACTCGAGGCTGGACATCTTCTTGTAGAAGGCGAGCGCGGCCGAGGTCGGGTCTGCCTCGTTGAGCGAGAGGCCCATCGCGATGCGCATCCAGAAGTACTGGGGAACCTCGAGCGCGTCACCGTTGCGGCCCTTGATGCCGTAGCGGTTGTTGAGGGTTACCACACCGATGTACTTGAGCAGTTCGTCGTGGGCGGGCTCAAGCTGGGTGGCGAGGAAGTCGAGGTCAAACATCTCGGTGAGTCGGGGGTCAAGAAGACCCTCCTCGACCCCACGCGTGACGTTGGGCTTGAAGTGGGAGCGGTGCAGCTCCTTGAGCTCCTCGGCGGTGGTGTAGTCGCCGAGCACACGCTTGTAGATCGTCTTGAGCAGGAGTCGGGCCGCAACGATGTCGAAGGCCGGGTCATCCTTGACGTTCTGCAGGGCGACCTGGATGACCGCCTCGTCGAGCTGCTGCGTGGTGATGCCGTCGAACAGCGTGAGCTCCAACTCGGAGGCGATCTGCGTGACCCACGTGATGTTCTCGTCGAGCCCGGCGCTTGCGGCCTCGATCGCCAGGTTGATCTTGTTGGCGTCGTACGGCTCACGCTGGCCGCTGCGCTTGACGACTGTAATTCCCACGAAAAAACTCCCTCTTGTGCCCTCAACAAATGGGGCATTGTGCCCCGAAATTCGTCCATCGGCAGTAACCCCCGCCTGATGGTTTGATCACTATATATCGTGCCGCCGACAGTGGGGTAACCCTAGATGTAGTGGGCGTGTCATCCACAGAATGTGGATAACTTCGCGCAGTTATACACACTTTGCACAAGCTAATGTGGCCCACCGACAGCCCCGGCCATGTCACGGTGCGCGAGTAAGCTGGTTATCTCGTGAGCAGCTACATCAGCCTTCTGAAGACCCCGGGCGTGGGTCGTATCATCGCTGCACAGCTCACCGCGCGATTCCCCGGCGGGATGCTCTCGCTCGCGTACCTCCTGCACGTCGAGCGTGTGCACGACTCCTACGGCGCCGCGGGACTTGTGCTCGCCGCCACGAGTATCGGCCAGGCCATCGCCGGCCCCCTCACGAGCCGCTGGATGGGCGTGTGGGGCATGCGCCGTGTGCTCACGCTCACCCTCATCGTGTGCGCCGCCTCGATCTTCTCGATCGCCCTTATCCCGATGTCGGTTCCCGTGTACATGATCGTGGGCTTTGTCGGCGGGCTCAGCATGCCTCCCATTCAGCCCGCCGTGCGCACCATCTACCCCAAGATGGTCAACTCCCGGCAGCTGACCCCGCTGTTCTCACTCGACGCCTCCGCGCAGGAGATCATTTGGGTCGTGGGCCCCGTGATCACCACGTTCGTCGCGACGCAGGTGTCGACGCAGTCGGCGATCATCCTCGCGGGCGCGTTCCTGGTGGGTGGTGGCATCTGGTTCATCTCGTCGCCCGAGCTCGGTTGGGTGCGCATCCCCCGAAGCAAGCGGTCGTTCGGAACGGTGCTCAAGCGCCCGCCGGTGCTGCTGGCCACCATCACCGGGTTCCTGCTCGTGGGCGCCTGCGCCGCGGTGGAGGCCGGTGTTGTGGCGACGTTCGGGCACGGTGGCCCCGAGGCGGGCCTCGTGCTCGCGATCTTCTCCGTCGGGTCACTCGCGGGTGGCCTCGCGCTGGGTCACGTACCGATTGGTCCGTGGGCTCTCGCACGGCGCATGCTCATCGTGTTTGTGGGCATGGCGGTCGCAATGATCTGGCTGGACTTCTGGTGGTTGTCGTTCGCGCTGCTGATCGCCGGCATCGGAATCGCTCCTGCCCTCGCGGTCATCTTCGCGGTCGTCTCCTCGAGCGTGAAGTTCAGCGACACCGCCGAGGCCTACGGCTGGGTGGGCACGGGCCAGCTCATCGGCGCCGCCATCGGTTCGGCAATCGCGGGGTTCCTCATCGACGGCAACGGAGCGGTCGGCGCGTTCTGGGCTGCCGCGGGTTTCGCGTTCGTGGGAGTACTTGTTCCCACGGTGCTGCGGCGCTGGCACCCCGACCTGCGCGGGCGCGACGCGAGCCCGATCCCGGACACCGCTCCGGTGCCGGTGCAGCCGAGCTAGTCGCGGGTGCGCGCGGTGCGCGCGGGTGCGCGCGGTGCGCGCGGGTGCGCGCGTCGAGCCCGGGCACTCCTCGTGGTCTTTCGAAAACTAAGGAGATTTTGCACGAGCCCGCTCGGCATCCCCGGAATCTCGCGGGTCGACGTCGACGAGACGTTCGGGAACGCAGAATCTCCTTAGTTTTGTAAAGACAGGAGTTCAGCGCGGCAGGCGCGAGCGCCGCGGGCGACCGCTAGCGCAGGGGCGCGAGCGCCGTCGAGTAGGACTCGAGCTGGTCGAGCATCCGTCCGAGCACGGCGATGTCTTTCTCGTCGGGCTGGTAGGCGCCATCGACCACACGCTTGGCGATGAAGTTGATCTCGACGGATGCACTCACTCGCGCAAGACCGAGCGTCGTGAGCGTCGGCTCCAGCAGGGCCACCCCGCGACTACCACCGGAAACCCCGCCGTAGCTCACCATGCCAACGGGCTTGTGGCTCCACTCGGAACCCAGGAAGTCGAGGGCGTTCTTGAGTGCCGGGGAGAAGGAGTGGTTGTACTCGGGAGTCACAAAGATGAAGGCCTCGGCAGCATCCACCCGCTTGCTCCACGCGATAGTGTGCGGCTTGGTGTACTGCCGCTTCGAGGGATGCGCGGGCTCGTCCATAAACGGAAGCGCGAGCTCGGCGAGATCCACGAAGTCGAGCTCGAAGCGGCCGTCCGCCTCGGCTTGCGAGCGCACCCACTCCGCCACGGGCAGGCCAACACGACCCGGGCGGACACTTCCGACGATCACCATAAGTTTCACGTGACAAGTCAACCACCCGTGCCTGAGCGTCATTCCCACACCGATGAGTAGCGTTGAGGGATGCAGCTCGTCGAGTACACCCACGGAACCGCCGGCCCCCGCATCCTCCTCGTGCACGGTCTCAGCTCCAGCGCCGGGTCCTGGTGGCGAGTAATCGAGATGCTCGAGGCGGATGCGCAGCTCACCGCCGTCGACCTGCGTGGCCACGGCGCCACCGGCCCCGCCGACTCCTACACCCTGCCGGACTTCGCCTCCGATCTCCCCGGCGACGGCTGGGACGCGGTGGTGGGCCACTCCCTCGGCGGAGCGGCCGCGGTGCTCGCGGCCCAGCGCCCCGGCTTCACCCGCCGACTCCTGCTCCTCGACCCGGTGCTCGAGGTGACCGAGGAGGAGTGGGATGCGACGATCGCCGACCAGGTCGACGAACTCGATCTCACGGCAGACCGGCTCGCCACCCTCAAGCCTCACTGGCACGAGCAGGATCGCGCCCAGAAACTCGAGGGGGTGCGCACTGTCGTTCCCGAGGTTGTCCGTCGCGCATTCACGGATGCCGGCCGCTGGAACGTCGTCGACGAGGCGCGCGCCCTGACGGTGCCCACGCTCATTCTCGGCGGCGACCCTGACGTCTACACGATGCTGGCCCCACACACGGTGACGGACCTGATCGACACCAACCCCCACATCCGTTTCACCGCGGTGGCGGGCGCCGGACACTCGCCCCATCGCGACCGCCCGCAGGAGACTCTCGACCTCATGCGCGAGTGGCTACTGGCCCACTAGCGGATCGGTGGGCCCCGGGTCGGTGTCCTGCACCACGTCCTCCGGGTTGGGCAGCGAGCGCAGGAAGCCGAAGAACACGATGCTCGCGACCATCACCGCGACCCCGCCCACAACAAGTGGCAAGGTTAGGTCCACCCGAGCGATCACCCCGCCAATGAGCGAGCCGAGCGGCATCGTGCCCCACAGCAACGTGCGCCACGTGCCGTGCACCCGACCCAACAGGCCACCGGGGATGATCGACTGCCGCAACGACATGATCAGGATGTTCCACGTGGTCACCGCAAGCGAGCTCATGGCGAAGCCCAGTGCCCCACCCCACAGCGTCGGCACAAGTCCTGCGAACGCGAACGATGCGCCCGTGAGCACCGCCATGATCGCCATGGTAAGCCCGGCGCCCCACAGCCGTTTGAGGCGGTCAACGAGGATCGAGCCGATGATCCCGCCGATCGCGCCCGTGATCATAAACACGCCGAACCAGGCCTCGGGAACCTCGAGGGTCTCCAGAACATAGAGCACAAACGACGCCGTGGCTGCGGACGTCGCGAGGCCGATGAAGATGGTCAGGAACCAGAGGGTCCGCAGCATCCGATGGCCGAGGATAAAGCGGAAGCCGTCGGTGAACTGGCGGTACCAGGCGATGCGCGGAGCGTCGGAGGTCGCGTCGAACTGGCGTCCGGATGCGACCTTCGGCAGGGCGAGAGCCAGCGCGCCGGCGAGCGCAAAAACGAGGCCGTTGAGCCCCAGGGGGATCAACACGGAGACGGCAAACAGCGCAGAGGTAACGGGGCCAGACACGAAGTTCTGCACGACCAGTTCGCCGCCCTCGATGCGCGCATTGGCCCGCGGCAGGTTGCCACGCGCGACGATCGAGGGGACGACCGCGCGAATAGCACCGTCGTACACGGTCTCGAACGCGCCGTAGACGAAGATCACGATGTACAGCCACCAGATCGTCAACGAGTTGGTCGCGACGAGCACCACCAGCAGGATGCCAAGGAGGGTGCGCACCGCCTGCGCCGCCGCGAGGGCACGACGGCGGTCGACCCGGTCGATGAGGATGCCCGCCGGAATCGCAAAAAACAGCCAGGGAAGCAGCGCCAGGGCAGCCACCACGGAGATCAGGAACGGGTCACTCGTGAGGCGTGCCGCCAGAAGGGGGATCGCGGTGCGGGCGATCCCGTCGCCGAGACTCGAGGCGAGGTTCGCCGTGAAGATGTTGCCAAACGCCGGGCCGAGTGGCTCCCGCGTTGTGGTCACCATCGGTGGTGAATCGCCTCGCGGAAGGTCCGGTCGTAGAGATCGGTGATCTGCGCGGTGAACTCCGGAGTGAGCGTCGGCACGGACCCGGCGGAGGCGTTCGACTGGGCTTGGCGCACGGTGCGAGCTCCCGGGATGACCGTGGTCACGCCCGGCAGTTGGGCCAACCATGCGAGAGCCGCGACCGGGGGCGTGAGGCCCTGCGAGTCCGCAAACTCCGCGAACTCCTGCGCGGCACCGATGCCCAACTCGAAGTCGACGCCGGAGAAGGTCTCGCCCACGTCGAAGGCCTCGCCCTGGCGGTTGTAGTTGCGGTGATCGTTCGCCGCAAACACGGTGTCCTTCGTGTACTTGCCACTGAGGAGCCCGCTGGCGAGCGGCACCCTCGCGATGATCGCCACGCCGGCCTCGATCGCCGCGGGAAGCACCTCGTCGAGGGGCTTCAGGCGAAACGCGTTGAGGATGATCTGCACGCTTGCCACGCCGGGCCGAGCGATCGCGGTGAGCGCCTGCGAGGTCTCCTCGACACTCACGCCGTAGCGGGCGATGGCCCCCTCCGCCACGAGTGTGTCCAGGTCGTCAAAAACACGGTCACTCTCGAAGACCTCGGTCGGTGGGCAGTGAAGCTGAACGAGGTCGAGGGTGTCTTGGCGCAGGTTCGCGCGCGACCGGTCGGTCCACGCACGGAAGTTAGCCATGCTGTAGTTGGCGGCCTCCTGCGGCAGCCGCCGGCCCATCTTGGTGGCGACGAAGATGTCGAGCTCGGGGTGGTCGGCCAAGAACCCGCCGATGATCGACTCGCTGCGGCCATCACCGTAGACATCCGCAGTGTCGAAGACGGTGACGCCCGACTCGACCGAGGCCTGAAGGATGGCACGGGCATCCGTCTCGCTTACGTCACCCCAGTCCGCGCCCAGCTGCCAGGTGCCCAGGCCAATAACGGAGACGGGGCGGCCGAGGCGCGCTGCGGTGCGATGATCCATGCGTCAACGCTAGCCGATGACCGAGACGAGCTCCCGTGCCAGTCGAGTACGAATGAGGTGGTCGTTGACCTCCACGCGGTGCATGGTGACGTGGCGCATCTGTTCGATGATGCGCATGGTTCCGGGCGCGATGAATTGGTCGAGCGCCCCGTACACCACGTCAATTGGCACTCGCACGGCCGCGATGTCGGCCACGGTGGTCTGCGACTCGATGCAGTTCTTGAGGCTGAGGATAAAGGCGTTCCAGTTGCGCTCGGTGACCTCGAGCGCCGTGCCGAGCTTAAACATCCGCGACAAGGTGGAGGCGGTCGCCATGGTGAAGTCCTTGTTACTCCGCAGAAACTCGTACACACGAAGGTAGAGCCCGACCTGCGCACGGACGCGAGGGTCACCAATCTCGGAGGGCGACAGGTACACGGGCGGACTCACCAGAACCAGCCGAGACACCATCGTCGGGTACTGCGCCGCGTACCGTGCGGCGAGCAGACTGCCAAGCGAGTGCCCCACGAGAATGAACGGTGCCCTCAGCCTGAGAGAGGCGATCGTCGCGCGGATCGAAGCGACGTGCTCCTCGATCGTGTACGTGGCTCCCTCGGGCGCGGGCGAGGCGCCGAACCCCAAGAGCTCGAGGCTGATGCAACGGTACCGGCCCTCGAGGCGAGGGATGACCCGCTCGAACGTAGCCGCCGACGAAGCGATCCCATGGATGAGGATCACGACGGGCCCCTCCCCCACGTCGGTCGCGACGTGAAGCAGGGGCGGGCCCGGTCGTCGAAAAGTCGACGTGAGCCTGCCCCACCAAGTCATGCTGCCAGTATGCCCGTTAACGGGTGAGCGGGAGCATCCCGTGATGGATGCTCCCGCTCCCGTGTGGCTGCTGAGCCTATGCCTTTGCGGCCGGCTCGTCGTCGCCGTCGAGCTTGTCCTTGACGAACTCGGTGGCCTCTTCCGCCTTGTCCCCGACGAACTCGGCGGCGTCGCCTGCCTTGTCCTTCACGAACTCCGCGGCGTCACCGACTGCGTCCTTGGCCTTCTCGAAGCCCTCGGCGATGTTCTCCTTGGCGTCATCAATGAAACCCATGTGCTCCACCTCTCATCTGACTGCGGCAGATGCCGACGCCCCAAGGATAGTGGCCTAGTCGCGCAGCTGTTCCTTGTATTTGTTCTTGGCCTCGACGGCGTCTCGCTCGGCCTCCGCCCTCTTCACGTCGGCCTCGGCACGCTTCACCTCGGCGTCGGCCTGGACCTCATCCACCTTGTCGCTAATGCGCTCCTTGGTGTCGTCGACCCACTCGCCGACCTTCTTGCCTGTCGCCTCTGCGGCGTCCTTTGCGTCATCCAGCAGACCCATGGTGTCCTCCTTGTGGTTGGTCACGGTGTCCTAAACGAGCGGCGTTGTTGCGCTCGTACTGTGACCCTATAACGGGGGGTACGGGTGGCACGAAGCCTCCACCTTTCTCCCAGATCGCTCCCAGCCAGCACGCAGGACTGACGCCCGAATTGTGACAAACGTTGGGTAGCGGTTCAGGAATCTCCGGCCTAGCGTGATGCCATGAGGCGCATTCTGATCATCCCCACAGCACTGGTCCTGTCCGCCCTGGCTCTCGCCGGATGCTCGGCGGGCGGCGCGTCGGACGAGGCGGGCATGGCTCCCGCTCCAGCCGCCGACGGACAATTCATTTCGTCCGAGGGCGGATCGGATGCCGTCGAGAGCTCGGCCGTGGATCGCCAGGTCATCGTGACCGGCTGGGTCACCATCACCGTCGAGGAACCCATGGATGCCGCGGCCGAGGCCGTGCGCATCACCGAGTCGGTCGGGGGCCGTGTCGACGGCCGCACCGAGTACGCGCCGGTCGACGGCAACAAGGGAAGCGCGACGCTGACCCTGCGACTACCGGCCGACGACCTCACCGAGACGCTCGACAAGCTCAAGGCGCTGGGCGACGTTCAGGAGGTCTCCCTCAACTCGTCCGACGTGACCATGGTCACCCAGGATCTGGATGCACGGATCTCGGCGCTCTCCGCATCCATCGACCGTCTGCTCGCGCTGCTGGCCAACGCAACCGACACCGAGACGCTCATCACGCTCGAGACCGCGATCTCCGACCGGCAGGCCCAGCTCGAGAGCCTGGAGAGCGAACGTCGCTACTACGCCGACCAGGTCTCCCTGTCGACGGTGACCCTCAACCTCGTCTCCGTCGCTGACGCTCCGGTCGAGGAGCCGGTGACCTTCATTGACGGGCTCGTGGCCGGGTGGAACTCGTTTGTGGCGTTCTTCGCGGGACTCGTCGTGGTGATCGGCGTGCTGATCCCGTGGCTGCTCCTCGCCGGGGTCATCACCGCGGTGGTGCTGCTGCTTGTGCGGTGGCGACAGCGGGCGAAGGCGGCGGCGCAGGCCGAGCCCACCCCGCCGGCCCCGCCGGTCGAGTAGCCCCGCCCACCCCGCCGGTCGAGTAGCCCCGCCCACCCCGCCGGTCGAGTAGCCCCGTCCACGCCGCCGGTCGAGTAGCCCCGCCCACCCCGCTGGTCGAGTAGCCCCGCAGGGGCGTATCGAGACCACCACGACCCGGTTTCGATACGCGGCTCCGCCGCTACTCAACCAGCGGGGCGGCGGCTCCGCCGCTACTCAACCTGCAGAGGTCGCGGCTAGCTCGCGCTGAGGATGTCGTTCACCATCGGCACAACCTTGGTGGCGTAGAGCTCGATCGACCGCATCATCTTCTCGTGGGGCAGTGTTCCCGCCGAGTACTTGAGGTCAAAGCGCTGGATGCCGAGCGCCGAGATGGTGTTCGCGAGCTTGCGGGCCACCGTCTCGGGCGAGCCGAGATACAACGAGCCGTGCGCAATCTCATTCGCGAACTCATCCGGGGTCGACGGCGGCCAGCCACGCTCGGCGCCAATGCGGTCACGCATCACGCGGTGGTGGGGCCAGTACTCCTCGGCCGCCTGGTCATCGGTGTCCGCAATGTACCCGGGCGAGTGAACGGCAATGGGCAGCTCGGGCATCTCCATCTGCGCGAGCGCCCGACGGAACAGGTCGGCGTAGGGCGCGAATCGCGTGGGGTCACCCCCGATGATCGCGAGCACCAGCGGCAGGCCGTACCGCGCCGCGCGCACCACCGACTCGGGGCTTCCACCAACACCAATCCAGGTGGGGATGTGCCCACCCTCGGTGCGTGGGTAGACGTCCTGCTCGTGAAGCGGTGGGCGCAGGCGTCCGGACCAGGTGACCGGCTGCTCCTTGATGAGCTCGGAGAACAGGTCGAGCTTCTCCTCGAACAGCTGCTCGTACTGCGCGAGGTCAAAGCCAAACAGGGGGAACGACTCCGTGAACGAGCCACGGCCGAGGATGACCTCCGCGCGACCGTTCGACAGGGCATCCACTGTCGCAAACCGCTGGTACACCCGGATGGGGTCGTCCGACGAGAGCACCGTGACGGCGCTGCCAAGGTGGATGTTCTTGGTCACCGTCGCGAGCCCCGCGAGCACGGTCTCGGGCGCGGAAACCGCAAAGTCAACACGGTGATGCTCGCCCACCCCAAAGAAGTTAAGCCCCAGCTCGTCGGCCAGCACACCTTCCGCGACGAGGTTGCGAATCACCTGCGCCTGACTGATGGGGTTGTTGTCCACCCCTACCGTCACGTCGCCGAACGTGTCGAGCCCAAACTCGATGCCTGCCATGTCACTCCCTATTTCTATGCGTACGCATGCACAACCATGTCATGGCGTCGCGAATTCCCGCAGGTTCTCATCCAGCCAGTCGTTCCAGATGCGCACAACACGCCAGCCCTCGCGCACTCGATCGAGCGCCTCGGGCGTCGCCATCCACGGCTCGGGTGGAGCCTGGTGGGTGACCGCCAGACGACGAAGTCGCAGGAGGTCGATTCGCGGATGATCAACACTGAACCCCCGCGGAGCGGTCGCCACCGCGTCATCCTGCGTGACCACATACCCGCGCTCGGCAACCTCCTCGAGCGTCGCCTCTAGGTCGCCGACCAGCCGCGAGCTGTCGATGATCTCGCGGAACCGGGCGAGTTGCTCGCGCGACGGCTGGTACAACCCACCACCCAGCATGAGGCCGGCGCTGGAGACCTGCAGGTAGAAGGCCGTGCTCGAGATGTCACTCGACACGAGCCCCAGGTGCTCCTTGTACGGCCGCTTGTCCGCGCTGAACCGCACGTCGTTGTAGGGACGGAAGATCTTGAGGGGGCCAAACTCGTCGCCGAGCTCCTCGGCCAGTCGCTCGACCGGCCCACGCACTCGCTCCTCGTAGCGCCGCTTGTTCTCCAGCCACCAGGGTTTCGTCTGGTTGGCCTCGAGCTCCGCGTAAAACTCAAACGCGTCGGGGTCGAGTCCCCCGAAGGTGTTGCCTGTCATGCCCCCCATGCTAGGAGCGCTTGGCGCCCGAAAGTACACACGCACCAACAGCAACGCGACCGCACCGCCGATGAGCTGCGCGACGAGGTACCCGGGGGCCGACGCCGGGGCGATGCCGGCGAACGTGTCGGAGAAGATGCGGCCGATCGTGATGGCGGGGTTAGCGAAGCTGGCCGAACTCGTGAAGAAGTAGGCGGCGCCAATGTAGGCACCCACCGCCCACGGGATGACCGGCCCACGACCGGTCCGCGCGAGGGCAAAGATCACCAGCACGAGGCCCGCGGTCGCGACGATCTCGGCGAGGAAGTGTGGCCAGTCGAACCGGTCGGTCGTGCTGATGGAGACGGCGGGGAGCCCAAACATGAGGTTGGCGAGAACCGCGCCGGCGATGCATCCGACAATCTGGGACGGGATGTACGCCGCAACATCGCGCCACGGCCGACCACCGAGGCTCGCGTCGACGAGCGAAACCACCGGGTTGAAGTGTGCCCCGCTGATCGTCGCGAAGACGAGGATGAGCACTGGCAACCCCAGAGCAGTCGCGAACGCATTCTCGAGAAGCTGTAGCCCAGTGTCGGAGGGCGAGAGTCGCTGTGCGGCTATTCCCGAACCGACAACCAGCGCGGCCAGCAGCGCACTGCCGAGGAACTCGGCGGATGCCCGGCGGATCACGACGTGCGGAAGACACGCGAGAGCGCGTCGAGAGAGCCGGGGACCAGTCTGTAGTACGCCCACGTGCCACGCTTGGATCGGGTGAGGAATCCCGCGTCGAGCAGCACCTTGAGGTGATGCGAGATCGTGGGCTGGCCGAGGTCAAACACCTCGGTGATATCGCACACGCAGGCCTCCTGCTCGGGAGCCGCGGCGATGATCGAGATCATCCGAAGTCGGGTGGGGTCGGCGATCGCCTTCATCGAACGGGCAAGCTCGTCCGCCTGGGACTCGCTCAGCGCGTCACGGGTAAGCGGCTCACAGCAGCGCGCCGACTCCGTAAGGGGGAGCAGGGTCTGGGTGGTCATAAATCGATGCTAGTCGATATTGACAGAGGTCGATATAGGGGGCACACTACATCGACAACGATCAATATAGGGACGATCCACGATGACACTGCTCGACCTTCTCCCCCACCCAGCCGTTTCGGCGCGCCTCGACTCTCTTCCGGTGGCGATTATTGGGGCCGGCCCCGTGGGTCTGGCCGCAGCTGCAGAACTCGCCGAGCGCGACATCGACTTCCTCGTGCTCGAGGCCGGGGAGGTCGCCGACAGTGTGCGTGCGTGGGGCCATGTTCAGCTGTTCTCAGGCTGGAGCGAGGTGATCGCCCCGGCGGCCCAGCGCCTGCTTGAGGCCGCGGGATGGGCGCCGCCAACGACACTCACGCGCGCGCCGTCCGGCCGGGATCTTGCGGACCGGTACCTGCATCCCCTCGCTGAGCTGCCCACGATTCGCACGCGGCTGCGAACCGGCACGCGTGTCCTGGGTGTGTCGCGCGAGGGCATGGACCGAACGCGGAGTGCGGAACGCGCGGCCGCGCCACTTGTTGTGCGGGTGCAGGACGCCAACGGCATCCGCGACCTAGCAGCACGCGCCGTCATCGACGCGTCGGGAACCTATCGCTCCCCCAACCCCCTCGGAGCGAGTGGGCTCGACCCGCTCGGTCTCGACCAGGTTGCGGAGCACGTCTGGCACGGGCTGCCAGATGTGCTCGGCACCGAGCGCAGCACGTTCGCAGGCAAGCACGTCACCGTGGTGGGCGCGGGACATTCAGCCGCGAACACCCTGCTGAGCCTGGCCACGCTCATCCGAAGCGACCCGGCTACCCGAGTGTCGTGGGTCATTCGCAATTCGACAGCAGCGCGGGTGTTTACTGCCGAGTCGGATGAACTCGCCGGGCGTGCCGCCCTGGGTGCTCGCGTGCGAAAGCTCATCAACTTCGACGTCATCGACGTGGTCGACGGGTTTGAACTCGCACGACTGGATCGGGCGGGCGAGCGGGTGCGAGTCTCCGGGCAACGTCACGGTGAGGTCCACACTTTTGAGACTGACCTGATTGTCGGCGCTACCGGTTTCCGGCCAGACCTGGGGATGCTGCGCGAGATTCGCCTCGACATGGATGAGGTCGTCGAGGCGCCCCGACGTCTCGCGCCCCTGATCGACCCGAACGTGCACAGCTGTGGCACCGTCGAGCCCCACGGGTTCGCCGAGCTGCAGCATCCCGAGCCCGGGTTTTTTATCGCCGGGATGAAGAGCTACGGTCGAGCGCCCACCTTCCTGCTTGCCACCGGGTACGAGCAAGTTCGGTCGATCGCCGCGTGGATCGACGGGGATCTGGCGGCAGCATCCGAGGTGCGGCTGGCGTTGCCGGCAACCGGGGTGTGCTCGACGGATGCGTCGCCCTCGTGCTGCTGACCGCCTAGTCGAAGTACTCCGCAACCGCGGCGGCCTCGTCGGCAACGGTCGATACCGACACCAGATCCTGAGCGCTCAGGGCATCCACCCACTGCTGGAGGATCTCGCTGGCCGCCCCACTTGTATAGAGGGTCTCGCGCAGCGACGCGAGCGTCGACTCGTACAGGCTCGCGAACTCGGGGGTGTCGAGGAACCGCTCCGAGAGGATGTTGCCCTGGCTGGGTCCGCCCATTCCGCCCTGCGCGCCACCGCCGGCATCCGGGCCACCCTGAGGCGCGCCACCGGCCGGCCGATCTCCGCCCATACCGCCGCCTCCGCCATTGCTCACGCCGAGGGCCAAGTTCAGGTCCCACGAGACCACGGTCATCAGCCCCGTCGAGGAGTCGTACCAGAGGTACGAGTTGTTGCCGGGGCCGTCGATGTCGTCGAAGTTGTCGACCAACTCCTGAAAGGCGAGGTAGGTGGCGAACGCGTCGACGTCGAGCCACTGGTCGAGCTCGGCCGCGAAGGTCTCGTCGGATGACTCGTTGATGAACTGCAGGAACGCCGTCAGCGGAGCAAGATCGTCGTCGCCCGCCTCCTGCTCGAACACGTCGGTGTAGGCCTCGGCGTCCTCGCCGCGGTAGCTGTAGTCGCCACCACTCTCCGCCTTGTAGAGCGCGCCGTCGGTACCAAACTCGGAGTCCACCCACGCGTCATCCGGGTTCTGGATCACGAGGCGCAGATCGCTCGCGCCGTTGACGGTCACCACCGCGGAGATGGCCTGCTCGCTCGCGAGGCCCGCCTCCTCCAGCAGTTCGAGGGCAACGGCCTCATTAAGCGACGTCTCGGAGTTGTTGCCCCGAATCACCAACTCCGTCCAGCCGTCGTAGTTCTGGTCGTCGACGAACTTGTCGAGCCTGATGATCCACGGCAGCTCTTCCGCCGCACTGTCGACCGTGATTCCACGCAGGCTCGAGTTGCCCTTGAGCTTGAGGCCCACCGCCTCGAACGTGGTGCCGTCGATCGTCACGGTCGCCTCGATCCAGATCTTTTCTCCGGTGGACGCGTACGTCTCGAGTGCCTCGGCCAGGGCTGCGTCGTCGACATCGATCGAGATGTCGTGGACGACACTCGAATCCCAGAGATCGCCGGTCGCCTGCACGGCGGCGACCTCGCTCGCGGACACACCGGTGTCGGTTGAGGTGTCCGCGCTCGTGACGGCAGCGCATCCCGCGAGGGCGGCGACAAGAACAACGGCGGTAGCGGTTAGGGTGACGGGGCGTGACTTCATCCCACTAGACCAGCAGCCGGGCATCCATGGGAGCATCACGTCGCCTATGAGTCGGATATGAGTGCGGTCCATAGACTGGTATCTATGGGTACCGGGATGCCACGAGCCGAGGCCGAGCGTATTGCGCAGCACCTTCGTGCACTCGCCGACCCCACTCGCGTTCAGCTTCTGGCCCTCATCGTGCAGTCCGACAACGGCCGCCGCAGTGTCACCGACCTCGCCGACGAGCTAGGCCTTCGGCAACCGACCGTCAGCCATCACCTGTCCGTGATGACCGCCGAGGGACTCGTGCAGCGCGACCAGGTGGGGCGCATGGCGTGGTACTCGATTGTGCCCACTCGACTGGGCGACATCGCTGACACGTTGCGTGGCCCGGATCCCGTGGCCGCCGCGGTCGCACCGCCGGTGCTGGAGCGCATCGGCGACGACCTTGCCGCGCGTTTTGCCGGCACCTTCTCGAGCGAGACGGTCGACCGCTACGTGCGCGAGAGTTACGAACTGCTCGCGGAGCGCGCGCGCATCACTCGCTACCTGCCCTCTCTCACCGCACGGTTCGCCGCGGATCGCCTCTCCGCCCTCGCCACGATCGACACCCCCCACGACTCGCCTCGCGTGCTCTTCGTGTGTGTGCAGAACGCGGGGCGGTCGCAGCTCGCGGCTGCCCTCATGCGCTCGATCGCGGGCGACTCCGTCACGGTCCTCACCGCCGGGTCCGAACCGGCGGGGAGCATCAACCCGCTGGTGGTGAGTGCGCTCGATGAGGTGGGCGTGCCGGTCGGCGCCGAGTTCCCAAAGCCCCTGACCGACGAGGTCGTGCGCGCCGCGGATGTCGTGGTCACCATGGGCTGCGGCGACGCCTGCCCCGTCTACCCGGGCCGCCGCTACGTGGACTGGGACCTCGCAGACCCCGCCCGACTTCCGATCGAGGGGGTGCGGGGCATCCGCGATGACATCGAGGGCCGAGTGCGCGCGCTCCTGGCCGACATGAACATTCGGTGACCGCGCCGCAATTTCCATAGACCATCGTCTATGCTTTTCTCATGACCGAGAAGCCCACCGTCCTGTTCGTCTGTGTCCACAACGCGGGTCGCTCCCAGATGGCCGCCGGATACCTGCAGGCACTCGCGGGCGACCGCGTCGAGGTGCTCTCGGCCGGATCCGAGCCCAAGGACCAGATCAACCCCGTCGCCGTCGAGGCCATGGCCGAAGATGGCATCGACATCTCCGGCAACGTGCCCAAGATCCTCACCACCGAGGCCGTGAAGGAATCGGATGTCGTGATCACCATGGGCTGCGGCGACACCTGCCCGATCTTCCCGGGCAAGCGCTACGAGGACTGGGAGCTCGACGACCCGGCCGGCCAGGGCATCGAGTCCGTCCGCCCCATCCGCGACGACATCAAGCGCCGCATCGAGGGCCTCCTCGCCGAGATCCTCCCCGCGTAGCCGCCGCCCGCCGGGATCCTCGGGGCCGAACTGGGGAGATCCTCGCCCACGGTCGGCGCGGCGCGGCAAACACGCCGGGGCACCGACGACTCATCCGCAGTTCGGCACCACCGCGACGCGCGTCGGCTAGTTGACGATGTGCATCGCGCGCGCGGCATCCGTGATGCTGCCGGTGAGCGACGGGTAGACCGAGAACGCGCGAGCGAGCTGATCGACGGTGAGGCGATGCTCCACCGCCAGGGCCACGGGCATAATCAGCTCGGATGCGTGGGGCGCGACGATCACGCCGCCGATCACGGTGCCGGAACCGGTGCGAGCGAACAGCTTCACAAAGCCGTCCTTGATCCCCATCATCTTGGCGCGGGGGTTGGAGGCCAGCGGAAGCTTGTAGATGTCGCCCTGGGCGATGCCGTCCTCGATTTGCTTCTGCGACCAGCCGACCGTCGCGATCTCGGGCTGGGTGAAGATGTTCGACGTGACGTTGCGCAGCTCGGTGGGGTTCACGGCATCCCCCATCGCGTGGAAGACGGCCGTGCGCCCCTGCATGGCCGCAACGGATGCCAGCGGCAGGAAGTCCGAGCAGTCCCCCGCGGCATAGATGGAGGGCATCGACGTGCGCGCGACACGGTTCACCCGGATGTGACCGGACTCCGTGAGCTGCACCCCCGCCTCCACGAGACCGATGTCCTGGGTGTTGGGCAAGGAGCCCACGGCCATCAGGCAGTGTGAGCCCTCGACGGTGCGTCCATCGGCGAGCGTCGCCACGACCCCGGACTTGGTGCGCTTGATCGACTCGGCGCGCGACTTCGACAGCACCGTCATGCCGTTGCGCTTAAAGACGTCCTCGATGACTCGGGCGGCATCCGCGTCCTCGCCCGGCAGCACCTGGTCACGCGAGGAAATCAGGGTGACCTCGGCGCCGAGCGCACGGTAGGCGGAGGCGAACTCGGCACCCGTCACACCGGACCCGACCACGATCAGGTGCTCGGGGGTCTCGTCGAGGGCGTAGAGCTGGGTCCACGTGAGGATCCGTTCGCCGTCCGGCTTTGCCGAGGCGAGGATGCGCGGACGCGCGCCCACGGACACCACGATGGTGTCCGCCTCGCACTCGTCGAAGTCGACGCCCGCCTTGCCCTTGCCGGTCGCGACCACCAGCCGGTTGGGGCCGTCGAGGCGACCCTCCCCCTGGATGATCCGAACGCCTGCCTTGATGAGCTGCGACTTCATGTCCTCCGACTGCTGGCGCGCAAGCCGAAGCAGTCGGGCGTTGACGGCGGCGAGATTGACAGTCACCTCGGGACGCACGGCACGCCCGGCCTCCGTGCGGCTGAAGAACTGGACGCCCAAGTCGGCGGACTCGCGCACCGCGTTGGTGGCTTCGGCCGTCGCAATGAGGGTCTTCGACGGAACAACGTCGGTCAGAACTGCAGAACCACCGACACCCTCGCGCTCGACGAGGGTGACGTCGGCTCCGAGCTGTGCACCCGCGAGCGCCGCCTCATAGCCTCCGGGGCCCCCTCCGAGAATCGCAATACGTTGCTTCCGCTCGAATTCATAGGCCATGGGTCAATTCTGGCCCCGCGCGTCGAGCCCACCAAACCACCAGCGGGTGTCGGTCAGATGTCCGACCAGTCGCTGCCGGGGGACGATATGCCCGTCACCGTGTCTCCGGTGAAGGACACCACGATGAAGTCGGTGCCTTCCTGCCCTGGGTGAGCCAGGGATTCAGTACCCGGAGCAGGGCGCGGCTCGATCCCCATGCTGTCTGGCTTGCCGTCGCCATCACCGTCATAGGTCGTGTCGACGTGCGTCAACGCCAACACGTCATCCCGTGTCGAGCCGACGTGGATTCCCTCGGACGTTGAGACAGGCAGCCCCGCGATGTCGGCTGACAGGAGGCGAATTGACGCGGTTCCGAAGTTCACGTTGATTCTCAGCGTCGACCAGTCATAGTTGATTCCGAACTTGCGGTTGTCCACAGGCTCGGGCGTCGACCCCATCAGTTCGCTCACCAGGGCGAGTGTCGAGTCCGGGTCCGCAAAGGACGCCGACCTCAGCTCCGCCGAGTTCTGATCGAGGATCACCAGCCCATCTAGAGACAGGACAGCCGAGGTCGCCCGCGGCGCCTCGACCGTGGGGGTCGGAGTTGGTGTCGGAGTGCTCGATGCAATCGCCGTCGGCGCGGGGGTCGGCGACTCGGCCGTCGCGCATCCCGCCAGCATCAGAACAAGGGCGAGAGCGCCCACAATAACCCGACTCGACATGAGGCGATCATATTGGCGGGGGCGGTGATTAGAGTGGGGGAATGTCGCATCTGAACCACACGCATCCCCTCGACGACCCCGCCGCCGACCCGTTCGAGATCGCTCGCATCGCCGCGGCCGAGATCGCTGATCGAACCGGCGTCGAGCACCACGACATCACCCTGACACTCGGCTCGGGATGGGCCAAGGCGGCCGACCTCATCGGCGAGACCACCGCGACGATCCCCGCCTCCGAGATCACCGGGTTCTCCAAGCCCGCTCTCGAAGGCCACGTGGGCACCCTTCGCTCGGTGCTCCTGCCCAGCGGCAAGCGCGCGCTGGTCATTGGCGCCCGAACTCACTACTACGAGGGCCACGGCGTGCGCCGGGTGGTCCACTCGGTGCGGACCGCCGCCGCCACGGGCGCTGCGACCATGATCCTCACCAACGGGGCCGGCGGCATCCGCGAGACCTGGACACCCGGAACCCCGGTGCTCATCAGCGACCACATCAATCTCACCGCCGACTCCCCGCTCGAGGGCGCCACCTTCATCGACCTCACCGATCTCTACTCCTCCCGTCTGCGTGACCTCGCTCGCACCGTCGACGCGAGCCTCGACGAGGGCGTGTACTGCCAGTTCCGAGGCCCGCACTACGAGACTCCCGCCGAGGTGCAGATGGCCAAGACCATCGGTGGTCACATCGTGGGGATGTCGACGGCACTCGAGGCGATCGCGGCGCGACAGGCCGGCATGGAGATCCTGGGGATGTCGCTCATCACCAACCTGGCCGCGGGCATCCAGAAGACTCCCCTTAGCCACGAGGAAGTCATCGAAGCCGGCCGCGAGGCCGAGACCCGAATCAGTGCGCTTCTCGCGAAGATCGTGGGGCTGATGTGAGTGTCATCGACGATGCCATCGCCTGGCGTGACCAGGACCCGGATGAGATCACTCGCGCCGAACTCGACGCGCTGATCGCCGCGGCTCAGGCGGGCGACGCCACCGCCCTCGAGGAGCGATTCGCGTCGCGGCTCGAGTTTGGGACTGCGGGACTCCGAGGTGAGCTCGGTGCAGGGCCGAGCCGCATGAACCGCGTTCTCGTGACCCAGGCCGCGGCCGGACTCGCCGCATACCTCGTCGGGCGCGAGCCCAGCCCCAGCATCGTCATTGGCTACGACGGGCGGGTCAACTCGGAGGTGTTCGCGCGTGACACCGCCGTGATCATGGCGGGCGCGGGCGTGCGCACGACCCTCCTGCCGCGGCACCTGCCCACACCCGTTCTGGCCTTTGCGGTGCGCCACCTGAACGCGAGTGCCGGCGTGATGGTGACGGCATCACACAATCCCGCCCGCGACAACGGCTACAAGGTGTACCTCGGCGGTCTCGACAAGGGCTCCCAGATTGTGCCTCCCGCCGATGGCCAGATCGCCGAGGCCATCCATTCCGTCGCCAAGACCTCCATCACCGACCTGCCCCGGTCCACCGACTTCATCGTCGCCGACGACACGATCCTCGACGAGTACGTGCGTCGCACCGCCGAGCTTGCCCACGTTCCCACGCCGGTGAACTTTGTCTACACGGCCATGCACGGGGTGGGATGGGAGACCGCGAAGGCCGTCTTCGCTGCATCCGGTCTGCCCGAGCCGACAGTTGTTGCCGAGCAAATCGAACCGGATGCCGCGTTCCCCACGGTCGCGTTCCCCAACCCCGAGGAGCCCGGCGCCCTCGACCTCACGCTCGCGTTGGCGGAGAAGGTCGGCGCGGATCTGGCTATCGCCAACGACCCCGACGCCGACCGGCTCGCGGTGGCCATCCCCACCCGCTCCGGATGGCGACGGCTCAGCGGCAACGAGGTCGGCTGGATCCTCGGCTGGCGCGCCGCCGAGCGGATCGGAGTCGAGGGCACGCTCGCTGCATCCATCGTCTCCTCGCCTGCCCTGCGGGAGGTCGCCCACGCCTACCGTCTCGACTACGTCGACACCCTCACGGGGTTCAAGTGGATCTCGCGCGCGCCCGGGCTGAGCTACGGCTACGAGGAAGCGCTCGGCTACCTGGTTGACCCCACGAAGGTTCTCGACAAGGACGGCATCTCCGCAGCGGTCGACTTCTTGTCGCTCGCCTCCGAGCTGAAGGCCGCCGGCTCGAGCGTGGAAGAACACCTCCTCGCCTTCGCCGACCACTTCGGGGGCTTCGCCTCGGGGCAGATCTCGTTGCGCGTCGATGACCTCTCGCAGATTGGGCGGATGATGCGGTCCCTGCGCGAGAACCCTCCGGCAACGATTGGCTCGCTGACTGTCGCCGCAATCGACGACTTCGCCGACGGCTTCGAGCAGTTCCCGCCCGGCGACATCCTGCGCATCCACCTCGTGGGTGGCGCGCGAGTGATCGTTCGCCCGAGCGGCACGGAACCGAAGCTCAAGGTCTACATCGATGCGTCATCGACCACCGGTGATGCCGCAGCCCGTATCGCGGCGGCCGAGGCCGTGGTCGCCGACCTCGACGCGGGGATGCGCGCGCTGCTCGCCTAGCCTCGCGCTACCCGAGCGCGGCGTCGAGCTTCTGGGTGAGCTCGGCCGTGTCGAAGTAGTTCTCGATCACAATCACGTCGGCGAAGGTCTTGCCAATCGCTTCGACAAACTCGGCCGACGTCAGAATGATCTGCGCGTCCCCTGCGACCTGCGCGAGCGACGCGATGTCGGCAGCGACAACGGTGGCGTCGATGTCGAGCTTGCGCAACACGCGCTCGGCATTGACCTTGAGGATGCCCGAACTCCCGATCCCCGCCCCACAAATCGTCACGATCTTCATGGCTCCACCACGCCCATGATCCGCTGAACCTCGGCGGCGGACCCGGCCGCAGCCAGGTCCGCGATGGCCGACGAGTCGTTAAACACGTTGGCGACCGCGGCGACCGCGGCCAGATGCTCGTCGGGGGTCGCGATCGCGAGCCCCAGCACCACGCGCACCGGATCGTTGTAGGGGTGGCCGAAGTAGACCGGCTCCCGGAGAGTCACGATCGCGATGCCGTCCGCGAGGACCTCGGGGCCGGGCCTCGCGTGCGCGAGGGCGAGACCGGGAGCGATCACCACGTAGGGGCCGTGCTCCTCGATCATCCGAATCATCTCGCGGGCGTACTCCGGCTTGGCAGCACCCGATGCGGCGAGCGCGTCAGCCGCAAGCGTGACGGCGGCGCGCCAGTCATCGGCGTCAGCACCAATAACGATCGCGCTCGCGGGGAGGGGAGGAAGAGTCATTCGAGAGTCTCAGGCCTCGTCGAAGCCTGCGGCGATTCGGTCGGCGAGCTCCTCGCGATCCTCGAGGGGCAGGAACGTCGACGCGGCGGCGTTGAGCTGGAACACGGCGAGGTCGGTCAGGTCGTACCCGAAGGTCTCGGCGAGGAGGTACAGCTCGCGGCTGAGCGAGGTGGCGCTCATCAGGCGGTTGTCGGTGTTGACCGTTACCCGGAAGCCCAGCTGGTACAGCAGGTCAAACGGGTGGTCAACAAGCTCGTCACCCCACTGCTCGATCGCTCCGGTCTGCAGGTTGGAGGAGGGCGAGAGCTCGAGAGCAATCTCGCGGTCCTTGACCCACTGGGCCACCGGGCCGAGCGTGACGTACGTGTTCTCGTCGTCCTCGCGCGCGGTGTGCACGTCTTCCGCAAGGCGCACGCCGTGACCGAGGCGCAGGGCACGGCCGTCAAACAGGGCGCCGCGGATGCTCTCGAGGCCGTCGGCCTCGCCCGCGTGAACGGTGGCGGGCAGGTAGTGGTGCGCGAGGTAGTCGAACGCGTCGCGGAGGTTACCCGCGGGGAACCCCGCCTCGGCGCCAGCGATATCAAAGCCCACAACACCGTTGGTGCGGTGGCGGACGGCGAGCTCGGCAATCTCGAGCCCCCGGTCGGCGTGACGCATGGCACTCACGAGCTGACCGACACGGATGCTGCCACCCGCGTTCCGGACGCCCTCGACGCCCGCATCCAGACCCTCCTGCACGGCCTCGACGGCCTGGTCAAGCGTCAGGCCACGCGACAGGTGCTGCTCGGGAGCCCAACGGATCTCGCCGTAGATGACACCATCCGCGTGAAGGTCCTGCACAAACTCGCGGGCGACGCGAGCCAGACCCTCGTGGGTCTGCATGACTCCGGTGGTGATATCGAAGGTCTTGAGGTACTCGACGAGCGAGCCCGAGTCGCTCTTCTCGGCGAACCAGTCGCCCAGGGCAGTCGCATCCGTGGCCGGCAGGTCGAGGCCAACGCCGTCGGCGAGCTCAATGATCGTCTGGGGCCGAAGGCCGCCGTCGAGGTGATCGTGGAGCGAGACCTTGGGGAGCGCCGAAATACTGGCCCCACCCCCGGGCATCAGGTAGTCCTCAGCAGCGGCGTTCATACGAACCAATCTATCGGGGTTGACCCTCGACTAACCGTGAAATCTCTGAGGCGGTCGCGGTCGCGGCGGCAATCACCTCGTCAGCGGGCACGGCGCTGAACGTCGTAGAAACGTAGGGCACGGTCAGTGCAGCAACGGTGCGCGAGCCGTCGGTAACGGGCACCACAACATCCGTGATTCCCGCCTGGAGCGCGTCCGGTCGGACGACGGACTCACCGGTCGTGAGCACCAGCCCCGTCGCGGTTGACTCCACGTCGAACAGCGCGCCCACGCGCACCCGGAAGCCGAAGTCGGCGGGGCTCTCCACCTGGGCGATCACGCGCACGCGCCCGGTGTCGAGGACGCTGAGGTTACAGGACTGGCGCACCGCCTCGGCGAGCTCCCTCATCGGCCCGGTTGCGATCGCGATCAGCCCCCGCAGTGGTGGATGCCGGTGTGCGAGGTCAAACACCTTCATCGAGAACGTGTAGAGGCCAGACTGCCGGTCGCGTGCGACGTACCCACGGCGCTCGAGTGTGGCGAGCACACGAAAGATCTGCCCCACACTGCGCCCCACCGCCTCCGCGATCTCCGACTGGCTCAACCCACCAGGCTGGTCCGCGAGGAGCTCGAGAATGTCGAGCCCCTTCTCCAGTGCGGGAGCGGCGTACTCGGGGGCGGAGTCACTCATCAGCGGTGAGCGGCCATGGCGGCGAGCATCCGCCGAGCGATCTCGCGGTCGATGTCGTCGGGCACGGCCTGGGCGCCGGCCACCAGCGCCTCGGGGGCCGTGGCGACCCGCTCGAGCGAGAGGGACTGCAGCAGGAAGCCGAGATCCATGGACTCGAGCGAGTTGCCCTTGGGTTCGCGACCGGCGAGATTAAACATCCGGCCGTCCGCGATGAGGATGACATGGCGCCCGCCCGGCAGGTCGACTCGCTCGATGGCCTCGTCGAGCTGCGTCGCTCCCGTCGACAGTGCCCGGAGCGCCGGAACGTCGATCTCCCACGGGAAGTGACCACAGTTGGCGAGAATCGCCCCACCCGGCACCTTCTCGAAGAAGGACTCGGTGAGGATGCCCGGGTGGCCCGTCGCGGTGATAAACACCTCGCCCCACTCGGCGAGGTCGTCGAGGGACCCAACACGGAACCCGTCCATCGCGGCCTCGAACGCCTTGAGCTCGTCGATCTCGACAACGGCAACCTTGCCGCCCAGGGCGCGCAAGTAGTGGGCGACGCCGCTGCCACACCACCCGTACCCGGCGACCACAAATCGGCGACCGGGGATCATGAGGTTGGTAATCCGCATAAAGCTCTCGACGACGGACTGCCCCACGGCGTGACGGTTCTCACCAATCGCCTTCAGCAGGCTGTCGTTGATCACAATGACCGGGAAAGGGATGCGGCCGTCGAGTTCGCCGCGCAGGCGCAAGCCACCGGAGGTGGTCTCCTCGGTGCCACCGAGGATGTCCCAGTCGTCGACGGATGCGGCGGCCAGCGCCGCGAGGTCGGCACCGTTGTCGAGCAGGATGCTCGGGCGCGCGCTCGCGACGGCCGCGACGTTGGCGTGGTGCTGCTCGAGCGAGTCGTCCCTGGTGCCGTGGACGGTCATCCCCTGGTCACGCAAGAAGGCGACGATGTCGTCCTGCGTCGAGCCGTGGTTTCCCGTCGCCACGATCTCTGCGCCCCCGGCCGCGAGGGTTTCCAGCAACACGGCCGTCTTGGGCTCGAGGTGCAGGGACATGCCGATGAGGTGCCCGGCGAACGGCCGTGTCTCTGCAAACGACTGGCGGGTGGCGGCGAGCAGCGGCATGCGTGAACGAATCCATTCGACGCGCGCGGCGCCGCGAGCACTGAGATCAGACATGGCGACACTCTACACATATGAATGTCACTTTCATATATGCTCGTGCCATGCCGACGAAGATCATCCTCGACTGCGACCCCGGCCACGACGACGCGATCGCGATGCTTCTCGCGTGGGGCAACCCGGAGATCGAGTTGGTCGGCGTTACCACGGTGATGGGCAACCAGACCATCGAGAAGGTCACGCGAAACGCGTTGTCCGTGGCGCGCGTCGCCGGGATCACCGGCGTTCCCTTCGCTCGAGGCGCCCACCGGCCGCTCGTGCGCGAGGTCGAGGTTGCCGACTCGATCCACGGCGAATCCGGGCTTGATGGCCCCGCGCTGCCCGAGCCGCGAGTGGAGCTCGACCCTCGGCATGCCGTGGACTTCATCATTGACACGGTCATGGCATCCGAACCGGGTGAGATCACCCTTGTGCCGACCGGCGCCCTGACCAACATCGCGATGGCCGTGCGCAAGGAGCCACGTATCGCATCCCGCGTGAAGCAGGTGGTGCTGATGGGCGGCGGAGTCAACGTGGGCAACTGGAGCGCCACGAGCGAATTCAACATCGTGATCGACCCCGAGGCCGCCCACATCGTCTTTAACGAGTCGTGGCCGCTGACGATGGTGGGTCTCGACGTGACGCACGAGGCGCTCGCCACCCCGGAGGTCGCGGCCGCCATCGCCGCCGTGGACACGGCACCCGCGCGTTTCGTCGGCGAGCTCCTGGAGTTTTTTGGCCACACCTACAAGGACCAGCAGGGGTTCGATCATCCGCCCGTTCACGACCCGTGCGCGGTCGCCTTTGTGATCGACCCGACCGTGATGGAGACGGTGCGAGTGCCCCTCGATATCGAGCTCTCCGGAACCTTGACCCTGGGGATGACCGTGGCCGACTTCCGCGCGCCGGCACCCGACGACTGCACCACGCAGGTGGCGCGCAACCTCGACCACTCCAAGTTCTGGGCCCTCGTCGTCGACGCGCTGGAGCGCATCGGCGACCCCGCTCCCTGACTCCTTTCTCCCTGAGGTAACCCAATAACTTCTTCCCGGGCATCCGGAAGGAGCGATTGGCTTACCTCAGGGACTGCTGGGGATGAATCGAGCTGACGCGAGTCGAATCGCCTGAGAATCGGCGGGTGCGAATCCCCCTCCCCGACGACCTCGACGGCCGAGGCTTCTCCGTCGAAACAGGTCGCGCGGCTGGGCTCGGCCGCAACCGACTGAACGGACCCGACCTCAGCGCTCCCTTCTGGGGCATCCGCGTTGCCACACCTCTTGTCACCGCCCAGGACTTCGCGACCGCCTATGCCACGCGGATGCCAGCGGGCGCATTCTTCTCCCACCAGACGGCGGCATCGATCCTCGGCATTCCGCTGCCCTTCCATGCTTCGACTCCGCTACCCCTGCATGTCTCGAGCGTCGCCGCCCTCCGAGGTCCGACAGGCGAAGGCACAGTCGGACATCATCTACAGATCGACCCGATCGACGTGATCGAGCACTCCGGGCTGGTCGTAACCGGCCTCGAACGAACGGTGTTCGATCTGGCCGCCACCCTCGATGACGAGGCGCTGCTCGCCGCGCTCGACAACATCCTGTGGCACCGCCGCGCTGCGTCGCTTCGGGCGACGCACGAATCACTCGCTGACGCATTCACACGGTTTCACGGGCGCCGGGGACGTTCTCGACTCCTTGAGCTGATGCCGCTCGCCTGCGATCGATCGGATGCTCCGCCCGAGTCTGCGTTCCGCCTCCGGTTTCGTCGGGCCGGATTTCCGCCCGCCATTCCGAACGAAAGGGTTTATGACGCCCATGGCCGGTTCCTCGCCATGCCCGACCTGCAGTTTCGTGGATTCCGGATGGCCTTCGACTACGAGGGCGACTATCACCGCACCGACCAAGCGCAGTGGCGAAAGGACCTCGCACGCGTTCCACGCCTCCAGGACGACGGATGGCACCACACGCGGATCTCCGGCGACGACCTGCAGGACCCCAGCGAACTGCTGCACCGCACCCGTCGCATCCTGATCCAACGGGGCTGGCGACCCCCGAGGTAAGCCAATTACTCCTTCCCGGGCGTCCGGAAGGAGTAAAAGGCTTACCTCGGGGAAGAGAACTAGCGGATGGATCCCGCGATGAGGGGGCCGGTGTCGGCAGCCGCGTCACCGATGCTGTACGCACCCTCGAGAGACTCGAGTGCACGCTCAAAACGAGCCGGCTCGTCGGTGTGCATCGTAAAGAGCGGCTGCCCCTTGGTTACGGTGTCGCCCGGCTTGGCGTGGAGGTCGATCCCCGCCGCGTGGTGCACCGGGTCCTGCTTGCGCGCGCGCCCCGCACCCAGCCGCCAGGCCGCGACCCCAAAGGGCAGCGCCTCCTGGGTAGCGAGGATGCCGTCCGCCTCCGCCACAACCACGTGGGACTCCTTTGCGGTCGGCAGCGCCGCATCCGGGTCACCGTCCTGGGCACGAATCATCGCGCGCCAGGTGTCCATCGCCTGTCCATTGTGCAGAGCCGCCTCGACGTCGGCGTCGGGCTGGCCGGCGAGCGCGAGCATCTCCCGGGCGAGCGCGACCGTCAGCTCGACAACGTCGGCTGGTCCCCCGCCTGCGAGCACCTCCACCGACTCGCGAACCTCGTTGGCGTTGCCGATCGCGTTACCCAGCGGCACGTTCATGTTGGTGAGGAGCGCCACGGTCTTGACCCCGGCATCCTTGCCCAACTGCACCATCGTCTCCGCCAGTTCGCGACTTCGCGCCGGGTCCTTCATAAAGGCGCCAGACCCAAATTTCACGTCGAGCACGAGCGCAGCGGTGCCCTCGGCGATCTTCTTGGACATGATCGACGACGCGATCAACGGGATGGCCTCGACCGTGCCCGTGATGTCACGGAGCGCATAGAGCTTGCCGTCCGCGGGCGCGAGCCCAGAGCCCGCGGCACAGACCACGGCGCCCACCGTGCGCAGCTGCTCGTAGAACTCGTCGTTGCTGAGGTTGGCGCGCCATCCGGGGATGCTCTCCAGCTTGTCGAGCGTGCCCCCGGTGTGCCCGAGGCCACGACCCGAGAGCTGTGGCACAGCCACCCCAAACGACGCGACGAGCGGCGCGAGCGGCAGCGTGATCTTGTCCCCCACACCACCGGTCGAGTGCTTGTCCGTCGTGGGCTTGCCGAGCCCCTCGAACGACAGGGTCTCGCCGGACGCGATCATCGCCAGCGTCAGATCACGAATCTCCTCGCGCTCCATCCCGTTGAGGAAGATCGCCATGGTCATCGCCGACATCTGCTCGTCGGCCACGTACCCGCGCGTGTACGCGTCGACGAGCCAGGAGATCTGCTCGGTCGAGAGCACACCCTTGTCGCGCTTGGTGCGGATGAGGTCGACGACGTCAAAAGGCTCAACGGCCATGTGGTGCTCCTTGTTGTGGTTTCGATACGCGGTTGCGCCGCTACTCAACCGGCGGGGTAACGACCGCGCGGTGGTGACGAGGTCGGGCGTCGCCGCTACTCAACCGGTTGGTGCGCGGTACTCCTCGAGGGTGCGCGGACCAAACGCATCCGGGATCACCTCGTCGATGGTTTTGATGCCCGACACCGTCTCGAGGAGCATCCCCTCGGCCGAGTGCTCGAACAACAGCTGGCGGCACCGCCCACACGGCATCAGGGCATTGCCCTTGCCGTCAACGCAGGTGAAGGCGACGAGTTTGCCACCACCGGTCATGTGCAGGCTCGACACCAGCGCACACTCGGCGCACAGGGTGAGCCCGTAGGAGGCGTTCTCGACATTCGCGCCCGAGATCACCCGACCGTCATCAACGATCGCGGCGACTCCCACAGGAAAGTTGGAGTACGGCACGTAGGCGTGCCCGAGGGCTTCCTTCGCGACGCCACGCAGGGCATCCCAGTCGGCGTCGGTCTTGGGGATGAAGTCACTCACGATTTCACGTACGGCTTTCCGGAGGCGGCGGGGCCGCGCACCTGTCCCACGAGGCCTGCGACCGCAAAGATCGTGACCAGGTACGGCAGCATGAGCATAAACTCGCTGGGCACCGGCGAGCCGATGATCGAGAGCACACTCTGCAGGTTGGAGGCGAAGCCGAACAGCAACGCCGCGAGGGTCGCCCGGATGGGGTCCCAGCGACCGAAGATCACCGCCGCGAGGGCGATAAAGCCCGCACCCGCGGTCATCTCCTTGTTGAACGCACCCACCGAGCCGAGCGTGAAGTAGGCGCCACCGAGACCGGCAATCGCGCCCGCGAGGGACACGTTCCAGAACCGGGTACCGGTCACGTTGATGCCGACGGTGTCGGCCGCCTGCGGGTGCTCGCCGACGGACCGCAGCCGCAGGCCCCAGCGGGTCTTGAACAGCGCGAACCAGACGATAAAGACCGCGATGTACATGAGGTAGACGATGATCGTCTGCCGGAACAGCACGGGCCCGATGATCGGAATCTCGCTCAGCAGCGGGATCGGCAGCCGCGGGAATCGCGGCGGCGAGTTCAGCAGAGCCGCGTTCGGCGCGAGCAGCGTGGAGAACAGGAAGCTCGTCAGACCGATCACCAGCACGTTGAGCACAACGCCCACGATCACCTGGTCAACGAAGTACTTGATCGAGAACGCGGCCAACACGAACGCCACAAGAACACCGGCGACGGTTGCCGCGGCGAGGCCAAGGAGCGGCTGGCCCGTGACGGATGCGACGAGCGCCGACACGAACGCTCCGGCGAGGAGCTGCCCCTCAATCGCGACGTTGACAACGCCCACACGCTCGGAGATAACACCACCGAGCGCACCAAAGATCAGCGGCACACTGAGCGCGACCGTTCCCACCAGGAGCCCCGGCACCGGGATCGCCGCACCCGCGGCGGCCCAGGTCAGGAAACCGATCAGGAACAGCACCGCAAACAGCGAGATCAGCCACAGGGGCGTCTTGCGAGCCAGGTACGCGAGGTAGGTCGAGACCCCGGCGAGCACAAACAGCAGCACCGTGATCGTGATACTCACGGTTGTCACATCCGCCGGCACGGCCGGCAGCTGGATCACGTCGGAGTCGGTCGACAGGCGGAAGGTCGTGGTGCCAGACCGCCCAAAAACGATCAGCATCAGGAACCCGAGAACCGAGAAGATGCCCAGCGCAATCGGGGGCTTCCAGTTGCGGACAATCGCCTTCTCGAGCACCACGGGGGCGGACGAGGGAGTCACTGCAGGGCTTGCGACGCTCACTTGGTCACCACCGCCTTCTTGGCCGTTAGCGTGGATGCACGCGAGACGCCCGCCGTACCGGGAACCGGTAGTCGGAAGATCGCACGCACGAGGGGTGGTGCCGCGATGAAGAGCACGATGAGCGACTGGACAACCAGCACGATGTCGATCGGCACACCCTGGGCGGCCTGCATCGAGTAACCACCAGCCTTCAGGGCACCAAACAGGATTCCCGCGACAAATACACCCACGGGTTTTGATCGACCGAGGAGCGCGACCGTGATGGCATCAAACCCGATGCCCGCGTCGATGCCCGCCGTAAAGCCGGAGGTGACGGTTCCGAGCACCTGCGAGACACCGGCAAGACCCACCAGCGCGCCCGACAGAAGCATCGCGTACACGTAGACACTCTTGACCTTGATGCCGGCAACCTTCGCCGCGTGGGGGTTCTCACCCACGGCACGGAACTGGAAGCCCATCGCCGATCGGTTGATGAGGTACCACACGTAGATCGTCGCCGCGATCGCGATGATGAACCCGAAGTGGAGGTTGTAGCCCGGGATGATCGGCGGCAGTACTGCCGTCGGCAGCATGGCCGCGGACTTCGGGTTGGTCGACCCCGGTGCCTGCAGCGCCCACTGCTGGGTGAGCAGGTAGGAGATGAGGTAGAAGCCCACGTAGTTGAGCATGATCGTCACGATCACCTCGTGAGCACCCGTGCGAGCCTTGAGCAGACCCACGATTCCGCCCCAGATACCTCCCGCGATCATGCCGGCAAGGACGGCGACGATGACGTGGATGCCGTACGGCAGCGGCCAGGCGAAACCGACGTATCCGGCGGCACCGGCCGCGACGAGCATCTGGCCACGGCCACCAATGTTGAACAGACCAACCCGGAACGCGAGCGCAACACCGAGACCTGCCATGATCAACGGAGTCGCAAACTTGAGTGTCTCAGTGAGCGGCCGGATCGCCTGGGCAAAGTTGTCAGCGCGGAAGTTGTAGATCGACCCTTGGAAGAGGGCGACATACGCTCCGGACACGGCCTCCCAGATGGCACGGAACGTGTCTCCCGGCCGAGAGAAGAAGTACCCCGCCGCCTCCTGCACGTCCTTGTCGGTGAAGGCAATCAGGATGCCGCCGGCAACGAGGGCAAGGACTACGGCGAGCACCGAGATCATCGCGCTGCCCCCGAGGATGTCGCGCAGGACCTGCTGCGACTTCGAGACAGGAGCGACCTCGTTGGGCACCTGCCCGGGCTCGAGGGTCGTGTCGATGGTGTCCGGCGTCGGCTCTGACGTCGTGATCTTCGGGTCGGTCATGCTGCGGCTCCCGCCGTGTCAGGGTGTTCGCCAGCCATCATCAGGCCCAGGACCTCGCGAGGGGTATCCCCCGGCACAATCCCGACGATTGCACCGCGATACATCACCGCGATCCTGTCCGCGAGGGCCGCCACCTCATCAAGCTCGGTCGAGACGACGATCACGGGAACCCCCGCGTCGCGTGCCTGCACGATACGCGTGTGAACGAACTCGATGGATCCAACGTCAAGTCCACGAGTGGGCTGGGCGGCGACAAGCAATCGAAGCTCGCGGCTGAGCTCGCGGGCGAGCACCACCTTCTGCTGGTTACCGCCGGAGAGCCGACCCACGTGGGTCTCGATGCCCTGCGCACGAATGTCGAACTCCTTGACCTTCTCCTCGGCGAACTCGGCGAGGTAGTTCAACTGAAGGGTGCCGAACTTCACGAACGGTTCACCCACGGAGCGGTCGAGCATGAGGTTCTCGGAGATCGTGAACTCGGCGACCAGGCCGTCTTCCTGCCGGTCCTCGGGTACAAAGCCGACCCCGGCATCCAGCGTGTGGCGCACACTCAGGCCACGCAGGGAACTACCGTCGAGTGTGATCGTCCCGGTGACCTTGGGCTGGAGGCCCACGATTGCCTCGGTGAGCTCGGTCTGGCCGTTGCCCTGAACACCCGCGATGGCGAGGATCTCGCCCTCGTGAACCTCGAAGCTCACGTTGTTGACAACAAGCTGGTTGCGCGGGTCAATCACGGAGAGGTTCTTGATAATCAGCGCGGCAGGGCCGGGCTTGGCGGGCCCCTTGTCGACCATCAGGTCAACCGCGCGGCCCACCATCATCGAGGCGAGCTCCTCGTTGGTGTCGGACGGGGATGCCTCGCCAACAACCTTGCCCAGACGGATGACAGTGATGCGGTCGGCAACCTCTCGCACCTCGCGCAGCTTGTGGGTGATAAAGACGATCGAGGTGCCACTCTCCTTGAGCTGGCGCATGATCGCCATGAGCTCGTCGGTCTCCTGCGGGGTCAACACCGCGGTCGGCTCGTCGAAGACAAGCACCTTCGCGTCACGCGACAGGGCCTTGATGATCTCGACGCGTTGCTGCACACCCACGGGAAGGTCATCCACGAGCGCATCCGGGTCGACGTCAAAACCGAACCGCGCCGAAATCTCACGCACTTTCTCGCGGGCGCCGTCGAGATCAAGAAGTCCACCGAACTTCGTCTGCTCGTGGCCGAGCATCACGTTCTCCGCGACCGTAAAAACCGGGATGAGCATAAAGTGCTGGTGCACCATGCCGATGCCGGCGTTCATCGCGTCCCCGGGGCCCGAGAAGTGCTGAACCTCGTCGTTCAGCAGGATCTCGCCCTCGTCGGCCTGGTACAGGCCGTACAGGACATTCATGAGGGTGGACTTTCCTGCGCCGTTCTCGCCCAGGAGGCAGTGGATCTCGCCCGGTTCGACCGTCAGGTCAATGTGGTCGTTAGCGACCAGCGAACCGAACCTCTTGGTGATCCCGCGAAGTTCAAGCTTCATGCGAACCAATCTAATCTGCGGGCATCGTTGACCGCATGGTGGGAAAGAAGATCGGGGAGACCAGCTGAGCTGGTCCCCCCGACCGGGTACTACCGATTACTAGTCGAGGTACGACGTAACCGTGATGCTTCCATCGATGATTCCAGCCTGGATCTCGTCGAGCTGGCCCTGGAGGTCAGGCGAAACGAGCGACTCGAAGTTGTGGAACGGAGCGTATCCAACGCCGTCGTTCTCGAGCGTGCCGATGTAGGGCTCGTTCGAGAAGTCGCCGCCGGCAGCAGCCGTCACCACGTCGAACGTCGCGGACTTGATGCCCTTGAGGATCGAGGTGAGGATGATGTCCTGCGTGGACGGGTCGGTCTCGAACAGGTCGGCGTCAACACCGAGGAGCGCGATCTCCTTGCCGGAGTCCGTGATGGCGGCAACGGCGCTCTGGTAGATCGGTCCACCAACGGGGAGCAGGATGTCCGCGCCCTGGTCGATGAAGTTCTGCGCCGTGGTCTTAGCGACGTCGTTGGCCTCGAAGCCACCGGTGAACGTCGAGGTCTCGCCGTCACCCGTCCATCCGAGAACCTGAACCGCAGCGCCGTTCTGCTCGTTGTAGTACGCAACACCCTGAGCGAAGCCGTCCATGAAGATCGTGACGGTCGGGAAGTTCATACCACCCCAGGTCGCGACGATGCCGGACTTGGAGTAGCTCGCGGCGGCGTAGCCGACGAGGAACGCGGCCTCGGCCGTGTTGAAGATGATCGGCTTGGTGTTCTCGTAGTCGACGTTGCCGTCGAAGTCGCCGTCAGCGGCGTCATCGATGAGGGCGAACTCGATGTCGGGGTTGGCCGCAGCAGCCTCAAGCGTTGCCGCCGAGAGAGCAAAACCAACGGTGACGATCAGGTCGCAGCCCTGAGCAACGAGGCTCTCGATGTTCGGCGCGTAGTCGGTGTCCGAAGCGGACTCGACAGTGATGGGCTCGACGCCCAGCTCAGCCGACGCCTCCTCGAGGCCCTCGAAGCCGAGCTGGTTGAACGACTTGTCGTCGAAGCCACCGGCGTCGGAAACCATGCAAGGAAGGAAGTCGATTGCGACGTCGTCTCCGCCGTCTTCTTCGGGTGCTGCTGCGCAACCGGCGAGCACGAGCGCGCTCGCGCCGATCAGTGCGATGCCGCCAGTAAAGCGGCCGCGAGAGGTGATTCTCAAGGTGTCCTCCAAGATGCAGCCCAGCGGGATAGCTGGGACATAGTGGAGTACACGTTACCGAATGTTACGGGCGCTGAACCGGCCAAACTGAGGACGTGGCCGAAAGGTTACACAGTGGCGACGGACTCGTAATACACCCGACACATTTCGTGCGCTGACCTGCACAATTCTTGCGAAAAGTGCCTGTCTTCACAGCACATCGTCGCGGCCGGACAGCTTGAGCGCGTCGACCACGGACTTCACTCGCTGCGCGTTGGCCGTGGTGGTGACGAGCAGGGCATCCGGGGTGTCCACCACAACGATGTCGGTGACCCCAATCAGCGAGATCATTCGACCGCTCTGACTGATCACCACACCCGTGGACTTGTCGGCGAGCACTCGTGCGTTCTCTCCGAGAATGGCGAGATCGGACTTGCGGCCACCCGAGTGCAGCTTGGCGATCGAGGCGAAGTCGCCCACGTCATCCCAATCAAAGTCGCCGGGAATCACGACGAGCTTGCCGGCCTCTGCCGCGGGCTCTGCGACCGAGTAGTCGATGGCGATCTTCGTGAGCTTGGGCCACACCTTGTCGACGACGGCACCGCGGCTCGGGGTGTCCCACGCGTCGGCCAGCTCCTCGATTCCGGCTAGGAGTTCCGGGTTCGACTCGCCGAGCTGGCGCAGCAGCACGTCGGCGCGGGCAATAAACATGCCGCCGTTCCAGAGGTGGTCGCCGTCCGCCACGTACCGCTCCGCCGTGGCGAGGTCGGGTTTCTCGACAAACGACTTAACCGCGACGGCGTGCGGGGCACCCTCGATCGCGATCGGTCCGGCGCACTGGATGTAGCCAAATCCGATGGCGGGCTCGGTGGGCGTAATGCCGATGGTGGCGATGAAACCGGCGCGCGCGGCCTCGACACCCTCCTGCACCGCACGACGGAACGCGCGGGAATCGCGGATGACATGGTCGGCGGCAAAAGAACCCACGATCACATCCGGCTCGCGCCTCAGCAGGATGGCGGCCGCGAGACCAATCGCCGCCGACGAGTCACGAGGCTCGCTCTCGAGCACGACGTTGGGGTCGGCGAGATCGGGCAGCTGCTCCTCGACCGCGGCGCGGTGAGCTCGGCCCGTGACCACCATGATGCGGTCGGCGCCGGAGAGGGGCGCGAGGCGGTCCCACGTGTCTTTAAGGAGTGTCTGGCCGGAACCCGTGAGGTCGTGAAGAAACTTGGGCGCGTCAGCGCGAGACAGCGGCCACAGGCGGGACCCGATGCCTCCGGCCGGGATCACGCTGTAGAAACCATCGATTGGCGCACCGGTGGGGCTCATGGGTCTCGATTCTAGGCGTTTCTAGGCGTTGCCCAGCCGCCACCGACACGACAGTTGACATTCACTCGCCGTCCACCGGGGCGACGGAGCCTGAGGCCATGCGCGTAGTCGTCGTCAGCGAGAGCTTCCTCCCGACCACCAACGGAGTGACCACAAGCGTTCGCAAGGTGCTCGATCATCTCGCCGCGCGCGGCCACGAGGCTCTCGTGATTGTTCCCGCCGCGGGGGCACCTCGCGAGTACGCGGGCTTCCCGGTTGTCGAGGTTCCGGCGCTCGCCTACCGGCAGTTTCCCGTGGGGCTTCCCAACCCGTTCCTGCAGAAGACGATCGCCGACTTTCGGCCCGACGTGATCCACGCCGCCTCGCCCTTCTTGCTGGGCGCGCAAGCGATCGGCGCGGGACGCCGGCTGGGCATCCCCTCGGTGGCGATCTTCCAGACGGATGTTGCCGGTTACGCCCGACGCAACGGTCTGGGAGCAGCGACTCGTTTCGCGTGGCGCGTAGTGCGCTGGATTCACGATGGCGCCGACCTGACACTCGCGCCGTCCAACTCGTCGCTCGCCGACCTCGAGGCCGCGGGCGTGCAGCGCCTCGGACGTTGGGGGCGCGGGGTTGACCTCGCCGCGTACCACCCGAACAACCGGCTCGACCCCGCGGTCGCTCGCCTGCGCCAGCGCCTCGCTCCCGGGGGCGAGACGATCATTGGCTACGTGGGTCGGGTCGCGCCCGAGAAGCAGGTTGAGCGCTTCGACGCGCTGCGAGGGCTGGAGGGCATCCGCATCGCCATCGTCGGCGACGGCCCGTCGATGCCCGTCGTGCGCAAGGCGCTGAAGGGGATGCCCGTGAGCTACCTCGGGCCACTTTCCGGGCGGGACCTCGCGCTCGCCTACGCCTCGTTTGACGTGTTCGCGCACACTGGTGCCGAGGAGACGTTTGGCCAGACGGTGCAGGAGGCCCACGCCGCGGGCCTGCCGGTCATCGCACCGCGTGCGGGTGGCCCCATCGACCTCATTGATCACGGCGTCGACGGCTACCTCTTTGACCCCGAGTTCGACGCGCAGCTTCGGGCCTACGTCGAGGCTCTGACGATCGACGAGTCCTTGCGCCTGCGGATGGGCGAGGCCGGTCGCCGAACCGTGCTCGGCCGCACCTGGGAGTCCGTGTGCGACGACCTCATCGGGCACTACGCGAGCGTGCAGGCCCCGATCACGGTGTAGGCACGACGTCAGTACATGCAGTCCCATCCCGTCCCGTTCATGGAGGGAAGACAGATCGGCGTCGGCCTGTAGGGCACCAGAAGCAAGATGTCGCGTTCACCCTGTGTGGACGCCGCGGCCTCGGCCGCAGCTGCATCCGCCGCCGCCTGCTGGGATGCCCGCAGAGCAGCGATCGCGGAGGCGTAGGCCCCCACCGACTCGCCCAGGCTGGCCTCGGTCTCGATCGCCTTGAGCACGGCATCCCGCGCGGACTCGACCGCCGCGCGAGACTCCGCGCTGGCCAGTGGCGCGGCCCCGAGTGCGGCGGCAGCCTCAGGAGTCACACTCTCCGCGGCAGTCACGGCGGAGTCGTGAGCCGCGATGGTGGCCGCGCCCAGGTCGGCCGCGAGCTGGGCGATCGCCGCAGCGCGAGCCCGCTCATCCTCGGCCCAGTCGGTCAGGGGCGCGACACCCGCACTCAGGTCGGCAATCGACTCGGGCCGCTCGATCGGCGGCATCGCGAGGCCATCGGGCACCTCAGCCGCGAGTGCCTCCTCCAGCGTGGTCACCGCAGTCTGCAACTCGGTGACCAGGATTCCCGTGAGGTAGCCCGGGCCCGACGCGAGAACCGCTCGTGCGTCCTCGAGGTCGAGCTCCGCGCGGTCTCGCGCCTCGACCAGGGCGGCCTGCGCAACCTCCGCGTCATCAGAGGCACTGCGTGCCAGGTCGGCGGCGGCATCAAAGGCTTCGGTCGCGATCCGCCGCTCCTCCCAGGCCTGGGTGTTCAGGGCAAGCGCGGGTATCGCCGCCGCCACGGCAACGAGAACGAGCACAACACCAGCAACCAACAGCTTCTTCAATGAAACCTCACTTCGACGGATGCCGGTCAGCCTATCGAGGCGCGTGAAACATCCGCGATTTTTGCCGAAGTATCTTGAAGTCGAGCTATTTAGGTTCGCCTAAGCACGGTGAGGGCTAGGGAGCAGAATAGAATCGATACGTCTGCATACCAGATATCCGTCGGCCGCCGAGGACGCGGCCTGAACTTCTCGCAAGGAGGGTTGCTCGTGCCAGAGAAATCGGCGGGTACCCTGGCACCGGACCCGGTTGCCTCGCCCAAGATTCGGATGCCGCGGAGGCCAGCGGGGACGCTGTACCGCGGCCGAGAAGGAATGTGGTCGTGGGTTCTCCACCGCATCACCGGGGTGGCGATCTACTTCTTCCTTCTGGTGCACATTCTCGACACCTCGCTCGTTCGCCTGAGCCCCGAGGCGTACAACGCCGTGATCGGCGCGTACAAGACGCCCATCATGGGGCTCGGCGAGATTGGGCTCGTGGCCGCGATTGGCCTGCACGCGCTCAACGGGCTGCGGATCATCCTGATCGACTTCTGGAGTGTGGGCACCAAGCACCAGCGCCTGATGTTCTGGATCGTGATTGGCCTCTGGCTCGTCCTGCTGGCCGGCTTTATCCCGCGCCAGCTTATGCACATCTTCGGGGGTGAGTGATGACTGTCATCGAGGAACCACGCAGCAAGGCTGCTGCCCCCAAGCGCCGCGGCGTCAATTGGGAGAAGTGGGGCTGGATCTACATGCGGGCCTCGGGCGTTGTGCTCGTGGTGCTCATCTTTGGACACCTCTTTGTTAACCTCGTCGCCGGCGAAGGCGTCAAGGCCATTGACTTCGCGTTTGTTGCCGGCAAGTGGGCCGACCCGTTCTGGGTCGTGTGGGACACGCTGCTCCTGTGGCTTGCCCTCATCCACGGCGCCAACGGCATGCGCACACTCGTCAACGACTACGCCAACAACCCGACCATCCGTCGCATCCTGCTCGGCGCCATTCTTGCGTCGACTGTTGTGCTCATCACCCTGGGAACCCTCGTGATCTACACCTTCGACCCCTGTCCCGCAGTGCCGGCTGACCAGCTGGACCTGCTGCCGAGCTTCTGCCCGGTGCCGTAGTGAGCGAGGTACAGGACGGCTCCGTAATCGACGGAGTGCACTACCACCAGTTCGACATCGTCATCGTGGGCGCCGGTGGCGCGGGGATGCGCGCAGCGATTGAGGCTGGACCTCACGCGCGCACCGCCGTGATCTCCAAGCTCTACCCCACCCGGTCGCACACCGGTGCTGCCCAGGGCGGAATGGCCGCTGCGCTCGCCAACGTCGAGGACGACAACTGGGAGTGGCACACCTACGACACCGTCAAGGGTGGCGACTACCTCGTTGACCAGGACGCGGCCGAGATTCTCGCGAAGGAGGCCATCGACGCGGTCATTGACCTCGAGAACATGGGCCTGCCCTTCAACCGCACGCCCGACGGAAAGATCGACCAGCGCCGCTTCGGCGGGCACACGCGCGAGCACGGCAAGGCGCCGGTTCGCCGCGCGTGCTACGCGGCCGACCGCACCGGTCACATGATTCTCCAGACCCTGTACCAGAACTGCGTGAAGCTCGGCATCAACTTCTTCAACGAGTTCTACGTGCTCGACATGGTGATGACCGAGGTCAACGGCAAGGAACAGCCCTCGGGTGTGGTCGCCTACGAACTCGCAACGGGTGACCTTCACGTCTTCCAGGCCAAGGCGATCATCTTCGCCACCGGTGGCTTCGGCAAGATCTACAAGACCACCTCCAACGCTCATACCCTCACCGGTGACGGCGTCGGAATCATCTGGCGCAAGGGCCTGCCGCTCGAGGACATGGAGTTCTTCCAGTTCCACCCGACCGGTCTCGCGGGCCTGGGCATCCTGCTCTCCGAGGCGGCCCGTGGTGAGGGCGCGATCCTGCGCAACGCCTCCGGCGAGCGCTTTATGGAGCGGTACACCCCCACCCTGAAGGACCTCGCTCCGCGTGACATCGTCGCGCGGTCGATGGCCCTCGAGGTGCGGGAGGGGCGCGGTGCTGGCCCCGACAAGGACTACCTGTACCTCGACATCACCCACCTCGAGCCCGCCGTCATCGACGAGAAGCTCCCCGACATCACCGAGTTCGCGCGCACCTATCTGGGTGTCGAGCCGTACACGGAGCCGGTGCCGGTGCTGCCCACAGCGCACTACGCGATGGGGGGCATCCCCACGAACACCGACGCCGAGGTGCTGCGCAACAACACGGATGCGGTGCCGGGCCTGTACGCCGCCGGCGAGTGCGCCTGCGTGTCGGTGCACGGCTCGAACCGCCTGGGCACTAACTCGCTCCTCGACATCAACGTGTTTGGCAAGCGCGCCGGCAAAAACGCCGTCACGTACGTCAAGAACGCCCCATGGGTGCCGCTGCCGGAGAACCCGGCCGCAGGCGTCCAGAAAATCCTCGACATGGTTCGTTCCGGCGACGGGACCGAGCGTATTGCTGTCATCCGCAAGGAGCTGCAGGACTCGATGGACCGCAACGCGCAGATCTTCCGCACGGACGAAAGCCTCGAGGAAGTCACCAAGCTCATCGAGTCACTGCGCGCGCGCTACAAGAACATCCAGCTTCAGGACAAGGGCAAGCGGTTCAACACCGACCTGCTCGAGGCGGTCGAGCTGGGCTTCCTGCTCGATCTCGCCGAGGTGCTCGTCTACTCGGCCCGTGCCCGCAAGGAGAGCCGCGGTGGCCACATGCGCGAGGACTACCCCGAGCGTGACGACAAGAACTTCCTGGTGCACACGATGGCCTACCTCGTGGGCGACCCCGAGTCGAAGGATGCGGGCGACCACATCAAGCTCGACTGGAAGCCCGTTGTGATCACCAACTACCCGCCGATGGAGAGAAAGTACTGATGTCGACCGCAGTTATGGACGCCCAGCCGAGCGCGCCGGAGGTCATCCCGACCTTCACGGCGACCCTCATCATCCGCCGGTTTGACCCGGAGGTGGATGCGGAGCCACGCTGGCAGGACTTCGACGTTGAGCTGCGCGGCACCGACCGGGTGCTCGACGCGCTCCACAAGATCAAGTGGGAGCAGGACGGCTCGCTCACGTTCCGCCGGTCGTGTGCTCACGGCGTGTGTGGATCGGATGCCATGCGCATCAACGGCAAGAACCGTCTCGCCTGCAAGACCCTCATCAAGGACCTCGACATCTCGAAGCCCATCTACGTGGAGGCCATCAAGGGCCTTCCGCTGGAGAAGGACCTCATTGTCGACATGGAGCCGTTCTTCGAGTCGTACCGCTCGATCAACCCGTTCCTGATGGCGTCGGGTTCGCCCGACAAGGAGCGCAAGCAGAGCCCCGTGGAGCGCGCCCGCTTCGACGACACCACCAAGTGCATCCTGTGCGCGGCGTGCACGTCGAGCTGCCCGGTCTTCTGGACCGACGGCCAGTACTTTGGCCCGGCGGCGATCGTCAACGCGCACCGCTTCATCTTCGACAGCCGCGACGAGGGTGCCCAGGTGCGCCTCGACATCCTCAACGACAAGGAGGGCGTGTGGCGCTGCCGCACCACCTTCAACTGCTCCGAGGCATGCCCCCGCGGCATCCAGGTGACGCAGGCGATCGCGGAGGTCAAGCAGGCGATCCTGCGCGGCAAGCCGTAACAACCCTTCCGAGGTAAGCCAAACGCTCCTTCCCGAGGTCTGGGAGGGAGCGTTTGCCTTACCTCGGGCGCTACGGCGGCTCAGGAGAGCAGGACGATGGTGACCGGAGAGTCCGCGGTCGTCAGGGTGATGGGTTTGATCAGGGCGTTAACGAGAGAGTCGACAGTGTCGAGGATGCCCCCGAGTGGTCCGCCGCCGGGCAGCAGGGAAGCCAGGTAGCTGCGGTCGACCGCCTGCACCAGTTCCAGGGACGACAAGCCACCGGGTATCGCGGTCGCGTTGATCACAAACTTGCCGTCCGCGTTGACGGTGGTCGTCGCATAGACCTGGCCTGCCGCCTGAAGCGAGAGGTGTGCTCCGGGCGTAGCGGTGCCCACCAGCTGGAGGTCGAGGTCGGCGCCGACCACTCCCCCGGGCGCCGTGTGCCCCTCAGGCGCGGTCTCGTCGCCCGTGATGGTGTCGATGACCGCGTCAGTGAGGTCATCAACGTCGTCGGCCACTTCATCCACAACGTCACCAAGTCCGTCGGTGGTGGGCGGCGTGCCGGGTGGTGTGCCGGGTGGTGTGCCGAGGTCGGGGATGCTCGTGGGGTCCGCGGGATCACCGGCACCGTTGTCCGTACCGCCGCCGGCACTCGTGTCGGGTGCGACGACGTCTCCGGAACTCTCCTCGCCCACCGAGAGGCTCGTGCTCGGCGTAGACACCACGGGCGCGGTGACCACGGCGGTCCCCACCAGGGCGAACGCCAGCGCAAGCGAGCCGACAACGGCGGCAGGCGCGGTCAACGCCCCCACCAGCCCTACGGCACCTGCGGCGCCCGCAGCACCCGCGCCCACAAGCTCGGAGACGGGCAGGTCGGGTGCGGGTGGGATGCTCGCCGCGACCGCGGCACCACCGGAGTTGAGCGAAGCGAGGAGGGTGCCGCCCGCGGCACCACCCAAGACCAGCGGCATCAGGATGGCGGCCAGGCGCGAGCCCACCTCATCCACTTCCTCGCTGACAATGGCGCAGCGTGCGCAGGTGGTGAGGTGGAACGTGAGCCGCTCGTCATCCCGCGCGTTCAACGAGTGCCGCGCATGATCGCCGAGCTTCGAGAGCGCCCACTTGCACTCGCCGGCGGCGGTGGCATCCGAGATGTGGGCCTGAAGCCAGGCCTTGCGGAGCCCCTCTCGCGCGCGGTACGACAGCGCGGCCACCCCGTTGGCGCTCATGCCGAGGATCGGCGCGACCTCGTGAGGGTCCATCCCCTCGACCTCGGTGTACCAGAGCACGGACTGCCAGCGCTCGGGGAGGCTGCGGAAGGCGCGAGCGGTGAGTGTGCGATCGAGAGCAACCGCGGCCGGGTCGACGAGGGTTGCTGGGTCCTCGAACTCGGTGAAGTCGTCGACACTGACATCCCGGGATGCCGCACCCCACGTCGACGCGATGTTGCGGATGCACGTGTACAGGTACGGGCGGAATGCCCCCGTCGGGCCACCACCGGCCCGCACGGTCTTGTAGATGCGCGTGAACGCCTCCGAGACGATGTCGTCTGCGTCGAGCGACGTGAACTGGTGGGCGACGCGGACTCCCGCCTGATAGTGGCGGCGCCACAACTCCGCGAATGCGCGCTGGCTCCCGGCGCGGGTCTCCTCGACCAGCGCTTCATCCCCACGTTCAGTTATTGCCTGTGTTTCGGTCATGCCCAGCCCACTTCCGAAGGTGTTTATTGTCCCACTGGTGCACCGGGGTGCACTAGGGGTTCTACCCAAGAAGACAGACAACACGGTCTACTATGACGGCGCCAGAGCGATTAAATGCAGGAGCCGCCGCCTGGGTGGGCGGCGGCTCTCGGCCCCGAACTGTCCCCGAGTCCCTCTTGACCCGTTGGGGAATGAGTCAGCTGGTTGGCATTCTCACCTAGATGGACACCCAATCGGGTGAGTTATGACGCGGGTCGCCCAAAATCACGCGGCGTCGGCCGCCGCCCGAGCCCCGGCCGCGGTTTGTGCACCCAGCGCGGCGGCGGCTTTTGCCTTCGCCTGCTCGAGAGTCACACTCGCGAGTTCCGCTCGAACATCCACTAGCGCGGCCGGTGTCATCGAGAGTGTGGTCGCTCCGAGGCCCACCAACACCACCGCCAGCTGCGGGTCGGCCGCCGCTTCGCCACAGATGCCCACGGGCTTGCCCGCGGCCGCACCGGCGTCCCCCAGCATCTTGACCAGACGCAGCACCGCGGGATGCCACGGGTCCTGGTAGCTGGCAACACTGCCGAGCATCCGATCCGCCGCGAGCGTGTACTGGGTGAGGTCGTTGGTACCAATCGAGACAAAATCCGCCGTCGCGAGCACCTGGTCGGCAACCACCGCGAGCGACGGCACCTCGGCCATCACACCAACGGTCTTGAGGCCCAGCGCCTTGCCAAGCTTCACGAAGTACTGCGTCTCCTCGGCGTCCGCGACCATGGGGGCCATCACCCACAGGTCAGCCTCGGTGGCGTCCTGGGCACCCTTGAGGGCGGTGAGCTGGTCGAGCAGGATCTGCTCGCTCGCTCGCAACGCGCGCAGCCCCCGCAGCCCGAGCGCCGGGTTCTCCTCGTGCGCGTCGTTGAGGAACTTCAGCGGCTTGTCCGCGCCGGCGTCGAGCGCCCGCACAACAACCTTTTTGCCCGGGAAAAACGACAGCAGCTCGGTGTACTTCTCCTGCTGCTGGGCCACCGTGGGGGCCGACTGCGAGTCGAGGAACAAGAACTCGGTGCGGAATAGACCCACACCCTCGGCGCCGAGCGCTACGGCCTCGGGGCCGTCGGCGGGTGATCCCACGTTGGCTAGCAGCGGAACCGGAGTGCCATCGGCCAGGGCGCCCGGAACGATCGGGATGCTCGTGGCCGCGGCCCGCGCGGCGATGCGCGCCTGCGCGTCGGCAACCGCCTCGGCGCTCGGGTCGGACACGATCACGCCGGACGCGGCATCCGCAACAACCACCGTGCCGTCGGCGAGTTCGAGCGCGCCCGCCACACCCACAATCGCGGGGATCGACTTGGAGCGCGCGAGGATCGCGGTGTGGCTGGTCGGCCCGCCATCGCGGGTGATAAGACCGAGCACCTTGTCGAGGTCAAGAAGGGCCGTGTCGGCGGGAGCAAGGTCGGGCGCCACGAGGATAAACGGGGTGTCGCTCGTGGGAACACCGGGCGCGGGCACCCCGCGCAGGTGGGCGATGATGCGCTGGGCGACGTCGCCCAGGTCGGTAGCCCGCTCGGCCATGTAGCCGCCCATGCCGATGAGGATCTCCTGGAAGGCGGCGAACGCCTCGAAGACCGCACGCTCGCCGGTGGTGCCCGCATCGATGCGCGCCTTGACGTCGTCGACAAGGGTCGGGTCCTGGGCCATCATCGAGGCGGCCTCGAGTACGGCCTGCGCCTCCCCGCCCGCCTTCTGGCCCTTGGCCGCGAGGTCGGCGGCGACCTCGGCGAGCGACGCTTGCACGGTGGCAAACTCAGCGGCGGCGTCGCCGCTGTGCTTCGCGTCGGCGGGTTGTGGCAGGGGCTCGGGCATCCTCAGAATGGGTCCGACCGCAATGCCGCGGCCGACGCCTACTCCACGAAGTTCCATTCAGGTGGTCCTCTCGATTTCGTGCGTTGCCCACGGCCACTCTAGCTAGGGTGGACCGATGACGCTTAAGGCCCGGGTCGATGCAACGATCGCCTGGGTGATGCGCCTGAAGCCCGTGCGAGTTTTTCTGCACTTTGCGCAGCGGCGTGGCCCACTCCTGTCGGCCGGCCTCTCCTATCAGTCGATATTCGCCGTGTTCGCGGCACTCTGGGTGGGATTCGCGGTTGCCGGGTCGATCATCCAGTCGCGCCCGGAGCTGCAGCGTGCCCTCTTCGACTTTCTCGAGACCAACGTGCCGGGACTCATCGATGACGGCTCGGGCGGCGCGGTGGACCCCACTCAACTGTTGGAGTCCGTTCCTTTTACCCTCACCGGCCTGATCGCGCTCGGTGTTCTGCTGTTTACCGCGATCGGATGGCTGGGGTCGGGCCGGGAGGCCGTCCGCGCGATGTTCGGTCTGCCCGGCATCGAGGCCAACCCGGTGCTGCTGGTGCTGCGTGACCTCGGCCTGGCGGTCGCCTTCGGGGCGGCGGTCGTCCTCTCCTCGGTGGTGTCCGTGCTGAGCACGTCCGCCCTGGGCCAACTCTTGCGTTGGCTGGGCATCGACGAGCGATCGTCGGCGGCCGGCATCGTCACGAGTGTGGTCGCCATTCTGATCGTTCTTGCGCTCGATACCCTCACCCTCGGGGTGTTCTATCGCATCGTCTCGGGAATCCCGATCCCGTTCCGGCTGCTCGCCCAGGGCACCATCATCGCTGCGGTCGCCCTGTCGGTCCTCAAGATTTTGGGTCAGGCCCTTCTCGGTGGAGCCACCAGCAACCCGCTGCTCGCCTCCTTCGCGGTCATCATCGGCCTGCTCATCTGGTTCAATCTCGTCTGCCAGGTGATCCTGCTCGGCGCGGCGTGGATCGCCGTGGGTGCGGCCGACCGCGGGCTCTCGCTCACCGGGCGAGCGAAGCGCACGAGGATCAAGCCCAGCAGTGTCGGCAGCGCATCGTAGGCTCGGCACCATGGCTGTACGGGTGGCAACGGTAAATACGAATGGCGTGCGCGCCGCGTTCCGCAAGGGCATGGGCGACTGGCTGGATGCACGGGGCGTCGACATCCTCGCGATGCAGGAGGTTCGGGCATCCACCGAAGATCTGCAGGGTCTTCTGGGCGACGAGTGGGACATCCTGCACGACGCCGCAACCGCCAAGGGTCGCGCGGGGGTCGCGATCGCCTCTCGCAATCGTGCGTCGATCCATCGCGTGTCCCTGGGCGCCGATGACTTTGACACCGCCGGGCGCTGGCTCGAGGCGGACTACGAGGTGGGGGGCTCGATCCTGACCGTGGTCTCGACCTACGTGCACACGGGTGAGGTCGACACCCCCAAGCAGGAGGAGAAGTGGAAGTTCCTTGACGCCATGACGGCACGGCTTCCCGAACTCCACGCCCACTCGCCATTCGCGCTGGTGGTGGGTGATCTCAATGTCGGGCATCGCGAGCTCGATATTCGCAACTGGCGAGGCAACCGCAAGAACTCGGGGTTCCTGCCGCGCGAGCGCGCCTACTTCGATCGCTTTTTTGGGCCTGCCGGCGAGAACGTCGAAGGCGTCGACGGTTCGGTCGGCCCGGGACTCGGCTGGGTGGATGTGGGCCGCCGCTGGGCGGGCGAGGTCGACGGGCCGTACACGTGGTGGTCACAGCGTGGGCAGGCGTTTGACAACGACACCGGGTGGCGCATCGACTATCACGTCGCCACTCCGGAGCTTGCGGCCACGGTCACGAACTACACGGTGGACCGCGCTGCGGCCTACGACCAGCGGTGGAGCGACCACTCGCCGGTGGTGGTCGACTACAACCTTTAGGCTAAGCGGGTGACCAAGCCCCGCCTGTTTTCTGGAATGCAGCCCTCCGCCGACTCGCTTCACCTCGGCAACTACATGGGTGCACTGCTCCAGTGGCGCGAGATGCAGGAGACCCACGACGCGGTCTTTTGTGTCGTCGACCTCCACGCCATCACCGTTCCGCAGGATCCCCAGCTTCTCCGTGAGCAGACCCGCCGAACGGCCGCGCAGTACATCGCGGCCGGCATCGACCCGGAGAAGTCGATCCTGTTCGTGCAGTCACAGGTTGCCGCGCATCCTCAGCTCGCGTGGGTGTTGAACACCATCACCGGGTTCGGCGAGGCGAGCCGCATGACCCAGTTCAAGGACAAGTCGGCCAAGCAGGGCGCGGACTCGGCGTCCGTGGGTCTGTTCACGTACCCGATCCTGCAGGCAGCGGACATCCTGTTGTACGACGCGACGGTGGTTCCCGTCGGCGAAGACCAGCGCCAGCACATCGAGCTCACGCGCGACCTCGCTGGCCGCTTCAACTCCCGCTTCGGCGAGACGTTTGTGGTGCCCGAGGTGCAGATCCTCAAGGAGACCGCCAAGGTCTACGACCTGCAGGATCCGGGTGCCAAGATGAGCAAGTCCGCGGCCACCGATTCCGGTGTGCTCTGGCTGCTGGACGAGCCGTCGAAGACCGCGAAGAAGATCAAGTCGGCCGTCACCGACGCCGACCGCGAGGTGCGTTTCGACCGCGCGCAGAAGGCGGGTGTCTCCAACCTGCTCACCATCCACTCGGTGCTGTCGGGGCGGTCGATCGCCGACCTCGAGGTCGAGTTCGAGGGCCGTGGGTACGGCGACCTGAAGGGCGCCGTCGCCGAGGTGGTGTCGGCGGAGTTTGCGCCGATCCGCGAGCGCGCGCTCGAGCTGCTCGCCGACCCTGCGGAGCTGGACCGCATCCTGGGCAGGGCCGCCGACTGTGCTGCCGAGATCGCGGATGCGACGCTCGCCAAGGTCTACGACCGGGTTGGGTTCCTGCCGCGCCGATGATCCCCGTCGAGTTGCGCACGTCGCGGCTGGTCCTCGACCAGCCCGCGCGCACCGACGTGGAGCGTGTGACCGAGTATTGCCAAGACCCGGTCTTCGAGAGGTTTGTGACTCTCCCGTGGCCGTATCACCGCGGTGACGCCGAGTATTTCGTCGAGGAGTTTGTGCCCGACGGCTGGGCGGACGACGTGGAGTACACCTGGGCGATCCGCGAGGGCGGCGACTTTCTGGGCGTGATTGGTGTGCGGGTGGCCACCGGCATGGTCGGGTTCTGGCTCGGCGCTCCCCATCGTGGCCACGGCTACATGCCGGAAGCCCTGAACGCGGTTGCCGACTGGATGTTCGCGCGCGGCGCCGACGAGCTCCGCTGGGAGTGTGTGGTGGGCAACACGGCATCGGCGAGTGTCGCCCGCCAGGTGGGGTTCACCTACACCGGTCGAGCCCCCGCGGAGGTCCTCGGTCGCGACGGCACCGCCCCCGACTCGTGGCACGGAACTCTCGCCGCGACCGACCCGCGCACGCCGACGGAGCGGTGGCCATGATCTCCGTTGTGTTGTTTGACCTCGACGACACCCTGTTCGCCCACCGGCATGCGGTTGCCGCCGGGGTGCTGGCGCACCGCCTCTCGCACGGCCTCCTCGGTGATGACCTCGAGGAACTCGCGCGCTGGAACGAGCTCGAGGAGCATCACTACCACCGCTACCTCACGGGCGAGCTGGACTTCCTCGAGCAGCGTCGTGAGCGCTCGCGCGGGTTTGTTCTCCCCCACGGCATCACCCTGACCGACGTGGAGGCCGACGAGTGGTTCGAACGCTACCTCGTCGAATACACGCGAGCATGGCGGCTTCACGACGACGCCCTCGAGTGCCTCGCGGAACTGGATGCCCGTGGCATCCGCACCGGCATCATCACGAACGGCGACCTCGGCTTCCAGAGCGCCAAGCTCGAGGGAGTGGGGCTCGCCGGACGCTTCGAGCACGTGATCGCCAGTGGCGAGGTGGGTGTCGCCAAGCCCGACGCCCGAATCTTCCATCACGCTGCCGAGGTCTTTGGCGTCGACCCTGATCACACTCTCTACGTGGGTGACCGGCTGCACACGGATGCCGTGGGCGCGGCGGCGGCAGGGCTCACCGGCGTGTGGCTTGCGCGGGAGCAGCCGAGCGACGAGCAACTCGGCGAGGCACGGGATGCGGGGGCGCACGTCATCCGCACCCTCGACGAGCTCGTGCCCCGGTTTCTGCCCGCGTAGCTTGGTCTATGACAAGAAAAACTCGCGGGAATATCTGCGCCAAACCTACGTTGGTACACTTCGTACGAAAGTAAGTACGTGCTCCGGGGTCGGTGAAAGTCCGAACCGGCGGTGATAGTCCGCGAGCCCCTCCCGCACGGGAAGGGTTGAGCCGGTGGAATTCCGGCGCCGACGGTAATGGTGGCGACAGCCTCCTCAGTCCGGATGGGAGGATGCACGGGTTCCTTGGCGACGCCATGGAACGGGTCGCTCGACCACCCCCGGAGTGACGTCTTCAACGAAGACTAAGGACCCGGGATGACCGCAGCAGAGACCTACGAGCAGGCCATGCGCCGTGCGCTCGAGCTCGCCGCCAATGGCCCCGTGACCGGAGGCAACCCCCAGGTGGGGTGTGTGTTGCTCGCCCCGGACGGCAGCGTCGTGGCCGAGGGCTGGCACCGTGGCGCGGGAACACCCCACGCCGAGGTGGATGCCCTGTCTCAGGTCACCGACGCGACCGGACTCACCGCGATCGTCACCCTTGAGCCGTGCAACCACACGGGCCGCACCGGTCCGTGCAGCGAGGCACTTATCGCCGCCGGTGTCACCCGCGTGATCTACGCGGTCTCCGACCCGGGCCACAACTCGGGCGGTGGCGCCGAGCGCCTCCGCTCAGCGGGCGTCGAGGTCTCATCCGGCATACTCGCCGACGAGGTGAGCGTGTTCCTCGAGAAGTGGCTCACCGCGACGCGGCGCGGCACCCCATGGGTCACCGTCAAGTGGGCCGCGAGCCTCGACGGCCGCGCCGCAGCCGCCGACGGCACTAGCCAGTGGATCACGGGAACGGCATCCCGCCAGCGTGTTCACGAGCAGCGCGCGGAGTCCGACGCGATTGTGGTTGGCACGGGCACGGTGCTGGCGGATGACCCCAGCCTGACCGCGCGCGGCGACGGCGGCGAGCTTCTCCCCCACCAGCCCCTGCCCGTCGTGATCGGCGAGCGCCCCGTGCCTGCGGGAGCGCACCTGCGCGAGCGGCCGTTCCTTGAGACGTCCAGTCGCGATCTGGCGGGCATCCTGCGAGACCTGTACTCGCGGGACATCCGCCGTGTGTACGTCGAGGGTGGCCCCACCCTCGCAAGCGCCTTTATTGCGGCCGGCCTGGTGGACGAGTATCTCGTTTACCTCGCCCCCAAGCTCATCGGAGGGCCGAAGCTCGCGATCGGCGAGCTGGGCATCCCCACGATCACAGATGCCCGCCTTCTTGCCATCACCTCAGTAGAGAGCCTCGGCGATGACATCCTCGTCACGGCCCGGCCAAAGGAGTAACACGTGTTTACCGGAATCATCGAAGAACTGGGCGACGTTGTCGCCTGGGAACCCAGCGCGGACGCCGCGCGCCTGACCGTGCGTGCCCCGCTGGCGGTATCGGATGCGGGTCACGGCGACTCGATCTCGGTCAGTGGGGTGTGCCTCACGGTCGTTGACCAGGGGCCGGACTGGTTCACCGCCGACGTGATGGCCATGACCATCACCACGAGCACCCTCGGGTTGGTCACGCCCGGGCAGAAGGTGAACATCGAGCGCGCGGCGAAGGTCGACTCGAGGCTTGGTGGCCACATCGTTCAGGGCCACATCGACGGCACCAGCACGGTGCTCGCGGTAACCCCGGGCAGCGCTTGGCAGGTCGTGCGGTTCAGCCTCGCCGAGAGCGAAGCGCCCCTCGTTGCCCGCAAGGGCTCCATCGCCGTTGATGGTGTCTCGCTCACCGTCAGCGACGTCGGGCACGACTGGTTCGAGGTATCGCTGATCCCCGAGACCCTCGCGGCAACCACTCTCGGCGGCCTCGTTGTGGGCACCCGAGTCAACATCGAGACCGACATCCTGGCCCGCCACGTGGCGCGCCTCGCCGAGTTCGCGATGAACCTCAGCACCACCAGTGACCCCAGCACCACCACCGAAAGGACGAGCGCATGAGCCTCGCCACCATCCCCGCCGCCCTGGATGCCCTGCGGGCGGGCAAGCCCATCATCGTGGTGGACAACGAGAGCCGCGAGAACGAGGGCGACGTGGTTCTCGCGGCACAGACCGCGACGCAGGAGTGGATGGCGTGGACCATTCGCCACACCTCCGGGTTCATTTGCGCACCCATGACCAACGAGATCGCCGATCGCCTCGAGCTGCCGCTGATGGTTATGGACAACCAGGATCCGCTCGGCACCGCCTACACGGTCTCCGTGGATGCCGCCGACCGGTACTCCACGGGCATCAGCGCCGCCGATCGTGCCCACACCCTGCGGGTGCTCGCGGACGTCAACGCGACTCCGTCGAGTCTGCGTCGCCCGGGCCACATCCTGCCGCTTCGTGCGGTCGACGGTGGGGTGCGCCAGCGTGCGGGCCACACGGAGGCGACCGTCGATCTTCTCAAGCTCGCGGGGCTTGTTCCCGTTGGCGCGATTGGCGAGATCGTCGCGGACGATGGCGAGATGATGCGGCTGCCGGGCCTCATCGCGCTTGGCAACGAGGCGGGGGTGCCCGTCGTCACGATCGAGGCGCTCATCGCATACCTGCAGGAGTGGCACTGCGACTCCGACGTTCCTCTCGCGGTCGAGATTCCGGAGACCTCGCGGGTGATCTTCGAGGTTGAGACGACCGTCCCCACCGTGCACGGCTCGTTCCGCTTCCGCGCCTACCGTGACCGGATGACCGGCGCCGACCACCTGGCCATCATCTCGGGCACGCCCACCAACGGCACGCTGCTGCGGGTGCACTCGGAGTGCCTCACGGGCGAGGTCTTTGGCTCGGAGAAGTGCGAGTGCGGTCCGCAGCTGGATGCGGCGCTCGCGCAGATCGAGCGCGAAGGCGGGGTTGTGATCTACATGCGTGGCCACGAGGGCCGCGGAATTGGCCTCATCAACAAGCTCAAGGCCTACCGACTCCAGGAGGACGGCCTCGACACCCTCGACGCCAACCTCGCGCTGGGGTTCCCCGCCGACGGGCGTGACTACGGCGCCGCTGTTGCGATCCTCGAGGACCTCGGCATCTCGGAGGTCCGCGTGATTACGAACAACCCCGACAAGTTGCGTCAGCTCACCGAGCGTGGCATCACCATCCTCGACCAGGTTCCCCTTGTGGTGGGCGTCGGCGAGTTCAACGAGGGCTACCTCGAGACCAAGCGTGACCGTATGGGCCACGTTCTTCCCAGCAACACCATCCTCGAGGCGCAGGTCGCTTCGAGCCAGAAAGGAATCGCATGAGCGGCGCAGGTTCGCCCACCATTCACTCCGACGGCACCGGACTGAAGGTCACCATCGTGGCCGGCCAGTGGCACGAGGAGATCACCAACGGGCTGCTCGCGGGCGCCCGCCGTTCGCTTGTCGAGTCGGGCGCGGAGGTCACCGAGGTGCGGGTTCCGGGTAGCTTTGAGCTGCCCGTTGCGAGCAAGGCCGCGCTCGACGCGGGCGCCGACGCGGTTGTTGCCCTCGGTGTGATCATCCGTGGGGGCACTCCCCACTTCGAGTACGTCTCGGATGCCGCAACCTCGGGTCTCACGCAGGTGTCCCTCCTCACCGGCAAGCCCGTGGGCTTCGGTGTACTCACGCTGGACGACGAGCAACAGGGCCTCGATCGCGCGGGCCTGCCCGGCTCCAAGGAGGACAAGGGCGCGGAGGCCGCGGAGGCGGCGGTTGCCACGGCAATCGTGCTGCGCAGCATCCGCGGTTAAGACGCCTCGGCGCGCTACTCTGTGGCAGTGACCGCAACGCCACCGCCGCAGCTGCCGAAAGCATTCACCCCGTTCGCCGAACCGACCCGACGTGTGCACGCGGGCTGGATCGCGCTCTTTGCCACCGCCTGGTTTGGCATCTGGATGGCGCAACTCACGCCCATCCAGTTGCTGCTGCCACAGCAGGTGGACACCGTGCTCAACCCCACCGACTGGACCCAGTCCGTGGTGTCGTTTGGGATCATCTCGGGTATCGCTGGGGCGTGCGCGCTTCTCGCGTACCCGATCACCGGCGCGCTGTCGGACCGCACCACATCGCGGTTTGGGCGCCGCCGGCCGTGGATCCTGATCGGGACGGTCGTGTTCGCGGTGTCGCTCTTTGTGCTGGGCCTGCAGACCACGATGCTCGGCATCGGCATCTCGTGGTCGGTCGCCATTATCGGGTTCTGCATGCTGACAGCGGCCCTCACCGCAACAATCTCCGACCAGGTTCCGGTGAACCAGCGTGGTTTCGTCTCCGGATGGGTCTCCGCACCACAGGCGATCGGCACCGTGCTGGGGCTCGTGCTGGTGATCATCCTCGGCCTCAGTCTGTTCACGGGCTACGCGCTGATGTCGGTGCTGCTGATCGTGCTGGTGGTGCCGTTCCTGCTGGTGGTGCCGGATGAGGTGCTGCCGAAGGTCCTGCGCCCTCCGTTCACCCTGTCCGCACTCGTCAAGGGCTTCTGGATCAACCCCGTCAAGCACCCGGACTTCGGGTGGACGCTGCTCAGCCGCATCCTCGTGAACATCGGCAACGCGCTCGGCACGACCCTGCTGCTGTACTTCATCATGTTTGGCCTGGGCCGTGAGCTGACGGCCGAGGACGACCTGCTGAGCCTCACGCTCGTCTACCTCGTGTTCTTTATTCTTGCCGCGCTGGGATTTGGCAAGCTCAGTGACATCATCGGCAAGCGCAAGCCGTTTGTGTACATCGCCGCCTACCTGCAGGCGCTGGCCGCGCTCATCATCGCCCTGGTTCCCGATTTCACCATCACGTTCATCGCGGCGGGGCTCCTGGGCCTCGGCTACGGATGTTTTATGGCCGTCGACCAGGCCCTCGCCACCCAGGTGTTGCCCAACTCGCACACCCGCGGCAAGGACCTCGGCATCATGAACATCGCCACCACCGTTCCGCAGGCGGTTGCCCCGCTCGTCGGCGCGTTTATTGTGGCCTACCTCGGTGGGTTCCTGGGGCTGTTCCTGGTGTCAGCCGCCACGGCCGCCGTCGGTGGGCTCGCGATTCTGCCGGTGAAGAGCGTCAAGTAGCCGCTAGTCGAGAAACAGGGCGCGCAGGCGACGCGTCGTGAAGATGAGCCCCAGGGCGATCATCACGAGGAAGTAGCCGAGGTGCACAAGCATCATCCAGGTGAGCCCACCCGTGGTGAGCCCTCGAACCAGTTCAACGCCGTGCCACAGGGGCAGGGCTTGGATGACCCACTGGATCGGCTCCGGGTAGACCGTGATCGGGTAGAACGTCGCCGAGAACAGAAACATGGGCAGCAACACAAACTGCACCCACTCCATTTGCTGGAACGTCTTGAGGTAACTCGTGATGCCCATCCCGAGGGATGCGAACCCAAACGCGATGAGCAGGATTGCCGGCAACGCCAGCAGGGCGGTCCACGACAGGTTCAGGCCGAGTGCCTGCATCACGAGCAGGAAGGTTGTGCCGTACGCGGCACCACGCAGCAGCGCGAGGGAGATCTCGCCCAGCGCGACGTCGAGTGGGCCGAGACTGGTCGCGAGCATGCCCTGGTAGAGCTTGCCGAAGTGCATCTTGAAGAAGACGTTCCACGTCGAGTCGTAGACCGCCCCGTTCATGGCGGAAACCGCGAGCAGGGCGGGCGCGATAAATGCGGCATACGGGATGACGTTGCCCTGGGCATCCGTCACGCCCGCGATGTAGCTTCCGAGACCAATGCCGAGCGCGAGCAGGTAGAAGATCGGCTCGAACACCCCGGTGAGGATGATGACCCAGTTGGTGCTGCGGGTCGCGAGGAGCCCACGGCCCACAACCGCGCGAGCATTACCGGAGTAGAGGGCACGAACACCACCGGCGCGGGGAGCCGTGCGATCGGTGAGGGCGGTCACTTGTTCAGCCTCCTCGAGACGAAGTGCACACACAGCTGCCACCCGATGATGCCGAGGGCGATCAGGTAGACGACGTGGGTCACGGTGAGCCAGATCGGCTCGGTGGGCCCGTACACGAACTGGCGACCCAGTTCGCTGGCGTGCCACAGCGGGGAGATCCAGCCGATCCACTGCAGGAAGATCGGGAGCTGGGTGAGCGGAAAGACGGTGCCACTGAACAGCGTCAACGGCAGGATGATCGTGCGCTGCAGGATCGCGAACTGCCCACGATCCTCCTGGATGGTCGCCGAGTAGGCGGCGACCGGAGCAAATGCGAACCCCGCCAGCAGACCCGCGACGATCGTCATCGCGCTCCACGGCGAGGTGACCGCGCCAAACAGCACCATCACGCCGTAGTAGACGACGGTCGTCATGAGCATCCTGATGGCGACAAACAGCATGACACCGTCGACGATCTGTCGACCCGTGATGGGTGCTGCGTTCATGCCCACGTAGGTGGGGTTCCACTTGAGGCCCAGCAGGATACCGAACGTGTACTCCTCCATCGCGACCAGCAGGGCCGCCGTAGCGAGGAGCGCCGGCGCGACAAACTCGAGGTAGGTGACACCCGGCACCGGGCTGATGTTCTCGGTGATGAGAGTCGCGAGACCCACGCCAAACGCGAAGAGGTAGAGCAGGGGTGTGCCGAGCCCGGTGGCAACCAGGGTCCAGGCGTAGCCACGCATCGTGCGGATCTTGTGCTCGGTGACGTACCACGCGCCGAACCGTCGGGAGTTGGCGCTCGCCTCCAGGGGAGAGATCGGGGTGACGGCCGTCATTCGACCAGGCTCCGACCCGTGAGCTTGAGGAACACGTCCTCGAGGCTGGAGCGCCGAACGAGGCTCGTGATCGGCTCGAGCCCACGACGGGTCACCTCGACCAGGGCCTCCTCGCCACTCTGCGCGTAGATCAGGATGCGGTCGGGCAACACCTCGATTCGGTCGCCGATGCCGGCGAGGTCGGCCGCGACGGTCGTGTTGCGATCCGAACCGAACCGCACCTCGAGCACCTCGCGGCTCGAGTGCTCGCGGATGAGCGCCGCAGGCGCCCCCTCCGCCATGATCTTCCCCTTGTCCACAACAACCAGCCGGTCACAGAGCTGCTCGGCCTCGTCCATGTAGTGAGTCGTGAGCACGAGTGTCGTGCCCTGCTCCTTGAGTCGGAACAGGCGGTCCCAGAGGATGTGGCGCGCCTGCGGGTCGAGACCGGTCGTCGGCTCGTCGAGCAGCAGCATCCGCGGCTCGTTGATGAGGGCGCGTGCGATGGTCAACCGCCGCTTCATGCCCCCGGAGAGGTCGTCGATCTTTGCCTTCGCGCGGTCCGCGAGCTGGGCGAACTCGAGGAGCTCGTCTGCGCGCTTCGCGACCTGGTGGCGCGGCAACCCAAAGTAGCGCCCGTACACCAGCAGGTTGTCACGCACTCGCAACTCGGTGTCGAGGTTGTCGGCCTGCGGCACAACACCCAGCTGCGACCGTATGGCCGGGCCGTACTCGTTCGGATCGAGACCGAGGATGCTCAGCTCCCCACTCGTGCGGGTCGACACCGCGCCGACCATACGCATGGTGGTGGACTTGCCGGCGCCATTGGGCCCCAGCAACCCAAAACTCTCGCCCGGAGGCACCTCGAACGAAATGCCGTCGACGGCGGCAAAATCCTTGTACTTTTTGGTGAGGTCGCTGGCGACGATGACAGGTTCTGGCACGGTATGTGAGCCTAACCCCTAGGCATGACATCCCACGCTGTCAGCGAACTACATCCTCCGGTGTACGCCGAAGTCGCCAGCTCAGGCAAGACTTGACGTATGAGTTCCCCCCGCCAGGATCGGCAGTCTCGTTCCCCGTTCGGTCGCCCACACGACGACGGACCACGCGCGAGCTTTCGGCAGCTTCTCCCCTACCTCACCGAGCATCGTGGCATCCTCGCGGTGGTCATTGGCCTGAGCATCCTCGCCGCCGCCGCGTCGCTCGCGCAGCCCGTGCTGGTGAGCCAGGTCATTACGGTCGTGCAGGCGGGCGAGCCCCTCGGCATCCTCGTCTGGGTGCTGGTGGGTCTGGTGATCGCGTCGGCGATCCTGAGCGGAATCCAGCACTATCTCCTGCAGCGCACCGGTACCTCGGTGGTGCTCTCGGCCCGGCGTCAGCTGGTGCGACGGATGCTCCGACTCCCGATCAGCGAGTACGACACCCGGCGCACCGGCGACCTCGTCTCGCGCGTCGGATCGGACACCACCCTCCTCTACGCGGTCATCACGCAGGGCCTGGTCGACGCCATCGGTGGCGCCCTGGTCTTTGTGGGAGCGCTCATCGCGATGCTCGTGATCGACCCGCTGCTGCTGGGTCTGACCGTGCTGGTGATCGCCGTGGCGGTCGTCACGGTGGTCAGCCTCTCCGCGCGCATCCGGATTGCCAGCCGCAAGCAGCAGGAGAAGGTGGGTGACCTCGCCGCCTCCGTCGAGCGCTCGCTCTCCGCCGTGCGCACGGTTCGTGCCGCGAACGCGACCGACCGCGAGATCGCCGCCGTCGAGAAGGATGCCGAGGGCGCGTGGCGCATGGGCATTCAGGTTGCGAAGATCTCGGCCCTGGTGGTGCCGGTTTCCGGTATCGCCCTGCAGGTGGCACTGCTGGTGGTGCTCGGTGTCGGCGGCTTCCGCGTCGCGAGTGGGGCCATCACGGTCGCGAACCTCGTGGCCTTTATCCTGTTCCTTTTTATGATGATCATGCCGCTCGGGCAGGCCTTTGGCGCCATCAACTCGGTCAACCAGGCGCTGGGTGCCCTGGGTCGCATCCACGAGATCATCTCCCTCCCCTCCGAGACGGACGGCGACGCCGGCATCACCCCGGTTGCCGCCGTCGAGTCGGATGCCGCGGTCACCTTCGAGAATGTCGAGTTCAGTTATCCCGAGGGTGCCATCCCCGACGGCGAGGAGGACACCACGGCCGACCGCGTTGTGCTGCGTGGCGTCTCCTTCGAGGCGCCCCGCGGCAAGCGCACCGCCCTCGTGGGCCCGTCCGGCGCGGGAAAGAGCACGATCCTCGCCCTCATCGAGCGCTTCTACGACCCGACCGCGGGCGTCGTGCGGTTCGGTGGCGTCGACATCCGTGGGCTCGACCGCGTCGAGCTGCGCAACCAGATCGGCTACGTCGAGCAGGACGCGCCCGTGCTGGCGGGAACGATCCGCGAGAACCTGCTGCTCGGCTCGCCTGACGCGACCGAGGAGCAGTGCGTCGAGGTGCTGCGCTCGGTGAACCTCATGGAGGTGCTTGAGCGCAACCCACTCGGCCTGGACGCACCCGTGGGCGAGTCGGGAATTATGCTCTCCGGGGGTGAGCGCCAGCGCCTCGCTATCGCGCGCGCCCTGCTTGCCGCCCCACCCATCCTGTTGCTTGACGAGTCGACCTCGTCACTGGACGGGCTCAACGAGCAGATGTTACGCGAGGCCATCGATGCGGTCGCGACCGGGCGCACGCTGGTTGTGATCGCCCACCGCCTGTCGACCGTGGTCGACTCCGACCAGATTGTGGTGCTCGACCACGGGCGTGTGGTGGGTGTAGGCACCCACTCCGAGCTGGTCGAGTCCACCCCGCTCTACAAGGACCTAGCGAAACACCAGCTCCTGGTCTAGCGCCGAGTTGCGAGTTCCGCACCTTCCCGAGTGGAATCTCGCCCCGCGAGGGTGCGGAACTCGCAACTCGGGGGCTAGACGAGGGCGTACATCGCGACCGCGGCGGTCGCGGCCACGTTGAGCGAGTCGATGCCGTGCGCCATGGGGATCTGCACGATGGTGTCCGCGGCGTCAAGCGCCTCGCGGGTGAGGCCGTAGCCCTCCTCGCCCAGCACGAGCGCCACCCGCTCCGGTGCCGTCGCCGCGAAGTCGCGGAGGGCAACCGCACCCGGTTCGAGGGCAAGCGCGGCGACGTGAAATCCGGATGCCACAAGCTGCTCCCGCGTGGACGGCCAGTCCCCCGTCCTCGTCCACGGCACCTGCAGCACCGTGCCCATGGAGACGCGGATGGCGCGGCGATAGAACGGGTCGGAGCAGCGTGGAGTGACGAGCACGGCATCCGCTCCGATGCCCGCGACCGACCGGAAGATCGCCCCCACGTTGGTGGGGTCGGCCACGTTCTCGAGGATCACGATGCGCCGGGAATCCCTGATCAGGTCGGCGACACTCGGCAGGGGCGGGCGGTGCATCGACGCGATAAGCCCCCGGTGGAGCAGGTAGCCGGTGAGCTCCTCGAGGAGCTCCGGCGGCCCCCAGAACACCGGCACCTCGTCTCCCACGAGCGCGGCGGCCTGATCGACCGCACCGCCGAGCGCCAGCACCGAGCGGGGCGCGTGGCCGGCGCGGAGGGCGCGCTCCAGCACCAGCGCGGACTCGGCGAGGTAGAGGCCGTGCTCGGTTCCCTGCGCCTTCTTGAGCGCCACGTCCGTCTGGTGGGAGTAGTCCGCGAGGCGTGGATCGTCGAGCCCCTCGATCCGCACGACACTCACGCGCGAGACTCCCAACCTCTACTCACCCAGACCGCGAGTTCGCTTGTTTGTGGCCCTCGCGGCGCCAGGGACCCCACAAACAAGCGAACTCGCGAGGTGGAGATCACGCGAACGGGTTGGGGGTGAGCACGTACTTGGTCTCGAGGTACTCGTGAATACCCTCGAATCCTCCCTCGCGCCCCACACCCGACTGCTTCACCCCACCAAACGGGGCGGCCGCGTTCGAGACGACGCCCACGTTGAGGCCCATCATGCCGGTGTGCAGCGACTCGATCAGACGCTGGCCACGGGCGAGGTCCTGCGTGAACGCGTACGAGACCAGGCCGTACTCGGTGTCGTTGGCCTTGGCCACCGCATCCGCCTCGTCGGTGAACGTGATTATCGACAGGACCGGCCCAAAGATCTCCTCCCGCAGGATGTCGCTGCCCGCGACAACCCCGGAAATCACGGTGGGTGCATAGAAGCTGCCGTCGCGATCGACGACCTCGCCCCCGGTGAGCACGGTTGCGCCACGCGCCACCGCGTCCTGAACCAGTTCGTTTGCCTTGGTCACGGCATCGTCGTTGATGAGGGGGCCAATGGTCACACCCTCTTCCGTGCCACGCCCGATACGCATCGCCGTGACCCGCTCGGTGACCCGACGAGCGAACTCGTCCGCGACCGACTCGTGGACGATAAAACGGTTCGCCGCCGTGCAGGCCTGGCCGATGTTGCGGAACTTTGCGAGCATCGCGCCATCCACCGCCCTGTCGAGATCGGCATCCTCAAACACGAGGAAGGGCGCGTTGCCTCCCAGCTCCATGGACGTGCGCAGGACACCCTGGGCCGCCTGCTTCATTAGCTGCTGGCCAACACCGGTCGAGCCGGTGAAGCTGAGCTTGCGCAGGCGCGGGTCGGCAATGATGGGCTCCGAGACGACCCGGCTCGTGGATGTGGTGATCACGTTGACCACACCCTTCGGCAGCCCCGCGTCCTCCAGCAGCCTCGCAAAGTAGAGGGTCGTCAGCGGTGTCAGTTCGGCGGGCTTGATGATCGACGTGCAGCCAGCCGCGATTGCGGGCGCGATCTTGCGCGTCGCCATGGCCAGCGGGAAGTTCCACGGGGTGATGAGGAACGAGGGGCCGACCGGCAGGTGCGTGACGATCATCCGCCCGGTGCCCTCGGGGTTCGAGCCGTAACGACCCGTGATACGCACCGCCTCCTCGCTGAACCAGCGCAGGAACTCGCCACCGTAGGCGACCTCGCCGCGCGCCTCGGCGAGCGGCTTGCCCATCTCCAGGGTCATGAGGAGGGCAAACTCGTCGGCGCGCTCCTGGAGCAGGTCAAACGCCCGTCGCAGGATCTCCCCGCGTACCCGAGGTGGGGTCGCCGCCCACGACTCCTGGGTTGCCGCTGCGGCATCCATCGCCGCCGCGCCATCCTCAGGCGACGCATCCGCGATGGTCTTGATGACGGCGCCCGTCGCCGGGTCCGTCACCTGGATCTGGCGACCCGAGGTCGACTCCACCCACTCGCCGCCAATAAACAGCCGGTCTGGCACCTTTGCCAGCAGCTCGGATTCGCTGATCACTTCTCTCCCTCGGTTGTTACAAGTGTGACGCCGGCCTCGGCCAGCTGGGTCAGGGCCGCGGCACTCGACTCGGGCGCGACACCCGCGACCAGATCGGTGAGCACCCGGACTCGACGGCCGGCCGCCACGGCGTCCAGCGCGGACGCGAGCACACAGTAGTCGGTCGCGATCCCCACCACGTCGATGTCGGTGACCCCCCGCTCGTCGAGCAGGTCAGCCACCGTCTGACCCTCATCCGTGACGCCCTCGAAGAGGGAGTAGGCCGGCTTGCCCTGCCCCTTGCGCACGTGCACGTCGATGCGTGTGGTGTCGAGGCTCGGGTGGTACTCGGCCCCTGGCGAGCCCGCAACACAGTGCTCGGGCCAGCTGTCGACGAAGTCCGGTTCGGGGTGAAAGTGACCACCGTTGTCGTTGTGCGAGTCGTGCCAGTCGCGGGATGCCACGATCAGGTCGTACTGGTGATCGGCAAGCAGTTCGGTGACCCCCGCGGCGACTGCGGCTCCCCCGTCGACACCGAGCGCCCCACCCTCGGTGAAGTCGTTCTGCACGTCAATGATGAACAGGGCTGAGGTCACGCCAGTGCTCCGGTCAGTTGTTGGAGAGGTTGTTGCCACACGTAAAGAGCGCGGTTGCGAGGGTGTCCTGCGCCTCCTTGGCATCGGAAGTGATGCCGTCACGGATGGAGGTGAACATAAACGCGAGCGGCGTGCCATCCTGCGCATTGACCACCCCCGCGAGGGTATAAGCGGTGTCGATCCAGCCGGTCTTGGCGATCACCTGCCCCGCGGCAATCGCGTTGGCCCCCGTGAAGCGCCCCGCGAGTGTGCCGGTCATGCCAGACACCGGCAGCGCGTTGTACATCACACCGAGATTTTGCTCGCCCGTGCGCGCCTTCTGGAAGAGCGAGGTGACAAAGGCCGGCGCGACCCGGTTGAGGTCACTCAGGCCCGAGCCGTCCCGAATGCCCACGCCCGAGGTATCGAGCCCATAGGGAACAAGGGCTCCGGGGATGGCCTGTGCCAGTGACGCCGACGACCCGTCAAAGCCCATGAGCTTGGAGGTCACCCGAGCGAGGTTCTCGGCGAGCACGTTGTCGCTCCAGGCCATCATCTGGCCAATGAGCACACTGAGCGGCTGCGACTTGACCTCGGCGAGGACCGTGTTGCCGACCGCCGAACCGGAGGTGAACGTGACGCCGGAGAGCCCCGCTGCCGCGGCGAACGCGCGTCCGGCATCCCCGATCGGGTCACTCGTGCGGGTGCTCACGGTGGCGGACGGATCCGCGCGTCCGCCGTCGACCATCAGGGCGGTGACCTCCGCCTGGTAGCCGTCGGCCTGCTCCTTGCGCAGCCAGGAGTCGTCCCAGCGATCGTTGGGATTCCACAGGGTGGAGTCGAGAACAATCTCGGTGATGGGTACCCCGGGGTGCAACTCCTCGTAGCGGGCGATTGCCGCGGTGGCGAGATCCGAGATCAGGGGCGCACCGCTGTAGACGGTGCCGCTTGTTGTTGCGAGGGTGGGGTCACCCCCGCCCTTGAGCACAATCACTCCGGGCGATACGCCGTCAAGCACCTGCGTAGTCAGCTGCCCGTTCGGGCCAATAATCTGCAGTGCGGCCGCCGCGGTGAGCACCTTCATCACGCTTCCGGTGCGCTCGGGCGCCAGTCCATTGCGATCGAAGAGCGTCTCGCCCGTGTTCGCATTGACGACGTAGCCGGAAAAGTTGCTCAGGCGTGGGTCGGCCAGGACACCCGCCACCGAGCAGGTTCGCAGGGCACTCGCCGCGGGGATGCTCGAGGGCTGGGGCCGCGGCGGGATCGTCTCTTCCGGCACAGGGACCGCCTCGACGGGCCCGGAGCCCGACGCGATGCCAGCAAACACGGCCGCCGTGCCGAGCAGCATAAACACCACGGCCAGGGCCGCCGCCAGCCATGCGTTGGGATGCTTGCGAATCAGTGCGCCGAGCCCACCGCTGCGGGGGGCGGGGGCATCCTCGGGCGAACTGCCCGCCTCACGCAGCGCTCGTCGACTGAGCGCCTCCGTCGGCTGGGAGTCCTGCGAATCCGTCACCCGACAATGATACTCGGGCCCGATTGGAGTGGCTCAGCAGGTGGTCCAGCGTGCGGCGGCCCGCACGAAGGTGTACGGCTCGTCGATGCCACCGTGGGTCATTGCGAGGGCAACACACACGCCCGAGGTGGAGGTACCCGGCCGATAGAGCGATGCCCGATGCGAGAGCGATTCCCACCACTTGGTCGCGACAGTCTTGCCGGTGTTGTTCGAACCGCCGGCGAGGTTTCCGTCGCAGCCGACGCTCGGCACACCGTCGATGCGCACGGAGCCGATGTGTCCCCACGCGTCGAGCGGGTCGGGGCTCGGCGACTCGGCCATCCAGAACAGTCGCTGTTCCATGCAGGAGTCGTACACAAAGCGCTTGACGCCCGGCAGGCAGTTCTCGTACCGCAGCTTGTTGTACTGCTCGGCAAACACCTTCAGGTCGTCGGATGTTGTTCCCGGGACGCCCTGGGCCGACGTGGTGCTCGGCGCGCCAGAGGTCGTGAACGAACTCAGCTCGGGGCACGAGAGGCCCTGGGCGGCGAGTGCGTTGACTCGCGCGATCGTGTCGGGGTCGGTGCTCAGGTAGGGCGGGGTGAGCACGTTCGGCGCCGTGTACTTGTCCGCCGTGTCCCACGCGTCCCCGCTGCCACCAACCACTGCGGAGGCGTCACCAAAGCCGACAACGGGCTGGTCGGCCACGTCCTCGGATCCACCCACCGGCTCTTCCGGGGCGGTTGCGGTACGAGTGACCGAACCCTCAACGCCCTGGACGGAGCTTCCGCCATCGGCGAGACCGGATGCTGCAGTCGGCGGCGTGGTGGCGGTACCCGATTCCGCCACCACGGGAGAAAAACCTCCCCAACCGCCGCCGCTGACAAGAGGTATGGCAAGCGCCAGCGCCGAAACGAAGCCCCCTACGAGAATGCCAAATTTCCCCATGTCGTGTACCCCCATACACTTCGGACACCACACCCCGATTGCGGGTGTCCTTGATGACAAAAGTAGGCCGGGAGGCACGCCGTTGCAAGGGACCAAAGGCCTGACCGACTATTCCACCCATAAACTGGGGGTACATTTTTGCCGGTGTGTCCTCCATTGTGAGGACACTTTTTCTGCTATCGGGGTACAAACTGGAGCCGCCCAAGGGAATCGAACCCTTGACCTTCTCATTACAAGTCTGAGGGTTCCCGAGTGGGCCTCGGCTACCTTATCGCATTCGCCCTGGTCCGTCAGGCGGTGCGCTCATGACGTGCGACGAATGCGAGCGGATCGCCGACCGGTGCCCCATTCACGGTGGCGCGTGGGTGACGTTCTACTACGAGGTTGGGCCCACCATCATCGCGGTGTATCCCTCCGAGATTGAGGCCCTCCGCTCGATCAATGGGGCCAGCGGCCAGACTGCCGTTTTCCTGCCGTGGGGTCGGGGCATCAATGAGGTGCTCACGTGAGCCAACCGCGGCCGGCGACGTCGCACGTGGCATGGGCCGACCTCGGCATCGTGCTCGACGAGCCCTGGAACCTCGAGCACGAAGGCGAATCGTGACCGAGCGATGCCGGGCCCGCGAGGACGCGGGCGACGCCGGCGTTCTTCGCTGCGAGCGCGACCAGGGCCACGAGGGATGGCACCGAGCCGAGCTCGTCCCGGTCGTCGACGTCGCGACCGGCCACGGAGACGGCGCGCAAGTCATCAGCTGGTGCTGACCAATACCGAACCGAAGGAGACCCCAAATGATCGAATGCGACGGCTACCTGACCACCGAGGGCGAATGCCTCGAGGCGTACGTGCCACTCGTGCCCATGCCCATCGTGAGTGACCAGGTCGACGAGCTCGCCAACACCGGAATCGGGCCCGAGCTCGGCCTCGTGGTATTCGCCGGCGTGCTCGTGTCCCTCGGGCTGGGACTGCTGCGATGGTCAGTCGACCGCCGTAGTGTCGGGCATGACTGATACTCACCATCCTGAAACCCTGACCGACTGGCGACGCTGGCAAGAGGCACAGGCACTCAGCGAGCGCACGATCGCGGATCGCCTCGCGGTGGTCCGCCGGCTACTCGAGCACACGGGCGCTGACCCGCTCGAGCTGACGCCCAACGACATCATCAGGTTCATCGGGCGACCGGGCCCCTCGGCGACCACCAAGGCCACCTACCACGCCACGATCAGGGCCTACTGCCAGTGGCTCGTGCGCGTCGGCCTGAGGGTCGACGACCCGAGCCTGCACACCCCGACACCGAAACGCACTCGAGGCCGGCCGCGACCCATCCCGACCGGCAACCTCGAGCTCCTGCTCGCGACCGCGTCCCGCCGGCGCACCCGAATGATGATCCTCCTGGCTGCGGCCGCGGGACTGCGCGTGCACGAGATCGCCAAGTTCCACGGCGAGGACCTCGACATGACCAACGCGGTCATCACGGTCACGGGCAAGGGCGGCCGCACGGCCATGATCCCGGCGCACTCGGCGATCGTCGAGCTCGCGGCCGAGTTCCCCAGGCATGACTTCTGGTTCGCCTCCTACGCCGCCCAGGGCAGCGACCGGCCGCACGTGAGCCGCGCCGCCGTGTACCAGGCGATCGCGGACACGATGAAGCGCGCCGGCGTCGTGGGGACACCCCACCAGCTGCGGCACTGGTACGGCACAGCCCTCCTGGAGGAGGGCGTGCACATGAGGGTCGTCCAGGAACTGATGCGGCACGCAACGATCGCCACGACCGAGCTCTACACGCGGGTCAGCTGGCACCACATGAAGGCCGGTATCGACGCTCTCGCGCTCCCAAACAGACCCCAAAACACACTGTCAACGTCAGGTTGACAGCAAAACCGCTAGGAGATCCTGATGGCCCGTGAGGTCGATTCCATGCAGTTCCTCGCCTTCGTGGGGCGCATCATCCGCGCCGGAGGCATCCGCGTCGGCAACGCCGGCGACGAGTTCGAGCTCGCCGAGCTCGTGGCCATGCACGACGTCATCGACGAGGCGATCGCGCACGCGGTCGACCTGCAGCGCGGCCGTGGCAAGTCGTGGACGTCGATCGGGGAGAGCCTCGGGATCTCGAGGCAGGCGGCGCAGCAGCGCTTTGGGGGTCGGCGCTCGGCCTGAGACCCGCTACCATCACGGCATGAGCCAGCTACAGGACATGACCCGTGACGAGCACTACGCGGCCATCGAACAGAGCCTCGCCTCGGCCGCGAAGGCGCAGACCTTGAATCCTGGCAAGGCTGCCGTCTTCGCGGCCGAGGCGACGGTGCACGCTAACCTCCTCGTCGAGAAGGCGCTGCGGGACGCTCGGGCTACTGACTGACCGGCGGTGCACTCCCGACGACCTGCAGCAGCTGACGCTGCTGGTCGGCGATCACGGCATCCTTGGCCGCCAGCTGCTCACGTAGCGCGGTGAGGTTGCCGTTGGTGTTCGTCTTGACCTCCTCGAGCGTCTTCTGCTGCGAGCCGAGGAGGTAGAACGTCGCCGCCGCGGTCGACGCCAGGCCGAGGATGGTGAGTACCAGGGTGCTGACCGGGCCGAACTGCTTGGGGGCGACCAGGGCGACCAGGGTGACCGCGACCAGCCCGACGACGGCGAGGCCGATGTAGAGGATGAAGAGGAGGTTCTTGTTCACTTCTTAACCCCTGCCGGCCGAGCCGTTCCTGCGATCACCAGATCGAGCGCACCGGAGGCCTTGATGGCCTCAGCGAGCTTGACGTAGTCGATCGACACGCTCCCTCCGGCCGGCTGGTCGGGCTTCTTGATCTCGCGGTAGGGCCCGAAGGTCTGGGTCCATTCGGGATCGCTGAGCGGCTGCGCGACCGAGCCACGTTCCCTGAGATAGGCCTTCTCCCAGGTGCTCAGGAAGCGATACTCCATCCGAACGGGATCGGCCAGAATCTCCTTGCCGGTCGGCGGGTGAATCCAGTGCTGCATTTCTTCTTCTCCTTGAGTGAGGGTGAGGGACTGGAGGATGAGCGGCCACGGGTCGACGACCTCCCCGGCGCCGGGGTTGATGGAGGACCAGGAGGCCGTGCCGTGGAGGTGTGGGCCGGTCGACGCAGAGCCAGTGTCGCCGGTATCAGCGCCGATGTAGGCCCCGTAGGCGAGCCGAGAGCCCACTGGGAGTGAAGACCGCTCCTCGAGGTGACACCAGCCCGCCACGAGCCCGTCAGCACGTTTCGCTGCCAGCACCCAGCCGAGTTCCCCGTACCAGTCGTTGAACACGACGGTGCCGGAGATCCACGAGGGGATCGGCGTGCCGGCAGGATAGGCCCAGTCCGCGCCGCGGTGGGTTCGCCCTGTGCCGGGTCGGGGAGAACCGAACGGGTCGTCGGGCTTGTAATAGAACTGGGCGGGCGTGCGCATCAGCTGTCGCTCCTCATCGTTACGGTCATGGTGTTCTCCGGGTGACGGAACTCGACTCGAGACGTGTGGGTGTCGAACGGGAACTCGGAGTCGGGCAGGGTGACGTGGGCGACCTGGCTGGGGCGCACGGTGTAATCGGCGACTGCCTCGATGACGACGGCGGCCGCGCGTTGCTGCAGGCGGTCCAGGATGGGCTGGGCGGCGTTGCCGGCGGGCGCGGGCCCGGTGCGGTTGAACACGACCCACTTGGTCGAGTTGAGCGCGCCGGCACCGGTGTAGGCGACGTCTGTGTCGATCTGGTCGACGCCGCTGGTGTCTTTCCACCGGTAGACGATGAGCACCCCGTCAGCCCAGAGGTTTCCGTCACGGGTGAGGTCTTGGTTGGCGCGCTTGGCGTTGTTGCCCACACCGAGGGTGACCTCGCCGGCACGCACGTAGGGGTGGTCCCTGATGAAGAACTTGCCGCCACCCTCGGACCAGCACCTCGAGGAGGTCTTCTCGAGCGAGGCGCTGAACTGGTTCCACACGGTGGCGCCGAGACGATCGCGCGGGTCGGGCGAGTCGGTGATGACGCTGGGGTTGCTGTAGCCGGTCGAGTCGATCGTCGCCCCAGCCAGAAGGGGCTGGTAGGCGAATGCTGCCGTGAGCTTGGCGGTCATGGTCGAGGAGATCAGGGCGGGGTATCCGCCCGGCACAACGGCGTACACGACGTCCTGCAGGAGGCTCTCGTCGGACTCCGCGGTGATCGTGAGCTCGCCGGCGTTGTAGTCCCACGACGTTGTTCGGATCGCGAGGGAGAGGCTGAGTTCCTGGTAGCTCGAGCCGTCCGCGTTGAACCGCTTGACCTCGGTGACGACGCGCTGGCCGAGGGCCGGATTGGTGAAGAGGTGCGCGTTCCCGTCGAGGGGGAGCTTGCAGACCAGGGTCTGCTGGATGAAGGGTGACCACTTCTCGTCGAAGGCGATCGTCGACGACTTCACCTCGAGCGGCGTCGTGGTGGCCGGGGCGATGCCGATCGGCAGGTGGGCGGTGACCTGGTGGCTGGTTATGGTCATGCCGGCACCTCGACGAACGGCACCTCGAGCACCATCTTGGTCCGGGTGCGGGGGTCCAGGTAGAGGCGCACGTCGTCCTGGGGGATGTAGTTGAGCTCGCCGAACATGAGGAGGTCGTCGAGGGTGAAGGTCGAGGGCTGCAGGTGCATCTGGAAGCCACGGACGGCCTCGGCCTGGTCCTCGAACATCAGGACCAGGGTTCCGCGGCGAGGGCCGGCGGCTGCGAGGGTGGCGACGGCTGTTCCCGGGTAGAGGAGCTCGTGGAGGGCAGAGCGGGCGGGGGCGCGCATCGCGAAGCTCTCGGCGAGCTCCAGTGTCGGGGTGAGTGGTGCGGAGACGGGACTGCGCTGCAGCTGCACGGTATCGGAAGCGTTGCTCGCACCTGACCAGGCGTACTGGTCAGTCACAGTGTTGGGTATGCTGCCGGACAGCCAACCACCATCACCGGTCACGGCTTGGCTGTAGGCAGGGACACGGTCAACCTCGTAGTGGACCCGATCAATGTAGAAGATGTCACCAATGGCACCGGCAGCGATCGAGACGATCACGGCGAACGAGAGCGCACCGGACGGGGCGACACCAGTCAGCGCGACCTGACGCACCGCACCGGCAGCAACGGCAGCGAAGCCCGCGGCCACGTCCGCACCGACCTGAGCGCCGAGGGTAGCCCCGGGTGCACTGTTGTAGAACCGGAGGACGACGTTGATCGACTTGGACGACCCCGAGCCGTTGCGCACGTCGAGTGCCGCCAGGGCGGTCTGCCCGGCGCTGATTGCCGCACGTGCAGTGTTGGGGGTTCGGGCTGCACCACCACCCGTTGTGGTCGTCACGGTCTTCATGGAGGTGGAACCGTAGGAGGCCCAATCGGTGCTGATCGAGGTCGTGACGTTGAGGTGGTTGGTCCACGCCGTGGTGAAGCACGACGGGTCAGGGCACAGGTTGCGGGCGATCTCGACGTCGTAGGGTCGAATGTCCTGGGTGATGGTGGCCATCAGGGAACCTCCACGCCGTTGCGGTCCACGGGGATGACGGTGACGCGTACGTGCCGGCCGACGAGCTTGGACTGCAGGCCGTTGACCAGGTCGTCGACGTTGGGTTCCTGGAGGTCGACGGTGGGGCCGGCGATGGTGCGGCCGGCGAATCCCTTGGCGAGGGTGTCGCTGTAGGCGGCGGAGTCGGACTGGCCGGCCTCGGTCCAGATGCGGTTGAGCTCGGCTCTCTGCTCGGGCGTGGCGGCCTGGTAGCCGGCGAGGAACGCGGCCGCGGCATCGGCTCCCTGGCTGTTGAGGAAGTCCTTGGCCTCGGGGCTGAGCTCGGAGGCCGCGAGGGTGTCCTGGTAGTCCCTGAGGGCCTGTTCGCGGGCCTGCATGGCGGTGATGTAGGCGGTGACGTCGAAGAGGCCGGTCTCGGCGTTCTTGTAGTCGTCGACGGAGCCGGCGGTCTGGTCGTAGGCGTCGTTGATCGCGGAGACGAGGGCGGCCTTGCGCTCGAGCTCGGGACCGCCGGCGGCCGCGTAGAGCGCCTCGGACTGTGCGGCCGCGTCGACGACGCCCTTGGACTCGCGGAGCTTCTGGAGGTAGCGCTCCTTGCCGTCGATCTGCTTGATGGTCTGCTCGTACTCGCGGACGCCGGAACTGGTCGTGGTGTCGATCGCGTCGGACTGGTCCTCGAGTGCTTTCTTGAGCCGTTCCTCGCGGCGGATGAGGATCTCGAGCGCGCTGCCGTTGCCGGAGTAGGCCTGTGCCAGGTCCTTGTAGGAGCTCGTAGAGTCCTTGGCGATCCGGGACAGCTCGGCGAGGTTGGTGGTGTTGGGGTCGCTGGCTGTGGCGAGCTCCTGCAGCTTCTCGACCAGGTGACCAAGCCACTCCCCGCCTACCTCGCCGGTGGTTATCATCTGCTGGGCGAGCTCGGCGGTCTGCGCGCGCATCTGCTCGGTCTTCTGCCCGCCGAGCTCGAGCTGGGAGACGATCAGGCCGATACCGAGCGCGCCCGCGGCACCCAGGACCGCCAGCTGCGGGGGAAGGGATGCGATCAGGCCGCCGAGGGTTCCCTGGAGGGCGTCAGCGAACGACGTCGCGGAGCCGTTGAAGCTCGAGAACGTCTCGGAAATGTTCTGCTTGGCCTCGTTCTTGACCTCGTCGAGATTGCGGCGTGCGTCGTTCGAGGTTCGGTCGAAGGTGCGGCGGGTCTGGGAGGCGGTGTTGTCGAGGTCGCGCTTGGTTGCGGCCGCGAGCTCGGAGAAGGACCGCTCGATCTTCTCGGCTGCGGACTCGCCGGAGGCGGCGAGCTTGTCGGTGCTGCTCTTGCCGTCCTTGGCGACGTCGTCGAGTGACTTGCCGACGTCGTCGAGCGCGGCCTCGACGTCGTCGGTGCCGCGCAGGAACGGGCTGACGTTGGAGAGGAAGTCGATCGAGATGGGGGCCATCAGCGGCCTGCCCGAATGTCGGCGAAGAGGGCGAAGTGCTTGATGATGACCTGGACCCAGCCGCGGACCAGGCGGGTGCCGACCTTGCCGGCGGCCGCGTAGGCGACGCGACCGAACTTGGTTCGTGCGGGGAACTGGCGGCCGACGATGCGGGGGCCGCTGAACTGGCGACCGCGGGACGACGTCGACCTGACGATTACCATCTTCTCGGTCATGCCAAACTCCTGCCCCTGCCACTGGTACTTGGGCACCAGGCCGCCGCTGAGGGGCCGGCCTGAGGTTGCGGCCTTGACCGATACCTGCCGGGTGGAGACGGCGGTCTTTGCGCCTTGCACGATGATCCTGTCGTCGGCTCGGGACGTGGCCTCGCCCTTGAGCGCGGCGGTCCAGTCGGGGTTGAGGGTGCGTCGGGCTTCCTTGTTGATCTCGCGGCCGACTACTGGGTGTGCCTGTCGCACACCCAGTAGCGCGGCTTGGAGCTCGGGAGAGCGCCGGACGTCGAGCATCGGATCAGGCCGGCGCGGTGAAGGTGCGGGTCGGCTTGGTCGACGGGCAGGTGACCGTGGACTCGTGGTGCTTGCGCATCTCCCCGCCGGTGTCGGGGGCGACCAGGGTGAGGGTCGCCGTCTGCACGAAGTCCTCTTCAGCGTCGGGCCGGTAGGAGATCTCCGCGGTCTCGCCCTCGTGGTCGATGAGAAAGTTGAACAGCGAGTCCTCGTTCTGGTAGTCGTGGACCAGGTTGATCGCGCACGCATGGGTCGACTCGACGACGTCGACATAGTTGGCATCCGGGGTGCCGCCCTGCCACTCGACCTGGGTGGTGTTCTTGGACCACTTGACGTTGTTGGCGTGGAGCTCGTAGCTGTCCGCGCCGATCTTGACGAGCATGTTCTTGACCGCCTTGGGGGCGGCTGCGACCTGTGCCATGGGTTTCTCCTCTACTGGGTGGTGTTGCCGCTGGTGCGGAACGTGATCTTGTAACCGTGGAAGTTGGATGGGTGGATGGCCCGCTCGCAGATTGACCAGGTCAACCACTTGATCTGGTCGATGAGGGGCAGCACGTCGTCGACGGCGGCATCGAGCTCGGGCTCGACGATGGCCGGGTCGGAGGAGCCGGTGACGATCCACAGGTCGAACTCCTGCTCGTATGAGCCCTGGGTCTTGCCCGGCTCGAGCTTGTTGCGCATCAGCTGCAGCGTGATCGGCTTCTCCGAGGTGGGCTCGTCGAGATCCCGGAGATCGTCAACGAACTCGTACGTGTCGGGCAGGGCCGCCGTGAGTGCGGCCTCGACGTCGTCTCTGGCGCTCATCAGGCGATCCAGTCGCGTTCGGGGTAGAGGAGGGCCATGATGTCGGTGGAGCGCCGGTAGTGGGCTCGGCGGACTTGGATTCCCTCGAGGCCGATCTCGCCGTTCTCAGCGCCGGCGTTGCCCTTCCTCGAGGCGAACACGGTCTTGACTGCGAGGAGGTGGGCCTCGCGGTATCCCTGGGTTGGCACGTTCTCGTCCTCGAGGTCGGGACCGATCGCGAGGAGCTCGAACTTGGCCGTGGCGATCGCATCATCGAGAACGGCGTCAGAGAAGCGCGTCGCCTCGGCCCATGCCTCGCGGATGGTCTCCTTGGTGTGCCAGGTGGCCATGCGTCGCCTTTCGTGTGTGGGGTGCCCGCCCCGCGCTCATGCCAGACGCGGGGCGGGCAGCTGGGGACCTACGCGGGGACGTAGGTGCGCTTGACGATCGCCCGGGGGTCGTAGTCGTCGAAACGCAGGTAGGAGTACAGGCCGGTGTCGACGCCGCCGTGGGCGACCTGGATGGCCTCGACCTGGAACGGGGCCCGCTCACGGACCAGGCCGGCGCGGTTGTCGAACGCGACGATCTGCTTGGCCGCGAGGGTGGCGTCCTCGAGGATGCGGAGGGTCTTGGTGTCCGCGGAACCCTCGGCGATGTCGACGCCGATCTCGGCCGACTTGAGCCACAGGGGCAGCGTGTCGGTCGGGAGATCCTCGAGCTCGGCCATCAGGTCGACGCCGAGGAAGATCCGGTTGGCCTTGCCGAACGGGCGCACGTCCTTGATCGTCTGCTTGAGGACGGCCTTGACGCCGCCGGCGGTGACGGTTCCCGTCTTCGCGGTTGCCTTGGCGAGGACACGAGTGCGGATGCCGGCGTTCGACTTGCGCTTGTAGTCGCGCAGGCGGGCCGCCCAGAAGGAGGGCCAGAACTCGGCGTTGGCGAAGTCCGTGAACACGCGGTCGACGTCGTGGCCCGATGCGATGCGGAAGCCAACGTAGGCCTTCTCGGCGGTGCTGATTTCGTTGGAGGGGACCTCGCCCTTGTCGCCGGCGTACTCGTCGACCTCGGGCTCCTCGTCCCACTCCCAGCCCTTGCCGTTGATGGCCGTGAGCTCGGCGGGTGCGCCGAATGCGTCGATCCACGGGCGGGCGATCTCGGTCTCGCGCCATGCTTCGCCCTGCCAGTCCTCGCGGAGGAAGGCTGCGCCGGCGTCGTCGGACGCGAGCACGTCGGCGATCGCCAGCTGGAACTGGCCGAAGCTGCCGGTGTTGGCGGCCTGCACGAGGCGCTCGTTGACCTGGGCGAGGGAGAGGGCGCGCGGTGCGGTGCGTGCCGGCGGGATGGGCTGCTGGACCTGCAGCTCGGGACCATCGGTGACCTCGGGCGGCAGGGCCGGGGTGGGGCGTGCGGCGAGCACGTCGAGGGTGGCGATCGCGCTGTCGTATGCGTCCTGGGTGATCGTGCCGGCCGCGAGGGCCGCCGCGAGCTCTGCTCGGTTCATGGTGCGGTGTTCCTTTCGTAGGGTTGCCAGTGCGGCGGCAACTGATGTGACCCCGGCGCCAACGACGGCGGGGACGGCGCAAAGCGAGACCTCGTAGAGGTCCGCGGCGATGACGTGGAAAACCCAGTCGTCGTCGATGTCGTACTCGAGTGCGGTGAAGCCGACTGACAGGCCGTCGCGGAGCTTGTCGTTGACTTCCTGGAGGACGCGGTCGCGCTCGGTCGGGGCGATCTGGAAGCTTGCCTCGAGCACGGCGTCGTCGACGTCGAGCATGTAGCCGACGGGTTCGCTGTGGTTGTGGTCGCGCATCATCTTGACGGCGGAGAGGGGCTGGCGCGGCTGCAGGCTTCTGGCCTCGAGGATCATGCCGTGCGAGGGGATGTAGACGCCGTACTGGGTGATGGTGCCGGTGAGCACGCCATCCCAGTCGTTGCCCTCGACGGCGTCCGGGGCTGGCTCGGCGAGGTGGACCACGCCGGGTGCTGTCAGTTGCAGTGGTGGTAGCTCGGTGATGATGCCGGCAGCGTTGATGGTGGATAGCGCTGCCTGGTGCTGCTCGAGGGTGATGAGGCCGGCGGCGAGTAGTGCGTCGAGTTTCTTGCGGTTCACTGGGTTCCTCCCATGACTCGGTTCCAGCCCTCGCGGGCGGTGATCCATTCGCGGTCGATGAAGCCGGCGTCGAGGCCGACCTTGTAGGTGTCGAACCTGGTCTTCTCGTCGGGGCGGGTGAGCTCGTCGGGGTCGATGCGGATGCGCCACCCGCGCGGGGTGACGTCAGGCATCGACAGGCGGCCGGCGACGGCGGTGAAGTATGCGCCGAGGGTCAGGTCGATGAGTTCCCAGTTGCGCATTGACCGGTTGTCGTAGGTCATCGTCGCGCCCTCGACGGCGGTGGATGCGGCCCAGGCGGGGAGGTTCATGTGGCGGACGGCGTCGAGGCTGATCGCGCGGCGGCCGTCGATGAGCAGTTGCTGGGGGGCGAGGCCGTGGGTGACGACCTTGAGGCCCTTGGGCGTGTAGCCGACGCCGGTCTTGCGGCGGGCCTCGATCCACTCGGCGATCAACTTCTTGCGCTGGGGCTCATCCATCGGGAGGCCGGACTCGTTGTGGAGCTCGACGCTGGGGACGGGGTTGTCCTCGGCGAGGGCGGCGGAGATGTCGAGGGCGATCGCGCGCTTGATGGTGCGGCGGCCGTTGACCAGGAGACCGTCGCCGAGGGGCGAGTCAAAACGGATGATGTTCTCGGGCTTGACGGGCTCGCCGTCGATCTTGACGAGCCTGCCGAATGAGTCGGTGGTGGCTCGGGAGTGGTCGACGCGCTCGCCCCAGATGGGCCAGTTGTAGGAGTCGCGCTCGAGCACGTGCCACCACGAGCACGGGTAGAAGATCAGGTCGTCGAAGGTCCAGGTGAGGGTGGTGGCCATGGGGATGCCGCGCTCGAACCCGGACAGGATTGATGGCTGGACCGGGGCGCGCTGCCCGTCCTTCTCTGCGAAGAGGGTGAGGCCGCCGGCGACGCCGGCGATCGTGTTGCGGCCGGCGGCGATCGTGGCGATCGTCATGGCGTTGGACCGGTTGACGGCGACGTTGTCGGGGAGAGCGCCGAGCCAGTCGTCGAGGGTGATCGTGGCCAGGTGGCTGCTGTCGCTGAACCGCGACGCGAAGCCGAAGTAGCTGGCTAGCTGATGCATGACTCCCACGAGGGGCATCTTGCGGCAGGGCGACTGGATCGCGAATAGCAACCGCGTGTCGCGGAGATAGCAACCGCCTAGTAGTCGATGAAGGGCATCTCGAGCGGTTCTTCTCGGTGGTCGTGGAGGAACAATCCGACCGCGCCGGCGATCGGCCCGTGGACGGGTCCGGTGGATTCCTTGCGGCTGAACCGGACGACGTCGCTGATGCGGGTGAGTACCAGGTTGGCGGTGCCGCGGCGCATGGTCTCGGTGTTGTCGAGGATGAGGTCCTTGTCGCGGGCCATGGTGAGCCAGGACTCGCAGGCTGTCCCGAAGTCGCGGCCGCCGAGGGTGGTGATCGCTTCCTCGCCCAGGGTGCGGCGGAGCTCGTCGGTGAGGCGGCGGGTGGGGCCGCCGTCGTCCGCGCCGAGGACTGCCGGCTGCCATTGGCGGTAGATGTTGGTGATGAGCTCGTGCATCCAGGATGTTCCTGGTGCGGCGTGGAGGACACGGTTGCAGGGTGCGCCGTTCTCGTCGCGCCAGCTGGCCATGACGACGCCGGCGGCGTTCTCGAGCGCGATCTCGTAGGTGACGGTGAGCTCGGAGCGCAGCGGCACGCCGGCGGGCTCTTGTACCAGGTCGGCGTAGGCCTCGTCCGAGATGAGCGGGTCGGCGGCCTCGGTCCAGATGTTGCAGATCCCGCGCAGCCATTTCGCCGGCGTCATGTCGGGGATGGCGAGGAGGGAGCGGGCGGTGAAGAGCTTGCCGTTGATGACGTTGCCGGTGGCGGGGTGGAACCGCTCGAGCGCGTCGGGGTCGTAGGGGTCGTCTCCGTCCCAGAGTGACCACTCGAAGAATGCCATTCGTGGGTGCTTGGCTCCGTTGGTGTTGACGGACTCGCGGCCGCGCTCGACCCACTTGCGCATGAAGACGCTGGCGGCGGTGCCGGCGGTGGAGACGAGCCACACTTGTCGGTTGCCCTCGAGTTGCAGTTGCGAGGGGAAGATGGCTCCCTCGAGGAGCGCGTCGCCGAGGATCTCGTCGTACTCCCAGAACTCGTCGAGCACGACGAGCGGTGGGGTCTCGCCGTGGAGGGCTGACGTGACGGGGGCGAAGGTCTGCACGGTGGAGTCGTTGGCGAGCTTGAAGCCGAACTTGCCAGGGGAGCGCATCGGTGTCGTGATGGGCTCGGCCAGGGCGGAACCCTTGACCAGCTTCATCACGTCCTCCATGCGGGAGTTCGCGTCTTTCTGGGTCTGGGCGGTGTAGAACACGCGGCGGCCGGCGTTCATCAGTGCCCGGTGGAGCATGAGCGGGGCGAGAAGGGTGGTCTTGCCGGACTGCCTCGGCACGGTGACGATGACGATCTCGTAGGCGTAGTCCCCGTTGGAGAGGCGCTCGGTGGCGACGTCGACGACTTGGCGCTGCCACGGCATGAGGGGTTTGCCCAGGGCCTCGGAGAGGATCGCGATCTGCCGGCCGTCCGTGGTCCGATCGGGGTTGCGCTCGGTTGCGTACTTCGGGGTCGCGGTCACGTCGCTTCCCTGAGGCGCTCGAGGAGCTCGTCGAACTTCTGCGCGGTGTCGGCGGCCATCGGCTTGGGCAGTGCCTCGAGTGCGTTGAGCAGCTGGCCGGCGGCCATGGCTGCAGCTGACGCCTTCCGCGATCGGATTCCCACGGCGACGGCGTCGGCCATCTCGAGCGCCAGCTGCGACAGGGCGGCGTGCCGCGGCTCGAGGAGACCGTCGTCCTTGAGCGCTTTCAGGGTTGCTATCACGGCCACGCGCATCGTCGATCCGGCTCCCAGTTCAGGGGCGAGCTCGAGGCCGTCGAGCATCGGCTGGTTCGGGCTCGGCTCGTCCGTCATGGCTGGTTTCCGTTCTGATCTGCTTTTTTTGTGGGACTTGGGGAGAAAATGGACGGGGCTGCGCGTGGGTGTCCAGCTACCCGCGACTAAAGAACGCCATGCCGTTCTCGACTGCGAACCCTGCCGCGACTGCTGGCCTGTTGCCGCGAGCGTAGTTGCACTTGCGGTGTGAGGGGCCGAGGTTCTCCAGATCGTAGACCGCGCCGCCGAGACTGATCGGGATGACGTGGTCAGCGCTGTTGGAGCCGGGCAGGCCACACAGCCAGCACACCGTGCCGTAGGTCTCGAGGCACGCGGCGACGTACTGCTGCGCCTTCCTGCCGCCCCACTTCTCGAGCGGAGCGGCAGGATCGGCGTAGACGCCCGGGCCGTGACTAGGCAACGTCGGCGACGTCCTCGGTCACGAGGGGCAGGAGTTCGGCGCGGTGTGGTCCGTCGCCGTGCGAGCGTCGCCATCCACGGTCACCGTCGGCGTGGTTGCCGGGGTGGTGGATCGGGAGGCCGCAGGTGCGGAGGCCGCCGCCCTGGTATCGGGTGGCGCCGCACGTGCCGTCCTCGGGCAGTGCGTCGAGGACCGAGGGGGTGTCGGTTGTCTCCTCGGTGCTGGTCTCGTCGATCTTGGCCCTGTCGTCGAGGTCGAGCTCGATGGCGGGATGGGCCTCGGCGGTATGGGCCTTCTGCTCGGCGAGGGTCTTCGGTGTGGGCTTTGCTGCTGCGTTCATGGTGTGGTTCCTTTCGTGAGCTCGCGCTCGGTTCGTGCTGTCATCACGTCGACCAGGTAGTCGATCGCGCCGTCGAGGATCGAGGCCGCCACGGCCTGTGTCTCGGGGTCTTTGGAGTAGGCCATGGGGAAGCTGTAGCTGCACTGGCGGGAGGCGCGGATGAGTTGATCGCGTTGCTCGCCCTGGTGTCGGTCGGCCTCGCCTCGCAGCTGCTTGGCCATGAAGTGCAGGCGGGCGGCCAGTCGTGTGGGGTTCATCGTCGCCAGCTTCCGTTGGGCTTGAGATCGTGCTGGGCGAGGATGCGCGACACGGTGGCTTCGCTGAGCTCGAGTCGGGCGGCGATGAGGACCGAGTACGTGCCGGCGGCGTGCATCTCGAGTACCTGACCCTCGAGCTCGGGCGTGCGCCGGACGCGCGGCTTGCGCGGCTTCGGGTCGATGTTCCTGGCTTTGGGCTTGCCCGTCAGTGAGCGCACTACGACGCGTGACAGGAACTCGGGGGTTCGCTCGCCGTAGCGGGCGTGGACGGCCTTGAACACGTGCTGTGGGACCCAGACGCGCACGGGCACGTTGAACTGGGTATCGATCGGCTTGTCGGGTGTCGTCATGCCCACAACGCCCCCACCCACATGCGCCCCGCCGCGAGGAGGTCCATCAGCGCGATCGCGTGCTCGAAGCTCGGCAGGTAAGTGTCGGTGTCGGCCTCGCGGTCGTGGAGACGCCACTCGCCGCCGCTCGTGCGACGTATCTCGAATCTGGTCATGGCTGGAGCTCCCCCGCCTGGGCGAGCTCGACCAGTGCGTCGATGGTCTGAATGTCCTGACCGACCCAGCGCTGGGTCATCCGAATCCCGCAGTTCGGGCACGTGCCCCCGGGAGTGAACGGATGCTCTCTGCCATCCACCCTGAACGGGCACGGCTGGTGGATGAGGCGCTGCAGCGCAGCCTCGTCGTTGTCGGTCGCGACTTGGAGGAGGGCTCCGAAGGAGTCCAATTCCTCCCCCGCGCGTGTACTGGGGTTGGGTTGGTTAACTTGAGTTAAGTGTTCTTTAGGTTGTTCTTCTTTTAAGCGCCGGTTTTCCGTGTCTGGGTTTTCCGTGTCTGGGTTTTCCAGATCAGGTAAATCCAGATATGGCGTTGACCGGCGCTTATGCTCGGCCGGATCGGTGAGCTCCCACGTGTAGCCGGCTATGCGTCCGTGGTTGCCGCGCTCCTTGGTGATGACCAGGTAGTGATGCGTCTTAAGCTCATCGACGATGCGCTGCATAGCCGCGGCACCCTCGGGATTCGTGGCCACGAGAGTCCTGTGTGTGACCACGTGGCCTTCCTTGTGACTCATCAGCAGGGCGAGCAAGCCTCGAGCACCGAGGGACAGTTTCGGGTCGCGAAGCCAGTCATTGGGGATCTGGGTGAAGTCACGCTCGAACGCGAGCTTGACCCGCTTGAGACGACCATCTGCCATCAGTTCCCCCAGAGGATGTAGGGCAGGCGGTAAGCGATCAGCGCGATCGCGATCGCCCACACAGTGAGCGTGGTGAGGGTCAGGGCGACCTGCCCCGGGGTTGCCGGGACAGGTCGCCAAGTGGAACGTCGACGCATCGTTACCAGCCGGAGCCGTAGCCGGAGCCGGACCCGTCGCCGTAGCCGTCGCCGTAGCCGTAGCCGTCGCCGTCGCCGTCGCCGTCGCCGTAGCCGGACCCGTCGCCGTCGCCGTAGCCGTCGCCGTCGCCGTCGCCGTCGCCGTCGCCGTCGCCGTAGCCGTAGCCGTAGCCGTCGCCGTCGCCGTAGCCGTAGCCGTCGCCGTAGCCGTAGCCGTCGCCGTAGCCGTAGCCGTCGCCGTAGCCGTAGCCGTCGCCGTAGCCGATGACCGACTGGGCGTTCTCGCCGATCGAGCCGACCAGGCTGAGACCTACGCCGCCCACTTCTCAGCGTCCACGTCGATCGTGAGCACCACTGCGAGCTCGTGAGCGGTCACCGTACCGGCAGGATCGAGAACCGTCGACGACGTGGGCCCGGAGATCAACTCACCCAGACCCTTCGTTGTCCCCCAACGTCGGATCACCTGAGCGTTCTCGACCGTGACCTGGTCACCGTCGCGGGACACGTCCCCGACGACCACCCAGCCGCGCTGCAACACGACGATCTGCTTCTTGCTAGCTGACATGATTTGCCTTGCCTTCCTGTAGGGCCTCGACCGAGGCCGGATCAAACAGGAAGTCACCGCGATAGCCCGGAGTCACGATGGCGGGCTTGATCTTGCCATCGTGAACCCACTGGACGATCGTGCTGCGGTGCTTGCCGAGGCGCTTGGCGGCCTCGACTGTGCCGAGCAGTTCCTGTGACTCCATGGCCACAGAATGGTGGATATCCGCTATCTAGAGGACATTCCCGCGCGGCGTGTCGTGAAAATCCGCTATCTAGTGGGTAGAGTGACCTGCATGACGATCACAGATTCTCGACTGGACTTCGATCTCGTCGACAAGATGCAGAAGGCTCTGCGGATCTCGAACATCGGACGGACCGAGCTCGCTGAGCGATTGGGCATGAGTCCGAACACGGTTACGCGGTGGATGACGGGCCGGACGGTACCCAGGCATCGCGATCTGATCGCGTTCGCGGAGGTCACAGAGGTGCCGTTGGAATGGCTCGAAGAGAGCCGCCCGAGGGAATCGAACCCTCGACCTTCTCATTACGAGTGAGATGCTCTGCCGACTGAGCTAGGGCGGCGTACACACGGCCAGGGCCGAGGCACAGCATAAAAGCTTAGCCGAGATTCGGCTGTGCTTCTGACGCAAGAATTGACCGGAGTTCCGCGAAGCTTTCGCGCACACGCTCCGGCAGCTTCGAGTTGGGCTCGCCCGACGCCCAACAGCTCCACGCATGGCGCATGGTCGCGAAGGACACGTACGCGATGAGTCGTGCGCGGCTCGCCACGGTCTCCTGGCTGTCGGTGGTTCCGCTCGTCTGGATTCGACGAGCGATGATGGCCGCGAGTTCTTCCTCCACCTTACGCATCCGCCCGAGCCGGATGGCGAACAGCTGGGGGTACTGGTGCAGCACGTCCTTGCGGCGCTGCATGAGCTCCTGGTCCTGCGTCTCGACGCCGATGGTCTCCACGATGAACTCCGCCAGGCCGTCGAGGAGTGGCTGGCTTCCGCCTGCCGCGACGAACCGCTCGATGTACTCGGGCGCAGGCAGCGCCGGCAGGTCCCCGACCACCGCCTCTTCCTTCGAGGCGAAGTAGTTAAAGAAGGTGCGGGGCGAGACGTCCGCGACCCGACTGATCTCGTCGACCGTTGTGCCCTCGAGGCCACGCTCGGCCACCAGGTCGATCACCGCGAGCTGGATCGCGCGCCGGGTCGCCTGACGCTTGCGCTCGCGCAGGCCCGGCTCCGGTGCGATCGTGGTCATGATTCTATTCTTGCACAGTGCGCAAAAATTACTTTCAGCAGTTCGGATCGCTCTCCGGAACCACACCCTTCAGGAAGTAGTTGTCGACGGTCGAGATGATGCACGCGTTGCCCTGGCCATACGCCGTGTGACCCTCACCGTTGAACGTCACGAGCTGCGCGCTCTCCAGCTGGTCGGCCAGCGCCACACCCCACTCGTAGGGAGTCGCCGGGTCACCGGTGGTCGAGACCACCAGGATGGGCGGCGCACCCGCGCCCGTGAGCTCCGTGATGCCGGGGCCGATGTACTTGTACGGCCAGTTGGCGCACGTCGTGTCACCGATGGGCGGCGACGGACGATAGGTCGTGGGTGACGCCTCCTGCAGCAGCCGCTCCTGTTCGGCGAGCACCGTCGGGTCGGTCTCGACCGGGTAGTCGACGCAGTAGATGGCGATAAACGCCTCAAGCGAGTTGTCGATGTACGTGCCGTCGACATCCCGGCTGTAGTAGAAGTCCGCAAGCCAGAACGCCGTCTCCGTCTCGCCCGCGATCGCCTCGCTGAACAGGTCGTTGAGGTACGGCCAGTAGTCCTGCGAGTAGAGGGCCATGCTCATGGCGATGTCGAGCACACCGGCATCCATCAGACGACCGTCGGCGGCGGCAACCGGGGATGCGTCGTACCGGTCGTACAGCCCACGAATCGTCGCGAGGTCGGCGGCCTTGTCGCCCGTGAACGGGCAGTCGTCGAACATCTCCGGGCACGCCGCAAGGTAGTTCTCGAGCGCAAGCTGGAAGCCAGCGGTCTGGGTGAGCCCCACCTCGAAGACCGAGATGGAGGAGTCCGTTGCACCGTCGACAACAAGACGCCCCACCTTGTCCGGGAAGTTCTCGACGTAGTACGAGCCGATGTCGCTGCCGTAGGAGTAGCCGAGATAGTTGAGCTTCTCGTCGCCCACCACGGCACGAAGCATGTCGAGATCCTTGACGGTGCTCTGGGTGTCGATGAACTGCAGCACCTCGCCGGTGTTCTCAAGGCACGCCTGGCCAAAGTCGATCGACGACTGGGTGATCTCGTCGATCCAGCCCTGGGTTCCGCGCGGCGACGCGGGCAGACCGTAGATGAACTGGTCAAGTTCGGCGTCGTCGTAGCAGGTGACGGGTGTGGACCTCCCCACCCCTCGTGGGTCCCAGCCGACGATGTCGTAGGCCTCCTGAAGGTCCTCGCTGGCCGCGAAGTCGACACTGTCGTACACGAAGTCATAACCGGATGCGCCCGGGCCGCCGGGATTGGTGAACAGCGACCCCAGCCGTGTGCTGCCCGTCGCGGGCTGCCGCACCACGGCAAGCTCGATGTCGGTCTCAGGCGACGGGTTCGACCAGTCCATGGGTGCGATCGCCGTCGTGCACTCCATGCCGTTCTCGCAGTCGACCCACGTCAGCACCTGCTCGTAGTAGGGCTTGAGCTCGGCGGCGACCTCCTCGCCCGTGGGGGTCGAGGTGCTGTTATCGGTGACCACCCCGGGGCCAAAACAGCCCGAGAGAAGAAGCACAAGCGTCGATGCGGACGCAACCAGTGCCAGGCGGATCGGTGTGCGGAATGCCGTGTTCACATCCCAGAGACTAGCTCAGCAGTCTGGATCGCGGTCGGGCACCGTGCCGTCAATCAGGAACGCGTCCACCACGTTGTTCACGCAGTCGTTGGACTTGTTGTACGCCGTGTGACCTTCGCCCGTGTACGTCACGAGGTGCCCGTTCTCGAGGGTGTCGGCGACGGTAACCGCCCACTCGTAGGGTGTGGCCGGGTCGTTGGTGGTTCCGATCACGAGGATGTCGGCCGAGCCGGGGGCCACGATCGGCACCCGATCACGCACGGCGGGCACGGGCCAGTTCGGGCATCCGGTGCCACCCCACGACATCTGGGGGCCAAACACGGGGGCAATCTCGCGCAGCTCCTCGGCCTCGGCGCGCATGGTCTCGATGGATGAGTCCCCACGCTCGTCGAGGCAGTTGATGCTGATAAACGCCTCCGTCTGGTTGTCGCGGTAGGTGCCGTCGGCATCGCGACCGTTGTAGCTGTCGGCGAGCTGGAACGCGTACTCGGGGTCACCCGAGAAGACGTCGGTGAAGAGCTGGCGCAGGTAGACCCAGTTGGACTGGTTGTAGAGCGGCAGGATGATCGCGGTGAACATTGCGCCGCTGCCGAGCTTGCGCCCGTCGCGCGCCGTGAGTGGGCTCACGTCGAGGGTGTCGAGAAGGTCACGAATCTTCTGGGCCGACTCCTCAGGCGTGCCCCGGAACGGGCAGTCGGATGCCGTGGCGCAGTCCTCAAGGAACGCCCGGAGCGCGCTCTCGAAGCCTTTCGCCTGGGTTGCCGTGCCCTCGAAGTCGGTGGCCGCGGGGTCGACGGCTCCGTCGAGCACCAGCCGCCCGGTCTTTCCGGGGAACAGGTCGGCGTAGACCTGCCCGAGCAGCGTGCCGTAGGAGTAGCCGAGGTAGTACAACGTGGTGTCCCCGAGCGCCGCCCGCAGCATGTCGAGGTCGCGCGCGGCGCTGGCCGTGTCGACCAGACCAAGGAGGGGACCGGTGAGTTCGAGGCACCGTTCACCAAAGGCCTTGGTGGATTCCGCGGCGGCGGCGAGCCACTCGTCGGAGCCGGGAACCCCGGGGAGGAGGTCGTAGATGTAGGAGTCGAGCTCCGCCGGGTCGTCGTAGCAGGTGACCGGCGTGGACCGATTAACCCCACGGGGGTCGAACCCGACCACGTCGAAGCTCGACTGCAGGCGCTCGTCGGTCGCGTAGTCGACGCTGTCCATGATGAAGTCGTACCCCGAGCCTCCCGGCCCACCCGGGTTGATCAGGAGTGACCCGATCGGATTTCCGGAGGTTGCGGGCTGGCGTACGAGCGCGAGCTCGATCTCGCCGGCCGACGGGTCGGCCCAGTCGAGCGGTGCGATCGCGGTGCTGCACTGCATCCCCGAGCCACACGACTCCCACTCGAGCACCTGCGTGTAATAGGGCTCCAGTTCGGCGGCGACCTCCTCGCCCGTGGGCGTGGAGGTGGTGCGCACCTCGGGCGGAAGAAACCACGACACACATCCGCTGAGAGCGGTGGTCGCGATAACAAGCATGGCCACGGCGAGCGCCGGCCGCCTCACGTGCGCGCCTTCGGACGAACTGCGGTCACAAGCATGGCCTCCAGGGCGAGCGCGGGTGCAACGTTGGACTCGATACGGCGTCGTGCGATCGCGATCGCATCCATCGTGCCGAGGGTTTGGGGCGCGTCGGAGGCGTTAGCGGCGTCACGAACACGATCGAGAATGTCGAGGTTAACGGGATCCCCCGGCACCCCGAGTTGTACCAGGAGGATGTCGCGGTACAACGACAGCAGGTCGACCATAATGCGATCGATTCCGTCACGCAGGCTGCGGGTTGCGCGGCGCTTCTGATCCTCCTCGAGGTTCTTTAGCTGACTGCGCAGCGCCGGTGGGATGGTGCCCCCGGGTTCGATGCCGAGCGACCGCAGCGCGGAGTCCCGCTCCTCGGCGTCCTTCTCCTCGGTGAGCGCCTCGGCGTCGGCCTTGGCGAGCTCGAGCAGGGAGGCCGCGGCGACCACGGCATCCGAGACGGAGCGGATGCCCAGCGCAATGTCGAGGGTCCGCTCGCGGCGGCCGCGGGCATCCGCGTTGGTGGCGAGCCTGTGGGCCATCCCGATGTGGGACTGGGCTTCGCGCGCCGCACGCGTGGCCACGGCGGGGTCAACACCGTCGCGGCGCACGAGCAGGTCGGCGACCTCGTCGACGTCGGGAACACGCAGGCGCACGGTGCGCACTCGCGAGCGGATCGTGGGGATGAGGTCGGCTTCGCTCGGCGCGCACAGGATCCACACGGTGCGGGGCGGTGGCTCCTCGAGTGCCTTGAGGAGCACGTTGGAGGTGCGCTCGGCCATCCTGTCGGCGTCCTCGATGACCATCACCCGGTAGCGGCCGACCGAGGGCGAGAATTGCGAGGAGGCGACGAGTTGCCGCACCTCCTCGATGGCGATGATGACGCGCTCCGTGCTGAGCACCCCGAGGTCGGGATGGGTGCGGGCGGCGACCTGGCGCTGGGTGGCTTCGTCTCCGCCGAGGAGTGCTGCGGCGAAGGCGTAGGCGAGGTTGGAACGGCCGGAGCCGGGCGGGCCGGTGATGAGCCACGAGTGGGTCATGGCCGACTCGTCCGTGAGGGATGCCGCCGCCTCGACGACCGCAATGGCCTCGGCCTGGCCGGTCAGCTCATCCCACAACGCCATGGGGCAAGCCTATGCGAGGGTGCCGACGCCGCTCCCCGAGGCGAGGAGGCGATCGACTCGTTCGCGGATGGCGGCCGCGATCGACTCGATAGTGTCGCGCGCGTCGAGCACGAGGAAGCGCTCGGGCTCGGCGGCGGCGAGCTCGAGGTAGGCCTCGCGCACCCTCGCGTGGAAGTCGTCGCCTGCCGCCTCGAGCCGGTCGTACTTGGTGCGGCCGGCCAGGCGGTCCTGCCCCTCGTGGAGGTCGAGCAGGATGGTGAGGTCGGGTAGAAGACCTTCGGTGGCCCAGAGCGAGAGGTTGCGCACCTCCTCCGCGGGCAAGACGCGCCCGGCACCCTGGTAGGCGACGGACGAGTCGAGGTAACGATCCTGCACAACGATGTCGCCGCGCTCGAGGGCCGGGCGCACCTTGGTGGCGATGTTGTGGGCACGGTCCGCGGCATAGATGAGCGCTTCGGCGCGCGGGGCCATCTCGCCTCGGCGGTGCAGCACAAGTTCGCGCAGCTCGAGGCCGAGGTCGGTTCCGCCGGGCTCGCGCGAGAGCACCACGGTGTGGCCCGCGCCTTCGAGCCATTCGGTGAGCAGCGCCGACTGGGTCGACTTGCCCGACCCGTCGCCGCCCTCGAACGTGATGAACAGCCCGGGCATTACTTCTTCTTTGCCGGGGCTCGCTTCGCGGGCGCCTTGCGTGCCGGGGCTTTGGCCTTGGGCTTGGCTGGCCCCTTGGCGCGCTTGTCGGCGAGCAGCTGCACGGCGCGATCGTAGTCGATCTCTTCGATCGTCTCGCCGCGCGGGATTGTCGCGTTGGTGGTGCCGTCGGTGACGTACGCACCAAAGCGGCCGTCCTTGATACGAATGGGCTTCTCGCTCACGGGGTCCGGCTGCTCGAACTCCTTGAGCGCACTGGATGCCGCGCGACCGCCGTACTTGGGCTGGGCGAAGATCTCGAGCGCTCCCGCGAGATCGATGTCGAAGATCTGGTCCTCGCTCGTGAGCGACCGGCTGTCGGTGCCCTTCTTGAGGTAGGGGCCAAAGCGGCCGTTCTGCGCGGTGATCTCGGCCCCGGTCTCCGGGTCCAGACCAACCACTCGCGGCAGGGCCAGGAGCTTGAGCGCGGTGTCAAGGTCGACCGTGGCCAGGTCCATGGTCTTGAAGATGGATGCCGTGCGTGGCTTGACCGCGGCGACCTTCTTGGGCTTCTTGATCTTGACTTCGCCGGTCTTCGGGTCGATCACCTCGACGGGTGCCTCCTCGGGCACCTCGGGCTCGAGCTCCGTGATGTACGGACCAAAGCGGCCGTCCTTGGCGACGATCTCCTTGCCGTTCTCCGGGTTCACACCGATGATCCGGTCGGTGACGACCGGTGCCTCGATGAGTTCGCGCGCCTTCTCGGCAGTGAGCTCGTCGGGGGCGAGATCCTGCGGGATGTTCACCCGACGTGGGGTCTCGGGGGTCTCGCCCGGCGCCTCGAGGTAGGGGCCGTACTTGCCGATGCGCAGGGTCACGTCGTCCGCGATGCGGATGGAGTTGATCTCCCGGGCGTCGATCTCGCCGAGGTTGTCGATGACGGTCCGCAGGCCACGGTGGGTGGGGTTGCCGAAGTAGAAGCCGGTGAGCCATTCGACCCGGTCGGCCTCGCCATCCGCGATGCGGTCGAGGTCGTCTTCCATCTCCGCGGTGAAGCCGTACTCGACGAGGTCGGCGAAGTACTGCTCGAGCAGCCGCACGACGCTGAACGCGATCCAGTTGGGCACGAGCGCCTGGCCACGCGGGGTGACGTAGCCGCGGTCGATGATGGTGGAGATGATGCTCGCGTAGGTGGAGGGGCGCCCGATGCCGAGCTCCTCGAGCTGCTTGACGAGGCTCGCCTCGGTGTAGCGCGGAGGCGGCGAGGTCTCGTGGCCCTTGGCCTCGACCTCGAGTGCGGTGAGGTTTTGTCCGACGGTGAGCGGGGGCAGCTTCGCCTCGGTCGGCTCGGCGACCTCGTTGCGCTCCTCGTCCTGGCTCTCCTCGTAGGCGTGCATAAACCCGCGGAACGTGATGACCGTTCCGGTGGCGACGAACTCGGCGACGGATCCGCTCGCGGTGGTGCCGGTGATGGTGACGGATGCCGTGGAGCCCTTGGCGTCGGCCATCTGCGAGGCGACGGTGCGCTTCCAGATCAGGTCGTAGAGCTTCCAGTCGTTGCCCCGCAGCACGGTCTGCAGTTCGCTGGGCGTGCGGAAGGTGTCTCCGGAGGGGCGGATGGCCTCGTGCGCTTCCTGCGCGTTTTTGCTCTTTCCGCTGTAGATGCGCGGGGCATCCGGAACAGTCTCGGCGCCGTACAGGGCCTTGGCCTGCTTACGGGCCGCGTCGATCGCCTGCTGGCTGAGCGACGGCGAGTCGGTACGCATATAGGTGATGTAGCCGTTCTCGTAGAGCGACTGCGCCACGCTCATGGTCTGCCGCGCGGAGAAGCGCAGCTTGCGGCCGGCCTCCTGCTGCAGGGTCGACGTGGTGAACGGTGCCGCGGGGCGGCGCGTGTAGGGCTTCGACTCGAGGTTGCTGACGACGATGGGAACACCGGGCTCCTTGAGCGCGGCGGCGAGTGCGGCCGCGGCGTCTCCGTCGAGGGCGACGGCATCACCCTTCAACTGTCCGCGGTCATCAAAGTCGCGACCGGCGGCCACGCGCTTGCCGTCGAGGCGCACGAGTCGGGAGTCGAAGCGGTCCTTCTCGTCACCGGGGGTGAGGGAGGCGATGAGATCCCAGTACGCGGCGGTGACAAAAGCGAGGCGCTCGCGCTCCCGGTCGACGACTAGGCGGGTGGCGGCGGACTGCACACGACCGGCGGAGAGGCCGGGTCCAACCTTGCGCCAGAGCACGGGCGACACCTCGTAGCCGTAGAGACGGTCGAGGATACGACGGGTCTCCTGCGCGTCCACCAGGGCGGTGTCGATCTCGCGAGTGTTGTCGCGGGCATGCTGGATGGCGTCCTTGGTGATTTCGTGGAAGACCATGCGCCGCACGGGAACCTTGGGCTTGAGCACCTCGAGCAGGTGCCACGCGATGGCCTCGCCCTCGCGGTCCTCATCAGTGGCGAGGTAGAGCTCGTCGGCATCCTTGAGCGCTCGCTTGAGTTCGGCGACTGTCTTCTTTTTCGCCTCGGAGACCACGTAGTAGGGCTCAAAGCCGTTCTCGACGTCGACGGAGAACTTGCCGAGCGAGCCCTTCTTGAGCTCGGGCGGGAGGTTCTTGGGCTCGATGAGATCGCGGATGTGCCCCACGGAGGACTGCACCTCGTAGCCTTCACCCAGGTACTGGGCGATCGTCTTCGCCTTGGTGGGCGACTCGACGATAACGAGTTTTTTCGTGCCGGGCACGGTTCTCCTTGGGTAACAACGGCGGAAGACGAGGGCAGCGCCCTCGTCAGCGACACCATACACACACTCTCCGCGTTCCCACCTAATCCGACTCACCGGGAGGTGGGCCCGCGGTTGCCCGCGCCGAGACGGCAAGACCGAGGATGCTGCGCTCGACGCCGACCGTGACGACGAGCCCATCGACCTCACAGCTGGTCACCGCCGCCCCGTTCGCGGATGCCACGGCGGACGCCACCTCGCACGGGAATCCGGGGTGCAACCCCACCACGGTGTCGGCCGCGGCGAGAGCTGAGGCATCCGCCGCGGATGCCACTGCGGCACGCTGTGCGAGCACGGTCGTGAGCGGGATGGCCACGAGGGCGATCACGACCACCCCGGCGACGATCGCCACGGCGAGCACGGAACCCGCGCCCTCGTCGCCCCCGCGCCGAGCGACCAGCACTAGCGACCAGCGCCGAGTGCACAACTGCGGGCCACAATGGCGACGGGTACGGCGAGAAGGGTCGCATTGCTCGAGACGGCAACACACACGAGGTCACCGTCGGTCCATTGCTCGGTCGTGGCACCGGGCGCCAGCCGTGCGACGACCCCGACGCCATCTCCACGTCCTACACTGCGCGCTGCTGCGGCGGCCGCATCTTGGAGCCGAACCTGCGCGCCCGCGACCGTCATGGCCCCGAGGCACGCTGCAAGAACCAGCACCACTGCGGGAAGCGCCATCGCGAACTCGGCGGTTATGCTCCCCCGCTCCGACGCGACCTCCACCCTCATGGGACGGCGAGGGCATGCCGCACAAGATCGGCGAGCAGCGTGCGCACCTCGTCGGAGCGCAGCACCACCACGAGGAGTCCCGCGAACCCCACGGCGGCCATCGTCGCGATCGCATACTCCGCGGTGGCGGCACCCGTCTCGTCTGACAGGCGCACTGCCCGATAGCGAAGATACCCACCGCGTCGCCTGGGAATGACCCCGCCCCGACCGGGTGGCGGGAGTGGGAATTGGAGTCGAGCCATGATGATTCCTCTCTGGCGCGAGCACATTCAGTCTCGCCCGACCAGCGCGGGATCGTGGGCCTCTCGTGACCGTCGTGGGAAACGAATTAGAACGACTCGACTGTGGAGGAGAGCACCGCGATCAGCAGTGGAACTACTCCGAGCACAATAAAGGCCGGAAGGATGCAGACCCCCAGTGGAAGCATCAGGCGTACCGACAGCGCCGCGGCCGCGTGCTGGGCGGCGGCGCGGGCCTCGCGTCGCGCCTCGCCCGCCTCGGCGCGCAACAGCTCCGCGGCGGGAACCCCTGCCCGACGAGACAGGTCTAGGACGACCTCGACACGACCCGACTGGGAAACACCCGCGCGGGCGGTCGCCCTGTCGACCATTGCACGCGACCGGTCCACGGAGGCTCCGCCGGCGACGGCGATCGCCATCAGGTCACACTCGAGCCCGGGAGTGGCATCAACCGGTTCGGCCGACGCGACCAGTCGGCGAGTCCACGCTTGGGCCGCGGCGACGAGCGCGCCCCCCACCGCAAGGCAGGCCCAACCGACGGGAGTCGTGAATAGCACACCGAGTGTGCCAAAACTCATCAGCGCCCCCAAGAGCAGGCCCACTGCAGGCAGGGCGAGCACAACGCGTGCCGTGGCGCGAGGCGCGGCACGGGCGACCGCGGCATCACGTTGGGCATCGGCCAGTTCTCGCAGGGACTCGGCATGGTCGCGCAGTGTCGATGCCAGTGGCGCCCCTGCCTCGGATGCCACCGACCACGCCGCGGCAAGACCCGCCCAGGCCTGCCGCTCGAGCGGAGCGCGCATCGCGGCGGCAGCGACGAGCGCCTCGGGGATGTCGATCGACCCAGCTACGGCGACAGGAACTGGCGACGGCACGTTCTCCGCGACAAAACCCCACGCGGAAGCGGGAGGAAGGCCCGCAGCAAGCAGCACGGCGAGGCGGTGAGTGACGGTCGCAACGTCAACGAGGGGCGGCGCGCGTCTCACGCAGCCACCACAAGGAGGCGGTCGCGCGCGTCGAGCACCAGGCGTCCGACACCCACTAGGCGTCGGACGCCAGCGACTCGCTCGAGGTGGAGCACCACCCCGATCGCACTGACCGCCTGACGAGCCACAGCCTCCGGGCCGAGACCCGCGAGCGCCCCCAGGGACTCGAGCCGCGCGGGAACGTCATCCAGCGTGTTCGCGTGCAGCGTGCCCGCGCCACCGTCGTGACCCGTATTGAGTGCCGACAGTAGTTCGCGCACCTCCTCCCCGCGGCACTCGCCGAGCACCAGGCGGTCGGGTCGCATGCGCAGCGATTCCCGCACGAGTCGGGCGAGGCCAATCCCACCCACACCCTCGAGGTTCGGCTGGCGCGCCTCAAGACTCACGACGTGGGGATGGGTGATGCGCAACTCGGCGACGTCCTCGACGATCACGATGCGTTCGGTCGGCGGTGCTTCACCGAGCAGCGCGGCGAGAAAGGTGGTCTTGCCCGACCCGCCGGCACCGGTGAGGAGAAGGTTCGTGCGCGAGAGCACCATCGCTCGCACGTCGTTGACGCTGCACACCTCAAAGAAGCCCGCCGCGTCGAGCTCGTCGAGCGTAAATGGTGTCACCCGCGGGATGCGCACGGAGATTAGCGTGCCCGCTGGTGCAAGCGGCGCCAGAACAACGTGAACACGGATGCCCTCCCCCAACCGAACGTCAACACAGGGGGTCGCCTCGTCGGCGTGGCGCCCACCGATGGCAACCAAGCGGACGGCGAGCGCGCGGGCATCCGTCTCCGACAGCACGAGCGAATCCCGCTCCACACCCCGACCCCGGTCGACCCACACGCCACTGACACCGTTAACAAAGATGTCCGTGACGGTCGGGTCGGCCAGCAGCGGACCGAGCACACCGAACTGCTCGTGCCCGGGCCGGGCCGGGCCACCGGGCTGTCGGGGAACGAAGGCGGGTGCATCCACGGGGCAACGTTAAAAACGCGAAGGATGCCCGGCCGGCCGTGACCCCTTAACTGGGGACAAACCGTTCCTGTGGATGAGCAAACCGCGACGACGGTCACTCCGAACGACTCTGTGACAGGCCAGGGTAGGCCGGTCGCTAGCGAACGCCAGGGGGATGGCGGGGCCGGGCCGCTCGGGGGAGCGCCCGGCCCACCGCACCACGGCATCCAGCACACAACGCACCACCGACGACGCACGGGCGGCCCCGCCTGCACAACGCACCAGCGACGACGCACGGGCGGCCCCGCCTGCACAACGCACCACCCACGACGCAGCGGCGGCCCCGCGCACACAACGCACCACCCACGACGCAGCGGCGGCGGGGACGCCGCTGCCTTAAATAGAGAGGGGCGGCGCCTATTGGGGGGAACAGGCGCCGCCACAGCAGTACCGGATTGGGGGGAATCGCTGGTACTGCGTACCGCACTTGACGTGCGACGGACTCAGTGTACTCGGTTACGTCGTGTGCGCAATGGGAAACGGCGTCCTCGTCTAAGATCGAGTAAATTCCCTGTAAAAACACAGTTCGCGGCACCCTGGCAGACCCGCGAGATCGACGAGGATCTACATGTCCACCAATTCGATTGACAGCCTGCTGCACGAAGACCGCCACTTTCCGCCGTCCGCGGAGTTTGCGGCCAACTCGATCGCCAGTGCCGACCTCTACTCCACCGCGAAGGCCGACCGTCTCGCCTTCTGGGCGGACCGCGCACGCGAGTTGCACTGGCACGAGCCGTTCACCCAGACACTCGACTGGTCGAACCCACCGTTTGCGAAGTGGTTCGCCGACGGCCGCATCAATGTCGCCTACAACTGCCTCGACCGCCACGTGCTCGCCGGCAACGGCGACCGTGTCGCGATCCACTGGGAGGGCGAACCCGGCGATACTCGCACCCTCACTTACGCGGAGCTGACCACCGAGGTCAAGCGCGCCGCCAACGCGTTGGCAGCGCTCGGTATCGGCCAGGGTGACCGGGTCGCCATTTATCTGCCCGTCATCCCCGAGGCCGTCATCGCCATGCTTGCCATCGCCCGGCTGGGTGCGGTGCACTCGGTCGTGTTCGGCGGGTTCAGTGCGGAGAGTCTGCGCAGCCGCATCGACGACGCCGCCGCCAAGCTAGTGATCACCGCGGACGGTGGATGGCGCAAGGGCAAGGTGTTCCCGTTGAAGCCCGCGGTGGATGCAGCGCTCGCCGGCCCCGAGTCGACCGTCGAGCACGTGCTTGTGGTGCGCCGCGGCGAGAACGACGTCGACTGGACCGAGGGTCGCGACGTGTGGTGGCACGAGACCGTGGCATCCGCCTCCGACGAGCACGAGGCGCAGGGCTTCGAGGCCGAGAACCCCCTCTTTATCCTGTACACGTCGGGCACCACCGGAAAGCCGAAGGGCATCCTGCACACCTCGGGCGGGTACCTGACCCAGGCGGCGTTCACCCACCGGAACGTGTTTGACCTGCATCCCGAGACTGACGTCTACTGGTGCACGGCCGACGTCGGCTGGATCACCGGGCACAGCTACGTGGTCTACGGGCCACTCGCCAACGGCGCGACCCAGGTGATGTACGAGGGCACACCCGACACTCCCCACCCCGGGCGCTGGTGGGAGATCATCGAGAAGTACAAGGTCTCGATCTTCTACACGGCACCGACCGCGATCCGCAGCTTTATGAAGCTGGGGCGCGAGATTCCGGATGGCTTCGATCTCTCGTCCATTCGTGTGCTGGGGTCCGTGGGTGAGCCCATCAACCCCGAGGCGTGGATCTGGTACCACGACGTGATCGGCGCGGGCACGGCACCGATCGTCGACACGTGGTGGCAGACGGAGACCGGAGCGATCATGATCTCTGCCCTGCCCGGTCTCACCGCGCTCAAGCCGGGGTCCGCGCAGGTTCCGGTTCCGGGGATCAAGATCGACATCCTGGGCGAGGACGGCACGCGCGTCGACCCGCCGCAGGGTGGCCTGCTCGTCGTGAGCGAGCCGTGGCCTTCGATGCTGCGCGGCATCTGGGGTGACCCGCAGCGGTTTACGGAGACCTACTGGTCGAAGTTCTCTTCTCCGGAGGCGTTCAAGTACTTTGCTGGCGACGGCGCCCACGTCGACCAGGACGGCGACATCTGGCTGCTCGGCCGCGTTGACGACGTGATGAACGTGTCCGGCCACCGGCTGTCGACCACGGAGATCGAGTCCGCGTTGGTCTCGCACCCGATCGTGGCGGAGGCCGCGGTCGTGGGTGCCGCAGACGAGCAGACCGGGCAGGCGGTGGTGGCGTTTGTCATCCTGCGGGCAGACCAGGCGGATGCGCAGACGGCGGAGGAGGCATCCACGATGCTGCGGGCGCACGTCGCCCAGCAAATTGGTGCGATCGCCCGCCCCCGCCAGGTGTTTATCGTCGCGGAGCTGCCGAAGACTCGCTCGGGCAAGATCATGCGCCGACTCCTGCAGGACGTGGCGGAGGGCCGCGAGGTGGGCGACACCACAACGCTCGCCGACACCTCAGTGATGCAGATCATCAGCGACAAGCTCAAGTAGCACGCGCCGCCCCGCGATCCCCCGCGCTTGGAGTTGCGCTTTTCCGGAGCTTCTCTCGCGACACGCGGGGTGAAGTGTGACGGGTGTGAGTGAGACGTTCCACCTCCGGAGAAACGCACACCCCCGCCCTGCGGTACCTCTCCGCGGGGTGGGGTGTGGATGCCCGGCTCTCCGCAGATCGTGAGCTCGGGCATCCCGGCGCGCGCTCACCGCCGCACGATCGGCGGATGACACCACAACACCTCACGTCCATCGTCAGGAACCTGGGCGGCGTCGCCACGCGCGCCCAGCTTCGCCGCCACGGCTACACGGGGTTCGCACTAACGCGCGCCGTGCGGGCGGGCATCCTGATTCGTATTCGCCGATCGAGGTACGCGCTGCCCGACATCGACGAGCCAACTCGCACCGCGATCGCGCTCGGTGGTCGGCTCGGTGGGCTCAGTGCGGCGCGCGAATACGGCTGGTGGACGGGCCTTGACACGAATATCCACGTCAGTTGGCCGGCGCACGGCAACGTCGCGAAGCCCGGTCGGGTGTTTTTTGGGCGCCGCAGCGACGTGGTGCATCACTGGCGCATCACACGCACCTCGAACAACGACGACCTGCGGCGCGAACCGCCGCTGGAGGCTCTCGCGCAGGTACTCGTTTCGGCGGACCGCGAAACGGCCGTCGCCTGCGCCGACTCGGCGATCCGCAGTGGGCTCGTGTCTGACGCGGAGGTTCGCGCCCTTCTGCGGTCGCTGCCCGGGCAGATTGCTCGGTGGGAGTGCTACATCGACGGCCGCTCGGACTCGGGTATCGAGTCGATCGTGCGAATCTGGCTCATCGACCGCGGCATCCCGTTTGTGTTCCATGCGATCATCGGCGGGCGCGAAGTCGACTTCCTCATCGGCGACTCGCTCATTCTCGAGACCGATGGCAGCACGTTCCACGACGGCCCGGCGGATGCTGCGCGCGACGCGCGCCGAGACCTGGGTGCGAGCATCCGCGGGTACTCGACGGCGCGCATCCGCTATTCGTACGTGATGTATGAACCCGCACTGTGGCAGGCGAGCATCATCGCGCGGCTCGCACGCCGAGACCACCTGCGTGTGCTGACCTAGGTCGCGCTTTCGCTTCTCCGGAGGTGAAACGTCTCAGTCACAGCAGTTGAGCAGAAGGGCGCCGACCTGAGGCAACGCTCCTGAAAAGCGCGAGTCGCACGTCACACGCCGCACGGGGGCGAGTGACCAGGCGGGGTGCGCGACGGATCAGGCGAATTCGAAGGTGAACTCGATCTCGACGGGGGCGTCCAGCGGCAGGACCGCGACACCCACGGCGCTGCGGGCGTGCTCGCCGGCAGCGCCGAAGATCTCGGCGAGCAGCTCGGACGCTCCATTGATTACGGCAGGCTGGCCCGTGAACGACGGGTCGGATGCGACAAAGCCGGTCACCTTCACCACGCGCGTGATGCGGTCGAGCGACCCAATCGCGCTCCGGGCCGCGGCGAGTCCGTTGAGAACACACTGGCGTGCGTAGCGGGCGGCGTCCTCCGGAGAAACGGAAGCCCCCACCTTGCCGGTGGCGGGCAGCGCGCCGTCGATCATGGGCAGCTGCCCCGACGTGTAGACGAGATTGCCGCTGGCGACGGCGGGGATGTACGCCGCCACGGGCTTGGACGTGGCGGGCACCTCAAGTCCGAGTTCGGCGAGTCGGGCATCCAGCTGGGACATCAGGCGCCCTCACCTTCGGTAGCGGCGGGGCGCTTCAGGTAGGCGACGAGTCCGCCCTCGGGGCCGGTGACGATCTGCACAAGCTCCCAGCCCTGGGAACCCCAGTTGTTGAGGATGGCCGTGGTGTTGTGAATGAGCAGGGGGGTAGTGATGTACTCCCAGGTTCGCATTGAGGGCATCCATTCAGGTTGGGGGACAGTCCCGTCCCGTACCATTGATTCTATGTCTGCCCAAAATTCTCCGCGCAGAGGCGTGCTCTCCGGTGTCCTCGGCCTCGTCGGTTTCAGCGCCCTCGCTGGACTTCTCGTGACCGTGATGGTGACGCCCGCGGTTGCCCTCACCGGCATCACCGCCTCCAGCACGATCGGCATTTTCGACAGCCTGCCCGAGTACATCGAGATCGGCCAGCAGCCCGAGCGCAACACCCTCTACGCCCAGTACAGCGGCGAGGGCAACGAGAATGGCTACATCGCGGTGGCCACGATTTACGACCAGAACCGCCAAGAAGTCCCCTACGACCAGATCTCCCAGTTCGCCCTGGATGCCGCGGTCGCCGGTGAGGACGAGCGCTTTTTTACCCACGGGGGCGTTGATGTCCAGTCCGTGATCCGCACCGCTCTCGACAACGTAGTCGCGGGTGGCATCGAGGGTGGTTCCTCGACCCTGTCCATGCAGCTGGTGAAGCAGATCTTCGTGCAGCGGGCGCTCGAGCTGCCCACCGAGGAGGAGCGCAAGGCCGCGTACGAGGAGGCAACCGCCCCCGAGTTCGACCGCAAGCTCAAGGAGATGAAGCTCGCGATTGGCCTTGAGAAGAAGTACACGAAGAAGGAAATCCTCACCGCGTACCTCAACATTGCATTCTTCGGCGACAACACCTACGGCATCCAGGCGGCGGCGCAGCGTTATTTCAGCGTCGACGCGAAGGACCTCACGCTGGCCCAGGCCGCGAGCCTCATCGCGATCGTGCAGTTCCCGAACTCGCGTGACCTCAGCACCCCCGACAACTACGCGGACAACGAGGCGCGTCGGGACGTGATCCTCGAGTCGATGCTGCGCCTCGGCATGGTTACCCAGGACGAGTACCAGGAGGCGTACGACACGCTCGTTGACGACAACTTCGTGAAGCCCTCGGCGACCACCAACGGATGTATCGGTGCCAACCGGTACGCGAAGTGGTTCTGTGACTACGTCGTCAAGAACGTGAAGAACTTCGAGTTCCTCGGCGCGACCGAGACCGAGCGCCAGGAGAACTGGGACCGCGGTGGGTACCAGCTTTACACGACCCTCGACATGGATGTTCAGATTCCCGCCCAGGACCAGCTGTGGGCCTACGTGAACTACAACGAGACCGCCATGAACCTGGGTGGCGCCAGCGTGTCGGTGGAGGTGGGCACCGGTCGAGTCCTGACCATGTCGGAGAACAAGGTCTACGACAACACCCTCGAGGGTGGTGGCCCTGGCACGTCCGCTGTCAACTACAACGCCGACCTTGAGTACGGTGCATCCACCGGGTTCCCGGGTGGTTCGACCTACAAGCTCTTTACCCTGCTGGCCTGGCTGGATGCGGGCAAGAGCCTTGCCGAGCGCATCAGCGGTGACGCGCGCACCGTCGACCAGGCGCGCTTCCTGGACACCTGCACGGATGGTGGTGGCCCGTTTGGTGGCCCCTACCCGTTCAAGAACGACGGTGGGCAGACCCCGGGCGCGATCGACGTGAGCACGGCAACCGCCGGGTCCGTCAACGGTGCCTTTATCTCCATGGGTCTTCAGCTCGACCAGTGCAAGATCCGTGGCATGGCTGAGGCTCTTGGCGTGAAACGAGCCGATGGGGGTCCGCTGAAGACCAACCCGTCCGCGATCCTCGGAACCAACGAGATCACGCCGTTGGGAATGGCGGGGGCCTACGCGACGGTGGCCGCGGGCGGGCGCTACTGCGAGCCGATTGTGGTGGATCGGGCCATCGGGCCGGATGGCACGGAACTCCCGGGCCAGTCGCCCGTGTGCCGTCAGGCAATCTCGGCTGCAGTCGCGAACACTGCCGCCTATGCCCTCCAGGGCGTGATGACCGGTGGAACGGGTTCCGCCTCCAACCCCGGCGACGGAATCCCGATTCTGGGTAAGACCGGTACGACCAACAACGCGGAGCACACCTGGATCGTCACCTCGACAACTCGCGTGGCGACGGCGGTATGGGTCGGTAACTCGATTGGCCTGGACCCGCTCTACAACTACTCGTACGCGGGCTACGTGGGCAACCAACTGCGTCACCCCGTGATGAACGGCACGATGGCATGGATCAACGCCAAGTACGGCGGCGGCGAGTTCCCCGGCCCGGACCAGAGCCTCATCGGCGGCTCGAGCCTGCAGGTCCCTGACCTTCGTGGCCAGACTCCCGAGGCCGCGAAGGCACTGCTCGAGGGCATTGGCCTGGGTTACCTCGACGGTGGCCCGATCGATAGCGAGATCGAGGCAGGAAAGGTCGCGGGCACCAACCCGGCGGCCGGTGAAAATACCGCCTTTGGCATCATCATCACGGTGTACACGAGCAAGGGCAACAAGAAGGCGTTCCCGGACGTGGTCGGTGACGGCAAGACCTACACCTTCGATGCGGCCAAGGATCTGCTGGATGCTCAGGGCTATGACAGCGTTGACGAGGAGTGTGAGGCGCTGCCGACCGGAGCGTTGCCCACTGATCCACGGATCGACAAGGTGAAGGCGTCCAATCCGGGACCCGGCGACCTCGTTGTTCCCGGGGTTGACGTGACCCTCACGGTTCAGAAGTTGACCTGTTGACCCACGTGAGTTCCTCCCGCGCTGTCGGCACGGCCCTGGGGGTCGTTGCCGCGGCGGGAGCGGCAGCCTTTGTTTGGGGTGTCGCGGTGGAGCGCAACCGCTTTACCGTTCGCAACGAGATCGTTCCGGTGCTTCCGGCAGGATCCCGCCCGATCACGGTCCTGCACATCTCCGACATGCACATGGCGCCGTGGCAACGCCGCAAGCAGGAGTGGATCGCATCCCTCGCGACGATCGTGGAGCCCGACCTCATCGTCAACACCGGCGACAACATGGGTCACCCGGAGGCCTTGATTGGGGTTCGTGCCGCGCTGGACGTGTTCCAGGGCATCCCCGGGGTCTTTGTTAACGGCTCGAACGACTACTTTGGCCCGCAGGCCAAGAACCCGTTCCGCTACTTTGCCGGCCCCTCTGCGCGGCCCGACAAGGCCGCGAGCCTCGACATTGACGCCATGGAGAGGTACTTCGAGGACACGCTGGGCTGGCTGAACCTCAACAACAGGGCTCGTGCCCTTGAGCTTCGTGGTTCACGTCTGGAGTTCTTTGGGGTCAACGACGCGCACCGCCACTGGGATCGACTCGACAAGCTGCCCGGTGCCATCGAAGAGCTACGCGAGAACGTGGGCTGGCAGGATGACCGCTCCGGCCCGGCGCCGGTCGCGATCGGCGTCACCCACGCCCCCTACCGTCGAGTCTTGGACTCGTTTGTCACGCACGGTGCCGAGCTGATCTTCGCTGGCCACACCCACGGCGGCCAGGTGCGCATCCCGGGCCGGGCGGCCCTCGTGACAAACTGCGACATCCCCGCCGAGCAGGCGCAGGGCTTGAGCCTCTGGCGGCACGCTCGTCACTCGGCCTTCCTGAACGTGAGCGCGGGCCTCGGCACGTCGATCTACGCGCCGGTCCGCTTCGCGTGCCCACCCGAGGCGGTTGTGCTCACCCTCGTGGCCGGCGACGACCGGGATGCCTTCTAGCGTCGGCTAGCAGGTCTCTAGCTGTCGCTAGCAGGTGAAGTCGAACTCGCTCACCGGGATCGGTCGCGCCAAGGGCGTGACGTAGGCACCGAGTTTTTTGTCGAGGTCGGCGTCGTCGGTTGCGATGATGAACGTGCCAGTAACCGACTCTTCGGGATTCAGAATCACGCGTTGTGTCATCACGGGATACTCACCGTCTGCGCCATTTAGTGTCATGTAAGTGGGGTCCCATCCCACTGCCAATTCCCTGACGATGCTCGAGCCGGGTGGCGCATAGATCGTCACGAGAACTCGAAGAGCACCCTTCGAAATGTTGGCAACGTAGGTCGGCAACAGCGGGCCTTCCTCCGCCGTCACAATGTTCTTCAGTGTCACCCGTACCGCGTACTGATAGTCGCCGGTGGAGCACTGCGCATGCCCGAGTTCCACCTGGGCGTCAACGTAATAGGTCATCTTCGAACCGAGGTTGTCGGTGATGTAGACCCCAAACTCGGTTCGCGCCTCCGTCGTTTGTGGCGTGCTCAAATCGAAGGGGAGCGACTTGAAGGTGTCTTGCTCATTTGTATCGAACGACCAGATGAGAAGTCGGTGTTCATCACCGGCCCTAAGAGCCGCTTGAGCCGCTTTCGCTGGATCAAAATTGCCCCCCAGAACCGACCCGAAAAGGGTGCTGGCCAGCGTGTTGAACACGAGATCCTGCGTCGTCGGATCGGGATACTTCAGGTAGACGCCGTTCAGCAGGAAGTCCCCGGCGGTCTCAGAGTCGATGATGTCACCGGTAGGAAGCTCAATGGGTCCGGTAGCGCTGAGGATGTACCCCAAGGCAACGGGATCAACAAAGATGACCAGATCCGGCGTTGAACCGAACTTCTTGGCCCAAAAAGCGGCAGCAGTTTCGGCAGACTGGTCCAGACGAGGAACCATCGTGACGTTGGAGGGATCTTGTCCTGCGCCGGGCCACACTGCCAACTGTTCGGACGGCAAGGCGATCGGCGGAACACCACCAGTCTTCAGTTCGTGAACACTCGACTGTCGATTCAGGGATATCTTGCCGTTGTCCACAGTTATCTCGACCCATGAGCCGGCGTGCCCCCCTAGCGCCCGAGACTCCGAGTTGTTCTGGAAGACCAGAAGATACGTGCGAGGACCGTCCGCACCTAGAAGGCCGGGGAGTAACTTGACGAAGTCGTCGGCCTGACCCATGACAGGCACAAGCGGGGCGAGCATTCCCTCTACTTGTTTGTGCGCTGCAGCGATGGGAGCAACCGTCGCCGAGGTGTCGAGGTCCAGTACGTCCTGATATGACTGTTCGAGCGCTTGGCGGGCCGCCGAGATAACTGGTTCTGCCTCGTCAAACACTGTTGGGTCGATACGACCGTCAACCGGCTTCAGCGCAGATGGGTCGAGCGTGTCACCTAAACTCGCGACGGGGAGCATCACGTTTGCGACGATGTCATCAGCGATCGCTGCGAGTTCGCGGAAGCCGGTCAGATTTGGTCCGGCAAGCGGAATCAGTTCGAACATCCGCCAGATCGGATCACTCGTGAGCGCGCGAGCGTTTGCCGTACTACTCGCGACCTCTCCGATAGTCGCTTGTGCAGCGTCGAGATCGACAGCCTTCAAGTCGTCCTTGATCTGCGAAACCTTGGGCAGTGCGGACTCCAGCTCAGCCTTTGCGATCAGTGCGCGGACGCCGACCCAGGCCACAAGTATGATCAGGGCCGCACCTACGCCAATCAAGACCCAGCGCGTTATCCACGCCCTGCGGGAAGGTCGGCGACTGAGCTCGCGCAGGGCTCGTCGGGTGGTGTACTCCTCGGTCACTGCGTAATTCAATCAGATCGACCTGTGGGCATCCTGCACCGAGTGGCGATCTTGCCCGATTCGATCGGCTATCCTGTTACAGGCTTGCGATCTTGGTCGTGGGTTGATCGGGGTGTGGCGCAGCTTGGTAGCGCGCTTCGTTCGGGACGAAGAGGTCGTGGGTTCAAATCCCGCCACCCCGACATTTGAGATATGCTCTACAACTACGGTATCGACGCAGGGTAGCCGGGAAGTGAGGCGCAGGGGTTGTCTGATGGAGCCTCGCACGTGCCGTTGCCCGTTGTTCGCCACTGGAGCCGCCGGATCTCACTGGCACTAGTGCTGACCGACATCGCGGCCGTTATCGTGGCGGTCGTGCTGGCCCAGATCTGGTGGTTCAGCTGGCGTAGTGACCGCGTGGCCGTCAGCGACGAAGTGTCGATACTTTCGTACACGACCGTCAGCCTCTGCATCATTCTTGGCTGGATCTCCGCCCTTGCAATCTTCAGCTCGCGCGACCGCCGCATCCTGGGAATCGGGTCCCTTGAGTACAAGCGCGTCTTCGACGCCACCTTCGCGGTCTTTGCGCTGCTCGCGATCATTGCTCTGCTTTTCAAACTCGACCTCGCCCGCGGCTACCTCATCACCGCGTTTCCGTTGGGGCTCGCCCTGTTGATCATCGGTCGATTCGCGTGGCGGCAGTGGCTGGTACGGCGTCGTGTGAACGGCGACTATGCGCTCCTCTCGATCCTGGTGGGCTCGCGGGAGAGCATCCGCTACATGGCCGACCAACTCGCGCGCTTCCCCTATGCGGGGTATCGCGCCATTGGGGCGTGCCTGCCCAAGAACGAGATCGGCGAGCCCGGGGGCGAAGTTCACGGACTCCCGGTGCTGGGATCATTCGCGGATGTTGCCGAGGTCGCGCGAGAGACCTCCGCCGATAGCGTGATTCTCACCAGCTCCGACCAACTCCCGCCCGCGACCGTTCGGCGCATTACGTGGTCGCTCGAGACATCAAACATTGAGCTCGCGGTGGCACCGGCGCTCACGGAGATCGCCGGGCCGCGCATCCACATCCGTCAGCTCGCCGGCCTCCCCCTTCTGCATGTCTCCGTGCCACAGTACGAGGGCAGCAAGCACGCGGCGAAGGCGGTCTTCGACGTAACGACGGCGATTATCCTGTCGATCCTGTTGTCACCCATCCTGCTTGTGCTTGCCTTGATTGTGCGTTTCTCGAGCAGGGGGCCGGTGATCTTCCGTCAGGAGCGAGTTGGCCTCAATGGCAAGACGTTCCGGATGCTGAAGTTCCGCACCATGGTGGACGGCGCCGAGGACCGTCTCGACGAACTGAAGCCGCTCAACGAGGGCAGTGGCCCCCTGTTTAAGGTTCGCGACGACCCACGCGTGACGAAGGTTGGCCGAGTTCTGCGCAAGTACAGCCTGGACGAACTCCCCCAGCTCTGGAACGTCATCCGCGGTGACATGTCGATCGTGGGCCCGCGCCCGCCGCTCCCCAGCGAGGTCGAGCGTTACGAGCCCGAGGTACGGCGCCGGTTGCTGGTGAAGCCCGGCGTGACGGGGCCGTGGCAAATCAGTGGCCGCTCGGACCTCTCGTGGGCCGAGGGTGTGCGCCTTGACCTGTTCTACGTCGAGAACTGGAGCCTCGTGGGTGACCTCGTGATGATCGCGCGCACGGTGCGTGTTGTACTCCGCCGCAACGGCGCCTACTAGGAGAAGTCGGCGTCCGGCGCGCTCGTATAGCTGAACTCGGCCTTGGGGCGCCAGCCGTTGTTGAGAACTCCGTTGCTCTCCTCGAGGTAACAGGCGCCACACAGGGACTCGTAGGTCACCCGGTCGCCGTCGATGGCCACTTGGTCCCCGTCGAAGATGTATCGCTCCCCCACCTTGCGAGCGTTGAAGACAGCCTTGCGGCCGCAGCGGCAGATTGTCTTGAGCTCCTCAAGCGAGTGGGCGATCTCCAGGAGCCGACGACTGCCGGGAAAGGCGACGGTCTGAAAGTCGGTACGGATGCCGTACGCCAGCACCGGAACACCCTCGAGGATGGCGATGCGCAGCAGGTCGTCAACCTGGCTTTCCGTGAAAAACTGGGCCTCGTCGACGAGGAGACAGCTCACCGGAAGCCCGGTGGTCTCGAGGACCTTCGCTCGCTGGCTGACGAAGATCTCGTAGATGTCCTCGTCGGGCGCGACCACAAAGTCGACGGCACGACGCACACCCAGTCGCGACACGATGTCGGTGTCGCCCTTGGTGTCGATCTGGGGCTTGGCCAGGAGAACCTGCTGGCCACGCTCCTCATAGTTAAACGCAGCCTGAAGCAGGGCGGTGCTCTTGCCGCTGTTCATCGCGCCGTACCGGAAATAGAGCTTGCTCACTGCAGGTATCCATCCTCGGCGGCGCGACGAATGAGTTCGGACTTGCGGCTCGCCGGGCGTCCGACCTTCACGTACTTTTCTCTCACCCGTCGAAGATACGTCTTTGCGGTCTCGTATTGCACGCCCATCCGCTCGGCGACCTCCTGGGTACTCAGCCCGGTCACATAGAGACTGAGCGCCTCGGCCTCCCCCGCACTCAGCTTGGGGCGCTCCTGGACACCGTCGCCCATGGGGGCGCGCCAGCCGCGCTGAAGCTGCGGTCGAGCCGAGATCCCCATAACCCGGCGGGCCACATCCATGACCTCGCCCATGGGCATGGTCTTCGAGAGGAAGGCCGCAACCCCGGAATCGAGCGCACGCTGCTGAACCTCGGGGCTGTCTAGGCTCGACAGCACAATAACCTTGGCGCCGGCGGCGCGGCAGGTTCGAACGCGGGCCTCGATGGACACCGGCTCGCGCAATTGGAAGTCGAGCACCACAAGGTCCGTCGGGAACTCGTCGCTGTGCACAAGCTCCAGCCACGTGCTCGCCGTGAGCACCAGGTCAAAGTCTGGAGCGTTGGCCCCGATCCACGATGCAAGGCTGTCGAGAAGCACCTCGTGATCGTCCAGCACGGCGAGACGGACCCGCGACGAGTCGGCGTTCATCCTTGATTCCCCCAAAACAACGGCCGACTGCGAATGCCGGTGGTGAAATTATGCCATTGGGGGACGGTTTGTGTACCCCGATGCGCGATACTGGGAGTTCGAGTCCACCTCAGGTCCGTAGGAAGTCGATGGCGCAGGCCCACAACAGATCAACAGTGAGACGCGACATTCAGGGGTTGCGCGCGGTTGCCGTCGGCATGGTGATCGCAGATCACTTCCTCGGTCGTCCCTCAGGCGGGTTCATCGGCGTCGACGTGTTCTTTGTCATCTCAGGATTCCTGATCACCGGCATCATGGTGCGCGACTACGAGCGCGGCACATTCTCCCTGTCGGCCTTCTACCGACGCCGGGTCCGCAGGCTTGCTCCCGCGGCACTAGTGACGATTGTTGTCACCGTCCTGGTGTCGGCGAGCCTGTTCTCTGCACCACGGGCGCTGTCGATTGCCATCGACGGGCTGTGGGCGACTTTCTTCGCCGCGAACTGGCGCTTCGCGGCAGCGGGCGTCGACTACTTTGCGTCAGACACGCCCGTGTCCCCGCTCCAGCACTTCTGGTCCCTGGGAGTCGAGGAGCAGTATTACCTCGTCTGGCCCTTGCTGCTGGTCGGCCTGTTGATTGTAAGTTCTCGACGATCGAAGAAGCCGGCCGACCGGAGAGTAGTTGGCCTGGCACTGGGCGTTCTTGTTGTTGTGTCCTTCATCTGGTCCGTCTGGGACTCGAACACGAATCCCGGCGTTGCCTATTTCTCGACGTTCACTCGCGCGTGGGAACTCGGCGCCGGAGCACTACTTGCGCTCGCCTTCCCACTCTTTCGCCAGCTGACACAGGCAGCTCGGCTGATCATGGCGATCGCCGGCTTGGGCCTGCTTGGCGCTGCAGCCGTGGTCATCGACGAAGCAATGCCATTCCCCGGCGCGTGGGCCCTCCTCCCCGTTGTGGGAACACTCATGGTGCTCGCCGGGGACTCGCCTCGTGGACTGTGGGTTCTCACGAATCGACCGATGAACTATCTCGGTGACATTTCCTACAGCCTCTATCTCTGGCACTTCCCCAGCATCATCCTGCTGGATGCCGCGTTCTCCCTGGCACCGTGGGCCCTGATTGGTGCGGCCAGCGCAATGACGCTTGCCCTGTCCGTTGCGTCCTACCACCTCATCGAACAGCCGGTTATGCGGTCCCCCTGGCTCCTCCCGGCAAGCGGTCGGGAGCCAAGGTGGACACCGTGGTGGCGTTCGTACAGGAGATCCTTCGCATTGGGTGGTGCCACCACGGCTGTTGCCGTGGCGGTTATCCTCGTGGCGGCAGGCACGATCCTGCCCAAGCCCACGGGTCCAGTCGGCGATTCTCGAGTCGCGCTGGGGGCATCCGTTGCCGGGGCAGAGGGTTCCGCGGCGATCACGGAGGAGATCACGGCCGCGCTGCACACGACAGAGTGGCCGACCCTGGTGCCGGCGATCGACGACCTCGACGACGCAAAAAACGACGAGTTCGCAGCGGGCAGTTCTTGCCTGAATCCCGCCTCGCTCACGGACAAGACCCTGTGCACCTACGGCGACGGCGGGCAGCTTGTGGTCGTGGTCGGAGACTCCTTCGCGATCGCGTGGATGCCCGCTATCCGTCAGGCACTCGAGCCCCTGGGCTACTCGGTACGCGGGATCGGAGTTTCGACGTGTCCGTTCAGTACCACGGATGTTGATCTGGATCTGGGTGCCACCGCTACGGACCGCTGCAACTCCAGCCAACAGGCACGCGTGGACCTCGTGAACAGTCTTGACCCCGATGTGGTTCTGATTCTTGATTCCGAGTACTCCTATAGCCAGACCGTTGTGGGTGGCCAGGAGAATCGAGCGGAGAGTTGGGTTCGTGGTCGAACTGACGTGCTGTCGCAGATTGAGGCGCCCGGGCGGCAGGTGGCCATTCTCGCCCCCAACCCCGGTGGGCTGAGACTCACCGAGTGCGCCACCACAAACTCGGTCCCCGCGGAATGCACGTCCACAGTTGACCCTGCGTGGTTCTCCAAGAACCAGGCAGACGCGGATGCCGCGTCGATCTCACATGTCACCTACATCAGCACTCTCGAATGGTTCTGCGAAGACAACATTTGTCCGGCGTTTGTTGGCGCCACTCCCGTGCGTTGGGACTCTGGCCACCTCACAGAGCAGTATGCCAAGACCTTGGCGGAACCTCTTCGGGATGTGCTACGTAAGTTGGCGGTCGTTACGGGCTGACGCGGTTCCGACGCTCCCACAGCGCACGCTCGATGACCTTCTGGTCGCGCGCATGAACGAGCGCACGGACGATCAACGCAAGCGTGATCCCGATGAGTGCACCGATGCTGTTGGCGAGGACGTCCCACCACGACGAGAACCGCGCACTGAGGAAGAGCCCCTGGGTCACCTCGATGGCGACGGAGAACAGGGGCGCGACGAGGAGGGATAACCACCATCGGCGCGCAGGGAAAACGAGCGCCAGGAGGAATCCCAGCGGAACAAACATCCCGATGTTTGCCGAGAACTCGAGCTTGTTGTAGCCGAACCACTCCGGCACCCCGTTGCGGTGAAGCACTCGAAGCACCTTGTCGATGGCCGACCGGTAGTCCTGATCGATGGGCGTGGGCCACAACACCACCACAAGCACGAAGATCACGTACGCGGCCAACAAGCCCGCCGCTATCCCCAGTCGGAGGCGGCTCGGCGGAGGCCCGACGTCTCTCAGTTCTGAATCCCCAGCGAACGGGCGGTGCGTTTGAGGGTCTGTGCCGCCACCGCCGGGTTGTCGGAAAGGGCCGTGCCGTAGCTCGGGATCATCTCGGTCAGGCGCGGCTTCCACGCCTCGAGCTGGCCCGGGAAGCACTTCTCCAGAACGGTGAGCATAATCGGGACCGCCGTGGATGCACCGGGCGATGCCCCGAGCAGTCCCGCGATCGAGCCGTCAGCACTGGCGACCACCTCGGTGCCGAACTGCAGGACTCCGAGCTTCTTTTTGTCCTTTTTGATCACCTGGACACGTTGGCCAGCGGTGATGCGGTACCAGTCCTTCGGGTCGGCGTCCGGGTAGAACTGCTTAAGCTCCGCGAACTTGGTCTCGGGCCGTGCGAGCAGCTGGCCAATGAGGTATTTGACGAGGCCCAGGTTGCTCAAGCCCGCAGCGACCATCGGCACGATGTTGTGCCAGCGGATGGAAGCGAACAGGTCGACAAGCGAGCCCGTCTTGAGGAACCGAGGGCTGAAGCCGGCATATGGGCCGAACATGAGGCTGCCCGCCCCATCAACAACACGAAGGTCGAGGTGTGGAACCGACATGGGAGGCGACCCGACGGCGGCTTTGCCGTACACCTTGGCCGCGTGACGAGCCACGACCTCCGGGTTGTCGGTGCGCAGGAACTCGCCGGAGACGGGGAAGCCCCCAAATCCACGAATCTCCTTGATGCCCGACTTCTGGAGAAGACCCAGGGCGTAACCCCCCGCGCCCACAAAAACAAAACGCGCGGTGACGGGCGACAGCGGCGTGCCACCGATGTCCGTGCGAAGGCCGAGCTTCCACAGCCCGTCCTTCTGGCGCTTCAGGCTCGTCACGAGCACCTCGGTCGTGACCTTCGCGCCGCCGGCGACGAGGTTCTGGGTGAGCAGGTGCGAGAGGGCTCCGAAGTCGACGTCCGTGCCCGAGGCGATGCGGGTCGCGGCGATGGGCTGCGACTTCTTGCGGCCGGGGATCATGAGCGGCGCCCAGGAGCGGATGGTGCGGGCATCCTCGCTGTATTCGAGGCCCGCGAAGAGCGGGTGGTCCTTCAGGGCCTCGTAGCGCTTGCGCAGGTACTGGACGTTGGATTCACCCCAGACAAAGCTCATGTGAGGAGTCGCGGTGATAAACGCCGCGGGGTCGGGCAGAGCACCCGTGTCGACGAGGTACGACCAGAACTGCCGCGAGACCTGGAACTGCTCGTTGACCTTCACGGCGCTCTCGATAGCGATGGTGCCGTCCGCGCGCTCGGGCGTGTAGTTCAGCTCGCACAGGGCGGCGTGTCCCGTGCCCGCGTTGTTCCACGGGTTGGAGCTCTCCAGCGCGATGTCACCGAGACGCTCGAACAGCTGAATGTTCCAGTCGGGCTGGAGCTGCTGGAGAAGTGATCCGAGGGTCGCGCTCATGATGCCGCCACCAATAAGGGCGACGTCGACGGGTGTGGTCACAACCTAAGTTTAGTGCGCCAGCGGCGAACCTCGAACGAGCCTGCGGGAGCCAGTGAAGTAGCCTTGAGGTTTTTGTGGCACCCGTATGGGTTTCGTCACTTCGTGGAAGATGTGAAACACTCAGAAGTGAAGAAATGGGACTAGCTTGCAACTGACAGAGATGACTGTCGGCATCACGATAGTGGTTGTCGCGTGTGCCGCTGCAGGCGTCATACGCTGGCGCTTTGGGTGGGCTTGGGCCCTCACCTTTGCGGCGACTGTCGGCGTGCTTCAGAACGCACTTCTGACGTGGACCCAACTTGAGTCCATGCGGTGGCTCGATGATGCGATCGTCGGGCTCTTGTCGGCCTTGGCGCTCGTGGAGACGCTCCGGAATCGACGGGATCGAATCTGGCTCCTGGTTCCCGTCGGGTTGGTCTTGATCGTAGCGATTCAAGCCTTTCGAAGCCCCACATTGGATAGTGGGATCCTCCAGGCCCGACAACTCGTCGCCCCTATCTTCCTCATTGCCATCGGCTTGTTCATGCGGAACAAGATCGACCGCAAGGTGATCTATCGTGCAGCCGCACTCCTGGCGCTCGTGGTGTCGGTCTACATGCTGTTCGAAGTCTCAACGAGATCGGTGATCGTTAGTCCGGTCTACAGTTACCTGAGCGAATCGACCGGCAGAACCCCTGACTCTCTGCGAAACGGCCTACCGCCGGCATACACGTCAGACCTCACCGAGGACATCGAGTGGTTCAGATCCGGCGGCCCTTTCTTTAACGCCCCAATCTCAGGCATCTTTGTTGCTACGGGTATCTACGCAGCAATGCGAACCGACCTCAAGTGGCTTCGCTTCGTTACGACAATCCTCGGCATCGCGGCAATCATTGCCTCGATTGCACGGGCCGGTCTCTTGCTCGCGATAGGCGTGTCAGTGATCTATCTTTCGTGGCTCTACCTCGGAAAGATCGCGACAATCGCTATTGGGATGGTGGGCGCAGTCTCGGCATGGCTCATATTCGCACCGCAAGGCGCGACGGCAAGCCATTCTGCTGGGCTCTTTAATGGGTTTCTCATCGCATTGGCGCGGCCGCTCGGAGACGGTCTGGGAGTACATGGCTACTTCGCGTCCTCGGAGGAAACCGGATCTGCCGAAAGCCTCTTGGGACTTCTCTTCGCTGGTATCGGCATCCTTGCTGTGCTGTTGACTCTCGTCGTGGCGGCGGGGGCCTCGGCCTATCTGTGGGTCACGCCGAGAAGCTCCGCGCTTCCTGGACTCTTCCTGATCGGAGTTCTGGGGATCTGCGCTTTTTCAGAGTCAGTCACCTCACTCCGGGGCAGCGTCTTCCTCTGGGCTTTCACAGGCATCGCGCTGAGCGAGGTCATGATCGTTCTTCGTGATCACCTGCGCCAACGAAGAGCCCTGACTCAGCTAGGGTGAGTGCCGCCACCCATCCGTCGACCGTGAACAGAACAGAACACAACGAACTGACATGACCACGCGCCCCAATCCCCGAGTTTCGATCGTCACGCTCCATCGTGTGCACAACTTCGGGTCGGCGCTACAGACTTACGCCACACAGGAGCTTCTGAGAGCCAACGGTCTTGATGCCGAAATCGTCGACTATCGGCGACCCAGCGAGCACGTTGGTTTCCGGGCGCAACTGAAGCACAACTACGCCCGATGGAACCGCAACGTAGTCGTCCGATCCGCGTTCTGGGCGCTTCGTTCACGAGACCTGCGCCGCCAGGAAGAGAACTTCGACGACTTCATCTCTCGGCGTGTGGAGTTGAGCACGCGGAGCTATCTCAGCGCGGAAGAGTTGGAAGCGGATCCGCCCACGGCCGACTTCTATTGCGTCGGGAGCGACCAAGTCTGGAACAACGACTATCACGTTGCCGGGTCCGAACGACCCTTTTACCTCACGTTTGCTCCGGAAGGCGCTCCACGATTCAGCCTTGCTTCAAGCTTTGGAAAGGCGAAGCTCAGCGAGAAAGATGCACTCAACACTCGGTCGGCGCTGTCATCGTTCCGGGCAATATCCGTGCGGGAAGGGTCCGGGGTTGCAATCCTCAAAGAGTTGGGATTGGCGTCGACGCACGTGGTCGACCCAACCTTGGGACACCGCGCTAGCTTCTGGGACTCTATCGCTGTCGAGCCGTCACTTCAGACTGACTACATCTTGCACTATCAGCTCCACCGCGGTCACGACCTTTCCGCCGTTGTGAAGGAGATCCAGGGCCGCACCGGACTTCCGGTCGTGTCTGTGACGGGATACTGGAATCCGCGGAAGGGACTCGCTCGGAGCCTTCACGACACCTCCGTCGAAGAGTTCGTGGGCCTCCTCCGCAATGCCGCCCACGTGGTGACGGACTCATTCCACGGAACCGCATTCTCATTGAACACGGGTAGAGCATTCACTGCGGTAATGCCGCCCAAGTATTCGGAGCGTATAAGCAGCCTGCTCGAGCTGACGGGCACAAGTTCCCGCGGGCACCGCTTGGGGATCGACGAGTCTCTCGACCTCGAGGAGATCGACTGGATGAAAGTCGAACAACGACTGGACATGCAGCGCGCTGTGATTTCAGAGTTTATCCGCTCTAGCGTCGAGTCATAAGATGTCTGCTGGTCGCCGCGCTGCCCGGCTTGCCCTCACTTTTCTCTTGGGCTCCGCGACATCGAAGATACTCGTCCTAGCGCTCTTGCCGCTCTACACCCGCGTCCTAAGCCCCGACCAGTACGGCTTCTACGACCTGTCCGTGACCTATGTGACGATCATCGCGTCAATATTGTTTCTGGACGTCTGGATCGGCACGATGCGGTTCATGTATCGCGACAGCAGCGACGATGGGCGAGGTCGGGCTGTCAAGACTGGACTTCTCATTCTGATCAGTTCAACGCTGATCTTCTGTGGTATCGGCCTCGTTGTAGGGGCCATTGTGGCAATCCCGTTCTTGCCTCTCATCATCACCTACGGCGTGACATCCAATGTCAAGGAGTTTTACGGGTTCGTCGCGCGTGGTTACAACCGGAACTTCTCATACAGTGCGTCGGGCGCCGTCAACACCATTCTGATGGTCGCCCTGAACCTCCTGTTCCTGCTAGTTCTGGACTGGGACCTGAGCGCAATCTACGTTGCAGCCATCGTGGGGAACGTGTCACAGATACTGTGGCTCGAGGTCGCCACGGGGACAGCAACCCGACATTGGCGAGCCAAGGTCGGGTGGATCGACGTGAAAGAAATGCTCCGGTTCACGTTGCCGCTGGGTGTCAACTCGGTCGCGTACTGGCTCCTCTCGGGCGTGGGCAAGCTAGTCGTCCAAGATCAGATGACGCTTGCCGACAACGGCTTCTACGGAATCGGAAGCCGATTCGGCGCACTTGTTGTGGTCATCGCCAGCGTATTCACGATGGTCTGGCAGGACTTGTCGTTCTCTCGGGGCACTCAGGCACCAGCGTCCTTCTATGGCAGGGCGGCCTCGTTCTACTTTGCCTTCATCGGTTTCGGAATGGCCATTCTCATTCCCCTAATTGGCATCGCTTTCCCCGCGCTCGTTGGCGACAGCTTCGCCCCCGTCTTCGAACTCCTCCCGGCGTTCCTGTTGGTGGCCGCGCTCGGCGCGTTCAGCACCTTTCTGGGCAACACGTTTTACGCCCTAAACCACACCGCGCCAGTCCTCTACACCACTCTCGTGGGCTCCGCCGTGACGGTGGGCCTCAGCTTCCCGTTTGTGTTCAACTGGGGAATCACGGGCGCGAATCTAGCTGCGGCGCTAGGGTTCCTGGTAATTATCGTGAGCCGGACTTTCCTGCTCGGTCGAATCACTGAGTTCGCCTATCGCGTCCGGGACATCCTTGCGTCGATACTGGCGGCCGCGTGCGGCACCGTGGTCTACTTCGTTGATGTGCCCGCCGTGACAATCATCTTCCTGGTGGCCGCACTCGGGGCCTTTGTGTTGCTGTTCCAGTCCGATCTCCGCGAGATGTTCCGGCGGCCGGCCCAGACTAGCTAACGAATGACTTCCGAAAGGGCTCTGCGGGGTGATCGAGCGACACGGTGGCCTTCGCGAGGATAGCCAATAGCCATAAACATAATGATCGCCTCGTTGCCCGGGATCCCAAGCGCTCGTCGGGCCGCGTTCAGGCGGGAATTCGACTGGCTCATGTTCAGCATGCACGAGTCGAGCCCAACCGCGTGGAACGCCCAGCCTAGAGACATCGAAAACAAGCCGCCATCGATGTAGACCTGATTCCGCTCGGACGGTCCTGCGAAGAGTCCGATATCTACCGTGATCAAGGCGAGAAGAGGAACCGTGCTGGCAAATCCCCGGTTGCCGTTCTGGTGCTTAAGCGCAGCTGCGACATGTGTGGGATCGTCGAACAGGCGGACTCGCCACGCCTGTCGGTTGCAGACCGACGGCGTGTTGATGGCAAGTTCGATCGCCTCGAACGCCAGAGCGCGATCAACCGGACGGTCAGAGAAATTCCGCACGCTGCGGCGGGACTCAAAGAAAGCCCGCGGGTCACGGATCCCTCGGTCGGAACTCACGCGGGGTTGAGCAATTTCATCATCAAGCTCGTGCCGCTGGTTCCACAAGTCTTGGGCTGCCACTGCGGACCTGGCATACCCAAGGAACGGTGCGTCGGCGGCCTCTGCCGCCGCTTGCGGCAACAGCGCGTCGATCCGGGACCGCGCATCGGCGCCATACGGCGCGCGCGGTTCTGGGAGTGTCAGCGCCTTTTCCAGGCGGTGGTAGTCCTTCGTGATCTGCATCTCACGATGTATCGGCTTCATGGCGCCGAACCGCTCTCCGTCGTCCGGGCCGCTGAATCGTGCATACCGATTGCGCTCGGCCCAAAACTCTCGAGTCATTTTGAGCCAGCGCAGAATACGGGGCGGAATCACGCGCTTCACAAATCTCTTCACAACGAGTCCTCTCGAGACGAGAAAAACAATCCTAAGTCAGGTGCCCGCGGCGCCGGGTCCGCCCTATTCGAGGTCCAGCAAGAAGGCGCGCCACGTTGTATCGCAGTACGTGACGTACTCGCTGAAGACCACACTAGAGTCGACCGTAGAGACCTGTTCGATGGCCTTCATCCACGTCGCGGCATCAGCTTTCTGCTCAACGATCAGCGGCGATGTGGCACCGAACATTCGCTCAGCGAAAGCTGTGCGGCTACCCACGGTGAGTGTGCCCTGTTCGAGCGCACGAAGTGATATTCCACTCTGGAAGTAGCGGCGATAAGGAAGGAGCACTACGTCCGCGGATCCAAGGTAGTTGTCCAACTCGGCTTCGGGCACGTACCTGCTGTCGACCTCCCACCCGGGTACCTGGGGCCACCCAGATCCGACAATAAGCGGAGAGTATCCCGAGGACCGAAGGAGGGGACCTAACTCCGCGAGCAAGTCGAGGTCGCGAACAGGCTTGTACTGCCCGGCAACAACGACTCGACCGGGTTGCTTGGCTCTGGAGGTTTGTCGACTGAGAATCGGATGTGCGACCTCGAGAATCCGATTCCGTGGGAATCGCCGCTCAAGTTCCCGCGTTGCATCCGACGAGTGTGACACCAAGGTGGCCCGGGATCCCAGTGGTCCGCGAGCGATCCACCGGGCTAGGCGACCGAAGCCAATCTGATGCCGGAGTGGCTCTGGATCGTGAACGAATACTGCGGCTTTGGTCTGAGACGAGCGCCACAACGATGGCTCAAGTAGTCCGAGAGCTGGCCAGATAACCAGGGTTGTTCCATCGTTCAGGGATCGCGGCGCGGCAAACAACTGCGCCAACGTCGCAATCCGTCGAGCTGGGCCCGAGATGTCCTCGATACGAGGAAACGCCCGACGGGCAATGGTGATACCAATGCGCGCGACTGTCTGTTCTAGCTCGCTCTCGTAGTGGGCTAAGGCTCGAGGAATTGGGTTCACATAAGAAACTTCATTCAACGGCGGACCCCGATCTGATTACGAAGAAGGGTCTCGTACGCCGCGTTGACGATCTCCCACGTGAATCGCTCCCGCGCCCGTCGACCCGCAGCTCTTGACAGTTCTTCTTGCTGGCCTGCGTCGGAGAGCAAGCCTTCGACCGCCGTCACGATGGCCTCCGGCTCTGCCGGAACAAAAACGCCCGCGTCCGCCAGAACTTCCCGGTTGAAGACGGTGTCGCGTGCGATCGTCGGAGCGCCCAGCATCATCGCCTGCACCAAAGCCGGATTGGTACCACCGACGCTATGCCCATGGAAGTATGCGCCAGCGTGCTGCCAGAGTGACCATAGCCTCGCATCATCACTCACGTGGCCAAGCCACCGCGCTCGTTCCCTCGACTCGGACACCTTTTGCGCCTGCCCGTCCAACTCGCCGCCGTATCCGCTCGACCCTACGATTACGACGTCGTAGTTCGCCGACAGAACCAATGCTGCATCGAGGAACTCTGAAATCGAGTTCTCTGGCACAAATCGCGCGACGACAAGGACATAACGTCGACTGGTGAGGCCCGACTCGACTGGAAGGGGGCTCGCCTCCTCGCCACCGTACGGAATGTACTCGCCTGAGCGATTGAAGTCCTTTTTCCACCGCGCCCCGATTGCCTCTGAATCCACGATGATTTCATCCGCAAACCGCGCGGTCATCCACGCCCCGGCCTTAAACACGGCCTTGGCAAGGCGACCCCACTTGGCGCGGTCCCACTCGATGCCATCGACGTTGACCACCGTGGGGATGCCACGCATTTTCAGCAGCGGTAACCAGAAACCGTTGGCAACGTTCATGATGAGGGCGACATCGGGCTTGCGACGCCACGCGTCGATCGCGGACCAAAAGCCGTAACTGAGGGTGCTGAGCGACTTGGAGTCGGTCCCCCGCGTGACAACACGTCGAACACGGGAGTCGAGCATCGGATCATCGTCGCGCGTGGCACCGTGACGCCCGTAGACCGTGACATCCCAGCCTGCATCCGCGAGGTACGGTGCGAGCTTGCGCACCGCAGTCTCGAAGCCACCGTAGTAGCTGGGGTATCCACGGGTACCAATGATCACCACGGAGGGCGGTGCTGGGTGGTCGGTCACCTAGCTACGCTACATCACCCAGCGTGAGCGGAATTCACGCCTTCGAACCGACCAGCTCGGCCGCGACCAACTCGGCAATCTGCACGGCGTTCAGCGCCGCACCCTTGCGCAGGTTGTCGTTGCTGACGAACATCGCGAGACCTCGACCGTTCGGCACACCCTCGTCCTGGCGGATACGACCCACGTAGCTCGGGTCCTGGCCGGCGGCCTCGAGCGGGGTCGGAACATCCGTGAGGACAACGCCGGGAGCATCCTTCAGAAGCTCCTTCGCGCGCTCGACGCTCAGGGGGTTCGCGAACTCGGCGTTGATCGCCAGCGAGTGGCCGGTGAACACGGGAACTCGCACGCAGATGCCGCTCACCAGCAGGTTGGGCAGCTCGAGGATCTTGCGGCTTTCGTTGCGGAGCTTCTTCTCCTCGTCGGTCTCGAAGAGCCCGTCGTCGACGAAGTTGCCTGCCTGCGGGATGACGTCGAAGGCAATGGTCTTCGGGAACGCCGAGGCGGCGGGGAACTCGACGGCAGAACCGTCGTGAACCAACTGGATGGCGTCCTGGTCAACTGCTGCACGGGCCTGAGCCAGAAGCTCCTCGCCGCCCTTGAGCCCTGCACCGGAGACCGCTTGGTACGTGCTAACGATCAAGCGCTCAAGGCCCGCCTCGGTGTGGAGCACCTTGAGGATGGGCATCGCGGCCATGGTGGTGCAGTTCGGGTTCGCGATGATGCCTTTTCGCGCATCCTTGATCGCGTGCGGGTTGACCTCGCTCACCACGAGCGGCACATCAGGGTCCATACGCCAGCCCGACGAGTTGTCGATCACGAGCACGCCAGCCTCGGCGAACCGGGGCGCCTGCGCCTTGCTGGTGGTGGCACCGGCCGAGAAGATCGCGACATCGAGTCCCGCCGGGGTCTGCGGTTGCGGCATCCTCGACGACGATGTCTTCACCCTTGAACGGAAGTGTCGTACCGGCACTGCGCGCCGAGGCGAAGTAGCGAATCTCGGCCACGGGAAAGCCCCGCTCCTCAAGAAGGCGGCGCACGACGGCACCCACCTGACCTGTCGCGCCAACGACGCCGATACGGATGCCCTGCTCTGTGCTCATGGGATCAATCATCCCACGGGCTCGCCCTGCTCTTGGCTGCCGGAAAGGTCAGGGAGCGTCCAATATCTGCCGAGTTCGCGCTCCACCGACTCCGGGGAAAACGGACGTGTGCCACTCCACGAGTATGGAGTCGTCTCGCCGAACCACACACCCTCGGGAGTCTCGAAGAAGTCGACCCGAATGTAGTCGAACCCTTCAGCGATCTGCTCGGCGCGACCGAGCATCTCATCCAGGCGGGCGGGGCGCGGGAGGGTAATCTCGTCGGGAATCGCGTGGCTCTGCGAGGACTCAATACGCACCCAGTCTCGTGTGAACATACTCGCCCGATGCCCTGCGAACCGATTGCGGTGAATCTGCACGAACCGGGCCACGCCGTCATAGACGTGGATCTTGTAGTCCATGGGCGGCTCATCCGTGTCGCCGAGCCAACGCTCCAGCAGAAGCACGGGAGCCGCGTAGCCGTAGGCGAACTCCCCGAGGTCTCGCCACTGGAAGTCATTCCACGTAGCTACCTCGGCAGCGAGGGCAGCGATATTGGGGGCTCCCGAGCCCACGATGACATCATTCGAACTGCGATTGGCCTTCAGTATCCATCGTCCCTCAAGACCGAGCTCGGCAAGTTCACGCAGGTCGGTACCCACCCACAACACGTCGGGCAGAAGGATTCCTGGTGAACGGCGAACCGCATACTCCTTCGAAAGAAGCTTGTCGCAGGTCCAGTGCCAGATCTCGCGCCGGTCATACAGTATGCGCCAGTTGATCTTGTCGTTGAGTCCGACGGGGTTGGACACTTGCGGCCACCGGCCGGTGTAGTGGCGGATGCGGATTGCTCGCGACCACACCAGCGGCATCCGTCGCAGCGTGGCGTTGCCCAGCCTCTTAAGGGACCGGATCATTGTTGCGCAGTCTCCTCACGGCGATTGAGTCTGCTGACTCCCCAGACGAGGCCTGCATTCCTCCCCCACGTCGCCAGAGCGAGACCAACCGCCGCGCCGGTCTCCGCGGCAAGGACCGTGCCCGCGCCCACGAATACAACGAGTACGGGGAGGAAGACGACCCCGTTCGACACAACAAACTTCTCATCACCTCGAGCCTGCAGCACCGTCGACATGAGTGGTGCCGAGATCATGGCGGGCACCGTGATCAAGGCGATCCCCAGCGCGGCGCCGGCCTCGCGATACTCCTCGCCGTAGAGGAGCACGACAAGAACGGGGCCCAGAAATGCGACCGGGATCAATGCCGCGGTCGCGCCGACCGTGATCCACCGGAGGCGCCTCAGCGGTCGACGCAGGGCGCCCGGTTCGGCCCTCGCCGAGTGAGGCATCAAGACCGAGCCGGCGGCACCGGCAACGATCGCTGCGGGCGCGAACGGGCGCGTCGCGGCGCTGTAGAGGCCAGCCGTGGCACTGCCACCGACGACGAAAACCACAAGCGCATCGAGCGCGCGCATCGCGGAGATCAGGTTCGCCGCGGCGAGGGGCCAGACGGCACGAGCGAGACGCTGCCACGGCCACGCGGTATCGGGGAAGCGCACACGGATTGCCACCGTGTGCGCAAGGCCAAATACCGCGGAGGCCGCGCGGGCGCCCGCGTACGCCCAGACCGGTTCTGCCGCCCCGGTAGCGACCATCACGACCGTGAATGTCACCGCCATAACCGCTGCGCGCCCGGCGATCGACAGTGTGACCGCGGGCATCCGCTTTTCGGCTATCGGCACGGACAACTGGCAATCGACGGTCTTGTCGACGGCGACGGCGACGGCGAGAACCACCGCGACCCATCCGAGCGGGTCACGGATCAGGGCAAGGCTTGCTGCCACAAGAATCACAGCCGCTACGAGCGACGTGGCGATGTTAGCTCGAAGGGCCGAGCGGACCGCACCGTACTCTGCGAGCGCGTGCTCCCGAAGGATAAACGCTGGCAGCCCTGCGGCCGCGGCGACAAACACGAACGTGACAACCGCGATTATCACGGACAACTCGCCAAAAACGGCAACCTCAACAAACCGTGCCACCACGATCAACGAGATCGCTTGCACGGCTGCGGCAAGGATTCTGGACGCACTGAGACTCGTGAACCGCCGAATCACCTGGCCGAACCTCCCGCGCGCATCCACTCCACCTGGCGCGCCAGCCCCTCCCGGAGTGTGACAGACGGCACCCACCCCAGCTCGTCACGCAGTCTCTGATTCGAGCCCCCGGTGCGAGGAACATCTCCCGGGAGTTCAGGACCATGCAGCACACGGAGATCGCCGAGATACTCCCGAAGAACATCAAGCACCTGGAGCACACTGACCGAGCTGCCGCCGGAGACGTTGAAGACACTGCCTGATGTGATCGGCATGGTGGCGACTCGCATCGCGGCCTCGACAACATCATCGACGTAGGTGAAGTCGCGCAACTGAGAGCCGTCGCCGTGGACGGTGATCTCGTCGCCCACAAGTCCGGCGCGGATGAACCGACTAAAGGCCATGTCCGGTCGTTGGGCGGGACCGTAAACGGTAAACAGCCGAAGCGACGCGGTCGAGAGGCCAAAGTTGTCGGCGTACACCGCACACAGGTGCTCAGCAGCGAGCTTTGAGACGCCGTACGGGCTGAAGGGTCTGAGCGGGGAGTCCTCGGTTGTGGGGAAGCCGACGTGGCTCCCGTAGACCGAGGACGACGATGCGTACACAAAGCGGTGGACGCCGGCCGCCAGGCTTGCATCAAGGAGCCGCTGGGTTGCGAGGACGTTGTCGGCAACGTACGTCTCGAAGGTGGGCCCCCATGAGGTGGTCACGCCCGCTTGTGCCGCAAGGTGAAAGACCACGTCGCCGTCACGCAGGATTCTCGAGAGCTCAACATACTTCAGATCTGCCTCGATGAGCTGAAACCGATCACGCGGAATCCGGGCGATGTTGGCTTGCTTGATCTCGGGATCGTAGTAGGACGAAAAAACGTCGAGTCCCACGACGTCGTGGCCCCCGACGACGAGTCTGGAAGCGAGAGTGCTGCCGATAAACCCTGCTGCACCCGTAACGATCGCCCTCACGAGCGTGACCCCGCGCCGTCGGATGCGGCGAACAGTTTCGGCACGAGCACACTCCCGTCCAGATGACTCACACTCAGGCTCACGGTCTCGCGGTTCAGGCCCATCACAGCGATCACTGCGTGAGCAAGATCGTCGGGGTCCCTCCCACGAACATATCCGTTCTCACCGTCGCGGATCAGACCTCCCGTGTCGGTGCCCTCGGTCACCACCGCAGGCAAACCCGCGGCCAGGCCCTCCACAAGCACCCGGGGGAACCCCTCGTATCCGGGGATCGTGGTCATGAGGAGAACCCCCGAGGAGGCCAGCGCATCTGCGACCTCGGCAGGCGACCGGCTTCCCTCCCGGTGGATACGAGACCGGAGGACCTCCGGGAGCGCCTCGATCTGTTCAGCCAATCCCGCGAGGGCGGAGCCTGTACCGATGATGGTGAGGCTCCAGGGATGCTCCGGGCTTCTGTCGCAGAGGGCCTCGAACACACGCACCGCCAGCGGGGCATCCTTGGGCGCCTCGATGCGCCCCACCCAGACAATCCGATACGGATCCCGATCCAAGCCCCGAACCACCACCCGGGGGTCGAACCATGTCGGAGCCGACGTCACACGGTCGTTCAGCTCGGACAGCTCGTCGGCGTAGGCCGGGTTGAAGACCACCACGGAGTCGGCGCGCGCGACGAACGCGCGCTCAAGCCGGCCCTGGAGCGAGCCGAGGAACTTCCACGTCGAGTCAGACCCGGCGGCCGCGAGCGCGCCCGACTGCGAGTGGACAAAATAGGCCACAGCCGAGCGGGGCATCAACACGTCCAGAACTGCAGCGCTCTCCAACTTATGCCCCTGGACCGTCGCGGCACTCGGAAGCATCGATCGGTATCGCAGCAGCCCATAGGCAAGCTGAAGTCCGTGTGGGATGACTCGGGTCCGACGATCCGGGTCAAGGCGGGCCACCGGCATAAACCACACCGCCCGGCCACCGACATCGAGCTGGTGCCAGATGCCCAGCTCGCGCGGCTGATCGACGCCGGGAGCCACCACGCCCACGAACGCGGAGCGAGTGTCTGTCGGCGAGTACGTTGCAAGGCCCCGCAGGCACGTGTCGACACCACCGAGCGACGGGCGCAGGGGATCCCACTGGTACGCGATCAAACGATCTACCTGGCCGAGGTCAGCCTTGGATGCCTCGGCGCGCTGGCGGTGCATACTCGCCACGATCGCGACCACGCAGAAGATCATGCCCACGCTCGGCGACGTCACAAACACGGGTGCAGCGATGGACTCGACCACGACCTGGAGCATCCAGCCCATGCCCGCGAGCGAAACGAAGCGCTCCCAGCGGTACTCACGCGGCGATCGCCATCCACGGGAGAGAGTGACCCACATTCGAGCAAGACCCACGGCGAATACCACGCCGCCGAACCACCCTGCCTCGCCGACAATGGCGGGCCACTGGGTATCGCTGAGGTAGGTGGAGCCCGGAGCGACCTCTGCAACGAGCGGGAACCCGAGGCGCACGTACTCCGGGCTGTACTGCGCGGCAGCCAAAAAACTCCCGTATCTCCCAAAGCCGGCACCCCACGGGAAGTGTGTGGTCGCAACGTTAGCGCTCCCCAGATACAGGAGCGTGCGGGGACTCTTCTCCCAATTGATCACATAAGCGTTGATTGTGCTCTGAACCACGCCCGAGAACACCGCCGCGAGGCCAATGACAACAACGAGACTGACCAGAACAACAATCACGATGCGCGTCACCCGAATGGACCGGAGCGTAATCCAGCCGAGCGCGACGACAAGGCCAGCTAGTGTCTTGCGCCGCAGCGACGACGCCGCACCCAAGAACGAGCCAACAAGAAGTGCGAGGCTGACGGGACCGCGACCGATCACGAGCCGATAGGCGAGGACGGCGGCCGTCGCGACGGCGAGCACCAGCCCCAGATCACCCGGATGCACAAACGGCCCCACCATCGCGGGCAGGCCAAAGAGGTAGTAGATCCCGCCGTCATCGGTGACCCACAAGGTCCACTGCTCGGGGATTACCACATTCACCACAACAGTGACGATGATGATGCCGAGCACAACGGCACCGCCAACCGTGAGACTCGAAATCGACCGGGCATCCCAGTCGACCTGCACAACGGCAAACCCAAAGAGGATGCCCTTCAGCGCCAGGAAAGCGGCGGCAACAAGTGTGGTCGACTCGACCCCGTTGATGAGCCCACTCGCCAGACCCAACACACCAAACGCGGCGAACCACCCCAAGCCGGGGAACCATGCGATCTGACGGCGAAGGACCAGCCGTCGTGCCACCAACACGACAACACTCACCACGATGATGACCTCGTCGGCGTAACCGAGCACACCACCCGACCACTGATCGAGGCTCTTTGCCATCACTATCGACAGGAACGCGAGACCCACGAACAGGGTGGGCCTCACCACCGCGAGCACAGCGGCGATGGCTCCGATAACAACTGCGGCAATAATAGGGGTCACGGTGAGATTCGAGTCCGGGGCGCCCACAGGTCGCCCGCACAGGCGAGTTGCACTACCCCACTGTGTCGGAGTGGAACCCGATTGTCGAGGGTGCGCCTAGCGGCCGGTACCCGCGTAGACGACGGCCTCGGAGTCACCGTCGAGGCCAAATGCAGTGTGAACAACACGCATGGCCTCGTTCAAGGTGTCAGCGCGCGTCACAACGGAGATACGAATCTCGCTGGTGGAGATCATCTCGATGTTGATGCCGGCGTCCGAGAGGGCGCGGAAGAGCTGGGCCGACACACCCGCGCTCGTGCGCATCCCGGCACCCACCACGGCGAGCTTGCCGATCTGGTCGTCGTACTGGAGCGACTGGAAGCCCGCCGACTCCTGCCCGGCGCGCAGGGCGGTCAAGACCTTCTCGCCCTCCGACTTCGGCAGGGTGAAGGAGATATCGGTGAGGCCAGTGGCCGCCGCCGAGACGTTCTGCACGATCATGTCGATGTTGGCGCCGGTCTGGGCAACGATCGTGAAGATCTCAGCCGCCTTGCCGGGAACATCGGGCACGCCCACAACGGTGATCTTCGCCTCGTTGAGGTCGCCTGCTACACCCGTGATGATGGGTTCTTCCACCGTGTCTCCCTTGTCAGAGCTTGCCGAGGCACCGTCGTACGAGTCGACGACCCACGTGCCCTCATTGTTGTTGAACGACGACCGCACGTGAAGTGTGACGCCGTGACGCCTGGCGTATTCGACGGCCCGGATGTACAGCACCTTCGCACCGGCGGCGGCGAGCTCAAGCATCTCCTCGCTGGTGATGCGGTCGATCTTGTGCGCCTTCTGCACCACCCGAGGGTCGGCCGTGAAGATGCCATCGACGTCGGTGTAGATCTCGCAGACGTCAGCGCCAAGCGCTGCGGCGAGGGCAACGGCAGTGGTGTCAGAGCCGCCACGGCCGAGCGTGGTGATGTCCTTGGTGTCGCGGTTGAAGCCCTGGAACCCGGCGACAATGACGATCGCGCCGTCATCGAGGGCCTCGCGCAGCCGGACCGGGGTGACGTCAACGATTCGCGCCGAGCCGTGCCGGGCATCCGTGATCATGCCGGCCTGGCTGCCCGTGTACGAGCGCGCCTCGACGCCCATGCTCTTGATCGCCATGGCCAGGAGCGCCATCGAGATGCGCTCGCCCGTGGTGAGGAGCATGTCCATCTCGCGCGGGTCTGGCAGCGGGGTGACCTCGTGCGCGAGGTCAATCAGCTCGTCGGTGGTGTCGCCCATGGCGCTCACCGCGACGACAACGTCGTTGCCTGCCTTGCGCGTTTCGACGATTCGCTTGGCGACGCGCTTGATGCTCTCGGCATCGGCGACCGACGAGCCACCGAACTTCTGGACAATCAAGCTCATCGGAACTCCTGTGCGGCTGTGTGGCCACGGTAACTGGCCCAAGGAGCGATTCTAGCGGTCAGTTCTCGACGAGCCTGCGCCCCTCGAACGCCCGCCCGAGCGTGACCTCGTCGGCATACTCAAGGTCGCCGCCGACGGGCAGGCCGGATGCCAGGCGCGTGACCCGAAGGTTGGGCTGGACGAGCAGACGAGTGAGGTAGGTCGCGGTTGCTTCGCCCTCGAGATTGGGGTCGGTGGCGATGATCACCTCGGTGACCGTGCCGTCGCTCAGGCGAGTCAGCAGCTGGCGGATGCGCAGGTCATCCGGTCCGATGCCGTCGATGGGGCTGATCGCGCCACCGAGCACGTGGTACAGGCCCTTGAACTCGCGAGTTCGCTCGATCGCCACCACATCCTTGGCCTCCTCGACGACACAAATGGTGGCGGCCGAACGGCGCGGGTCACGGCAAATGGAGCACGTCTGCTCCTCGGTCACGTTGCCGCAGATCTCGCAGAATCGCACCTTGTCGCGCACGTCACGGAGGACTTCGCTCAGCCGAATGACGTCAAAACTCTCGGTCTGGAGAATGTGGAACGCAATGCGCTGCGCCGACTTGGGGCCAATGCCGGGCAGGCGACCCAGTTCGTCGATGAGCTCCTGGACAATCCCGTCGTACACGGCTACTCGTCTCTCGACTGCGGAACAACACGGGGCGCAACGTTCTGCTCCTCGATGAAGTTCGCACCGAGGATCTCACGAACCACGGACTCGCCGTACCGCTGGGGTGCCGGGGGCGCGGATGCTCGTGGCGCGGCATCGACCGCGGCGGCCGTGGGTGCAGCCGCGGTGGGGCGCTCGGGCTCGTCGGGCTCCGGCGCCTCCTGGCCGGGAATCGTCGCGACCGCCCAGCCTTGGGCGTCCGTCGCTGGGCGTGGCGCCTCGGCGGGGGATGCCACCGCAGCCGGCGGCTCGGGCTTCGTGTCGGCGGAGGCACTGGCCACGCGCGCAATCAGGAGCGGCTCGATACCCAGCACCTGAAGCATCGCCTTCTTGAGGTGATCGCCGACTCCCTCGCCGGGGGCGGAGGGCTGCTTGAGCGCCGCGACATCGTTCTGGCTGGGGAACGACAGCACCAGCACGTTGCCGTCGCGCAGTTCGAGCGGCTTGGCGGTGACCACCACCATCCAGGCCGTGCGCTTGGCCTTCTCGATGACATCAAGGATCTCTGGCCAGGCGTCGCGCACCTGGGCGATCGACACGGGCACGGACGGGTCGCGCGGCGGCGCCGCGGGTGTGGCCTCGGCCTGCGGGGCAGGCTCGGCCTGCGGGGTCGGCTCTGGGGCAGGTTCGGTCTGCGCGGCGGGCTCGGGCTGCGAGGGCGCTGCAGATGCGGCGGGCTCGGCGTGAGTCGTGGGCTCGACCGGTGCGGCGGGCTCGACCGGAGCGGCGGGCGCGGCGGACGGTGCCGTCGTGGGCACCGGCGCCGCGCGCGGTGCGGGGGGCACGGCTCGCGGCGTGGGGGGCGAGCTCGGTGCATCCCCGGCCCCGTCGACGCCGATACGCCGCTCGAGGCGTTCCACGCGGGCCAGCGCACCACGCTCGGTGTCGTCGCTGGCGGGCACAAGAATACGCGCGGCCATCAGTTCGAGGTGAAGACGCGGCGAGGTGGCGCCGGTCATCTCCGACAAGGCCGCGTTGACCACGTCCGCCGACCGGGAGAGCTCGGTGGTTCCGAAGGCCTTCGCCTGCTGGACCATACGGTCGAGCTGGTCCTGAGGGATGCCCCGCAGCACGGCCTGCGCGTTGCCGCCCGTGGCCGCGACAATGATGAGGTCGCGCAGACGCTCGAGGAGGTCCTCAACGAAGCGGCGTGGATCCTGGCCGGTCTGGATGACGCGGTCGACACCCGCAAAAACGGCCCCGGCATCCCGGGCACCAATCGCGTCGACGACCTCGTCGAGGAGCGCACCGTGGGTGTACCCCAGCAGCGCGACTGCGCGCTCGTACTCGATCGTGTCACTCTCGGAGCCTGCGATGAGCTGGTCGAGGAGTGACAGCGTGTCACGCACCGACCCGCCGCCCGCGCGAACCACCAGAGGGAGCACACCGGCATCCACCTTCACGTGTTCGCTGTCGCACAGCTGCTGCACGTAGTCGAGCATCTGCGCGGGCGGCACCAGCCGGAACGGGTAGTGGTGGGTGCGCGATCGGATCGTGCCGATGACCTTCTCGGGCTCGGTCGTCGCGAAGATGAACTTGACGTGCTCCGGCGGCTCCTCGACGATCTTCAGGAGCGCATTGAACCCCTGCGGGGTGACCATGTGCGCCTCGTCGAGAATAAAGATCTTAAACCGGTCGCGGGCCGGAGCGAAGACGGCACGCTCGCGCAGGTCGCGGGCATCGTCAACGCCGTTGTGGCTTGCGGCGTCGATCTCGACAACATCGAGCGAACCACCGCCGTCACGGCTGAGCTCGACACAACTCGGGCAGACACCACACGGGGTGTCAGTGGGGCCTTCGGCGCAGTTGAGGCAGCGGGCGAGGATACGCGCGCTCGTGGTCTTGCCACAGCCGCGCGGACCGCTGAACAGGTAGGCGTGATTAACCCGGTCGGTGCGCAGCGCGGTGCGCAGCGGATCGGTCACCTGCGACTGACCGATGAGCTCGGCGAACGTCTCTGGCCGGTAACGGCGATACAGGGCGGCAACCACGTGTCAAGAGTAGTCGCCGCCGGTGACGCTGGGGCTCGAGCTGTGTGTGATCTCGCGAGGTGCCCGCTTCTGCCACTCGAGCCCCGCGGGGCCGAACTGCGGAGATTCTTGAGCTTCGCCGCGCGTCAAACACCCGTAACGGGCGTGTCGCCCCGAAACTCCGCAGTTCGGCTCGGGGTTGCCGTGCGACTCATGCTCGAAAGACCTCTCCTCCCCAGACCCACGAGAGCGTCGATGTCCCCAGACCGCGGCGAGCGCCCTACCCCGTCGCTCTCGACTCGGCAGTCTCCTCGACGTGACATGGTTGTGCGATAACGGGCACATCGCCCGCACCCACGAGCTTCGTGCGATCGGTGTGTCTAGACGACAGCTTGTCGACGCCGTCAAACACGGAACGCTCACTCATGCACGTCGCGGCATATACGTCTGCACGCACCTAGATGCCCAGCAGCAACGCGCCGCCGAGACCGCCGGGCTGCTTGACTGCGTCTCCGCGCTCCGTCGCCACGAAGACCTCTGGTGTGGCCCGCCCGACGAACGTTTGCACCTCAGGTTTGCCCCACACCACCAGCGCTACGCGGTCACCAACGAAGTGTCGCATTGGCGCAAGCCGGTCGGGCGGCCCGTCGATGGCCTCGAAGTGGCCCCAATTGACGCACTTCTCCAAGCGATGGCGTGCCTCGCGCCCTACGATGCTCTGGCGGCGATCGAGTCGGCGGTGCACCTGGGGTACCTCCCGCGCGATCAGCTCCCGACGTTGATCGCGATGGCCCCGGAGCGAATGTGGGCGGTGCTCGCGCGGATGAACCTGCTCTCCCAGTCAGGATTCGAGACCCACACTCGCCTCCAAGTGGAGGATGCCGGCTATTCGGTGGAGTGCCAGGTCAGAATCCCTGGGGCTGGCATCCTCGACCTGCTGGTTGACGAGTGTGTCGGTATCGAGACCGACGGACGAAAGTGGCACGATAACCGCTTCGAAGCAGACCGCAGCAAAGACATTCGTGTAGCCGCATGGGGAATTCCAGTGCTGAGGATTGGGAGGCCACACATCTTCGAGAGCTGGCCGGAGACACTCGCGGGCCTCGAGAGACTCATCGTAGAGGCGCGCAAGGCGCGGGCCGATCTGCGGAGATTCAAGCCTTATGCCGGCGATTCGTGGCACGGCTAGCGGCGTGTCGCGAAGAACTCCGCGGTTCGGCTCCGGAATCGGCCGGCCGCGCGGAGTACGCGCGCCACTACAGGGCCGCGAGGGCCTGGCGCGCGATCTCGAGCTCCTCGTTGGTGGGCACCACGAGCACGGCGACGGGCGAGTCGTCCGGCGAGATGACCGTGGTGCCTCGCGTCTCGTTGCGGCTGGAGTCGAGGTGGATGCCCGCCCACTGCATCCCGTCGAGCACGGCCGCGCGCACCTCGGGCGAGTTCTCGCCCACCCCGGCGGTGAACACCACCGCGTCTGCCCCGCCCAGCACCGCGAGGTACGAGCCGAGGTAGTGGCGGATGCGGTGCACGTACACGTCGAACGCGAGCCGGGCATCCGCCTCGTCGGTGCGGCGCGCCAGCACGTCACGCATGTCGCCGTGCCCGGAGAGTCCGAGCAGCCCGCTCGCGCGATTGAGGAGCGTGTCGAGCTCGCCGAGCGAGAACCCAGCCCGGCCGAGGTGGAACAACGCCCCCGCGTCAATGTCGCCCGCGCGGGAGCCCATCACGAGGCCCTCGAGTGGGGTCATCCCCATCGAGGTGTCGACCGAGCGCCCACCGTCGATGGCGCAGGCGGATGCCCCGTTGCCGAGGTGGAACACGATGAGGCGCAGGTCCTCGAGCGGACGCTGCAGCAACTCCGCGACCCGCCCCGAGACGTACTGGTACGACGTGCCGTGGAACCCGTACCGCCGCACCCCGTGCTCGCGCGCGACCTCAACATCGACCGCGTAGGTGTGCGCCGCGGGCGGGATGGTCTGGTGAAAGGCGGTGTCGAACACCGCGACGTTGGGCACCCCGGGGAACGCGGCACGCGCCGCCCGGATGCCCAGCACGTTCGCCGGGTTGTGGAGGGGCGCGAGCGCCGACAGCTCGTCGATCGCCGACTCGATCTCGTCGGTGACGACGGTCGCGGACGAGAACCGACTGCCCCCGTGCACCACCCGATGCCCAATGACCGCCGGATGCACACCGCCCAAGTCCTCCAGGATGTGGCGCATCGCCGCCGCGTGGTCGAGGCCTGCCTCGCCGATCCGCTCGACGATGCCCCCGCGCATCCGCTCGCCCGACTCGACCTCGAGCAGCTCCCACTTGATCGACGACGACCCGGAGTTGACAACAAACGCGAGTGTCACGACTGCTGCGCCTGGATCGCGGTGATGGCCACGGTGTTGACGATGTCACGAACGAGAGCACCCCGCGACAGGTCGTTCACCGGCTTGCGCAGGCCCTGCAGTACCGGCCCGATCGCGATCGCACCCGAGGAGCGCTGCACGGCCTTGTACGTGTTGTTGCCCGTGTTCAGGTCGGGGAAGATGAACACCGTTGCACGGCCCGCGACCTGCGAGTCGGGCATCTTGGTGCGGGCGACGGCGGCATCCGCCGCAGCGTCGTACTGGATGGGTCCCTCGACGAGCAGGTCGGGTCTCCGCGAGCGCACCAGCTCGGTGGCGGCGCGAACCTTGTCCACGTCGGCGCCCGATCCCGACTCCCCCGTCGAGTACGAGAGCATCGCCACGCGTGGCTCGATTCCAAACTTGTGGGCCGTCTCCGCCGACGAGATCGCGATGTCGGCGAGCTGCTCCGCCGTCGGGTCGGGAACCACCGCACAGTCGCCGTACACGAGCACCCGATCATCCAGAGCCATAAAAAACACACTCGAGACGATGGAAACACCCTCGACGGTCTTCACGAACTCGAAGGCGGGTTTGATGGTGTGCGCGGTGGTGTGTTGGGCGCCCGAGACCATCCCATCGGCGAGGCCCAGCTGCACCATCATGGTGCCGAAGTACGAGACGTCGCTGACGATCTCCCGAGCCTGCTCGACTGTGACGCCCTTGTGGGCACGAAGTCGGGCGTACTCCTCGGCGAACCGCTCGCGCAGCTCAGGGTCCGTGGGGCTGAGCACCTGGGCATCCCTCAGGTCGACGCCCAGCTCGGATGCCCTCGACCGCACGTCCTGCTCGTCGCCGAGGATGGTGAGGTCACAGACCCCACGCGCGAGGATCGTTCCTGCGGCCTGGAGGATGCGGTCATCCGAGCCTTCGGGAAGCACAATGCGCTTGCGCTGCGAGCGCGCCCGCTCGAGCAGGGTGTACTCGAACATCAGGGGCGTGACGACCTCGGACTTGCCCGCGCCCAAAGCCTGAACGAGGAGAGCACCATCAACGTGCTTCTCGAAGAGGGTGAGGGCGGTGTCGATCTTGCGCTGGGAGAACGCCGTCAGCCGGCCCCGCGCCTGTGCGATGCGCTGGGCGGTTGCCCACGTGCCGAGCTCGGTGGTGACAATCGGGATGGACTGGTCGAGTCCCACAATCAGGCGATCGATCACCGGCGACAGCGCGAATCCCCCGTTGAGGACGATGCCGGCCAGAGAGGGGAAGGTTCCGGATGCGTGCGCCGTGAGGGCGGCGAGCAACATCTCGCTGCGGTCGCCGGGGATCACCACGACCCCACCCTCGACCAGGCGAGGGAGCACGTTCTCCATCGACATCGCGGCAATCACCACGCCTAGGGCCTCGCGAGCGAGGAGAGCCGGGTCACCCTTGAGCAACTCGCCGTCGACGGCAGTCATCAGCGCACCCATCGTGGGGGCGACGAGCAGGGCGTCCTCGGGGATCGCCCAGGCTGGCACACCGGATGCCGCGGCCACCTCGGCCACGACCGCGTCGAGTTGTGCGGGGTCGGCTCGATTCGCCACGACGGCGAGGAGCGACGCGTGTGCGGACTCGAGCTCGGGCAGGGCGAGCTCGGTGACCTGGCGCAGCTCATGCGGCGTGCGGGGGCGGGCATCCTCCGGCTCCCAGCCGGTCAGAACCAGCAGAACCGGCGCGCCCAGGTTGGCGGCGATGCGAGCGTTGTACGCCAACTCGGTGGGGGTCGCCACGTCGGTGTAGTCGGAGCCGATGATGACCACCGCGTCACACTGGCGTTCGACCGCCTTGAACCGGTCGACGATCGTGGATAGCGCCGCCTCGGGGTCGTCGTGGACTGCCTCGTAGGTGGTGCCCAGGCACTCCTCGTAGTCGAGACCAACGCCGTCGCGGGAGAGGAGGAGCTCCAGCACGTAGTCGGGCTCACTTGTCGAGCGCGCGACCGGGCGGAACACCCCCACACGCTCGCCGCTGCGCAGAAGCGTGTCGAGCACACCGAGAGCCACGGACGACTTGCCCGAATGCCCCTCGGCCGACGTGATGTAGATAGAGCGGGCCACGAACTCAGCCTACGGTCTAGGGCTGGGAGGGCCGGAGGGCGAAAGTCCCGCACGAGAGCCCCACAAAAGAGTAAAGACCCCTCGCGCACCCGCCAGAGCCCGGTTACCCTTGCTACGTTTCCGTCCTGGGGGAGTTGGCCTGGATGGCGCCACGCGAGGAGCCACCTCCATTGTACGGGTATGCTTTTGCGAGTGGTTGTCGCCGTCAGCGGCGCAAACATCCCGGGAGAATTCGCCTAGTGGCCTATGGCGCACGCTTGGAAAGCGTGTTGGGTGCAAGCCCTCGGGGGTTCGAATCCCCCATTCTCCGCCATGAGTTGAGGGGTGCCGCCAAGCGGTGCCCCTCAACTCATTTCTGCGAGCGGAGCATGAGAACCCCGAAGGTGGGCCCCGCCGGCGCAGTCCGCCGCGTCGCGAAGCGGCGTGGAGGCGGCTCCGGTGGGAGTCGAATCCCCCGTTCTCCGCCATGAGTTGAGGGGTGCCGCGAAGCGGTGCCCCTCGTCGGGCGGGCCGAAGTGCGGAGAGTTTTCGCGACACGCCGCTGAACGGCAACTATGGCGCGGCGCGGCGCGGAGATCTCCGCAGTTCGGCACCGGCCCACACAAGCCTGCGCAGTTCGGTGTCTCTCGCAGGAGGGTCTCGGCGACCGCTTCGGCCTCCAGATGTGAACCCTCACATTCACATGTGAACGCTCACCGGTGCCTCATACGAATGAATGTCACACTCGCCGGAGCCCAATCCAGTGCAAACCTAAGCACTCTCTGACCAGCATTTTTATTGCATTCGGGCCATCCCGTTACCAAACCGTTACATTGCGGAGGTTGTGTGGAAGCGCAATGTGAAGGCTAACATTCTCGCAATGCCAATGACGGTGACGTCCGGAGGCAGGTCTGAACACCAAGATCCCGACGTAAGGTCGGGCCAGAACGAGGAGGTTTTGGTATGAAGAAGGTTCTTCTGGGTGGGCTTGCCGTCGCCAGTGCGATGGCGCTTGCTCTCACGGGTTGTGCTGCTTCCGGTGGCGGCGAGGATGACGGTCTTATTACCGTCGGATTCGCGCAGACCGGGTCGGAAAGCGGCTGGCGCAGCGCGAACACGGAGTCGATGAAGGCGGCGTTCTCTGAGGAGAACGGCTTCGAGCTCATCTTCAACGCGGCCGACAACAAGCAGGAGGCGCAGATCGCCGCGGTCCGCAGCTTCATCAACCAGGGCGTTGACGCCATCGTCATCGCGCCCATCACGGTTGACGGCTGGGATGACGTGCTGAAGGAAGCGCAGGATGCCGGCATCCCCGTCATCCTCGAAGACCGCACGGTCAGCGCGAGCGAGGACCTCTACGCCAGCTGGGTCGGACTCGACTTCGAGCAGGAGGGCCGCACGGCCGGCGAGTGGGCGGCCGAGAACTTCGGCGAGACCGGCGCCAACCTGGTGATCCTCGAGGGCACGACGGGTTCGTCCGCCGCGCTCGACCGCGCAACCGGCTTCGCCGAGGCGATCGACGGCACCGCGATCAACGTGCTCGACTCGCAGACCGGTGACTTCACCCGCGACGGTGGCAAGAAGGTCATGGAGGGCTTCCTGCAGAAGTACGGCAGCGAGATCAACCTGCTCTTCGCGCACAACGACGACATGGGCCTCGGAGCCTTGGACGCGATCAAGGCCGCAGGCCTGGTTCCCGGCCAGGACATCCAGATCGTGACGATCGACGCGGTGAAGGACGGCATGCAGGCGCTCGCCGACGGTGAGTTCAACTTCATCGTCGAGTGCAACCCGATCCTCGGCGAGAAGGTTGCCGATCTGGTGAAGAAGGTTCTCGCTGGCGAGGACGTGCCCAAGACGGAGATCGTTCCGGATGGCGCATTCACTCAGGAGGACGCCATCGAGCTCCTCCCGACGCGCCCCTACTAGCACCCGACTAGCAGGACAACGCACGTCTGACACCCCGGCGGGGGTCGGCCCACCCGGACCGATCCCCGCCGGACTCGCCTCACAGATAAAAGGAACCTCTGCCATGCCAGCGGCCAACGCCGTCCCGCCCATTGTCGAGATGCGTGGGATCACCATTACGTTTCCGGGCGTCCTCGCCCTCGATTCAGTGGACTTCACCCTTCGGCCCGGCGAGGTGCACACCCTGATGGGTGAGAACGGCGCCGGCAAGTCCACCCTCATCAAGGCCCTCACCGGGGTCTACACGATCGACAGCGGCACCATCACGGTCGGTGGCCAGAAGCGCGAGTTCCGGGGAACCGCGGATGCCCAGGCCGCCGGCATCTCGACCGTCTACCAAGAGGTCAACCTCTGCACCAATCTCTCCGTCGGTGAGAACGTGATGCTCGGCCACGAGATTCGCCGGGCCGGCGGCATCGACTGGAAGGCCACCCATCGGGAGGCCGCGCGACACCTCGAGAATCTCGGTGTCCGGATCGATACCCGCTCCATCCTTGCCACCCACTCCATCGCCATCCAGCAACTGGTCGCGATCAGCCGTGCGATGGTCACCGACAGCACGGTTCTCGTGCTCGACGAGCCCACCTCAAGCCTCGACCGCACGGAGGTCGAGCAGCTGTTTGGTGTCGTGCGCGAACTACGCGACCGTGGGGTCGCCATCCTGTTTGTCACCCACTTTCTTGACCAGGTCTACGAGATCTCCGACCGCCTCACGGTGCTGCGCAACGGCACGCTCGTGGGCGAGTACTCGGCGGCAACGTTGCCCCGGGCGGAGCTCATCTCGCTGATGATCGGCCGCGAGCTCGACGAGCTCGACGCCCTCTCCCGCACGGCCAGCCGCGAGATCGAACGCGACTCGGAGCCCGTCTTCGACGCGGTGGGTCTCGGCAAAAAGGGTGTGCTCGAGCCCGTGGACGTGAGCGTCTACGACGGCGAGATCGTCGGCATCGCGGGCCTCCTCGGCTCGGGGCGCACGGAGCTCGTGCGGCTGATGTACGGGGCGGATCGGCCCGACAGCGGCACTGTCTCGGTGCGGGGCAAGGCCGTGCGGATCACCGGTCCGCGGCACGCGATCGACCAGCGCATCGTGTTCTCGTCGGAGGACCGCCGGGGCGAGGGCATCATCGGCGATCTCACCGTCGCCGAGAACATCGTGCTGGGCATCCAGGCCAAACGCGGATGGCTGCGCAAGGTGAGCAAGTCCGAGCAGTCGGCGATCGTGGACGAGTACGTCGCGGCGCTCGCCGTGCGCCCGGCCGACCCGAACCGCCTGGTTCGCAACCTGTCCGGCGGCAACCAGCAGAAAGTTCTGCTCGCCCGGTGGCTCGCGACCGCCCCGCAGCTGATCATTCTGGATGAGCCCACTCGCGGAATTGACGTCGGCGCGAAGGCCGACATCCAGCGCAAGGTCGCGGAACTGGCGGGCCAGGGCCTGTCCGTCGTGTTTATCTCCTCCGAGTTGGAGGAGGTGCTGCGTATCGCCCAGCGTGTCCTCGTGATGCGGGATCGTCGTAAGATCGGCGAACTGACCTCACGCGACATCGAAGTCGGTGATCTCGTCGACTTCATCGCCGAAGAACACCTCGAGAGCCCGGAGAAACGTGGCATGACAAGGATCATCAAGCATCGACTGTTCTGGCCGGTCGTCGCCCTGCTGGCGCTCATCGTCGTCAACACGATCGCCCCGCCCCTCCTTTATTGGCATCACCGTGCAGGGTGGGCAGCTATACGGGCCGCTCATCGACATCCTGCGCAACAGCGCTCCGCTGATGCTCGTGGCGTTGGGCATGACGGTGGTCATTGCCACCCGCGGCATCGATCTTTCCGTGGGCGCGATCATGGCCGTCTCGGGCGCGGTGGCGCTCACGATCATCGAGTCGTCGTCCGACCCGAACGGCCTCGGTACCGTGCTCATCGCGATCGTCACGGGCGTGCTGGTCGCCCTGGTGCTGGGTGTCTGGAACGGCTTCTTGGTTGCCGTCGTGGGCATCCAGCCGATCATCGCGACCCTCGTGCTGATGCTCGCAGGGCGCGGCATCGCGCTGCTCGTCACGGGCGGATTCATCACCACGATCAACAGCGAGCCATACCGCTTTATGGCGCAGGGCTACGTCTTTGGCCTGCCCTTCGCGTTTTTTGTGTCGATCATTGCCGTGATCATCGTGGTGCTGCTTGAACGCCGCACCGCGCTCGGGGTTCTCACCGAAGCCGTGGGCATCAACCCCGAGGCCAGCCGCCTCGCGGGTGTGCGCTCGCGAGGCATCATCTGGGGTGCGTATGCGGCCAGTGGCCTGCTCGCGGGCTTCGCGGGCATCCTCTACAGCTCCAACATCATGGCGGCGGATGCCAATGCCGCCGGCCTCTACATCGAGCTCGACGCGATCCTCGCGGTGGTGCTCGGTGGTACCTCTCTTATGGGCGGCAAGTTCAGCCTCGCGGGAACGGTTGTTGGTGTCTTTACTATTCAGACCCTGAAGTCCACGATCACGTTCCTGGGGGTTCCGCCCGCGGTGAGCCCGCTGTTCCTCGCGATTGTGGTGGTGATCGTGGTGCTGGTGCAGTCCCCGCGACTGCGCGGCTGGATCTCTCGAGTGGGATCGGCGCTGCGACCCAAGACCCCTGCAGACAACTCGACCTCGGAGGTGGCCTCGTGAGCGGCATCCAGACCGTGGCGGACGAGCGCTCGACCCTCGCCACCACCGCACGCCGGTTCCTGCGGCGCCACGCCTCGTGGATTCCGGTGTTCGCTGCCCTGGCCATCCTCATCGCGATGTTCATCGGGGCGCAGGCCTACTTCGGCAACTTCCTCACCCCGCGGGTGATCTCGTCGTTGCTGCTCGACAACGCGTACCTGCTGATCCTCGCCGTGGGCATGACCTTTGTGATCATCACGGGCGGCATCGACCTCTCCGTGGGTGCCGTGATGGCCTTCACCGGGATGCTCGGGGCCAGCCTTCTTCGTGATGGCCTCCCGGTCGGCGTGGTCATCCCCGTGATGCTCCTGATCGGCGCGGGCATGGGACTCGCGGTGGGCGTGATGGTGCAGTACTTCGACGTACAACCGTTTATTGCCTCCCTCGCGGCGATGTTCGCCGCCCGGGGACTGGCGTTTATGGTGAGCCTGTCATCCATCCGGGTCGAGGAGCCGGCCATCCTGTGGCTGCAGTCGACGCGCATCCAGGCGGGGCCCGGCAGCTGGTTTATCACCCCCACCGGCATCATCGCGTTGCTGGTGGTGGTCGTGGGTGCGCTGATCCTGGCCTACACGCGCTTTGGTCGCACGATCTATGCGATTGGGGGCAACGAGCAGTCGGCACGCCTGATGGGTCTGCCGGTGGTGCGCACGAAGTTGTTTGCCTACGTGATCAGCGGCATCTGCGCGGGCCTCGCCGGCGTGGTGTTCACCGCCTACACGGGTGCGTCGTATCCGCTGAACGGTATTGGCACGGAGCTCGACACCATCGCCGCGGTGGTGATCGGTGGCACCCTGCTCACCGGCGGGAGTGGCTACGTGCTGGGTTCGATGATCGGCGTGTTCGTGTACGGCACGATCAAGACGGCGATCTCGTTCCTGGGCGCCGAGCAGTCGTGGACGCGCATCACGATCGGCGCGCTTCTGCTTCTGTTTGTGGTCGTGCAGCGCATCATCGTCACCCGATCGAGCCGGCGCTAGGCCAATGGGGGCGAGCGCTTTCGCTCTCCGGCGGGCATGATGGTGCCTGTGACTGACGACGAGCGCCCGGTCGTCGAGGTCAAGGGAGCAACGGTTCGCTTCCTGGCCGAGACGGCGCTCGACAACGTCGATTTTCGGATGTTCGCCGGCGAGGTCCACTCGCTGATGGGCGAGAACGGCGCGGGCAAGTCCACCCTCATCAAGGGGCTGACCGGTGCCCTGCAGCTGCAGTCGGGCACGATCCGGATCGACGGCGAGGTGGTGCACTACTCGTCACCTGCCGAGGCACAGCGGGCGGGCATCCGCACCGTCTATCAGGAGATCGACCTGCTGCCGAATCTCAGCGTGGCCGAGAACATTATGCTCGGCCGCGAGCCACGACGCTGGGGCGCCATCGACTGGCGTCGGATGCGCGCCGCGGCCGCCGAGGTGCTCGCCGAGCTCGGACTCGATATTGATCCCGCCTCGCCGCTGGCCAGCCACTCCCTCGCGGTGCAGCAGCTCATCGCGATTGCACGCGCGATCTCGAGCGACGTGAAGGTCCTCGTGCTCGACGAGCCGACGTCGAGCCTCGACCTCGACGAGGTGGCGGAGCTGTTCCGGATCATCCGTGAACTCAAGGATCGGGGTGTTGCGATTCTGTTTGTCTCGCACTTCCTCGACCAGGTCTACGAGATCTGCGACCGCGTGACCGTGCTGCGCGGGGGCCGGCTGGTCGGCGAATACCTCACTCGGGAGCTCCTGCGCATCGACCTGGTGCAGAAGATGTTGGGCCGCAACGCCGAGGAGCTCGTGATGCGACCCCGGGTGGATGCCCCGGCCACCGCGCCCGAGGCACTCCTCGAGGCCACCGGCGTCGCCTCCGGCCCCCGGCTGCGCGGCGTGGACGTGACACTTGCGGAGGGCGAGGTTCTGGGGCTTGCGGGGCTCCTCGGGTCGGGCCGGACCGAACTCGCCCGCGCGCTCACGGGTATTGACCGACCGGATGCGGGCGCGGTGACCCTCGACGGCACCCCCGTGCCGCCCGGCAATCCCCGGCGAGCGATCGCGCTCGGCATCACGTATTCCTCGGAGAACCGCAAGACCGAGGGAATCATCGACCAGCTGACGGTAAGAGAGAACATCACCCTCGCCCTGCAGGCGCAGCGGGGCATCTTCCGACGGATGCGGCGAGCGCGCCAACGCGAGCTTGCGGCCAGCTGGATCGAGGCGCTGGGCATCCGCCCTGCCTCGACGGAGCAGCGCGCCGGTGTACTCTCGGGAGGCAATCAGCAGAAGGTCCTGCTCGCCCGACTCCTCGCCCTCGCACCGCGGGTGCTGGTGCTCGATGAACCGACCCGGGGAATCGACATTGGCGCCAAGGTCGAGGTGCAACGCCTCGTGGGTGAACTGGCCGACAATGGGATGTCTGTCGTATTCATCTCCGCTGAGCTGGAGGAGGTCCTGAGGGTGTCGTCGCGCATAACGCTGCTCCGCGACGGTCGGGAACTTGCGACCCTGCCCTCCGATGCGCTCACCGTCGACTCGCTTCTTGCGATGATCGCCCAGCCCGATGACGACTGACCAGGAGAAGCGTCCGGGTTCAGACGACAAGGCGCCCCGGGCCGCCAACATCTTTGACGTCGCGCGGCTCGCCGGGGTCTCGCACCAGACCGTGTCGCGTGTTCTCAACGACGTGCCCAACGTGCGACCGGCCACCCGCGAGCGGGTCGAGCAGGCGATCGCACAGCTCCGCTACAGCCCCTCCCCCGCGGCCCGCGCGCTGGTGACGCGACGCACCCGAACCATTGGGTTGATCGCCCCGGGCACCTCGGAGTATGGCCCCACCTCGACGGCCATGAACTTCAACGTTGCCGCGCGCGCCGCACGATTCAGCGTCGACACCATGACGATCCCCGAGTCGGACCCGTCGGTCATTCGCGCCAGTGTCGAGTCGCTCTTGCGGCAGCGGGTGGATGCGATCGTTCTGGTGGTCGCCGACATCGCCGTTCTCGAGGTGGTGCTGGGGCTCGACCTCAACATCCCGATCGTGGCGGTCGCCGCATCAACGAGGCGCAGCACGGCCATCGTCTCGATCGACCAGTACCGTGGCGCGCGGGCGGCGGTCCGGCACCTGATTGAGCTCGGGCACAAGCGCATCATCCACCTCGCCGGCCCACCCGAGGCGCCCGACGCGATCGAGCGGATTCGGGGGTGGCGTGACGAGATGAGCGAGAACCGGCTGGAGATTGGTGACGTGCGGCACGGCGATTGGTCGGCGCGCAGCGGTTACGAGCTGGGCATGGCCCTGAGTGACATCGGGCCGGGAACCGCGGTCTTCGCCGCGAACGACTACATGGCGTTGGGCCTGATGTCGGCATTGGATGCTCGGGGGCTCACGGTTCCGCGTGATGTGAGCATCGTCGGTTTTGATGATGTTCCCGAGGCCAGTTACCTTCTTCCCCCGCTCACGACCGTGCGTCAGGATTTTGCCGCGCTGGGTGGACTCATCATGCAAAAGGTCCTCATCGCGATCGAGGAGCCCGAGAACGTGACGGTCTCCACCCCGCTACCCACGCGTCTTGTGGTGCGAAAGTCGACGCATCCGGTCGCCTGACGAGCAACCGCTTGCACTTCTCTCGATCAAAACGCGAAAATCCTCACGTTTCATCGGTATATTGATCAGGCATTTATGTGAACGTATAGACCCGCGGGGGGTGACGTGGCGGAGAGCAGTGCAGGAACAGTGCGGGTACGTCCGCGCGCTTCTCTCGCGCGCACCGGTCTGATCGCGATCGCCATCGGCGGCCTGCCCCTGTTCGGAGTCCTGTATTGGATGTCCGCTTCCCAGGGCAGCTGGCGGCGAGTGCTGGTGATTCACGTCATCGCGATTGTCATTGCCGGGCTCGCCTGGGTCCGCCATTCGAATGCCTACGCGGAGGTGAGCGAGACCCGCGTGATCAAGCAGGCCTTCTTTGGATTTGACTCCGTCGATCGCTTGAGTGTGGCTTCGGCGGTCATCGCGCAGACGTGGCGACCCGGGTCATCCGACAGCGTTCCGCAGCTCCTTCTCCTCGATGCCGACGGCAAGCGCCTCATTCGTTTTCGGGGTACCTTCTGGAGCCTCGAGTCGATGGAGGAGCTCATTTCTGCGCTCGGGGTAACTGTCACCCGCGAGCAGGAGCCCGTGTCACTGCGGGAGTTTTTCGAGACCCACCCCACCGCGGCCTACTGGTACGAGGGCAAGCCCTGGGTCGCTGCCGCGGGGATTGTTGTGGCCTTCGCCGGCGCATTCGCGATCATGAGCTGGCTGATGATCGCGATCGGCGCCCCTAGCGCCCTCACCTTCGGTCGCTAGGGCCGGGCCTACTTGCGCTTGAGGGTAGAGAAGATGCCCCGCAGCACTTCCTTGACCATCGACTGGCCACTGCGCGAGCCGAGGTAGTCGAGCACCGGGTTGTCGTCCGTGCGCGTGGAGGTGCGGGTTGTGGTCTTTGTGGTCGTGCGCGGCTTCGACGCCTTCTCCATGTCACGCACGGCCTTGTCGTATTCGGCCCGGATCTTCGCGGCCTCTTTCGCCTGGGCGGCAGCGAGCTTGTCGGCCTCGCGCCGGGCATCCGCCTCCGCCGCCGCGTTCATCTTGACCGCGAGGATCTCGCGCGCCGAGTCGCGGTCGACGACGGTGCCGTAGGTGCCGGAGAGCGGCGAGGCATCCACCGTCGCCTGCATCTGCTCCGCGGGGGTGGGTGCCATCGATCCCTGGGGCGCACGGAGCCGGGTCCACGCCACTGGGGATGGCGCACCCTTCTCGTTCATCACCGTCACGATCGCCTCGCCCGTCGAGAGGGTCGTGAGCACCTCACCCAGGTTGTAGCCGCTGGTGGGATATGTCGACACGGTTGCCTTGAGGGCACGCGCGTCATCCGGGGTGTGTGCCCTCAGCTGGTGCTGGACGCGCGAACCGATCTGGGCGAGCACGTCGCTCGGCACATCCTTGGGGGTCTGGGTGACAAACACAATTCCCACCCCCTTGGAGCGGATGAGGCGCACGGTCTGGGTGATGGAGGCGATGAAGTCCTTCGACGCATCCTTAAACAGCAGGTGCGCCTCGTCGAAGAAGAACACGAGCTTGGGCTTGTCGATGTCGCCGACCTCGGGGAGGTCGTTAAAGAGGTCGGCCAGCAACCACATCAGGAACGTCGAGAACAACGCCGGCTTGTCGAACACCCCCGGAATCTCCAGCAGGCTCACCACACCGCGCCCCTCGGCGGTTGTCCTCAGGAACAGCGCGGTGTCGATCTCGGGCTCACCAAAGAACACGTCGGCGCCCTGGTCGGCGAACCCAATGAGCTCGCGGAGAATCACACCGGCGGTCGCGCTGGAGAGGCCACCCAGCGACTTGAGCTCGGGTTTGCCCTCGTCGCTCACCAGCCACTGCAGCACCGCGCGCAGGTCGGTCAGGTCAACCAGCGGCAGGCCCGCCTTGTCGGCGTAGTGGAACACCAGGCCCAGGCTCGACTCCTGCGTGTCATTGAGCCCCAGCACCTTCGAGAGCAGCAGTGGTCCGAAGCTCGAGACGGTCGCCCGAATGGGGATGCCAATGCCCTGACCTCCGAGCGTGTAGTACTCGGTCGGGGATGCCGCGGGTGCCCAGTCCTGCCCGATGGACCGGGTGCGTTCCAGCAGCTTCTCGCTGGACTCCCCCGGGCTCGCAATACCCGACAGGTCACCCTTGATGTCCGCCGCGAATACGGGAACACCGGCGGCGGACAACTGCTCGGCAAGCACCTGAAGGGTCTTGGTCTTGCCGGTTCCGGTCGCGCCGGCGACCAGCCCGTGGCGATTCAGCATGGCGATGGGGATGCGCACGGGCACGTTGGGCAGCGGCTCACCGTTGACGAGCGCTCCCATCTCAAGCGCGGGCGCGTCGAAGGTGTAACCGGCACGGATGGTGTCGACCTGCTCCGGCGTGAGTGGCCCGCCCGACGGTGGCGTGGCTGCCCCCACGGGCGGCTCGGGCTCCACGGGTTCGGCCGCCGCCGCCGCGGCCTCCTCGGCGGCCTTGAGCGCCGCCTCGGCGTCGGCCAGCGCCTTTTTTGCCGCTTCTAGCTGGGCTGCCGCATCCGTCATGCCCGCCAGCCTATTGCTCGCGCAGACCCCACGCCTGTCCGTAGCCGCCCTCGGCGACCGGCTTGGCCATGAGGTCCAGGAACGGCTTCGCGTCGAAGGCCTCCGGGCCCAGTACACCCGTGCCACTCCAGGTGCCCGCGGCCAGAAGCTCGAGAGCGATCACCGGGTTGAGGGCGGTCTGCCACACCACACACTGGCTCTCGTACTCGGCCATCGTCCACTCGTTGTCACTGACGTGATAGAGGTACACCTCGCGCGGCTTGCCATCGATTCCGGTGCCGGTGACCCACAGCCCCGCGCACGTCTTGCCCGTCATCCGCGGGCCAATGGTCGCCGGGTCGGGAAGCCCGGCGGCAACAACATCGCGCGGCGCGACCATAACGGGTCCGTCCGCCGAGCGCACCCGCAGCGGCTCCGTCTTGTCGAGGCCCAGCTGGTGCAGCGTCTTGAGGATTCCGATGAACTCCTCGCCGAGCCCGTACTTGAAGGTCACGCGCTTGGCGTCCACCCAGCGAGGCATCAGGAGCACCTCCTCGTGCTCGACGTTGACACACTCGACCGGACCAATGCCCTCCGGAAAGTCGAACACCTCAGGCTCGGAGAACGGGGGTGTGGTGTACCAGCCCGTGTCCTTCTCCCAGATCACCGGCGGGTTCAGGCACTCCTCGATGGTGGTCCAGATGCTGAAGCTCGGGGCGAAAATCTCGTTCCCCGCCTCGTCGCGCACCACCAGGTTGGCCCCATCGCGGGTGCCCAGCTCGTCGATTTCGCTGAACAGGTGGTCCGCGGCGTATCGCGCGAACACGTCGCTGAGTCCGGGCTCCACGCCCATGCCCACGAGCGCGAGGCGACCGGCCGTCTCCCAGTCGGGCGCCTGTGCGAACTGGTCGTCACCAAGCTTGACCCCGGTCTTGGCGTGGGGCTCGGTGGGATGTGGTTCGCTCAGGCTCATCGCCATGTCGAGGTAGTCCGCACCCGCCGCGAGCGCTCCCGCAAAAATCGTGGGGACAAACTTCGGCTCGACCGCGTTCATCACGTGGGTTGCGCCGTGCTCCTTCGCGACGGCGGCCACGTTCTCCGGGTCGGAGGCATCAATACGGGATGCCACAAAGCGCCCCTTGGCCTCGCCCCGGGCCTCCAGCCACGCGATCGTGCGCTCGGCCCGCGACTGGTCGTAGTCGCTGACGATGATGGTCTCAAAAAAGTCGCGGCGGGCTGCGATCTTGGCGATGGCATCCCCGACACCGCCCGCACCCACAAGGAGGATTCTCATGCCCTCACGCTACCCGTTTCGGCTGTATCCGTCGCGGTCGAGTTCGTCGTCAACCGATTCCGCACGAGTCGCGGGAGCGCGCGGCAAGCGGAACGCGGCCCACAGCAGCACGGCGACGGCACCACCCAGGAGCGCACCGCCGATGGTGTCCGTCACCCAGTGGGCCCCCAGATAGGTGCGGCTGAGGGCCATCAGCACGACGTAGACGGCACCACATACCCAGACCCACACCCGCGGAAAGATGAACCCGAGCGCGACGGCAAGGGTTGCGGCATTGGCGACGTGGCCCGAGGGGAACGATCCCGGGTCGACGTGCACGAGGATGTCCTCCGGTCGCGCGCGCCCCACGAGCCACTTGAGAAGCTGCACGAGCCCGGCGCTCACGACCGTCGCGGAGAGGAAGTAGAAGGCATCCCACGGTCGGCGCAGAACAAACAGCGCCACGGCAATCCCGATAGGCACCACAAAAATCGCGAACCACCCGCCGCCGAGGAAGTTCATCACCAGGGAGGGCACCAGCCACCACGGGCTGCGGTGCTCGATGATCTCTTCCATCCACTCCGCGTCGAGCTCCAGGGGACCGGCCCGAAGTGCCACGATGGCGCCCAGACCCAGCATCAAGACGAGCGCCGCGACCGCGCCCACCACGTACCAGCGTCGTTTCGTAAACCTCATCGAGACAATGCTGGCACGGTGCGAGGCCGAACGACCGTCCACAACACGATCACGGAGACGATCGCGGTGATGCCCATGACCGATCCCATGGGGATCGCGTTGTCGATCCCAAAGAGTCCCACGATGGGCGAGATGAGGCCGGCGAGCCCAAAGTTCAGGGCACCCAGGAGGGATGCAGCCGTTCCCGCCTCGCTTCCATGATTCGCAAGCGCGAGCACCTGGGTACACGGGAATGAGAACCCACACGCGAGGATGAAGAACCACAGCGGCACAAGAATGCCCACGATTCCCACGTCGAGACTGTCGAGCAGAACGATCGTCCCGGCCGCCACCACCATCAGGGTGAGTGCCCCCGCAAGAATCCACTGGGGTCCAATAAACCGGGCGAGGAACGCGCTCGCCTGGACACCCGCCACCACGCCGATCGAGTTCACGGCAAACAGCAGGCCAAACTCCTGCGGGTCAAGACCGTAGACATCCTGGAAGAGGAACGACGACGAGGAGAGGTACGCGAACAGCCCCGAGAACGTCATACCCGCGATCACCGCGACACCCACGAACACCCGGTCGGTGAACAGTGCGTGGTAGCGCTGGCGCGCCGTCGAGTGGCCGAGGTCGACTCGGCGGGCGGGCGGCAGCGTCTCGACGATAAAGAAGATCGCCGCGAAAACGACCAGCACCCCGTAGACCGCGAGGAACAGGAAGATGCCACGCCACGGGGACAACAGCAATAGCTGCGAGCCGATCACCGGGGCGAGGATGGGGGCGAGCCCGTTCACGAGGGACAGGCGGCTGAGCATCCGCACCAGGGGCAGCCCACCAAACAGGTCACGCACGATGGCCATCGCGACAACACCACCGGCGGCGGCGCCCGCGCCCTGCAGCATCCGGAACACGAGGAGCCACTCGATGCCCGGTGCGATGAACACCCCGAGGCTTGCGACCACGTGCACGGTCGTGGCGATGATCAGCGGCAGGCGCCGACCGACCCGGTCACTCCACGGGCCCACGAGCAACTGCCCGACCGCGAAGCCCAAGGTCGTCGCGGTGAGTGTCAGCTGGATGGCCGCAGTCGAGACCCCGAGGTCCGCCTCGATGTCGGGGAACGCGGGGAGATACAGGTCGATCGTGAACGGGCCCAGCGCCGTGAGGGCACCCAAGACGAGGATGTAGACGAGACGCTGCCGCGGAGTCAGCGAGTCGCCGGGGTGGACAACTACGGTCATTCAGCGATCACGGTCCAGGCACTCCCGTGGTTCGAGCTGGTCTCGATGGCGGACAAGACGTCTTGCACCTGCGCTCCATCCGCGAACGATGGGGTGGGCTGCACGCCCCCCACGATATCGGTGACGAAGTCGCGCACCTGGTTGGAGAAGCCGTGCTCGTAGCCGAGCATGTGACCAGCGGGCCACCAGGCCGACACATAGGGATGCGCGGGGTCGGTGACCATAATGCGGGTGAACCCCTGCGACTCGGCCGGCGCCGTCGCGTCGTAGTACTCGAGGAAGTTGAGGTCCTCGAGATCAAAAGAGATCGCCCCACGCGAACCCGCGACCTCGAGCCGCAGCGAGTTCTTGCAGCCGGTCGAGAACCGCGATGCCTCGAACTGGGCGAGAACCCCGGACTCGAAGCGGCCCGTGAAGAGGGCGAGGTCGTCGACGGTCACGTCGCCATACTCGCCCGGCGAGCCGGGGATGGGGCGGCGCTTGGTGATGGTCTCGATCGTTCCCGAGACGGTGGCCAGCCGCATCCCCGTGACGAACTGGGCGAGGTCGATCGCGTGGGCTCCGATGTCGCCGAGGGCACCCGAGCCAGCGAGTTCCTTCTGCGAGCGCCACGAGTAAGGGGCCTCGGGGTCGATGAGCCAATCCTGCAGGTAGCTGGCACGAACGTGGTGGATGTCGCCGACCTTGCCCTCGGCGACCATCTGGCGCGCGAGCGACGTGGCGGGAACACGACGGTAGGTGAACCCGGTCATGGCGAAGACGCCGTTCTCTGCCGCGCGGGCGGCGGCCTCGGCCATCGCCCGGGCCTCGTCGGCCGTGTTCGCGAGCGGCTTCTCGCACAAGACGTGCTTGCCGGCCGCGAGCGCCGCGATCGCGATCTCGGCGTGCGAGTCGCCGGGGGTCACGATGTCGATGATGTCGATGTCATCGCGCTCGATCGCCTCGCGCCAGTCGGTGGCCGTCTCCGCCCAACCGAACTTTGCCGCCGACGCCTCGATGCCGGTGCGGCCCACGATGAGCTGCATCGTGGGCTCGGCGGGCAGATCAAAAAACCGCGGCGCCGAACGCCAGCCCTGCGAGTGGGCGGCGCCCATAAATCCGTGGCCGATCATGGCGACCTTCAGGGAGCGTTTCGTCACGGCTGCCTCCTTTGTTCGAGCGTCGACATAAGTCTAGGGCACGCACACGAGGGGACAGCGGCGTTACTCCCGAGTCCAGGTGGCGTGCAGGGCGCGGTCGAGACCCACGACCCGCACGGGCCCCTCGAGCATCACCGAGTGAGTCACCGGAATGTCGCCACTCGAGCGCCCGAAGCCCAGCACGATCTCGCCGGGCTCGACGATGCGGTCGCCGGATGCCCCGCTGAAGCAGGCGAGATCCGCCGGAACCGTGACCGTCAGGGTCGTCGACTCTCCCGGATCGAGCCGCACCTTGTGGAACCCCACCAGACGCTGAACCGGCCGCACCACCGACGCGACCGGGTCGTGGAGGTAGAGCTGTACAACGTCGGAGCCGGAGCGATAACCGGTGTTCGTGACGGTGACCGAGAGGGTGACCGCGCCATCCGTGGGGATGCTCTCCGCACTCGCCGCGGACGACGTCCACTCGAACGTGCTGTAGCCCATCCCCGCGCCGAACGGGAACGCGGCCGCGGGGTCGATGTTGGAGACGGAGCTCGCCCGGGCGAGGGTCGAGGCGAGGTAGGTGGACGGCTGCGCGCCCGGGGTTGCCGGCACACTCACGGGCAAACGACCCGAGGGGTTTACCCGCCCCGAGAGCACCCCGGCCACGGCCGGCGCCCCCTCCTCTCCCGGGAAAAAGGTCTGAACGATCGCGGCGGCGCGGGTGACCGCCGACCCCAGAGCGTAGGGGCGACCGGAGAGCAGCACCACAACCACTCGCGCTCCCGCGTCGAGCAAGGCATCGAGTAACTGCTGCTGGGCGCCGGGCAGCTCGAGCGACTCTGCGTCGCATCCCTCGCCGCTGGTGCCACGGCCGAAGAGTCCGGCCCGATCGCCGAGCGCGAGGATCGTGACATCCGCCTCGAGCGCCGCAGCGACGGCCGCAGCGATGCCGTCGACCTCTCCCCCGTCGATGGTGGTGCCGGGCTCGTGGTGAACGATCGCGCCGGGGAAGGCCTCGGTCACGGCCTCGAGAAGGGTCGGGATCTCGATGCCGAGCGCGACATCCGGGTGCTTCACCCCAATGTGCGCGGGGAACGAGTAACACCCGAGCATCGCGTACCGGTCGTGAGCCGTCGGCCCCACTACCGCGATGCTCTTCGGCGCCGCGAGCGGGAGCACACCGTCGTTTCTCAGGAGGATCACGGCCTGCTCGGCAATGTCACGCGCCAACGCGCGGTTCTGCGGCGGGTCGAGGTCGACCGTGCCGCGCAGATCCTCCGGAGAAGAGAGATCCTTGCCGGCGAGGGCGGAAGGCACCGGGTCCCACCCGGGGTCGAGGAGGCCGAGCTGCGCCTTCTGGTCGAGCACCCGTCGGAGGGCCCGATCGATGATGGCCTCGTCGAGCGCACCCGACTGCACCGCCTCGACGAGCGGGGCGGCAAATGTGTGCACGGTCGGTAGCTCCACGTCAATTCCCGCCCGCAGCGCGAGCGCGGCCGCCTCGCCCCATGTCGCCGCGACGCCGTGCAGTTGCTTGAGGAACGCGATTGCGAAATAGTCGGCGACGACGGTTCCCTCAAAGCCCCACTCGTCGCGCAGCAGTCCGGTCAGAAGCGACTCGTCCGCCGCGGCGGGCACCCCATCCGTGTCGGTGTACGCGTTCATGACCGAGCGCGGGGATGCCTCGCGCACCACCATCTCGAAGGGGGCGAGCATCACGTCGGCGCGTTCCCGCACACCCATCGAGACGGGGGCAAGGTTACGGCCCGCGCGCGAGGCCGAGTAGCCCACGAAGTGCTTGAGAGTCGCGACGATCCCGGCGGACTCGAGGCCACGAACGTAGGCCGAGCCGATCACTCCCACGAGGTACGGGTCCTCGCCGATGGTTTCCTCGACACGCCCCCAGCGCGCGTCGCGGACCACGTCGAGCACGGGTGCGAGGCCCTGGTGGATGCCCACCGAGCGCATGTCCTCACCGATGCGGCGCCCCATGCGCTCGATGATCTGCGGGTCAAAGGTCGCGCCCCACGAGACGGGAACCGGGTACGCCGTCGCGCCCCAGGCCGCGAAGCCCGCGAGGCACTCCTCGTGAGCCATCGCCGGGATGCCGTGGCGCGACTGCTCGACGATGCGCTGCTGCGAGCGCGCCAGCGACAGCGCGCCGAGCGCCGGATCAACCGGCGCCGAGCCGAACGGGCGCGTGAGTTGCCCGAGCCCCTTGGGCAGCAGCTCGTCGAGGTCGATGCTGGTCTCGAGGTCGTGCTGGTGGGGAGCAACGTCCCCACCGTCGGAGTTGGCCCCCACCCACACCCCGTAGAGCTGGGCAATCTTCTCTTCCAGGGTGAGTGACGCCATCAGCGCGTCGACGGACACCCGTGCCGCTTCGATCGTCATGCGGCTATCCCTTCACGGCGCCCGTGAGGCCACCAACGATGCGCCGTTGCGCGAGAGTAAAGAACAACAGGGCTGGAATCATCGCGACCGAGGTGAAGGCGAGCACTCCGGCCGTGTCTTGCGAGTACGCGGTCGAGAAGTACTGCACACCCACCGGCAACGTCGCGGTCGCCGGGTTTCCGAGCAGCAGCAGTGGCAGCAGGTACGCGTTCCAGCTGGCCACAAACGCGAGCACCCCGACCGTGATGAGGCCCGGCCACGAGAGCGGCAGCAGCACTCGCCAGAAGAAGCCGAGCCTGCTGGCGCCGTCGATGGATGCAGCATCCTCGAGCTCCGCCGGGATGGCACGCAAGAACGGCACGAGGATGATGATCGTGGTCGGCAGGGCAAACGCGATCTGCGGCGCGATGACCGCAATCAGGCTGCCGAGCAAGCCAAACGAGCGCAGCATCGTGAACAGCGGCAGGACCGCCACCGTCAGGGGGAACAGCAGCCCCGCGGTGAACAGGGAGAACAGCAGGGTGCGACCCCGGAACGCGTAGCGAGCGATAACAAACGCCGCCATCACCCCGAGCAGAACCACACCCGCAGTCGTCGCGAGGGCGACGATGGTGCTGTTCATAAACTGCGTCCAGAAGTTGGGGTTCTGGAACACCGCGAGGTACTTGTCCCACACCCACGGGTCGGGCAGGCCACCCGGGTTCTCGTTGATCTGGGCGGTCGTGCGGAATCCGTTCAGCACAACAAAGACGACGGGTGCGATCGTGATCGCCACCACGATCAGCGCGATGAGGTACACAAACGGCTGTGCCCAGTCGAATCCCTTGCGGCGATTCAGGCTCACGGTGGTCATGTCAGCCTCCCCTCGTGATGGCACCGGACAGGTCGCGGCGAAGAATAAAGCGCTGATAGAGGAGCGCGATGATGAGCGAGATCACAAACAGGATGACCGCGACGGCACTGCCGTAGCCGACCTGCGAGCGACCGTTGCCGTACTCGACCATGTAGGTCGCCATGGTGGCGGTCGAGTTGATGGGGCCACCGCCGGTGAGAATCCACACCATGTCAAAGAGCTGCAGCGAGCCAATGATGGAGAGGAACGCCCAGATCCGGATGGTCGGCCCGAGCAGCGGGAGGGTGATGTGGCGCTGGATCTGCCACCAGCTCGCGCCGTCGATGGCGGCCGCCTCCGACAGTTCGTCGGGCACCCCCTGCAGGCCGGCGAGGAACAGGATGATCGCAAACCCCAGGTACTTCCACGTCAGCACCACAAACAGGGTCCAGAACGCGAGGTTCGGGTCGGCCAGCCAGTTCGGCTTGTCGCCGACCCAGCCGAGCGCCGTCAGGATTCCGTCAAACGGGCCGTCGGGCGGCAGCAGGAGTCGAAACGCGAGACCGGCGACGACCTCGCTGAGCACATAGGGAACAAAGATGAGGGTGCGGATGAGCGTGCGCCCCTTGAGCGGACGATTCAGCAGCAGCGCGATCATCACGGCGAGAGGACCCTGGATCAGCAGGGACAGCACCACGATGCCCATGTTGTGGCCAATCGCCCCAATAAACACCGGGTCGGTCAGCGCACGCACGTAGTTGTCAAAACCGATGAACCGCTCGAGCGCGCTCAGGCCGTTCCAGTTAAAGAAGCTGTACACCGCGGCGAGGCCCACGGGCAGCAGGACGAAGGTGGCGTAGACGAGGAGCGCGGGTGCCGCGAACCCCCAGATAAGGAGGGGTCCGCGCCATCCGCCCCGGCGTCTGCGGGCAGGGGCCGGGCCCGCGGTTACCGCGGGCCCGGCCGTTATGGTGCTTGTTGACATGAGTTAGAGGGTCGCCGCAGCGTCCTTCATGCCCTTGACGATGTCCGCGGGCGAGCCCTGGCCACCGAAGAGCGCAACAATGCCCTCGTTCATCGCGCCGCCGACCGTGGGGCCGTACGCGGTGTCGAGCCACAGCTGGACGTAGCTCGCTGCCTGCAGGCCGGCGAGGACCTGCTGCAGGTTCGGGTCGGCGATGCCAGCCTCGGATCCGGGCGTCACGGGCACACCCGCGCCGATCTCACCAAAGCGGGTCTGCACGTCGACGCTCGAGATGTACTTGAGCAGGTCAACACACTCCGGCGGAGCCCATGCGCTGCACGAGAATCCGTCGCCACCACCGAGGGCCGCGGTCGGGTCACCCTGTGCACCCTCGATACCGGGGAAGTTGAACCAGCCGAGGAACTCCGGCGGGGTGGCCTCGGCGTCACCGGTCTCCTCCTGGAGGATGCCGCCCATCACGCCCGGGTTCCAGTGGCCCATAAGCTCCATGGCCGCCTTGCCGGTCGCAACCATACCCGCGGACGAGCCGGCACCCTGCTGGGCGGTCGTCGCGAGGAAGCCCTCCTGGAAGGGAGAGGATGCGATGAACTCCTCGAGCAAGTCTCCCGCCTCGAGGAAGCACGGGTCGTCGAACGTGTAGCTCGTCTGGGCCTCCTGCAGCACCTCGGGCGAGCAGGACTTCAGTGCGAAGTTGTACCAGTAGTGCGCGGCGGGCCAGCCGTCGCCAGCACCCACGGCGATGGGGGTGATCCCCGCGGCCTTCAGCGCGTCGATGGCGTCGTAGAGCTCGTCGAGTGTGGTGGGCACCTCGGTGATGCCGGCCTGCTCAAAGAGCTCGGTGTTGTACCAGAAGCCCTCGATACCAAAGTTGAACGGGAGGCCGTAGGTGGCACCCTCGTACTGCCACGGGGCAACAACACCACCCAGAAGCTCGACCTCCTCGGTGACGTCGGCGCTGATGTCCTTCACGTAGCCCGCCTCGACCTGGGCGGCCAGCTCGCCGGCACCCCACTGCTGGTAGAGGTCAAGCCCGCTGCCGGTACGCAGCTGGTTGGGGATGAGGGTGCGCTGCAGTTCCTCGTTCTGGTAGGCGGTGACCTCGACATTCACGCCGGGGTTCGCCTCCTCGAACTCGGCCGCGACGTCGTTCCAGAAGCTGAGAAGAGGTTCACCGGTGCCGTTGTGCCACCACGTGAGGGTGACCTCGTCGGATCCGGAATCGGAGGGCGTACATGCTGTGAGGCCGGCGAAGGCGAGCGCGGAAACCGCGGCCACCGTCGCAATCCTCATCGTGCGGGTCTTGTTCATCGTCGAACACCTCTCGAAAGTTTCGACTGCAATGTCGAAAGTGATTGGGATGCCTGCATCTTATGTACCTTTTTCATTTGCCGTCAAGCACAACAAATCTGTTATTCACGGGAGAGCGTTTGGCTAAGGTGAACGAATGACCCGCTCTCCGGCCAAGCTCGATAGCGTGCGACGCCGAAACCTGTCGCAGGTTCTCGAGATGGTGCACCGTGGCCAGTCGCCTTCCCGGGCGGAGATGACCGCCCACACCGGCCTCAATCGCTCCACCATCGGTGCGCTCGTCGCCGAGCTCGTCGCGCTGGGGCTCGCTGTCGAAACCGAGCCCTCGACCAGCAACCGGGTCGGTCGCCCCTCGCCGCGCGTTGAGCCTTCCCCCGACGTCGCCGTGATCGCCGTCAACCCCGAGGTCGATGCGATCACCGCCGCGGTGGTGGGGCTCGGGGCACGAGTGGAGCACCGCGTTCGGCGCGAGGTCGAGCATCCGCCCACCCCCGAGGAGGCCGCGGCGATCATCGCCGAGCTGGTCGCCGACCTGCGGGGGCGCGCAGCCGAACGCACGGTGATCTCGGTCGGCATCGCGGTTCCGGGCCTGGTTCGTGCGGCCGGCGGCGACGTGCGCTGGGCGCCCCACCTCGGGTGGCGCGAGGTGCCCTTCACGCGACTCGTCGAGGGCGCCGTGGGCCTGCCCACCTTCGCGGACAACGATGCCACCGTCGGCGCCCACGCCGAATGGCTGTTTGGCGCGGGGCGAGGTGCGGCCGAGCTCGTCTACCTCAACGGTGGCGCGAGTGGTATCGGTGGTGGCGTGATCGTGCGCGGGCTGCCGCTCGGAGGCGCCCACGGGTACGCGGGCGAGTTTGGCCAGAACCGCCCCGGCCTTCGCGACCCCGCGGACCGCGCCACCTCGGGAGGTACCCTCGAGGACGAGGTGAGCCGGGCACGCCTGCTCGCCGCCGTCGGGCTCGACACGGCGGACGAACCCACGCTACGCGAACGCCTTCTGACCAGCACGGATGTGGGTGTGTGGGCCGAGTTGGAGCGCCAGCAGCGGATCCTCGCGGTTGCTCTCGCCAACGCCGTGAACGTCTTTAACCCCGAGCTTGTGGTGCTCGGTGGGTTCCTTGCGACCCTGCTCGAGTGGCGTGGACCCGCGCTGGAACAGGCCGTCGAGGCATCCACCGTGCCGGCGGCCTGGGAGGGTGTGCAGATTCGGGCCGCCGCACTCGGTGAGAACCGACTGCTCATCGGGGCCGCCGAACTCGCGCTCGCCCCGCTGCTCCACGACCCCGGCCAGTACGCTCCGCGCTAGGCGGGAGGCGGCGCGGTCGACTCCCGGACGACGAGGCTTGTGGCCAGGTCCATCCGGGGAATCGAGTCGAGTGGCGCCTCGTTCATCCGCAAGATCAGGCGGGTGGCCTCCTCCGCCATGCGCCGCAGCGGCTGGCGGATGGTGGTGAGCCGAGGGCTGATCCACTTGGTCAGCGGGATGTCGTCGTACCCCACGATCGATAGGTCCTCCGGCACCCGCAGGCCCAGCGAGCGCACGGCCTCGAGCACACCCAGCGCCTGCAGGTCACTCCCGGCGAAAATTGCGGTTGGCCGGCGAGTGCTCGCGAGAAGCTCCCTGCCGTGAAGTTCCCCGCCCGACGTGTGGAAGTCGCCGAACCGAATCCAGTCCGGCTCGATCGTGAGCCCCGCCGAGTTCATCGCCGAACGATAGCCGTCGATGCGCGCGTGCGAGCACATCATGTCGTCGGGGCCGGTGATCGCGGCGATCCGCGTGTGGCCCAGCTCGATGAGGTGACGCGTGGCCATCAGCCCGCCCGACCAGTTCGCGGAGCCAACCGAGGGAACATCCGGTGCCGGGTCGCCGGCCGGGTCGATGATGACAAACGGGATGCCCCGCGCCTTCAGCGCGGCCCGGTAGTCCGGTGGCAGGTCGGAGAACACGAGCACCACCCCCACCGGGCGGCGACGCATGACACCCTCGACCCACTCGGGCCCGGGCGAGTGCCGGCTGCCCGACTCGGTGAGGACCACACTCATGCCGTGGTCGGCCGCCACATCCTTCACCCCTCGGATGATCTCCATGGACCAGGCCGATTCGAGCTCGTGAAACACCAGCTCGATCAGCCCGGAGCCTGCGGGGCTGCCCTTGCGGCGCAAGTACCCGTGCTCGGCGAGAAGCTTCTCGACACGTGATCGGGTCGCCGCCGACACGTCGGTGCGCCCGTTGAGTACCTTCGACACCGTCGACAGCGACGTGCCGGCACCCGTCGCGATCTCCGCGAGCGTGACCCTGACTCCACTATCGTCCGCCACGAGACCTCCCTTACGAGAACGACAGTCTAGGCCCCGTCGAAACATTTCGACGCGTGGCGCGACACCACGTCAGTCGAGTGGCACCTCGACACGGCCGTCGACCGACGGCTGTCGTGCGCCTCCCACGGCACGGGCACCCCACGACCCCGGCGCCCCCGTGATCACCACGGCGACGTTGGTGCGCTCGACCGTGAAGCTCGACGAGCTCCCGTCGGGCTGGGCCACCGACACCGTGCGGGTCTCACCCTGCGCTCCGGGGAACACCTCGAATGTGAGGCCCTCGAGGTAGTTGTAGTCGGGGCGATCGTCGCGAGCACCCACCGGAATCACGGCACCCTCGCGCACGTACAGGGGCAAGGAATCGAAGCCATGCGTCTCGGTGCGCCAGCGGCCGCCCAGCACGGTCTCGCCCGTGAAGTAGTTGGTCCAGAGACCCTCCGGCACGTAGAACTGCACCCGACCGGCCGGGTCAAACACGGGCGCGACCAGAAGGTCTGACCCCAGCAGGTACTGGCGATCGAGGTACGCCACCGCGGGATCATCCGGGAACTCGAACTGCATCGGGCGCATCAGTGGTGCACCGGTTCGCGTGGCATCCGCACCCGCCGCAAGCAGGTACGGCATCAACGCGAGCTTGAGGCTCGCGAACTGGCGTGTGACCGCGACCGCCTCCCTCGTCGAAGGCCCACGGCACCCGGTAGGAGCTGCTGCCGTGGAAGCGCGAGTGACTCGACAGGAGCCCAAAAGCGACCCACCGCTTAAAGACGCCGGCATCGGGCATCCCCTCGAAGCCGCCGATGTCGTGGCTCCAGAACGCGAATCCGCTGAGGGCAAGCGACAGGCCTCCCCGCAGGGTTTCGGCCATCGACTCGTAGGTCGAAGTCGAGTCCCCACCCCAGTGGACGGGCAGGCGCTGGCCACCGACGGTCGCCGACCGGGCAAACAGCACGGCATCCCCGGCTCCCCGGCGCTCCTCGAGAACCTCGAACACCGCCTGGTTGTACAGCTGGGTGTACCAGTTGTGCATGCGCTCCGGGCTCGAGCCGTCGAAGTACTGGACGTCGAGGGGGATACGCTCGCCAAAGTCGGTCTTGAAGGCGTCGACACCCTGGTCGATCAGGGCACGAAGTTTGTCCTGGAACCACCGCTTGGCGTCGGGGTTGGTGAAGTCGACGTAGCCCATGCCCGCCTGCCAGAGATCCCACTGCCAGACGTCGCCGGACGGCCGCTTCACGAGGTAACCGTGCTCCTTCGCCTCGGCGAACAACGGCGAACGCTGGGCGATGTAGGGGTTGATCCACACGCACACCCGCAGGTCACGGTCGTGAAGTCTCGCGAGCATCCCCTCCGGGTCGGGGAAGGTGCGGGCATCCCACTCGAAGTCGCTCCAGTTGAACTCGCGCATCCAGAAGCAGTCGAAGTGGAAGACCGACAGGGGCAGCCGGTGCTCGGCCATCGCGTCGATGAACGAGGTCACCGTGGCCTCGTCGTAGTCCGTGGTGAAGCTCGTCGACAGCCAGAGCCCGTACGACCAGGCGGGGACGGATGCCGGGCGCCCGGTGAGCGCGGTGTAGCGCTCGATGACCGCCGCCGGCGACCCCCCACCGATGACGTAGTACTGCAGGGACTCCCCGGCCACCGAGAACTGCACCCGCTCGACCGCTTCGGACCCCACCTCGAACGAGACGTGACCGGGGTGATCAACGAGCACCCCGTAGCCGCGGTTCGTGAGGTAAAACGGCACGTTCTTGTACGCGAGCTCGCTCGAGGTGCCGCCGTCGGCGTTCCAGACGTCGACGGTCTGGCCGTTTTTGACGAGCGGACCAAACCGCTCCCCCAGCCCGTACACCAGCTCGCCGACGGCGAGGTCAAGCTGCTCGTGCACGTAGGTTGCCGAGCGTGGGCCGCCCGTGCGTCCCCGCGCGTTGCCGACCGGGCCGGGCTCGACCTGGGCATCCGGCGCGAGCTGCACGTAGGCCTGCGCCTTGTGCCCGCTTCGGGTGAGTTGCGTTTCTCCGGAGGTGAACTCGAGATTCCACGGGGCGCCCGGCGTCACGCGGGCCGTGAGGTCGCCGCTGGTCAGGATTCCCGCGTCATCCCGCACCTGGGCAACACCGTGACCCGGCTCGGCACCCACCAGCTCGAAGCCTCGCTCGTCGCGACCTCCGGAGAAGTGCTCAATGCGCACGCCGATCACTCCCTCGAGGGGGGAGGTAAGCGTGACGGTGAGGACGGGACGGTTGAGGGTGTCACCGCGCCGCTCGATCACCTTGGTCGGAGCCGTGACAACGAGACTCGACTCGGTCGCCACCATGTCGTAGGCCTCCTGCGCGTACAGCGCGGTGACCCCGGGGCGCAGCTGCCAGAACCCATCCGTGAACTTCATCGGGACTCCTCCAGCACAACCACGGATCCCGCGGGAACACCCACGGTGCCGTCATACGTCGCGCCCGACACCAGGTCGGTTCCGGATGCCTGCGCGCTGCGCTCGACATCCGCGTGATTGATAAGAAACAGGTACGACGCCGAGTCGGAGACACGTCGTGACACCTCGAGTCCAGCCTCCGCGACGACGATCGGCTCGATGCCCGCGAGGGCGAGCAGGTCATCCACCAGAGCGCCGAGGCCCGGCCGATCGAGACGCGCGGCGAGGTATGTGGCTGTTCCCGCACCGGCCACGTGTCGGGTCAGTGCGGGCTCGCCCGCAAGCTCTCCATCCACGAACCGAGCCAGCACCGCGGCGCCCCGCGGCTCGACTCGCTCGGTCCACGCCGTCGCCGTTGCTCCCGAGTCGAGCGTCACGACCTCGTCGTCCAATAGCGGGTAGTGCTCCTCGACCCGCACACCGAGGAGATCACGAAGAAGGCCCGGGTATCCTCCCGCCACGACCCGATTGTCAAGATCCACGATGCCGGAGAGGTAGCTGACGAACACATGACCGCCGCGCGCGACAACTGCGCGCAAGGCATCTGCCGTCTGCCCTGACACGAGAAAGAGAGTGGGAACCACAACGAGGTCGTACTGGTCGAGCGCACCGGGGGCGATCACATCGACGGCAATGTGCCGCGCGGTGAACTCCCGATGCATGGCGAGCGGGAGATCGAAGTACCCGAGATCATGGTGTGGCTTTTTGCCCGAACGCCATGCCCACGCGGAGTCTTGGTCAACGAGCAGCGCTACCCGTGCCGGAGCAACAACAGAACCCCGGGCGGGCGCGAGTGCCGCGAGGGTCGACCCCAACTCGGTCACCTCGCGGAACACCCGGCTCTCGGTCCCGGCGTGGGGCACCACCGCGGAGTGGAACTGCTCCGCGCCCGCGGTCGACGCACGCCACTGGAAGAACAGCGCGCCGTCGGCACCTCGAGCCACGTGGGCAAGGCTGTTGCGGGCAAGTTCACCCCGCGACTTGGCCCGGTTGATCGTCTGCCAGTTAACCGCACTGGTCGAATGCTCGATCAACAGCCACGGGCGCCCTCCGGCCATGCCGCGCACACGATCGGCCGAGAACGAAAGCTCGCCCTCGCGCTCCGGGTCGGCCCCCTGCGTGTAGTGGTCGTTGGCGACGAGGTCCACCTCGTGCGCCCAGCGACCGTAGTCGGCGGTGCTGGGGCTCCCCATCACCATAAAGTTCGTCGTGATCGGGATGTCCGGGGTCACCTCGCGCAGGACCTCACGCTCGGCAAGGTAGTGGCCGAGCAGTGCATCCGAGGTGAACCGCTCGAAGTCGAGCAGGAGCCCGGGGTTGTGGCCGGTACGAGCGTGGCGCGGGGGCATCACCTGGTCAAACGACGTGTAGTGGTGGCCCCAGAAGGCCGTGCCCCACGCCGCGTTGAGCGCCTCGATCGTGCCGAATCGTTCCGCAAGCCACGCCTGCCACGCCCGCTCGGCGTCGGCCGAGTAGCTGCGGGCGTTCTCGTTGCCGATCTCGTTGCTGACGTGCCAGAGCCGGAGAGCGGGATGCTGGCCGTACCGTTCGGCGAGGGCGCGCACCATCCGCAGGGCATACGTGCGGAACACCGGTGAACTGGGGTCCCACGCGAGTCGGCCGCCACGCTCAGTGCGGTGGCCAAACTCATCGACCGTCGTGATCTCCGGATGCGCGGCCAGAAGCCACATCGGCGGTGCGGCGGTGGGCGTCGCAAGATTAACCCCCACGCCGCCCTCATGGAGCAGGTCCATCGCCCGGTCGAGCCAGCCCCACTCGAACACGCCATCGGCAACCTCGAGCAGACCCCACGAGAACACCCCGAGGTTGACCGAGTTGACGCCGGCCCGGCGCATGAGCTCGATGTCTTCTGCCCACACCTCCTCGGGCCACTGCCTCCGGGCTGTAGTCACCGCCGAAGGCGAGGCCGTCGGAGATCCAGGGGAATGGAGTCGGAGCATCCACATCTGCAGAGTGCGAAAGGAAAGTCGTCATGCGGTGTCCAGCCCGTCAAAGTCACGTACAAACAGTTCGCGTCGTTCACCAGCGTGCCCATCCACGACGAGGTGACGGCCGTTGTAGCCAACGACGAGGGTGCCGTCGGCGAGTGGTGTGAGAGCAGCGGTGACGAGACGACCGTCCGCCCATACAAGATCGACACGTACCCCCGGTCGCGCCACGAGCCCACGGATACTTCCATCGGGAAGGTCGGCCGGCAGAGCGGGCAGTAGCTCGATTCCGTCGTGGCTCTGCAGCAACGCCTCGGCCAATGCTGCGGGGAACCCCAAGTTGCCATCAATCTGAAATGGGGGGTGCGCGGCGAAGAGGTTCGGGTACAGCCCGGCCGCCCATTGCCCGCGTCCATCAGCGACCGGGCGCAGAAGGAGACGAATCAGATCGCTCACCTTGTCAGCGCGGCCAAGTCGCGCCCACAGCGCGGCCTTCCAGATGAGCGACCATCCCGACGAGTCGTCGCCGCGGCGCTCCAGAGTCGCGGCAGCTGCAGCACGGTGTGCGGCGTCCCAGCGGCCGGCACCGGGATAAAGGCCGTACAGGTGACTGACATGCCGGTGGTGCGGGTCTTCTTCACGGCGGGGCCGCGACCACTCGAGAAGTGTGCCGTCGTCAGCAATCTGGGGCATCTCAGGAATCACGCGAAGACGTTCAGCCGCGGCCTGAGCAACCGGATCGGAATCGAAGTTGAGGGAGGCGGCGATCGCAACCGTGTGCTCGAGTAGATCACGGATGAGCGCCAGATCCATGGCCGAGGCCTCGTCGAGCGCCTCCGGCGTGCCGTCATCAGCGATCCAGGCATTTTCGGGAGACGTCGACGGCGACGTGATCCAGATGCCCGGGCGTTCCTCGCGATGCCACGCCAAGGCGAACTCGGCGGCGCCCCGCAGCGTCGGCCAGATCCGCGTTCGATGGGAGTCCCCAGCGAGCCCGAAGTCGAGCGGTTCGATCAAGTGGCGGGCAAGCCACGCTGCACCCCACGGCCAGAACGCCCAACGAACGTCCCCGTGTCCGCGGCCCACTGGCGAGGAGAACAGCCACGCGTCCGTATTGTGGTGTGCGGCCCAGCCCGGGAGCCCGTACCGCTCGAGGGTCCTTGGGGTCGCTGCCTTCCCCAGCTCACCAATGAACTCGATGAGCGCATCAGCGCTCTCGGGAATGTTGGTCACATAGCTGGCCCAGTGGTTGATCTGAGTGTTGGCGTTGATCGTGTAGTTCGAGCTCCAGGGGGGCCGAAGCTCAGCATTCCAGAGCCCCTGCAACGTGGGCGGTAGACCTCCTGCGCGTGAGGATGACCAGAGCAAGTACCGCCCAAAGTCGAACAGCAGCGCGACAAGGGAGGGATCATGGGCGATGGCGCCGACGGGTGACAACGCGGCCCGCGCAAGTCGTGCGTCCGTGGGCATGTGAGGCGAGTCACCCAGGCTCAACTTGACTCGGTTCATGACTGAGCGATGCCGTGCGACGTGCTCCTGCTCCAGAACATCCGCGCCAGCACCTATCGCAGTGTCGAGGCGTTGCATGACCCGGGTCGCCACATCATCGGCGTTACCGGCCGGCACCTGACCCGGGGCAACGTATGTGGTGTCCGATGCGACGAACAGCACCGTACCGTTGGCACTTCGCACCCACCGGAGCGCAACCGCGGCCTCCAGCGCAGGGGTCGCCCATTCTGCACCTGGCAGATCGGGTTCGTGACCCGGCGCTACGTCGGACGGTAGCCGCAGCGTGATGAATTCACCATCACTCACCACAACGCGGCTCAACACGTTCAGCGGCGACTCCAGCTTCGCCTGAGTATCGGCACCGGTCGTCACGATCACGAGGACGTCGCCATCGCGGGTGATGAACGACCGCTGGCAGATAGCTCCGGCAGTAACGGTGTGGATACCCCGAGTCAGGTCGAGTGAGCGCCGATAGTCGGCCTCGCCCCCGCCACCCGTGACTGTGAGCGCAAGCGTTGCCAGTGGGACATATGCCTGTGAGTAACGCGCTTGCATTGCCTTGAGCGCCCGCTCGGCCGATCGTGACTCGCCCGCCACCATGGCGGCGCGCGCCTCGTCAAACAGGCGCCGTGCATCCGCGCCGCTGGGAGCTCCGAGGTCTTCGCTTGTCGGGTAGCCCGACCACGCGGTCACGTCGTTCAGGTAAACGGTGCCGTTCTGCAGGCCCCCGTCGAGCATCGCACCGAGACGACCCGACCCCAGCGGGAGGCACTCGTGCCACGTCTTCGCGACACGTTCATAGAGCATTTCGCTCACGCGATACTCACCCTCGAATTCCGCCCGCCGTGAGGCCGGAGCGCCAGAAGCGCTGCAAGGACAGAAATACGATTGCGATCGGTATGACGGACACGAGTGACCCGACTACCGTGAGAATTTGCAGTCCGGGGATTGATATCGAGGCCTGGTTCCACCCCGTAAGTCCGACCGTGAGGGGCATGAGTTCCTGATCGCTGAGCACCAACAGCGGCAGGATGTAGCTGTTCCAACTGCCGAGGAATGCGAATAGGAGCACCGTCACCAGCCCCGTCACCATCAGTCGAAGACCGATCTGGACAAACACGCGTAGTTCGCTTGCGCCATCGAGACGTGCGGCCTCAATCAGTTCGAGCGGCACCGACGATTGGGCGTAGATGTAGCAGAGCAGAACGCCAAACGGGTATACAAGAGCCGGCAGCAGAAGACCTGCGTAGGTATTGTCCAACCCCATTCTCACAAGGAGCACGTAGGTCGGCTGGGCAATCACGGTGCCCGGCACGAGCATGCTGGCCAACACGATCGCGAGCAGCGCCGATCGACCCGGGAACCTGTACACCGCGAGGGCATAGCCGGTCATGGCGCACACGAGCGTGGTAAGTGCCGAGCCGAAAACCGAATAGATGACGGAGTTGAGACTCCATCGCCAGAAGATGCCGCCGTCGTAGCTGCTCAAGGCGGCAAGGTTGTCCCACAGGTGGAACTCGGCCAGCGCGAATCCGGGGGTGGAGAACAGGTCCCCGGTTGACTTCGTTGATGCGATCACCAACCAGATGACGGGGATCAAGAAGTATGCGGCCGCAACCAGCATGATGATCGTGACGACTACCCGCCCTACACGGCTAACTTGTTCACCGCCGACATAGCTCGTGCGACGCAGTGCCGGTGTCGCGCTAGAGGACATCGGTCGCTCGTTTCGTTGTCCGGTTGGTCAGACGCAGGACGATGAGCGACACCACCAGGGTTGCGAACCCCAAGATGACTGCCATCGCGGATGCGAGGTTGGGGTTCTTTCCCAAGGTTGATGCGGCATAGATCGCCATGTTGGGCGTCCAATCGCTCGATATGTTCGCAGTCACCGTCTGAAGGACCTGTGGTTCATTGAAGAGTTGAAGCGTGCCGATGATGGATGACAGGGTCGTGAGCAAGATCGCCGGCGCAATCATCGGCAACTTCACCTGCAGGGCCGTGCGGAACTCTCCGGCTCCATCAAGTTTGGCCGCCTCATAGATCTCGCGCGGAACGGACTGAAGCGCCGCAAACAGGATGATCATGTTGATTCCCGTGTACGACCAGATACTCACGTTGGCGACGGACCACAGGACCGTTCCGGGGGCGAGCAGGTCCGCCTGGATGCCAATCGACCTGAACGCCTGAAGCAGCGGGCTGACCGACGGCTGGTACAGAAATCCCCAGAGGAGTGCCGCGATGACCCCGGGAACGGCATAGGGCAAAAAAACCGCAAACTGGAAGAACTTGCGACCACGCACGAGCGCCGTGTCAAAAAGGAGGGCAAGAGCCGCGGCGATCGCCATCATGACGGGTACCTGAACGAGGCCGAACAGGCCGACGCGCAAGAACCCGTACAGGAAGTCGCCATCAGCAAAAGCTCGCACGAAGTTGTCGAGACCGACGAACTCCACGGTCGTTCCACCGAATCCGAGACCGCTGGACTGACGCGAGTACAGGCTGTTGACGACCGCGACCACGATGGGGGCGACCAAGAAGGTGAAGAAAAGGAGAACAAAGGGCCCCACAAATACGTAGGGGACCCACGGCCTCCCGGCGCCGGAGAACCGACGCCGGGAGGACCGAGGCAGGGCAGAGGCCGACATCTGCGGTGCTAGCCCACCACGCTCAGGCCGCGCGCTTCCAGATCGGCCGCACCTGCTGCCTGTGCCTTGTCGAGCGCCTCGAGGAAGGTCTGCTCACCGGCAATGACCTTCGCGAACTCGTCGAGCAAGGCAGTTTGGATCGCCCCATAGTTCGGGCCCTCCACCCAGGTCGCCGGAGTGTTCTCCGCCGATTCGATGAAGACCTCGTTGACGATCTGTCCACCGTAGAACTCGGATTCGGTGAGCAGCGCCGAGGAGGCGAGACCGTTGAGGCTTGACGGGAACAGGCCACCGACCGTGATCAGGGCATCCTGTGTTGCATCCGAGCCGTTCAGCCAGCTGGCGAACTCTGCGGACGCCTCCGCGTTAACGGTGTTCTTCAGAACCACCACCGCTGCACCACCCGAATCCCCCGAGTTGGTGGATCCGGCGTTGGTCGGCAGCGGCGCGACACGCCACAGCCCACTGGTCTGGGCCGCGTTCTCCGCGAGGATGCTGGGGAACCATGCTGCGTACGAGATCGTGGCGATCTTGCCTTCGTTCACCAGCGCCCAGTACTCGGGGGTCCACATCTGCTGCGTCGTCACGAGCCCTTCGTCGAGAAGTGTCTGCCAGCGCTCTGCGACCAGCTGGCTGCCGGCGTCGTTCACACCGAGCTTCCACGCGTCGCCATCAATGCCGTACCAGCTCGACTCCGCCTGCTGAATCTCCTGGGCCCACTGGCCAATCTCGCTCGGTGACATGTTGGCGATGTAGACGTCGGGGTTGGCCGCGTGAAGCGCACGCGCAGTCTCGAGGTACTCCTCCCACGTGCCTGGCACGTCGAGTCCGTACTGCTCGAAGATGTCGGTGCGATACATGAGTCCTGCCGGACCGATGCCCTGGGGGATGCCGTAGACGGCCCCGTCGAAGCTCACGGATGCCCACGACGCAGGCGTGTAGTTGGCCGCGTCCTCGGCGACCCACTCGGTGATGTCGACGACTCTGCCCTGAATGACGTAGTCAGGCAGTCCATGGGTGCTGAGCTGCACGAGGTCCGGCCCAGAACCGGCATCGACTGCCGCCTCGACCTTCTGGCCGTCGTCACCGGTCATGCGGTGGAAGTCAACCTGAACGTCGGGGTTCTCGGCGTTCCACTGGTCGACGAGGTCTTCCAGTCCGGGAACCCAGCCCCAGAACTCGATCTCGACGGGACCATCGGGTGCTGCGGGAGTGCTGCACGCCCCGAGCCCGAGAACCGCCAGTGACCCGGCGAGGGTCAGTGCGGTGGCGCGGGCGACCGTGCTGCGGATGCGCGTCTTTGCTGTCATCTCTTGTCCTTTCAGACGACTTTGTCTTAGGAGTGCCCGCGGCGCGAGCGCTTCTCTTGGTTCGGAGTGTTTTTCTACTGAGTAGTCTGACGTCCGCAAGCATTTTGTGCCTCAAAGAAACAAAAAGTCAAGTCAATTTGCCCAAGACATTGGATGAATTTGCCCCGGGATGCTCGATAACGCTCTCGATTGTCCCTTCCGGTGCCGGTTCTTGAGCCAAAGAGCGGACGACTTTGGCCCGTTGTGATCATGGACGCGACTGATGAGGTGAGGGACCGAGATCACACGATGTGGCGAATTGCGCTGATCGCCGCACCCCAGGCGTAGTGCGCGAATTCGAACGGATGCACCTCGAGGGGAAAACTCTCCGTGGCCGGGTCCAGATGTTCTGCGATCGTTGTATCCAATAGCAGTCGATCGATGTCGGCGATCGCCCGGCCCTCGCCCGTGACAATGATCTTCTCGGGATCAATGATGTTGCCCACCGTGGCGATCACTAGGCCCAAAGAGCGCACCGCGGAGCTCACGGCGTCGGCGGCGCGGGTGTCCCCCGAGCGAGCCGCGTCCAACGTCTGACTAAACCCCTCGACGCCGGAGTTGCTCATGAGTGCAGGGATCGTCACGTAAGCGGACGCGCATCCCACGTGACCGCGATCGCACAGAGGACCCCGGTGAGAAACGCGAATGTGTCCGACCTTTCCGGGGTGCCCGCGAGCGCCGCGTATGGGTTCGTCGTTCACAACGAGCCCAACCCCGATTCCTGCCCCGAGGGCGATCACCGCAAGGCTCTTGCAGCCCACTCCCGCCCCAAACCAGTGATGCGCGAGGGTCAGCGCCTGCACGTCATTCGAGATCGAGGCCGGCAACTGCGTGGCGTCGATGACCAGCTGCTCCAATGGCACCTCATCCCAGCCCAGAAAGTGCGAACCAATCACGATCGCGCTGCTGCCCTCGTGATGTACGTCGCCTGCAAGGCACACGCCCACTGCGGAGAGGGTGGGATACCGCAGTCTCGCGCGGCCTACAAAGTCGGCGATCAAGTCGACAACGTCCGTGACCTCGCGCGACTCAAGCGGGTGTTCCTCGGTGTGGAGGATGTCGGCGTGAAGATTCGTGATCACGGCGTAGAGGGCATCACCCGTAAGTTTTACGCCCGCGAAATGAGCCGAGCCGGGCCGGATGCGCAGCATCTCAGACGGGCGGCCGCGGCCGACAGGTGCGAGAATCTCGCCTTCTTCGACAAAGCCCAGGTCGACGAGGTCTCGAGTCAGTCGCGTAAGGCTCGTACGAGATAGCGCGTTGCGCCGCGCAAGGTCGGCCCGCGACCGTTCACCGTGAACAAGGACGTCTCGCAGGATCGCCCGCTGTGCGTCATACAGAGTGGGCCAGACCCACTCGTCACTCGATCGGCCGATCACGCACCGAGCATAAGCCACGGGAGGTGTCACAATGATCGGATGAGTTCCCCGCCAGCCGAACAAACCACGTCAACCCTGTCGCAGACCGACGTGGTGATTCAGGGTGTCAAGGCGATGATCCTTGGCGGACACCTGTCCGCGGGATCGCGGCTCCCTGCCGAAAAGGATCTCGCGGCCGAGCTCGGAGTCTCACGCGGATCTCTGCGCGAGGGCGTGCGAGCGCTCGCAATCCTAGGCGTGCTGGAGACCCGCCAGGGTGACGGCACCTATGTGACCGCGCTCGACGCGTCGCTGCTCATGACTCCAGTGGGGTTCCTCGCGGAGCTGCAGGCGCCCGCGGACGCGGGGCACCTGCTTAGCCTGCGCCGAGTGCTTGAGTCAGAGAGCGCAGCCCGGGCCGCTACTCGGGTAAGCGACGAGGAGATCGAGGAGTTGGAGTCCATCTTGGCGCACGTTGATGCTCTTCTCGATTCAGACCCAGACGTCAATATCGACACGTTTGACCTCGACGCCTTCATAGAGGCGGATGCACGATTCCACCACACCATCGCTCGTGTGAGTGGTAACCCGCCGCTCGCCGCCCTCATCGAGAGCCTCACGAGTCGCACCGTGCGCGCGCGACTGTGGCGCGCCATCACGGAACGTGGCACCATTCGGGCAACCCAAGCCGAGCATCGCGCGATCCTCGCTGAGATTGCCCGGCGTGAACCTGACCGAGCCAGGATTCGGATGTCCGTGCATCTTCTCGGTGTCGAGGACTTCGCTGTCGAGCATCCGATCGATTAGGACGCCGCAACCTCCGGCCTTGAACGCCAGTACCCACCGTTGGGAAACTCGAACTCCGCCACGGATTCCCCCACCATCTCGGCGGAATAGCCTGGCCGCGCGGGAAGCCGATAGTGGCCACGTTCAACGATGCACGGGTCAACGAAGTGCTCATGCAGGTGGTCGACAAACTCGGTGACACGATCGTCGAGACTTGCCGACACGGCCACGTAGTCGAAGATGGACAGGTGCTGTACTAGCTCACACAGCCCTACCCCGCCGGCGTGTGGGCAGACGGGCACCCCGAACTTCTTGGCCATGAGGTACACCGAAAGAATCTCGTTGACGCTCGCGAGACGCGCGGAATCGAGCTGGCAGAAGTCGATCGCACCCGCTTGGAACATTTGTTTGAACAAGACCCGGTTCATCCCGTGTTCCCCTGTTGCCACACCGATGGGTGAAACTGCCTTGCGAATCGCCGCGTGGCCCAGGATGTCGTCGGGGCTCGTGGGCTCTTCAATCCACCACGGCTCAAACTCGGCGAGATCGGTCATCCAGTCAATTGCTTCCGGCACATCCCAGACCTGATTGGCATCGATCATCAGCTTGGCATCCCATCCGATCACCTCGCGCGCGATGCGCAAGCGCCGGATGTCATCCTCACGGTTGGCGCCCACCTTCAGCTTCACGTGGTGGTAGCCCTCGTCCACGGCTTCTTGCAGGAGACGACGCAACTTGTCATCGCTGTAGCCCAGCCACCCCGCGCTCGTCGTGTAACACGGGTATCCACCGCGCGCCTCGAGATCGGCGATGCGATGTTGTCTGGTTGGCTCCGCGGCGCGCAGTATCCCCAGCGCCTCCTCGCGAGTCAACGCGTCGGACAGATAACGCAGGTCGGCAACATCCACGAGTTCCTCCGGCGTCATCTCGGCAAGGAGACGCCACAGCGGCTTGCCGGCCCGCCGAGCCGCGAGATCCCACACCGCATTCATCACGGCGGCCATGCCCAAATGAACGACGCCCTTGTCGGGCCCAAGCCAGCGCAACTGCGAGTCTGAGGCGAGTTCTCGATAGACACCTCCCAAGTCGCCTACAACCTCGTCGACGTTCCGGCCCACTAGGGGCAAAGCGCGCTGCCGGGCGGCCTCAACGCACAGGTCGTTGCCCCGACCAATGGTGAACGTGAAGCCGTGACCAGCGAGATCGGGGGACGAGGTTTCAAGCACCAGATAGGCGGCCGAATAGTCGCCGTCTTTGTTCATGGCATCGGAACCGTCAAGGCTCAACGAGGTCGGGAAGCGGACGTCGTGCACTCGCACGGAGGTGATAGTGGTCATGGTTGCGTTTCCTGTGGGTTGATTGCAGCAATGAGCCCGGCGCTCTCTAGCTCGAGCCAGAGGTCAGAAGGGATATCAGTAGCGAGCCGCTCTGCATTCGAGTCAACTTGGGCGGCCGTGCGCATGCCTACGACGACGGAGACGACCGCCGAGTGCCGCAGGGGATAAGCGAGCGCCGCGTCGGGCAAAGAAACCCCGAAAGAGCTGCACACGTCGGCAATCCGACGTGCCCGCTCCAGGAGCTCCTGCGGCGCCTCCGCGTAGTCAAATCGAGCGTCGGCTGCGACGACGGGTGAGCTGAGAAGCCCCGAGTTGAACACAGCGGCGGCGACAATACCGACCCCCCGTTCGCCTGCAAGAGGCAGCACTTCGGTGAGGGCTGCAGAGTCCACCAAGCTGAAGCGCCCGGCGATCATCATTACATCCACGTCACAGCGCCGAATGAACTCGGCGGTCATTGGGGCCTGATTCAAACCGGCGCCCCACGCCCGGATCACACCCTGCTCTCGAAGCTCGGTGAGAGTCGTGGCAGCTTGCGTCGACGCTTGGTCCCAGTGATCGTCGCAGTCGTGGAGGTAGACGATATCGATGCGATCGAGGCCCAGCCGATCGAGACTCGCTTCGAGGGAACGCAGGATGCCCTCGCGGCTGAAGTCCCACACCCGCCGATGAGTGGCCGGCACAACGAAGTGCTCGTCGAGCTTTCCTTGTCGGTCCGGACTGGGTTCGAGCAGGCGTCCCACCTTCGTCGATACAACCACGTCGTCTCGCGGAACCTCCTGGAGCATCGAGCCAAGTCGCTGCTCGGAGAGTCCGAGGCCGTAGTGTGGCGCGGTATCGAAGTAGCTGATTCCGAGCTCCCGGGCTCGGATGATCGCTTCGCGTGCTTCTTCGTCAGAGGTCGCACGATAGAGATTCCCGAGTTGAGCAGCGCCGAACCCCAGTTCGGTGAGCGCAACCCCGCTGGACAGTGTGCGACGCTGCACGGCGAGCTCCTTCCGTTATTCGAGATCAAACATTAGATCAATTTGCCCCAATCAACGAACTCTAGAAGAATATGTCCCCAAAGAGTGCGTAAACATCCGATTTTAAAGCGCTTCGCTTCGCCTTACTCGTGTGATTCATCTCGATAACGTCAGTCGACTCCCCCACAGGCGGGCCACATGGCATTCTTGTGAAGTCCCGCCCCAACGCCGAAAGACACCATGGCCCTCTCCTTCACCGACCTGAGCCTGCCGGAGCTTCTCGAGTACCGCCCGGTGCTGTTCGAACCCGACGACCTCGACGAGTTTTGGCGATCGACCATCGCCGAGGCCCGTGATGCCGCGGCGCCTCTCGAGGTCATCCCGGCCACCACCCGCCTCACGGGCGTGACCGTGGAGGACGCCGTCTTCTCGGGATTCGCGGGCGACCCGGTCCGCGCGTGGATCATTCGCCCGAAGGATGCCGCACCCGCCGCCCCCGCAGTCGTTGAGTTCATCGGCTACGGCGGAGGACGAGGGATTGCCGGCGAGAAGCTTGCGTGGGCGGCATCCGGCTACGTCTACGTCATCATGGACACTCGCGGCCAGGGCTCCGGGTGGGGCAGCGGCGGGTCGACGCCAGACCCGCAGGGCACCGGGCCCTCGACCCCGGGCTTTATGACACGGGGCATCCTCGACCCCCACGACTACTACTACCGCCGTGTCTACACGGATGCCGTGCGCTTGCTCGACGAGGTTGCGCTGCTGCCCGGGGTCGACCCGACGCGCATCGCGGTGACCGGCGGAAGCCAGGGTGGCGGGATCTCGCTCGCGGCCGCGGCGCTCTCCGATCGGGTAGCGGCCGTGATGCCGGACGTGCCGTTCCTGTGCGATTTTCCCCGCTCGATCCGGCGCACGCCCGAGCCTCCCTTCACCGAGATCACCCGGTTCCTCTCGGTGCATCGCGAGCACGGCGCCGCGGTGATGAACACTCTGTCGTACATGGACGGCGCAATTCTTGCCCGGCGCATCACCGCACCCAGCTACGTGTCGGTGGGGCTCATGGACGAGATCGTGTTGCCGTCGACGGTCTTCGCCGCGTTCAACGCGATCGCCGCGGAGGACAAGTCGCTTGAGGTCTACGAGTTCAACGGCCACGAGGGTGGTGGGTTCTTCCACTGGACCCGGCAGGCCGACTGGCTCGCCGCGCGCTTCGGGGTGTGAGTCGTCCGGCGCTTGTCGCCGGGCGAGACTAGCGATATGTTGTACGCGACAACATTCGTTCAATGAGGAGCATCGTGATGACCGCGCTCACCCCCACGCCCGCCGACAAGTTCTCGTTCGGCCTCTGGACCATCGGCTACAACGGGGCTGACCCGTTCGGCGGCCCCACACGCGCCCACCTCGACGTCGTTCACGCGGTCGAGAAGCTTGCCGAACTTGGCGCCTACGGCCTGACCTTCCACGACGACGACCTGTTCGCCTTCGGTTCCACGGATGCCGAGCGCCAGACCCAGATCGACCGCCTGAAGAAGGTGCTCGCCGACACCGGGCTCATCATCCCCATGGTGACCACCAACCTCTTCAGCGCACCCGTCTTCAAGGACGGCGGCTTCACCTCCAACGATCGCCAGGTGCGCCGCTTCGCGCTCCGCAAGGTGCTGCGCAACATCGACCTCGCCGCCGAACTCGGCGCGAAGACGTTCGTGATGTGGGGTGGCCGTGAAGGGGCCGAGTACGACGCGGCCAAGGACGTCCGCCAGGCTCTCGAGCGTTACCGCGAGGCCGTCAACCTGCTCGGCGACTACGTCACCGACAAGGGCTACGACATCCGCTTTGCCATCGAGCCCAAGCCGAACGAGCCGCGCGGCGACATCCTGCTGCCAACCGTGGGCCACGCTCTCGCGTTTATCAACTCGCTCGAGCGCCCGGAGCTGGTGGGCCTCAACCCCGAGGTGGGCCACGAGCAGATGGCCGGGCTGAACTTCGCGGCGGGCATCGCCCAGGCGCTGTACCACGAGAAGCTCTACCACATCGACCTCAACGGCCAGCGCGGCATCAAGTACGACCAGGACCTCGTTTTTGGTCACGGCGACCTGCACAACGCGTTCGCGCTTGTTGACCTGCTCGAGAACGGTGGCCCCAACGGCGGACCGGCCTACACGGGCCCGCGCCACTTCGACTACAAGCCGTCCCGCACCGAGGACGAGACCGGCGTGTGGGACTCCGCGGCTGCGAACATGCGCACCTACCTGCTCCTCAAGGAGCGCGCCGCGGCATTCCGCGCCGACCCCGAGGTGCAGGAAGCGCTGGCTGCATCCCGCGTTCCGGAACTGTCGGAGCCGACCGCACCCGACGGCTACGAGGCACTGCTCGCTGACCGCAGCGCGTACGAGGACTTCGACCCGAGCCAGTACTTCAACGGCAAGGGCTTCGGATTTGTGCGCCTGCAGCAGCTGGCCACCGAACACCTGCTCGGCGCCCGCTAGGTCGGCCACCCCGCCGGTAGCCGCAAAGCACCACCCCCGCCGGTTGAGTAGCCGCAAAGCAGCACCCGCCGGTTGAGTAGCCGCAAAGCACCACCCCCGCCGGTTGAGTAGCCGCAAAGCGGCGTATCGAAACCCCACCCCCGGGTTTCGATACGCGACCCCCGGTCGCTACTCAACCAGCGGAACGACTCGAAAGGATCTCGATGACACTCGTCGCGGGGGTCGACTCGTCGACCCAGAGCTGCAAGGTGGTTGTGGTGGATGCCACGACCGGCGCCGTTGTTCACGAGGGCCGCGCATCCCACCCGACGGGAACCGAGGTCGACCCCGAGGCGTGGTGGGTCGCGCTCCAGACCGCGATCGCGCAGGCGGGCGGGCTCGCCGACGTTGCAGCCATCTCGATCGGCGGGCAGCAGCACGGCATGGTCGTACTGGATGCCGGGGGCCGCGTCATCCGCGACGCCCTGCTCTGGAACGACACCCGCTCCGCGGCCGCCGCCGAGCAGCTTGCCAGCGAGATTCCCGACATCGTCGCGCGCACGGGGTCGTACCCGGTCGCGAGCTTCACGGCGACCAAACTGCGCTGGCTGCGTGACGCGGAACCGGAGAACGCGGCCCGGGTCGCCGCGGTGGCGCTCCCCCACGACTGGCTGACCTGGCGCCTGCGCGGGTTTGGTCCGGAGAACCCCCGGCTTGATGCCCTCACGACCGACCGCTCCGACACGAGTGGCACCGGCTACTGGAACCCCTCGACGGGCGAGTACGACCGCGACATCCTCGCCCACTGCCTGCCACAGGGTCTCCCAAATGCAGGAGTTACCCTGCCGCGGGTGCTCGGTCCGGCGGAATACGCCGGCCGAGTCACACAATCTCCTGTATTTGGCGAGCTGATCGACGGCGGCCTCGTAGTGGGGCCGGGCGCTGGCGACAACGCCGGGGCCGCCCTGGGGCTCGGCGCGAAGCCGGGTGACGTGGTGCTCTCCATCGGGACCAGCGGCACGGTGTTCGCCGTCACGCCCAACCCCACCGCAGTCGCATCCGTCGCGGGGTTCGCCGACGCGAGCGGGCACTTCCTTCCCCTCTTGGCGACACTCAACGCGGCACGGGTGCTCGACTCCATTGCGGGGCTCCTGGGCGTTGACCACACCACACTCGGCGAGCTCGCCCTCACCGCGGAACCCGGGTGCGACGGCCTGGTGCTCCAGCCGTACTTCGAGGGCGAGCGCACCCCCAACCTTCCGGATGCCACGGCCACCCTGTTTGGCATGACCCTCGCATCCACCACCCGACCGAGCCTGGCGCGGGCCGCCATCGAGGGCTTGCTGTGTGGCCTGGCCGACGGACTGGATGCGCTGCGGCTCGCGGGCGTTACAGCCGACCGCATCCTTCTGGTCGGTGGCGCTGCGCAGAACCCGGCCGTCCAGACGGTCGCCTCGCAGGTGTTCGACGTGCCCGTGGTGGTACCGGAGCCCGGCGAGTACGTCGCGCGGGGCGCGGCCGTGCAGGCCGCGTGGACCCTGACGGGCGTGCGTCCCGAGTGGGAACTGCCCGTGGTGGCGGAGCCCTCGGTGGACTTCCGCCCGATCATCCGCGAGCAGTACGCCGCGCGCGCTGTCGCCTGACCCGCGCCCACCCTCTTAAACGCACAAACCCCCGCAAGAAGTGGCTTCTCGCGGGGGTTTGTTATGTGAGCTAGCGGCTGCTGCCGGCGCGACGCTTGTTGTAGACGTCGAAGGCCACGGCGAACAGCAGCACCAGACCCTTCACGGCCTGCTGCCACTCGATACCAATACCGAGGATCGACATACCGTTGTTGAGCACACCGATGATCAGACCACCGATGATGGCGCCACCGATGGTGCCGACACCACCCTGAACGGCCGCACCACCAATAAACGCGGCCGAGATGGCCTCGAGCTCGAATCCGTCACCGGCTTTCGGGCCGGCGAGGTTCAGGCGGGCCGTAAAGACGAGGCCCGCGAGAGCCGCGAGGAAGCCCATGTTGACGAAGATCCAGAAGTCGATGCGCTTGGTCTTCACACCACTGAGTTCGGCGGCGTGACGGTTGCCACCAATCGCGTAGACGTGGCGACCGAAGACGCTGCGGTTGGTGAGGATGCCGTAGATCATCACGAGGACCGCGAGCACGATCAGCGTGATCGGGATGCCCTTGAAGACCGCGAGCGCGTAGGCGAACGCGAGGATACCGGCGCCCACGAGCACGAGCTTGGCGACGAACCAGCCGACCGGCTCGACATCCTGGCCGTAGCTGGCACGACCACGACGAGTGCGGACCTGCTGCACGATGATGCCCACAACCGCGAGCACACCCACACCCATCGTCAAGGGGTCAGGCTTGATATCCCCAAAGACGTTCGTCAAGAACCCGTTACCGAGCGCGCGGTATTCCTCGGGGAACGAGCCGATGTTCGAGTTGCCGAGCACCACCAGCGCGAGACCACGGAAGATGAGCATGCCGGCCAGGGTCACGATAAACGCGGGTATCCCGACGTAGGCGATCCAGAACCCCTGCCACGCACCCACGAGGGCACCGATGGCGAGCGACAGGATGATCGCGATCCACCACGGCAGTTCCATCTTCACCGCGAACACACCGGACACCGCACCGATAAACGCGGCGACGGATCCGACCGACAGGTCGATGTGGCCGGCGACGATCACGATCACCATACCGATCGCCAGAATCAGGATGTACCCGTTCTGCACGATCAGGTTGGAGATGTTCTGTGGCCGCAGCAGGATGCCGTTGGTCAGGAACGAGAACAGCACAACCACCGCGATAAGCGCGAGGAAGATGCCGTTCTTGCCCAAGTCACTGATGATGTGACTGAGCGAGGACGCCATTCTCGACGTCACGGGCTTGGTGGTGTCAGTCATTTACTGTGTCTCCTTGGTGAGTAACGCCGTCGCGCCCTAGCGGGGCGTTTCCATGGTCATGAGCTTGAGAAGTGCTTCGGGGTTGGCCTCGGCGATGGGTAGTTCGCCGGTGATGCGCCCCTCGGACAACGCGTAGATGCGGTCGCAGATGCCCAGCAGCTCGGGCAGCTCCGACGAGATGACGATGACGCCCTTCCCCTCGGACGCGAGCCGGTTGATGATCGTGTAGATCTCGTACTTGGCGCCCACGTCGATACCGCGAGTGGGCTCATCCAGAATCAGGACGTCCGGGTCGGAGTAGATCCACTTCGACAGAACGACCTTCTGCTGGTTACCGCCCGAGAGCTTGCCGGTCTTGACGAGCACGTCGGGAGCCTTGATGTTGAGGCTCTTGCGGTACTCGTTGGCGACCTTGTATTCCTCGTTGTCGTTGACGAGGCCCAGGCGCGAGAGCTTGCCGAGGGATGCCATCGAGATGTTGCGCTTGATGTCCTCGATGAGGTTGAGGCCGTAGGTCTTGCGATCCTCGGTCGCGTAGGCGAGACCATTACGAATGGCCTCGTCGACGGTGCGGGTCTGGATCTCCTCGCCGTTCTTGTACACCTTGCCGGTGATGCGAGTGCCGTAGCTGCGCCCAAACAGGCTCATCGCGAACTCGGTGCGGCCGGCGCCCATAAGGCCCGCGATTCCCACGATCTCGCCACGACGAACGTTGAGGTTGACGTGGTCAACGACCACGCGGGTCACGTCCTGCGGGTGGTGTGCGGTCCAGTCCTCGACCCGCAGGATCTCCTCGCCGATGTGCGGCGTGTGGTCCGGGTAGCGGTGCTCGAGGTCGCGCCCGACCATGTCCTTGATGATGCGCTCTTCGGTGACGTCGGTCTTGGCGATCGTCTCGATCGTCTTGCCGTCGCGGATGACCGTGACCGAGTCCGCGATCTTCTTAATCTCGTTGAGTTTGTGGCTGATGATGATCGACGTGATGCCCTGCTCCTTGAGGTGCAGGATCAGGTCGAGCAGGTGGTCCGAGTCCTCGTCGTTGAGCGCCGCGGTGGGCTCGTCGAGGATCAGAAGCTTCACGCGCTTGGAGAGCGCCTTGGCGATCTCAACAAGCTGCTGCTTGCCCACGCCAATGTCGAGGATGCGCGTGGTGGGGTTCTCGCGAAGACCCACGCGGGCCAGCAGCTTGGCGGCCTCGTCGTTGGTCTTGTTCCAGTCGATCAGCCCGAGCGGGCCGGTCACCTCGTTGTTGAGGAAGATGTTTTCGGCGATCGACAGGTAGGGGCTGAGTGCCAGTTCCTGGTGGATGATCACGATGCCCTTGGCCTCGGAGTCACGGATGTCGCGGAACTCCACGACCTCGTTCTCGAAGACGATGTCGCCCTCGTACGTGCCGTGCGGGTACACGCCCGAGAGCACCTTCATGAGGGTGGACTTTCCCGCGCCGTTCTCACCGCAGATCGCGTGGACTTCGCCACGGGCGACCTCGAGGGTGACGTCCGACAGCGCCTTGACGCCGGGGAAGGTCTTGGTAATGGACCGCATCTCCAGGATGTTGGTTGTCACGTCTTTTTCGCCGACTTCCTTGTAGGGCTGTTAGGGGGAGAGTACAGAGGATGCTGGTGGCGGGGAAGAGTGTGCTTCCCCGCCACCAGCGGATAGGACTGAACTAGTCCGACCTGTTGTTACAGGCCGAGGTCCGCCTTGGTCCAGTAGCCGGTGTCAACCAGCGCCTCAACCACGTTGTCCTTGACCACGGGAACCGGGCCGAGGAGGTACGACGGCACAACCTTCACGCCGTTGTCGTACGTCTCGGTGTCGTTCACCTCGGGCTCGGTGCCCTCGAGGAGCGCAACGGCCATGGCCGCCGCGACCTTCGCGAGCTCGCGAGTGTCCTTGAAGATGGTCGCGTACTGCTCGCCTGCGAGGATCGCCTTGACCGAGTCAACCTCGGCGTCCTGGCCGGAGATGATCGGCCACTCTGCGCCCACCGTGTAGCCGGCGTCGGTCAGAGCGGAGATGATTCCACGGGACAGGCCGTCGTACGGGGAGAGAACAGCGTTGACCTTGCTGCCGTCCGAGTAGTTAGCCGTGAGGAGGTCCTCCATGCGGCTCTGAGCAACCTCACCGTCCCAGCGAAGGGTAGCGGCCTGCTCGATGTCGGTCTGGCCCGACTTCACAACGAGGGTTCCGTCGTCGATCAGCGGCTGGAGAACATCCATGGCGCCGTTGAAGAAGAAGAACGCGTTGTTGTCGTCAAGCGAGCCGGCGAACAGCTCGATGTTGAACGGGCCGGCAGGCGCGTCCGCGATCGGGGTGCCGTCGAGCTCCGTCAGGCCGAGGCCGTTCAGGAGGGTCCAGGCCTGCTGCTGTCCGACGAGGAAGTTGTCGAACGTCGCGTAGTAGTCCACGTTCTCCGAGTCACGGATGAGGCGGTCGTACGCGATGACCGGAATACCGGACTCCGCGGCCGTCTCAAGCACGCTCGTGAGGGTGGTGCCGTCGATCGCGGCGATGATCAGGGCCTTGGCGCCCTTGGTGATCATGTTCTCGACCTGGCTGACCTGGGTGGGGATGTCGTCCTCCGCGTACTGGAGGTCAACGGTGAAGCCCTGCTCCTCGAGCGTGGCCTTGAGCGCGTCGCCGTCGGCGATCCAACGCTCGGACGACTTCGTCGGCATGGCGACGCCGATGAGGCCGCCTTCACCGCCGCTGCCCGAGTCTCCGCCGGCCGGGGCGCAGGCAGCGAGGCCTACGACCATGGCACCAGCAGCAATGAACGAGAGAACTGTCCTCTTCTTCACTGTGTTTCCTTTCGATTGATGGACGTCATTGTCGGTTGTGGTGCAAAACGCCAGGTCTCGTCCATGAAGACCGGGCCTCTGACCGGGACAAGTCCCGGGGAGTCTGTGTGAACGCTCATGACAGGGCCCCCTGCGCGGCCTGTCCGTAGACGTTCTGGTAACGATCGAAGAGTGCGTCGATCGCGTCCTGCGGGATGGGGATGAGCTCGCCGCCGGCGCGGGCAAGCTGCACGGTGCGCGCGACATCCTCGACCATCACGGCGGCCTTGACGGCGTCACGCGCGTCGCGGCCGATGGTGAACGGTCCGTGGTTCTGCATAAGCACGGCGCGCGAACGGTGGCCGTCGAGCGTGGCGACGATGCCCCGGCCGATCGAGTCGTCGCCGATGATCGCGAAGGGACCGACCGGAATCGGCCCACCAAACTCATCGGCCATTGCGGTGATCACACACGGAATCTCCTCGCCACGGGCCGCCCAGGCGGTCGCGTAGGGAGAGTGCGTGTGAACGACTCCGCCGACGTGCGACATGGTGCGGTACACGTAGGCGTGAGCGGCGGTATCGCTCGAGGGCTCGCGGTCGCTGCCGGGGGTGTCCTTGATGACCTCGCCGTCGAGCGTGCACAGGATCATGTTCTCGGGAGCGAGATCGTCGTAGCTCACGCCGCTGGGCTTGATCACAAACGCGTCTGCGCCGGGAACCCGACCGGAGACATTGCCACCCGTCCACGTCACGAGACCGTTGCGCACGAGTTCACGGTGCAGCGCGGCGACCTCCTCGCGAGTTCGCGCAATGGCGACCTCGACCTCGGGGCTGAACGCGCTCATCGGACTCCATCGTCTTTCGTACGGGTGATGCGGTGAACCGGATGTGACCGTTTCACATGACGTCATCACCCTACACGCGAAACGGTCACATTTGTCAAGCGAGGAGTGTTACCGAAAGGTCACGATTGTCACGCGGGCGCCGACGTGGACCGGCGCACCACCAGCTCCGGCATGATCTGGCCGTGGTCAACGGGGTCACCCTGCAGCTCCGAGAGCAACAACGACACGGCTCGACGGCCGATCTCCGTGAAGTTCTGGCGGATGGTGGTCAGCGGCGGGTAGAAGTGCGCGGCCTCCGGGATGTCATCGAAGCCCACCACGCTGATGTCGCCGGGCACGTCGAGGCCGGCATCCCAGCACGCGTGCATAAATCCGAGCGCCATCTGGTCGTTGCTGGCGAACAGGGCCGTGAAGTCGCGGAACCGCAGAAGCTCGAGGCCGGCGTAGTAGCCGAAGTGTGCGCTCCAGTCGCCGAGGATGGGGGCCCGGGTGCGCAGGTCGGCCGCGTTGATCGCGTCGAGGTAGCCCTGCATCCGGGCTTCCGCCTCGATCCAGTCCTGTGGCCCGGAGATGTGCATGATCTCGGTGTGCCCCAGGTCGATGAGGTGCTGCGTCGCCATCCTCGCACCCGCCACTTGGTCGATCGACATGCTGTGCTCGCCGCCCAGGTCGGCGTTCTGGAGCGTGACGTAGGGCACGCTGATCTCCATCTCGCGGATGGCCTCCAGCACACGCACCTGCGGCGCGATAACTACCAGGGCCTCGACCGCCTGGGTGAGCAGATGGTCGAGGGCGGCCTTGATCGAGGGGTATTCGCTCGAGGCGACACTCGTGATCGTGATGCGGTACCCGGCCTCGCGCGCGGCGTGCTCGATGGCCGTCACGCTCGTGGTGGGCCCATAGTGGGCGTTCTGCGCGGTCAGGACCCCAATAGTGCGCGAGCGGCTAGTGACGAGGGCGCGCGCGGCCTGGTTGGGCCGGTAGCCGATCTCGCGGATGACGTCGAGCACACGCTGCTTGGTGGAGTCGCGGATGCTGGGATGCTCATTGAGCACGCGAGACACCGTCTGGTACGACACCCCTGCCAGTCGTGCCACGTCACGGATGTTCGGCGCGCGAACCTTCTCTGGTTCCATGTGGTTCGTCCCGCGCTCCATTGCTTGTGTGTACGTTCACATTTGTCGTACCCATTATGCGCGCTGGAGCTTAGGCGCGAAGGCCATTTCTGGCCTTCGCCGCGACGCCAGCGCCGAGCGCCGTCTCGGCGCTCGGTTACCGGGCCGCGATGGCGAGCTCCCCTCAGGCCTAGATGCCCTGCGCCAGCCGGTAATACGCCGCGTTCCAGCGCACCTCGTTCTGGAATCCACGCAGCGTGGTGTCGTTGTCGATGACGAGCAGCTCGGTTGCCGCCATCTCCGCAAAGTCGCGGAACACATCCACTCCCACGGCCGTCGACATCACAGTGTGGTGTGCGGCACCCGCGGTGAGCCAGCACGCCGCCGACGTCGCAAAGTCGGGAGCGGGCTTCCACAGGGCGCGCCCCACGGGCAGCTTGGGCATGGGCTCGTCGAGCGGCACGTTCTCGACCACGTTCGCGACCAGCCGGAACCGGTCACGCATGTCGCTGAGCGCAACCACGACCGCAGGCCCCGAGTCGGCGGTGAAGACCAGGCGCACCGGGTCCTCCTTGCCGCCAATGCCCAGCGGGTGAATCTCAAGCGACGGCCGCGCGGTGGTGAGCGACGGGCTCACCTCGAGCATGTGTGCCCCGAGGATCTTTTCCTCGCCAGGGGTGAGGTGATACGTGTAGTCCTCCATGAGGGATGCGCCGCCCGGCAGCCCTGCCCCCATCACGTTCGCGACCCGCACGAGCACGGCCGTCTTCCAGTCGCCCTCGGCGCCGAAGCCGTAGCCGTCGGCCATCAGACGCTGCACGGCGAGCCCGGGCAGCTGACGGAGGGAACCGAGATCCTCGAAACTCGTGGTGAACGCGGAGAATCCGCCAGCTTCGAGGAAGCCCCTCAGTCCCAACTCGATGGCCGCGCCGTAGCGCAGCGACTCGTGCCGATCGCCGCCGCGGCGAAGCTCCGCGACAACGTCGTAGGTGTCCTCGTACTCGGCGACCAGCGCGTCGATGTCCGCATCGGAGGCGGCGTGCACGGCATCCGCCAGCTCGTTGACTCCCCAGGTGTTGACCTGCACGCCGAACCGCAGCTCCGCCTCGGTCTTGTCACCCTCGGTCACGGCGACGTAGCGCATGTTGTCGCCAAAGCGCGCGAGCTTGAGGTTCTGGCTCGCGTTCCACCCGGCGGCCGCGCGGCTCCACGTGGCGACCTGGTCGATCACGGCCGGGTTAGACACGTGACCCACCACCGTCTTGCGCGCGACACCCAGGCGGGTCTGGATGTAGCCAAACTCGCGGTCACCGTGTGCCGCCTGGTTGAGGTTCATAAAGTCGAAGTCGATGTCCGCCCACGGCAGCGCCACATTGGCCTGGGTGTGCAGGTGCAACAGCGGCTTGCGGAGCGCGTCGAGACCGGCGATCCACATCTTCGCGGGGCTGAAGGTGTGCATCCACGCAATCACACCAATGACGTCGTCGTCGGCGTTGGCGTCGAGTGCGGCCCGCCGAATCGACGCGGAGTCCTTGAGCACGGGCTTCCAGACCACCGTCACGGGGATCTCGGATGCGGCCTCGAGCGCGCGTGCCACCTCCTGGGACTGCTCCGCGACCTGGCGCAGAGTCTCTTCGCCGTAGAGGTCCTGGCTGCCGGTGAGGAACCAGACCTGCTTGGTGGTGAGGTCGGGGATGATGCTACGAGTCATGTCAGTGTCCTTGGGTTCGTGGGGGTTCAGAGGGTCTGCGCGGCAACGCGCTCGATGGCAAGGCCCGCACGGTAGCGCTCGAGGTAGCTGGCGAAGCCCTCGACGTCGTCGGGGTGCGGCTCGACGACGGTAAAGCTGGCGCCCCGGAACACCTGAGCGTGCAGGTAGTCGGCGAGGCTCTGGTCGGCACCGGATGCCGCGTAGGAGGCGAGCACCGCGATGCCCCACGCGCCCCCCTCGGATGCCGTCTCGGCAACGGAGACCGGCGCGCGCAGTGCCGCGGCAAGGAACCGCTGCGCGACACGAGCAGTGCGGAACACCCCGCCGTGCGCGAACATACGGTCGAGCTCAACACCTTCCTCGTCGAGCACGGCCATGCCGAGGCTCAGGGTCGCGAAGACCCCGTACAGCTGGGCGCGCATGAGGTTGGCGAGGGTAAAGCGGCTGTCGTTGCCGCGCACCACCAGCGGCCGACCCTCGTCGAGGCCCACGATCGGCTCGCCCGCGAGCTGGTTGTAGGCGAGCAGTCCGCCCGCATCCGCCTCGCCCTCGAGCGCCTCAAGGAAGAGCGCGGAGTACGCGGCATCCTGGCTGAGCGGCGAGCCCGCGGCATCCGCGAACCGACGGAAGATCGAGACCCAGGCGGCAAGCTCGCTCGCCCCGTTGTTGCAGTGCACCATCGCGACGGGGTCACCGGCGGGGGTCGTCACGAGGTCCAGCTCGTCGTGAACGTGGGTGAGGGCGCGCTCCAGCACCACCATCGCGAAGATGCTCGTGCCGGCGCTCACGTTGCCCGCGCGCGGCGCGACGGAGTTGGTGGCGACCATGCCGGTGCCGGCGTCGCCCTCGGGCGGACACAGCAGAATGCCCGGGCGCAGGGTTCCGGTGGGGTCAAGCAGCGCGGCACCCTCCGCCGTGAGCTCCCCGGCCGCCGCTCCCGCGGGAAGGATCTCCGGCAGCAACTCGGTGAGCCGCACCTGCGGAGCCGACTCCGCAACGAGCCCGTCGAAGCGTGCGACCAGGGTCGGGTCGTAGGTGCGCGAGGCATCCTCGATGGGGAACATACCCGAGGCATCGCCGATGCCGAGCACCCGACGACCGGTGAGCTTCCAGTGCACATAGCCCGCGAGTGTCGTGAGGTAGCGGATGTGGGCAACGTGAGGCTCGCCGTCGAGCACGGCCTGGTAGAGGTGTGCGATCGACCACCGCAGGGGGATGTTTACACCAAAGGCCGCGGTGAGCTCGGTGGCCGCAGGCCCGGTCGAAGTGTTGCGCCACGTGCGGAACGGCACAAGCAGCTCGTCGTCGCCACCAAAGGCGAGGTACCCGTGCATCATCGCGGAGATACCAATGGCGCCGTAGGTCTCCGGGCGCAGGCCATACCGCTCGTGCACGTCGTCGGCGAGTGCGGCGTACGCGGCCTGGACTCCCGACCACACCTCCTCGAGCGGGTAACTCCAGAGACCATCGACGAGCTGGTTCTCCCACTCGTGCTCACCCACGGCGAGCACAACCGAGGGGTCCTCCCCCACGAGGCAGACCTTGATGCGGGTCGACCCCAGCTCGATTCCCAGCGACGTGTGGCCCGCGCGGATCGAGTCCTGCACCTCGGCGGTGTCCTGTACGGCGTTCATCGGCGGTCGTCCTCACTCTGCCCGTAGACATTCTGGTAGCGGTCGAAGAGGCGATCGATGGCCTCCTGCGGGATGGGGATGAGCGGGCCGGCCGCACGGGCTAGGTGCACGGTGCGCGCGACATCCTCGACCATCACGGCGGCCTTGACGGCATCGCGCGCCGAGACGCCGATCGTAAACGGCCCGTGATTCTGCATCAGAACGGCACGGGAGCGGTGGCCCCTGAGGGTCTCGACGATGCCGCGACCGATCGAGTCATCCCCGATGATGGCAAACGGCCCGACCGGAATGGGGCCGCCAAACTCATCGGCCATGGCGGTGATCACACAGGGGATCTCCTCGCCGCGGGCCGCCCACGCGGTCGCATAGGTGGAGTGGGTGTGCACCACCCCGCCGACCTCGGGCAGGTTGCGATAGACGTAGGCGTGCGCCGCTGTGTCGCTCGACGGGGAGCGCTCGGAGCCGAGGGTTCCGGGGATGACGCTGCCGTCGAGATCACACAGGATCATGTTCTCCGGGGCGAGGTCGTCGTAGTCGACACCGGATGGCTTGATGACAAAGAGGTCGGCGCCGGGAACTCGGCCGGACACGTTGCCGCCGGTCCACACGACCAGGCCGTACTGGACAAGTACCGCGTGAAGTTCTGCGACCTCGCGCCGGGTCGCGGCGATGGAGGCCTCGACGTCGAGGCTGAAGCTACTCACGTGACCCGATGTTACCGGTCACACGCACCCCGGGCAACCCGTGTGAACTAGACCTCGCGGGGCGGGGCGGTGGATGCTCGCATCACAAGCTCCGGCTCGATGAGCGAGCGCCGCGGCACCTCGCGACCCTCGATCTCCGCGATTAGGGTCTCGACGCTGCGGGTTCCCAGCGCGTGGAAGTCCTGGCGAACCGTGGTCAGTGGTGGCAGGAAGTGCCGGGCATCCGGCAGGTCGTCAAAGCCGACAACACTGACGTCCTCCGGCACACGGATGCCCCGCTCATGGAACGCGTGGATCAACCCCAACGCCATCTGATCGTTTGCCGCGAAGACCGCCGTGAAGTCGGGCATGCCCTCGATGGCGTGACCAAACGCGTAGCCCGAGTCCGAGGTCCAGTCCCCCACGACGGCGGCGCGCGCGGGCAGGCCCGCGCGCTCGAGTTGCGCGTGCCATTCGCGGTCGCGACCCCGGGCATCCAGCCAGTCGAGTGGGCCGGCGAAGTGCAGGAGCCGGCGGTGGCCGAGCTCAATCAGGTGCCCCGCAGCGAGCGCGGCGCCCAGGCGCTGGTCAACCGAGACCGTAAAGAAGTCGTCCTCCGGCTCGGCCTTCACCACGAGGGTGGGCACACCGCTCGACACCTCACGCAGCAGATCGATGGATGACGTGCGGGGCGTGATCAGGCACAGCGCGTCGATGCCAATCGCCATCAGGTTCACGAGTGCGTCGTGCGCGGTAATCGCGCGGTCGGTGGAGACCGCGATCGAGCTGACCGTGTAGCCCCGGTCGTGCGCGGCATCCTCGATCGCTCGCAGAGTGCTCGACGGACCAAACTCGATAACACTGTCGACCACCACACCAATACGGTTGGTGCGACGGGTCGCCAGGGCGCGCGCGGCCGAGTTCGGGCGGTAGTTGAGATCACGCATCACCTGGAGTACCCGCTCGCGGGTGGCGGGCGCAATACTCGGATGATCGTTGAGCACACGGGACACCGTCATGTGCGAGACGCCAGCCAGCGTCGCCACCTGACGGATGTTGGGCTTCTGCCCACCCGGTGCCGTCGTCATGCCCCCGACATTAGCCGACGAGCGCGTAGGCCCTCACCGGGAACGTGCCAAAGCCTTCGACCGCAGGCGGTGCCGCAGTGAACCGCGCCCCGCTCGGAGGCAGGTCCTCCAGGCGCGTGAGGTGCTCGACCACGTGGATGCCCGCCGCAAGCAGCCCGGTGTGTGCGGGCCGTTCTCCCCCGCTCTCCGTGTCGTCGATGTTGAGCGAGTCGATGCCCACGAGCACGGCACCCTGCTCGACGAGGTAGTCCACCGCGTCCGCCTCGAGGTAGGGCGCACCCGTCGCGTAGGCGGGCGTGCCGAAGTGGTGGTCCCACCCGGTGTGGATGAGCACGGCCGCGCCGCGCACGTCGCGATCCCAGAAGGTGCTCGCCGGCACTCCACGAGTGGTGGCATCCGAAACATGGAATACCTCGGCCCGCAGGTCGACAAGGGTCGCGAGATCGAGGCCGGCAAGATCCGCGCCGTCACCGTAACGGTGCCAGGGGCTGTCGAGGTAGGTGCCGGTGTTGCCGATCATCGTGATGATGTCCATGGCGAACTCGGTGCCGGGCGCGTACTTGCCCCTCGAATCCTCGCGGGTGAGGTGGGGTGTGATCGTCGGAGCCGGCAGTCCGGGGTAGGTGACGAGCCCGGCACGGATGACGTGACTGAGGTCGACGACTTGGCGAACGCCGTCGGCCGGCGCCGTCTCGATGCCGCGCGAGCCGCGGTGCGGCTCCTCGACGATCTCGAGGTTCTCCAGGCGCACCTCGCCGACCAGGGCGAGCCCGAGGTGCTGCACCAACAGGCGCGACACGGTCGCCTCGTCCACGGCGGCCGAGGGCAGGTCGAGGCGGAACCCCTCGGTGCGCAGCGAACCCCCGTTGAGAAACTCAACGACGGCATCAAAGTGGGCGCGGTAGTCAGGCACGGGCTCTCCGTTTCACGAGGGACACAAGGGTAACGATGATCGCGGCGACCGCGAGAATCGCCGGGACAAGCAGGTTGGGCCCGGCCAGCACGACCAGCCCGGCGACCAGGACCACCGAGACCACACCCATCCACCAGCCGACGCTGTAGCGCTCAAGCAGGCGCACGGCCGCGACCATCCCGAGGGCGTAGACAGCGACCATGGAGGAGGTGTGAATGAGGATGAGCGGCGTGAGCACAAACCCCTGCGAGGCGGCGATACCGAAGTACCCCAGCTCGATCGCCGCCACCAGCACCAGCGCTCGCCGAGGCACACTGCCGGGCTCGGCCCCCTTCGCAAACCACCGGGGAAGGTAGCCGTCACGACCGAGGGATGCCGCGAGGTTGGCAAACGCAGGAACGTAGGCGTTGAGCACACCCACCGCCACAATCGCGGCGATCACCGCGACCACGATCGGCCCCACGCCGGGTACCGTGACGGCGACCAGGTCGATGAGCGGGACCTGGCTGAACTCGTTGTCTGACCCGAGCACACCCACGGTCACGACCTGCAGGGCCAGGTAGGCCAGGCCCACCACCACAACCGCGATGCCCGTGGCGATGGGGATGGTGCGTCGTGGGTTGCGGAACTCACCGGCAATGTGGGTTACCGCCTCCCACCCCGCGAACGCCCAGACAAAGAGGCTGATCGCGACGGCAACGCCGCCCCACCCGTTCGGCAGGAACGGCTCAAAGTTGCTGGGTTGGACCTCGGGGGCGGTCACCACCACAACTCCCACCACGACAATCACGAGCAGCCCCGTGAGGGCGAGCTGGAGTTTGCCGCTCACGCGAAGGCCAAAGAAGTTCACGGCGAGGGGAACGGCGAGAAAGGCGAGTGCGATCATCCACACGATCGAGCGATCGGCGTGAATCGCGGCGACGAGATACTCCGCCCCGAGCGTGGCGACAACGGGCGCACCAAACTGCACCCCAAACAGGAACCAGTACCCGGCCATCCGTGCCGCCGTCTGACCGAGAGCGAGCCGCACGAAGGTGGCGACACCGCCCGCATCCGGATACCGGGCCGCGAGCGCCGCGAACGTTCCCGCGAGCGGGATGGAGAGCAGCAGCACCGCAGCAACCGCGACGACGGATGCGGGGCCGGCGGCATCCGCGGCAAGCCCCGGCAACGCAAGGATGCCCGTGCCTAGCACTGCCGCAATGTACAGGGCGGATGCCTGGACGAGCCCGAGCCCCGGCGCGCGCTCCTGCTCAGCAACTACCACTGCACAAGAGTGGCAGCCCCCGCCGTCACGCACGAGCGAGAAACGGACATCCTGCGCAGCGATACAGCCACCACATGCGCGGTAGTTAACGACCGCACGCGGGAGGTTTTGCTCCCGCGGTCTGTCGCCGCCTCCCGCGCGGGGCCGAGGCTAGAGCCGATCGAGCGCACCCAGCACGTCGTCGATGAGGTCACGCTCGTCCTCGATGCCCACCGACAGGCGCACGACGTTGTCGGGCACCTCGAGTGCCGTGCCCTTGACGGATGCGTGGGTCATCTCGGCCGGGTACCCGATGAGCGACTCGACGCCACCCAGCGACTCCGCGAGCTGGAAGACGGTGGTCGACTCGGCGAACTTCTTCGCCTGCGCGGCACCACCGGCAACGGCCACCGAGATCATGCCACCGAACGACTTCATCTGGCGGGCCGCGAGCTCGTGGCCTGGGTGACTAGGCAACCCGGGGTAGTACACGGCCTCGAGCTTCGGATGCCCCACCAGCCGTTCCGCGAGCGCCTGCGCGTTCGACGAGTGACGGTCGAGGCGCACGGCGAGGGTCTTGATTCCGCGGACGGTGAGCCAGGCATCCATGGGACCAGACACCGCGCCCACACCAAACTGCACAAACCCCACCTTGGCGGCAAGCTCCTCGTCGTTCAGCACAACTGCGCCGCCCACCACGTCGGAGTGACCACCGAGGTACTTGGTGGTCGAGTGCACAACAACGTCGGCGCCCAGCTCAAGCGGGCGCTGAAGGTACGGCGACGCAAACGTGTTGTCGACGACAACCAACGCGCCGAACTCGTGGCCCAGCTCAGAGAGGGCCGCGATGTCGCTGATCTTCATAAGCGGGTTCGACGGGGTCTCGACCCACAGGATCTTCGTGGCGTCCGGGCGGATGGCGTGGCGCACGGCATCCAGGTCGCTCATCTCCACGGTCGAGATCGACACACCCCACGGCACAAACACACGACTGACCAAGCGGTGGGTTCCGCCGTACACGTCGTTGCCCATCACGATGTGGTCACCGGGCTTGAGCACGGCGCGAAGGAGCGCGTCCTCAGCGGCGAGACCCGACGCAAAACTGAACGCGCTGCGGCCACCCTCGAGCGAGGCGAGAAGCTCCTGCAGCGAGTCGCGCGTGGGGTTACCGCCGCGCGCGTACTCGTAGCCGCCGCGGAACCCGCCGATGCCATCTTGCACAAACGTCGACGTCATATACACGGGTGGCACAACGGCGCCCGTGGTCGGGTCGAATTCCTGGCCCGCCCGAATCGCGCGGGTCGAGAAGTGGTACTGCTGGTCGTCTGACACGAAGGTTCTCTCTTTGTAACTAGGCGCTCAGGAAGGCGAGTAGGTCATGCCGGGTCACCACGGCGGCGGGCTTGCCGTCGCTGGTGACGAGCAGGGCATCCGAGGTGGCGAGAGCGTCTCGCACGGCGGCGATGGAGTCCTGCATCCCGATCAAACCGAGCGGGGGCCCCACGAATTCCTCAAGGGCATCGGTGAGCTGGGCACGGCCACTAAACACGGCGTCGATGAGGGTGCGCTCGTCGATCGAGCCCACCACCTCGCCCATCACGACGGGCGGTTCCGCGGTCAGGACGGGCATCTGCGAGATGTCGAACTTGCGCATCTTGTCGATCGTGTGGCGAACCGTGTCGGTCGGATGCACGTGCACCAGCCCCGCGAGGTCCGGGTCCTTGGTGCCCACAAGGTCGGCGACCGAGCGGTCCTGCTCGGCAGGAAGGAACCCGTAGGAGCGCATCCACTTGTCGCTGAACACCTTGCCGAGGTACCCACGCCCACCGTCGGGCAGCAGGATCACCATGACGTCGTCGGGGCCGAGCTCCCGCGCCGCCTTCAGACCGGATGCCACGGCGAGCCCACTGGACCCACCCACAAGCAACCCCTCCTCGCGCGCGAGGCGCCGAGTGAAGTCGAAGGACTCCGCATCGGATGAGGCAATAATCTCGTCGACGACGGTGCCGTCGTAGGCGGTCGGCCAGAAGTCCTCGCCCACACCCTCCACGAGGTAGGGGCGACCGGTGCCGCCTGAGTAAACACTGCCCTCGGGGTCCGCGCCGATCACCGTCACCGCGCCGCCGGAGACCTCCTTGAGGTACTTGCCGGCACCGCTGATCGTGCCGCCCGTGCCCACACCGGCGACAAAGTGAGTGACCTTGCCCTCGGTGTCACGCCAGATCTCGGGACCGGTGGTCTCGTAGTGGCTCAGTGGCCCGTTGAGGTTGGAGTACTGGTTGGGCTTGTACGCGCCCGGAATCTCGCGGGCCAGCCTGTCGCTGACGCTGTAGTACGACTCGGGGCTCTCGGGAGCAACCGCGGTCGGCGTGACCACAATCTCGGCGCCATAGGCGAGCAGCACGTTGCGCTTGTCCTCACCCACCTTGTCGGGAAGCACAAACACACACCGATACCCGCGCTGCTGGGCGACAAGCGCCAGCCCAATCCCGGTGTTGCCACTCGTGGGCTCGACGATGGTGCCGCCGGGCTTAAGCAGCCCCTTGGCTTCAGCGTCGTCGATGATGCGGGTGGCGATGCGATCCTTGGATGACCCGCCCGGGTTCAGGTACTCGACTTTAACGAGCACGGTCGCGGCAATACCCTCGGTCACCTTGTTGAGGCGAACGAGCGGAGTATTGCCGACCAGGTCGATGACGGTGTTGGCGTACTTCATGGTCTGGCCAATCTACCAGCGGGGTTTGTGCTGTTACGGGGCGGACCATCCCCGGTCCACCGCATACGTGTGGATGCTCGTGGCGAGCTCCCCAATGAACGCATTCGGCCCGAGCACCGACCGCGCCTCATCCGCAGACCTGGCGTACGCTTCCGCGACACCGCCGGTGATCTCCGCGACACGATCATGAGCCGTTTCGCTGTCGAGGCCGAGAGTGGATGCTGCTGCAAGCAGGTCGGGTACACCAATCGCTGAGGCGCGGTATTGCCCGGCGACGGCCATGGCGAGTTCGACCGGACGACTCGTGCGGTAGGGCGCGAAGCTACTGAGATCGTAGAGAGGCGCAAGTGTGGCCCGGTCGCCGGTGAGCATCAGGGAGTAGTTCTTCGCGTGAGCATCAGTGCCTTGGGTTGCGACTGAGAACACAATCGCGTCGAAGAATCGGGCGGCGTTGAGCCGACGATCCTCGGGATCCGGGAGCGCCCGGAACAACTGTGCGATCCGCTTGATGCCCGGGCCACCATCGGCCTGATACTTGAGCGACGGAGGCACTCCGAGCGCTTGACACAAGTCCTCCTGATGCAGGCGCACCCACCGCCCCCCTCGCTCGACCCGGTCGTACCGTTCCGAAACGAAGGCCTGGTCCCCTCGGTCAGTGGTCACAAGAAAGTCCTGCGCCACGTGAAGACCGAGGTGTCGCGCCGCTGCCATGGTCATGAACTCGTTGATGTGGTGGTCACTGAAGGGCGGCACTGCGGGCTTGACGATATGAGTCGTCGGCGTCGAATCGTTGGGGATCGCCCAGTCGCCGGAGCGAGTACGGAAGAGGGCGACCTTGGGCTGAGCTCCCGGCAGGCTCCATCGAGCCTGCGTCTCTCGACGTCCCCACGTGTCTCGGTTGGCGATAACGTCAGCGACCAGTGCTCCGAACTCGGTCGAATCGAGCACGGTCACATCACCCTGCTGGCGGGCCGCGTCGGGGCTCGACTGCCCCGCGGGAAGTATCTGCACGGCGCCCGCCGCATCACGACCTACGTGCGTGAGCAGCGCGAAGGGGTTGTTCGGAGACACGCGGTACTCGCGGCCCAGTTCAGCGAGACGGCCCTCGGCATCCGGCAGCAAGCCTTGAAGGTAGGCCCGAGTTGGCTTGTTCTTATGGGTGCCACGCGCCAACGGCAGAGAAAGCGACAGCGGGGTCGCATGCCTCATGTCTCGATAGCGGTCGTCGTAGGAGAACGAGATAGCCCCGCCCGGCGACTGGGTGAGTGTGCCGATCTCAGCGCCGTCGAGGTATACGGCGAGTTCGCCACTCACTCGTCGGCCTCCGTGACGGTGATGTCGAGTTGTAGTGCGCGAAGGACTCTCAGAAGGCGATGAACCGTCACCGTGGCGGCGCCGTTTTCGAGCCGGACGAGCCACTCCCGCACCACGCCAGCGCGGGATGCCAGCTCAGCTTGGGTGAGCCCCAGCGCCTCTCGCCGTTCCGCGACGATCGCGCCAAAGTCACTTGCCGCGCGAACTCTCATGGCCCCTCCTGTGCGCTTTATGTCACTTTACCAGACGTGCGATAAAACGCACAAGCGATCCTGTGCGTTTTATCGCACTCGCGCGCAGTCCGGGCGAAGGTGACCGTGGAGCCGAAACTACATAGTGTCGTCGCGCGGCGTTTCATACGTTCTCATGATCTTCGGAGCATCCGTCGGGCAGTATTGAGTCCAACTCGCCCGCGACCGAGACAGGATGGTTATGTCCACCCCCTCTGCCAAGCCCACCGTTAAACAGCAGCGCGAGCAGCAGCGAGCCGCCAAGGTCGCCGCTCTGAAGAAGAAGCAAGAGGGCGAGAAGCGCCGGCGGCTCTTTGGCATCATCGGCGGTATCACCGCGGGGCTCGCCGTGATCGCCCTCATTGCCACGATCATCATCACCAACCCGGCGCCCACGCCCACCACCGGGAGCGACCCCGTGGCATCCGCCGACCCCAACGACATCGAGATCGAGGGGCTCGAGACGTTCGACGGCCTCACCGCGGTTCACGTCGACACGGCGGTCGACTACACGATGACCCCACCGGCCGGAGGCAATCACGCCGCCGCGTGGCTCAACTGTGGTGTCTACAACGAGCCCCAGACCAACGAGAACGCCGTCCACTCGCTCGAGCACGGCGCCGTCTGGGTGACCTACGACCCCGAGGTTGTGGATGCGGCCGGTCTCGAGACGCTGCGCGCGGCACTGCCGTCGACCTACGTCATCCTCTCTCCCTTCGAGGGGCTGCCCTCCCCCGTTGTGGCTTCCGCGTGGGGAGCCCAGGTGCAGCTTGACGGCGTCGACGACGAGCGGCTCGCGCTGTTCCTTCAGAAGTACTGGCAGTCCCCGTCCGCTCCCGAGCCGGGTGCCGCATGCACCGGCGCACTCACCGGTCCCGGCCGAGTTGGCTAATACCCGCGCGCGGCTGATCGGTGCCGCCATCGTCGTCGGGCTGGTGCTCGCGGCGGGGGCGTTCGCGATCGGTCGGTTCGGCGTGCCGAGCGCATCCACGCCCTCGACAACCAGCGCCGACGCCGGTTTCGCCCGCGACATGCAGGTGCACCACCAGCAGGCCGTCGAGATGGCGATGCTCGTGCGCGACCTCACCGATGACCCCGACGTGCGCCTGCTCGCGTACGACATCGCCACCGCGCAGGCGCAGCAGGCCGGCCAGATGTATGGCTGGCTCGCATCCTGGGGTCTGCCGCAGGCGGGCGAACCGTCCATGACGTGGATGTCACGGCCGACGCTCGACGGAGACACTCACGGCCACGACGGCTCCACCCCCACGCACACGCCGGGCGGCCCCATGCCCGGCATGGCCACCTTCGAGCAGCTCGAAGAACTGGGCAGCCTCTCCGGCGTGGAGGCAGAGCGGATGTTCCTCGAGCTGATGATCGCGCACCATCAGGGTGGGGTCGAGATGGCCGAGGCCGTGCTCGCCCGCACGGACACCCAGGTCGTCGTCGATCTGGCTTCGAGCATCGTGAAGGCCCAGCAGTCCGAGATCGAGCTGATGGAACGGATGCTCGCTACGCGATAAAACTCGTCGAGTCGGCACCGTCGACACCCGCGGAGCGCAGCGCCTCCCGCGCCTGCTGCAGGCGGTTGTCGAGTTCCTGGCCGATGTCGCGGGCCAGCCGCGGGCGGGTCTTGACGAGCTGATCGAGCACACCCACGGGAACAAACAGCACCGCAAGGTCAGTGGTCGCGACCACACGCGCGGTCACCCCCTGCCGGGTGAGCGCGGTGAGCCCCAGCACGTCATCGCGATCAAGCACCGCGAATGGCACATCCCCTCCCCCGGCCACGGGCGATGAGATTGTGGCCGTGCCGCTGACGACATACCGCATGCCGGTGGGCACCACAAAGGGTCGCTGCACAACCTCGCCCGCGCCGTAGCGCTCGAGAGTGAGCTGGGGGGCGATTGTGTCAATGTCCTCGGGGGTCAGGTACAGCGCACGCGCGACCTGGGCCAGAGCCGCGCGCACGTTCTCCGGGGTGTTGTAGGTGTCGGTGAGGTCCCCATCGAGGTGCAGGTTGGCCCGCCGTGCCGCGTACCAGAGCCGGGTCCGGAACGCCTTCTGGGTGGAGTAGTTGTCCGCGGGGCTACGCACCGGGATGTCCACCTCGTACCGCGCCTTCTCGGTGGGCTTCACGGATGCGGGCGCGACAGCCGCCGGCAGGTCTGCGGCCACCGCCATACACACGTCGATCACGTCTTGCGGCGCGTCATCCGTGGCGAACTTCACCACGAGGGATGCCTCGAACGGCGAGTCACTGCGACTGATGTTCAGGAACGTGCTTTCCGCAAGCGAGGCGTTGGGCAACACGTAAACGCCGTTGGGGTTTTTGATGTGCACGGCCCGCCAGTTGACCTCGACGATTCGGCCACGCAGGCCGTTGACCTCGAGCCAGTCCCCCAGCTGGAACGGCTGCTCGAACAGCAGAAGGAGACCCGAGACCACGGACCCGACCGCGTTCTGCAGCGAGAGGCCAATCACGATCGAGCCCACCCCGAGAGCAGCGAACAGGCCACCCACGTCGGCGCTCCACACCACCGAGAACAACACGGCGAGACACACCAGAATCAGGATGACGCGCACGATGTCCACGAAGATCGAGGGCACCTTGCTGCGCCAGGTGCCCTGTTTCGCGGTAACAAAAAGCACAAAGTTCAGGCCGTTGAGAAGAACGAGGATGATCAGGAAGCCGAAGATTGTCGCGGTGACCTGGGTCCAGGTCAGATCGATGTCCGCGTACGTCGCCTGGTTGAGCAACAGCAGGAGGGCACCAACCGGGGCCACATAGTTGCGCAACAGAAGCACAATCCGCGCGGCACGATTGCCCCGGCGGTCGAGCATCGAGTGCACCTCGGTGAGCACAAGCAGCACAATCGGAAGCCCGATGATCACCCCGACCGCCGGCCAGAACCAGGGTTGAGTCCAGATCTCGCCCATCAGCTAGACGTCCTGCGGGTCAATGCGCCAGACGCGCTGGGGCCCCGTCGCCGTGTTCACGACACCCCAGTCGCGCACGTGCACGGTGTCGGGCATCCGATCGACCACGGCCTGCGTGAGGAAGATCCCACTCTCGGAGTGGTTGGCCTGCACCTGGAAGGCGAGGTTAACCGCATCCCCCCACAGGTCGTAAGAGATGTGGCTCTGCCCAATAAGACCACTCGTGACGGTGCCGGTGTCGAGGCCGGCGCGCAGGTTAAGGGGGGCGCCGTGTTTGCCACTAAACCGCTCGAGGATGCGCTGGAGCTCGATCGCAAAGTCGACCATGCGCCTGGCGTTGTCGACACGGGGAATCGTCAGTCCACAGCTGGCCAGGTACCCCGCGCGAGTCGTGCGGACCCGCTCGATGCCCAACCGGTCCGCCGCCTCGTCGAAGGAGCGAAGGATCTCGTTGAGTTGCTCGAGTGCCTGCTCGGATGGTTTGCCCTGGCTAAAAGCCTCAAACCCCTCGATGTCACCAAACATCACGGTGACCTCCTGATGGTCGAGTGCGATCGTGCGTGCGCCCTCTTTGTAGCGCTTCACGAGAGACTCGGGCATCATCGCGAGCAGAAGGCGCTCGTTCTCCTCCTGCTGCTCCTCGAGCAGCGCGGCCTTCACCTGCAGGCTGCGACTCATGTCGTTAAACGCGGCCCCCACGTCGGCGAGCTCGTCGCTCGACCCGGCATCAACCTGCACGCCGACCTCGCCGGCGGCGATCTTGCGCGCCGCGTCACGCAGGCGTCGCAGCGGTCGCACGATCACCCCCGCAATCACGAGCGACAGCAGCGACACCACCAGCACGATGACGGCGGACGAGAGCACGAGGTTGCGGGTGAAGTCGTCGACGGGAGCAAACGCCTCGGCGCTGTCGATCTCGGCGACGATCACCCAGTCCAGACCCGGGATGTCGAGGGGCGCGTAGGCGGCAATCGTCTCGCCCCCGAGGTAGCCGGCCGAGAGTGTGGTGCCGGTCGCACCCGTGGCCGCCGAGCTCACGGCATCCGTTCGGACCGGCTGAAGAAGCAGCGTGCTGCCACTCTCGACGGCCTGGCGCGCCACGTTCGGCGGCGTGCCCGCCGCGATGGCCTGCGCCTCGTAGCGCTCCGGGTCCTCAACGAGGTCGCGCGAGATGGACCGCATGAGGTTGTCGTCCGCACCCACGATGTAGGTCTCGCCGGTGTCGCCGAGGCCACTGTCCGCCCACGTTCCTCCGCCCGACATCACGTAGTCGATGCGGTCGATAGGCATCTCGACGGCGAGTGCTCCGACGATCGTGCCATCGACCGCGACGGGTGTCACGGCCCAGGCCGCCGGTGTGCCCAGTGAGGGCGGGTAGGGCTCAAAGTCGGTGAGCACAACGGTGTCGGCCACGTTGCCGGTCATCGCCTCGGCGTACGCATCGGCGAGATTGGTGCGCTGCAGGGGTCCGGTATCGAGGTTGGTGCCCAGGTCCACACCTTTGAACGCGGTGTACACGACGTTGCCCGCCGTGTCGATGAGCAGCACGTCCTCGTAGGAGAAGAGCTGCGTCATCCGCCGGAAGAAGTCGTGGTGCTCGGCGTGCACGGCCGACCACGTGCTGCCGTCACCCGCGTCATCGAGGGTGATGGCGTCGGCGAAGGTATCGAAGGGCGCCGTGTAGTGAAGGGTGAGGTAGCTCTGCGCGGGGCTGGTCGGCACAAAGGTGGATGCGTCGATCGGCGAGCCCGCCGCCGCCTCGAGCTGCGGGCCAAACGTGTCAGTGAAGTAGGCCTCGAGTGTCGCTCGCTCCTCCGGGGTCAGTTCCTCCTGGTCCAGCTCGGCGAACGCCGCAGCAAACTGCTGGGTCGCCTCCACCACCGACTGACCGCGCGAGTTCAGCAGCAGGGACTTCTCGATTGTCGAGTACAGCGCCACGATCTCGCGGGCGCGCGAGTCGCGTACCTCCGTCAGCCGGTCGAACGCGGCATCCTGCAGCGAGTCCCGGCCGTTCACGTACCCGATGAGACCAACCACCACACTCGAGGCGACACTGACGAGCAGCAGCATGATGAGCAGGATCGAGCGGATGCTCAGCCCCGCCTTGGTGCTCTGGCTGGGCAGCACAATCGACCCCTCGGCGGGGGGCGGCGTTGCTCCAGCGTTCGACATTGGGACTCCCGGACACGACGATGCGGTGCTGTGTCTCGTTCACTTTAGCCACTCCTGCCCAACCAAGAACAGCGAAGGCGGGCCGGGCATCCGCCCGACCCGCCTCGTGTGTGTCTCGTGGGACGTTAGCCCTTCGTCGACCCCGCCAGGAGGCCGCGCACAAAGAACCGCTGCAGGGCGAAGAACACGATGAGCGGAACAAGGATCGACACGAACGCGCCCGCCGTGAGCAGGTGCCACTCCTGGCCGTACTTGCCGGTGATTTCCGCCAGCAGCTTGGTCATGGGTGCAACTCGGCCGTCGGCGAACACCAGCGCCACGAGGAGGTCGTTCCACACCCAGAGGAACTGGAAGATGGCGAACGACGCGATCGCCGGCATGGTCAGCGGCAGCACAATCCTGAAGAAAATCTGGCCGTGACCGGCACCATCCACCCGCGCCGCCTCGATGAGTTCCCGCGGGATCTCGGAGACGAAGTTGTGCAGGAGGAAGATCGCCAGCGGCAGGGCAAAGATCGTGTGCGCGATCCAGACCTGGGCGTACGACCCACCGGCGTTGAGCCCCTCGAAGATCTGCACCCCACCGATCGACAGTCCACGGCTGAACAGGCTGAGCAGCGGCACAAGGGCCATCTGCAGCGGCACGATCTGCAGCGCGAAGACGCCGATGAACATCCAGTTCTTGCCCTTGAAGTCGATCCACGCGAATGCGTAGGCCGCAAGCGACGCGATCACCAACGGGAACACCGTCGCCGGGATGGTGATGGCGATCGAGTTGATAAACGCCCCAGCCAGGTTCAGCTGGGTGTTGCCCGCCGCGAGAACCGCGGTGTAGTTGTCCAGCGTGAAGCCCGGGTTCCAGAGCACTGTCCACCACCCGGTCGTCGCGACCTCGACCGCGGGGCGGAACGAGGAGACAAACAGACCAAAGGTGGGGGTGGTCCACAGCAGGGCGATGATGAGCGCCGCGATGGTTGCGCCGCGGCTGGTGAGCCGCTTCTTCGTGCGCTTGACTGCGGTCATCTCCTCGGCGCGTTCGCCGCGTTTGAGCTGGCGTGCCGTCTTTTTGTCGAGCGGCAGGTCAATGGGTTGTACGGCGCTCATCGGATCTCCCTCTGGGCCTTAATCTGGCGGGCGTTGTAGATGACAATGGGCAGCACGAGAATAAACAGCACCACCGCGAACGCCGCCGAGCGGCCGGGCTCGAAGCCCTTCCACTGGGTGTACATCTCGTTGGCGATAACACTGGTCTGATTCGCGCCGGCCGTCATGGTTCGAACAATGTCGAAGACCTTGAGGCTCGCGATGGAGATGGTCGTCAGCACGACGATGAGCGAGCTGCGGATGCCCGGCACGGTCACGTTGATAAACCGCTGCCAGGCGTTGGTGCCGTCAAGCGCCGCGGCCTCGAGTTGCTCGGCCGGAACACCCTTGATCGCCGCCGACAACACCACCATGGCAAAACCGGTCTGCACCCAGATGAGGACCACAATCAAGAAGAAGGTGTTCCACGGCGAGTTCTGCAACCACTCCACCGGCTGACCACCGAACCACACGACGATCTGGTTGAGGAGACCAATCTGCTCGGTTCCGGGCGGGTTCGCGTCGTAGACGAACCGCCAGATGATGCTCGCGCCAACGAACGAGATGGCCATCGGCATAAAGACCAGGACCTTGAAGATCTTCTCTCCGCGGGATTTGTCGATGAACACGGCGTAGGCGAGACCAAAGATCGTCGACACCGTCGGAACGATCAGCACCCACACGATGGTGTTGACGACGGTGCGGATGCCCGTCTCCTGCGTGAAGATCCAGACGAAGTTGTCGAAGCCCACAAAACGGTCACTGCGGTTGTTCATAAACGCGGCGATGAACGTGCTGATCGACGGGTAGATGAGGCCGATGATGAGCAGCAGGACGGCCGGGCTGAGGAAGCCGATCAGCTGAAAGAGGTATCCGCCGCCTTCCTTTGACCGGTAGTCGAGGATAAAGAACACACCACCCAGAACGGCGGCGACGGCGGCGGCCCACCAGATGGATCCCAGAATGAGGAAGATGACCGCGGGAGCGAGGACGCACACCGCCAGTCGGATGTACGTGTAGAGCTTGCCGGTGCGGGGCGCGATCTCAATAAAGAACAGCACAAGCGCGACGACGGCAAGGAACGCGATAACAACAATTGGTATCTGCGCGAGGGCTGGCAGCCCGGCGATCCATTGCAGGAATCCTGACATGGAGATCCTTTCGAGTACGACGGTGGACTCAGGGACAGAGTAGGGGTAGGAGAGGGCCGGCGGATAGGTCTCCGCCGGCCCTCAGGTACTACAGGCTGTTACTCAGCCGGCCAGGACGCGTCGATCGTGGCGAGCACGTCGGCGGTCGGCTTTCCGTTGATCCAGTCGACCATTCCGGTCCAGAACGAACCAGCTCCCACAACGCCGGGCATAAGGTCCGAAGCGTCGAAGCGGAACGTGGTGTTCTCGTCCTGGAGGATGGTGATCGCCTGCTGGAGGATCAGGCTGGAGGCGTTAGCCGGGTCAAGACCCTTGTTGGCGCTGATCACGCCGCCGAGGCTGACGCGAGCGTTGGCCCACTCGGGGCTGGACAGGAACTCCTGAACGGCCACGGTGTCGGCGTCGTTCGAGAAGGCGGCGACGATCTCGCCACCACCCGTAACGGCGGGAGCACCAGCGGTCTCACCCGGGGTGATGAAGGCCCAGATGTCAGCGTCCGGTCCGACCGTGGCGTTGCCGTTGGCCGGGTCGGTGATGAAGCCGTCGTAGAACGAGGCCTGGTGGTGCAGGGCGCAGGTTCCGGCGCCGAGCGAGCGAGCGGGCTCACCGAACGGCGTGGTGTTGATCGACTTCACGTCGCCGAAGCTGGCGTTGACGTAGTCCGGGTTGAGCAGGATGTCGCCGACAGCGTTGAAGGCGTCCTCGATTGCCGCGTCCGTGAACGGGATCTCGTGGCTCACCCACTGGTCGTAGACCTCGGGTCCGGCCTGGCGAAGAACGAGGTCCTCCACCCAGTCGGTTCCGGGCCAACCCGTTGCAGCATCCGAGCCGAAGCCGGCGCACCACGGTGCCGAACCGGTCTTCTCCTGGATGGTCGCGGTCAGCGCGAGGAGCTCGTCCCAGGTCTCGGGAACTTCAACACCCCACTCGGCGAACTGCGACGGGGAGTACCAGATGAAGCCCTTGACGGATGCCATCAGCGGCGCGCCGTAGAGGACGCCGTCGACGGTGCCGTAGCCAGCCCAGTCCTCGCTCCAGTACTCGGCGACGTTGGCCGCCACGCCCTCGGGAGCGGGCTGGATGTAGTCACGCGACGCGAGGTCGGCGAGCAGACCCGGCTGCGGGAAGATCGCGATGTCAGGAGCGTTTCCACCCTGGGCGCGAACACCAATCTGGGCCTCGAACTCCTTCGACGCTTCGTACTGGATGTCGATTCCGCTCTCCTCCTCGAAGGAAGCCCACGACTCTTCGAGCAGTTCCGCCTCGGTGTCCGAGATGGTGCCGTAGACGGTGACGATGCCGTCAGCCTCTCCGGTGGATCCGCTGTCGGTGCCACCGGTGGTGCACGCGGCAAGCGCGAGTCCGGAGATGGCGAGCACGGCAATCGGAGCTGTGAAACGACGGTGCACGGTGAAACTCATACTTCCTCCTCATTGAGGTCGCCGCCGCGAGTGACGAAGCACCGCGTACGGATGTGATTTGCAAGCTGGAACACAGTTCCCTCATAGGGAACCGGTTCCACATCACAAGGTAAGGCACGAGTCCGAAGTATGCAAGCGCTTGGCAAAAAGTGATGCAAATGAGAGACGTTGAGGGTTCCTTTAGGTCACAATTCCGCTGCATTACAGGGCACTTTATGCTCTGGGAGCGCTCCCGGCATTGTGGAACCGGTTCCACACTGGGTATGCTGACGCCGGTCTACTCAACGCAGAGAAGGGAGCATCCATGAGCGCGCTCAGCGATGTCGCCCGTATTGCGCAGGTGTCGAAGGCAACGGCATCCCGCGCACTCAGCGGTCGAGGCTATGTTTCGGCCGAGACCCGGGACCGTGTTGTCGCTGCTGCGGCCCAGATCGGCTACGTCGTTTCCTCCAACGCGGCGAGCCTCGTAACGGGCCAGACGCGCAACGTGGGAGTGGTCATCCCCCACATCAACCGCTGGTACTTCGGCGACGTGCTCGAAGGGATCGAGTCGGCGCTGATTGCCGCGGGCTACGATCTCACCCTGTACCGGCTCAGTGCCGACTCGGCCGAGCGACGCAAGGTCTTCGAGTACTTTCTGGTGCGCAAGCGCGTCGACGCCGTCATCGCGGTGGGAATCGAACTCACTCCCCACGAGGTCGCCCTGCTCGACGGACTCGGCAAACCCATGGTGGGCATTGGCGGCAAGATCGAGGGGATGTCGACGCTCTCCATCGACGATGTCGCGGCCGCGACCCTGGTCACCGAGCACCTCATCAGTCTCGGTCACGTGCGCATCATGCACTTCGGTGGGGACCAGTCCGAGCAAATGGACTTCCGTGTGCACTCCCAGCGGCTCGAGGGTTTTCGGCTGGCGATGGATGCCGCCGGCCTCGACAGCGGCGCGGATGCGTTCCGAGCGACACCCCTCTCCATCCCGGGTGGATACGCCATGGGTCTCATGGTGCTGGCCGACCCACGCACACGACCCACGGCGGTCTTCGCGGGGAGTGACGAGGTGGCCATCGGAACGATCGTCGCCGCGCGCCAGCTGGGCATCCAGGTGCCCAACCAGCTGTCAGTCGTGGGAATCGACGGCCACGAGCTCGCCGACATGTTCTCGCTGACGACGCTCTCGCAGGAACCGGCGGCGCAGGGCGCGGCCGCCGTTCACCGCGTTATGGACGAACTTGTGGGCCAGCAGCCGGCCGCGCCAAGAACGTGGACGCCGTTCCCCGTGCGCCTCGAGGTGCGTGGAAGCACGCGGGCTCCGAGCAGCTAGGTGGAGTTGCGGACAGGAGGGACGGGGATGACGCGCACGACGACGAGCGCGACGACGATTCCGAGAGTCGCGAGAGCGGCGGATGTGATGAACGCGCCCGCCGGACCGATCGCTTCGATGGCGACGCCGGCGAGCGCGGAGCCGACCGCTGCGCCGACGAGGGCTCCCGTGCCGAGCCAGCCGAATGCCTCCGGGGTCTCGGTCGCGGGCACGGCACGGACCACGAGAGCGTAGGTGACGGCAAACACGGGAGCGACCCCGAGCCCGGCGATGACGAGACCAACTCCGATAGTCCACACGTTGATCCACGGCACGCACACTGCGAGACCGAGCGCAACGACGGTGAGTCGCCGCGCGAGTGACCACGGTCCGATCGCAACGTGGCCGATCGCGAGTCCGCCGATGAGGCTTGCAAGCGAGTAGACCGCGAGCAGGATGCCCGCCACCAGCGGGGTGCTGGGTGCGACGGCCACAACGGCCACCTCGACGGCGGCGGAGGCCCCGACGAGCAGGAAGCCCACGACGACCCCAATGAGTACCGCGGGACGCAGCGCGACAGCACCCATCGGACGCTCGCTGCGCTCGACACGAAACGCCCCGACCTCGCGCGTGGTGAGAAACCAGATCCCGCCGACGACAAGGATGCCAGCGACGACGAACAGTGCGGCGACCGTGCTCACCTGTCCTGCGACGATAGCTGCGACGACGGGCGCGATGACGAAGATGATCTCTTGCAGGGATGCGTCGATGGCCAGGAGCGGCACCACGCGGCTGTCGTCAACGAGCCGCGGGTAGAGGGCGCGGGCGGTGGGCTGCACGGGCGGCGTGGTGAGGCCGACGAGAGCGGTCGTCGCCAAGAGGAGTGGAACGGCGGCGGGGCCGTCCAACGGCAGCAAAGCGATCGCTGCGGTCGCCGCCGCGGAGACGGTGATCGCAAGCGCGAGCACCGGTCGGGCACCCCAGCGTCCGATCGCCCGCCCCCCGACGGGACCGGCGATGGCCTGACCGAGGGAGAGCACGGCGACGGCGATCCCGGCGAGCGCGTACGAGCCGGTCTGCGCCTGCACGTGGAGGAGGATCGCGAGCGCGGTCATCCCGGCAGGGAGTCGGGCCGCGAGCTGCGAGGCAAGCACGCGCAGCACCCCGGGGGACCGGAGAACCCTCGTGTACGTCGGCACGTCGGCCCTCCAGATGTGCAATGATGGCAGCGAAACAATCAGTTTCAATCATACTCGAATCATTTATCGCTCAATTCGAGGGAGACTGCCATGGCACTCGCCAGGTCCCGTCCGACCCTTCCCGTCACACGGGACAGTGCCCTTGCCGCGTTGCGCGAGTGTGGCATTCGCGAGGGTGACACCATCCTGGTGCACTCCGCGCTGCGGCCGTTCGGGGAGGTCGAGGGCGGCGCCGGGACCATCGCCGACGCACTGCGCACCGCCGTCGGGGAGATGGGAACCCTCGTCGCCCCCGCCTTCACGTTCCGTCACGAGGCCGAGGATGACCCCGTAATCGACCCCGCGGGCGACCAATCCGAGATGGGCATCATCAGCGAGATGATCCGCCGGATGCCCGGGGCCCTCCGTAGCACCGCCTACCGCCACTCCTTCTCCGCCGTCGGAGCACACGCCTCGACGGTAACCGACACGGACCCCACGCTCTCGGTGTTCGACATGCTCTCCACGTTCGGCCGTCTGCTCGCCCTTGACACGACGATCGTGATGCTCGGACTCACCTACGTGTCATGCACGAGCTTTCACTTCGGCGAGTACCTCGTGCAGATCCCCGACCGTCACACCGTCGACCGGCACGTGCAGCTGCGTCGCCCAGACGGCGAGATCGTGCCCACGACAATGCGCGACTACCAGCCCCGTCCCACCGACGACGGCCGGGAGTACGAACACGAGCACGACTTCGATCGCGCGGGGCTGCTGCTCGAGCAGGCAGGTCTCGTCCGGGTCGGCGCTATCGGAAACGCCGTCGTTCGTGTATTCCGGATGCGCGACCTCATCCACCTGCTTGTCGACAGGTACGGCCTCACACCCGACATCTTCTACCTGGACCCCACGTCGGGCCTCACGGTGCTCCCCGACGGCGTGGCCATCTCCACGGGTGACCTCCTCGACGGAGCCGGACGTCTCGTCGAGACCTTCTGGTCGTGCGTTGACCCCGCCGCCATGCACACAACGCTCGACCTCCACCCGCCTCGGGAACCCACCGTATGAGTACTGCCCCCGCGCCGGAGGGAACGACGGTGCCCGGCGCCCTCGACGTACTTGCCATCGGGGAAACGCTCCTGCAGCTGACCGCGCCGGAGGGTGGCACGCTTGAACGCTCCCCCGATCTGCTCGTGAGCACGGCGGGCGCCGAGTCGAATGTTGCTTCGCACCTCGCGCGGCTCGGCCACACGACGGGAATGCTCACGGCCGTCGGCGATGACCCGTGGGGCAGGCGCATCACCCTTGACCTCATCGACGCGGGCGTCGACGTCACTCGCATAGCCGTGATTGTGGATGCCCCGACCGGCGTCTACACCAAGGGTCGCGCCGACGGGCGCACCCGGGTCTGGTACCACCGGGGCGGGAGCGCCGCGTCGCGTCTGAGCCCCGATGACCTCGCGCGTGCCGAACCGGTTCCGCGACTCATCCACACGTCGGGCATCATCTCGGCGTTGTCCCCCACGTGCGCCGCGCTCGCGATGCAGCTGCCAGGTCTGCGTAAGCGCGGCGCACTCCTCTCGTTTGACGTCAACCACCGTCCCGGCCTCTGGGATGCCGCGACCGCGGCCCCCGTGCTCGCCTCTCTCGCGCGCCGAGCGGACATCGTGTTCGTCGGCCGTGACGAAGCGGAGCGCCTGTGGGGGCGGGCCGACGATGCCTCTATTCGAGAGCTGTTCCCCGAACCCACTCACCTGGTGATCAAGGATGATGACCGCGATGCCGTCGAATGGCACGGCACCGTCCGGACCACGCTCGCACCCGCGCCGGTCACGGTGCGTGAGGTCGTCGGTGCGGGGGACGCGTTCGCGGCGGGCTGGCTGAGCGCCTACCTTGACGACCCGTCCGGACTAGCGCAGGCTCGCCTCGCCCGTGGTCATGCCGTCGCGGCGCTTGTCCTCGCGAGCCTTACCGACCATCCCGAAGATCCCGCAGCGCTCGCGCGCCTGCGTCCCGCCCGCGCGTCGTGAACGGAGCACCCGTGTCCATTCCCTCACCCGGCCCTTCCGGCGACGTGTTCGCGGAGGCGGCGAGCCGATCTCCATTGCTCGCAATCCTGCGGGGCTTCTCACCGGACGAGACCGTGCGACTGTGCCAGGCGGCGTGGGCGGCCGGGGCGAGGCTCGTCGAGGTGCCTATCCAAGACCCGTCCGCCCACGATTCGCTCGCGGCCGCCGTGGAGGCGGGTCTCGCGCGGGGCCACATCGTCGGCGCGGGCACGGTCACCACGCTCGACCGGCTGGAGACGGCCGAGCGCCTCGGCGCCCGGTTCACGGTCGCGCCAGGTTTCGACCCGGAGGTCGCGCTCGCCTCGCGTGAGGCGGGATTGCCCCACCTGCCCGGCGTGGCGACCGCAACCGAGGTACACCGGGCAATGGCCCAGGGCTTCGACTGGCTGAAGGCGTTCCCCGCGGCCCAGCTCGGGTCCGGCTGGATTCGCGCGATGCACGGTCCGTTCCCGACCGCACACTTCGTTGCGACAGGGGGGATCGAGCGCGGCAATGCCGCCGAGTTCCTCGCGGGCGGCGCCGAACTGCTCGCCATCGGGCAGGCGATCACGACCCTGGACGACGGCTGGGGTCTTCCCGCCGCGACCACCTCTCCCCACACCGAAGGAGCATTGTGAGCACCATCACCCGCATCGAGACATTCCTCGTTCCGCCGCGCTGGCTATTCGTGCGCGTCGAGACCGACGACGGGCTCGTCGGCTGGGGAGAGCCCGTCCTCGAGGGCAGCGCCGACGTGGTGCGCAGCGCCGTGGAGCGGTACGCGGAGATCCTGATCGGAGCCGACCCGGCGCGCATCGAGGACCTCCACTCCCTCATGGCGCGCGGCGGCTTCTACCGCGGCGGGCCCGTCTTCGGAAGTGCGCTCGCGGGACTCGACCAAGCGCTGTGGGATATCGCCGGCAAGGCGCTCGGGGTGCCCGTGCACCGGCTGCTCGGCGGTCATGTGCGCGACCGCATCCGCATGTACGGGTGGATCGGCGGCGACGATCCGTCGGAAGTCACCGACCACGTGCAGGAACGGATGGATCAGGGCCTCACAGCGGTCAAGATGAACGCGAGCGGCCGCCTCACGCACCTTGCGACGTCGGCGGAACTCGACGGGGTCGTAGAGCGCGCGGAGGCGGCGCGAGCGGTGCTCGGGCCAAATCGGGATGTTGCGATCGACTTCCACGGGCGCGTGTCGGTTGCCAACGCGCGCCGGCTCTCGGTGCTGCTCGAGCCCGTGCGTCCCCTGTTTATCGAGGAGCCCGTGGTGCCCGAGAAGACGGCGCTGCTTGGCCAGATCGTCGAGGCCTCGTCGGTGCCCGTGGCGACGGGCGAACGCCTCTACCACCGCACCGAGTTCCTGCCCGCGCTGCAGGCGGGGATCGCGGTCGCCCAGCCAGACCTCTCCCACGCGGGCGGCATCACCGAGGTGCGCAAGATCGCGGCCCTCGCCGACGTGTACGACGTTCAGTTGGCGCCACACTGCCCACTCGGCCCCATTGCCCTGGCGAGTTGCCTGCAGATCGGATTCTCGACGCCGAACTACCTCATCCAGGAGCAGAGCATCGGCATCCACTACAACGAGGGTGCCGACGTGCTCGACTACGTGCTCGACACGTCACCACTCCAGTTCGTGGACGGCTACATCCCGCTGCTGACCGGCCCAGGACTCGGCGTGGAGATCGACGAGCGGGCGGTGCGCGAGGCGGACCGTCGCGGCCACGCGTGGCGGACCCCGATCTGGCGCCACGAGGACGGCTCATTCGCCGAATGGTGACAGGCGTGCGCGTACTGATCGACGCACACTGACCCGCTCACCGATCGAGGCCCCCGAACGGGTTGGTCCGATCAGCGCAGGCTCAGGAGTACCGCACCGAGCGCCGGGATTGTGAAATCCGGCATGAGCACGTCGCCGTCGAGGCCGAACGCGACTTCGCGGGCGCGACCCTCGCTGGGATCCACGTGGATGCTCGTCACCTCGGTCGCTCCCGCCACGCGCAATCGCGGAGCGACGACGGGGTCGAGCGACGCGTTGACGAGGTAGAGGGTGCCGAACGCGTCGTCCACGTAGGCGTAAACGGCGACGTCGGCGCTCCCTTCCAGGCGCGGCACGTCGGCGCCCCACCGGGTCAGTTCGGCGTGGACGAGGTCGCGCCGTGCAGTCGTGCGGATCATCGGCACGAGCCCCGCGAGCGGGTCGACGCGACCGAATGGAACGACGAGTACACGCTCATCCACGACAACATGGCCGGGACCGCGGTCCGCGTGGGCGGCGGCCCGGAGAGTCGTGAGCGGGCGAACGCGCCGATCGTCGTAGTCGACGCGGGCGATGTCCGCACCGAGCAACAACGTGGAAGCGCGCGCGACCGGGCGACCGACGAGTATCGTCCCCGGGGCAGCCTCCTCATAGGTGACCTCGCCGTCCTCGTCCCCGCTCCACGCGACGCCGCGTGCGGCGACGAGATCGCCGAGCCCGAGAGCCACGAGTGTGTCGACCGCCTCGGCGTCGAGGATCACACGGTTGGCTGCGAACAGAGCGCGCGTGACATCCACTCCGAGCGTGCGGAAGAGCTGGCCCGAGACGGCCACCACCTCACCGACGACCGTGCTGTCGGTGGAGTAGCGGAACGCGACGCCGTAGGCACCGAGCAACCCGCCGAAGAAGCCCTCCCGTGGGTACAGCTCCGTCATGGAACGGCCCTGAGCGGTGTGGAGGGCGGCGGATGAGTCCTCCGAGACGAGCACCACGACGCCCCGTCGCTCCTGGCGGAACGCCGGCTCCGTGCGCTCGAGGTAGTCCTTCGTCGCCGCGAGCGGCACCTGGTAGCCGTCCTCCGGAACGAGGCCCGAGCCGTTGAGATCGAAGAGGTCGAGGGTCATCCCATGCAGGGCGAGCACCTGGGCACTCAACAGCTGGAAGCGCGTGAACGCGAGCGACTTGGCGAACCGGGAGTAGGGGAAGTTCTCTAGCTCCGGGTAAATCTCCGCCTCCCGCGGCAGAAGTGCACGATGCAGGTCGGAGATGGTGTGGAAAAGAGTGAGGTACTCGGCGGGGCGACGCTCCGAGTAGGCCGGCAGGTGGATGCGCACGGCGGGGGCATGTGGTGCGGACAGCGCCTCGAGGAGCGTTGCCCAGCGTCGACCCTCGGCCGCGTGCACGGCGGGCACCGAGGTCATAAGACCGAGCCGCGTCTGCGGGGATACAGCGTGCACGGCATCCCGAACCGCGGCGGCCGCGCGCTCCAGGGCCTCGCGAGCAGTCTCGAGCCAAATCGCGCGGAACTCGTGAGGATCCCCCGGTGCGAGAAGACCTGCAACGAACTCCTCGCGGGTAAGCGCGCGCCCGGCCCGACGCGAGAACTCGGCGACATGCTCCACGCAGAAGCATCCGCCCCACGCCAGCGGCGGGTGGTTGTGGTACCGGAAGTCGTCCTCAACCCACAGGAACCGGGGGCGGGCGGCTGCGTAGTAGGCGTACAGCTCGGCGAGGTAGTCGCGCCACGCGTCATCCCGGGGACACACTGCAAGCTGCGACTGTCGTCCCTC
>CBDIIE010000013.1:0-274937 GCA_965279605.1 Rhodoglobus sp.
ATGGTTCGGCGCCGATTTTTGACATAGACGACTCGCTTCGAATGGTCCTCGGAGTAGCTCCGCCGATCGGACATGAGTCCACATATCTCGACCTCATCTGGGCATGGTGGTTCCGCGTTTGCGTCGACCTTCTGGGCGGTCGGCGAGGTGCAGTTGACGGACTCGATTTCCACCGAACAGCGTCCAGTATTCGCGACCGCATGACACCGGACAACTTAGTAACGACAGTCGAAGCCAACCGATTCAACCGGAACGAACTCATGGCCGCCCATGGGGGCCGCTTGTTCGTGACACAGCTGAGTTGGCTACAACTGCGCGAGCGTCAAGTCGAGAAAGCTGTGCTCGACTATCACCGCGCTATAACCCAGACGACGGAGTGGCTCGACGGGAAATTGCTCGAAATGAGAGAGCTCGAGACCTTCAAAGAATCGCTGATCGATGAGTGGGAGAACTCTTTCGACGACATGCTGAATAGGCTGCCACCAGACGCGACCGACGAAGTGCGTCGATCGGCTGGTCGACAGCTTTATGAGTTGCTTCGCGATTCGAGCGCCGTGCAAGTTCGGCCGCAGTACTCCGACGCGTTCTACGCGCGAGGGGCGCGGTGTGAGATCGCTGACGGAGGTACCCACGGCTGGCATCCCGAGTTCGAGGCCATGATTCGGTCGATAACTATTGAGGCCGAATAGTGGTCGAGCATTCGCGTGGTCCACTTCAGTTGATGGAGCTGCCATCTTGGGAATATCGGAACTCTGTCACTGCGGCGATGTTGAATCCGGCGCTACTCGCGGTGATCATCGCGGGCGCGGCGGAACAGCACCAATATGTGTCGGGGGAGCTGATGCCTTGGGAGTACTCCTTCATCGCCGCACCATTGGTGTTGCATCGCGATACCCGCCGCGAGCTGCCAAAACGAATAGATTCGCACTTTACGAAGTGGATAGTTGAGAACCCGGTTCTTGTCTCCGGATTTGGAGCCAGGGCGGAGAGTCTGGTTCCGTACGTGCGTGAAGGATTGCGGTTTGGCCTGCGCCTTGGGTCCCTCCGACTAGAGAACGACGGAACCCTGGAAGGCGCAATCAGTAAGTCTGCTGTGCTGAAGAAGTCTCCGGAGCTTGCAGAGATCGTTCAAGCGTCCGGATTCGTCGGACGATGGTTCACGACTGCCGAACGTTCGGCGTCTGTGTTCGGCCTCCTCGGCGTGGCACCATAGCGTTATGCAATTGCTGAAGATCGCTCTGTATAACGTCGATGGGCGGATCCGAGAGGTCGACTTCAATCCGGGCGAGCTGAACATCGTTACGGGAAAGTCCCGAACCGGCAAGAGCGCAATTCTCACGATCGTTGACTACTGCCTCGGCAGAGACAAGATCGAAATGCCACCGGGCGTAATTCGCAAGCACGTTCAATGGTTCGCAACTCTATGGACGTTCGACGATGGGTCTCGCGTCATGCTCGCGCGCCCGGCGCTTGCGCCAGGACGCGCGGAGACCAATCAAATGATGGTCACGTTCGGTGGATCCGACATGCAGTTTCCGCAGTTCGAATCCATGGTGCCGAACTCAGATTCCACCTCTGCACGAGAAGTTGTGGGGACCCGCATCGGCCTCGTTGACGCGAAGTTGGCTACGCCCGAGAACAGCCTCCGTCCAGATACGTCTATCTCGCTCGGCGCGGCCGCGCTCTTCTGTTTTCAGGAACAGCAAGAGGTGGCTAACAAGTCGTTGCTCTTCCATCGCCAGAACGATGAGGGCATTTCGATTATGCTGCGCGATACGTTGCCCTTCTTCTTGGGCGCGCTACCCGGGGACAACGCCGCAAAGCACGCGAGGCTACGTGCGGCGAAGCGAGAACTCCGGGCGGCCAAACGCGACGCTCAAGCTGCTCTAGACGACGCTGAACAGATCAACCTCCGACTGTCTGCGCTCGTCACAGAGGCGCATGAGGCAGGGATGCTTTCTGTCAGTGAGGTCCCGAGCACCTCGGTCGCCGTCGAACTTCTAAGCGGAATACGTCTCGCTCGATCCGAACCAATTTCTCCTCTCGCTGATCTCGAATCGCAAGATCGACGTAGAACCCTTGAGGCCGAGCGCTCGACACTGAGATTCGAGCTCGGTCAGTTGTTGGATGACCGCGCACTACTCCTCGACGTGGTCGAGGGTGAAGGTGGCTTCGGGCACGCGCTTGGTCAACACAAACAGCGTCTGGCTAGCCTGGGCCTACTTCACTCGGACTCAGGCGCGGCCCGTGAGTCAACCTGCCCCGTCTGCCGGCAAGTATTAACAGGTGACGACCCGTTGCCGTTTGAACTCAACGACCGACTCGAGACGCTGAGTCGCGAACTAGAGTCCATGACTCGGGCGGAGCCCGCAAGGCGAGCCGCTCTAGAGCGCCTTGATGCGGAGGCTCAGGTGAAGAGAGAGCGTCTCATCGCCCTCGAAGTGGCACTTCGTCAGATCGAGACTCAAGATATGGACTCCGGGTCTCGTCTAGGGGCCGAGCGCCGAGAATTCATCCGGGGGCGCATCGACGCGACGCTTAGTCAGGTGCAGGCCACGGACGACCTGAATGTCGGGGAGCTTCAGCGAAGGATCGAGCAGCTAGAAGGGCGGGTTCGCGCACTCGAGGAGGAGCTCGACGATCACGTCGCAGAGCAGCGACTGCGCAAGGTTGTGACGAAACTAAGCGAGCGCATCACCGCGTTGGCGATAGAGCTTGAGGTAGAGAACGCGGAGGGCGGCGTCTGGTTGGACGTCGAACGCCTCACTGTGGTCCTCGACACGGATACCGGTCCTGCAACCCTTAGATCCATGGGAAGTGGCGCGAACTGGCTCGGAATTCACCTCGCTGTGCACCTAGCCCTCCACGAGTTCTTTGTCACAGCCGGACGACCAGTGCCTCGGATACTCATGCTGGACCAGCCAACGCAAGTCTTCTACGAGACTCAGTACGTCGGAGAGGATGAGCTGACCTCCGACGGGGACCACGACGAAGTCGCGAGGATGTTCAAGCTCATGCACGACGTCGCGAAATCAGTTGCACCTGGCCTTCAGATCATCGTTAGCGACCACGCCAATCTCTCAGAACCATGGTTCGCGGACTCAGTACGGCACAACTGGCGGAATGGTGAGGGACTTGTTCCGAAAGAGTGGATCGATGCTGAGTCGTGACCCGCTTGGGCGGTCGCCTAGCGGGCCGTGGATTCGTATTGGGGGTGAGGTTCGATGATGATCAGGAACTACCTTGGTTGCCGAGGATGTGGCAATCCATTCATCGCGCGAGTGGCGGCCGATTCAACTGACACGACTCGCTTCTACATCCCATGCCCTAATTGCCATATTCCGATCCGAGCTCGCGCTAGTGGTCAGGAGTTCGAAGACCATCGGATTAGCTTCGAGTGCGATGTGCTGCCGCCAGCCGAGAGTGACGATCTAAAGGTCGTGACCATCAACCCCTACGTCCCGGCGCGCTATGACTCCGATTTCGATCAACCAGTCGGAGGCTTCAGCATGATGACTCTGCAGTATCTGCTTGGGGATGAGGCGCTCGAGTACTTCGCCGCGGAGGGGACAGCCCGCGAAGCTGTCGTCGAAGGCTGGCCCCGCGTTCAACGAATCTTCCAGTACTACCTGGCCGAAGACTGGGTCAATTTCGACCGCGCCGGTCGTGATGTGTTTTCAGATTGGCAATCGGTGAGCACCACGCATCAGCGCACAACGTTAGCCAGCCAGGCCGTCGGGACGCACTTATCGCTTGTTGCGGGCAACATGAGCGAGCCTGCGGCTCGCTTTATTGACAGCTACCTACGGAAGCACACGGCAGCCATAGAGCAAGCGACCTATGTCGAGTTCATGCGGGCTGAGGGGGATGCTGGCGAGTTGGTGGCGCTCCAACGGTCGATCTTCGAATTGATCGGCTTATATATAGAGCGCTACGAGATGTGGCGCTCAGGGCGTCTCGTTAGATGGGTTGAACCCCTGACACGACTTGATGACTTGACGCTCTTTCGGGACGAGTTTCCCGAGATGCGAGACCTGTATCAACAGGCCTTTGAGGTGATCTGCAAGACGCTGAAATACTTGGTGGCTTCTCAGAACGTTGTGAAGCGCGGCGATCCGAATTCTTTCGGGGACGAGCATCCTGACGTAGCTATTGTTCCGGAGCGTAAGCGACCATCCAGTTTGCGGCAGTTTGACCGGCTCTCAAGCGCCTACAAGATCGCCTATGTGGCTCTCGTACCTCGATGGGCCGCGATGTCCGGAGTTCTAGACAACAAGGCGAGAAACAACATCGGACATGCGTCAGCTCGCCATGATCTGCGAAGTGGTCGAGTAGTCAGTGCCCTCGATCAAAACGGTGTTACTTATCTCGACTTTCTCGCAAAGGTCTTCGACATGTTCGAACTGTTGGCCATAACTCTGCAGGTGGTTCGCGCCACACGGGTTACATCGTCACGTGACTTTCGTCGATGACTTGTCCTAGAGAGGCTGGAGATCCGGAAGATGGGCGATAGCGAGAAGGTAGAGGATCGCGGTCCAGCAGGTCAAGCGCATGTTTGGGAGAGTGTCGAACTCAGCACCCCAGACCTAGCTGGACACCTTCTCCATGTGGCGCAGGTCGCTGCCAATGCAGCCTTACGCAACTATGCAGTTGAGACCTCCCATGAGGCCTTTTGGGGAGCACTATCGGCTGGCCTCGCGGTCGAGGCGCTCCTCAAGTACAGCATTGCCCTAGAGGCACCTATGCTGCTCGCCGACACGAAGAGCAGAAGCGCCTCGGCACTAATCCTCGCGCGCTCCCACCGGTTGGCTTTCGATATAGCCACGCTGAAAACGGTAAACGGGATGGATTCGTTCGCGCTGTTCAAGGCAATTCACGGTGAGCAAAAAGGCATGCCCTCAGGACGGGACGTCGAGCAAGTCTTCGAAATCCGTAATGCCGTCGCGCACATGGGGGTTGTGTCACTGCGGGAACTTCGCGTGGCGGTGCAGAACATGGTGCGGATCGTTGAGAGCGTCATGGCGATCGAAGCCCCAAAGCACGACGGCCTCTGGGACTCTTCGAATCTCGAGATCGTGGACATGCTCCTTAACGAGAAGGCGTCAGATTCGCAACGCGCGTTGACAGAGAAGAAGGCGATCGCGGCGAGGCGTTATGAGCAGTTGCTGGGCAACCTGTCGCAGGCGAGCGCCGATGATTTTGTTCGATCGATCGAGTCGCGCGTGGCTCAGCGGGTTGACGACGAGCAAGTTTCCAGCCACTCGTGCCCCGTATGCGGCAGCCGGGCCCTGCTATTTCGATACGTCACGCAATCAGACACAGACTTCACGGGTGCTAGCTACCCCGATAACACACCATCGGGTTATCGATACGCCTATCCCGAGTCCTTTGAGTGCTGGGTGTGTGGATTAGAGATGGATGAGGCTGAGATCGGCGACGATCCTCGTTTCGAGGAGGTTCTCGAAGTCGAACTAGATCCATCGGACGACTTCGAGTTGGCTCTTGAAGACTGGCGATACGAAGCCGAAGCAGAGATCGAGCGGGAGCGTAGGCGCGAAGAGGAACGCGAATTCGACCGGTAGGATTAGCTTTCCGGTGATCCATTCCTGACCACCTGCCGAGTCAGGCCAAGAGGCATATGGCCCCAATCGGAGGCATCGACAAGGCGGTCACCGAGGTCGGCGGCGAGCTCGTCTACGGAACCCCGAAGAACCACAGCCGCAGGAGTGTCCCGTTCCCGAGTTTCCTCAGTGAGCTGCTCGCCACGCGATGCGAGGGGAAGCCCAAGGGCGACTTCGTCTTCACCGCCCCCGACCGTGGTCCTATCCGGAACGAGAATTTCCGCGCTCGTCGGTTCGAGCCGGCCATGACGAAGATGCTTGACCTGCACCCCGATCTCGTGAGGCTCGTCCCTCACGACCTCCGCCACACCGCGGCGAGCCTCGCGATCTCGGCCGGCGCCAACGTGAAGGCGGTGCAGAAGATGCTCGGTCACGCCTCGGCAGCGATGACTCTCGATGTCTACGCCGACCTCTTCGATGACGACCTCGACGCGGTTGGAGACGCTCTCAGCGCAGCGGGCTCTCCAGGCGTTGTGGGCAAAGTGTGGGCACGGGACGAAACTGAGCCGAAATCGGCGATCCCGATGAAAGAAGAAAAAGCCGACCTGACCAGCTAAAAAGACGGTGGGCCCGGTGGGGCTCGACTCCCCTACTGTGCCGCCGGCCCAGCGCTGTGCGCCGGTCCGGACTGCCCAGCGGGGGCCCACGAAGTGTTCTTCTGCTTCGGGAGAACGCCCGGTCGCGGCCCCAGTGGGGCCACGCCCCGGCGTGGGCCCGGTGGGGCTCGACTCCCCAGCGCGCACGGCCGTCACATCGCCGGTTGCCCGGAGTGCTCGGGCCGCGAGAGGCGGCGATGCGCCGGAACCGGCGGCTGTGGGCCCACGAAAAGTTCTTCTACTTCGGGAAGACGACGGCTCGCAGCCCCGACGGGGCCACGATCCATCGTGGGCCCGGTGGGGCTCGACTCCCCTACTGTGCCGCCGGCCCAGCGCGGTGCGCCGGTCCGGACTGCGCAGCGGGGGCCCACGAAGTGTTCTTCTACTTCGGGAGAACGAATCAGCGCCACCCGATGGGCGTCGCTGATTCGTGGGCCTGTGGACATTCGGGTGATGCTTGTCGGTTTGGCGTCGGGTGATTCTTGACGCTCTCGTGGATAGGTTAGGCCCCGCGTGGGGGCATGGAGAAGGCTTTCTTGACTCGGACCTCCTTTCCGGGGTTGTCGCGGGCGACGGTTTTGAGCAACTCGTTGCCGTCCCAGATTTGCAGGAGCCCGGCAGCGACGTGGATGTCGACCTTGGTGCCGGCACGGTGCTTGCCGACGGAGATCTGCTGCCAGGCAACGCACACGACCCCGACCGATGAGACGGTCCGGGTGACCCAGTCGTTGCTTCCCCGATCCTGATGCAGGGCGCTGTCATCGACGGTGACCGGCACCTCCGCTGCCAAGGAAGCCGCGAACCGGGCAGCTGGTGTTTGCATGTTCAGCGACTGGTGCGGGCGTTCGTGGTTGTATTCGGCAACCCACTCATCCAACTGGGCCTGCGCATGCGCCATCGTCGGGAACACCTTCCCGGTGAGGAACTCTGCCCGCATGGATCGGTGGAACCGCTCGATCTTGCCCGTGGTGGTGGGTGATCTCGGGGCGGTCAGAATGTGATCGATGCCGTTCTCCCGGCAGATCCGGTCAAACAGCACCTCAACCGGCGGCTGGTTGAAGCGACCCGTGAACACCTTGCCGTTGTCGGTCAGGATCTGGCCCGGCAGCCCGTGCCTGCGCAATGCCTCCACCAAGCCATCACACACGTTCCTGGCAATCTCACGACGCATCAGCCTCGCCGAGACACACAACCGGGAATGATCATCGACCCCGGTCAGGCACTTCACCGTCGTGCCGTCAGCCAGCAGGAACCCGCCCACGATGTCCATCTGCCACAGCTCCATCGCAGAACCCCGCTCCCACCGCTTCCAGCTCTCCTTCCGCCTGCGCCTGGCCCCGGGCTCGATCAAACCCGCCCGCCGCAACGCCCGATACACGCCCGACTCCGAAGGCACCGAGCCAACACCACGCTTGCCCAGTTCGAACACCAGCCTGCGCGGACCCCACCCTCGATGCTGACGCCTCAGCTCCAACACCAACGCCTCAACCTCGGCCGGCATCTGCAGCGGAGACGACCGCGGCCGATGCGAACGGTCAGACAACCCCGCCAACCCCTCGGCCTCATAGCGCACCAGCCACGCATGAACACTCTGACGAGAAACACCCCACTGCGCCGCAACCTCCGACACAGTCCGACCATCCGAAATCACAGCCAACACAGCCTGATACCGCTGCTCCGACACACTGAACTCCCTCAACATGAGAAAGAGTGTCAAGCATCACCCGAAGGCACTGTCAAGCAACCACCGAAACAACGTCAACCATCACCCGAAGACAAAACGTCCACAATCAGGCGAAGAAATACACGCCCCGGCGTGGGCCCGGTGGGGCTCGAACCCACGACCCGCGGATTAAAAGTCCGATGCTCTGCCAACTGAGCTACAGGCCCTACCCCTTAAGCGTAGCGGGGGAGAGCATCCCACCTTGAAAGTGTCAACTAGTTGACAACCTGAGTGTTAACTAGTTGACTACCTGCATGTCCACTCAGGTCTCCGTCACCATCCACGAGGTGGTGTCGCACTTTGACAGCTATGCGGATGCCTACCTTCGCAAGCACCACAACACCACGTTCAGCCACTTCCGGCTCCTGGCCACCCTCGCCGAGCTCGGCACGTCGAGTGTCACCGAGCTCGCGGAGTGCCTCGTGATCTCCAAGGCGGCGGTCTCCAAGCGTGTGCCGGAACTGGTCGCGGATGGCTGGCTCACCACATCCGGCGACCCCGCCAACGCCCGGCGCGTGATGCTCGACCTCACGCCACGCGCCTGGCAACTCGTGCAGTCGGCCGGAGGCACCCTCAGCGCGTTCTTCGGCGACGTGCTCGATGCCGTGCCCGGACTTGACCAGGAACAGTTCCACGCGCAGTTGCTCGCCATCAACGACCTGATCGTCCAGAAAGGACAACCCCAGTGACGCGCATCCTCGTGATCGTCGGCAACCCCATCGTCGGGTCGTTCAGCCATGCACTCGCCGACAGCTACCGCGTGGCGGCAACCGCTGGCGGCGCAGACGTGCGGATGATCGACCTCGCGACCGACACCATCCCGGCCCACCCCACACTCCGGGGTGAACTGCGGATGCCCCGAGCCGACCACCCCGACGACGCCCCACTCCCGCCCGATGTCGCCGGCTACATGGACGACGTCACCTGGGCCGACCACCTCGTGTTCTTCTACCCGCAGTGGTGGGGCACCTATCCGGCGGTGCTGAAGTCGTTTATCGACCGCGTGTTTCTCAGCGGCTTCGCGTTCCGGTACCGCCCGACGGGTCGGCTCTGGGATCGCCTGCTCGTGGGCCGCACCGCCCGCGTGGTGATGACGATGGACTCGCCGCGCGCCTGGAACCGGCTCGTGTACCGCAACGCATCCGAGACCTCGCTCACGCGGGCGACGCTCGGGTACTGCGGAATCCGCACCGTCGGCGTCAGCCGCTTCGGCGAGGTGCGCCACACCACACCCGCCGCGCGCGAGCGGTGGCTGCGGGATGCCTCGCGCTTCGGCACCAAGGACGCCGCTCTCCGTCCCCGCCGCGAGCACCACACCGGGGGAGTCGCCGTCCCGGTGTGAGCCGCCGCGCGAGGCCTAGAACCAGATACCGAGTCGCGGCGCGACATCTCCGCGGAACGCTCGATCTAACGCCACGACCGCGCCCGGCGCCACCTCCGTCACGCGCCCCGCGGCCTGAAGGGTCAGCGCCGAGACCCCGCCCAGGAGGAGCGCGCTCAGCTCGTTGACGCCCAGCCGCACGTCGGCGTCACGGTCGGTCGCCGTCACACTCGCAACCCCGCCCGCATCCACCGAGATCGCGAAGCGTCCCTCGGCGAACCCGAGCGCGTCCGACACGTCGAGCACCAGATCAACCGGCGCCGAGTACGCCCTCGCCTCGAGCGACGCCTTGACGTCGAGGATGCGCAGCCACAGGTGGTCGCTCTCCTTCGTCTTGCGGGCGGCACGAGCATCCGCGACCATCCACCGCACCGGCTCGTCCACCGAACGCAGGCTGACCCGCACCTCGGACACCAGGTCGAGCTCAATCAGGTAGCGCCACAGGCCCGCGTAGGCATCGTCGGTCGCGGTGACCAACTCGGTGACCTCCACGGGGTGTGACGAGAAGTCGGTCGGGTTGTCGAGCACCCGGTACACGGCGTAGCCCTGCGGAACACCCGCCTCGTCGTCGTAGCGCACGGCGCGCAGCTTGCCCGCGTCCTTCGCCGTGTCCGGCGTGAGCCCGAACATCGTGTCCCAGAGGCGATCCCACCGGTCGACCTCGCCGACAATGCGAGCCCGAGCCCGCGCCTCGATCTCGGGCGCCAGCTTGCGAAGGTCGGCGCGCTCCACGAAGTGCACACGACCCCGTGCATCCGGCCCGATCCAGCGGGCCCGTCGGGTATCGATCGTCCAGTCGGCGGCGAAGGCCGCACAGGCAAAACCGAAGCGGCTGTAGATGGTGGCCTCGGAGACGGTGAGCGCAGCCAGAGGGATGCCGTGGGCGACGGCGGTGCGCAGTTCGGCCTCCAGGAGGGCGCGCGCGATTCCGCGGCGGCGGTGGGTGGGGGAGACCGTCACCGAACTGATCGCCCACGCGTCTACGGTGTGAGAACCGGGCAGGGTCAACGGGGTCGACCACGCGCTCACCGTCGCCACCGGGATCTCCGCAACCGCGGCCCCATCGTCGTAGACCCCGGTCGAGCGGCGCTCGCGGAACGACTCGAACATGGTGAGCGCCTCGGCGCCCTCCACGTCGTCGGCGTAGAAGCCGCGCAGGTCGGCGCGCGTCCATGCGGTTGCGGCCGCGTCATCCGTCGGGTCTACAAGGCTTAGGCGCAGGCCGGCCGCAGCGAGCGCGGCGCGGGAGGTCTCATCAACGGGTATCTCTGGCACCCCACCAGCGTAGGCGCGACCGGTGACCGCGGCATCCGGAGCCCGTGGCCAGCGCCTGCGGGCATACCCTTGACGGTGATGGCTGACGACTTTCACAAGCCCACCCAGTACTCCGGGGACAAGTTCGACGAGTACGAGGGTGGGGAGGACCCGGCGCAGATCCTTCGCGTCGCGCACGACACCGCGCACGCTCTCGTCGATCGCGCGCGGGACACCGACGACCCCGCCGTGCTCGAACGGCTCGTCGCGTTCACCGACGCGAACGGCATCGACGCGATCGCGGAACTGTGGGCGCGCTCCAGCCCCCGCAGCCTCCCCGGTGCCCTGTGGCGCATCTACCTGCTGCGACTCGTCATCCGTCAGGACCCCACCGGCACCAGCTTCCTCTTCCAGCGCGGAACCGAGGTGCTGCCCACAATCGACGCAGCCGTTGCTGGTGCGCCCATGCCGACCGGCCCGGAGGAGATCACCGAGCTCGCCGACCAAATCCTGCGCGGGCTGTTCCGCGGCGACTTTGGGGTGGCGCTCGATCGTGCTGCCGCCTTCTGTCGCATCCTCTCTGCCGGATGCACGAGCGCAGCCGACGACGCCGAACTCGTCGACCCCGCTCGCGCCACCGAACTCACCACTCGCGGAGCGCGCTTCGCGCTCACCGCGGACGAGTTCACGGCCTGCGCGCGACTGTTCCGCGCCGACGCTTTGGAATAACCCGCCGCGCGATTTGTTTAGACTTATGTGGCCGGGCCGCAGTAACCCCGGGCTCCACTAATAGCCGCTCCGAGCGGCCTTGCGCCGAGAGGCGTTCTGCGGCCCGGCATTTTCTCTGCCCGGATGCCGGTCCTCCGGCCCGCGGCCGCCCGGCCTCCCGGCCCCGCCCGCGTCATCCCCCGAGGTAAGCCAATCGCTCCTTCCGGAGCCCTGCGAAGGAGTAATTGTCTTACCTCGGGAAAGATGGCCCGGCGAAGGAGTAATTGGCTTACCTCAGGGAAGATGGCCCGGCGAAGGAGTAATTGGCTTACCTCAGGTGAGAGGGCCAGCAGGCAAGACGGCCAGCAGGCAATCCGGTACTCGCCGCCGCTCCGAACTACTGGCATGAATCGTGCGATGCTTGAACTTGTGTCCCGCGACCACGACCTCGGCCAGGAGGAGTCCCCCGCCACGAGGCAACAGGCGCTCCTCGAGCGTGTTGCCGCCGGCGACAAACTTGCCTTCAGCGACCTGTACGACGACGTATCCCCGAGGGTCTTTGGCCTGGTGAAGCGACTCCTTGTTGACCACTCGCAAGCCGAGGAAGTCACGCAGGAGGTGTTCCTCGAGATCTGGCAATCCGCAAGCCGGTTTGATCCGAACAAGGGGGGAGCGGCAACGTGGATCCTCACGATGGCACACCGCCGAGCGGTGGACCGGGTGCGGGCCTCGCAGTCGTCCCGTGACCGCGATCTCAAGGTGGGCATCCGCGATTTTGAGGCCGACTACGACAACGTGGCCGACAGCGTCGAGGTGTCCGTGGAGCACGGGAGAGTGGAGAAAGCGATGGGCAGGCTCACCGAGCTGCAGCGCCAAGCGATCACCCTCTCGTACTACGGCGGGTACTCCAACAGCGAGGTCGCCACAATTTTGAGTGTGCCGATCGGCACCGTAAAGACCCGTATTCGTGACGGGATGATCAGACTGCGCGACGAATTGGGGGTGGCATCGTGACCGAACTCGAGCCCACCGACCCGAGCATCCAGTCCGGGTCGTACGCCCTCAACGCCCTCGATGCGGACGAGAAGGCCGCCTTCGAGAAGCACCTCGCCACCTCGCGCGACACTCGCTACGAGGTGACCGAGCTTGTCGACACCGCCGTGCTCCTGGGTATGGCCGTGCCTGAGGAGGTGCCGCCGGCATCCCTGAAGGCCAGCATCATGGCCCAGCTGGATGCCACGCCGCAGCTTGCCCCGCTGGCTCCGACCGCGGGCACTAGCGCGACCTCGGCTGCAGGTGCGACCCCGGGCCTCGCCGAGCGCCGCGCCCAGGCCCGCTGGACCGCTAAGCCGCTCACCGCGCTCGCCGCTGCCGCGGCCGTGATTGGTCTTGTCGCGGGCGGCGGACTCATCGCCACCTCGATTGTTCAGAACCAGCAGAACCAGCAGCAGGCCGACATGCTCGCGGCGATCAACGCAGCGCCGGATGCCCAGCGCCGGTCCGTCGACATGGCGGGTGGCTCGGCAACTCTCGTGTGGTCGGGCGAGCTCGCGGCATCCGCTCTCATCATGGACGGCCTCGAGCCCCTGCCGCCGCACCAGGTCTACGAGCTCTGGTACATCAACGAGTCGGGCGCACGCCCGGCGGGCACGTTCACCGCGAGTGACGGCCGCACCTGGCGTGTGCTCGAGGGCGAGATGGGTGCCGGGGATGTTGTGGGCGTCACGGTCGAGCCGCGTGGCGGTTCCGACGCCCCCACCACCGACCCGATCGTGGTCATCGAGAGCGCCTGACCCGCCACCCTCACCCCAGCAGGGTTTCTCCGATGTAGCCTCCGGGCGCGCATCCGGGGGGCACCGCGAACACGGCCGACCCGATCGGGGTTGTCCACTCGTTGAGCAGGTCGAGCTCGTCGAGTCGCCGTTGGATCGGCACGAACTGGGTGTTCACGTCGGCCTGGTACGACACGAAGATCAGCCCCGAGTCGGAGACCGACGTCGTGGTCGGCCCGTCGTCGTAGTTGTAGCCGCGCCGCAGGATGCGCTCCGCCGGGTTCTCCGATCGGGCGCGCCGCAGGTGCGAGAACTCCGGGATCACCGGGAACCCGATCGCCGTGGTCGCCTCGAAGTCGGGGTCGTCCCGCTCATTAACGCCCGTCAGTGGCGCCCCGTTGGACAACGACCGCCCCACCGACTGCTCGCGCCCACTCCGGTCGAGCTTGTCCCACCGGTCGAGGTCCATGTGGATGCGCCGCACCACCACACCCGTGCCGCCCGCAAGCCACCCATCCCGCACCCACACCGTGCTCTCGAACTCCGGGGTGCCCGGCACCACGTTCGAGGTGCCGTCGACCTGCCCAAACAGGTTGCGCATGGTGGTGCCTGCGGCCTCCGACCCGTATGCCCGACGGAACCCGGTCTGCGACCAGCGGGGTGCGCCAAACGCGCGGGTGTCCTTGAGGAGCATGCGCGTCGCATGGGCGACGGTGAGCGGGTCATCCGCCCCGATCTGGATGAGCAAGTCACCCTCCGACCAGGCCGCCTCGAGTCGGTCGATGCCAAACGCGGGGAGTGGGCCCAGCCACGCGGGGCGTGCGCCACCGGCGCGATCGACGAGACCCGGGCCGAACGCGAATGTGATCGTGAGCCTCGCGGGAACAAGGGCGAGCTCGGGTTCCGAGTCCGCGAGGGCGGCGCGCCCCTCGGTGAGGCGCACGGCGTCCTCGGTGAGGACGCGCATCATCCGGCGCAGGGCATCCCGGTCGACGTCGTCGTGCAGGTCGAGGGCGAGAAAGGTCGCGTGGGCCTGCGCGGGCGTGGAGACCCCGGCCTGATGGGCACCGTAAAACGGGATCGTCTCGGTGCCGTTCAGGGGTGCGGCGGCTTGCTCCTCCGACCCCTGCGAGATCACGTAGTCGGCACCCACTGCTGCCGCGGCGCCGAGGCCGACGACAGCCCCTCCGAGGAGGAACTGCCGACGGCTCGACCCACGACGACCAGAGTCGGTGCCCTGGTCATCTGCCACTAGTTGTCGCCCTCCATGTCCATGTCCATGTCGCCCTCGTAGGTCTCGTTCGCGCCCGAGTACTCCTTGACGGGAGCCGTGAACGTGAACGTCGAGCCGTCCGAGAGGGTGAGCGTGATCTCGACCTCGTCGCCCGCGACGAGCGGCGCGGTGAGATCCATAAACATGATGTGGTTCGCGCCCGGCTCGAGAGCAAACTCGCCGCCGGCCGGAATGGTGAAGCCCTCAACCGGCTGCATCACCATCTCGCCCGAGTCGTTCTCGACGGTCTCGTGCAGCTCGAGCATGCTCGAGGCGGGGGATGCCGCGGAGACGACCGTTACGTCGGTGGCGGAGTCGTTCGACAGGACGCCAAACCCGGCCGACATGCCCGACTCGGCCGCCTTCACCCAGGAGTCGGCGATCGTCACGGAGTCACCCGCGACGACGGTCTCCTCCTCGACAGGTGCCGTGGCCGCACACCCGCTCAGGGCGAGGGCCGCGGCGACGAGCAGGATTCCGATACGCGTGGTAGCGCGTGTGTTCATTGGTTGTGCCTTTCAGAAGTGTTGTGCTCCGCTAGTGCGGGGCGTGGTCGTTGTCGCGAGACGCGCGGCGACGACCGATGAATGTGACGAGGGCAAACATGAGCCCGGCGACGAGTGCGCCGGTGCCTGCCACGAGCACGGTGCGCCAGATGGTGCCGTGCTCCTCTGCGGTGCCGGAGTCCGTGGATGCTGCGGGGAGAGGGGTTGCGGTTGTCGCGTCTCGAACGAGCGGCGGGGCATCCCCGATGGTGAACGGGATGATGCCACTGATCGGATGCCCGTCCCCCGACACCACACGCCAGCGCACCTCGTACCCGCCCACGGGGATAAGCGGGTCAACGGTCACGGACACCGTGGAACCGTCGAGCCGGGCATCCCCGACGGCCCAGTTGGTGCCGTCGCCGTCGACGACCAGCACCACGGCGCCAATCGTCAGAACGTCGGCCGAGAAGGTCAGCGACGCCTCGGCGGGTGCCGAGTCAAGCTGAGCGTTCGGGGCCGGGTTGCTGTCGAGCAACTGCTCGTGGGCAAACGCGGCAGTGCCGGGCACGACCGTGACCAGCGCCGCCAGAGCAAGCGCCGCGGATGCCGCGACGAGTCGACGAGATACGGACATGCAAGACCTCTCCTGCGCCACGCCAGCACGCCAACACGGGCGGATGCCGTGACGCAACTACACGCAGGAACCTGCCGCGGTCACTCGACCGGGCAGCGGACAATCACACCGCGTGGAGGGAGGGTGGTCCCCGGAGTGGGGCGGAGTCGGCGAAGTAGCCGACCGGAAGACTCGCGACGTGCGCCTCGATGCGCACCCGAAGACGGGGGATGACGACGGTCGCCGGCCGTGTGACGGTGCGCCACCAGAGCCGCAGCCGCGTCCGCAGCCCGAGGATCGCGCGTGCCACAACCTCGGCGTGGTACAGCGCGGCAATCGTGATGAGGGCCGCGATCGTGTGCCCGATCCACATGGCGGGACCCACGTGCATCCCGTGGGCCACGGCGGTGGGGTCTATCACCACCGTGTGCGTGTGGCCCGCGGCCGGTGTCGTCGAGGTCGTCCCGAGCACAAACAGGGTGTGGAAGAGCACCTGGCTCACCGCGACCGAGATGCTGAGCCGCACAAGCGAGAGTCTGGTGCCGGCAACCACCACACAGATCGCGATCGACAGGATGAGCGGGGCGATCACGCCGATCGGGCCGGGAACCGCACCGCCCCCGGCGACGTGCGAGATGAGGGCCACGAGAGTGGCGAAGGTCGCCGCGATCACACCGCGCGTGGCGCGGGCGGACCGGGCGGAACTCATACCCCCCATTGTGTCATCCGTCGTTCCCGCCCAAACGTGACAAAAGGCCCGCCCCCACGAGGGGGAGCGGGCCTTTCGCGATACCGGCTAGGAGGCCGGCGGGGTGAGCACGGTGTCGATGAGGTACACCGTCGCGTTGGCGGTGTGCACACCACCGCAGATCACGGTCGCGTCGTTCACCATGATGTTGTCGCCGCTTCCGGTGACGGAGACGGTGGCACCGTTGACGGTGGTCAGCTCGCCTGCGATGTCCGAGGGGAGGATCTGGCCGGGCACCACGTGGTAGGTGAGGATGCTGGTCAGCAGCGCCGCGTTCTCCGGCAGCTGCAGCGCGGCAACGGTCTCGGCGGGAAGCTTGGCGAACGCATCATCCACCGGCGCGAACACCGTGAACTCGGAGCCGTTGAGGGTGTCAACGAGGTTGACGTCGGGGTTCAGGCCACCCGACACCGCGGCAACCAGCGTGGTCAGCAGCGGGTTGTTGGATGCAGCGACCGCCACCGGGTCCTGCGCCATGCCGACGATCGAGCCGCCGCCATCGGGGTTGGCCTCGGCGTAGGCAGCGCAGCCCGCGCCAACGAGGTCAGCCGTGTAGTCGTTCTCCATCGCCGGGGCCTCGGTGGGCGTCGGTGCCGACTCGGTCTCGGTCGCCATGGGCGAACAACCGACGAGGCCAAGCGAGGCGACGGCGGCGAGGCTGAGTGCGGCAAGGGTGGTGCGGTTCATAACTCGCATGGATCTCTCCTTAGTGAATGTGAACGGCTCAACCCAGAGAGCCTTCGGGGCCGGCGTGTGCTGGCCCGTCACAACACCGTTCGGAACAACCCTGCGATCGGGTTGGAAAAAAGTGGACGTGCTGCGAATCCAAGCCGCCCGGGGCAGCGTTCCGAATGCCTGAGCAACCGCACCACCCACATCCACCCACGGAGGAATTGTGCTCAGTCTCGCTCTTATTGGCCTGCTTGGCGGGCTTATCACGGGCATCTCGCCGTGCATCCTGCCGGTTCTGCCGGTCATTTTTCTGTCGGGTGGCGCGATGAGCGCACGTACGGATGGCGAGGGTCTCGCGAAGGTGAGCCGCTGGCGGCCCTACCAGGTGATCGCGGGACTGGTCGTGGCGTTTAGCCTCTTCACCCTCATCGGCTCGCTGATTCTGGCGCTGTTGGGTCTGCCGCAGGACTTCCTGCGCTGGGCGGGAATTGTGGTGCTGGTGCTCATCGGCGTGGGGCTCATCGTCCCGCAGTTCCAGCACATTCTCGAGAAGCCGTTCTCCTGGATCCCCCAGAAGAACGTCGGCACCGAGCGCGGTGGTTTTGTCCTCGGCCTCGCGCTCGGTGCCGTCTACGTGCCGTGCGCCGGCCCCGTGCTCGCCGCCATTACGGTCGCGGGTTCCACCGGCAACATCGGGCCCGAGACGGTTGTTCTTACCCTGAGTTTCGCCGTGGGCGCCGCCCTCCCGTTGCTCATCTTCGCGCTCGCCGGCCGCCGGGTGGCCGAGCGGGTGAAGACGTTCCGCAAGCACCAGGCCAAAATCCGCACCATCGGCGGCGTCGTGATGATCGCGCTCGCGATTGGCCTGGTCTTTAACCTTCCCCAGCTCCTGCAGCGCCTCGTGCCCGACTACACGAGCGCGCTGCAGGACCAGTTCGCCAGCGACGAGGCGATCGCCGAGCAGCTCGACCTCGGTGGCCTCGAGAACGAGCAAAACAAGGATCTCGACCTGTGCAGCAACGGCGCGAGCGAGCTTGAGTCCTGCGGCACCGCACCCGACATCCAGGGCATCCAGGAGTGGTTCAACACCCCTGGCAATACGGGCATCGACCTCGCGGACCTGAGGGGCCAGGTGGTGCTCATCGACTTCTGGGCGTACTCCTGCATCAACTGCCAGCGCAGCATCCCGCACATCAACGCCTGGTATGACGCCTACAAGGATGCCGGACTCCAGGTGATCGGAATCCACTCGCCCGAGTACGCCTTCGAGAAGGAGCCCCGCAACGTGATCGCGGGCGCGCAGAACTTTGGCATCGAGTACCCCGTTGCGCTCGACAACACCCTCAGCACGTGGACCAACTACCGCAACCGGTACTGGCCCGCGCACTACCTGATCGACGCGGAGGGGGTCGTGCGTCACGTGAAGTTCGGCGAGGGTGGCTATGCCACCACCGAGAAGCTCATCCGTGAGCTCCTGACTTCCGCTTCTCCGGAGGTGCAGCTGCCGCCGCCCACGGATGTGGTGGATGACACCCCAGAACTGGGCAGCACGACGCCCGAGACGTACCTCAGCCTGGGCAAAATGGTGAACTTCTCCGGAGAAGAGGAATACGCATCCGGGGTGAACACGTACTCGTATCCGTCCGACCAGCCGAAGGACACGTTCGCGCTCCAGGGGAGCTGGGAGCTCGACTTCCAGAACGCCACCCCGGCGAACGGGCCGGCGAGCATCCGGCTCAACTACACCGCTCGCGAAGTTCGTATGGTGCTGGGCGGCGAGGGCACGGTCACGCTCAAGATCGACGGAAAAACGACCACGTTCGAGGTGTCGGGCACGCCCAACTCGTACCCGATCATCCCGCTGGGGGATGCACGCACGGGCACGCTCGAGGTGACCCTCGAGCCGGGCGTTGAGGCGTACTCCTTCACCTTCGGGTAGGGCGGCCCCGCCGGAGGGGATTGGTGCACCCAAATGCAGGAGATTTCGCGCGCGGGCGACGGGAGCATGGGCATCCACTCGCGTTGCATCAGAAATCTCCTGCATTTGGGAGGGTCGGATGCGACCCGGGTGTTGACACCGCGGAGAGCGCGGCGTAACGTACAACCAAATGGTTGTAGATACTGAACTCAGCGACGCGGAGGTCGACCGCATATTCCATGCGCTCGCCGACGCGACCAGGCGCGACATCCTGCGACGAACTCTCGTCGGAGAGGCATCGGTGAGCGAGCTCGCCGACTCGTACGAGATGTCGTTTGCCGCTGTCCAAAAGCACGTCGCAGTGCTGGAAGGAGCGGGCCTTGTGACCAAAGAACCGCGGGGCAGGGAGCGCATCGTCAGAGGCGACCCCGCCACCATCGCACGAACCCGGGCGCTACTCGACGCCTACGCCGACCTGTGGCGCAGCCGCATCGACCGGCTCGATGCCCTGTTTGCCGAAGACGACAACTGATCCACGAAGGAGAAACCCATGCCCGTCACATCCGTCATCACCGACCCCGAGTCGCTCACGATCACACTCGTTGCCGAGTTCCCGGTTCCCGTGCAGCGGTTGTGGGATGCGTTCGCCGACCCGCGCCAGCTCGAGCGGTTCTGGGGTCCGCCCGGATACCCGACCACGTTTGACAGCTTCGACCTGCGCCCCGGCGGTCGTGCCAGCTACTACATGACGAGCCCCGAGGGCGAGAAGTACTCGGCGATGTGGAAGGTTCAGGAGGTCACCGAGCCCACGTCCTTTGTGGTCGCCGACCTCTTCGCCGATGAGAACGGCGAGGTCGACGAGTCCATGCCTGCTGTGCAGATGACGTTCACGTTCGAGGCGACGGATGGCGGGTCACGGCTCACCAATCGCTCGAGCTTCGCGTCGCCCGAGGCGCTCGAACAGGCCGTCGCGATGGGCATGGCCCAGGGCATCGAGGATGGCCTCGCCCAGCTCGACACCGTGCTCGCCGACCTTCGTGAGTACGCGCTCGGCAAGGGCACGCGCACCGAGATCCTCGACGACATTCACGTGCGCATCACGCGTGCCTTCGAGGCGCCTCGTCACCTCATCTGGCGCGCCCACACCGAGCCCGAGCTGATGAAGCGCTGGCTCCTGGGGCCCGACGGCTGGGAGATGACGGTGTGCGACATCGACACCACCCCGGGCGGCGCGTACCGCTACGCCTGGGCGCCGACCGAGGGGACTTCGGGTGAGCCGTTCGGATTTGAGGGCGAGACGGTGGTGTTCGCTCCCGAGCGACGGATGGTCTCGACCGAGCGGATGAGCGGAACCGACTTCCCCGGCACGGTCAACGACCTGAACTTCGACGAGGTCGACGGAGTGACGTTGCTCACTCTGTACGTGACGTACACGGATGCCGCGCAGCGCGACATGATTCTCGCGACCGGCATGACGGACGGCATGGAGGCGAGCTACGCCCGCCTCGAGCGCGAGCTCGTCGACGCGTAGGCGGCGGGTCTCGATACACCGCTTCGCGGCACTCGACCGGCGGGCTGCCTGTGCCCCGTTGGTCGAGTAGGCCGCGCAGCGGCACACCCGTTGGTCGAGTAGGCCGCGCAGCGGCCGTATCGAGACCCCCGCTATCCGAACTTGCCGGAGACGTAGTCCTCGGTGGCTTGGATGGAGGGCTTGGAGAAGATGGTGGTGGTGTCGTCGTATTCGATGAGTTTGCCGGGTTTGCCGGTTCCGGCGATGTTGAAGAACGCGGTCTTGTCGCTCACTCGGGATGCTTGTTGCATGTTGTGGGTGACGATGACGATGGTGTAGTCCTGCTTGAGTTCCTCGATGAGGTCCTCGATGGCGAGGGTGGAGATGGGGTCGAGGGCGGAGCAGGGTTCGTCCATGAGGATGACCTCGGGTTGCACGGCGATGGCGCGGGCGATGCAGAGGCGTTGTTGTTGTCCGCCGGAGAGGCCGGATCCGGGGAGGTGGAGGCGGTCCTTGACCTCGTTCCAGAGGTTGGCGCCCTTGAGGGAGGTTTCCACGAGGTCGTCGGCGTCGGACTTGGACATGCGGGTGTTGTTGAGTTTGACGCCGGCGAGGACGTTGTCGCGGATGGACATGGTGGGGAAGGGGTTGGGGCGCTGGAAGACCATGCCGACCTGGCGGCGGACGAGGACGGGGTCGACGCCGGGGCCGTAGAGGTTGTTGCCGTCGATGAGGACTTCGCCCTCGACGTAGGCGCCGGGGATGACCTCGTGCATGCGGTTGAGGGTGCGCAGGAAGGTGGACTTGCCGCATCCGGAGGGGCCGATGAACGCGGTCACGGTGCGGGGCTCGATCGTGAGGGACACGTCTTCCACGGCCTTGAACTTGCCGTAGTAGACGTTCAGGTCATTGACTTCGATTCTTTTGGACACTGTCGTTCCTATCGGCCGAGCTTCGGGGCAAAAATGCGGGCAATCAGTCGCGCGATGAGGTTCAGGGCCATCACGATCAGGATGAGCGTCAGGGCACCGGCCCACGCCCGCTCGAGGTAGGCCGTGACATCCGTTCCGGGGTTCGCATACTGCGTGTAGACGAAGACCGGGAGCGTCATCATCCGGTCTGCAAAGAGGTTGTAGTTCATGCTCGCGGTGAAACCCGCGATGATGAGCAGTGGGGCCGTCTCGCCGATCACCCGGGCGATCGCGAGCGTGACGCCCGTCGCGATTCCCGCGATGGACGTGGGGATGACCACACGCACGATTGTGAGCCACTTCGGCACCCCGAGCGCATAGGCCGCCTCGCGCAGCTCGTTCGGCACGATCCGCAGCATCTCCTCCGATGAGCGCACGACCACGGGAATCATGAGCAGCGACAACGCCACCGACCCGCCGAACCCGAACCGGATGCCGGGGTCCTGCAGGATGAGCGCGAAGAACGCGAAGGCGAAGAGGCCGGCGACGATCGAGGGGATGCCCGTCATCACGTCCACGAAGAACGTGATCGCCCTCGCGAGCGGCCCGCGACCGTACTCGACCAGGTAGATCGCGGTGAGCAAGCCCACCGGAACCGAGATCAGGGTCGCCATCCCCGTGATGAGCAGCGTGCCCGTGATCGCGTGAAGTGCCCCACCACCCTCGCCCACGATGTTGCGCATCGAGTTGGAGAAGAACGTGAGGTCGAAGCGGGGCAGACCGTTGACGATCACCGTCCATAACAGGGAGATCAACGGGATGAGCGCGATGATAAACGCGGTCACCACGAGGGAGGTGACCAGCCGGTTGATGGCCTGGCGTGAGCCCTCGACGAGCCGCGCGAGCACGTAGAGGAGCACGTCGAAGGCGAGAGTGCCCACCAGAATCACGATGGTGATGTTGAGCTCGGCGCCCGCGGCCGCACTCATCAGCGCGGCGATGATGCCCACGACGATCCAGCTGCCGCCGAGGAGAGCCCAGGGTGACCAGCGCGGCAGGCGGCTGGTGGTGAGCGCGTTGGGGTGTGCGGTGACGGTCATCAGTTGGCTCCCGAGAACGCGCTGCGGCGATTGATCAGGTACCGCGCGACCGAGTTGATCGCGAGCGTGATGACAAACAGGATGAGGCCGGTCGCGATGAGCGCGTTCACGCCAACACCGTGGGCCTCGGGAAAGTTCAGCGCGATGTTGCCGGCGATCGTCGACGGGTTCTGCGACCCAGTGAGCACAAACGTGATGATCGTCGCCGGCGAGAGCACCATGGCGACCACCATGGTCTCGCCGAGAGCGCGACCGAGTCCCAGCATCGAGGCCGAGATGACCCCGGCGCGGCCGAACGGGAGCACGGCCATCCGGATCATCTCCCAGCGGGTCGCACCGAGGGCGAGCGCCGCCTCCTGATGCAGCACGGGGGTTTGGAGGAACACCTCGCGGCTGAGTGCGGTGATGATCGGGAGGATCATGACCGCGAGCACAATCGCGACGGTGAGGATGGTGCGGCCGGTGCCAGAAACCGGAGGGGTGAAGAACGGCAGCCACCCGAGGTTGTCAGTGAGCCAGGTGTACAGCGGGGTTACGGCCGGGGCCAGCACGGTGATGCCCCACAGGCCAAACACCACCGACGGCACCGCGGCGAGCAGGTCGATCACGTAGCCGAGCGCCTGAGCGATGCGGCGCGGCGCGTAGTGCGAGATGAAGAGTGCGATGCCAATCGACAGGGGCACCGCCATAATCAGCGCCAGCAGCGCGGCCCACACCGTTCCGAACGCGAGTGGACCCACGTAGGCCCAGAAGCTCGACGGTGACCCGCGCAGGTCCGCCGGGTCGGCGAGGAACGCGGGGATGCTCTGCGCCAGCAGGAACACGGCGACAGCCGCAAGCATCGCGAGGATCAGGGAGCCGGCGACGATCGTCACCCCACGGAAGATCCCGTCGGAGCGCCGCACCCCCACCAGGCCGGAGTCGGCCGCCGGGTCAGCGGATCGAGTTAATCGCATCGAGCACCTCCTGTCGTAGTCCCGCGGCGAGTGGAGCTGAGCCCGCCGTCTCGGCGGCCGCCGTCTGGCCGGCGTCGCTCACGATGTACCGGAGGTACTCGGTCACGAGCAGTGACACGTTGGAGTCGGCGTACTCGTCGCATGCGATCACGTAGCTGATGAGCACCAGCGGGTAAACACCCTCCTCCTCGGAGGTGCGGTCCACGGCGATCGCGATGTCGTGCTCCGCGCGACCCTCGATGCGCGGCGAGATCTCCGCGATGGCGGCCGCCGCCTCCGCGGACGGGGGCACGAAGGAGTCGCCGACCCGCAGGGATGCAACGCTCAGGTCACCGGCCTTGGAGGCATCCGCGTAGCCGATGGTGTCGCGGCCGTTGCGGACCGCCGACACCACCCCCGAGTTGCCCTGGGCTGACTCGCCGACCGCGAACGGGAACGCGTCGTCGGCCTCCACGTCCCACACGGTGGGCGCGGCCTGGGCGAGGTAGTCGGTGAAGTTCTTGGTGGTGCCGGAGTCGTCGGAGCGGTGGACGGCGGTGATGGTGGTGGCGGGGAACGTGGTGCCCGGGTTCAGCGCGGCGATGGCCGGGTCATCCCAGCGGGTGATCGTGCCCTTGAAGATGGCGGCGATGGTGTCGGCGTCGAGGTTCAGCTCGGTGACACCCTCGACTTGGAACACGATCGCGATGGGGGAGATGTAGAGGGGAAGGTCGATGGCCTTCGAACCCGGCGCACACGCCAGGAACTCGCCCGCCAGCTCGTCGTCGTTGAGGGGCGAATCGGAGCCCGCAAAGTCGGTGCCACCCGAGAGGAACGCCTCGCGCCCGGCCCCGGAGCCCGCCGGGTCGTAGTTGACGGTCACAAAGGCGTTGTTGCGCTGGAACCCGGCGACCCACACCTCCTGGGCGGCACCTTGGGCGCTAGAACCCGAGCCGTCGAGCGTGCCGCGCAGGGAACTCGGGGTATCGCCGAGCTCGTTGGCCGCGCATCCGCCCAGCACTGCCAGTGCCAGAAGGGCAGACGTGCCGGCGAGAAGGCCGCGATGAATCACAGGGGGTCCCCTCGGCTTTGGTTACCTAAGCATCGTTGTGCAGTTAGGTAAACGCAAGGTTAACGACCTGCTGGTTGAGTAGGCGGCGCAGCCGCCGTGCCCCGCTGGTTGAGTAGGCGGCGCAGCCGCCGTGCCCCGCTGGTTGAGTAGGCGGCGCAGCCGCCGTGCCCCGCTGGTTGAGTAGGCGGCGCAGCCGCCGTATCGAAACCGCCGCCGTTACCGCGAGATGCGGTACCCCACCCCACGCACCGTCTCGAGCACGTGCGCGCCCGTGTGGGTGGAGCCCTCAAGCTTGCGGCGGATCCGCCCGATCATCACGCGGATGCCCTGCACCGACGCCTCCGGGAGTCCCGAGGCCATCTCGGCCAGCTCGTCGGCACTCACGACCCGGTCGGCGGCGAGCAACAACTGCAGCAGCTGGAACTCGCGCGCCGAGAGGTACACGTCCTGCCCGTCCACCGAGACCCGGTGCGACAGGAGATCCATGGTGAGTGCGCCCGCCTGCAGCCGGGTTCGCTCGGGCGGGTTCGGCACGGCGAGCCGCACCTCGGTCTCCACCTCGCGAGCGCCAAGCGGCAGACCCAGGATGCATCGCGCCCCGTGGTCGAGCGCCGCCACCGCGAGCGAGTTGTCCCCGGGAAGCGCGAGCGCAACCAGCACGGGGATGTCGGCGTGACGCACCGCATCCACGTAGTCGATGAGGTCAACGCCGAGCACGTCCGTCGGAACGATCACCACGTCGGGCCGAGCCCGGCCGATCGACAGGAGGGACGTTGCCCCCTCGTCGTGTAGCTCGAGGGTGATCTCCGAGGCCGCGAGTGACTCTATGAGCGTCGACGACGGCTGGTTTCGAGCAGAGCAGACCGTGGCGACGTTCAGCGGCGAATGCATCGTTATCCGAACTTGCCGGAGACGTAGTCCTCGGTGGCTTGGATGGAGGGCTTGGAGAAGATGGTGGTGGTGTCGTCGTATTCGATGAGTTTGCCGGGTTTGCCGGTTCCGGCGATGTTGAAGAAGGCGGTCTTGTCGGAGACTCGGGATGCTTGTTGCATGTTGTGGGTGACGATGACGATGGTGTAGTCCTGCTTGAGTTCCTCGATGAGGTCCTCGATGGCGAGGGTGGAGATGGGGTCGAGGGCGGAGCAGGGTTCGTCCATGAGGATGACCTCGGGTTGCACGGCGATGGCGCGGGCGATGCAGAGGCGTTGCTGTTGTCCGCCGGAGAGGCCGGATCCGGGGAGGTGGAGGCGGTCCTTGACCTCGTTCCAGAGGTTGGCGCCCTTGAGGGAGGTTTCGACGAGGTCGTCGGCGTCGGTCTTGCTCATGCGGGTGTTGTTGAGCTTGACGCCGGCGAGGACGTTGTCGCGGATGGACATGGTGGGGAAGGGGTTGGGGCGTTGGAAGACCATGCCGACCTGGCGGCGAACGAGGACGGGGTCGACGCCGGGTCCGTAGAGGTTGTTGCCGTCGATGAGGACTTCGCCCTCGACGTAGGCGCCGGGGATGACCTCGTGCATGCGGTTGAGGGTGCGCAGGAAGGTGGACTTGCCGCATCCGGAGGGGCCGATGAACGCGGTCACGGTGCGGGGCTCGATCGTGAGGGACACGTCTTCCACGGCCTTGAACTTGCCGTAGTAGACGTTCAGGTCATTGACCTCAATGCGCTTGGACACGGGTTTTCCTGTTCTGTTCCTGGCCTAGCGGCCGAGCTTGGGGGAGAAGATTCGAGCGATCAGGCGAGCGATGAGGTTGAGCGCCATGACGATGAGGATGAGGGTGAGCGCGCCGGCCCAGGCGCGCTCGAGGTAGGCGTTCACGTCGGTGCCCGGGTTGGCGTACTGCGTGTAGACGAAGACCGGGAGCGTCATCATCCGGTTGGCGAACAAGTCGTAGTTCATGCTCGCCGTAAAGCCGGAGATGATCAGCAGCGGGGCCGTCTCGCCGATCACACGGGCGATCGCGAGGGTGACACCCGTCGCGATTCCGGCGATCGAGGTCGGGATCACGACCTTGAGGATCGTGAGCCACTTCGGCACGCCCAGGGCGTAGGAGGCCTCGCGCAGCTCGTTCGGAACGATCTTGAGCATCTCCTCGCTGGAGCGCACCACCACCGGAATCATGAGCAGCGACAGCGCGATGGATCCACCGAATCCAAAGCGGATGCCCGGGTCCTGGAAGATCAGGGCGAAGAACGCGAAGGCGAAGAGGCCGGCGACGATCGAGGGGATGCCCGTCATCACGTCCACGAAGAACGTGATCGACCGCGCGAGTGGCCCGCGCCCGTACTCGACGAGGTAGATCGCGGTCAGCAAGCCGACCGGCACCGAGATGAGCGTCGCCATCCCGGTGATGAGCAGCGTGCCCGTGATCGCGTGAAGCGCCCCACCACCCTCGCCGACAACGTTGCGCATCGACGAGGTGAAGAACTGCAGGTCGAAGCGGTGCAGCCCCTCGGAGAGCACCGTGAACAGCAGCGAGATGAGCGGCAGGAGCGCCACGATAAACGCCGTCGCAACCAGCGACGTGACGAGCCGGTTCTTCGCCTGACGTACGCCTTCGATGAGGTAGGCGACCACAAAGATGAGAACGTCGAAGAGGATCGTGCCGAGGAAGATCGCCAACGCGATGTTGAACTCGGTGCCGCCCGCCGCGGACATCAGCCCGAAGATGGCGCTCATCACCAGCCAGCTGCCCAGAAGCAGCGCCCAGGGCGCCCACTTCGGCAGGCGACCCGTGGTGAGCGAGTTGGTGATTCCCGTGGTGGGTGTGGTCGTGGTCATCAGTTGGCTCCGGAGAACGCCTTGCGGCGGTTGATGACGATGCGCGCAACCGAGTTGATCACGAGCGTGATGACAAACAGGATGAGGCCGGTCGCGATCAGCGCGTTCACGCCAACACCGTGCGCCTCAGGGAAGTTCAGCGCGATGTTTCCGGCGATGGTCGACGGGTTCTGCGATCCGGTCAACACGAAGGTGATGAGCGTCGCGGGCGAGAGCACCATCGCGACCACCATGGTCTCGCCGAGGGCACGACCGAGGCCGAGCATCGCGGCGGAGATGATGCCCGGGCGACCGAACGGCAGCACCGCCATCTGGATCATCTCCCAGCGAGTGGCGCCCAGCGCGAGCGCGGCCTCCTCGTGAAGCACGGGGGTCTGCAGGAACACCTCGCGGCTGATCGCCGTGATGATCGGGATGATCATGACCGCAAGCACAATCGCGACCGTGAGGATGGTGCGACCGGTGCCGGAGACGGGCGGGGTGAAGAAGGGCAAGAAGCCAAGGTTGTCGGTGAGCCAGGCGTAGAGCGGCGTCACCGCGGGGGCCAGAACCTTGATACCCCAGAGGCCAAACACAACCGAGGGAACGGCGGCCAGCAGGTCAATGACGTAGCCGAGCGCCTGCGCGACTCGGCGCGGCGCGTAGTGGGAGATGAAAAGCGCGATTCCCAGCGAGATCGGCAGTGCCATGAGGAGCGCGAGGAACGCGGCCCAGACTGTGCCAAACGCGAGAGGAGCGACATACTCCCAGAAGCTGGAGGGCGAGCCCTTGAGTTCGGCCGGGTCGGCGACGAACGCGGGGATGCTCTGGGCGATCAGGAAGACCGCTACCGCGGCAAGGGCGGCGAGGATGAGGCTTCCAGCCACCACCGTGGCGCCGGAGAAGATGCGGTCGGCCGGGCGAAGTTTGGCCCTGGTCGACGTTGCTGCTGTCGTCATTCCTTATCTTCCTGCGGCCTCGCGGTAGGTGGTGCGGCGGGGGAGTGTCATGTGTGTCGGGCTGTGACCGAGTGCTCGTGGCATCCGATCACAGCCCGACGGGTGAAGCGGTGTTACTTGATCGCCTCGAGGGCGGTCGCAACCTTCGCCGAGAGGTCGGCGGAGAGCGGCGCGGCACCGGCGGCCGAAGCAGCCTCAGCCTGGCCAGCCTCGCTCGTGACGTAGCCGAGGTAGCCCTTGACCAGCGGCGCAACCTCGGCGTCCACGAACTCGGTGCAGGTGATGAGGTAGCTCACCAGAACGAGCGGGTAGTGGGTCGGGTCGGTCGTGGTGCGGTCCAGCTTGATCGCGAGGTCGGTGCTGCCGTTGTTGGTGTCACCAGCGGGCGAACCGTCGACGACGGCCGCTGCGGCCTCCGCCGAGTAGTTCACGAACTCGTCGCCGACGAGGATCGCGGCGGTACCGAGGTCGCCAGCCTTGGAGGCGTCGGCGTAACCGATGGTGTTGGTGCCGTTGGTCACAGCGTCAACAACACCCGAGGTGCCCTGAGCGGCCTCACCGGTCGCGTAGGGGAACGGGTCAGCCGGCTCGGCGTCCCACACGTCGGGAGCCGTCTTGAAGAGGTAGTCGGCGAAGTTCTTCGTCGTGCCCGAGTCGTCCGAACGGTGGACGGCGGTGATGGGCGCGGCGGGGAACGTGGTGCCCTCGTTCAGCGCGGCGATGGCCGGGTCATCCCAGCTGGTGATCTCGCCCTTGAAGATCTTCGCGAGAGTGGCGGAGTCGAGGTTCAGCTCGTCAACTCCCTCAACGTTGAAGATGACAGCGATCGGGGAGATGTAGGCGGGAACCTGGATGTAGCCGGTGTCGGGAACGCACGCCGCGAAGCCGCCGTCGATCTCCTCCTGCTTGAGGGCGGAGTCGGAGCCAGCGAACGACACGCCACCCGCGATGAAGGCCTCACGGCCAGCACCCGAGCCCGAGGGGTCGTAGTTGATGGTGAGGTCGGGGTTCTCGCCCTGGAACGCGGCGATCCACGCCTCCTGAGCCGAGCCCTGCGACGACGCGCCCGCGCCGTCGATGGTGCCCGCGAGGCTCTCGGTCGGCGCTTCGGTTCCGCCCTCGTTTGCTGCACAAGAGGACAGGAGGATGGTGCCTGCGACAGCAATGGCACCGATGGTGCCAAGACGCTTGAAGTTCACAGTTTTCCCTTCGGGAGATTCATGATGAGGACAGGGTCGGTGCGACCCACTCACTGAACCTAGGAAGCACGGTTAACCACCGTTGTCCCGAAAGGTGAACGCAGAGTAAACGCGGCGCGAACAGTCCGCGTGGTGCCTAGTCCGGGCTGTGTGTCTCGACCGCAACGAGGCGCGGCTTCTTGTGCGAGATGTGCAGCACGGAGAAATCACCCGTGGCCGGGCTCGCCGCAGCGCGGAGTGCTGGGCTCTCCGCGGCATCCGTCAGAAGCGCAACCTCGCGGATGATCTGGGGGATGACCGGCCCGTGGCTGCAGAGGACCACCGACCGCTGCTTGCGGATGCGCTTGCCCACGAATTCCGGAACCCGGGACTCCCCGACCTCGTAGGCGTCCTGGCTGATGCCCGCGGTCAACTTCACGGGGAGGCCCGTGAGCTCGGCGAGGGGAGTGATCGTGGCGACACAGCGGGTAGCGGAACTCGAGATGATGCGCTCGGGAGCAAAAGCGGCGATCGCCGGCGCGATGGCCGCAGCTTGGTCGGAGCCCCGGTGCATCAGCGGGCGGGTCGAGTCGGGGCCATCCCACGTTCCCGGAGGCACAGCCTTGCCGTGCCGGGCGACGATGATCGCGAACGTGCGCGCCGTCTTGGCCTTGAGCCTGGCCTGCAGGGCTTCGATCATCTCCACGTCGTGCGTGTAGCTGACCTTCTTGATCGCCTTCTCGATGGGCAGCCACTCCAGAGCAGAAATCTCATCGTTGGGCCGGAACTTCGCCAGTTCCAGAGCGTGGTCATCCACCTCGGCCGACCAGTAGTACACCGTCTTGGGGCGACCACCGGGCAGGTCGTAGTGAACCTCCCCGAGTGGGGCGCCCAACGAGACGGCCAGGCCCGTCTCCTCCTGGAGCTCACGGACCGCGGTCTGGGGCAGCAGTTCACCGGGATCGAGCTTGCCCTTGGGGAGCGAGACATCCTTGTGCTGGGTGCGATGCACCAGCAGCACCTTGGCCTGCTTGCCTACGAGTCGCCAGCAGACGACTCCCGCAGCGAGGACGGCGGCCGTCACCGCGCGAGTGCCGAACGCTTGCGAGAGGCGATGCGAGTCATGAGGACATTCTGCATGTCTTGGAGGGGTGCGCCGGACTCCGAACGGGAGTGGCGCGTCCACGTTCCCGACTCATCCAGCCACCACGACGACGTATCGTCCGACATTGCGAGGTCAAACAACTCGTCAAGTTCGCGCAGGTGATCGGGGTCGGTAATGCGCACGAGCGCCTCGACGCGACGGTCGAGGTTGCGGTGCATCATGTCGGACGAGCCGATAAATACCTGCGGGTCGCCGTTGTTGTGGAACGAAAAAACGCGCGCGTGCTCGAGGTATCGCCCGAGGATCGACCGCACCCGGATGTTCGCGCTCAGGCCCTCCTGACCGGGCTTGATCCCACAAATCCCACGCACGACCAGCTCGATCGGAACACCCGCGTTGCTCGCGCGGTAGAGGGCGTCGATGATCGCCTCGTCGACGATGGAGTTGACCTTGATGCGGATGCCCGCGGGCAGGCCCGCCTTTGCATTCGCCGTCTCGGTGTTGATGCACTTCAACAGGCCCTTGCGCAGGTGCAGGGGAGCAACAAGCAGACGCTTGAACTTCTTCTCGATGGCGTAGCCGGAGAGCTCGTTGAAGAGGCGAGTGAGATCCTTGCCGACGGTGTCGCTCGCGGTGAGCAGGCCGAGGTCCTCGTAGATGCGGCTCGTCTTCGGGTTGTAGTTGCCCGTTCCGATGTGGCTGTAGTGGCGGAGCACCCCACCCTCCTGGCGCACCACGAGCGCAAGCTTGCAGTGCGTTTTCAAGCCCACGAGGCCGTAGACCACGTGCACGCCGGCCTTCTCGAGCTTGCGCGCCCACGAGATGTTCGCCGTCTCGTCGAACCGCGCCTTGATCTCGACGAGTGCGAGCACGGCCTTGCCCGCCTCCGCGGCGGCAATCAGCGCCTCGACGATGGGGCTGTCACCGCTGGTGCGGTAGAGGGTCTGCTTGATGGCCAGCACGTTGGGGTCGGCCGCCGCCTGCTCGAGGAACGACTGAACACTCGTCGAGAACGACTCGTAGGGGTGGTGCAGCAGGATGTCCTGGCGCGCGATCGACGCGAAGATGTCCGGAGCCGAGTTGGAGTCCTTGGGCAACAGGCTCACCGCCGTCGTGGGCAGGTGCCGCGGGTACTTCAGCGCGGGCTTGTCGATGCGCGTGAGCTGGAACAGTCCACCCAAGTCGAGGGGTGCCGGCAGGCGGTACACCTCCTGCTCCGTGATGCCGAGCTCGCGCACCAGAAGGCCAAGAGTCACCGCATCCATGTCGTCGGTAATTTCGAGACGGATGGGCGGGCCAAACCGGCGGTTCAGCAACTGCTTCTCGAGGGCCTGCAGCAGGTTCTCGTTGGGATCTTCCTCGACCTCGACGTCCTCGTTGCGCGTCACCCGGAACTCGTGGTGGGCGATGATCTCCATGCCCGGGAACAGCTCGTCGAGGTGGTTGGAGATGAGGTCCTCGAGCGGGATGTAACGGGTCTGGCCGCTGAGGTCATCCGGCAGTTCCACGAACCGCGGGAGGTTGGTGGGCACCTTGAGGCGGGCGAACTCCTCCTTGCCGGTCTTCGGGTTGCGCACCCGCACGCTCAGGTTTAGCGAAAGGCCCGAGATATAGGGGAACGGGTGCGCCGGGTCCACCGCGAGCGGCATGAGCACCGGGAAGATCTGCGCGGCGAAGATCTCGTCGATTCGGCTGCGGTCGGACTCGGCGAGGTCGGCCCACGTCTCGATGTGGATGTCCGCCGCGTCGAGGGCGGGCTTCACCTGCTCGCGGAAGACCCGCGCGTGGCGCTCCTGAAGCTCGTGGGCCTTCGCGCTCACCTCGGCAAGTACCTCAAGCGGCGGGGTGCCGATGTTGGTGGGGACGGCGAGTCCGGTCTCGATGCGGCGCTTGAGGCCGGCGACTCGCACCATAAAAAACTCGTCAAGGTTGCTGGCGAAGATGGCGAGAAAGTTGGCGCGTTCCAGCAGCGGGAGGTGGTCATCCTCGGCCAGTTCGAGCACACGCTGGTTGAACGCGAGCCAGCTCAACTCGCGGTCGAGGTAGCGGTTCGGGGGCAGCGTGCCGTCGTCCACACTCGACGACTCGTCGAGGTCGTATTCGTCGAGGGAGTCGGTGGCGGCCCCGGCGTCGGCGAGGTTCGAGCTGTCCATCCGCCCATACTGCCACCGGATCGTGAACGTCGGGTTAAGCGGTCTCGCCGCGCCCTGCTGGTTGAGTAGGCGGCGAAGCCGCGACCTGCTGGTTGAGTAGGCGGCGAAGCCGCCGTATCGAAACCGCCGCACCAAATACTGGAGATCTGCGCATCCGCCGCCGTACCTATGCGACAGAACGGGATGCGGCGGCGAAATCTCCTGTATTTGGCGGGCGCTACGGGGTCGGGTGAACCGTCGATGAACTTCGTGAGCGCGCAGCTCGCAAAGCATAGATGTATGTCTATGCTTTGACCCATGACCACGGAATTTAGCCAGCGTCGCGGGATGCCCGGACTCGCCTACCCCGAAGAGTCGCTCAAGCGCCTCGCCGCCGATCTCACCACCCGGTTCGACGGGATCTTCAACGCCGAGACCGTCGAGCGTTATGTTCTCGAGTCGTACACCGCGCTGCTGCGCACCTCCAAGGTGACGTCACACCTCGCGACCCAGACGGCACGCTTTGCGACCGACCGCCTCACCGCGCTCGCCCAGGCGAAGGGTGAGCTCGCCCACGACGTGCCGGAGATCTTGTTCGTGTGTGTGCAGAACGCGGGGCGGTCGCAGATGGCCGCCGCCCTCGCCACCCAACTCTCGCAGGGGCGCGTGCACGTGCGTTCCGCCGGGTCTTCGCCCGCCACGGAACTTAACCCCGCGGTGGTCGAGGCGATGCGCGAGATGGGGCTCGACATCGGCCAGGAGTTTCCGAAGCCACTCACGGACGATGTCGTGCAGGCGGCGGACGTCGTCATCACGATGGGGTGTGGCGACGCCTGCCCCGTCTACCCCGGCAAGCGCTACCTCGACTGGGACCTCGACGACCCGGCCGACCTCGACCTCGAAGGTGTGCGGGCGGTGCGCGAGGAGATCGTGGAGCACCTCCGAGCTCTCCTCCCCGAGCTGCTCCCGGCATAGCCGCGACCCCGCTGGTTGAGTAGGCGGCCCAGCCGCGACCCGCTGGTTGAGTAGGCGGCGCAGCCGCGACCCGCTGGTTGAGTAGGCGGCGCAGCCGCCGTATCGAAACCGCCGCACCAAATACAGGAGATCTGGGCATCCGCAGACCGACTGATGCGGCAGAACGGGATGCCGCGGTGAAATCTCCTGTATTTGGGAGGTTCGCCGGGCGTACTACGCCGTCGTTGTGGATGCGACGCGCTCGGTGTCGTCGTCGTACACGTTAAAGCGGTACCCCACGTTGCGCACCGTGCCGATGAGCGACTCAAGGTCGCCGAGCTTCGCCCGCAGGCGTCGCACGTGCACGTCGACCGTGCGGGTTCCGCCGAAGTAGTCGTAGCCCCACACCTCGGAGAGCAGTTGCTCGCGCGTGAACACCCGCGACGGGTGGGTCGCGAGGAACCGCAGCAGTTCGAACTCCTTAAACGTGAGGTCGAGCGGGCGGCCGTGCACCTTCGCGGAGTAGCTGGCCTCGTCGATGACCACGCCGGATGCCTGGATCTTGTTGCTCGAGGCATCCTGCGCTTGCCGCCCGAGGGCCAGTCGGATGCGGGCATCCGCCTCAGCCGGGCCCGCCGTCGAGAGGATCACGTCATCCACGCCCCAATCCGCCGACACGGCCGTCAGGCCACCCTCGGTGAGGATCAGGATGAGCGGAACGGTCACGCCCGTGGTGTTCAGAATCTTGCAGAGAGACTTGGCGCTGGCGAGGTCCTGGCGGGCGTCGACAAAAATGAGATCGCAGGTGGGCGCGGAGATGAGCGAAGCAGGGGATGCGGGAATCTGCTTCGTTGTGTGGCTCAGGAGCCCCAATGCGGGAAAGACTTCGGTGTCGACCGCAGAGGTCAGGATCAACAGCTGCGCCAATCGTCCTCCAAAGTGCGTGGGGACAGTCTACCTACCCCTCTAGGATCGCTACATGACGTGGCAACTGTGGAGCGTACTGCCGGTGTGGGTGGCCTCTCTCGCCGCCGCCATCGTGATTGGGGTGCTGGCGGTTCCCGAGAAACGTCTTACGTGGGTGGCAATCGCGTTCGCCGGGGCGGTTATCGCCACGTTTGCGATTCAGTTGGGCATCCAGAAGAAGGAAGGCTTTGTTCTTCGCGCGATGGCGAGCATAGGCGTCGCACTGGTTGTGCTGGCGGCAACAACCGGGGTTTTTGCGCTCCTTCCGTAGCCGGATGCCCCGCCCGCGTCGGGTAGGCTAAAACCATGCTTCTCGCCCTTGAGCTGTTCTTCGTAGGCCTGCTGGGCCTTGCGGTGCTCTCGATCGGCTACGTGTCGGTCGTGGTGCTCTACAACCTGTTCCGCGGCCAGCGCTAGTTCGCCGCTCGTGATCGAGCTTGGCGCCGACCTTCCGGCCGAACTGGCACCCCTGTCGTGGTTGATTGGGGTCTGGGAGGGCACGGGTGTTGTCCACTACAACCGTGGTGATGAGATCGACACCCTCGAGTTTGGTCACCGCGTGAGTTTCTCCCACGACGGTTTGCCGTACCTCAACTACACGTCGTCGACGTGGGTATTGAGCGACGGGTCGCCGCACGTCTCCGAGATGGGTTACTGGCGGCTGAGTCGCCCGGCCGGCCCCGGCGATCCGGGCCCGGGGATGCTCGCGGGCACGGGCCCCCGTCCGTTCACGACCGCATCCGCCGTCGAGACGCTGCGCAACTCCGATGACGCGTTCGACATCGAGGCGTCGATTGTGCACCCCGAGGGGGTCACCGAGCTGTATCTCGGGCAGGTGAAGGCCGCCCGCATTGACCTGGGAACGGATGCCGTGGTGCGCACCGCAGGCGCGAAGGACTATGCGGCGGCCACCCGCCTCTACGGACTGGTGGACAACCACCTCCTGTGGGCGTGGGACATCGCCGCCCTCGGGCGTCAGCTGGCGTCGCACGCGAGTGGGAGGTTGGCTCGTGTCGAGTGAGGCGGGTTTCGATACGCCCTCCGGGCTACTCAACCAGCGGGAGGGGGCCGGGCTACTCAACCAGCGGGAGGGGGCCGTGGGCAGCCCGCCGCTGCACTACGGCAATCCGCTCGGCGAGCAGAAGGCGCTCGCGGCGGGGGAGGCCATCGTTGATCTCTCCGACCGCGCCGTTGTCTCCGTCACCGGGCCCGACCGTCTCACCTGGCTCGACTCGCTCACGTCCCAGGCGCTCGCGGGGCTGAAGCCTGGCGAGTCCGCTGAGACCCTGCTGCTTGACCCCACCGGCCGCGTCGAGCATGCCATGCGTGTTGTCGACGACGGCGTCACCACCTGGCTGTTGGTCGACTCCTCCGAGGGTGAGTCCCTCGCGGCGTGGCTCGACCGAATGCGGTTTATGTTGCGCGTCGAGGTCGCGCTCGTCGGCGACTACGCCACGATTGGCACCCTCGGCGAGCTCGACCTGCCCGCGGCAGCCCCGAACGGCGTGCCACTCGTGTGGGTGGACCCGTGGCGCGCGGTAGCACCGGGTGGCCACCAGTATGCACAGGCGCCCGAGCATCCGTACGCGGAGTGGACGTACCGCGAGGTGCTTGTCTCACGCGACGCCGACCTGAGTGCGTTCCCGGCTGCGGGCACCCTCGCACTTGAGGCGCTGCGGATTGCGGCGTGGCGGCCGAGGCTGGCCACCGAGGTGGACGAGCGCAGCATCCCCCACGAACTCGACTGGATTCGTAGTGCCGTGCACCTCAACAAGGGCTGCTATCGCGGGCAAGAAACGGTCGCGAAGGTGCACAACCTTGGGCACCCGCCGCGCCGGCTGGTGATGTTGCACCTGGACGGGTCGGAGGGCGTTCTCCCGGCCGCGGGCTCCCCGGTCGAGCGGGATGACACCGAGGTCGGGCGCGTCACGTCGTCCGCCTTGCACTACGAGCTGGGGCCCATCGCGCTTGCCGTGGTGAAGCGCTCCGTCGACCCTGGGGCTCCCCTGATCGTGCGCGGCGAGGTGGCCGTTGCCGCCGCCCAGGAGACCATCGTGCCCACGGATGCCGGTGCCGAGGCAAACGTGCCGCGCTTGCCCCGGCTGGGTGCCGTCACGCGACCGACCTCCGCCGGGTAGGCCGCAACCACGATGTCGACGCCGGATCCCGTACCCCTGCGCAGGCTCGCCCGACGGGTGCGGGTGCGTGCGTTGGTCACCTCGGGTGGGCGACGGGTGGTCGAGAGCCTGCCCGCGGCGTTGCAGATCACCGCGGCCGTTGTGGTCTCGTACTCGATCGCGCACTACCTGTTTGGCCACCAGACCCCACTCATCGCCGTAACGGTCACCATCACGACCCTTGGCCTCTCGCGGGACGCCAGGCCGCGCGGAGTGCTCGAGACCTCGATCGGCGTCTCCATCGGTATTGCCCTCAGCGAGGTCATTGTGCTCGCGCTCGGCAAGGGTCCGTGGCAGATGGCGATCGTGTTGTTCGCGACGCTGATTGTGGCGCGCGCCGTGTCATCCAACCCGGCCTTTGCCATTGCGGCCGCCGTGCAGGGGATGATCGTGGTGCTGCTCCCGGACCCGCCGGGGGGTGTGTTCACTCGCAGTCTTGACGCCGTGATCGCGGGTGCGGTGGCGCTTGCCGCAACGGCGCTGATCCCGCGTGACCCCCGCAGGGCCGCAACCCGTGATGCGCGGGTGTTGTTCTCGGTGTTTAAGGAGAGCCTCGACGGTCTCGTCGAAGGTGTCGCGCGCGCCGATCACTCCGCGACGGAGCTCGCGCTCGAGCGCCTGCGTCGCACGCAGGGAATGATCGACCACTGGACCTCGTCGCTCGACAGTGCCACCGCGATCTCGCGCATCTCGCCGTGGCTGAGGCGCCAGCTCCCGGAGCTCGCGATGCAGGCGCGCGTGCTGAAGGCGGCCGATCTGACCTCCCGCCACCTGCGCTCGATCGCCCGACGCGTGACGGTGCTCGTCGAGGATGGTACGCCCCGCCCCGAGCTGGCGGCACTGCTCGCGGAGTTGGCGAACGGCATCCACCTGCTCGGGCGGCAGGTCGAGGACCGTGACCTCACGGGTGCCTCGCGCTCGGTGTTCGAGGATCTCGCGCGCCGCCTCGACCCCGCCGTGGTAGTGCCCGACGGCTCGCTGCGCGAGCAGGTGGTCGTGGTGCTGATGCGCCCGCTCGTCGTTGATCTGCTCGCCGCGACCGGCACCAGCGCGGACGCCGCGCGGGCGCTCCTCCCGCCCGTGGAGGACTGATCGATGTTCCTTTCTCCCTGAGGTAACCGAATAACTCCTTCCGGAGGCGTCGGAAGGAGTTATTCGGTTACCTCAGCGAGCCGACTACCGTTGAGCCATGGATCTTCAGCTGGGCGGGCGAGTAGTACTAGTAGTCGGTGGTTCGGGTTACATCGGGTCGGCGATAGCCGACAGCATCCGCGCCGAGGGTGCCACGGTGGTGCTGGCGTCCCGCACGCCGCGCGAGGGCAGCATTGTGCTGGATGCCGGCGACCAGGCATCCGTGGATGCCGCCATCCAGCAGGTCGTCGACACCCACGGCCGCCTCGACGGCGTGGTGATCACCGCCGCGCCGTCTGCGCACACGCTCGATGCCTCGCGGCTCTCCGACCCGGAACAGGTGGCATCGGCGATGGACGGCAAGTCGCTGTCGTTCCTGCGGGTGGCGAATGCGGTGCTACCCGTGATGACCGCCGCGGGCTTCGGGCGAGTGGTCGGCATCAGCGGCCAGATCGCCTACCTGACCGGCAACATCACCGGCACGATCCGCAACGTGGCACTCAACATCGCGGCCAAGAGCCTTGCCGACGAGGTGGCGGGAACCGGCGTGACCGTCAACACCGTGAACCCGGGCAACGTGGTCGACGACCCGTCGCCGGTCGTTGAACCGGGCCGCCCGGGCCAGTCGTCCCCGGCGCAGATCGCGGCGCTCGTGACGTTCCTTATCTCTCCACTCTCCGCGGCGGTGTCGGGCGAGAACATCTCCGTCGGGCACAAGGTGCGCGGCGTGAACCTGCAGTAATGCTCGACCTTCTCGCGTCGCTCTTCGCCGACATGGCTGCGGCGATGGCGGGCGGAAGCATAGCCCGGCGGATCCAGACGGTGGAGGACAAGAGGCGCGTCACGGGCGGGCAGACCCGCTCGGCGATTCGGGCAGTGACGGGGCGGGTGAACAACATCGGCACCGAGTGGAGCGAAGGTGTCGCGGAGTTCGGCCCGGGGCACATCCGATTTGTGCCACGAATCGGGATTGTCGGCGACCGCGAACTGCGAGTGATCTCACTCAAGCCAACGCAGGCGACCGACCTGGAAGTCCCCAACCCCGGCGCCTACGCGTACTACCTGTTCGCCACGGAACACGGGGAGCTGTACTGGGCGATTCCGGAGAAGTTCGCCGACGAGATCATTGCCGCGGTGGTCCCGGATTCGGCGCCACCGCATCCCACACGACCGTAAGCTCGCCCAGACGCCAGCGTTGTTTGCCACCGCGGATCGGCCAGCCCGAGTCCTTCATGGACTGCGCGACGGCAACCCATCGTTGGGCGGGGGAGTAGACGCCGAGGCCCGCGTGCGTCGCCCACTGTCGGTCGAGGTCGAGCAGGAACTGGTGGATACGTTCGCCGGGGACGTTGCGGTGGATCAGCGCCTTCGGCAGACGCTCGGCGACGATGCTCGGGAGCTCGAGTGAGGGCAGGTGCAGGGAGATCGTGAGGGTCTGGGGGCCGTCGGCCGTGACATCCACCCAGCTGGCGACGCGGCCGACCTCGTTGCAGGTGCCCTCGACGAGCACACCACCGGGCTGCAGGCGCGACACCATCAGGTCCCACGCGGGCTGCACCTCGGCCTCGCCGTACTGGCGCAGCACGTTGAGGGCTCGGATGACCGTGGGCCGCTCGCCGGGGACCTCGAACCCGCCCAGCCTGAAGCTCACCCCCGGCCTCTCGTGGGGTTTCGCGATGGCGACCCGGGTGGGCTCGATCTCGATGCCCACCACCTCGATGCCGGGCACCACGCGGCTGAGCCTCTGGTGCAGTTCGAGGGTTGTGGTCGCGGATGCCCCATACCCGAGGTCAACGACCAGCGGATGCTCGGCTCGCCTCAGAGCGGGCAGCTGCGCGATCCACCGGTCGATGCGGCGGAGCCGGTTGGTGCCGGTGGTTCCGCGGGTGACCTGGCCGATAGGCATGTGTCTAGTGTGTCGTGAGTTTGACGCTTGTTGTGCAAGCTTCTATGCCCGTGCTGATGTTCACGGGTGGCGGCCACAACAAGATCGCCCCCGCGAGGATGCTGCGGTCGCGTTCACGGTCGGGCCGCAACGATTTGCGCGTGACCACGTGCGCACATCTCCCGAAAAGACCCTCGAGGTCTTGCTCGAATCCGGCTATGTCAAGCTGTGTTGCATTCGGCTCGGTGTCGACAAGAAGGTCGATATCGCTGTCGGGCCGAGCTTCTCCGCGCGCGACCGAACCGAAGACGGCGATATTGCGGATGCCCCGGATTTCGCCCAAACGTTTAATGTCTCGAGCTCGAGCTCGAGATACGAGAGCGTCGAGGGTGCGCGAAACGTCACGCGAGGTCATCGTCACGAACGAGTTGGGTCAGCTATGAGAGCGCGCGATGACCTGCGTGCTCTCGTGGTGAACAAACGCTGCATGTCGCCCGACGATACTCGCAGCATCCGACCCTCAATAGAATCGATCCATGACGTTCACCCTCATCCTCCTGCGCCACGGCAACTCCGACTGGAACCAGAAGAACCTCTTCACCGGATGGGTGGATGTGCGTCTGAGCGACCAGGGCGTCACCGAGGCCAAGCGTGCCGGCGAGCTGCTGGCCGAGTCGGGACTCAAGCCCGACATCCTCTACACGAGCGTGCTGACCCGCGCCATCCAGACCGCGAACCTCGCCCTCGAGGTTGCCGACCGCCTGTGGATTCCGGTGAAGCGCAGCTGGCGTCTCAACGAGCGCCACTACGGCGCGCTGCAGGGCCTCGACAAGGCGGAGACGCTCGAGAAGTACGGCCCCGAGCTGTTCCAGACGTGGCGTCGCAGCTTCGACACCCCGCCGCCCGTGCTCGACGACGACGCCGAGTACAGCCAGGTGCACGACGAGCGCTACATCGGCATCGACGGCGAGATTCCCCGCACCGAGAGCCTGAAGATCGTGATCGACCGGATGCTGCCCTACTGGTTCAGCGACATCACGGTCGACCTTGCCGCCGGCAAGACCGTGCTGGTTACTGCCCACGGCAACTCGCTGCGCGCGCTCGTCAAGCACCTCGACGGCATCTCGGACGACGAGATCGCCGAGCTGAACATCCCCACGGGCATCCCGCTGGTCTACGAGCTCGACAACAACTTCATCCCGACCGGCCCCGGCAGGTACCTCGACCCCGAGGCCGCCGCAGCCGGTGCTGCGGCCGTGGCGGCCCAGGGCAAGAAGTAGCGTTCACCCGCTGGTCGAGTAGCCGCGAAGCGGCGTGCACCTCGTTGGTCGAGTAGCGGCGAAGCCGCGTATCGAGACCCTCCTTACCCAGAGTAAGGAGTAGACTCAATCCATGCCCACGGCAACAGTCACTAGCAAAGGCCAGGTCACGATCCCAGCCGAGGTGCGTGAGCGCTTGGGGATCGAGGCCGGTTCGCGGGTGCAGTTCGTGCCACGCGCCGACGGAACGTGGGAGTTTGTTGCGGCGGGCGACTCAGTCACGAGCATCCGCGGAATGTTTGCCTCGCGCGGGACGGCGTCGATCGAGGAGATGAGCGACGCCGTGGCCGACGCCGTGGCGGAGCGGTTCTCGCGCGGATGATCGGCCTCGACACCAACGTGCTTGTTCGCTACGCAACCCTCGACGACCCCGCTCAGGCCGCCGTCGCGGAGAGGGTGATGGAGTCCCTCTCACCGGAGAGCCCTGGATTCGTGAGCCAGATTGCGCTCGTCGAGTCGGTGTGGGTCTTACGGAGGTTGTTCGATGCCGACGACGACTCCATCAGCACGTTCGTGAGCAGGCTCCTCAACTCCCGCGACTTGGTGCTTGAGAACACCGACGCGGTGAGGCGGGCGCTGGCCGAGACCCATGGAAGCCTCGAGTTCACGGATGCGCTGCTTGCGCAGGCGGGCCTTGCCGCAGGATGCGAGCACACCCTCACGTTCGACCGGCGCGCGGCGCGGGTGGCGGGGATGCAACTAGCGCGGTAGCGCAGTGGATAACCGCTGGTCGAGTAGCCGCGGAGCGGCGTAGCCCCGCTGGCCGAGTAGCCGCGGAGCGGCGTAGCCCCGCTGGTCGAGTAGCCGCGGAGCGGCATATCGAGACCTACCGCCCCGCCAGCTGGTTGAAGTAGATCCACGCGCCGATCATCATCGAGATCGGTATGGCCACCGACAGCAGGGCATCGGCGAGCCGCTCTCCGAACGACTTGCGGCGGCGTGACCTCCCCGGCGGGCGACTCCGCGCCGGGCGTCGGTAAGAGTTGCGTGACGACTTTGTCGGCGCGGCGAGTGCCGGCCCCACCGCCTCCTCGAGCGCAGTGAACTCCTCCTCAATGGAGAGCGCGCTCGCCGGCTTCGGGGACGAGTGCCAGGTGATCGGCTGGATCGCTGCATCCACAATTCGACCGGCCTGCTCGGCGCTGAAGATCGGCGGACCAGCGATGAGCCTCGGCAAGTCGACGTGTCGGATGACGCGCACTTCCGGGTCGTACTCGTTGCCGCCCACGCGCCCCTGGATCGACATGGGGCCGGGGTCGACAAACGCGATGATCGCCGTGACGGGCACGGTCAACCCGCTTGCCTTCGACAGCACATCGGATGCCCGGCGCGCCTCCGCGATCGCCTTTGGCACATACCCGGTGCGCTGCCCGTCAACGAGTACGCCGTAGCCTTTGGCCCATACGGGCTTGCCGGGGCTGTACTTCGCGTTGATGACAAAGACGCCTGAGGTTCCCACCACAACGTGGTCGATGTCGGTGTCTCGTCGCCCGACGGGAACGGAGTGCAACACCAGCCAGTCGGGACCGAGTGTGGCGAGTTCTGCCGCGACCTTGCGCTCTCCGTGGACGCCGCGGTACCAGCTCTGCACCTCGTCGTCGACGACGACGTGGCCGCCCTCATCCCGGATGCGACCCGCGTCGAACTCCGCCAGCAGCCGCTCCACCAGAGAGTGCCCCGGTACCCGATCGCGAAGGTCGCTCATGTACCAAGGGTGGTCGGGTGCGGGCGTAGGCGGTAGGCCGCGTTCGGGGGTGGGGAGAGTCGGACCTAGATCAACGTAACGGCACTCGGTGAACTAGCCTTGCTCGTCGGCCCACCGCAGCAGTTCATCTTGGTGTTCTGCCGAGATCATGGCTGACCACATGATTTCGCAGACAGGATGCACAGTTGCTCGAGACATCGCCGTGTTGGTCTCACCCAGTCAGTCATGCAGGAAGGCGAGGACGGACCTCTGTCGTGTAGTGCAGACGTGCCCGCCTCGATCTCTCGAGGCGGGCACGTGGTTTCGATACGCCGCTGCGCGGCTACTCAACCAGCGGGTCGGGCTTCCACGGCTCCTCAACCGGCGGGGTGAGCGGCACGCCGCGCGCTAGTCCCCCTTCACGTTGACGAGTTGCCTCAGCGTGTGCCTGACGGACACCAGCTCACGAGCATCCTCCATCACCTGATCGATCGGCTTGTAGGCCGCAGGGATCTCGTCGATGAAGGCGTCGGTGTCGCGGTACTCGATGCCCTCCATTGCCGCCCGAAGGTCGGCTCCGGTGAACGTCTTGCGCGCCGCGGACCGCGAGTACTCGCGGCCAGCACCGTGTGGTGACGACTGCAGCGCCATGGGGTTACCCAGGCCCTCGACGACGTACGACGCGGTGCCCATCGATCCGGGTATCAGGCCGAGCTCGCCGACCCGAGCAGAGATAGCTCCCTTGCGGGAGAGCCACACGCTCTTGCCGAAGTGCTCCTCCTTCTGGGTGAAGTTGTGGTGGCAGTTGATCCGCTCCTGCTCCATCACGGGCGCGCCCATCCACTCGGAGACCTGGCGCACGACCCGGTCCATCATCTCCTCACGGTTGAGCAGCGCGAAGTGTTGCGCCCACCGAAGCTCGGCGATGTACCGCTCGAACTCCTTGGTGCCCTCGACGAGGTAGGCGAGATCCGGGTCGGGCAGCGTGATCCACCACTTCTCCATCTGGGCCTTGGCCACCTTGATGTGGTGCTGGGCGATCTTGTTGCCCACCCCACGCGAGCCGGAGTGGAGGAAGAGCCAGACGGCATCCGTCTCGTCCACCGACACCTCGATGAAGTGGTTACCGCTGCCAAGCGTGCCCAGCTGCAGGTGCCAGTTGCCCGCGTACTGCGCCGGGTCGAAGCCCGACTTCTCCGCGAGCTCGGTGAGCTCCTGGATGCGCGGCTCCGCCGTCGCCACGACCTTGCGGTTGTATGCCCCGGCCGACGTCGGGATGGCGCGCTCGATCTGCTCGCGCACCGACCTCCGGTCGTCGGGCAGCTGGTCGCGGGTGAATTGCGTCTTCACCGCGATCATGCCGCAGCCGATGTCTACGCCGACTGCCGCCGGAATGACGGCGCGGAGCGTGGGGATAACCGACCCGACGGTTGCACCGAGCCCGAGGTGGGCATCGGGCATCAGCGCCAGGTGCGGGTAGATGAACGGCATGGTCGCTGTGGTCTGCGCCTGAGCCTCGGCGTTCTCGTCGAGGATGGACGCCCAGCTGATCAGCCGATTCGTGATCTTCTTCATGGTCCTTTCGATTCTTCTGGGTATGGATACGGGTGCGCCCGAGATTTCCTGACCCTGCAGAGTCGAAAAGAAGGATGTCCCGGGCCTCAGCCGCGGGACGGATCGTCCGCTAGCTGAGGTGCTGGAGGGTGCGCGAATAGAGCGCATTGATCAGATGCGCCTGCGCGTGATCGCGTTCGAAACCGAACACAACAACCTCCATTAACGGGACGTGCCGGATGGCACGGACTTGCCAGAATACACAGCACGCCCCGGCCGCGGCGCAACAAAACGGTAACGAGCCTGCCGACTTGCGAGTTGCGCACGCTCCGGGGCGCGAGACGGGCTCGGGAAGGTGCGCAACTCGCAACTCGCAACTCGCAACTCGAGATGGCGTCATCCATACGCCCACTCAGGCAGTCGCCCTCCGCCGATCACCGACGCGAGCACTTGGGCCATCCCGTAGTGGGGGTCGAGGGTGAGCGCACGGTCGAGGAACGCGCCCGCGGCCGATCCGAGGCCACGAGCCCAGAGCATCCACGCCAGGATGCACAGAGGACCGAGCTGATACCGCTCGGGGGCGACCGCGATGATCCAGCGCAGGTGGCGGATGCCGCACTCGAGCCGTTCCGGGTCGGGGCGAATGCGTCCCACACCCATGAGGAGGCCCGCGATCTCGTCGTCGAGGGATGCGCGACCGGCGGCGACTTCGGCCCGCACCACGTCATCCATCGAGCCGCCGCGCTCTCGTTGGAGCTGCAGGAAGTGGTCGTCCTGCTCGGCCATCCCCTCTGCGACGAGCTCACCGAACCCGAACTGAAGCATGATCTCGTCGCGCACCGGCGGGGACTGCGCCATCAGTGTGAGGCACGCCGCCACACCCTCGGGGAGCAGCCCGTCGTCCCACGTGGCGACGAGCTCGACGAGGGAGAACTGGTCGTGGTCGGCCAGGTACGCAAGACGCTCGGGCAGTTCTGCGCAGTCGTTCAGCTCGGCGAGGGCCCTCGCAAACCGGGACCGCTCCCTGTCGCTCACCACGGGAAGCTCGGCGAGGCCATCGAGCGTCTGCACGGTCGGGTCCACAACGATGTCGCTGAGAGGTCGCCCGTCGCGTGGGTAGTCCCGGTCGAAGTAGCTCGCCCATCCGTCTGCCGCGACACACAACGAGTTGCGAGTCTCGAACCCCTCGCTGTCCATGCGTTTGACGAGGTGTCTGCTGAAATCCAGCCACGGGATGCCGCGCTCATCGGCAAACGTGGCATCCGTGTAGACCACAAACACCACGCCCGTCGCTCCCGGAATCCGGTTGAGGGCACCCGTCACCCACGATGACACGGCGCGGTAGTCCGAGAGGCGGCGACGCTGCGGCAGGGAGAGCCGAAATGCCCCAATGGAACGGGACCCACCAAAAGCAACACACACGAGCGAGTTGGTCGAGTGGTATCCCGCGAGGGTGGGCACGAGGGCAAGAAAGTCGGCGTCGGAGGTGGCCTTGAGCACGTGAGTCATGGGCCCAGTGTCGGCAGCGCACGAGGCGCCGACACCGGGCCGACTCACATCGGTGGATAACCGAGGGCTGGGGAGAGTGGCTTACGGCCGCTCGGCCCCGTCCTCCAGTTCGGCGGGCTCGCCCGCGGGGGCATTCGGGGGAGTGGGGTCTTCGGGCGGCTGGATCGATGGCGGGTCAATCGTCTCGCCGCCCCCACCCACGGTGGGGCGCTCGTCCTCGATGGGGAGTACGGTGTCAGGGGCAATCGGGGTGTTGGTGTCACTCATCACCCCAGTCAACGCGGGTGCTGGGGGCATCCGAAAGGGCTCGACATGGCATCCCCAGCGTCCTGGTATCCGAGCCGAACCAAGGTGCTGTGATGTTATGATGCATTGATGCGGACCACGCTGGATATCGACGACGCGGTACTCGCTGCCGCCCGCTCCCTCGCTCGCGACGAGGGGGTTTCGCTGGGCGAAGCGCTGAGTTCGCTTGCGCGGCGGGGACTGAGTGCGGGCAACCCTGTGGATGAGTCGGGCGGCTTCCCGATGTTCGCCACTACGGTCGATGCGTCGCCGATCACCCTCGAACAGGTTAATGAGTTCCGAGACTAAGTACCTTCTGGACGTGAACGTGCTTGTCGCGCTCGCCTGGCCGCAGCATGTTCACCACGCCCGAGCCCGGCGGTGGTTCGCGACGGTCAGCACGTGGTGCACCACTCCCGTTACGGAGTCCGGCCTCGTGAGGCTGTCGATGAACCCGTCCGTGGTGGGGAGGGTCGTGACGATGTCGGAGGCACTTGCCGTGCTCGCCGCCATTCGTGCCGCTCCAGGATTCGTGTTCATACCGGATGCCACGTCCCTCGACACTCCGTCGGTCGAGCTGCTCGTCGCAACCAGTCGACAGGTTACGGATGCTCACCTCGTGAACATCGCAGCACAATCCGGCTCTGTGCTCGCCACCCTGGACCGGGCCATCCCCTCGATGCTCGAGTCGGCGGATCGACGCCACGTGATCGTGCTGCCGAGCTAGCGCCTCAGCACTCCACCACGTTCACCGCGAGCCCACCCTCGCTGGTTTCCTTGTACTTCGTCGACATGTCGAGGCCGGTCTGCCGCATGGTCTCCACCACGGTGTCGAGCGAGACGTAGTGGGAGCCGTCACCGCGCAGGGCCAGTCGCGCGGCCGTGACCGCGGTGGACGCGGCGATCGCGTTGCGCTCGATACACGGAATCTGCACGAGCCCACCCACGGGGTCACACGTGAGCCCGAGGTGGTGTTCCATCGCGATCTCGGCGGCGTTCTCGACCTGCTCGGGGGTTCCGCCCATCACGGCCGTCAGCCCTCCCGCGGCCATCGCACACGCCGAGCCGACCTCCGCCTGGCAGCCACCCTCGGCGCCGGAGATCGACGCGTTCGCCTTGAACAGCGAGCCGAGCGCGGTCGCGGTGAGCAGAAACTCGCGCATTCCCTCGGTCGGGTCGTCCATCGGGCAGACGAACTCCGCCCAGTAGCGGGCTACCGCTGGCAGGATGCCCGCCGCCCCGTTCGTCGGAGCAGTCACGACCCGCCCACCCGACGCATTCTCCTCGTTAACGGCGAGCGCGAACGCCGCGAGCCACTCGCCGGGCAACACCCGGTCGTGCTCGGCGGACTCCAGCTGTTCCCGGATTGCGCCGGCTCGCCTCTTCACCGCAAGAATCCCGGGCAGCACTCCGGTGGCGTGCAGGCCGGACGTGATGCAATCGTCCATCGCGCGCCAGATGGCGTCGAGACCCGCGTTCACCTCGGCGGGGGAGCGCCGCGCCTCCTCGTTGCGGCGGGCCAGCCCGGCGATCGTCAGGCCCGTGAGTCCGCAGAGGGCGAGCAGGGCATCCGCGCTCGAGAACGACTCGGGGTAGTCGAAGCCGGTGTCGACGGGCTCGCCGTCACGGCGGATGAACCCGCCACCGATCGAGTAGTACCTCTCCTCGGCGAGGGGTGCGCCCGATGCGTCGTAGGCGATGAAGGTCAACGCATTCGGATGCCCGGGCAGCCGGGTCCGCGGCAAGAAGCTCACGTCATCCCGCCGGAAGTTCACCGGATGCACGCCCGCAAGCATCAACGCATTGCCGTCGGGCCAGTCCGACCACGCTTGCCGCACCTGCTCCGGGTGCACTGTCTCGGGGGTGTGCCCGGCAAGCCCGGACACGATCGCGTCGGGGGTGCCGTGCCCGAGGCCCGTGGCGCCGAGCGAACCGAACAGGTCACACGTGATTCGGGAGGGGTGCAGCAAGACGTGCCTCTCCGCGAAGTCTCGTGCGGCGCGCATTGGCCCGACGGTGTGCGAACTCGAGGGCCCAACACCGATGGAGAACAACTCGAAGGCCGAGACGTACGCGGTCATCTTCCGAGCGTACGCGGGCAGGAACCGAATAAGTAGGAGGCTGCCACTACAGTGAGCCCCATGTTCCTGCTCAGCGACACGACGGTGGTCACGAGCGCGAGCGATCTGAGTTCCGCCTCGACGTGCGAGTTCGGCTTTGCGCGCCAGCTCGACGTAAAACTGGGGCGTGCCGCAGGGGTTGAGGTCGAGCCCGACCCGATGCTCGTGAGGGCCGGATCCCTGGGCGGGGAGCACGAGCTGCGGTGGCTGGAGCGCTACCGCGCCGAGGGTGGCGTGGTGGAGGTCGAGCGGCCGGAGAGCATGAGTCCCGAGCACCTGCGCGCACGGGCCGCGGAGACCGTCGCGGCCTTTGAGGCGGGTGCATCCGTGGTGTTCCAGGCGACGTTCTTTGACGAGAGTGACCCGTCAGCACCGTTCCTTGGCTTCGCGGACTTCATCGTGCGCCAGCCCGACGGGCGCTATCGCGTGCAGGACACGAAGCTCGCCCGGTCGGTCAAGGTCACCGCGCTACTGCAGCTCGCCGCGTATCACGAGCAGCTCACGCGGCTTGGGGTCCCGACCGACGACATCGTCGAGGTCATCCTCGGAACGGACGAGCGAAGCGAGCACAACGTTCACGAGATCCTTCCCGTGTACAGGAACCGGCGGGCGCGCATCCTCGAGATCGTGGCATCACGTCTGGCCGACACACGCGCTGTCGAATGGGGGGATGCCCGCTACGCCATCGACGGACGCTGCGACTGGTGCTCCGCCGAAGTGGTCGCCGCTCGCGACCTTCTGCTGGTGGCCGGGATCCGGGTCACCCAGCGCGCCCAGCTCATCGACGCTGGCCTGTACACGATCGACGCGCTCGCCTCCGCGCCCGTGAGGCCCAGCGGATGCACGCTGCCGGAGCGCACCTACGCGGGGCTCCAGGCCCAGGCCGCGCTGCAGGTTTCCGCACCCCTCACGGATGACCCGCACGCGGTGCCACCCCACGACATGTTCAACCCGGGCGAGATCGCCCACCTGCCGCCCGCCGACCCGGGCGACATCTTCTTCGACTTCGAGGGCGACCCGCTCTACCGCGACGGCAACGCCGACCGGGATGCCTGGGGCCTCGACTACCTGTTCGGCTGGGTCGATACGACCGAGCAGTTCTCTGCGCTCTGGGCCCACGACCGCGACGAGGAGAAGGCGGCGTTAGTTGCGTTTCTCGAGTACCTCGTGGAGCGGCGGCGCGAGCATCCCGGCATGCACGTCTACCACTACGCCTCCTATGAGCGCACCCACCTGCTCTCGCTGACCGCGCGGTACGGCGTGGGCGAGAACATCGTTGACGACCTGCTGCGCGACGGAGTGCTGGTCGACCTCTACCCCGTGGTCAAGAAGAGTGTGCGGGTCGGCGGTCGCTCCTACTCGATCAAAAAGCTCGAGCCGCTCTACATGGGGGAGGAGTTCCGCGCCGAGGACGGCGTGACGAATGCCGCAGCGTCGGTCGACGAGTACGACAAGGCGCAGCGGGCGCGGCTGGCGGGCGACGAGCGGGAGGCGCAGCGCATCCTCGATTCCATCGCCGACTACAACCGCTACGACTGCGTCTCGACCCTGCGGTTGCGGGACTGGCTCGTCGCCGAGGCTGCTGCTCACGGGGTAACACCGGGCGCGGATGCCCCCGAGGAGCTCGATCGTGAACCGTTTGAACCCAGCCCGCTCGGCCTCGCGCTGCTGCAGCGAGCGACGGATGCGGCGGACTCGCGTCTCCGCGATGCTTACGAGCTCGCCTCCGCCGCGATCGACTACCACCGCCGGGAGAACAAGAGCTTCTGGTGGGAACACTTCGCCCGGCTGGACAACCCAGTCGATGAGTGGGCGGACACTCGCGGGGTGTTTACGGTCGAGCGCGCGGAGGTTGTCGCGGACTGGAGCCTCACCGGTCGCCAACGCAACCCCCGCCGACTTGTTCGCGCCGTGGGCTCGTGGGCGCCCGGAAGTGGCACGCCGCACGGCGAGGCCTTCGCTCTCTACGCTCCACCCGCGCCGTTTGTGAAGGCGGGGCGTCGGCCCGGGTCCCTGCTCGACGTCGGCGTGGCGATCGCCCCCGACCCGGATGACGACGGTGTGCTGTTCATCGAGGAGAGCTGCCCCGCATCCGAGGCGCCCTGGCGCGATCTCCCCGTTGCGGTGACTCCGGCAGCGCCGCCGCGGGCCGGGTCCGTTGCCGTCGCGATCGAGGAGTGGGGTGCCTCGGCCGCGGGTGATGAGTGGCCGCTGGACGCCGCGGCGGACATCCTTGCCAGGGTAGCGCCACGCACCCGGTCGCGGGGGCTGGCCTCGGGGGATGATCGGGTCGCGGCGGTCACGCGCACCGTGCTCGACCTCGACGACTCCTACCTCGCCGTTCAGGGCCCCCCGGGCACCGGAAAGACCTACCTCGCGGCGCGAGTGATTCGTGACCTCGTGCTCGAGCACCAGTGGGCGATTGGGGTCGTGGCGCAGTCCCACAAGGTGGTGGAGCACGTCTTGCGGGGTGTGGTGAAGGCGGGTCTGCCCGGATCGCTGGTGGCCAAAGCCCCGCCCGCCGGCGGCTCGTATGGTGATGAGCCGTTCACCGTGTTGCCGCCCGACGGGCACTCTACGTTCGCGGCGCGCAACGCGCACGCGGGCTACGTGATCGGCGGCACCGCGTGGGATCTCACCAACCTCAAGCGCATCGGTCGACGCCAGCTCGACCTGCTCGTGATCGACGAGGCCGGGCAGTTTTCCCTTGCCAACACGATCGCGGTGAGTGTCGCAGCGCGCAACCTACTCCTGCTGGGTGACCCCCAACAGCTCCCGCAGGTGAGCCAAGGCACCCATCCCGCGCCGGTCGACCAGTCCGCCCTCGGGTACATTGCGGGCGGGCATCCGGTGTTGCCTGCCGAACTCGGCTACTTTCTGGCCGAGAGCTGGCGGATGCACCCGGAGGTCACGTTGCCCGTGTCGAGGCTCGCGTACGAGGGCGCCCTGCACTCGGCGGCGCCTCCGGCCCAGCGGATGCTGCAGGGTGTCGCCCCCGGACTCCACGTGGTGCCCGTCGACCACCACGACAACGCGACCTTTTCCGTCGAGGAGGCCGCGCAGGTCGTTTCCCTCGTGGAGCAGCTGCTCGGCAGGCTCTGGTCGAGCCCGGACGAGGGGCACGCGGGCCCGCTCGACGAGCAGGACATTATCGTCGTAACGCCCTACAACGCACAGGTCGAGACCATTCGGCTCGCGCTCGCGGCGTACCCGGGGGTGCGAGTGGGCACCGTGGACAAGTTCCAGGGCCAGGAGGCCGTTGTCTCCATCGTGAGTCTCGCGGCGTCGAGCCCCGCCGACGTGCCGCGAGGCCTGTCGTTCCTCCTCTCGGCCAACCGGCTCAATGTTGCGATCTCCCGTGCCCAGTGGGCTGCGTACCTGCTCTACTCCCCGGCGCTCATTGACTACCTGCCGGCGACTCCGGCCGGGGTGGCCGAGCTGAGTCGGTTCATCGACCTGGTTCAGTAACCCACAGGCAGGGGTTGTCCCCAGATCGTTGGTGTCGCGGGCGGGCGGTGGGCGCCTCGGCGAACACTGGATGCATGAGCATCCCCACCTTCGATTCCGTGCGTGACATCCCCCTGACCACCGACGAGGAGGTGGCGGCGCGGCTGGGGCTCATCCTGGCGACCGCGATCCGGCGTCAGATCTGGCTGATGTTTCTCGACGACAACGGGCAGCAGTTGCCCGCGATCATCCCGACCTACGTGCCGGCCCGCCCACGACCCCGTGAGGAGCGTGGCATGGCCAGGTTCGTGAAGCACATGGCGGATGAGCTGGGCGCGGCCACCGTGCTCGTCACCTTCGAGAGGCGTTCCGGCGCCGACCTCACCGACGCCGATCGGGTGTGGCTGCGATCCTTGAGGTCATCGTGCGAGCAAGCCGAGGTGGACTTCAGGGGACCGTTCCTGTGTCACCGCGAAGGTGTGCGAGTAGTCGCGCCGGAGGAGTACCTGCCCGAGCAGCTCGCGGGGTGAGTAGCCCCGGAGTGGCGTATCGAAACCAGGTTGTGCTGTTGGTTGAGTAGCCCCGGAGGGGCGTATCGAAACCAGGTCTCGATACGGCCTGCGGCCTACTCGACCGGCGGTTCCCGAGGCTTGAGTAGGTCGCGAGACCTCCCTCTACCCCAAGAACTCGCGCACCGCCGCGGCCGACTCGTCGGGCTTGTTCAACCACGGGGCGTGTCCGGCCGGAAGTTCCACAAGAGTTGTGTGCGCGAGCCGCGACCACGAGGGCTTGCCCGCAGAGGGGGTTAGGAAAACATCCGCATCACCCCACAGAAGCAGCGTTGGCACGGGGATCGTCGACAGCTCCGCGTGAGAAATGACCGCTCGCCGCCGCACCCCAAACAGCGACGCGATCGACCGGAACAGCCCGGGCAGCGTCTCGACAAACGCGGCACGCTGCGACGCGTACCATCCCACCGACACGAGCTCCGGCGGCCAGGGTGTCACGGCCCCAGGCCCCAACGTCATCGCGCTGTTCGCCGTGTACTGCTCGAGGGTGACCGGCTTGAGGAACGCGCGGCCCACAAAGGGCAGCGAGACGACGCGCATCCCGGCTGGAGGTGACAACTCGCCGAACGCGGCCCCCGGCGCACCCAACAGCACCAAACGCCGCACCCGCGGTGACCGTGTGAGGCAGTAGTAAAGGGCGAACTGCCCGCCGAGGGAGTGCGCGACCACGTCGAAGGTGGTGAGGTCCAGGGCATCCGCGACACCGTCGATCATCGACACCGCGAACGCCCGCAGGTCCGAGTGTGGCCCGAAGCGGTACGGGCCCGACAGGCCGTGGCCCGGCCAGTCGATGGCGACGACCGGCGCCCCGCCAAACGCGGGAATCAGGGGGATGGCGGCGGCCGTCACCGAGGCGATGCCGTGCAGGAGCAGCACGGGCGTCTTCGACTCGTCGCCGGGCACCGAGACGACGCGCACGTCGGTTCCGTCGACGTGGACGAACCGTTCGGTGGCGGTCAGGCCGTACTCGGCGTAGAGGCGTGTCTCCGCGGCACGGAGTTCAGCGGCAAGCTCGGACTCGGAGGTCATGCACTCACGGTAGCGGGTGCTGGTCTCGATACGGCCTGCGGCCTACTCGACCGACGAGGTGCGAGGGCCTAGACGTCGGAGGGAATCCAGTCACCCGTCGCCAGGTACTGCACCTTCTTGGCGATGGAGACGGCGTGGTCCGCGAAGCGCTCGTGGTAGCGCGAGGCCAGCGTGGCATCCACGGTGTCGACCGCGGCGCCCTTCCAGGTCTCGCCGAGCACCTTGTCGAAGACCGAGAGGTGGAGGGCATCCACCTTGTCGTCCTCGTTGCGGATGTCTTCCGCGATCTTGAGGTCCTCAGTCTTGAGCAGCTCAACGAGCTTCTTGGCGATCTGCACGTCGAGCGCGCCCATCTCGGCGAACGTCGGGCGAAGGGTCTTGGGAACGACCTTGTCCGGGAACCGGTAGCGCGCGAGCTGCGCGATGTGCTCCGACATGTCGCCCATCCGCTCGAGCGACGCGCTGATGCGCAACGCGGAGACGACGATACGGAGGTCACGCGCGACGGGCTGCTGGCGAGCGAGGATGTTGATGGCCAGCTCGTCCAGTTCCGCTGCGGCGGCGTCGATGCGGTCATCGTCCGCGATTACGGACTCCGCCAGGGACACGTTCGACTCGTTGAACGCCCGAGTGGCGTTCTCGATCGAGACAGCCACCAGGGTGGAGATCTCCACGAGCCGGTCCTGCACCTCTCGCAGTTCCTGCTGGAATACTTCGCGCACGTTAAGTCCCTTCGTTACGGGCACAACGAAGCCCGCACGGTTCACACCAGAATGCCCACGTCAGGTTAACGATTGGTGCCCACGGTCTGAACATCACCCGAAGTGAACCGGAAGGTGAACAACATGTAACCGGGCCGCCCGGACGATGTAACTAATCTAGTCGCTATGGACTCCGCGTGGCTGGTGCCAGCCGCTCTAGCCTTCGGTGTGTTTCTTGGCGCCGGGGTCTTCGGTGTTGTACTCGCGGCCGCCCGCCGCGGGCAGCGCGCAGCGGACGTTGTGTCCACCGCCGTGCCCGACGGTGTTGACCAGGTGATCGAGGCGCTCGAGTCCGCCGGGGTGGTCCTTGACCCCTCGAACAACGTCGTGAAGGCGTCGCCGGGTGCGATGGCGTTTGGCCTCGTGTGGAACCAGGCGCTGGTGCATCCGGAGCTTGTCGCACTGGTCGACCAGGTGCGGCGCACGGGGGAGCCGATCACCCAAGAGCTCAACCTCAGTCGTGGGCCCTTCGGCGACGCCGGCATCTACCTGTTCGTGCGCGTCGCCCGCCTGGGTGCGCGCTACATCCTGCTTCTTGCGGAGGACCGCACCGAGTCGTACCGCCTCGAGGAGGTGCGCCGCGACTTCATCGCCAACATCAGCCACGAACTCAAGACCCCAATCGGCGCAGTGAGCCTGCTCGCGGAGGCCCTGGTGAGCGCGTCCGACGAGCCCGACCAGGTCAAGCGGTTCGCCAAGCGCCTCACCAAGGAGTCCGAGCGCCTCGCGCGCATCACGCAGGAGATCATCGAGCTCTCCCGCCTGCAGGCGACGGATGCCCTGACTCGCGCCGACCTCGTCGACATCGACCACGTCGTCGCGGTGGCCATCGACCAGAACCGCGTTGTGGCGGACTCCCACAAGATCAACCTCGTCAGCGGCGGGGATGCCGGCGCCGAGGTGTACGGCGACGAGACGCTCCTCGTCACCGCGCTGCACAACCTCATCGCAAACGCGATCCAGTACTCGCCCGAGGGGTCGCGTATTGGTATTGGTGTGAGTCAGGTCGACGGCATCGTCGAGATGGCGGTCACCGACCAGGGTGTGGGTATCCCCGAGGACGAACTCGACCGGGTCTTCGAGCGCTTCTTCCGCAGTGACCCCGCACGCAGCCGCAACACGGGCGGCAGCGGGTTGGGTCTGTCTATCGTCAAGCACGTCGTCCAGAACCACGGGGGCGACATCCGCGTCTGGTCTCAGCCAGGCAACGGTTCCACCTTCACCATCCGACTCCCCGAGGCGAGCCACGCCACGGGGGCATCCCTGGGAGCACAATCATGACGCGCATCCTGATCGTCGAGGACGAATCGTCCCTGAGCGAGCCGCTTGCCTTCCTGCTCGACCGTGAAGGCTACGAGACCGTGATCGCCGCCGACGGCCATGCCGCGCTCGCGGAGTTCGACAAGGCGGGCGCGGACCTGGTGCTGCTCGACCTCATGCTGCCGGGCCTGCCCGGCACGGAGGTGTGTCGCGAACTGCGCACACGCTCGAGTGTGCCGATCATCATGCTGACCGCGAAGGACAGCGAGGTCGACATCGTGGTGGGGCTCGAGCTGGGTGCCGACGACTACGTCACCAAGCCGTACTCCACGCGCGAGCTGCTCGCCCGCATCCGCGCGGTGCTGCGTCGCCGCACGGACGCGGACGTCGACGAGGACCAGATTCTCGAGGCGGGTAGCGTGCGGATGGACGTGGAACGCCACTCGGTGACGGTCGACGGCAAGGAGACCGCGATGCCGCTCAAGGAGTTCGAGCTGCTCGAGCTCTTGCTGCGCAACGCGGGTCGGGTGCTCACGCGCGGCCAGCTCATCGACCGGGTGTGGGGCTCCGACTACTTCGGTGACACGAAGACGTTGGACGTGCACATCAAGCGCATCCGCTCGAAGATCGAAAAGGTTCCCTCGGAACCGACAATGCTGGTTACCGTTCGTGGGCTGGGCTACCGCTTCGAGGCCTAACCTCGGTCCACGGGCGTGGGAGTGAACTAGCGCAGGATCGCGGGAGGCGCCAGTTCGGCGTAGGCACCCGTGGGCTCGAGGACCGGAACCATGAGCAGCTCGCCGGGCTCGTCACCGTGCTGGACGTACACGGGCAGCAGGTCACCCGCGGGAACACCGGGGTTCAGGATGATGATCTGCTTCTCGGCGTCTGGCGTGGTGCCGATGTTGACGGTGGCGCCCGAGCGAACCGGCTGCGTGACAGTGGTCTTCTCGCCGCCCGATTCGAACTGAATGTCGACGTTGGTGATCTTTCCCCCGTTGAAGATCGACGTGACGAGGCTGATCGCGTGACCGTCCTCGTTGATGATGCCGACCATGTTGAGGATGCGCACGTCGCCGAGCGTCGCGCCGACGCCATCGCTGGGGTCGTAGTAGTTGAGGGTCGCCGTCGGGGTGATAAAAACGCATCCCGAGGTGCCAACAAGCAGGGCTCCGGCAATAAGAACGGTGGCTGCCGACCGGGCGGCACGACTGCGGGTGATCACGCGACAAGCTTACCCAGTCAGCCGTGCTGGAGCTGAGTAAGGCCAGCCTTACCAAGAACTAGCTGTGATAAACTAGGTGTCTTCGAAAGGACCCCCTTACATGTTGTTTGAGGTCGGCGAGACTGTCGTTTATCCCCACCACGGCGCTGCAACCATCACCGAGGTGAAGAAGCGGGTCATCAAGGGGGAAGAGAAGCTTTACCTCAAGCTCAATGTCACTCAGGGTGACTTGACCATCGAGGTTCCCGCGGAGAATGTCGACCTCGTCGGCGTCCGCGACGTGATTGGCAAGGAAGGCCTCGACAAGGTCTTCGAAGTTCTGCGTGCTCCCTTCACCGAGGAGCCCACCAACTGGAGCCGTCGCTACAAGGCCAACCTCGAGAAGCTCGCCTCCGGCGATGTCATCAAGGTGTCCGAGGTCGTTCGTGACCTGTGGCGTCGTGACCAGGACCGTGGCCTGTCCGCCGGTGAGAAGCGGATGCTCGCCAAGGCGCGCCAGATCCTGATCTCCGAGCTCGCGCTCGCAGAGAAGACGGACGAGGAGAAGGCCTCCACCGTGCTCGACGAGGTTCTGGCCTCCTAGCTCGCTGGTCGAGTAGCGCGAAGCGCACATCGAAACCATGACCTCGCCGACCTCCGTCGCGATCATCATCGTCGCGGCCGGATCCGGCACGAGGCTCGGTGCGGACGCTCCGAAGGCCTTTGTGGATGTCGCGGGCAGCCCCATCCTCGAGCATGCCGTTCTTGGGGTGGTCGGCTTCGGCCAACTGGTAATTGTTGCTCCGGTGAGCCACCTGTCTCACGCGCGGGACATCGCACACCGCGCCGGCGTGGTGGCCACCGTCGTGGCGGGGGGCGATACACGCCAGGCTTCGGTTGCCGCGGGGCTCGCGGTGCTCGAGCCGGGCATCCGTACCGTGCTCGTGCACGACGCCGCTCGCGCGTTCACCCCACGGGAGCAGATCGAGCGTGTGATCGCCGCAGTCGAGTCGACCGGGGGTGGGGTCATCCCCGCGCTGCCCGTGAGCGACACGATCAAGCGGGTCGACGGCGAGACGGTTCTGGCGACCGTGGATCGCAGCGAGCTGGTGCAGGTGCAGACGCCCCAGGGGTTCCCGCGGGCCGCGCTTGGGCATGCCTACGCCGCCGCGACCACCGAGTACACCGACGACGCCGCTCTGTTCGCCGCCGACGGGGGCAGCGTGACAACCGTGCTCGGCGATGCGCGTGCGTTTAAAATCACCACCCCGGCGGATCTGCGCCGGGCGGAGCAGGAACTGGGGGATGCCGTGGCCGGCACAATGCGCACGGGTGTGGGGGTCGACGTTCATGCGTATGACGCGGCCGAGCCACTCTGGCTGGGCGGCCTGTACTGGCCGGACGAGGTGGGTCTCTCCGGCCACTCCGACGGGGATGCGATGTGCCACGCGATCTGTGACGCCTTGCTCTCTGCGGCGGGCCTTGGCGATATCGGCAGCAAGTTTGGCACCGACGACCCACGCTTCGCTGGCGCGCACGGTGACGTGTTTATCCGCGAGACAGTAGCCCTCGTCGAGGGTGCGGGGTTCGCCGTGACCAACGTCGCGGTTCAGCTCATCGCTAACGGCCCACGCTTGGGCGCGCGCCGAAGCGAACTCGAGGCTCACCTCACAACGCTTGTGGGAGCTCCCGTGAGCGTGTCTGCCACAACCTCCGACGGACTGGGATTCACCGGCAAGGGAGAAGGTGTCGCGGTGATCGCGACCGCCCTCGTCGCCGGCTAACGGTGTCTAGCTTGCCGGGAGCTGCTGCGCGCTGATCGTCGTGCTCACCATATAGAGATCCGTTCCGAGGCCGTCCAGATCGCACTCCACGCCGAGCTGTGTCCCTGCGTTGATCGGCAGAACCTGCATCGCGGTGGCAGTGCCACCCTTGGCGGCGAGCGTCTCGATGTCGTGAATCACCGTCATGAGGACCGGGTTTGGTGCAGTGGGGTCGCTGGTCGTCACGACACAGGTTCCGCTGAGAAGGTCGGCAATAACAGAGTCGGGGTCCGGGAGCTCCCACACCATGTTTGCGGTAATCAGCCAGTCCCCTGCATCGGGGATGGTGAAGAAGGGCATCTCATCGATATTGCCCAGGATCGTGCTGGCGATCAGTGGGGCTGCCTCTCCGGCGGGGCCCGTGGGACCAGCTGGGCCGATCGGACCGGTGGGCCCGGTGTCACCGGTGTCCCCCTTAAATCCGCGAGGTCCCTGAGGACCGGTTGCGCCCGTGTCACCCGTTGCACCGATGGGGCCCGCCGGGCCAGTCGCACCCGTTGCACCTGTCGGGCCCGCCGGGCCAGTAACACCCGGAATGCCGTTCATCCCGGGAATGCCCTGCGCGCCGGTCGCGCCTGTCGCTCCGGTCGCACCGGTTGGTCCGGTCGCGCCGACAGCTCCCTGTGGGCCCGTCGCTCCGGGCTCTCCGTCAGCACCCGCGCTTCCCGTCGCGCCCGCTGGACCTGCGGGGCCTTCGGGTCCGGCAGGGCCAGCGGGCCCCGCGCATCCGGCCAACAGGGCCGCGAGGAAGACGGCGGTCGCCGTGACGGTTGACAAGGTACGGCGGCGGATCACTATCGGGGTACTCCTGAACGTGCGGACGAGGTGAGAAGAAACACCAACATTGTGGCGCACACTCACCGTATTGAAGGCGACGGCGCCCACGACATCCCCCGAAAAGGGCGCGAAACGAGCCGAATAGACTTGCCCGGTGACCGTACGCCTCTATGACTCCCGCGCGCAGGCCGTGGTGGACCTCGTTCCGCTCACCCCCGGCAAGATTGGGATGTACGTGTGTGGCCCCACCGTGCAGTCGAGCCCCCACATCGGCCATTTGCGTTCTGCTCTCGTCTACGACCTGTGGCGCCGGTGGCTGAACTACCGCGGCTTTGACGTGACGCTCGTGCGCAACGTCACCGACATCGACGACAAGGTGCTCGACAACGCGTCCGAGAGCGAGGAGTGGTGGGCGCTCGCCTACCGGGTTGAGCTCGAGTTCAGTGCGGGTTACGCGGCGCTGGGCATCCTTCCTCCCACCTACGAGCCACGCGCGACGGCGAGTGTTCCGCAGATGCTTGAGATCATCGGTCGTCTCATCGAGCGCGGCCACGCCTACCCGGCCCCGGATGACTCGGGCGACGTGTACTTCGACACCACAAGCTGGCCGTCCTACGGCGAACTCACTCGCCAGAAGGCGGACGACATGGTCGCCGCCACCGACGCCGACCCGCGGGGCAAGCGCGACCCCCGCGACTTCGCGCTGTGGAAGGGCAGCAAGCCGGGCGAGCCGACGAGCGCACGCTGGGCATCCCCGTGGGGCCAGGGGCGACCGGGGTGGCACATCGAGTGCTCCGCGATGTCGAGCCGGTACCTGGGGCCGGCGTTCGACATCCATGGCGGCGGACTCGACCTGCGGTTCCCTCACCACGAGAACGAGCTGGCCCAGTCCACTGCGGCCGGTGACGCGTTCGCGAGTTACTGGGTTCACAACGGTCTCGTGAACGTCAATGGGCAGAAGATGTCCAAGTCGCTCGGTAACTCGATCTATGCGGCCGAGTTCTTGGGGATGGCGCGCCCGATCGTCGTGCGTTACTTCCTGGGTGCCGCCCACTACCGCTCGACCATCGACTACCACGATGGTGCCCTGATCGAGGCGGAAGCCGCCCTCGAGCGCATCGAGGCGTTCCTCACGCGCGCCGACCGTCGCCTCGACGGCACCCGGTTTGCCGGCTCGGGCGTAGAACTCGTTCCGGATGAGTTCGCCGCCGCGATGGACGACGACCTGTCTGTTCCCCAGGCCATCGGCGTGCTTCACGAGACCGTGCGCGCCGGCAACACGTCTCTCGACGAGGGCGACCTCGCCGGAGTCGCCACGGCCCGGGGCCAGGTGCTCGCGATGACCGAGGTGCTGGGCATCAACCCGCTCTCGCCAAGCTGGCGAGCGAGTGCATCCGAGCCCGCCGAGCGTGCGCTCGCGAGCCTCGTCGAGTCGCTGATTGCCGACCGCAACGCGGCCCGCGCGGCCAAGGACTTCACCACCGCCGACCGGATCCGTGATGAACTGGGGCTCGCAGGTATCTCCATCGAGGACGGTCCCAGCGGATCACATTGGGAGTTACAGTGAAAAACCCGGGCAACAAGCCGCGAGCTGGCGCCGTTCGCAAGACCAAAAAGGGGCCCCAGGTGGGCTCCGGCGGCCAGGGGCGCCAGGCCCTCGAGGGGCGCAAGCCCACACCGAAGGCGGAGGATCGCCCGTACCACCCCGCGGGCAAGCGCAAGGCAGCCCAGGAGCGCTACGAGGCGACCCCGGGCGCACGCAAGCGCCCGATCGCTGGGGATGCCCAGGCTCGCCCGCAGCAGCAGCGCAAGCCGAAGTCCAGCGACGACTCCGAGATGGTCACGGGCCGCAACTCCGTGTTGGAGGCGCTCCGCGCGCGCATCCCCACCACCACGCTCTACATCGCGGCGCGCATCGAGTTTGATGACCGCGTGAAGGAGATTCTCTCGATCGCGACCGGCCGCGGGATTCCCGTTCTCGAGGTCATGCGGCCCGAGCTCGATCGCCTTGCTGGCTTCGACTCGGTGCACCAGGGCGTGGCGCTTAAGGTGCCGCCCTACGAGTACGCCCACCCGCTCGAGCTGCTCGAGAAGACTATTTCGCGTGGCCAGGTGCCGCTGTTTGTTGCGCTCGACGGCATCACCGACCCGCGCAACCTGGGTGCGATCATCCGCTCGGTTGCCGCCTTCGGTGGCCAGGGTGTGATTGTGCCGCAGCGCCGCTCGGTGGGCATGACGGCATCCGCGTGGAAGACGTCGGCGGGGGCCGCGGCCCGCACGCCTGTCGCCATGGCGGCGAACCTCAACCAGACGATCAAGGCGTTTAAGGATCGTGGTGTTTTTGTACTCGGGCTGGACGGCGGCGGGGATGTTTCGCTCCCGAACCTTGCCCTCGCGAAGGAGCCCGTGCTCGTGGTTGTGGGCTCGGAGGGCAAGGGGCTGTCGCGCCTGGTCACCGAGAACTGCGACGCGGTCGTGTCGATCCCCATCAGCGCAACGACCGAATCGCTCAACGCTGGCATCGCGGCGAGCGTGACGCTCTACGAGATCTCCAAGTTGCGCGCGGCCCAGTAGTTCGCGCAACAACCCAGTTCGCGCAACAACAACGGCGGGTGACCCCTTACGGGCCACCCGCCGTTCCCGTCTACGGACGTGGTTACTTCTTGTACTGGTACGGGTTGAAGAGCACCTCGCGCTCGGGGATCTCTGGGAACTGCCCTGCGACCCAGTCGTCGGCGACCTCGCGCTCGAGGTAGGCGACCGTGTCGTCGAGCTTGGCCTTGACACCCTTCAGGTCACCAGCGATAACCTTGCCCTCGCTCTTGACAACCTCGCCACCCACCAGCACCGTGTGCACGTCACCGCGCTGGGCCTGGTACACGACCTGACCCCACGGGTTGATGAGCGGCGCCCACGAGGGGGAGTCCTCGTTCTTGAGCAGCACGACGTCGGCGAGCTTGCCCTTCTCGAGCGACCCGATCTGGTCCTCCTTGCCCAGGGCCAGCGCGCCACCGCGGGTCGCCATGTGCACGACCTCCTCGGCGCGCAGCTTGACGTGGGTGACCGTCTCGGCGGGCTCCAGCTGATGGGCCAAGTAGTGCTCGAGAGCGCGGTCGGCGTTGACCGTGGCGCGCATCGCCGAGAACAGGTCGGCGCTGAACCACACGCTCGTGTCCACCGACAGGGAGACGGGGATGCCGTACTTGCGCAGCTGGTGGATGGGCGGGTAGCCCTGTCCGCAGGTGTCTTCCGACTCGGTCGCCAGCGACACGTTGCCGCCGGTGGCCGCGATCTTGAGGTACGAGTCGGCCGACAGCGAGGCGGCGTGAACGTAGGTGAAGCCCTCGTCCATTACTCCCGCGTCGTAGGCGTTCTTGATGCCCCAGTCGTTGGTGGCGCCCCACACACCGGAGTGGGTGGTGACCCGAAGGCCAAGCTCCTTGGCGACCCGGTAGGCGGCAAGCTCCGGGAAGTTGTCGTCCTGGTTGGGAACGTCGAACGCGATCTGCGTGCCGAACATACGCGAGTCATCCCGCGACTTGATCAGCAGCGCCTGAACCGCGGGGTCGGCCGTCCACTCCCACGGGGACTGGTGGATGTTGCCGTACGCGAAGACGAAGCGTCCGGGCGAGGAGACGAGCGCGTCAAACGCGGCCTCGCCGTGCTCGACCGTGCGTAGGCCGTGCGACCAGTCGACGCTTGTCGTGACACCCGACTCGATGGCGTCGAGCGCGGAGATCAGGTTGCCGGCGGCGTAGTCCTGCGGGCGGAACTTCGCGCCGTGCTGCAGGTAGTACCAGACGAAGTACTGGGTCAGGGTCCAGTCAGCGCCGTAGGCACGCATGGCGGTCTGCCACATGTGACGGTGCGTGTCGATCATGCCGGGCATCACGATGCCGCCCTTGGCGTCGATCTCGAACGTGTTGTCAGGAACACTGAGGCCAACGCCGACCTCGGCGATCTTGCCGTCGACCACAAGAACGTCGCCGTGGGGCAGGACCGTGTGGGAATCGTCCATGGTCAGGACAATCCCGTTCCGGAACACGATGGGTTGGCCGGGCTTGGGGGTGGGGGTACCGGACATTGTGACGCTCATCCTCCTTGATATGCGGTCGGGTCGCGCTGGTGTGTACTCCCGGACTGCGGTGTCGAGGAGTCCAGTTCTTGACTTTGTCTAGTCAGCGGACTTGACTCAGGTTAAGCACTGCTGCACACCGATGTCCAGTACCACTTGGCTTTGATGTTGTGTCGCCACAGTCGAGTGGAGGCACATCGGGGCCATTCCAGCGCACAAGGGGAGGGTTCCGATGCACTCCGATCTTGGTGCGGAACTACGCAAGGCCCGCGAATCTCGGAGCCTCAGCCTTCGTGCGGTGGCCAGTGCGGTGGGGGTGTCGGCGAGTCTGCTGTCGCAGGTCGAGACGGGAAAAACCCAACCCTCGGTCAGCACCCTGTACGCCCTCGTTAATCACTTGGGCATTTCGCTCGACGCCCTTCTGGGTACCAACCAGGGCGGGCGCACCGAGCAAGCCACCCTCGTGGGCGCGTCGGATGCCGTGGTCCAGCGCCGAGCGGACAACCCCCTCATCGAGATGGAGAACGGCGTCACGTGGGAGCGCCTGGCCGTCGGTGACACGGCCGTCGCCGACCCCCTCGTGGTGACCTACGCCCCCGGAGGGTCCAGCTCCGTCGACAACAAGCTCATGCGTCACGCGGGGCTGGAGTACGGCTACCTGCTCAGCGGGAGGCTGACCCTCAAGCTCGACTTCGACACGTACGAGCTCGACCCGGGCGACTCGTTCTGTTTTGATTCGGGTCGTCCACACCTGTACCTCAATGCGACCGATCGCCCCGCGCAGGGCGTGTGGTTTGTGATCGGCCGCCGCACGCCGACGTACCAGACTCTCGCCGATCTGGGCCACGGGGCGGGGCCGTCGGCGCGCACGATCTCCTCCGCGGTGGACGTCCTCAACGCCATGCGCGAGGGTCGGGCCGACCAGCGCTGACGGCTCTCGCAGGGGCCTTCCGCGCGGCTTGACGGAGGCGGGGATCGCCCCGTACGCTGCGTTAAGCAGCAATGAACGGCGTTGTTCACTAACGGTTGCGAATACGGCGGAGGATCCACATGAGTGCACGTTTTGTTGTGCGCAGGCGGGATGAGGCGCAGTACGCCGATCCCGGAGCCCTGGCACCCGACTCGAGCGGGCTCACCCGCTGGGCGGCGGTCACCGAGGACGACGGCTCGGTCCACACCGGCTTTGGAATTTCCCGCCTCGCCCCGGGCGGTTCGGTACCCACCCACCTGCACTCGTTCGAGGAGAGCTTCCACGTGCTCGAGGGCAGCGTCATCCTCGTCACCCCCGAGGCCACAGTCGAGCTCGTCGCGGGCGACTACGGCGTGATCCCGATTGGGGTGCCCCACTCGTGGCACTCGACGGGTGAGGCGGAGGCCGTCTGGTCCGACGTGTTCAGTCCCGTGCCCCGCGCGGCCCACGGCCACGACACCTACCGTGTGCCGGACGTCGCGCCGGGAACCCCCATCCGCGTGGATGCCCGTGACCCCCGCACCCGGTCGTTCGGCGCCATCACGGCCCAGCAGATGGACCCCACGCGTCAGTCGCAGGCGAACCTCGCCCAGTCGGCCAGCATGCGCACCGCGCTGCTCGTCTACAGCGGCATCTCGCTCAAGATGATGGTCGACTCCGACCTGGGCTCGGTGCTCTCGACGATGTTTATGGTCCAGTACGAGCCCGATGGTGTTGCGGGCCCCCACGACCACCCTCTCGAGGAGGCGTACCTCATCACCGAGGGTGAGGTCGACGCCACCTTTGACGGCCAGCCGTTCCGGCTGCAGGTCGGGGACATCGCCTGGGCCGGGGTGGGATGTGTCCACTCCTTTGCCGCGACCGGCGCACCGGTGCGCTGGCTCGAGACCCAGTCGCCGCAGATGCCGGCGCGCCACGCCTACCGGTTCGCCCGGGACTGGAACTACCTGACGGACAAGTTGGAGGAGCAGCAATGACGCGCACCACCGTAATCATCGGCGGAACGAGCGGGATCGGCCTGGAGATCGCCAAGGATGCCGTGGCCCGCGGCGAGCACGTTGTGCTCACCGGCCGCGACGCGGACAATGCGCGCGAGGTGGCCGCGAGCCTGGGCGATGCTGCCACGGGTCTCGCCGTCGACATCTCGGAGCCGGAGTCGATCGCCGAGAGTCTCGCGAGCGTGGGCACGGTCAACGGCCTGGTGCTCGCCGCGATCGAGCGTGACGCGAACACGGTGCGCGACTACGACATCGCGCGCGCCCGCCGCCTCGTGACGCTGAAGCTCGTGGGTTACACCGAGACCGTTCACACCCTGCTCGACCGCATGGAGGCGAGCGTCGACACGAGCATTGTGCTCTTTGGCGGTCGCGCGAAGGACGCACCCTACCCGGGGTCGACGACGGTCTCGACGATCAACGGCGGTGTGGAGGGTCTTATCCAGACGCTCGCCCACGAACTCGCCCCGATCCGGGTTAACGCCATCCACCCCGGAATCATCGGCAACAGCCCGTTCTGGGCGTCGAAGCCGGCGAACGTGCTCGACGGCTACAAGTCGCGCACCCCCGGAGGCGAACTCGCCACCATGGAGGACGTGGTGGGCGCGACCCGCTTCCTGCTCGACAACCGTGGAGTCTCCGCGGCCAGCCTCTACATCGACCGCGGCTGGCGCATCACCTGATTGGCGACCAGCGCGAGGGTCAGTGACCCGAGTGCGAGGGCGAGAGCAAACACCCCAACACCCCAGTACCCGACCCACCGCATCACCTGGTCCGCGAGGATGGTTGCGGTGGCGCCCGCGAAGAACGTGGTTGCCATAAACACGGTGTTGGCGCGCCCGGACTCCGCCGGGTCCACGGAGGCGAGTGCGGTGGCCTGGCTCGAGACCTGTGAGCTGCTCATCCCAAAGGACACGAGGAAGAGTCCGAGCAGCACGAGCGGCAGAACGTGTGTGAAGGCCGCGATCAGCGCGCATCCGATGATCAGGGTCGCCAGTGACAGGGGGAGTGCGCGTGTGGCTCCGACGATCGGCTGAACACGAGCCGACACGACCGTCAGCGCGCCACCCAGGAGGCCCACAATTCCAATGCTCGCGGTCTGGGTTACGGTCAGGCCGAGCTCCGACACCCCAAACAGTGTGATCATCGACCACACCGCGATAAACGCCGAGAAGGCGAGGGCGTGGGTGAAGGTCATCAGCCGCAGGGTCAACGAGCTCGCGATGATGCGGGGGATCGAGCCCAGGATCGCGAGGTAGCGCGCCGAGCTCGGGGGCCGGTCGGCCGGGGCAAACCGCAGGGTGATGGGGATGCACAGCAGCACCAGAATCGCGGCGCCCACCAGCACGGTACGCCAGCCGAGCGCATCCGCGAAGGTGCCGAGCAGCGTACGAACGCCAAACAGCCCAATCAGGAACGAGCCCAGCAGAACGGCCGCGGTGCGGGCGCGCAGTTCGGGTGGCGCCAGCCGCAGCGCCGCTGACACGAGGATCTGGCCCACGGTGGCCGCAGCGCCCGCGACAAACATCATCGCCGTGAGCACGGCGTAGTGCTGGGCCGCGGCGGCCACGAGGATGGCCGCCGCGGTCACGGCAAGCTGGATCGACACCTGGCGGCGCGGAATCAGCCGGTCGCCGAGCGAGACGAGAAACACCACGCCCAGCGCATATCCCGCCTGCACGGCAACCGCAGGCCCCGACGATTCGCCCAGCGGAACACCGAGTTCCTCGGCAGCGAGGGTCTGGATCGGCTGGGGAACGTAGATGATCGAGATACCTACGGCGGCGATGGTCGCCATGGCCGCGACGCGCGCGGCCCACCCGGTATCAGTCACTAGGCCCTTCGGAACTTCGACCACGCATCAAAGCCGACCGCAAGCAGGATGATCACGCCCAGCGCGATGCCCTGGAAGAGGGGGTCGATACGAAGCAACGTGAACCCGTTGTAGAGCATCGCAATAAAGAGGATACCGAGCACGGTCCGCCAGATCGCGCCCTCGCCACCGAGGATGGAGGTGCCACCCACGACGATGCCGGCGAGCACCGTGAAGGTGAGCGTCGTGGCGATCGCGTCGTTCTCCGGTACGGAGGGGGTGCGAGCGAGGTCAATCACACCGGCGAGGCCCGCGGCGAGCCCCGCGAGAGCGAAGGTCGCGATACGCACGAGGTTCACGCGGATGCCCGCGAGACGAGCCGCCTCGGCGTTGCCACCCGCGGCGTAGATGTAGCGACCAAACGTGGTTCGCCACAACACGATGCCGAGCACCACAAGCACCACAAACGCGATCCAGGTTGGCAACGAGATACCCAGGGGCTTGGTGGTGGCCAGCCACCGGAACTCCTCGACGTCGACCCGGATCTGGCCCACGCCCTCCTTGCCAAACTGCGAGACGAGCTTGGTGGCACCCAGGATGATAAAACTCATCGCGAGCGTCGCAATCAAGGGATTGATCTTGAGATAGGTGATGATCACACCGTTGGCGATACCCACGAGGAGTCCCGCGAGCACCCCGGCGATGATGCCCATGGTGGCACCCGCGACGCCGCCCACCTTCACGATGATCGTTCCGCAGATGACCGCCGTGAACATGTAGGTCGCACCGATCGAGAGGTCAATGCCTCCCGCGATGAGCACAAGCGTGCTCGCCGCTGCGACGATCAGGATGCCGGCCTGGCGGTCGAGCACGTTGCCGATGTTCTGGAACGTCAGGAACGCCGGGCTCCCGATCGACAGTGCAATAAAGACCGCCAAAAACGGCACGACGATCGCAACCGAGCGCCACGGGATGCGCTTCACAACACTGTTCATGTCAACTCTCACTGGTAATCGGGTCGGCGAATGCCGCGGTAATAACGTTCTCTTCGGTGAGGGTGTCGCCGGCGAACTCGCCGACAACGCGCCCCGAGCGGATCACGAGGACTCGGTGGGCGAGCCCCAGCACCTCCTCGACGTCGGAGGAGATCACGAGCACCCCAATGCCCTGTGCCGCCTGCTCGACGATGAGGTCGTAGATAGCCCGGCGGGAGCCCACGTCGACGCCGCGGGTGGGCTCGTCGGCGATCAGCACCGAGCGGGAGCGCTGCAGCGCTCGCGCAAACAGGACCTTCTGCTGGTTGCCGCCCGAGAGCGAGGAGACGTTGCGGCGGTCGTCGCCCGCGACGGTCACGCGCTCGAGCATCCGCTTGGATTCACGCCGCTCGCGGGAGTCCATGATCCAGCCGGCGGAGGCCACCTGGTCGAGGTTGGAGAGCGTGACGTTCTGGCGGATGGGTCGGCCGAGTACCAGACCCTGTTCCTTGCGGGACTCGGGGATCATAAAGATGCCACTGCGCAGAGCCGCCGGAATTGTCGGCGCGCAGTCGGCGCCCGCAACCACCACCGATCCACCGGACCGGCGAACGGCACCAAAGATGGCGTGCGCGATCTCGCTGCGCCCGGCGCCCACGAGACCCGCGAGTCCCACGATCTCGCCGGCACGAATCGAGAGCGAGATGCCCTTGACCCCGGGGGCGACCAGGTCGGTGACCGTCAGGACCTCGGGGCTGTCCGCGGCAACGGTCGGCTTCTCGGGGAAGACCGAGCCGAGCGTGCGGCCGAGCATCCCCTCGATGAGGGTTGCCTCGGTCTCGCCGGCGGCGGGGGCCGTGCGGATGTGACGGCCGTCGCGCAGGATCGTCACCGTGTCACACAGCTCGAGCACCTCCGAGAGGAAGTGCGAGACCAGCAGGACGGTGTGACCGGATGCGGCCAGCTGCCGCACAACGCCGTGCAGCAGCTGAGTATCGTGAGCGGAGAGCGCCGCGGTGGGCTCGTCCATGATGATCAGGGATGCACCGCGCGCGAGCGCACGCATGATCTCGACCTTCTGCTGGTCGGCCGTGCGCAGGGAGCCCACGAGGGCGTCCGGGTTGAGCTCGAAGCCCGTGCGCTGCGCCAGCTCGAGGTACTGCTTCTTGAGCGCGCGGCGCTGCACCCAGCCTGCGGTGCGCGGCTCGCTGCCCAGAAAGACGTTCTCGGCCACGGAGAGCCCCGGTACAAGCGCAAGCTCTTGGGCGATCGTGGCGATGCCGCGGTCGAGCGCTTCGCGTGGGGTGGCGAAGCTCACCTCCTCGCCGTCGACGAGCAGTGTGCCCGTGTCGGCGGTGTACACCCCGGCGATGATCTTCGCGAGCGTCGACTTGCCTGCCCCGTTCTCACCGACCAGCGCGTGCACCGAGCCGGGCTCGAGTCGCAGGTCGATGTCGGAAAGGACAGGCAAGCCTCCGAAGGACTTGCCGACGCCCCGCAGCTCGATGGTGAGCTGCGGGGCGACGGACGTTGCCGTCTCAGTCGGCATTGATTATCCGGCCCACTCGCCAGTGAACTCGCTGGCGGTGTCCTTGGTCATGACGCCGTTGTTCGGGAAGTCCGCGAACGGGTCGATGTCACCCTGGTTGTTGCCGTTGCGCAGCGCGTCGATCAGGGCCTCCATGCCGAGGCGACCCTCGGTTGCGGGAGCCTGCACAACATCCGCGAAGACAACGCCGTTGGCAACCTGCTCCTTGACCCACTGCGAGCCGCCGTAGCCCACGAGCAGGAAGTCGCTCGTCGACTTGCCGCCGGCCTCGATGGCCTGGACAGCACCCTGGAGGCCCTGGTCCGAGGTCGCGATGAGGTTGACGTTCGGGTTGGCGGTGAGGATGTCGGAGACCGCGGTCTGCGCGGCTGCCGGGTTGTAGAAGGTCTCACCCTCGGCGACCACCGTCACAGGGGTTCCCGCGGTGACCGCGTTGAACGCGTCCCACAGGGCCACGCCGATGGCGGATGCCTTCACGTCGTGAAGGAAGGCCACGTTGCAGGGGTCGAGGTTCTGCGTGGCGCACGCCTCAACAACCTGCTCGCCGAGCTTGGTGCCGAGGTCGGACGGCACAAACACGACGTTCGCCGCGAGGCCATCAACCTGCGAAGCGCCCGTGGTGAAGTCCTCGCCGAGGATCTGGTCGATGTTGACGACCGTGATGCCGGCCTCGATGGCCTGCGTGACCACGTCGATGATCGCGGGGCCGTAGATCGGCTGGGTGATCATGCCGTCGTACTGGCCGGACGCGATGACGTCCTGGATCAGCGTGACCTGCAGGTTGGGGTCGAGGTTGCCGTCGAAGACGGTGATCTCGGCGTTGTTCGCTGCCGCGACTTCCTGTGCGGCGGCGAGCATCGGCTCGTCGTACGTGTTGGCGACCGCGAACGAGATGTACGCAATCTGGAGCGGCTCTTCGGACGGGGCGGCCCCGTCGTCGGATGCCGGAGCGGAGCAGGCCGCGAGTGCGAGAGCGGCCGTGGTCGCCGCCGCGATGGCGACGGAACGGCGGAACCGCACCGACTGTGATTGCCTCATGTGATTTCTCCTTTGAAACCGCTACTGGACCTGAGATCAACGCAGATCCCCGAATGGTGCTATTAAGCGTCACTATACACACCGTGCGTCAGGAGTGAAACAGTTGACAGTGAGACTTTAGGGATGCCTGTACACGGCGCCCACGAGGAGCAAGCACGACGGAACCATCAGCGGCGATGTGCGCCAGAACTGATCGACAGTGGTCGGAGCGAGAAAGCCCGGGGCTACAGATGGTCCATGGCGCGGAGCACGTCGACGGCCGAGCTGAGTGACGCGCTGCTGCTGCGGGTGACTGCCGCACCCGCGCTCGGCATGGTCTCGTTCTGCTGGCGACGCCCCACCACAAACCACACGCCCCGTGCAGGAACACTGCCGCGGTTGGAGAACAGGTGGGGGCGAACCGAGTCGAAGTGCACGGAGTCGCCGGCCTGCAAGACGTGGGTCTCAAAGTCGAGCTGCAGGATCAGCTCGCCCTCCATGATGAAGGCGTACTCGACGCCGGCGTGCCGCATGAGCTTGCCCTCGACGGAGCTCGACGCCCCTGGCTCATACGTGACCAGCAGGGGATCGGCGGGCCCGTGCTCGCCCAGTGCGAGCCGTTCCCAGCGCACGCCGTTCTCCATTTCGAGCACCGGGTTGTCTGCGGCGCGCTGGATGACGGACGGCGCGAGAGCGGTGGGTGTTGCGGGAGGCTGAGCATTCGCCTCGGTTGTGGGCTGGCTCGTGCCCAGCAGGTCGTCGATCGAGACGCCCAGGTGGGTGACAAGTGCCCAGAGTGTGGAGACGGACGGCTGCGTCTTGCCGGTTTCGACCTGGGAGATGAGGCTCGCGGAGACACCGAGTTCCTGGGCAACACTGCGCAGGCTCATGCCACGCTTGAGCCTCGCCTCGCGGAGGCGTGGGCCGATGTTCTCCGCCTGCACGGCCCCTCCATCCCTGATGCCAGCGCCCCGTCGGGGACGGGGATCCCGACCATGGGATCTCGTCTGGTGAGAATATCACCGCGCCGACCCGCGCCAGCGACACGCGCAGCGAGCCTGACGGATGGAGTGGACAACACCACTCGCGTGGGAGTAAACGTTCACTTACACTATACAAAGCTGTTGTGAAGCTGAACAGACTTGCCCGGCATCAGAGAGGACGCCATGAAGAGCACCGGTACGACAGGAACTAACGCCGTTGACTGGGAGGCACGCGTCGATTTTGACCGGTTGCGCAGCGAGCGACTGGCGCGACTGAAGGCGGAACTGGAGATCTCCAACCTCGGTGCCCTGCTGGCGTTCGACTTCTCGAACATTCGGTACATGACCTCCACCCACATCGGCACGTGGGCGATGGACAAGCTCATTCGGTTCAGTCTTCTGACGCGCAACACCGACCCCATCTCGTGGGACTTCGGCTCGGCGGCCAAACACCACAAGCTCTACAACCCGTGGCTCGACACGACGACCGCCGAGATGGATGCCGACCCCCACTCCCCCCACGAGGGTGCGACGCGCCCCCGCCTCGAGAGTGGTGCGCGCGCCGGCATCTCCACGCTGCGTGGCGCCTTCTCGCCCGACGCGGAGATCGCGGATGGGGTCGCCAAGAAGATCAAGCGGGAGCTCGAGAAGTTTGGTGTCGCCGACCAGCCGCTCGGCGTCGACGTGATCGAGCTGCCCATCCTCTTTGCCCTGCAGAAGCTGGGCATCGAGGTCGTCGACGGCCAGCAGGTGTTTATGGAGGCCCGTCGTATCAAGACCCACGACGAGATTCGCCTGCTCACCCAGGCGGCGTCGATGGTGGATGCGGCGTACGAGGAGCTGTACCGGTTCCTGCGCCCCGGCGTGCGTGAGAACGAGGCCGTGGGACTCGTCGCCAAGACCCTCTACGACCTCGGCTCCGAGTATGTCGAGGGGGGTCAACGCGATCTCGGGTGAGCGCTGCTCGCCGCACCCGCACGTGTTCTCAGACCGCCTCATCCGCCCCGGTGACCCGGCGTTCTTCGACATCCTGCACAGCTTCAACGGCTACCGCACGTGCTACTACCGCACGTTCGCGGTGGGGTCGGCGAGCAACGCGCAGCGTGACGCGTACACCCGCGCCCGCGAGTACATGGACCGGGCGATCGCCCTCGTCAAGCCGGGTGCCACCACCGCCGACATCGTGAAGGTCTGGCCCACGGCACAGGAGTTTGGCTTCGCCGACGAAGAGGCCGCCTTCGCCCTGCAGTACGGCCACGGCGTTGGCCTGTCGATCTGGGAGAAGCCGATCTTCTCGCGGCTCGTGTCGCTCGACCACCCCGAGGAGCTCAAGGAGGGCATGGTCTTTGCTCTCGAGACCTACTGGCCGTCCGCCGATGGCTGGGGTGCCGCGCGCATCGAGGAGGAGGTCGTGGTGACCGCCACCGGGTGTGAGGTCATCACGAAGTTCCCTGCGGAGGAACTCATCGTCGCGGGCAAGCGGTACTACACGATCGACGGGCCGCTCAACCTCAACCGCGACGCCCAGTCGCACCTCAACACGACGTGGGGACGCGGCGAGGCGTAAGCCTTAGGCCCGGTTCTGCCGACGAGTGACCTCGGCGACCGCCGACCAGTCGAGTGTGGCAAGCTCCTGGTCGGCGAGCGCCTGCTCGAACCGGTCGCGCAGCACGGGCGCGGTGGGCAGGCTGATGCCCGCCTCGGTGGCGAGATCCTCCGCGAGCCCCAGATCCTTCAGGCCAAGCTCCATCGCGAAACCCGCGGGGGAATAGCGGCGCTCGGCGATCATCGAGCCGTAGCCCGAGTACACGACCCCACCAAACAGGGTCGACGACAGCAACTCCACAAAGTCCGTGCCCTCGACGCCCTGCGACTCGGCGAGGGTGATGCCCTCCGCCATGGCCTGGAGCGCGTGCAGGATCACAAAGTTGACTGACACCTTGGTCGCGTTGGCGCGGCGCGGCTGCTCCCCAAAGCGCCAGGTGCGGGTGCCCAGCACCTCGAGGTAGGGGAGCACCGAATCCACCGCGTCGGTCGGGCCCGCGACCAGGATGTTCAGGCCACCCGCGGCCGCGACCTGCGGCCGGCCGAGCACGGGCGAGGCCACGTACGCGACCCCGGCCGCGTGATGAACCGCCTCGAGCCGGTCGGCCGCCTCGGCGCTGATCGACGCCATGTTGACGTGGATGCGCCCGGCCGCGCCGGCCAGGTTCTCGGCCGAGAGCACGGCCTCGGCCGCCTCGTCGTTGGCGAGCATCGAGAAGCTCACGGGTGCCGCGAGGGCCTGCGCCGGGTCATCCACCCGCGTCGCGCCGGCCGCCACGAGTGGCTCGGCGGCTTCCGGCGACCGGTTCCACACGAGCACACTGTGCCCGGCACCCACGAGTCGACCGGCGATGGCCGACCCCATGTTGCCGAGCCCGAGGAATCCGATCTGGGTCATGCGTGTAGCCCTTCGTGCAGGTGTTGGATGGTGTCGCGGGTGCTCATGGAGACTAGCCTCGCCACACACTCTTGGAATTAACGAACTCGCGGATTCCCTCGATCGAGAGCTCCCGACCGACGCCGGAGTCCTTGATGCCCCCGAAGGGCACCTCGGGGTACGAGATCGACATGCCGTTCACAAACACGGCGCCGGCGTCAATGCCCGCAACGAGGTACTCCTCTTCTGCTGCATCCTGCGTCCAGACGGCGGAGCTCAGGCCAAAGGTGGTGTCGTTGGCGATGGCCAGGGCCTCGTCTGCGGACTCGACCCGGTAGAGGGATGCCACGGGCCCAAACGCCTCCTCGGCGTAGACACGCATTGCCGGGGTGATGTCCGTGAGCACGGTCGGAGGGTAGAACCAGCCGGGGCCGTCGGGAACCACTCCACCGGTCGTCGCGGTTGCGCCCTTCGCGAGGGCGTCGTCGACCAGTTCGGCCAGCTCGGTGCGGCCGGAACGTGTGGCCAGGGGGCCAACCTGCGTGGCCTCATCCATCGGATCGCCCACCACGAGCGCGGCCATCGCCGCGGTGAAGCGCTCGGCGAAGGCGTCGTAGATGTCGGTGTGCACAATAAAGCGCTTCGCGTTGATGCACGCCTGCCCGTTGTTTGCCGTTCGGGACGTGACCGCCGTGGCCACCGCGCGATCGAGGTCGGCGCTCGGCATCACAATAAACGGGTCGGAGCCACCGAGCTCGAGCACCACGTGCTTGACCTCGGACCCGGCGATCGAGGCGACCGACCGACCGGCAGGTTCCGAGCCCGTGAGTGTCGCGGCCACGACCCGACGGTCGCGCAGCACCGACTCGACGGCTCCAGCCCCGATGAGCAAGGAGCTGAATGAGCCCACCGGGAACCCGGCGCGCTCGAACAGCTGGTCGAGGTACAGCGCCGCCTGGGGAACGTTCGACGCGTGCTTGAGCAGGGCCGTGTTGCCCGCCATCAGGGCGGGTGCGGCGAAGCGGATGACCTGCCAGATGGGGTAGTTCCACGGCATCACCGCGAGCACCACCCCGAGCGGCTGGTACCGCGTGTAGGCGCGCGCGGCGTTGACGGCGGCGGCATCGAGCTCCCGCCCGGTCAAAAACTCCTCCGCGTGCCGAGCATAGAACCGCATCGTGTTCGCCGACTTGGTCACCTCGGCACGGGCCTGGCCGATGGTCTTGCCCATCTCGAGCGTGAGCACGGGCGCGAGGGTGTCGACCTCGGCATCAAGAAGATCGGCGGCGGCGTTCATCCATGCGGCTCGGGTGCCGTAGTCGGTGGTCTTGAGTGCGCGGAAGGCCTCGTGTGCCCGCGCGATCCGCGCCTCCACCTCGGCGTCGTCGTGCGCGTCAAACTCCCGCTCGATTACACCCGTTGTGGGATTGACGGTGGCGATGGCCATGGTGGTGCCTTTCGATGGGGCTAGTGGGCGGTGGGTCCGGTGAACAGCTCGGGATGCCGCGCCAGACGGCGCCGGGTTCGACGGATGTGGCCGGCGAGCACCCGCTCCGCGTCGTCGACGTCGCCGTCGCGCAGCGACTGCACGATGAGGTGATGCTCGTCGTGAACCGTGCGCCACGACTCCGAGCCAATGGATCGGGTGTACGCGCGACGATAGGGCTGGGTAGTGTTCCACAGCTTCACGATGAGCTCGCCCAGCTGGCTCGTGGTGGCCGAGGTGTAACTGCCCAGGTGGAACTGGCGGTCGAGCTCGAGGAACGTGTCGATGTCGTCTGTCGTCGACATCTCGAGGGCGAGCTGGTCGAGCCGATCGAGGTCGGCCGGCGTCATCGCCTCGGCGGAGTACCGCAGCAGCAGCGGTTCGAGCCGCTCGCGCATCTGGTACACCTCCTCGCACTCCGCGAGGGTGAGGGTCGCCACCCAGGCTCCCGTGTTCGCGACGAGGGCAACGAGCCCCTCGTTCTCCAGGGTTCGAAGAGCCTCACGCACGGGCACCCGGCTGGCGCCAAACCGCTCGGCTAGGTCCTCCTGGCGGATGCGGGTTCCCGGCGCGTACTCGCCCGAGAGGATGCCGGCGCGGATCTGGTCGGCGATCCGGGTTCCTGCGTCACCGTCGCGGGTCGCTCGCTGTGCGTTCATGATGGCCATTGTGCCCGCTCTTACTCGCCCGGCTTGGCCGGGTGCCAGAGCAGACGATCGAGGCCACGCTCGTAGGCCTTGCCCTCGGGGAAGCTCACCAGTTCGAACTGCATGCCCCACGGGCTGAGGAAGTACACCCACCGCTGCCCCTCGCTCGCGTTGCGGCTGACGGTGGGGTCGCCGAGCACCCGGATGCCCTCCGCGCGCAGGTAGGCAACGGCGGCATCCAAATCGTCGACGTAGATCGCGACGTGGTGGCCCCCGACGTCGCTGTTGCGGGGAGGCGTGGGGGAGGCGCCGTCGGCGGCCTCGTACTCGAAGACCTCGAAGTTCGCGCCGTTGCCCAGGCGGAAGAAGCGTAGGCGCCGCATCACGGTACGCGGATGCACGGCGAGGTGCTCGCTCATCCAGTCATCGTCCCGCTCGAAGGGGCCGAGGTCGTAGAAGCGCTCGGCACCGAGGATCCGCACGAAGAAGTCGTCGGCCTCGTCGAGGTTGGGCACCGTGATTCCGATGTGGTCGGTTCCCCGCATCCCCGGCAGCGCCATCGATCCTCCTTGATTGGATACAAGCATGCCGAATCAAGGGCGCCATGTCCAGCTTTCTCCGCTATATGGGTTGATATTGGATGCAATCACGCGTACCGTGGCCGTGTTGCGTCAGACCGTGCGCGCCGCCCCGTCGTCAATGGAGAAGAGGGATCATGCCGAGACAGAAGCGCCTCGAGACCGGCGCCCCGTGGATCGAGCTCAGCACCACCCCCGCGGACTGGAAAGCCGCCGACCCCACGTTGCTGCGCACGATGCTCACCCAGCTGCACCTCATCCGGGCCTTCGAGGAGACCGTGCTCGAACTCGCGGCCGAGTCGCTCGTGCACGGCCCCGCGCACTCCAGCATTGGCCAGGAGGGTGGCGCGGTCGGCTCGATCGTGGGCCTGCGCTCCAGCGACGGCGTCAACGGATCACACCGCGGTCACCACCAGTTCCTCGCGAAGGCCATCACCCACGTCACCGACGGTGTGCTCGACCCCACGGCCGAGGTACCCACGAAGGTTCAGGAAGTCCTGCAGAAGAGCCTCGCCGAGATTCTCGGTCTCGCCCAGGGCTACTGCCGCGGCCGGGGTGGCTCGATGCACCTGCAGTGGTTCGAGGCCGGTGCACTCGGCACCAACGCGATCGTGGGTGGCGGGGCGCCCGCCGCCGCGGGCAACGCGTGGGCACAGAAGCACGCGGGCACGACTGACCTCACCATCAACTACTTCGGCGACGGCGCGAGCCAGATCGGCTCCGTTCTCGAGTCGATGAACCTCGCGGCCACGTGGAAGCTGCCGGTCTGCTTCTTCATCGAGAACAACCTCTATGCCGTCGCGACCTCCTCTGCCGAGATCAGTGCGGACGGCCGCTTCTCCGTGCGGGGCCAAGGCTTCAGCATCCCTGCGTGGCGCGTCGACGGCATGGACCCGCTCGCCGTGCACCTCGCCATGGAGCAGGCGGCCGAGCGGATGCGCGCCGGCGAGGGCCCCACGATCATCGAGGCCGAGGTCTACCGCTTCTTCCACCAGAACGGCCCCTACCCGGGCAGCGCATTCGGCTACCGCACCAAGGAGGAGGAGGCCGCGTGGCGTGCCCGTGACCCCCTCGACCGGATGGCGCGGGAACTCGGCAAGCTCGGACTCATCGACGACGAGGGTGTCGCCGCCCTCCGCGCTCGTGCCCAGGCCGCCATGCAGGCGGCGGTCGCCGAACTCGTCGAGGCCGACCCCGACGCGCCTGGCAAGCGCCGCATCCGCCCGAGCCTCTGGCCCGATGTGAGCTTTGTGAACGTGGGGGTTCGAGGCGATGCGAGCGAGCTCGCCTCCCTCACCGTCGCAGACCCGCTCGACTACACCGGCGAGTGGCGTGAGACCAAGTTCGTGGATGCCGTCGCCGGCGTAATGGACCGCCGTATGGACCACGACCCGCGCATCGTGGTGCTGGGTGAAGACGTCCACCGTTTGGGCGGCGGAACCAACGGCGCAACCAAGGGACTCGCAGCAAAGTACGGCCCCGATCGGGTGATCGGCACCCCCATCAGCGAGAACGCGTTCACCGGTCTCGCCGAGGGACTCGCGCTCGACGGACGCTACCGCCCGGTCGTGGAGTTTATGTATCCCGACTTTATGTGGGTCGCCGCCGACCAGGTCTTTAACCAGATTGGCAAGGCGCGCCACATGTTTGGTGGCGACAACCCGGTGCCGCTGGTGTTGCGCACGAAGGTCGCGATGGGGTCCGGCTACGGGTCACAGCACCTTATGGACCCCGCCGGGATTTTCGCCACGAGCCCCGGCTGGCGCATCGTTGCCCCCTCGACCGCGGCCGACTACGTCGGGCTGATGAACGCGGCCCTCGCCCTTCAGGACCCGGTGCTTGTCATCGAGCACGTGGATCTCTACGGCACGAAGGACTCCGTGCCCGAGGGTGACCTCGATTACATCCTGCCGCCGGGCAATGCGGCCGTGCGCCGCGAGGGCTCCGACGTCACCGTCATCAGTTACCTCTCGATGGTCGCGCACGCGCTCGAGGCGATCGAGCAGACCGGCATCGATGGCGAGCTCATTGACCTCCGGTGGCTCGACCGGGCATCCATCGACTGGGAGACCATCGGTGCGAGCATCCGCAAGACCAACGCCGTGCTGATCGTCGAGCAGGGCTCTCAGGGCACCTCGTACGGAGCCTGGCTGTCGGACGAGATCCAGCGGCGCTTCTTCGACTGGCTCGACCAGCCCATCGAGCGTGTCACTGGGGCCGAGGCCTCACCGAGCATCTCGAAGGTTCTGGAGCGGGCCGCGATCGCCCGAACCGAGGAAGTCGTGGCCGGGCTCGAGCGAGTTCGCGCCGGGATGGGCGGTCGCTGATGGCTACCGTGATTCGGATGCCCGAGGTCCTGGCCGGAAGCGCCGAGGCCGCCATCCAGACGTGGCTCGTGACCCCCGGTCAGGCGCTCTCCGTGGGAGTACCGCTGGCCGAGGTGGAGACCGAGAAGGCCGTCGTCGAGTACGCCTCCGAGCACGAGGGCACCGTGCTGCAGCTGCTTGTGGCCGAGGGTGTCTCCGTGAAGGTCGGTGACCCGATCGCGGTCGTCGGCGCCGAGGGCGAAGCGGTGGATGTGACTTCCGCTTCTCCGGAGGTCGAGGCACCCGCGCAGGCTCCCGCTGCAGCCGCGGCACCCGCCGCCGTTCCGCAGCCCGCGCCCGCGCCGGCGCCGGCTGCCGTCGCGCCAGCCGTTTCTGCCGAGCCGGGAGACGCCTCGGGCCGCCAGTTCATCAGCCCTCTTGTGCGCCGTCTCGCGCGCGAGCGTGGCCTGGACCTCTCGACCGTGCAGGGTTCCGGCCCCGGCGGCCGGATCGTGCGACGTGACCTCGACGGCGTGGCGGCGGCTCCCGCATCCACCCCGGTTATTTCCACGACGGCGACGACCTCCGGAGAAACGCAGCACCCCACCACCGAGGTGCCACACAGTCCGATGCGGCGCGCGATCGCGCGGCGGCTCACCGAGAGCAAGTCGACGGTGCCGCACTTCTACCTCGTGGCGGACTGCCGGGTCGACCGGCTCCTCGAGCTGCGCAAGGAGGCGAACGCCACCGCATCCACCAAGATCTCCGTCAACGACTTCGTGCTCAAGGCCGCGGCCGCCGCGTTCCTCGACGTGCCCGAGGCGAACGCGACGTGGGGTGAGACCGCGGTTACTCGCTACTCGACGGTCGACATGTCGGTCGCCGTGGCGATCGAGGGTGGTCTCGTGACGCCCGTGCTCCGCTCGGTCGAGACCCTGAGCCTGACCGAGATCGCGCGCCAGGTCGGCGACTACGCGGAGCGGGCGCGGGCCGGCAAGATCCGCCAACACGAGCTGGAGGGTGGCAGCTTCGCGGTCTCCAACCTCGGGATGTACGGGGTCACCGAGTTCTCGGCCATCATCAACCCGCCCCAGTCCGCGATCCTCGCCGTGGGACTTGCCCGGCCCCAGGCGATTGTCGTGGACGGCGCGATCGAGGTCGCCACCATCATGACGGTGACGCTCTCGGCCGACCATCGTGTCCTCGACGGCGCGCTCGCGGCCCAATGGCTCGCTGCGTTCGTGAAGCACGTCGAGAACCCCGTGGGGATGCTCGTCTGACCCACGCACGGGGACTCGGCGTGTTGTGGTGGCGCGCCGAGTCCCCGCACGGCCGCTAGTCGCGCAGGGCGAAACGGGCGTGGATGCGCTTCATCCAGCGGGGCGCCCACCACATGATGCGCAGCTGCCACGTCATAAATGCGGGAACCAGCATCATCCGAACGAGGGTCGCGTCGAGGGTGACCGCGACGGCGAGGGCAACACCCAGCTGTTTGATCACCATAAGGTCGCCGGTCGCGAACCCCGCGAACACCACCACGATGATGAGCGCCGCGGAGGTGATGATCCGACCCGACCGCTGGAGGCCCCGCGCGATCGCCTCGCGCCCGTCGACGCCACGCTCAACGAACTCGGTGATGCGCGACAGGATAAACATCTCGTAGTCCATCGCCAGCCCGAACCCGAAGGCGAGCACGAGCACGAGTACCAGTGGATCCACGCCGTGGATCTCGCTCGCGTCGAACCCCATGAGGCCCGCGAAGTTGCCCCACTGGAACCCCCACACGAGCACGCCGATCGAGGCGCCGAGCGACAGCGCGCTCACCACAAGTGCCTTGAGTGGCACCACCAGCGATCCCGTCATCAGGAACAGCAGCACGATCGTTCCGAGCGCAACAATCAGGATCGCCCAGCCCGCGCGATCGAGCAGCGACTGGGAGAAGTCGAGTGTGCGCGCCGCAGTGCCGGTGACGGATGCCGGGAACTTCTCCGGTCGGTCGGCCCGGATCTCCCGCACCACGTCCACCCCGTCGGCGGGCTCGACCTGCACCGCCGTGATCCACGCATCCCCGCTTTCGGTGGGGGTGCTCACCGAGAGCACTCGGTCGAGGGTCGCAACGTCGGCGGCCCAGCTCAGCGCATCCGCCTCGGTCTCGGTGACGAGCGCCACCCGGGGCGAGTCAGCGTCGGGGAACTCGTCACGCACGGTCGTCACGAACACCTTCTGGCTCGATGACGCGGGCAGCGCGTCGATGCTGGTGTTGGCGAGTTGCAGAGAGAGTGCGGGCGCAGCGAGGGCAACCAGCGCCACGGCTCCCAGCACCGTCACGACGGCTGGATGCCGCTGCACCCGTCGTGCGAGCCGCGAGAAGACCCCCTCTTCCGGAGCGATGTCGCCAAATCGACGGATCAGTCGGCCCACACCCGGGATATAGGTGAGCGCCCCGGGGCGCAGCAGTCGTGTGCCGGAGAGCGCCAGGAGTGCGGGAACCAGGGTCAGGGCCGAGGCGATCGCGATGACGGTCACCGCCAGTGCACCCACCCCAATCGCCCGGACGAGGCGGGGCTCGAACACCAGCAACCCGAGGCTCGCGATCGCGAACGTCGTGCCCGAGTACAACACGGTACGACCGGCGCGAGCGGCCGTCCGCCCGATGGCGTGCTCGAGATCCGCCCGGGACTCTCGGATAGCGGAACCTGACTCGGCGACCCCGGCGCGGTACTCCTCCCGGAAGCGCGACACCATCAGCAGGCCGTAGTCGATCGAGAGCCCCAGGCCGACGGCCGTGATCACGTTGATGACCGTGGTGTCGATGTCCATCAGGTGACTGATTCCGAACAGCGCGCCGAGTGCGCCCACGATCGCCGCGATCGCACCCACGAGCGGGATGCCCGCCGCAATGAACCCGCCAAACACGACGAGCATAATTACGAGCGCGATCGGAAGCGCGACCGACTCCCCGCGCGCGAGGTCACTTTCCGAGATCCCGACGATCGAGTCGACGAGCATCCGGGTGTTGTTGAGCTCCACTGTGGCGGCGGGGAACTCGTCGCGCAGTTCGTCCCGCACCTCGGTGAGCGCGGAGACCACATCGTCGAGCGCGTCGTCGTTGCCGGCCGGGATGCTCACCAGCCACAGTGCGCCCCGATCGTCCGCGGCAAACAGGCTGGCCACCGCGGGCACCCGGGACCCATCGGGGAGTGTGGGCACCGCGAGCGGGTCGACCACCTCGGCCCCGTCGATGCCGTCGGTCGCCTCGATCAGGCGCGCGCCGACATCCCGCACGCCCGCATCCTCCAGATCAACGCCGTGAAGAAGGAACGTGGTCGTTGCTCGGGCGTCGTCGTCGCCACCCCCGAGAAGGTCGTCGGCCTGCGCGCTCTCACTCGACGATGCAACCGGGGCACCACTCACGAGGCGACCAAAGAGGTTTTCGCCCGTCACACCCACGAGCGCGGTAGCGACAGCGACTCCCACGAGCACCGCCCACGCGGCCAGGGTAATCCACGGTCGACGCGCCGCGCTCGTGGCGAGCCTTTCGACGACACCTCGGGGCGACTCACTCACACCTTGAGTCGCCAGTCCTCCTCGCCCGGGAGGTCCACGGGCGCGGTGAAGGTTCCGGTGGGTGGGTCGATGATGGTTGCTTCGTCCCGACGGTGCCGCAGCACGGTGTCGATGTAGCTGGAGACCGCCTCGGCGAGGGGCACGTCGCGACCCTCGTTCTGCGACAGGTACCAGCGGTGATCGAGAAGCTGGTGGAAGATCTCCGCCGGCTCAAGCTTGCCCTTGAGCTCCTTGGGGATGGCGCGGATGACCGGCTCGAAGACCCGCGCCGCCCACTCGTGAGCGACGACCTCCTCGTCAACATCCTGCTTCTCGAACGAGGCGCGGTAGGAGTCCAGGTCGTTGAGAAGTCGTCGGGCCTGGTTCTCCTGGGCGTCGAGCCCGGTCAGTCGCAGCAGGCGACGCGAGTGATGGCCCGCGTCCACGACCTTGGGCTGGATGCGCACCTGAGTGCCCGTCTCATCCGTACGGATGGCCAGCTCCTCGATGTCAAAACCGAGGTTGTTCAACCGCTCGACGCGGGAGTTGATTCGCCACCGCTCGGACTGGTCGAACTGCTCGGACCCGGTGAGCTCCTTCCAGAGCATGCGGTACTGCTCGACAATTCCGTCGGAGATGGCGACCGGGTCGATGTCCTCGTCGAGGCGGCCCCCGGCCTGAAGGTCGAGGAGTTCGCCCGCGATGTTCACTCGGGCGATCTCGAGGTCGTTCTCGCGCTGGCCATTGGAGAGGCCGTCGTAGAGCTGGCCGGTCTCCGCGTCGACGAGGTAGGCGGCAAACGCACCGGCGTCGCGGCGGAAGAGTGTATTAGAGAGCGAGACGTCACCCCAGAAGAACCCCACGATGTGCAAGCGCACCAGCAGCACGGCGAGGGCATCCACCAGGCGGGTTGCCGTCTCGGGTCGGAGGTTCTGGGAGTAGATCACCCGGTAGGGGAGCGAGAAGCGCAGGTGACGGGTGACGAGCACCGACTCGAGAGGCTCGCCGTTCTCCGAGGTGCGATTGGTGATCACGGCCACGGGGTCGACGCAGGGGATGTCGAGGCGCTGCAGGGTGCGCAGCATCTCGTATTCCTTCTTCGCGAGTTCCGCGGAGGTCTCCTTGATGGCCACAACGTAGCCGCTCAGGTTAACGAAGCGCACGATGTGGCGCGAGATGCCCTTGGGCAGCGCCGCGATGGTCTCGTCGGGCCACAGTTCAAGAGGGAGGGACCACGGCAGGTCGAGGAGACCGGGGTCGACCGTCGAGGCCGTGATGCTGAGTGAGCCGCTCATACTGGGTCCTTAACTGTGCCGATAGTAGCGCGAAGCCGCCTTAACTGCCGATCGAGTAGCGCGAAGCCGCCTTAACTGCCGATCGAGTAGCGCGAAGCCGCCTTAACTGCCGATCGAGTAGCGCGAAGCGCGTATCGAGATCCCGGAGGACTTCGATACACGGCTTCGCCGCTACTCGACCAACGGAGTGCTACAAACTAGCCGGCGACAACAGCCTTCTTGCTGAGGCGCAGGCCGGACTCGGTGTCGAACACGTGAACGTGGTTGGGCTCGGGGGTGATGAACACCTTCTCGCCAGCGTTCGGGTGCGAACGGCCATCAACACGAGCCACGATGTCGACGCGGTTGCCGTCGATCTCGGTGTGGCCGTAGAGGTAACCGTCGGCGCCGAGCTCCTCGACAACATCAACGTCAACCGGCAGGCCCTCGCCCGTCTTGGAGACCTTGACGTCCTCGGGGCGAACACCAATGGTGACCTTCTTGGCCTTGGTCTCGCCGAGCGTCTCGCGGTCAACCTTCGCCACCGCGGTGCCGAACTTGAGGCCACCGTCGACAACGTCAGCGTCGAACAGGTTCATCGCGGGGCTGCCGATGAAGCCAGCAACAAACACGTTCTGCGGGGCCTCGTACAGGTCGCGGGGGGTACCCACCTGCTGGAGCACACCATCCTTCAGCACGGCGATGCGGTCACCCATGGTGAGCGCCTCGGTCTGGTCGTGCGTGACGTAAACGGTGGTGACACCGAGGCGGCGCTGCAGCGACGCGATCTGGGTGCGGGTCTGGACGCGGAGCTTGGCGTCGAGGTTCGACAGCGGCTCGTCCATGAGGAACACCTGGGGCTGGCGCACGATGGCGCGACCCATGGCAACACGCTGGCGCTGACCACCGGAGAGAGCCTTGGGCTTGCGGCTGAGGTAGGGCTCGAGGTCGAGGAGCTTGGCTGCCTCGAGAACACGAGCTGCGCGCTCCTCCTTGTTGACGCCGGCGATCTTGAGCGCGAAGCCCATGTTCTCCGCCACCGTCATGTGGGGGTACAGAGCGTAGTTCTGGAACACCATCGCGATGTCGCGGTCCTTCGGCGGGACGTCGGTGACGTCGCGGTCGCCAATAAGGATGCGGCCGTCGTTGACCTCTTCGAGGCCGGCGAGCATACGCAGCGTGGTGGACTTTCCACAACCGGACGGACCAACCAGAACGAGGAACTCGCCGTCGGCGACCTCGATGTTGATCTTGTCTACAGCCGGGACAGTGGATCCCGGGTAGAGGCGGGTTGCGTTGTCAAAAGTGACAGATGCCATGGTTGTACTAACTCCTTCACCGGCAGGTACGTGCCGGACGATCCGTAGTGAATGGATGTGGTGACCGGTGAGAGACACCGCGTACCAGTATGTCACCCCAAACAGGGGTACTGGTTAGTCAATTCACAGCCACCTCTCCTAGAATTCCTTGCGTCGTGCGCGTTGTACCCGCGCCACTGTCCTGGCACTGCTGCCACCTAGCCTGAATGAGGTCCTCTTGAGCTACTCAGATGAGTCCCGGCTCACCAAAAACGAGAAGCGTGAAGCGGCGCGGGAGAAGGCCCGCCAGCTTCGCGAGGAGCAGAAGAAGAAGGATCGCCGCACCAAGCTGCTCCTTCAGGGCGGCATCATCGTCGCCTCGCTCGCGATCATCGCGGTTGTTGCTCTGGTCATCGTGAACTCGATCCGCCCCGCTGGGCCCGGGCCACTCAACATGGCCAGCGACGGCATCCAGATCACCGAGGGCTTCGTGGCAACCGAGACCCCCGCGCTCCAGCCCGGCGAGGACCCTGTCCCCAACGAGCGCGCCGAGGGTGAGCTCAACATCACGATGTACGTCGACTACTTGTGCCCCATCTGCGGCCAGTTCGAGGCGACCAATGGCGAATACATCTCGAGCCTGCTCGAGAACGGTGGCACCACGGTGGACATCCACCCGATCACCATTCTCGACCGGGCGTCGCAGGGCACCAAGTACTCCACCCGTTCGGCCAACGCGGCCGCATGTGTGGCCAACTACTCGCCCAACCAGTTCTACGACTTCCACAACCTCCTGTTCGCCAACCAGCCCGCAGAGAACACGACCGGCTTGTCTGATGACGAGCTTGTCGCACTCACCGTCGAGGCGGGAGTAAACGAGGCCGGCTCGATTGCGTCGTGCATCACCGGCCAGCAGTTCAAGGCGTGGGTCGCGAACTCCTCGGCGCGTGCGCTGAACGGGCCCATCCCGAACTCCAACATCGACAAGGTCACCGGCACCCCGACCGTGCTCGTGAACGGGCTCAAGTACGAGGGCGCGGTCAACGACCTCGCGTCGTTCCAGGCCTTTGTGATTCAGGCCGCCGGCGAGAGCTTCAACGAGTCCTCGACGCCGACCCCCACTCCCACGCCGACACCGTAGCGCGTCAGGTTAGGCGGGCTGCTTCACCGATTCGAGAAGCCGCTCCGCCTCCTGCGCGCGCGCCCGGTCCCCTGCGGCCACACGCACCGCGGAGGGCTTGCCGATCTTCGGCAGCCACACGATGAGCTTGCGGTGGTGACCACTGAGCTCTTGGTACTCGGTGATGAGGCTCATGCGCGGGAACGTGTTCACAAGCACGCTGTCCGGAACCAGGCGGTCGACGAGGCGCCCCCACCAGTGGTTGGGGAGCGTTGCATCCGTGCCGTCGCGCAGCGCCAGCAGGTAGGTGTTCTTCTCGGCGGTGCGGCGATAGGCCAGCAGGGTAAGAATCACCGAGAAGATCGTCGCGAGAATCAGCAGGATCAGCACCGGGAGGCCAATCGCGGCCGGGATGAGCAGCAGTAGCTGGATGTTGATGACGTCGAGCACGTACAACAAGACCAGCGACAGGCCACCCCACATCAGTGCGTACTTGAGGCAGACACGACCCTGGATGTTGAGGAACTCCTTGCTGTAGTCGCAGTACACGGCGTGGAAGGCCTTCTCCATGATGAGGCTCGTGAAGTACTCGAGCACGGTGCCGACCACAAGCCCCAGCCCAAACACGATGAAGGGGTTGTCGAAGTAGGGCAGCAGCGCGAGGGTGATCACCACGCCGCCCGCACCGTAGAGCAGGTTAAACGGCAGGTAGAGGAGGCCCAGGCGTGACTCGATGACGCCGCGGTACTCGATCGTCCAGCAATAGACCATCTCCACGATCACCCCCGCGAAGCTGTAGATGAAGAACAGCCACAACGCGACATAAATCCCGCCGACGATGGCTTCGATACTCATGGGTTCTCCTCAACTGGTTGATGGCCGGTGCGGGCGACTCCGCTCCGACCAGAGATGGCACGTTCCGCGTGCAGCGCCGGGTAGACGCCCAGCAGCACGACCATCGGCGCCAGCAGCCGGATGTCGTGGATGCCGTGGTGGGCGTAGGTGCGCTCGAAGCGCTCGACGTAAAACAGGTAGTCCCGGGGGCTCGAATCGAGTCGGCGGGCGGACATCCCCGCCTCCATCACGGACACGTAGGCGATGCGCTTGCCGGCGAGCGCGAGGTGAATGGCGAGGTCAAGATCCTCGTGCATAAGATCCTCGCGGTCGGCGCACACCGAGTCGCGCACGGCGAGCCAGGCCGTGCGGCGGATCGCCATGTTGCTGCCAAACAGGAACACGTACTCCCCAGCGAGCTTGGCCTGAATGCTCCGGTAGGCGTCGTCGGCATGATGGCCAAAGGCCCGTAGGGGCATGTCGTAGTAGTCGACAGAGCCGCTCGCGGCGTCGATCTCGCCGGAGGCAAAGGCGATCTGAACCTGCTCGACCCAGTCGGGCGAGATCGCGGAGTCCGAGTCAATTCGGCCGATGACCTCACCGGTCGCCGCGTTGAACCCGGCGTTGCGCGTGGGCGTAATGCCCTGCTCGGCGTCCTGTTCGACCAGCACGATGTTCGCCTCAGGGAACGCTCGCTGCATCCCCTCGACCGCCACGCACGTGCCATCGGTTGAGCGGTTATTGACCACGATGATCTCGTGCGCGGCGACGGTCTGGTCGATGCACGCCATCAGGCAGTGCCGGATCGTCGACTCCTCGTTGTAGGCGGGGATAACGATGGACACGAGCGGCGGCGCGGTCATGGCACGACCATAGCGGCCAACGGTGCAGCGGCGTGTCAGTGGCGCGGCATAGTTTTGCGCCATGGACATCGTGCTGATTCCCGGGTTTTGGCTGAACGGCGACTCGTGGGGCGAGGTGAGCTCGGGCCTGCGGGATGCGGGGCACTCCGTGCATCCGTTGACACTGCCGGGCATGGAGTCGAGGGATGCTGATCGCTCGGGTATCACCCTGCGTGACCACGTCAACGCGGTCGTCGCGGCGGTCGACGCCCTGCCCTCCGGTGTGGTGCTGGTGGGGCACAGCGGCGGCGGTGCGATTGCCCATGCCGTGGCGGATGCACGACCGGAAGCAATCGCTCGGGTCGTGTACGTCGACAGTGGGCCACTCGGCGATGGTGGGTGCATCAATGACGAGCTCCCGGTTGTCGAGGGCGAGATTCCGCTGCCCGACTGGTCGGTCTTCGAGGATGCCGACCTGGTCGACCTCACCGACGATCTCCGCCAGCGGTTCAGGGAGAGTGCCATTCCGGAGCCGGCGCGAGTCGCCAGCGACCGTCAGGTGCTGTCTGACCCGAGGCGGTACGAGGTTCCGGTGACGGTGGTGTGCTGCGAGTTCCCGTCGTCACAACTTCAGGCGTCGCTCGACGGGGGAGCGCCCTTCGCCGCCGAGCTGGCGAGCATCCGGGACCGCACCCTCATTGACCTGCCGACGGGCCACTGGCCACAGTTCACCCGGCCCGCGGAGCTGACCCGCGTCATTCTCGAGGCCGTGGCGTAGCAGAGGTCACGTCAGTATCGTGGCGATGGTGACCACCACCACCGTCCGTCCACACACCACGCGTGTAGTTGCCGCCGTCTCGCCGCGGCTCTTTGGCTCGTTTGTTGAGCATATGGGGCGGTGTGTGTACACCGGAATCGTCGAGCCGGGGCATCCCACCGCCGACGGGGAGGGGTTGCGCGGCGACGTGCTTGAGCTCACGCGCGAGCTGGGCGTGACGCTCGTGCGCTACCCGGGTGGCAACTTCGTCTCGGGTTACAACTGGGAGGACGGCATCGGCCCGATCGAGTCCCGCCCGCGTCGCCTCGAGGCGGCGTGGCACGAGATTGAGCCGAACACCTTTGGCCTCCACGAGTTTGTCGGCTGGGCCACCAAGGCCGGGGTCGAGATCATGTACGCCGTGAACCTCGGCACCCGCGGAATCGACGACGCCCGCCGTGTGGTCGAGTACACAAACCACCCGGGTGGCACCCAGCTCTCCGACCTGCGGCGCGCCAACGGTGCCGAGGAGCCGTTTGGCATCCGCCTCTGGTGCCTCGGCAACGAGATGGACGGGCCGTGGCAGATCGGCGCGAAGACCGCCGAGGAGTACGGGCGTCTCGCCCTCGAGACGGCCAAGGCAATGCGCCTGGTCGACCCCACGATCGAGCTGGTGGTGGCGGGCAGCTCGGCACTGGACATGCCCACGTTCGGTGACTGGGAGCGCACCGTGCTGGGTCACACTGCCGCCCACGTCGACTACCTGTCGATTCACGCCTACTACCAGGAGCACGAGGGGCGGCCAGAGGAGTTCCTCGAGGCACCGGCCCGGCTCGACCACTACATCACCACGGTACTCGCCATTGTCGACGAGGTCACCGCCGCGAAGGGTCTCGACAAGCGCATCGATCTCGCGCTCGACGAATGGAACGTCTGGTACCAGAGCAGGTTCAACGACCCGGAGTACCAGCGCGCGCTCGCGGAATCCGAGTGGACCGAGCATCCGCGAGTCATCGAGGACGAATACTCCGTGACCGATGCGGTGGTGGTGGGGATGCTGCTACACACGCTTCTGCGCCGGTCGGACCGTGTGCCGATCGCCAACCTGGCGCAGCTCGTGAACGTGATCGCGCCCATCCGCACCGAGGAGTCCGGCCCCGCGTGGCGCCAGACCACGTTCTATCCGTTCGCGCGCGTCGCCGAGTACGCACGCGGCGACGTGCTGCACACCGATGTGGTCGGCGCGGACTCCGTCGACGCGATTGCCACGTGGGATGCCACGAGCGGCAGGTTCGCCGTGTTCCTCGCGAACCGCTCGCTCACCGACCCTGCTCCCGTGTCCGTGGCGCTGCCGGAGGGCACGGGTGCGACCGTGCGTCTCGCCGAGGTTCTCGCCGCCCCCGAGGGAGGCGACCGATTCTCGAGCAACACGCTGGAGCATCCGGAGCGTGTGGGCCTGCGTCCACTCGGTGCCGAGGTTGTGGGGGGCGTGGTGAGCCTCGAACTTCCGCCGCTCTCGTGGGCGATCGTTGTGCTCGACGTGGCGAGCGAGACGCGCGCCAGCTAGGCCGTCGCGAGCGCCGACCGGAGCCCCGGCGTCGCCACGAGCGCTCCGGAGCGGTCGACGGCGAGCACGTCGATGTCCCACTCCTCGGTCGCCTGGTCGAGGGTGGTGTGGCCGCCCGCGACGATCGCGGTGGCGAGCACGTCGGCGGTCACAATGTCGTCCGCGACCACGGTCACCTGCACGAACTCGGCGGGTTCGAGACTCGAGCCCAGCCAGACGTGGTCGCCGCGCTCGGCGCTGCCCGAGGTCGCGAGGGCCCTGCGGCTGCCGTGAAGCACAACCGAGCACAGCAGAGATCGTCGATCCTGGGGGTCCACGATGCCGATGGGTGCGGCGTCCTCGCGCAGGCTGCGGACGAGGATGTCGCCGCCGATGTTGATCGACCAGTCCGTGCATCCCGCTCCGTTGAGGATGACGCCCGCCGCCTCGATCGCCTCGGCCTTGACGATTCCGTTGAGGTCGACTACCCCGTCGGGGCGGTGTGGGGTGAACGCGCCACCCGTGCGCCCGCGCCAGGCGAGCGCACGCACGTACGTGGCGATGAGCGGGTCGCTGGCGTCGGCGAGGGCCAGCTCACCCCGGGCAACCCGGCTGAGCTCGGAGTCCGGGCGGTACAGGCTGAAGCGGGACTCGATCTCCTCGAAGGTGGCCACAACGGTGGGAATCGCCGAGGCGAACGACTCCGGCACCTCGAGCGAGGCGACGGTACCCATGGTTTCGACGACGTGCCGCATCAGAACCCCGCCTGATCGAGAGCCGACTGCAGCGACTCCAGGTAGGCACGTGTCGTGTAGGTCGCGCCGCTGACGTTGGCGACGTTTGCCGACTGGGACGCGATGACCTCGTCGCGCAGGATCGGCGCGGCGCGATTGCTGATCTGGATGGACTTGCCGTCGGCGTCCGTCAGGTGCACGGCCGTCACGTCGGTGATCGCGCCGCCGGAGATCGTGACCGCGACCTGCACGCTGCCAAACCGTGTGTTCACACTTGACCCGGTGTACGTGCCGTCGGCGGGCCCACTCTGCACTGTCGACGCCGGGGTGTCGGTCGTGGTTGTGGTCGACGAACTCGAGGTGGAGCCCGAACCGGACGTGCTGCCCGTGGTGGCACCGCTGCTCGACGTGGTCTGCGACGTGGTCGTGACCGTCGCGAGCTGGGCCGCCCCCACTTGCCACCCGATCACGAGGGCGGCGAGGGAACCAAAGACGCTTCCAACTACGGCGCGAGTTCTCACCAGTCGAACCTTTCTGAGTGGAGTTGATGAGCCGGGATGCCGGCGGCACGGGCATCCGCCTCGACGGAGTCCAGCCAAGAGGTGGGCCCACACACGTAGAGGTCGGAGGTGGCGAGGTCGGGGAACACGGAGCGCAGAGTGACGCCACGCTGGGCGTCGGCCTCCGACATCCAGCTGGATCCGCTGCGGGCGCGGTGCCCAATCATCGAGTAGCACTTGGCGCCCTTGGCTGCGGCGATCTCACGAATCTCGTCCCAGAGGTAGGTCTCCTCCTCGCTCCCGGCGCGCAACAGGATCGTCGCGTCGCCCGGGGCGAACTGTGCGTGCTCCAGCAGGGCACGCACCGGGGTGACGCCAATGCCCGCGGCGATGATCGCGAGCTTGGGAGCCGTGCGTGCCGCCTCGGAGAACAGTCCGTAGGGGCCCTCGAACGACACTCGCGTGCCCACGGGAACCGCGGAGATGCGAGCGCTACCCGCCCCGAGGTCGCGCACGGTGATGCGCGCCGACGTCGAAGTGGGCATGGCCGAGAGCGAGATGGGGTGTGAGTGGTACCAGGTCGAGCCCGTCCAGAAGCGCCACACGAAGAACTGTCCGCCGGCCGAGCCGAGCGCGCGCAGGTCACGACCGCGCAGGTGGATCGACACGACCCCCGGTGCGATCGTGCGCACGCCTGCCACCGTGATGCCGTGCCGGAGGCTCGCGATCGTGGGCTTGAGGAACCGGAAGTAGCCGATCGCGGCGAACGCGCCCGCGTAGAGCACAATCCAGTAGACGCGCTGTGCGGTGCCCTCGGCGAGGACTCCGCCGTTGCTGAGCTGGTGTGGCAGAGCGAACGCGACCGACAGGTAGCTCAACAGGTGCACCAGGTGCCAGCCCTCGTAGCTGAACTTGCGGCGCACGGCCACGAGCGAGGTCACGACAACCGCGATCAGTAGCCCCAGCGCAATAAAGGCCAACGGCATGTCGGGAAGGGCAAGCATCGAACCGATTTCGGCGATCGGGTTGATTCCCTCGCTGATGCCGTAGCCAATAAGCAGTAATACCGCGTGTGCGAGGAGCAGGTAGAGGGCAGGCTTGCCGAGCTGGCGGTGAACCGCGATGGCCCGGTCGTGACCGATCGTACGATCGATCACGGGGATGCGCGCGGCCAGCACCAGCATCACCAGGATGAAGTCGGTGCCAATAAGGCCCGTGATGATCCCGAGGCTCGTAATCGACTCGGCGAGCGACCCAAACTGGGCCATCCCTCCCGAGGCGAGGAACAGGGCGGCGGCGATGGCACCCGACGCCCACAGGCCGATCACGAGCAGATCGGCGCGGCGGGCTCGGCGAGCGAACGTGCGCGAGTGGTCCGTGAGTCGATTGTGCGAACGGGGGGTTCCCGGTCGGGCCTGTACCTGTGTGGTCATAGACCCAGAGTCGTCGCCCACCCTATGTGCGGGCTAAGAAAGGGCGACCCCTGGCGTGTGAGTCCTCACATTTTTGGGAGACGAACGGTAACGCGGAGGCCGGGGTGGGTGTTCTGGAGTGTGGCCTCGCCCCCTGCCTCGCGGGCGAGAGCGCTCACGAGAGCGAGCCCCAACCCGCTGCCCCCCGTGGATGACGTGCGCGAGGCATCCGGGCGGGTGAAGCGCTCGAAGGCGATCGGGAGAAACTCGGGAGGCATCCCGGGCCCGTCGTCCGAGACGGTGAGGGTCAGCGCATCCGGGGTCTGGGTGATCTCCGCCGTGACCGTGCCGCCCGCCTCGACCGCCGCGATCGCGTTCGCGAGGAGGTTGTCGGTGAGGCGACCAAATGCCTGGGCGTCGATCGCGTACTGGGCAGAATCGGTCGAGAGGCTCACCTCGAAGTCGACAGTGACGCCCGTGCCGACGGCGAGCGCGCGCCCACGGTCAATGCTCCCCGTGAACTCGTCGGCGAGGGCCGCAGCGGACGACACACGATTCGTACCCTCGTGGGACTCCAGTCGGCTGAGCTCCAGCAGGTTCGAGGCCAGCGACGTTAGCCGGTCGACGGATGCCTCGGCGGAGCGCACCTGTTGGGCAAGAGCGTCGGCATCCCCGAAGTCGCCATGCGCAAGCTCCAGTTGGGTCTTGAGCGCGGCCAGGGGAGTGCGCAGCTCGTGGGCGGCGTCCGAGACCATCTGCTTCTCCCGCGCGCTCGCGGCGTGAACGCGCTCGAGGAAGTGGTTGAGGGTCTTCGCGAGTTCGGCCAGCTCGTCCTGGGCGGTGCCGACGGGTAGCTCGCCGTGGGCGTCATCCTCGCTGAGCTCCTCGGCACGACGGCGCATCGCCGTGACGGGGCGCAGGGCAACGGTCGCGAGAATCCACGATGCGAGGGCGAGCCCCACGAGCAGAACAGCACCGCCGATGAGGAGAACGTGGTCGAGTCCCTCGAGTGCAAGCTGGCTCGCCGAGGTGCTGCGTGCCGCCCACAGGGCCCAGGTTCCGTCCGGCGTGTCGACTGTTCGCCCCACGATCACATAGGTGCGCTCTTCGTCGTCGGTGAAAAAGAACTCGGTGTCTGCCGGGTCGCGACGCTCCACAACCCTCACGACATCGTGCGGGAGGGTGTTGACCTGAGGGTCGCCGCTCGGGTCACGGACCAGGACGAGCACACCCGTCCCCGGGTCGTCCACGATCTCGTCGGGATGGGCCGTGATGTCCTTCTCGAAGGAGGCCAGGTCGTTCTGGGCGAGCGTCGCATCCGCGTCGGACAGGATCGTCGCCATCTGTGCGCGAACGACCAGAAGCGCTCCGGCCAGCAAGATCGCCGCCACGACGAGGGAGCCCAGCGTGATACGCGCGCGAATCGACAGCCGCCGGAACATCAGGGCTGCACCTCGAGGCGGTAACCGACGCCACGAACGGTCCGGATGCTCACGCCCGCGTCGAGGCCCTCCAGCTTGCGCCTGACGTAACTTACGTACTGGTCGACGATCGTGGGGTCGATGAAGGTGGTGCCCCACACCTCCTCGAGGATGTCGCTTCGGCTCAGGGTGGAACCCGCGTGCGCCCCGAGCGCCCACAGAAGGGCGAACTCCTTGGAGCTGAGTTGCACCGTGGTGCCCGCCGCGGTGGCACGCACCGTTGCGGCATCCAGCGTGATCGCCCCGACCCGCAGGGTGGAGCGCACCGCGGAGGAATCCCGTCGGACAAGCGCCCGAATGCGCGCACTGAACTCGGCGAACGCGAAGGGCTTGGTGAGGTAGTCGTCGGCGCCCGAGTCGAGCCCCAGAACACGATCCTCGATCGCGTCGCGAGCGGTGAGGAGCAGGACGGGCAGGGTGCTGCCGCGCTGACGCAGGTGGCGACAGATCTCAAAGCCGGTCATCTCGGGCAGCATGACGTCGATGGCGGCGGCGGAGAAGTCATCCCGTGCCGCTTCTATGAGCGCGTCGACACCGTTGCCCACGAGAGTCACCTCGTAGCCGTCCTCCTCAAGACCGTGCCGGACGAGCGCACCCATCTGCGCGTCGTCCTCCACCACGAGGATCTTCACCATGACGGCCACACTACGCCGCCAACTTGGGGGCTATTCGCGGGAACTTTTCTGCACGGTTGTCGGTTCTACTACTCGAGGGCCGCAGCCAGCGGCTCACCAAGGAGCAACATCCCATGACTACTACCGAGTACCGCAAGGACCCGAACGTGATCGCCCAGCTCACCCCCGAGCAGTATGCGGTCACCCAGAAGGATGCCACCGAGCCCGCCTTCCGCAACGAGTACTGGAACAACCACGACGACGGTATCTACGTTGACATCGTCTCGGGCGAGCCCCTGTTCTCCTCCACGGACAAGTTCGACAGCGGTTCGGGCTGGCCGAGCTTCACTCGACCCATCAACCACGACCACGTTGTGCAGCACAGTGACAAGAGCTGGGGCATGGTCCGCACGGAGGTTCGTTCCGCCGGCGGCGACAGCCACCTCGGCCACCTGTTCGACGACGGCCCCGTCGCGGACGGCGGCATGCGTTACTGCATCAACTCGGCGGCGCTCCGGTTCATCCCCGTCGCAGAGTTGGAGAGTCAGGGCTACGGTGACTACCTGAGCCTGTTCACCACGAAGGAGGCCTAATTATGGCGACTGAGACCGCGATTCTTGCTGGCGGATGTTTCTGGGGAGCGCAGCAGCTGCTGCGCCGCCGCCCCGGAGTGATCTCCACGCGCGTGGGGTACTCGGGCGGCGACGTTCCGAACGCCACCTACTACAACCACGGTGACCACGCCGAGGCCGTGGAGATCGAGTTCGACCCCGAGCAGATCTCGTACCGGGACATCCTGGAGTTCTTCTTCCAGATCCACGACCCGTCGACGAAGAACCGCCAGGGCAACGACATTGGTCGCAGCTACCGCTCCGCGATCTTCTACGAGAACGAGGAGCAGAAGCGCGTCGCTCTCGACACGATTGCCGACGTGGATGCCTCCGGCCTCTGGCCGGGCCCGGTCGTCACCGAGGTCGAGCCCGCCGGTGACTTCTGGGAGGCGGAGGAGGAGCACCAGGACTACCTGGAGAAGTACCCCAACGGGTACACCTGCCACTTCGTTCGCCCCGGCTGGAAGCTCCCGCACCGCGAGGACGCGATCAGCAGCTAGGCCACACGGGCCGCACCGTCACGGGTGCGGCCCGTTGTTTGTCTGCCCTCGCGTCCCTGTGTCCGTGTGACAACCGAGTGTGCGCAAAGTGCTGCTCACGGGGTCGCGCGGGAGCACTGTGCGCACACTCGGTTGGGGCGTGCTCAGCGGAGGCAGCTCTCCACGGGGATGCCGGCATCCTCAAGCTGTCGGGTGAGCTCGGCCATCGTTGCCGCCGGGGTGATGCCGTTCTGCTCGAGGCACTCCCGGAAGACGCGCGCCGTCTCGGAGGAGTCCTCGTTCTGAAGCTGCCACGCGGTGTCGACGTCGCGGAACTGCGAGACGTAGCACAGCTCATCCGCCCCCGACTGCACCGCGTCAGCGGTGATCGCGTACTGAATGATCACTTGGGTGGTGTCGTTGCCGAGCACCTCGAAGCCGGCCCCGCTCATGCATCCCACGAACCGGTTGAACGCGGCGAGGTACTCCTCGCGAGTGGCGACGCCGTCGGCGATCTCAGCGGCCTGTTGCGGCGAGATCTCGGGAAGGGGCGGCTCCGTGACCCACACGAGCCACGACTCGTAGCCGGTGCCTGCGCTGGAGAACGTCACCGAATGATCGCCTGCGCCGTCCACCGGGATGACCCCGCCCCCGCCGCCCGTGGGGCTCTCCTCGTCGCACGTGATCGAGCTGGTCCAGTGGCCGTCGATGCTGATCGTGACGGTTCCCGGCTCGGTACACGCCGTGCGGATCGCGACTCCCGTCGCCTCGGTGGGCCGCTCGCCGAGATCCACGGCCGCGCCGCCGCTGGCCGCCACATAGTGGGGGCTGCCTGCCGCGACCGAGTTCGCTCGCGCAACCGAGAGGGCCAGGCTCGCGGTGACCTTCTCGTCGTAGGGCGAGGACTGAGTGATGGCCGCCGCCGAAACCGCCCCAGTGACGCCGCTGGCGAGAGCGACAGCGGCCACCAAGGCGGCAAGTCGCCACCGTGGTGTGGGCTCCCGCGTCGACCGGGATACGGTGCTTACGAGCAGGCCCCGAAGTTCGGTGGTCCTGTTGTTGGTGGTCATCGACCGGCCTCCTCGGAGAGAGTGGTTCGTGGGGAAGGGGCGTCCAGCTCGGCGCGCAGCCGCTGTTTCGCCCGGGAGAGACGCGACTTGACCGTGCCCGGGGGAATGCCCAGAAGCTCGGCCGCTTCGCGCTCGGAGTAGCCCTCAAGGATGCAGAGGGTCACGACCCGCCGGTCGGCAAGCGACAGGCGAGCGAGGGCATCCACCGCGTCGGAATCCTCGTGGCCGGGATCGTGGTGTGCGTGGTCGACCGGGAGGCGGGCGAGAATCGCTCGGTAGCGCCGCAGCCCGCGGTTGGTGTTATATGCGACGTTGGTTGTCGTCACCAGGAGCCACGGCAGGACGGATCCCTCAACCAGACGAACGTGGGTGCGCTTGCGCCACGCCTCGAGGAAGGTGACTGCGACAACGTCATCCGCCTCGGCTGGCTCGCTCACAACGCGCCGGGCGTGCGCGCGCACCCGCTCGTGGTGTCGATCGAAGATGCGGCCGAAGGCCTCGCCCTCGCCCGACCGAGCCAGCGCCCAGTCCGCGGAGTCATCGGTGTGCACAGTCACACTCTGTAGTGTCCGCTCGGGCCGGGTCGGTTCCCTCCCGCAAGCCGATTAAACCGAGTGTGCACAAAGTGCTGCTCGCGGGGTCACGCGGGAGCACTGTGCGCACACTCGGTTGGGGGCGGGGCGCCTAGCTGATCTTGCGGCGGTAGATCACCATCGCGGCCACGTAGGCGACGACGAGGATTCCCACACACCACGCGAGGGCAATCCAGATCTCCGGGCCCACCGGTTGCTGCTCGAACAGGGCCCGAATCGTGTTGACGATGGAGGTAACGGGCTGGTTCTCGGCGAACCACCGGACCGGGCCGGGCATCGACTCGGTGGGCACAAACGCCGAGCTCAGGAACGGCAGAAAGATGAGCGGGTAGCTGAAGGCGCTCGCCCCATCCACCGACTTCGCCGTGAGCCCGGGAATGACCGCGAGCCACGTCAGCGCGAGGGTGAACAGCACGAGGATGCCCGTGACCGCCAACCACGCGCCGAGGCTCGCCCCGGTGCGGAACCCGATCAGGAACGCCACCCCCACGACAACGGCGAGCGACACCAGGTTCGCCACGAGCGAGGTGAGCACGTGTGCCCACAACACGGATGACCGCGCGATGGGCATCGACTGGAACCGCTCGAAGATGCCGCCCTGCATGTCGAGGAACAGCCGGTACGCGGTGTACGCGATTCCGGACGCGACCGTGATGAGCAGGATGCCCGGCAGTAGGTAATTCGCATAGTTGCCCTCGCCCGCCCCCGCGCCGGTGTCCACCGCACCTCCGAAGACGAACACGAACAACAGCAGGAACGCGATCGGCATAATCGCGGTGGTGATGATCGTGTCGGGACTCCGCAGGATGTGCGTGAGGGACCGACCCGTCAGAACCGACGTGTCGCTGACAAAGTGGGTGCTCATGCTGCTCTCCCGGTGATCGCGAAGAAGACCTCTTCGAGGGTGGGCTGCTTTTCGACGTACTCGACCTTCGCGGCGGGCAGCAGCTTCTTGAGCCCGGCCAGGGTGTCGTTCACGATGATGCGGCCCTCGTGAAGGATCGCGATGCGATCGGCGAGGTGCTCCGCCTCCTCCAGGTACTGCGTGGTGAGCAGCACGGTTGTGCCCTGCTGTGCGAGCCGGGTCACCGTCTCCCACACCTCGATGCGCGCCTGGGGGTCGAGTCCGGTGGTGGGCTCGTCGAGGAAGATCACCGACGGGTTACCGATGAGGCTCATCGCGATGTCGAGGCGCCGTCGCATCCCGCCGGAATAGGTGGCGACGTTTCGTGTGCCCGCCTCGGTGAGTGCGAATCGCTCCAGCAGGTCGTCCGCGATGCGTCCGGGCTGTGGCTGGTGGCGGAGTCGGGCGATGAGCACGAGGTTCTCGCGGCCGGTCAACCTGTCGTCCACGGCGGCGAACTGGCCGGTGAGGCTAATGGCCTCGCGAACGGAGGCGGGGTCGTTGGCGACGGGATGTCCGTCGATTGTCGCGGTGCCGGCATCCGCCTTCAGCAGGGTCGCCAGAACCTTGATGACCGTGGTCTTGCCTGCGCCGTTGGAACCGAGCAGGGCGAAGATGCTGCCGCGCTCGACCTCGAAGTCGACGCCCTTGAGCACCTCGAGCTTCTTGAAGGACTTGGTGAGGCCGGAGACCTGGATGGCCGCGGTCACTTCTCCTCCTCGGGGGTGTCGCCCGCCGCGCGGTCGATGGTCTCCTCGAGGCGGCGACGCTCCTTGGCGATCCAGCCCCCGTCGGAGTACGTGTGGGCGAACTCCACGACAAACTCGCTCGGGTCTTCCCCCACGATGTCGCGCACGGGGGTGTTGTCGGCGGCGGCGCGCTCGAACAGGTCGGCGAGATCCTGGAACATTGCGACCACACGTGCACCATCGGTGGGTCCGTCGCCGGAGTACATCAGGTACCGCTCGATGCCGTTCAGCGCCGCCTTGTAAGGCTCGGGCAGCTGCTTGACGCGTGCCTTGTACGCGCGCCAGTTCTTTTTGTCGTCAAGCGAGCCCACAACGAGCTCGATGAAGTTCTTGGCCATGTCTATTTCCCTTCTCGGTGAAGTTGTTCCAGTCGTTCGGCGAGGAAGCTCCAGTTCCTCCAGAACTCGTCGAGGTAGTCGCGCCCCGCCGCGTTGAGCGTGTACACCTTGCGTGGGGGGCCCTTCTCGGAGGGCACCTTCTCTACGTCCACGAGGCCACGCTGCTCGACGCGCACGAGGAGGGCGTAGATCGTGCCTTCGGCGATGTCGTCGAAGCCCTGCTCCCTCAGCCACGCGGTGATCTCGTAGCCGTAGGCAGCGCGGTCGCCCAGTAGCGCCAGCACGATGCCCTCGAGGGTGCCCTTGAGCATCTCGGTGATCTGTTTAGCCATGCGTGTCCCTTCGGTAGTCAGTAACACTGCTAATCAGTAACGCTGACTACCAGTACATAGTAACGCTGAATACCGAAAGCGCAAGTGCGTTTCTTGCGCGCGGTGGTTTGCGCATCCCGCGGCAGTTCCCACGTGGCGCGCCGTGCTCAAACCACCGCGGGACCATGGGCGCTGCGGCCCGGGCGGCGGTGTGGTGTGCTGGGGGAGTGGACTACCGGGCCGAGTTGCAGCGCATCCCTCGCGACGAGTGGGGCGCGTACCTCACGGCGCACTCGGGGCTTCCGGGCCCTCGCGGCAACCTCGAGCTCGCGGATGCCGTGACCGTCGCGGCCACTCGCGAGCAGATCCTGGAGCTCGCGTCGCTCGACGACGAGTACCTGCGCTTCTGTGGAACCCAGGCGCTCGGGCGACTCCTTGTGGAAGACCCCGCAGACGACTCGATCCGGGGGATGCTGCGCTCCCGCGCGAGCGAGCCCCTGTGGCGCGTGCGCGAGGCGGTGGCTCGAGCACTTCAAGTGGTGGGGGACGCCACGCCGAGCATCCTCGCCGCCGTCGCCGCCGAGTGGATCACCGACCCCGACCCCTACGTGCGCCGCGCTGCGCTCGCCGCGGTCTGCGAGCCGCGACTCCTGACGACCGAGGCACAGAAGGCGGATGCTCTGCGCCTCTGCAGCCTCGCAACGGACTCGATCCTCGCGACCCCGCTCACCGGCCGCCGCGACGCTGCCCTGCGTAACCTCCGCCAGGCGCTCGGCTACTGCTGGAGCGTCGCCATCGCCGCCGACCCGGAGCGCGGTGTGCCCCTCTTCGAGCGGCTCCGCACGGTTGACGACTCCGACGCGAAGTGGATCGTGGCGTCGAACCTCACGAAGGCGCGGCTGCGGCGGGTGTTGGCGTAGCGCTTGCTCTCCCTAAGTGACCGAGTGTGCGCACAGTGCTCTTCAGTCGGAGGCGCGACAGCATTTTGTGCACACTCGGCCCGCCCGATCGGGTCGCGGAGCTCGGAAGCGGCGGCGGAACTAACTGGAGCCCCCTGTCGGATTCGAACCGACGACCCCCGCTTTACAAGAGCGGTGCTCTGGCCAACTGAGCTAAGGAGGCGTAAACCGAGGTCAATAGTAGCGGGGCCAGACGAGTGTGTCCGCGAGGGCCGGTAGTGTCGAGTGGTCATGAGCTCATCCACGAACCGCTCCGCGTGGCGCACCGCGCTCGCCGTGCTTGTTGCAGTGTCGTGTGGTGCGGGGATGGCGGGGCAAGCGCGAGTCAACGGTGAGCTCTCCCTGCGGCTCGACAACGGGGTGCTCGCGGCACTCATCTCGTTCAGTATTGGCCTGGTCCTGGTGGCGATCGCGATGGTGTTCTCGCGGGCCAGCCAGCGTGGCCTGGTGACGGTGTTCCGCGAAATTCGCGCGGGCCGCATCCCGTGGTACTACACGATCGGCGGCGCTGCCGGAGCGTTCCTCGTACTGTCGCAGGGGCTCGTCGCTGCCGTCCTGGGCGTCGCCCTCTTCTCAATCGGGGTCGTCGCGGGCCAGACCCTGAGCGCGCTGGTGATCGACCGCCGTGGGCTCGGCTCGATGGCCGCCCGCCCCATCACCGCACCGCGCATCGTGGGCGCCGTGCTCGCCCTCATCGCCGTGATCTTCGCCGGCTCAAGCCAGCTGAATGCCGACTTCCCCGCGGGGCTGGTGGTGCTCCCGTTCCTCGCCGGTGCCGCGATTGCCTGGCAGCAGGCGTTCAACGGCCAGGTGCGCGAGGTGAGCGGTTCCGCGATCACCGCAACCTTCGTCAATTTCGTCGCCGGGGCCGTGGTGCTCACCATAGCGACCCTCGTCTATAGCCCTTGGGCGGGGTGGCCGGCCCAGCTGCCGACCGACCCCGTGGTGTATCTCGGGGGTCTCCTCGGCGTGATCTTCATCGCGGGTGGCGCGATTGTGGTGCGTTACCTCGGGGTGCTGCTGCTCGGGTTGGGCATGATCGCGGGGCAGCTTCTCACGTCGTTGGTGCTCGACATTGTTGTCCCCGCGAAGGGCCACGAGCTGGGCATCCCCACCGTCATTGGCACGGCCCTCACCCTGGTCGCAGTGTCACTCACCGCATGGTCTGGCCAGCGTGGGAAGGGCACCGGCGCTCAGAGCACCGAGAGGTAGTCCTCCGGGTCGATGAGGTTGCGCGGCTTCTCCTTGTCGGGATGCTTGCCGCCCACGTAAAGCCAGCCGAGGAGCCGCTCGTCGTCGGCGAGGTTGTGCATCCGTCGCACCGGCTCGGCATCCACGTGCCCACCAGTGCGCCACATCACACCCCAGCCCGCGTCATCCAACAGCAGGCTCAGGGTGTGAGCCACCCCGGATGCAACGGCCTCCTGTTCCCACGTGGGAACCTTGAAGCTCGGCACCCGCCGCGCCACGATCGCGATCAGCAGGCTCGCCCGGAGGGGCTTCTCCGCGAGCTTGGCCGCGTCCTTGCCCTCCAGGCCACTCGCCTCCACGAACGCCGCGCCCAGCCGGGCCCGGGCATCCCCGCGCAACTCGATCAGCCGCCACGGATGCAGCGCCGCATGATCGGCGACGGTGCCAGCCGCCGCCACCAGCGGCAGCAACTCCTCGTGCGTGGGGGAGTCCGCGGTCACACTCGAGTGCGACCGCCGACGAACGACGGCTTCGATCAACTAGCGGCCTCGAAGCTCAGCGAGACCGAGTTCATGCAGAACCGGTCGCCGGTGGGTGTCTGCGGCGCGTCGTCGAAGACGTGGCCGAGGTGCGAGCCGCAGTTGGCGCAGCGAACCTCGACGCGCTCCATGCCGAGCGAGGTGTCCTTGACGAGCTCCACGGCATCCTGTTCGGTCGGGATGTAGAAGCTCGGCCAGCCGCAGTGCGAGTCGAACTTGGCGGTGGAGCGGAACAGCTCGTTGCCACACGCCTTGCACTTGTAGACGCCGGCGCGGTTCTCGTCGAGAAGCTCACCCGTCCACGGGCGCTCGGTGGCGGCCTCCCGCAAGATGGCGTACTCCTCCGGCGTGAGCTGCTGGCGCCACTCGTCGTCGCTCTTGTTGACGTTGTAGGTCATTGCTGTCTCCTTGGGAGGGGATGAAGTCGGGAGGGGACGAAGTCGTCATCACCATTAAACTCGCGGATGTGCCCGAATGTTCCGTGACCGTGAGGCGCAGCGGCGAAATCTCGACCGCTGAACTCTATTCGGTCCTCAAGCTTCGCACGGACGTGTTCTTCCTTGAGCAGAACATCGACGAAACGGAGCTTGACTGGCGCGATCTCGAGCCGACCACCGTGCACTACTTTGTGCTCGACGGGCGCGACGCCATCGCCTGCCTGCGGGTCCTGACGGATGCCGAGCCCGAGCACCGGGATGCCCGGCTCGTGATCGGGCGTGTGGTGGTGCGTGACGATCACCGCGGGGAGGGGCTCGCGTCCTTGCTGCTCGAGCGGGCGTTGCAGGATCATGGTGACCAGCCCATCCTGTTGCACGCCCAGGAGTACATCGCGGGCCTGTACGCAAAACACGGTTTCGTGGCGTTTGGGGAGTCGTACGTCGAGGCGGGGATACCCCACGTGTCGATGTATCGGGCTGCTGAGTAAGGTAATCCTTACCAAACCTTTGACAGCGTGACGTATATCAGCCTAGGGTCGAAGTTAGCTTAGCCTTAGCTAAGTGAGATCCGCCCGACTTCTCTCGGGCCAGCCCAGCACTGGAGATCCACACTCGTGAGTCACGCCCCCGTCCGTCGCCGGACGCTCGCCGCAGCACTGTCACTAGTTATTGCCCTGGGAGGCAGCCTTGTCGCGCTGCAACCCGCCACGGCGGAGGCAACCCCCTCCGTCACGATTTCGCCGTCCGCCGATGTCGACACGACCGTGTCGAACACCTTCACGGTGAGCGGCACGGGCTTCACCGGAGCGGGCGCCGCCAACGGCACCTACGTGCTCCTCGGCCCGGCCGACAACTGGACCCCCGGAACCCCGCTGCCCTCCTCCGGGTGGATCGCCCAGGCGTGGGTGCCCAGCATTGTCGACGGCGCGTTCTCCACCACCATCGTCGCGCCCGCCGCATCCATGGACCCCACCGGCAGCTACGTGATCGTGACCTCAGCGGCACACGCCCTCTCGGCCACCGATCGCAGCCTCGACACGTTCACCCCGATTGGGCTGAAGGCGGTCGAGCCAGAGCCGGAGCCGGAGCCCGAGCCAGACCCGGAACCGGAGCCCGAGCCAGACCCGGTCGCGGGCATCACCGTCACCCCCACGACTGGCCTCGACTCCGGTGACACAGTCACCATCACCGGCTCCTACCCCGCCACGGTCGACGTCGCCGGAACCCCCCGCAGCACCTCCCTCTACGCGATGTACTGCATTGACCCCGGGGATGCCCGCGCCACGGGCGCCCAGTGTGACTCGTCCCGCCAGCTCGCGCTCTCGCCCGTGGCCCTGTACGGCGGCATGATCCCCGCCACCGGAACCGTCACCGACGGCTGGTGGACCTTCGAGGTCACGATGGCCGTCACGGATGCCTTCGGCACCCACGAGTGTGCGGCCGACGGTTCCGAGCAGTGTGGCATCTTCACGCGGCTCGACCACAACTTTGCCGGCAACTACACCTACGACTCCTTCACTCCCGTGACCTTCGCGGCCACGCCCGCAGCACCGACGATCACGGTCTCCAAGACCACCGAGCTCACCCCCGCCGGTGAGGTTGTCACCGTGACGGGTACCGGGTTCTCGCCGCAGCCGCCCGCCACCACCGCCACGCGCCCGCCGCTGGCCGGCCAGTTCGGCGGCGTCTACGTGGTGTTCGGCAAGTTCGCCGATGTGTGGCGACCGTCCGAGGGCGCAACGAGCTCAACCCGCAAGGTGAGCACCCAGAAGTGGGTCGTGAACCCCGAGAGCGCGACGCTCGATGGCATGGTTCCGATCAATGCTGACGGCTCGTTCGAGGTGCAGCTGCTCGTGAAGCCCGGGTTCACCGGGGAGCCTGCGACGGGCAACTACGGCATCTACACGTACCCGGGCGGCGGGGCATCCTTCGCCACGTTCGAGACGTACACGCCCATCAGCTTCAGCACCGCACCGACCGTGGTCGTCTCCAAGACGACAGACATCAGCCCCGCTGGTGAGACGGTCACGATCTCCGGCTGGAACTTCGGGGCGCAGCCTCCGGCCACTACCGGAACCCGCCCGCCGCTGGCCGGCCAGTTTGGTGGCGCCTACGTGGTGTTCGGCAAGTTCGCCGACGTCTGGAAGCCGTCAGCCAGTGCGCCCAGCTCGACCCGCAAGGTCGGCAGCCAGGCGTGGGTGGTGAACCCGGAGAACGCGACCCTCGATGGCATGGTGCCCATCAACGCGGACGGCTCGTTCACGGTGACCCTCCCGGTGAAGCCCGGGTTCACCGGGGAGCCTGCGACGGGCAACTACGGCATTTACACGTACTCGGGCAGCGGTGCATCCTTCGCCGGGTTCGAGACGTACACGCCGATCACGTTCTCGCCGGCGGCCAGCACCAGTGTTGCGCTCGCGGCAAGCCCGTCGACGGGCCTGGGCGAGGGTGACACGACCACCCTCACCGCCACGGTGAGCCCCGCGGTCGCGGGAACGGTCACGTTCACGGACGGTGCAACGGAGCTCGGCACTGCGACTGTCGTCGACGGCACCGCGTCGCTCGAAACGCCGGAACTGACCGTGGGCGCACACTCCTTCGGCGCGACGTTCACGCCCGCCGCCCCGCTCGAATACGCCGGATCGACCGCGTCGCTGTCGCTCGAGGTCGCCGGCCCCGTCATCACGAACCCCCTCACGTGGGGCGTGAAGGAGTCGTTCCGCAATTACGTCACGGGCCCGATCGCACACGGTGCGATCACCACGCGGGGCGTTGGCGCTAGCGACGGGCTCTTCCAGTTCGGCTCGACCACGGGTGGAACCTACACGGGCGACACCGGCACCGGAACCGCGAAGTACACCGGCTCGGTACGTTTCACCGGCCACTCCGGCGCGCTCGACCTCACTCTGTCGGACCCGATCGTCGAGGTCACCTCGGCGACCGACGGGGTGTTGTACCTGAAGGTCAACGGCGGCACACACGTTCCGTTCGCGACGCTCGACCTCTCGGGGGGCACTCGCACCACGACCGACAGCACGATCCAGTGGGCGGGGGTTCCGGCATCCCTCACGAGTGATGGCGCCGCGGCGTTCTCCCTGGGAGGCTCCGCGTTTTACCCGGTGGGCGAGGCCCTCGACCCGGTGACGTTTGTGGTCGCCGCCGTCGAGCCGACCCCGGTCGTGCCCACGAGTGTTGCGCTCAGCGCCACGCCCGCGTCGGGTGCGCTGGTCGGTGCCACCGTCACGCTGGCCGCGAAGGTCACTCCCGCGGCGGCTGGCACGGTGACGTTCTACTCCGGTTCCACGGTTCTGGGCACCCGCAGCGTGTCGGCGACCTCGTCGACGGCAACGCTCGCGTTCACCACAACCGCGGCCGGTGTCACGACCCTGCGCGCCGAGTTCGCCCCGACGGATGCCACGGCATTCCTTCCCTCGCGGGCGTCACTCGACTACACCGTCACGGCTCCCGTCGTCTCGGCGGGCTCGCTCTCATGGGGAGTCAAGGCCTCGTTCCGCTCCTACGTCACCGGCGGTATCGCGAAGGGTGCGATCACCACGAGCGGCGTGGGCGTGAGCGGCGGTGAGTTCGTCTTCGGCCAGTCAACGGGCGGCAGCTTCACGACCGCCACCGGCACGGGAACCTCGAACTACTCGGGCTCGGTGCGCTTCACCGGTCACGATGGGCTCCTCGACCTCACGCTCTCGAACCCGATCGTTCAGGTCGACTCCGCCTCGTCGGGCACTCTCTACGTGTCCGTCAACGGTTCCTCGCCGGTCGCGTTCGCCACGCTCGACCTGGCCGCGGGCAGCTACAGCACGCCCGGCGGTGCGGTCGCGTGGACCTCGGTTCCGGCATCCCTCACGAGCGCGGGTGCTTCCGCGTTCTCGCTCGACGGCGCCAACTTCTATGCGCCCGGCACCGCACTCGACCCGGTCAGCTTCGTGATCGGTTCGCCGAGCGCGGGTGGCGGTGGTGGCGGCAGCCAGACCGTTGACGCCTACGAGGGTGAGCGCGAGCCCGCGGACACCCCGCCGGCCACCGAGGGAATTACGATCCTGAACCCGGACGACATTGTCGCCGGTGGCGAGATCACCGCGAGCGCCAGCGGCTTCGAGGCCAACGAGGAGGGCATCCTCGTGGTGATCTACTCGACCCCGGTTGTGCTCTCCCGCACGCTCACGGCGGATGCCGACGGCGTCGCCACGTGGACGGGTCGCCTCCCCGGCACCCTCACCGGCACCCACACGCTCACCTTCCAGGGCAGCGTCAACCGCGGCGTGGTACTCGACATCCCGGCGCGAGTCGCTACCGCGGCTGCGGGCTGCACCGTCGAGGGCGCCACGATCAGCTGGGGCTTCAAGGAGTCGTTCCGCAGCTACATCTCCGGCACCATCGCCAACGGCGAGTGGACCGTCGACGGCGGAGCGACCTACGAGACGCCACTGTTTGGCTGGTCGGACGGCTCCGGCTCGTACGACGCCGAGACCGCGGAGGGCCTGGTCGCCTTCCCGGGGTCGATCACCTTCACCGGCCACGGCGGCATCCTCAACACCACGGTGTCGAACCCACAGTTGCAGTTCATCGACGAGACCACCGCGATCCTGCTCCTCGACGTCTCCGGCACCACCCAGGAGGGTGAGCCGGTCGACCTGAAAGGCGTGGAGTTCGTGGAGCTCAGCCTCGACGGGGCCGTGACCCTCGCGGATGACGTGCTGACGCTGAAGGATGCCCCCGCCGTGCTGCTCGCCGAGGGAGCCGCCGCATTCGGCACCTACGAGACGGGCGAGCCGTTCGACGCGCTGTCGGCCGAGCTTCCGCTCGACCCCGGCTGCGCCGAGGTGGTGGCCCCGGAGGAGACCCCGATCGCCGACGAGCCCACCGGCACGGATGCTCCCACCCTGTGGTGGGCGTGGCTGATCGCGGGCCTCGCACTCCTCGCGGTGATCGCCGCGATCATCGTGGTGATCCTCCGCCGCCGCACCGAGTAACACCCCACACACAAACCGCCCCCTTCCTCGGTCGAGGGAGGGGGCGGTTTGTGTTGGAGGCTACTGCCCGGGCGCGTAGATCGCGCGCGCGAGCGCGTCGAGAACACCCGCGGTGCGAGGTCCGAAGCTCAGGATGTCGCCGTCGGCCATGTCGACAAAACGACGGTTCTGGCCGGCGCTGGTGAGCGCGATGGCTGGCTTGGACTCGAGAAGGCCGTCAACACCACCCACACTCTCCAGGCCATCCGTCATCACGAGGATGAGGTCGGGGTTGGCCGCGACCATCGCCTCGTCGGTCATGGGGCGGGAGCCCGAGAAGCCGAGCTCGGCGGCCACGTCGACCCCACCGAGCGAGGTGATGAGCACGTCGGCACCCGACTCCGCGCCGAAGAGGTAGTAGATGCCGGAGGATCCGCGCAGGTAGAGGAAGAGCATCCGCAGCGGCTCGGCGTCGGGAAGCACTGCGGCGATCTCGGCGATCTTGTCGTTGATGCCGGCGACAAGCTCCGTCGCGAGCGCTTCACCCGTGTCGGGAGTCCCGAGTGCCGCGCTGACCTGGCGCGCGAGCTCACCCACACCCTCGATGCTGGGGTCGGTGTCGACAAAGACCACGTCGATACCCGCGTCGCGCAACTGCAACACCACGTCGATGGGGCCGACGGTGCCGTCGGTGATGAGGATGTCCGGGCGCAGGGCGAGGATCGCCTCGCTGTTGACGGTGTGGCCACTCGAGGTGATCACCGGCAAGTCCGCGGCCTCGGGGAAGGTCGTTGAAATGTCTCGACCCACGACGTTGTCGCCCAGGCCCAGCCCAAACACGGTCGCCGCGATCGACCCGGAGATGTCCATGGCGATGATTCGGTCGGTCGACTCCACGGTCACCTCGGTGTCGCCGCCCAGGTCGCGCGAGGTGACGGTCACGGGCAGCGTCTGCTCGGGCACGCTGGCGCCCGCGATGTTTGACTCCGCAAGGATCGCGGTCGTCTCACCCACGTACGAACGTGGGTCGTCGAGGATGTCGAGTTGCGCGAGCGGGATCGTCGGGTCACTCGTGACGGTGGGGCTCTGGTGGGTCGTGGGGGCTGAGGCCGTGCATCCGGCCAGCGTGATGACCAGTGTGGCCCCCACCAGGACGGAAAGACTCGAGCGGGAGAGCATGGGAGCCAATCGATCGGGAATCTGTACTTAGGTAATCCTAAGCTGAAGCGAGTCACGGGTGCCTGAGAATCCAGCGCGGATGCGCGGGGCACCCCAGCTGCACCCACTCCGGCCTCTAGTATGGGCTCGTCTGACGGGAGGACCAGTGGGAGCGCAGCCGCAGCACGCACACGAGCCGGAATCCGGCCTGTCGGAGCGAGACGCGCGTATCCTCGAGTTCGAGCGTCAGTGGTGGCGGCATGCGGGTGCAAAGGATGACGCGATCCGCTCGGAGTTTTCCCTCAGCGCGGCCCGGTATTATCAACTGCTGAATGCCGTGATCGATATGCCCGCAGCCGTGCGCCACGATCCCATGCTGGTCAGGCGACTGCTCAGGGCACGCGACGCTCGTACCGGCGCCCGTGCTGCCAGGGCGTTCAGGATCTCCTCCACCGACGAAGAATCGAACGACTGAGCTATGGCGTCATACCCCAAGGACCGCTTCGACCAACTGCCCGAAGACCTTGCCCGCGTGGGCGCACACCGTGCACCCCGCAAGCGTGGTCGCGGGTGGATCGGCTTCGCTTGGGCGGTGCTCGCCACGGGTGTGCTCGTGTTCGCTGGACTCTTTGGCATCAGCCGCTTCCTCAACATTGATCTCGGCATTGGGCTGTTCCCCGCCGCGGTGACGCCAACCCCCACGCCGACGCCCACTCCGACGATGGATCCGGTCACGGATCCCACGACGATCGACCCGGCGCGTCAGCTCATCATCACGGTGCTCAACGGAACCCCGATCGTTGGCCTGCAGTCCACCGTCGGCTCCGAACTTGCCGCAGCCGGATGGCCGATTGGCACCCAGGCAAACGCCTCCGTTGACGACATCGAGGAGACCTTCGTGTACTACACGAACCCCCTCGACGAGGATGTTGCGCGTGGTTTGGTCGTCGCGCTCGGCCTCGGCGACATCCGCCTCGTTGACCCCGGCACGGTCTCGTCGGCCCCCCTGACGATCGTGCTCGGCGCCGACTACGCCGGACCCCAGCCGAGCACGGAGCCGACCGAGTAACACGCCCTTTCCGGCGGCGAAAATACACGCCCGGTATCCGTTGTGTTACATGCGTGTTTAACTTTTGGCACGAACTGCCATCTGGCGTAAAACCCTGTTCAACCCGGCACTTTTGCTCGCTACTATCTGGGATTGGTCGCCCCGTCAGGCTGCCGCAGCAATCACAGCAGGGAGTAACACATGGCGAACGGAACCGTGAAGTGGTTCAACGCTGAAAAGGGCTACGGTTTTATCACCGTCGATGGCGGGGGGCAGGACGTCTTCGTGCACTACTCGGCAATCGATATGGCCGGCTACAAGGTTCTCGAGGAGGGCCAAGCGGTCGTCTTCGAGGTGGGCACTGGCTCCAAGGGGCCGCAGGCGGAGTCCGTCAAGCTGGCCTAACCCGTACCTCTCGTGAACGCCGCCCCACCGGGGCGGCGTTCCGTGCGTTAACACGCCTGTGCTCGCCTTGCACTCACCAATGGCGAGTGCTAACTTTTCCCTTGGCACTCGCACGTTTCGAGTGCTAAAGAATTCGCTTGTACGACGTCCGGGAGGGACGAGAAACACACATGGCAAAGATCATTGCTTTCAACGAGGAGGCCCGCCGTGGCCTCGAGCGCGGCCTGAACATCCTGGCCGACGCGGTCAAGGTCACCCTCGGCCCGCGTGGCCGCAACGTCGTGCTCGAGAAGAAGTGGGGCGCCCCCACCATCACGAACGACGGCGTTTCGATCGCCAAGGAGATCGAGCTCGACGACCCGTACGAGAAGATCGGTGCCGAGCTCGTCAAGGAGGTCGCCAAGAAGACGGATGACGTCGCCGGTGACGGAACGACCACCTCCGTTGTGCTTGCCCAGGCTCTCGTTCGCGAGGGTCTCCGCAACGTGGCCGCTGGTGCGGACCCGATCAGCCTCAAGCGTGGAATCGAGAAGGCCGTCGCGGCCGTCATCGAGGCGCTGGTTGCCGGTGCGAAGGAGATCGAGACCAAGGAAGAGATCGCGGCCACCGCATCCATTTCCGCTGGTGACCCCGAGATCGGCGCCCTGATCGCCGAGGCGATCGACAAGGTCGGCAAGGAGGGTGTCGTCACCGTCGAGGAGTCGAACACGTTCGGCACCGAGCTTGAGCTCACCGAGGGTATGCGCTTCGACAAGGGCTTCCTCTCCGCGTACTTCGTGACGGACCAGGAGCGCCAGGAGGCGGTCTTCGAGGACCCGTACATCCTCATCGCCAACAGCAAGATCTCGAACATCAAGGACCTGCTGCCCATCGTTGACAAGGTGATCCAGAGCGGCAAGCAGCTGCTCATCATCGCCGAGGACGTCGACGGCGAGGCGCTCGCGACCCTGGTCGTGAACAAGATCCGTGGCATCTTCAAGTCGGTCGCCGTCAAGGCTCCCGGCTTCGGCGACCGCCGCAAGGCTCAGCTTGCTGACATCGCCATCCTCACGGGCGGCCAGGTGATCTCCGAGGAGGTTGGCCTCAAGCTCGAGAACGCGACCCTCGACCTGCTGGGCCGCGCCCGCAAGGTGGTCATCACCAAGGACGAGACCACGATCATCGAGGGTGCGGGTGACGAGGAGGCAATCGCCGGCCGCGTCAAGCAGATCCGTGCCGAGATCGAGAACACCGACAGCGACTACGACCGCGAGAAGCTCCAGGAGCGCCTCGCGAAGCTCGCCGGTGGTGTGGCGGTCATCAAGGCCGGCGCCGCGACCGAGGTTGAGCTCAAGGAGCGCAAGCACCGCATCGAGGACGCCGTTCGCAACGCGAAGGCCGCCGTCGAGGAGGGCATCGTCGCCGGTGGTGGCGTCGCGCTCATCCAGGCAGGCAAGACCGCATTCGAGTCGAAGGCCGTGACCGGTCTGACCGGCGACGAGGCGACCGGCGCGAACATCGTGAAGGTTGCGATCGACGCTCCGCTCAAGCAGATCGCCCTCAACGCGGGCCTCGAGCCCGGCGTGGTAGTCGACAAGGTGCGTAACCTGCCTGCTGGCCAGGGCCTCAACGCGGCCACCGGCGAGTACGTCGACATGCTCGCCGCGGGCATCAACGACCCGGTCAAGGTGACCCGTTCTGCGCTGCTCAACGCCGCGTCGATCGCCGGCCTGTTCCTCACGACCGAGGCGGTTGTCGCGGACAAGCCGGAGAAGAACCCGGCTCCGATGGGTGACCCCTCGGGCGGTATGGACTTTTGACCTGAAGGTTGAGGCTTGGCGTAGCCAAGGCTCAACCGAAAGGTCAAGGTCGAGTAGCGCCGCTTGCGGCGCGTATCGAGACCTCGCAACGGGGTTTCGATACGCGCCTGCGGCGCTACTCAACCGGCGGGTGTCGCCTGCGGCGAACCACCGGCGGGTGTCGCCTGCGGCGAACCACCGGCGGGTGTCGCCTGCGGCGCCACTCCAACAGACACACAAACGGCCGGTCTCCCTCGGGAGGCCGGCCGTTTGTTGTTGTCGCCTACCGCACGAACAGCCGGGTGTTTGCGGTCTCGATCTCGGCGTACTGCTGGCCTGCGAGCCCCAGCCCCTGGTTGAGCGCGGCGAGGTTCTGCTCAACGAGCTGCTGCACGCCCTTCCACTCCGTCACGGCGGCCGAGAACGCGGATGCCGCACTCCCCGTCCACGAACTCTCGAGTTGAACGAGCTGCGCGTACAGGCTCGCGCACTCACTCTGGAGGCGATCGATGGTGGTGCGCACGGCACCGGTTGCGTTGAGGACAGCGTCGCTGTCTACCTGGTAACGAGTCATGGGGCGACGGTAGCAAGGCTGCGAGAGCCGCGACCGGGGTCAGGGCGCGGTGGGGGAGTCCGCGGCATCCGCGGCGCTGGGGAGGAGAGGAAGTAGCACCCGGAAGGTTGCTCCGCCGCCCGGCGTCTCGACGACCTCGACCTCGCCGCGGTGAGCCTCGACGATGGCTGCCACGATCGCGAGCCCCAGCCCACTTCCGCCGGTCTCGCGGGTGCGCGACGTGTCGGCCCGCCAGAAGCGCTGGAAGATCTTGCTGCGAATCTGCGGAGGGATTCCCTCGCCGTGGTCGATCACGGCGAGCACTGCGCGCTTGGTCGCGGGTTCAACACCCACACCGATCTCGATCGGGCTGCCGTCGGGAGTAAAGCGCATGGCGTTGCCGATGAGGTTGGCGAGCACCTGGCGCACCTTGTTCTCTTCGGCCATCACGACCGCACGAAGCTCCGCGGCGGGCGGCTCGGGAAGCGACACCGCGATCTCGGTCGGGCGCGGCGGACGCTCGCGTCGCGCCAGCCGCCGCAGGGCGCTCGCGAACGCAATCGGCCCCGTGGCCAGCGCGGAGACACCGCGGGCGGGGGTCTGAGCCGGGGTCGCAAGTTCGGGCAGCACCAGAACCTTCGTGGGAGGGTTGGCCTCCTCGACGTGAACGTCGGGGTCGGGTGCGGGAGTGTCGAGCCCAATGACCGTGACCACACGACCGGGGGATGACGCCATCGCGTCGAGCGCGGCGTCGTTGGCGAGTGGCACGAGGTCAACCTCGGTGAGCTGGAGTGGCTTGGTCTCGTCGAGTCGGGCGAGCTCGAGGAGATCCTCCACGAGGCCCGCCATACGAATCGCTTCCTTCTCGATGCGCTCCATCGCCTGGGCGACGTCCTCGGGTTTGGTGAGCGCGCCCATCCGGTACAGTTCGGCGTACCCGCGCACGGAGACCAGGGGAGTGCGGAGCTCGTGGCTCGCGTCGCCGACAAAGCGGCGCATCTGTTCGATCGTCTTCGCGCGATCCGTGAACGCTCTGTCAATTCGGGAGAGCATCGAGTTGAGCGAGCGGTTGAGTCGACCGACCTCGGTGTTGGGAGTTGCCCCACTGAGGCGCTGGCTGAAGTCACCGCCGGCAAAACGGGCCGCCGTCGCCTCGACCTCGCGCAGGGGCGCGAACGTGGTGGTGACGAGCAGTCGGGTCAGGGCGCCGCCGACGATCACAACGGTCAGGCCAAAAAACGCAAAGATCGCGCCGACGCGCGCGACCGTTCCGTAGGTGTCCTTGAGGTCGAGCCCAATCACCACAAAAAAGTACTCGTTGCCCGTCTCGTTGGTCGCCGGGTAGGCGCCGATGCGCCACTGGCTGCCGAGTTCCGTGCTCGGCACGGTGAGCTCGTCGTCCAGTTGCGTGACGACGTGCAGCGTCAGTTCGGCGGTGTCGGGGCGCGGTGCATCCGCGCTGCGGTTGCTGCAGACCACCCCGCCGTCGACGTCCAGCACGCCCACGTAGAGGTCGTTGGGCAACTGGGACACCGAGCACTGAGGGTCGTCCGACGTTCCCGTGATGCGGATCTCAAGCTTCTCGGCGGCCGAGGCAATCTTGAGGTCAACACCCTCCTCGAGATAGCCGCGCAGAACCGTGATCGTGCCCACGCCCGCTACCACGAGTCCGGTGGTGAGAAGCAGCACCGTGACACCCGTGACTTTGGTGCGCAGGGAGATCCGGTTCCACCACTCCGCCAGCTCGTGCATCAGGAGAGTAAGACTACTTGGCCGCCTTGAGCATGTACCCGAAACCACGCTTGGTCTGGATCACAGGCTCAGGCGTGTACTGGTCGAGCTTGCGGCGAAGGTAGGAGATGTAGCTCTCCACGATGCCGGCGTCGCCGTTGAAGTCGTACTCCCACACGTGGTCGAGGATCTGCGCCTTCGACAGCACGCGGTTGGGGTTGAGCATGAGGTAGCGCAGGAGCTTGAACTCGGTCGGGCTGAGCTCGACCGACTCGGTTCCCACGGTCACCTCGTGTGTGTCCTGGTCCATGGTGAGGTCGCCCGCGCGGATGATCGCCTCCTCGTCGTCCTGCATGGTGCGGCGCAGGATCGCCTTGATGCGCGCAACGATCTCGTCGAGGGAGAACGGCTTGGTGACGTAGTCGTCGCCGCCGACCGTGAGGCCGGTGATCTTGTCCTCGGTGTCGTCCTTCGCGGTGAGGAACAGGATGGGGGCGGTGTAGCCGGATGCCCGGAGCCGCTTGGTGACGCCGAAGCCGTTCATGTCGGGCAGCATCACGTCAAGAATGATGAGGTCGGGCTCTTCCTCGAGCACGGCGGAGATCGCCTGTGCGCCGTTGCCGACCGCACGCACTGCGAACCCTGCGAAGCGCAGGCTCGTGGTGAGAAGGTCACGAATGTTGGGCTCGTCGTCGACGATCAGAATCTTGGGTCCATCAGCCATGTGAATCATTCTCTGGCAGTTAGCTGGAAGTTTTCTGGGAGCCATGTGGATGAAAGGTGGACCATGCCTGTGAGCCGTGTCGTACCGATGCGGCATACTCGCGGCATGGCCCAGCGCATCCTGTTTGTCCGTGCCGTCAACGTGGGCGGTGCGAGCCTGCCGATGGCCGAGTTCCGCGACCTGCTCGCGGGTCTGGGCGCCCGCGATGCGCGCACGTACATCGCTTCGGGCAACGCCATCGTGGAGATTGACGGCGACTCGGATGCCTTTGATCGCCGAGTAGAGAAGGCCATCCAGGCGCGTTTTGGCTACTTTCGCGAGGTGACGTCTCGCACGGCGGACGAGGTTCGGGCGGCCCTCGCCGCGCATCCGTTCGAGGTCAACGACGACAGGTTCTCGTACGTGTCGTTTTTGGTGGCCGAGCCCACTCCGGAGGCGATCGAGGCCGCGGCGGCGGTGAGGGCGGGCGACGACCTGTGGCAGGTGGTCGGTCGTGAGCTCCACCTGCGCTACGCCAACGGAGCAGGCCTGGCCACGCTCAGCCAGGAGGCACTCACCTCACGCCTGGGTGTTCCGGCGACGGCCCGCAACCTGCGTACCGTCCGCAAGCTCATCGAGCTCGCGGGGTAGGGGTCCAGCCTGTCGCGGCATGACGATATGATGAATTTATGAATCAGTCAGCCGCGTTCGTTGACGGCAAGCCGCTGTACGAGATCAAGGCGAATCTGTTCAAGGGCCTCGCGCACCCCGTGCGAGTGCGCATCCTCGAGGTGCTTGCGTCGGCGCACGAGGTGCCGGTCGGCGAGTTGCTCGGTGATACCGGGCTCGAGGCATCCCATCTGTCGCAGCACCTGGCCGTGCTGCGGCGACACCATCTCGTGGTCGCCGACCGCCGGGGGAGCCAGGTGTTCTACCGGCTCGCGTACCCCCAGGTCGCGGACTTCCTGACCTCCGCGCGGGTACTGCTCACCGAGGTGCTCGACAACACGCGTCGCCAGCTCGACTCCACCGCAGACCTTCCGGCAATCGGCGACCGATGACAATTCGCGACTTCGTCCGCCCGCTCGTGCCGGGGCCCGCCGACTACCGGATGCTGCCGCGCACCTGGCGCGGGGACCTGGTCGCTGGCCTTACGGTCGGTATCGTCGCGCTGCCCCTCGCGCTCGCGTTTGGCGTGAGCTCGGGCGTGGGTGCCGCGGCAGGGCTGGTCACCGCGATTGTTGCGGGACTCGTCGCCGCGGTCTTCGGCGGATCAAACGTGCAGGTCTCCGGCCCCACGGGGGCGATGGTCGTGGTGCTTGCACCGATCGTGGCCCTCCACGGGGTGGGGTCGGTCGCGACGATCAGCGTGCTCGCGGGCTTCATCGTGATCGTTGCGGGAGTTGTGGGGCTCGGCCGTGCCGTCTCCTACATTCCGTGGCCGGTGATCGAGGGGTTCACCCTCGGGATCGCGGTCATTATCTTCTTGCAGCAGGTTCCCGCCGCCCTGGGCGAGCGCAGCGAGCACAGCCCCAACGCGGTGGTCGCCGCGGTCGAGTCCTTTGCCCGGGCCGACTGGAGTGCCGCAGGGTGGTCCATCGGTGCGGTTGTGGTGGTGGCCGCGGTGATGGTGGGGTCCACGCTGCTGCACCCGCGCATCCCCGGCTCCCTCGTGGCGATTGTGGTCGTGACCGTTATCGCCGTGCTCGCCGGGGTTCCCCTCGAGCGCATCGGTGAGTTGCCCGCGAGCCTGCCGGCGCCCACGCTGCCGAGCCTCACGCTGGAATCGTTGGGGCAGTTGGCGGGGCCGGCCGTGGCTGTCGCCGCGCTCGCCGCAATCGAGTCCCTGCTGTCGGCGCGAGTGGGGGCATCCCTCGCGGACACCGGCTCGTACCGACCCGACCGTGAGCTGGTCGGCCAGGGTCTCGCGTCGCTTGCCTCCGGCATTTTTGGAGGGATGCCCGCCACCGGTGCCATCGCTCGCACTGCCGTCAACGTGCGCTCCGGTGGGCGTAGTCGCCTTGCGGCGATCGTTCACGCGCTTGTGCTGCTGCTCGTGATCTACGTTGCCGCGGGGGTGGTCTCGCAGATTCCGCTTGCCGCACTCGCCGGGGTCCTGATGGTGACCGCCGCACGGATGGTGTCGCTCTCGACGGTCCGCAGCGTGATTCGGTCGACCCGCTCCGACGCCCTCGTTTTTGTGGTCACGGCGATCATCACGGTGTCGTTTGACCTCGTGATCGCCGTGGTGATCGGCATCGCCGTCGCCGCGCTGTTTGCGCTCGTGACGCTTTCGCGTTCGGCCGGTGTGCACCGCGAGCAGCTTCCGGGTGCACCCGAGCCGGGGGATGAGCGCATCGCCCTGTTCCGCATCGACGGTGCGTTGTTCTTCGGTGCCGCCGAGCGGATGCTCGATCGGGTGGGTGAGGTCGAGGGTGCGAGTGTGGTCATCATCCGGATGTCGCAGCTCCAGTCCCTCGACGCGACCGGTGCACGCGTCATCGCCGACCTCATCACGGGTCTCGAGCGCCGGGGCATGACCGTGCTCATCAAGGGCATCCAGCCCCAGCACCTCGGACTCGTCAAGCGCGTGGGAGTGCTCGACGCGCTGCGTCACGAGAACCACCTGTTCGACGACCTGCCCGCCGCGATCGCTCACGCCCGCAGCCACGTGCAGCGCGAAGCCCTGAGGTAACCCGATTACTCCTTCCCGGGTGTCCGGAAGGAGCGAATGGCTTACCTCAGCGGGGTGTGGCAGCGGGGTGTGGAAGCGGATGCCTAGGCGGCCTCGAGCGAGTGCGCGTCGAGGATCGTGTACGAGTAACCCTGCTCGGCGAGGAAGCGCTGGCGGTTCTGAGCGAAGTCCTGGTCGACCGTGTCGCGGGCCACGAGCGTGTAGAAGCTCGCGGGGAGCCCACTCTCTTTGGGGCGCAGCAGGCGGCCGAGCCGCTGGGCCTCCTCCTGACGTGACCCGAACGAGCCCGAGACCTGGATGGCGACGGTCGCCTCCGGGAGGTCCACCGAGAAGTTCGCCACCTTCGAGACGACGAGCACCTTCGTGACCCCGTCACGGAACTCCTGGTACAGGCGTTCCCGCTCGGCGATCGGGGTGGCGCCGGTGAGGCGCGGCGCGTGCAGGGCATCCGCCAGTTCGTCGATCTGGTCGAGGTACTGTCCGATCACGAGGATGCGCTCACCCTCGTGGCGCGCGACCAAATCCTGCACCACCTGAAGCTTCGCGGGGGCCGTCGCCGCGAGCCGGTAACGCTCGTCATCGGCGGATGCCGCGTACTCGAGTCGCTCGCTCTCGGGGAGATCCACCCGCACCTCGAAGCAGGCCGCGGGGGAGATGAAGCCCTGGGCCTCGATCTCCTTCCACGGGGCGTCGAACCGCTTGGGGCCAATCAGCGAGAACACGTCGCCCTCGCGGCCGTCCTCACGAACGAGGGTCGCGGTGAGACCCAGGCGGCGGCGGGCCTGCAGCTCGGCGGTGAGCTTAAAGACGGGCGCGGGCAGCAGGTGCACCTCGTCGTAGATCACGAGCCCCCAGTCGAGCGCGTCGAGCAGCGCGAGGTGGGCGTACTCGCCCTTTCGCTTCGCCGTGAGGATCTGGTAGGTCGCGATCGTGACCGGCCGCACCTCCTTGACCTGGCCGGAGTACTCGCCGACCTCCTCCTCAGTGAGCGAGGTGCGCTTGAGGATCTCGGCCTTCCACTGGCGGGCCGAGACGGTGTTGGTCACGAGGATGAGCGTGGTCGCGTCCTGTGCGGCCATCGCCCCCAACCCGACAAGGGTCTTGCCCGCGCCACAGGGCAGCACCACCACGCCGGAGCCGTGGGCGGAGAAGTTGTCGATCGCCTGGTGCTGGTAGGGGCGCAGGTGCCAGGTCGACTCGTCGAGATCGATGTCGTGTGGGGTGCCGGGCGTGTAGCCGGCGAGATCCTCGGCGGGCCAGCCCAGCTTGAGGAGCTCCTGCTTGAGTTGGCCGCGCGCCCAGGCCTGCACCACGTAAGAATGCTCGCCTCGCTTCTCGAAGAGGAGGCCCGCCACCTTGCGGGCGCGAGTGATCTCGCTCAGCACCGCGGCATCCGTGGCGGTCAGAACCAGCACACCGTCGTCGTCGCGCTCGATCACCAGGCGACCGTAGCGTCCGACGGTCTCGGTGATGTCGACGATCACGGACTGGGGGATCGCAAACTTCGAGTAGCGCTCCAGGGTGGCGAGCATGTCGGCGGCGTCGTGGCCCGCGGCACGGGCGTTCCAGAGCCCCAGGCGGGTGATGCGGTAGGTGTGGATGTGCTCGGGTGCGCGTTCGAGTTCGGCGAACACCGCAAGGTCGTGGCGGGCATCCTCGGCTTGGGGATGCGCGACCTCAAGCAGGACGGTGCGGTCGCTCTGCACGATCAACGGGCCGGGAACAGGCATCCTTACAGCCTAGCTCGGGTGGGGTTTCGATACGGCGGCGGGGCCGCCTACGGGGCTAGCGGGCGTGCGGCGGGGCGCCTACTCCGCCGGCCCTACCGACGCGATGCTCGACAGCGGCAGGGTGCGCTCGAGGTCGGCCTTGCGGTCGCGGGCGCGCAGCCGACCACCGGCGACGCTCGCGGGCTCGAGCTGGTAATCCGTGGTGCTGCCGTCAGGCATCCGCACCGTCACCGTGAGGGCGAGCTTGCCCCGAATGGCGACATCGAGCTGGCGGGCGAGCCACGCATCCTGCGTATCGACCGGGTCGGATGAGCCCAGTCGCAACCGTTCGATGAGAGCCGTTGTGGTGTCGGGTGCGGCGGCGCGGATGCGTTCCGCCCGGCGGCGCTCGGGAACCACGATGTCGCCGCGCGCGTTCTCTGCGGCCACCGGGTACCGCGCCTCGCTGAGACTCCAGAACACCACGTCGCGGTCGAATCGGCTCACGAGCCCCTCGGCCGAACGCACGAGACCCAGGGATGCGATCGAGTGGTCAACGAGCAGGGTGCGCAGCAGGGAGGCATCGGTCGAATGCACCGAGCTGCGACCCCCCTCCTCGGCGCGCACGCGAACGAGCCCAAACCGCGTGGACGCCTCGGCAATGAGGTACTCGAGCGGCTGGGGGATTCCGGTGAGCGAGATCTCGCTGAGGAACTCCCGGATGCCCTCGGCCGTTTCGCCCGCGGCCATCGCCCGGGTGAGGCTGGCCGCCGAGACCCGGAACGTAGAGGCGAGCGCGCGGGCCTCGAGGTCGGCAAGGACCCGGAGCCGAGCATCCACCCGCGGCGCCAGCGGGCCAGGCGAGACGATCGTCAGGTCGTGCTGCACGTACACCTGCTCCACCTCGGGCGGAAAGAGCGCGGTCATTGCGGCGGCGGCGTCGTCGGTGCCAGTGGCCAGCAGCGCGGCGCCGGGGGTGCTCGGCACGTGGTCGGCGGTGATGCCCAGGAGCTCGGCGTCGCGCGTGTAGACCACAATTCGGTCGCGCATCCACTCGCCGCCAGCCGGGAAGAGCCATGTGGTGAACTCGTCGAGCAGCTCGCCCCACTCGGCGTGCGAGCGCGCCGCCAGGATCGAGCGGATGTCGGCCGGCAGGCGGTCGAGCCAGGCGCCCGAGAGCAACGACCAGCGATGACCGGAGGAGTCAACCAGCCAGTCCATGCCCGCGTCGGCGGGCAACCAGCGCCCCGCCTGCTGCGCGATCAGCCCCGCCCGGTCGGCGATCTCCAGCAGCCCGGGAACCCGGTCGAGTTCCACGCCCATGGCGGCGGCGAGCCGCTTGCTGTCGGGCAAGGCCACACCACCACGAGCAAGCTCGCGCGCCGACTCGTGCTGCAGCTCGGCCAGCAGTTCGGCGATGGCCGCGGTCGTCGCGAATGCGCGTTCGGCAGCCAGCGCGTCCGTGACGGACTGGTCGACGCGGCTTACCGGGGCGAGGGCGGATGGCGCGGGCTCGCCGGCGAGCTCGTCGAGACTGGGCAGATCGAGGTTCGGCCATTCCACAAAACGATCAGCGACGGAACTCGCCGCGGTGAAGAGCTCACCCGCGCGGGCGACGAGGGCCAGCCGCACGCCCGTGTCGAGGGCACCGTCGACGTCACCCGTGCCGCCACGGTGACGCACCTCCGAGGCAACGGCCGATGCGGTCGCCGTGCCCAGCGCGGCGAGAGTGGCCAGCGTGGCCAGCGTGTGCCGGTCAAGGCGAGACAGCGCGGCCTGCACCGACGTGGGCTCGAGCAGGGCATCCGCCAGGTCAAAAAAATCGCGGATGCCCGCCGCTCGCACCTCGCGCGCGGTCAGAAGTTCGGCCAGACTCTGGTCACTCAACGTTCGCAGCTGGCCCGCCAGCAGCAGCGCTGAGTCGCTAGTTGCCGGCATCCTTCGCTTCACGACCCCGACGAATGCCGGTGACGATGATCAGGGCGATCATGAGGATCAACCCGATGGGCAGCCCAATCGCGGGCAGCACAATCACGATGGGCCACACGCCCGTGCTAAAGACGTCTTGCAGGTCGCTCTGGGGGATCGCCGCGGTCGCAATGATGAGCGCGACAAAGCAGATAATCGACAAGCCCACCGACGACGCGATCATGTACGCGAGGATGCGTTCGATGGGCCGGGGTGCGCGCGGGGTGTCTTTTGCCACAAACCCAAGGATAGGGGACGCCCAAGACCCTCTAGGCTTGTAAGCCACGAGCAATAAGGGAGTTCCGTCATGCCTACCGGCAAGGTTAAGTTCTACGACGACGAGAAGGGCTTTGGTTTCATCTCCAGCGATGATGGCCAGGAAGTCTTCCTTCACGCGTCTGCGCTGCCCGCCGGCGCCACCGTGAAGGCGGGCACCCGACTCGAGTTTGGCGTCGCGGACGGCAAGAAGGGCGCACAGGCGCTCTCCGTGCGCATCCTCGATGCACCGCCCTCGATGGCCAAGATGAACCGCAAGCCGGCTGACGACATGGCGATCATCATCGAGGACCTCGTCAAGCTGATGGACGGCATCGGCGCGGGCCTCAAGCGCGGGCGGTACCCCGACAAGGCGCACGGCGCGAAGATCGCCGCCATGCTGCGTAAGGTCGCGGACGAGCTGGATGCCTGAGCAGCAGTACATCGACATCGCGCGAGCGACCCTCCTCGAGATCACTCCCGAGGCCAGCATTGGTGAGTTCCTCGGCGAGGTGCGCGAGGAAGACGGCTCGATCACGCTGAGGTTCGCCTCGGCGCTTGCGGGGTACCCCGGCTGGGCGTGGACCGTGTCTCTCGCTCACGTCGAGGGTGAGGAGCCCACGGTGCTCGAGTCCGAGCTGATGCCCGGCGATGGTGCCCTTCTCGCGCCCGACTGGGTGCCGTGGTCGGAGCGTCTCGCCGAGTACAAGGCGACACAGGAGGCCCTCGAGGCGGATGCCGCTGCGGCCGCCGTCGACGAGGACGACCCCGACGACGACCCCGAGTCGGACGACGAGGATCTCGACGACGAGGACGACGACCTCGACGATGACGATGACGATGACATCGACGACGAGCCCGACGAGGACGACGTTCTCGGCAGCGACGTGCTCCACGGTGGTGACGTCGACGGTGTTGACATCGACGCGCTCGACGAGCCGGCTGACGAGGACGACGACGACATCGAGCAGGACCTCGACGAGGACGAGCGCACCTACTAGTTCTAGTTGTGCCGCCAGTGGGTGTACAGGATGCCGATCAGGCCGAGTGCGAGGCCCGCGACGCAGGTCCACAGCCACCAGCCGAGCCCTGACGCGGTCAGTTGCGGGAGGAACACGAGCAGGGCAGCGAGAGCAACAAGCCACAGGGCGATTCCGGCGAGCATGGCCTTGCGGTCATCCGTCTTCACCGGGGCAGGGTCAGGCCGCCGCTCGGAATCCTTCAGCCACAGTCGCACGTCTACAGGCTAGCGACCCACCCCGCGACTTCGCCTGTTTGTAGCCCAGATCGCGCCGAGAACCCCACAAACAAGCGAACTCGCGAGCTAGAGGTTCTCGACGACGTACTCGATGCTCGCGATGAGGGCACGCACGTCGGCGGGGTCGATCGCGACGAAGGTCGCCACACGCAGTTGGTTGCGTCCCAGCTTGCGATACGGCTCGGTGTCGACAATGCCGTTGGCGCGCAGAGCGGATGCGACGGCCGCGGCATCCACGGAGTCGTCGAAGTCGATCGTCACGACCACCTGCGACCGGTCGGCCACCTCGGTGACAAACGGGGTCGCGTACGCGGATGCATCCGCCCACTCGTACAGCGCAGACGACGACTCGGTCGTGCGCGCCGAGGCCCACGCGAGCCCGCCGTTGCCGTTGATCCAGTCGATCTGGTTCTCGAGCAGCAGCAGCGTCGAGAGGGCGGGAGTGTTGAGGGTCTGGTTGAGGCGCGAGTTGTCGACCGCGTTCTTGAGCGACAGGAACTCGGGGATGTAGCGGTCGGATGCCGCAATCGCCTCGACCCGATCGATGGCCGCCGGCGAGAACAGGGCAAACCACAGGCCACCGTCGGACGCGAAGTTCTTCTGCGGAGCAAAGTAGTAGACGTCGGCCTGGGATGCGTCGAAGTCGATGCCGCCCGCCGCGCTCGTCGCGTCGATCACGGTGAGAGCGTCAGCGGCGACACGCTCGACCGGTGCCATAACTCCCGTCGAGGTCTCGTTCTGCGGCCACGCATAGACGTCGACCTCGTCGAGTTCTACGTGGGCGCGGCTGCCCGCGGGGGCGGTGATCACACAGGGAGCCTTCAGGTGCGGAGCCCCAGCTGCCTGCGCGAACTTCGCGCCGAACTCGCCGAAGGTGAGGTGCTCGCTGCGCTCGGCAATCAGCGAGTACGCGGCAGCATCCCAGAAGGCCGTCGAGCCGCCGTTGCCCAGCACAACCTCGTACCCATCCGGCAGTCGGAACAGTTCGCCCAGACCCGAGCGCACACGGCCCACGAGGTCCTTCACGGGCGCCTGGCGGTGCGAGGTTCCCAGCAGGGCGGCACCAGCCACCAGATGATCAAGCTGCTCCTGCCGGACCTTGGAGGGCCCACATCCGAATCGTCCGTCGGCGGGCAGCAGATCACGGGGAATGACGAGGCTGGGCATACGTTCAATCCTATTGTTGCTACCAAGTTAGGCTTACCTCCATGACGGACCTCGTCGACACCACTGAGATGTACCTGCGCACCATCCTCGACCTCGAGGAGGAGCACATCGTGCCCCTGCGCGCGCGCATTTCGGAGCGCCTCGGGCACTCCGGCCCGACCGTGTCGCAGACCATCGGGCGCATGGAGCGCGACGGGCTCGTGGTGGTCGAGGGTGACCGCCACCTGGAGCTCACCGCGGAGGGTCGCACGCGTGCCATCCACGTGATGCGCAAGCACCGCCTCGCCGAGCGTCTGCTCGCGGATGTTATTGGCCTCGACTGGGCCTACGTGCACGATGAGGCCTGCCGCTGGGAGCACGTGATGAGCGAGCAGGTTGAGCGTCGTCTGCTCGAGATGCTCGGGCATCCCACCGAGTCGCCCTACGGCAACCCGATCCCCGGCCTCGAGGAGCTGGGTGGCACGCCCGCTCCGGCCTTTATGGACGGCGTGATCAACATCGTCGAGTTCGTGGAGTCGTCGACGGATGCACGAGCCGGCGTTATTCGCCGACTCGGCGAGCCCGTGCAGTTCGAACCGGAGCTCCTGCAGCAGTTGCAGAACGCCGGTGTGCTGCCCGGCGCGACCGCCACTTTTTCGGCCGCCGGCTCCTACGTTTTTGTTCAGGTTGACGGCTTCGGCGAGGGGCTGGAACTGCCGAACGAGGTCGCAGTGCACATCTTTGTCGCACGCTGAGAATCAGCCTTGAGGATGACGCGCTGGTCGCAACAGTGTGACAAAGCGGACTCGCTCACGTACACTCGCTAAGTCCTCATCGGCCACAACTCGGCTAAAAGGACCCTGAGCGAGCGTCTCGTTAACCCGTCTCGCCACAGGTACGTGAATCGACATACGAAACGGATGGGGCAACAACCTAGAGTTGCCGAGGCGCCAGGAGGTCAAATCTCTTGACAAATGTAGGACCACAGAACCACCGCAGTACCGAAACACCTAGCTCAGATCCACAGGCAATCGCCTCCGGGCTCCCGGTACCCCCCGCCTTCGCCAAGCCCGCCTCTCAGGGCAAGCGCAAGACCAGCTTCCTCAGCATCGCTGTGACGGCGTTCATCGTTCCCGGTATCTTCGCGACCGTCGCTCTTCCCGCTTACGCGTTCCAGCCCACACAGGACACGTCCGGTGTCGAGGCGACGGCGGCGCTTCAGGAGCTCAAGCGAGCTGACGCGCAGAGTGTCACCGTTGCCGCTGCTGCCGATGTCACGGCATCGGCTCGCGACAGCTTCACCGCGACGACCTCCGAGGAGCTTGCCGCCGAGCAGGCTCGCGCAGCGCTCGCCGCCGCGTATGCCGCGTACTCCGGCCCGACCGCGGCCGACTACCTCGCCAACCCGGCCTACCCGAGCTTCGACCTCGCCCAGGTCGCCAACGTCGCCCTGCAGTATCAGGGCGTTCCTTATGTCTACGGTGGCTCGACTCCCGCCGGCTTCGACTGCTCGGGCTTTGTGGCGTTCGTGTACGCGCAGTTTGGCATCGGCCTCCCGCACTCCGTCTCCGGAACCGCGGCCATGGGCACGGCGATCGCCACCGAGGCAGCGGTGCCCGGCGACATCGTGATTATGCCCGGCCACAGCGGCATCTACATGGGTGGCGGAATGTTCATCGACGCCCCCGACGTCGGCGGTGTTGTCTCGGTTCGCCCGATCTACGACAGCAACTACTACATCGTTCGTATCGGCATCTAGTTCGCGTCCGCGTGCCACTGCGCGAGTGTCACGCGAACGTGGGTTACCCTGTAGCTCTCGGAGTTTACGAACGACGGAGAGCCAGATGTCAGGTAGGTGCAGCATCCAAACCGTGGATGCGCGTGCCCACTTCTACATACGGCACACCGGTCAGCGTGCGGTCACCCGCGCGCGCCAGCATGAGGCACTGTCCTAGCGACAGTGCCTTTTTGTTTGCCCGGAATCTTCCCGCGCGTCACCTCCTAGACAGTCGAACCCGCCTGCAAGCCGTGCAGGCTCTTTCGAGAGGATGATCCGTTGAGAACCCTGGTCCTGAATGCGGGCTACGAGCCCCTCGCCGTCGTGTCGTTCAAGCGCGCGCTTGTGCTTGTCATGAATCAGAAGGCGACGATCGTCGCGGCGGATGCCGAGCATCCGGTGTGGGGGTCGACGGGGGCGTGGGATCGCCCTTCCGTGATCATCCTGCGCACGTACGTGCGGATTCCCAGCGGTCGCCACGTGCCGGTGTCACGTCGTGGGGTGCTTCGCCGGGACAACCACCGCTGTGGTTACTGCGGCGGGTCGGCCAACACGATCGACCACGTGCTTCCTCGCTCGCGCGGTGGCAAGGACAGCTGGGAGAACCTTGTGGCCTGCTGCCTGCGATGCAACAACATCAAGGGTGACCGCACGCCGTCGGAGATGAACTGGACGCTGCGCTCGATTCCGCGGCCCCCACACGGCACCAGCTGGTTGGTTCGGGGCATCGAGCGTGCGCTGCCGGACTGGGAAGAGTACCTGGCACCAGCCGCGTAGCCGCTTGTTATCTTCCTGTGACAATTAGACTTGTCGAGGGGTGTCGCGTACCCTCGATAGAGTCTGCTGATCCCGAAGGGACCCTAGTTCGTGGTCGATTTCCTCTCATCCAGCCCGCTGGATGCGACAGTCGACTCCGGCGTGCCCGCGGGTCAGCCCCAGTATCGCTCCCGGCGAGAGCTGCGTGAGGCGGAGGGTCGGCGTTCCGGCGCCGTGGTAGCCCCGCCCGCTCCCGTTCAGTACGAGGTGCTTGCGCCCGTGCAGTCCGTGGTGCCTGCCGTCCCGCGCCCCACGCAGGAGCAGCGGAGCCCCGCGGTGGCGACCGTTCCTGCGGTGAAGAGTGCGGCATCCGCGCAGCCGAAACGCAACCCATTCAGCGTTCTCGCGACCATGGCCGTCGTTGGTGGGATGTTCGCCGTGGTGGGTCTCCCGGCGTATGCCAACCAGTCGGACACCACAACTGCCGCAGATGCCACCGCTCCCGTTTCGGCTCAATCCGTCGTGGTGAGCGATGACGCCATAGCGAGCCTCGCGTCCCGTGACGGGTTCCGTGCGACCACGCCCGAGCAGCTCGAGCAGGCCAACGAGGATGCCCTGCGCGCGGCTGCCAACGAGGCCTACCTCGCGTCCGGTGCTCGCGAGATGGGCGACGACTACCCGTGGCCCTACGAGCTGACCGATGACCAGGGTGGCGGACTCTCCCCGCTCAACTACTACTTCCGTGAGTGCGTTGACTTCGTCGCGTGGCGAATCAACCGCGATCAGGGCTACTACTCGGCACCCTTCAAGTGGGTGTGGTCCAACCTCACCCCCTATGGCGGCAACGGCGGCCAGTGGGAGTACAACTGGGAGGCGCTCGGGCGCACTGTCTCGAACACCCCGATCCCCGGTGCAGTCGCTTACACGGGCGGCAACCACGTGGCGTACGTGAAGAGCGTCAACGATGACGGAACGGTGCTCCTCGAGGAGTACAACTACATCCCCGGCATGTACAGCCAGCGCACTCTCCCGGCGTCGTCCGTGGTGGCGTTCCTCTACCCGCCGAGCTAGTTCGTCGGTCGGGCCCGCCGCGCCCTGCGAGGTGCGTCGTCTCCGCACCGAACTGCGGAGCTTCTCGTGCCCCCGCGGCGTGTTTGCACGTCCTGCCCGGCGCGTCGCGCATCCCTCCGCGGTTCGGCACGGCCGCGCAGAGCGAGCGCCGCTCATCTAGTCGAGACTCCGGGTGCTTACGCATCCTCGTGGGCGTACGATCGGCTCATGAGCGACATCGATGATCGGCTGGGGCCGATCGAGTTTTTGGTTGTGGAGTTTGCAGGCGGCAAGGTCGCAGGTGACGGGTTCACGCATCTGGTGTCGCTTGTCGACGCGGGGCAGATCCTCGTGCTTGACCTCGAGTTCGTGTCGAAGTCCGCGGATGGGGTCGTCACGGTGGTCGAGGCCGACACCTTGGCGCCGGTCGAGGGTGTTGACCTCGCGGCGTTCGCCGGGGCATCCTCGCACCTCATCGACGGCGACGACGTGGCCCGGGCCGGCGAGCTGATCGCGGCCGGCAGTGTTGCGGCGATCCTGGTGTACGAGGTGCTCACGGTGCTGCCGATGATCGCCGCGTGGGAGCGCGCCGGCGCGTCTCTCGTTGCCGCGGGCGCGATCGACTTTGACGACCTGGATGCCGCCATCACCGCGGCCGAAGAGAAGGATGCATCATGAGCCGACTTCTGCGCACTGCCGCTCACGCCCACGTCGCGAGCACCGTGATTGGGCGCAACCAGCGCCGCCAGGCCCAGCGCTGGGCGCAGCAGACGCAGCCCGCGCCCGCCGCGGCGCCCGCTCCCGCTGCACCGGCCGCTCCCGCGGCCCCGGACATGGATGCCAAGCTCGCCCAGCTGAAGCAGCTTGGCGAACTGCGCGACGCCGGCATCCTCACCGACGCGGAGTTCGAGGCGAAGAAGGCGCTGATCCTCGCGTAGGTCTGGGTACGACCTTCCGTTGCGGAGGATGCCACGCCGCGCCCCGGTGCTCCACGCCCCGGCCTGCGGCGCGCCATCCTCCGCAACGGTCAGCGCGTCCCCCGGTAAGCTGGATGCCGCCGGCCTCTGTAGCTCAATGGAAGAGCAGTTCCGTCCTAAGGAAAGGGTTGGGGGTTCGAGTCCCTCCAGGGGCACCCTCATGCGTTCGGTCGCGTGACCCCGCCGGGTGCATCGACCAGACAGGCGTCAGGCCTCCACGTCATTCCGCGCTCGCCGCCCGCGTCGTAGGGTGTCCGCATGTACGCCATCGCCTCCGTCCACCACCCGCACCCCGAGCACCGCGACGCCCTGGTCGACTCCATGCACCGGTTTGCCGCCGCGATCGAGGGAATGCCCGGGCTCATCAGCGTCCACACGCTGGCCGACACCTCATCCGATCGGCTGGTGGGTCTCGCGATCTTCGAGACGGAAGAGGACTTCGTGAGGCTCGCGCCCCTGGCGAGGGCCGCGGTGGCCGACGACCCGTTCGACGTGTGGGAGCAGCGCGAGATTGATGGGTTCCGGCTCGTCGAAGTCTGAGGTCGCTCAGTCGCGGGTGAAACAACGACTCCCGTGGCTCGCCCTCGCTCGCCCTAGCGGTCGCCAGCGAGCAACGCTGAACGAAGCGTCCGCTCAAGCCACTGCCGGTACTCGATGAGGCCGTAGCCGAGACGGTTCACGAGGAGATCGTAGGTTTCTGGGCTGGCGATGGTCCACGCGGTGTCAATTGCTTGCTCCGGTGTCGTGCCGGGGGAGAGCTGCTCCGCGGGGATGCCGCCGACGATTCGCGTGAGGAGCTGGTGGCGTTTGCGCTGGAGGTCAGTCCAGTCCTCGGCGATCTCGGGGTCGACGGCCGCGGCATCCCGGTAGAGGCTCCACCCGGTTGCTGCTCGGCGTGCCACGTCTGTGACGAGGGTGGCGAGGAGCTGCAGGCGAGCCGACGGCTCGAGGTCGCCTGAGAATCGTTCGGCCGCGTCATCCGGAGACTCTGCCTCGCCCGCGAGAACCTTCTCCATGTAGCCCCTCAGAAGCGCTCGTTTGCTTCCCCACGCCAGGTAAAGGGTCTGCAGCGAGACACCAGCGGCCGCGGCAAGGCCAGCGACCGTTGTTGCGGCGTACCCTTTCGCCGCGAACTCGCTCTCTGCGGCGTCGAGGAGACGATTCCGTGTGTCCTGGCGCAGGGCATCCCCCACTCGCTTCTGCCGGCTTCGATTGTCATCGCGCGTGGAATCCGGTGTGGTCATACCGGGAGTATATCTCATGCTATTGATTGACACTCTAAAGCATTAGAACTACACTCCAAACCATGAACCCCAGCACTCAGACAAGTGGCTCGCTCGACAAGCCGTGGAAGCGTCCCGGCGCGCGTGCATACGCTCGCACTCGCGTGCAGGCCCTGCGGCATCCACCAATCACCGTCTATCCGATGCCGGCCGATGTCGTGAAGGATGAAGATGTCGCCGTGCAGATGCGGGATGGGGTGACGCTGCGACTCAACCTGTACCGCCCGGCGAACGCCCCTGGCCCCGTGCCGGTGCTTCTCTCCGCGCATCCGTATCGCAAGGATGCGCTGCCGAAGCTCAAGAGGGGCACGTGGTCGGTCAATCCCCAGTTCCGGATCATGAACCAGCCAGAACCGCTGCGCATCTCGGATCAGACCAGTTGGGAAGCGCCCGATCCGGTGTGGTGGGTGCACCACGGGTACGCGGTCGCCAACCTCGACACCCGTGGCGGTGGGCGATCGGAGGGACGGGGCGACCTGTTGTCCGACCAGGAGGCGGATGACATTGCGCAGGTCATCGCCTGGCTTGCGGAGCAGCCGTGGTCCAGTGGTCGGGTCGGGATGCTCGGGGTGTCGTATCTCGCGCTATCCCAATACAAGGTCGCAGCCCTCAACCCTCCCGCCCTCAAGGCGATCTGCCCGTGGGAGGGATTCACCGATGCCTACGGGGACTTCTTCACCTCCGGTGGGGTCGTCGAGAACGGCTTCGCTCGGGTGTGGCTCGAGATCACCAAACGGGCCGCGCGCCTCAACACCGACCTGTCGAAGGAGCGTCGGCGCCATCCGCTCCGCGACGACTGGTGGGAGGCGCTAACGCCCGACCTGGGCACAATCACCGTGCCCATGCTCGTCTGCACCAGCTTCTCGGACGCCAACCTGCACAGCGTCGGCTCAATGCGTGCGTTTCAGAAGGTGGGGTCGGTCGAGCGTCACGCCTATGCCCATCGTGGACCCAAGTGGGCGACCTTCTACGGAGCCGAGGCCCTCGAGTATCAGCGTGCATTCTTCGACAAGCACCTTCGTGGGATGGACGTTGCGAGCCTGCCAGCACTGCGTCTGGAGGTCCGGGATCGCCGCGACCACGTGGTCGAGGTTCGCGACGAGCAGGAGTGGCCATTGGCTCGGACCGAGTGGCGGCGACTGCATCTCGGAACAGGAGGAGAGTTGAGCCCGACAACCACCACACCCGGAGAAGTGACGTTCGATCTGAAACGGGATGCTGCCGCGTTCGAGTACCGCTTCAGTGAGGACACAGAGCTCAGCGGCCCCATGAACGTGCGCCTCCAGATCTCCACTCGCGGGGTGATCGACCCTCGGGTGTTCGTGGGGGTCGAGAAGTGGGCGAACGGACTGCCGGTTCCTTTCGAGGGCTCCTACGGCTACGGTCGCGACCACGTTGCTCAGGGCCGTCTTCGCCTCGCGTTGCGTGACCTAGCCCCGGAGAGCCTCCCCCACCAGCCGGAGCGCAGCTATGACGCCGAGAGTCCGATCCGCGACGGCGAGGTGATGGACGTCGTGATCCCGTTGAGTTCGTCTGCCACGCTTTTCCGGGCGGGGGAGAGCATCCGGCTTCTTGTGGGCGGCCGCTATCTCCAGCCGCGCAACCCGCTTTTTGGGCACTTCCCCACGCACTACGTGCCCAGTCGCTCAGGGCGAGCCACGCTGAGCTGGGGCGCGGATGCACCGGCATACCTCGAGGTTCCGGTGGTGCCGCCCGGGCCGTAGGGTGTCCGCATGTACGCCATCGCCTCCGTCCACCACCCGCACCCCGAGCACCGCGAGATCGATGGGGTTCGGCTCGTCGAGGTCTGAGGTCGCTCGACCCTGGGTGCCACAATGACTCCCATGTCTCTCCCCACCGACGCTCACGTGCACAGCGAGTGGTCGTGGGACACGGGTGGACCGCACTCGGATGCGGTGGGGCGCATGCGGGCGACGTGCGAGCGGGCGGTCCAGATTGGCCTCCCCGCCCTCGTGTTCACCGAGCACCTCGACTTTCCGGGCACGTGGCGATCCCGCAGCGAGGATCTGATGGACCACCAGCAGGGGTTCCTCGGCCGCGACGGCCTAGTGCAGCATCCGGTGTTCGAGCCGCAGGGGTACTTCGAGGCGATCGAGCGGATGCGGCACGAGTTTGTGGAGCTGAGCATCCTCACCGGGGTGGAGTTGGGGCAGCCGCACGTGCACGGGGCAGACGCACGGGCGCTGGTCGACTTGGACTCGCTGGACCGCATCAACGGGTCGCTGCACACCCTCGACATGGGCTCGGGGGTGCGCGCGGAGCCCGTGACCCTGTACTCCGAGCACCCCGCCGCGGAGGTCGTCTGGGCCTACCTGGCGGAGATCCCGGCAATGGTTGCGGGGTCGGATGCCTTTCACACCTTCACCCACATCGACTACGTGGCACGGGCCTGGCCATCGTGGGAGCTTGGGCCGTTTGACCCGCGACCGTTCGAGGAGGGCTACCGCGCAGCGATGCGGGCCATCGCCGAGAGTGGGCGCGCGCTCGAGATGAACACCGGGCGGCTGTGGTCGTGGGTTCCGCAGTGGTGGGCCGAGGAGGGCGGGCGTGCGGTCAGCTTCGGCAGCGACGCCCACACGCCGGACGCGCTGGCGCGGAACTTTCCGGAGGCGGTGGCGATGCTCGAGCACTTCGGTTTCCGGCCGGGGCGGCAGCCGTGGGATTTCTGGACGCGAGGCTGAGCTAGCGGGCCTTCACGGGGATGATCTCGTCGAGAAACGCCTCCATATAGAGAGGCGCCTTCTCGGGCCGCAGTCGCGCGGAGTAGCCGAGCCCGCAGACCAGGATCATGAGGTCGAGTGCATCCAGCCCCGGCTTGAGGTGCCGAGACGCGCGCGCGACTAGCGTCCCGAACGCGTCGATGAGCTCGGCGCGGAGTGCGCGGGTCTCATCGCGGACGGGCGCGGAGTTGACGGATGCCGCCGCGAAGGAGGGGTCGGCGACGAAGGCCTCGAGGGCGGATGCAAGAAACTCGCGCACCGCTTCCACCGAGTCGGGGCGCTCTGCCGCGGACCGCGCACCGGCGATCAGCTCCTGGAATCGGTGCTCCACAAGACCTTCGCTGAGCGCCTCCGGTGTGCCGAAGTGACGGTACACCGTGCCGATACCGACCTCGGCCCGCCGCGCGACCACGTTGAGCTGAAGGGGTTCGCCCGCCGCGCTCAGTTCGCGGGCGGCGGCAAGGATGCGCTCGCGGTTGCGAGCAGCGTCGCGGCGAAGAGTCGACATGGTCACAGCCTAATTCAGGGGGATGCCCAAAGGGATTGATCATCTATTCGGATGACTTATCCGGTTAATGCTACCGTGTGCCCATGAAGAAGATGAGTATGTCGGTTGGTGGCGTGACGCGCACGATGGAGCTCGTTGAGCCGAGCATCCCGCGGGAGGACGCGCCCCTCGTGGTTGCGCTGCACGGCCGAACCCAGAACGCACGAGTGATGCGACGCTTCAGCGGAGGCGCCCTGGATGCGCTCGCCGAGCTGATCGGCTCCCCGCTCGTGTACCTGAACGGCTACCGTCGAGCCTGGAACGACGGGCGGCGAACTCTCGTCTCCGCTGCCCAGAAGCGGAACATGGATGACGTGGCCTTCGTTCGCGCCGTCGTCGAACGGTTCGGTCGCCCCACCATCGCTATCGGCTACTCGAACGGCGGGCAGCTCGTGCATCGTGTGCTGCGTGAGGCTCACGGACTCCTCGCCGGCGCCGTGGTGATCGCTGCGGGGCTCCCGGACGACGACGACTACAGCCTCGCCGCCATCGCTCCCGACAACGTTCCCGTCTTGCTGTTTCATGGGACTGCCGACCCCGTGGTTCCCTACGAGGGCGGCCCGACTCGGCTGCTCGGTCGTCGCCTCGGGGACGTGCTTTCGGCTCACGAGACGGCTGCGCGCTACGCCCCGGATGCTACGCCGGTCACCACCACCGCGGGCGAAATCGAGCGCACGGACTGGGGTCGCGTCCGCCTGGTCAGTCAGGTCGGAGTCGGCCACGTCATCCCGAACCGCGTCACGTCGCCCTCCCCACGGTTTGTGGGCCCGTCGCACCACGATCTTGATGTGGGGGAGGAGATAGCGGAGTTCTTTGCGGAGCTTCTTCACACGGGTCGCACGACCTAACGCTCGGGGGTCCCCAGAGGGTACCTGTAGCATTCAGAGCCAACCATCACCTCGTGCGGCGTGGACAGGTAGCGCGAGCACGGAGGTCCGTAGGAGGGTTAACAGATGGCGAGCAGAAAGGGTGATTCCAGCGCGAATGCTCCGGTGCTCGACGAGAAGTACTGGCTGCGATTCGGCGAGGATCCCGATCCCGATCTGCGCCAGAAGCTCATCTACACGTGTATTGGCGAGATGTCGCGCCGAGGCATCCTCGACGTCTCGGCCCGGTCGCTGAGCGAGCTGTTGGGTGTCTCGCATCCCGCTATCAACTACCACTTTGGGTCGTTCGACGGTCTGATCGCGGAGGCTTACGCACACGCGTATCGGGACTTTACGGACACGATCATCCGATCCGCCGGGGAGCCCGCGAAGTCCCCTCGAGACCGGTTGCGCACGGTCATCCGTCGCACGACGGTTGAGCGTTCGCGGCGCATCGGGCCCATGCTCGCGCTCACCCACATCCCTCATCCCTCGGATCAGATCGAGAAGATCCTCGAGGAGCGATTCCCGAGCATCCGCGAGGATGCAATTGAGTTTTGCCTCTGCGTGAACGGGGTATTGGTTCGTGATCTCCGCAAGGGCACGATGACCCCGATTGACTTTGTCCCTGGCAAGTCTCCTGTGACCAAGCTCATGCTGACGGCGCCCAAGGAACTCATTGACGGGGTAAGCCTTCAGTTGTCGATGAACGGGCTCGGAATGTGGGCGACCGGCGGATGGGATGGGTCGCCACGGTTGGAGGCGCTCCCGGCGCGATTCTCCGAGAGGATCGCTCTCGACGCCCACATCGAGACAATCATCGACAGCGCGCTCCGAGGCTGATGTCCGCTGTGCTCCATCTGCCCCGATTGGGGGGTCTCATTCTTCACTTAATTAATTTAAGTCAGTGCTAATCTCCCTAACTGGGCCGCTCGGCTCCTGATCCGCAGCTCTCGGAACCGAAGGCCACACAAGGAGATTTTTATGGTTGTTCGTGCCATTAACCGTGGTGCCCTACATCGCGCAGCCGTGGCTGCATCGGTCGTTCTTGGCGCCATCCTGCTTGCAGGTCAGGCAGTCGCGCCCGCGCAAGCGGCAGGTCCCGTGCCCCCGGCCTTGTCGTTTTTGAGTCCCCTCACCGGCTCCGTGTCGACCACCGGAACGTTCATGGTCGTGGGAAAGGCCACCGACCCCACGGACATGGTGGAGGTCTACGCGTGGCGTGACGGAACGCCCGAGAGTGACCGCACCTTGTTGTGTGTTTCCCCGGTGGCACTAGACCATGCGACGAGTCAGAATCGCTGGGGCTGTGGCGAAGTGACGCTTGCGAACGGTAGCTACACCCTCAGTGCTATTAGCGGAAACAGTCCCTTCATCACGAGCGTGACCGTGACCGTGAACATCCCCGTGGCCTTCACGGTCGACGGCCCGGAGCAGTTCAGCACGGTGGATACTGCCACGCCGACGGTCTCCGGTCACGGGACTCCGGGTGAAACGGTGACGGTTGCGGCGGAACCCGGCGGGCCGGCGCTGTGCACCGCGACCATTGCAGAAGACACGACGTGGAGTTGTGTGGTCCCTCCACTTACGGACGGTTCACACAACTTGGCTCTTCGACTGGGCACGACGGAGAAGGGCTTGGTGATCTTCACTGTCGCGGTACCCCCGACCATTAGCTCGCCCGCCTCGGGTGTCACGCTTCCCGTGGGGTCAATCACGTTCTCGGGCACCGCGGCGCCCTCTGGTCCGGTTTTGGTCTGGAAGATGGTCGGGGGCGCGCGAGACTCACAACTGTGCTCGGCCACAGCGGACTCCGCAGGCCTCTGGACGTGCAGCTACGTCGCCACGGCGTCTGACGCGGGGCCGTTCACGGTCATGGCGTCGACGGCTCTGGACTCGGCTTTGGTCGACTTCACCATCGAAGCTGACGCTCCAGAGCCTCCGGTGATCGCGAGTCCCGCGCCGAACTCCACGGTGACGACGGCAACCCCGACCGTCTCGGGCACTGCGGCGCCGGGTGCGCAGGTCACCATCACCACGTCTGAGGGCGGCGACCCCGTGTGCACCACCACCGCTGACGACTCGGGCGCCTGGAGTTGCACGGTCTCGGAGTTGCCTGACGGCGAGGTCACTCTCTATGTCACCGCAGGCGACGGTGACACCGTGTCCGTGGCGATCACCGTCGCAACCGAGTCTGACGGGGGCGAAGGTGACGGCGAAGGCGACCATGACGGCGTCACTGCGGTGCCCGACCAGCTGGCGCGCACCGGGTCCGAGTCCAGTTCATCTGTTCTGGGCCTTGGTCTGGTGTTCGGGATGATCCTCGCGGGCAGCGCACTCCTGATCGCGCGCAACCGTCGGTCCGCCGCGCCTCGACGGTAGACCCTGACAGGCACCACTGTGGGCACCCGGTGACTAACCGGGTGCCCACACCCCCTCTAGTGCTTTGCGCCACGCAAGGTGAGGGCGACTGCGGCCGCGATAACCGAGAACACGGCGGCGCCAAGGAACACCCACGAGAACCCCGCGGTCAGAGCTTCCGCAGCCGGCACTCCTGCTGACTCGAGCGCACCGGTTCGCGCAGCGGCAATGGACGCCAGAACAGCGATTCCGAGCGCGCCGCCAATCTGCTGGCTGGTGTTGACGAGTCCACCGGCCAGCCCGGCCTCGCCCCCGTCAACCCCATCGACCGACAGATGTGTCGCGGTGACGAAAGCTCCGCCGAGCCCGATGCCCACAAGGATGCTCGGCCCCAGCAGGTCTGCCGCGAACGTCGCATCCGCGGGGGCCATCGCGAGCCACACGAGCCCACCCGCAAGTACAAGAAGAGACCCGATGAGGGTGGTCTTCAGCCCCAGTCGAGCCGTGATCGTGGGCACCAGGCCGGCGATAATCACGAGCGCCCCAGCCAGCGGAAGCTGCGTCAGCCCGGCGGTTAGGGCGTCGTAGCCGAGAACCGCCTGCATAAACACCGACAGGGCGAAGAAGAGCGCGACCATACCCGCGCCCACGAGCAGCACCACGATGTTCCCGACGGCGAGGTTCCGGTTGGCGAAGAGCGAGAGGGGGAGGAGTGGGTCGCTCGTTCGTCGTTCGACCGCGACAAACGCCACGCCCAGCACTACTGCGGCCGATGCCAGGCCGAGGGTGAGTGGATGCACGAACCCCACCTGCTCGACCGCGCTGAGTGCCCCGACCGCCGCGACGAGTGCGCCGGTGATCGTTGCCGCTCCCGCGTAGTCGAGGCGTGTGTGGGCAGATGCCTCGTCTCGGGTGATCAGAAGGGGGATCGCGACAAGCACGACGAGTCCGATCGGAACGTTGACGAAGAACACCGCCTGCCACCCGAACGCCGCCGTGAGAACACCACCAAGAAGCACCCCGGCAGCGGATCCGATCCCAGCGACGCCACCCCAGATGCCCAAGGCCTTGGTGCGATCCCGTGTTTCGGGGAACAGCTGCGTGAGGAGGGCGAGCGCCGCCGGTGCGAGAAGCGCGGCCGATGCACCCTGGAGTGCTCGCGCTCCGAGCAGGAGTTCGGTTGTCGTAGAGAGCCCAGCGACCGCGGACGCCGCAATAAATCCGAAGGTTCCCACGAGGAACAGCCTTCGATGTCCGTAGCGGTCGGCGAGGCGGCCACCGAGGAGAAGCAGTCCGCCGAACGGCAGGACATAGGCGGTGATCACCCACGCGAGCGCGACGGTGGTCATCCCCAGTTGTTCGCCGAGCACGGGCAGGGCGATGTTGACGATCGAGGCGTCAAGCACGACGAGGAACTGCGCGAGCGCGAGGATGCCGAGCGCGAGCCAGCGATGAGTGCTCCGAGTTGCGGATGCGACTCCTAGGTCGACTGATGTAGTCACGGTGGTTTCCTTTCGGTTGTGCGGGCGGTGCCCGCAGGCGGTTATCAATCAGGCGGTGGTGCGGTGGAGCCGAGAGAGTGATTGCTCACTCACTCTTGTGGGCACAAAAAACGACGTCATTCGAAACTCACTCCTAGTCCGGGTGCCGAATGCCGTGGGACAGGATGCTCGCCCAGGCCTCGGGAATCTCGTCGATCCGAGCGGTAACGATCAGGTGGCAGAGCTGGCCAATGGCGATGAACTGCTGCACGGCGTCGTCGCTTGCGCCAGAACGCGACTTTGCGAAACTCGTGACCTTGGCGATGCCCGCGCGCAGAGCATCCCCAACCTCGGGGATGTCCGCGACCGACTGGGCGTGGACCTGCAACATCAGCAGTGTGCGATCGCGAATGAGTTCGGCGTAGGCACCACCCATCGCGTCGAGGACGCCGGCGGGGGACTGGTCGGTCGCGGCGTCAGCGGAGCGCTCGAGCGTCTCGAGCACTTGCGCAAAGCAGGCCTCGAGTGCCGCAACAAAGAGCTTCTCCTTGCTCGGGTAGAGCTTGAAGACGTAGGCCGGCGAGATCTTGGATTCGCGCGCCACGTCGGCGATGGTGGTGCCGTGGAGTCCGCCGCGTGCGAATTCACGGACCGCGCTCGCGGTCACGACGGGCTTGCGGAGCTCCGCGGTGGAGAGAATCGACGACCTGGTGGACATGAGAGTGACTGTACACTCACTCTGTCTTCGGATGCAAGCGTCACAGCGCGACCGGAGTGCGAATACACTCCGACCATGCCCATTGAGCAGGCCCGACTCGCCGCGGGGAAGGTGCGCCGCCGCATCCACCACGCCGTCGACGAGGCGGCGTTCGCTCCCAAGCTCGTGGCGGGGGCGACGTACCATCGCAGCCGCCAGCTGGTGGGCGAGGATGTAGTGCTCGCCGTCCGGCGCTTCGAGCGGCCCGAGGCGCCGAGCGACGGGCCCACGTTTGTGCTCGTCCACGGCCTGGGAGTCTCGTCGCGCTCGTTCGGACCCACCGCGGCCGAGCTCGCCCGGCACGGAGCCGTCTACCTCGTCGACCTCGCGGGATACGGTGACTCGCCGAGGCCGGGTCACGACATGACGATCAGCGAGCACGCGGCGAGCCTGGCGGTGCTCATCCGCTCCCTGGGGCTCGACGCACCCGTGGTGGTGGGGCACTCGATGGGTTCCCAGGTCGTCACGACCCTGGCCGCCGAGCATCCCGATTCGCTGGCGAGCCTCGTGTTGATCGCTCCCGTGGTGTGGCCCGACGCGCGCTCCTTCTGGAGGGCGGTGCGCCTGCTCGCGATCGACGGCACTCGGGAGCCGCTTATCGTGACTCTGCTCGCGATCAACGACTACCTGTTCCGCGCTGGCATTCCGTACATGGTCGAGCAGACGCCGCACCTGATTGGCGCCGAGATCGAGAAGTGGATCGGGCGGGTGACAGTGCCGGTGCTGGTGATGTGTGGCGAGCGTGACCCCATCGTGCCGCTCGAGTGGGGTGAGACCATTGCGGAGAAGGCGCCCGATGGTCGTTTTGTCACCGTGCCTGGCCCGCACGTGGCGATGTTCACACATCCCGAGGAGGTCTCGGCGCTGATCCTGGGGTGGGTTCGCGCGTGATCCGGTGGGTTCGACGGTGGTGGTACTGGGGCGTTGATTACGGGTATGTCGTCTGGTGGCAGCTCGTGGGTCTCGTTTCCCGACGGCCACCACGTACCTTCCTCAGTGGTTCGAAGGCCCCGGTCGTGCTCCTGCCCGGAGTGTACGAACCGTGGGCGTTGCTGCGGCCGATCGCGGATGCGCTGGGCGCGGCCGGGCACCCCATTCACGTCGTGCGACCACTCGGGTACAACCGCCGCCCCATCAGCGAGTCGGCCTCCACGGTGATGAGCTACATCCTCGAGCATGACCTCCGCGGGGTGGTGCTCGTCGCGCACAGCAAGGGTGGTCTCATCGGCAAACACTGCATGGTCGTTGACGACGTCACGGGTCGCATCGATCGAGTGGTGGCCGTGGCGACTCCCTTCGCCGGCTCCACTCTGGCGAGGTACGTGCCGTCACGCACCGTTCGTGCGCTCGGCCCGCGAGCCGAGACTATTGGACTTCTGGCGGCCAACCTCGAGGCCAATTCTCGAATTGTCTCGATTTATGGGGACTACGACCCACACATTCCTGGTGGGAGTTATCTCGCCGGGGCGCAGAACATTGAGATCCCGATGGTGGGGCACTTTCGGCCACTCGGCGACCGTCGTGTCATTGCTGCCGTCGTCGACGCGGTGAGTCGCTCGCGGGGAGCCTAGGCGGGCGCGGCGGTCACCCCTCACAGCCTCCTCCCCACTCGATGCACCAAGCTGGGGAGGTGACTCGCCGATACCCGATCGCGGCCATCCTCCTGGCCGTGTACACGGCTGCCGTCCTGCTGATGACGATTGGTCCCGTGCGCCAGCGGCTTGAGGGCTCCGAGGCGTCCCTGGGAGTGTTGTCCTTGGATCGGTGGGCGGACGCATCCACGTGGGAGTCGGGCGCAGCCTACGAGTTCATCTTCAACGTGCTGCTGTTTGTGCCGTGGGGAGTGCTCGCGGTGCTGGCGCTCGGGGAGCGACGCTGGTGGCTCGCGGCGACGCTTGGCCTGGGCCTCACGCTGGCCATCGAGATCACTCAGATTCCGCTTCCGAGGATCTCCGACCCGCGGGATCTTGCCGCGAACGCCATGGGTGCGCTGATTGGTGTCACGATCGGGCTGGTGGTTCGGTGGGCACAACTGCTGGTGAGCCCGGCATCCGTGCCGCTGTCCGCGCGCCGGGTGGCCCCAGCAGCGCAGCCGCCCGAGGGCTGATGAGCGCGGCCCACTTCGCGTAGGTTGCTGAGCTCCGGTGCCGCTCCTCGTCGGGTTCGGCGGGCGGGGCAAAGGCGAGATACTCGGCGCCAGCGAGTTCGTCCGCGAGGAGCATGTACACCTCGTTGAGTGCACCGATGTGGGCATCAGTTAACGGGGACGTGACCGTCGGCACCAGACGCAGGGCGCTCGTGGGTGGGATTCCCACGAGCAGCAGGCGTGCACCTGCCGAGTCGTCGAGCATCTCCGTCAGGAGCGCCTCGAGGTGCGTGCGCCACTCGGTGACATCCGTCATTCGCACGGCGTCCACGGTTCCGATCATCACGATGATGAGCTCGTATCGAGGCTCTCGCTGGTCGTGGTAGAAGCGCACCGCGTTGGTCGCGAGCAGGTCATCCGGGCTAATGAGCTGAAGCTCGGTGCCCCGGCCGGTCGCGCTCGCGAGCTGACGGGCCAGATGACCGGGCAGAGCCAGATCGTGACTGGCCACGCCGTAGCCGCTTGTGGGTCCGTTGCCGATGAGCAACACTCGGATGGGATCCGGGCCGTCACGGCGCACACGAGGGTCGTCCGTGGGCTTGGGGATGGTCTGCAGCACACCGTGGCGCGCGCCCCACCACCCGCGCACTGCCGGGCGTACAAGATTCACTAGCGGGTTTGAATCCAGTGCGCTCACCCCCCTCAGAACTCGCGCAACTAGAAGAACGCTATCGCTATCCGCCCGGGATTACACTGCCGGAATGGGTGCGCCGACGACCGTGGACGAGTACATCGCGGGTGCGCCCGAGGCGGTTCGCCCCGTGCTCCAGCACCTCCGCAGCGCCATTCGAGCGTCCGTTCCCGACGCACAGGAGAAAATTCGCTACGGGATGCCCGCAGTGATGCTCGGCGGACGATACGCGGTTCACTTTGCCGCCTGGAAAAAACACATCGGGCTCTACCCCATTCCACCCCTCGGAGGCACCCTCGAGGACGAGGTTGCGCCGCTGCGCTCAGGCAAGGACTCGGTGAACTTGCCGTTGTCGCGCCCGATCGACTACGAGCTCGTCTCCCGGGTCGTAGCGCGGATTGTTGAGCTGCGGTCTCTCTAGCCCGCGGGAGTGGGGCGCAGCGCGAGCAGTGCCGCCCCGATGAGCCCACTGTCGGGGCCATGGCTCGCAGTGTGCAGGGGCGCCGGTGATCCACCCGACTGCCACTCGGCGACCAGCGTGCGGTTGGCCTCGGTATCGGCCGTTCCCAAGCCGCCACCGATCACAACCCGAGCCGGATCGAGCAGTCGTGTGGCATCCAGCAGCGCCTCCGCGGTGAGGCGCCCGGCCGACCGAAGCAGGGTCTGTGCGAGATTGTCGGCGGCATCCGCAGCGAGTTCTCGGGTTGTTCGCTGGTTTCCCGTTCGGGCGAGATAGTGAGTCTCGATTCCCCGCCCGGATGCCACGGACTCAAGCGTCGCGGATTCCACCAGGCGTTCCCCGAACGCGATCGCTCGCCCCGAGTGCCCCTCCCACGGTCGCCCGTCGGGCAGCACGAGCGTGGTCGACAGACCGGTGCCCCACGAGAGGTACAGGAGTGACTCGCCGGGGAGGTGATGCCATTCCGCGACGGCCGCGCAGCGTACGTCGGAGTCGACCCACACGGGGGCGATGGCGGTGAGCTCGCCCACGATTGCGTCGGTCCACGGGATCACCTCGGTGCTGGTGACCCGACCCTGGTGCACGTACTCGGGCACCCCGATTCCAATGCCGACGATGGTGGTGCCGGCGGCGAGGTCGTGTGCCAGGCCCGCGACGATGGCGAGCAGGTCATTCGTGGTCGCAGATTCGGCCCGCGCGACAACGTGGCCATCGGCGACGAGCCCGGCGCGAACCGAGGTTCCCCCGATGTCGATCCCGAGGGCAATCGGACCCGTCACGGCATCCAGCCGTCGGGGACCTCGCCCGACCCACGAAGGTATCGTGCGGGCGACGCCGAGCGCACCAGAAGTCGCTCGCTGCAGCCGATTGGCAAGAACATCGAGTCGCCGGGCAGCAGCACGTTGGTGGCCTGGAATCCCACACTGTCGCTCCAGACATCCACCCACAGCTCACCGTCGAGCACCGTGATCACGGACTCGCGCTCGACAACACGGAACTCTTCAACGTGAGCGGGCTGCACCGTGCCCTCGATCACCTGCAGGAACGGTGTGCTCACGAGGGTCGCGATCACGTGTGCGGGCGAGGAATCACGGAACGACAAGAGCGCATTGTGCGCGTCGACGTGGTGGAACGACGTGCTGGCCTCGCGCTCGGCGCGGGCCTCGGGCCAGCGGCCCTCCCAGCGCGCGTCCCGATACAGCGGTTCGGCAAGCGCAGGCTGGCGCCGGGCAAAGTCGGATCCCGTGCCACGCGACGGTGGCGGAGAGAAAAACTCGAGCACACGCACGGGTGCCCCAGAGTTCGCGGTGAACCCGTTGTGCCAGGTGCCGCGGTGGAACAGTCGCCCCGTGTTGGTCTCCGCCCGCACGACCTCGCCGGTCTCCGGGTTGGTGAGCAGCAGGGCGCCCTCCAGCACGTAGTAGAGCACGTCGGCGCCGAACACGGTCTGGTTCATCGCGGAGTGCCGAAAGCCGCCACCGGGAGCCAGCTCGAACTCGAGCGCGTGAAGCTGGTCGGTCGACGACAGCACTCGATCGGTCACGTACCCCGCCTCATCGTCTCCCCACACGTGAGGGACGGCGTCGACTCGACGAATCAGGCGCGGCTCGGTAAAACGTGGCCGCGGGGTAGGGCGTCGCCCGTGAGGTACCGGGGCTACTGGCGCTGTGGACATGCCGAGAGTGTATCAGGCCAGAGTCATACCAGCTAGACCAACTAGTACGACCTACTCCGATGCAGCTCGGCCTGGAACCGGTACGAATCTCCGCGGTACACGACATCCGACACGAGGATGATCGTGCCACTCGCGCTCGATACGGTGGCGATCTCCAACACCGGATCACCCTCGCGCAGGTCAAGCAGTTCCGCTTCGGTCGTAGTTGCCGACCGTGCCTGGAGCGTCGAGGCGGACTTGGTGATGTAGACACCACAGAGGGACTGAAGCTGTTCGTAGAGGGATCCCCCCACCAGGTCGGCCTCGAGGATCCCGGCGCACGCCGACTCGACCATCACGGTGCGGTCGACACAGATGGGAATCCCGTCGACTCTCCGGAGTCGATCGAGCTCGATGACCGGCGCTGCGGGCGGAATGTCCAGTGATTCCGCCTCGTCAATGCTGGCGCGACGAGTCACGGCAGACAGGATGTCCGAGGTGGGCGTGAAGCCCCGGGCCCGCGCGACCTCGCTAAAACTCTCCAGCTCGCTGGATCGATCAGAGACACTCTCGCGCCGGCGCACGTACCAGCCGCGCTGCGGATGCCCCTCGATAACACCGTCTTCCTCGAGTCTCTGGAGGGCGGCCCGGATGGTGGTGCGGCTCACGCCGATGGTCTCGGCAAGTGCGCGTTCCCCGGGCAGGCGCGAGCCTTCGGACTGGCCGCGCCGCGCTATCAACTCCAGCGTCTCGGCAACGGCGATTCCCACGGCGGGCGAAGTCGTTGCATCCATACCCGTGATGGTAGTACCAGCTAGGGATGCTCCGGATAAATTGGACTATCTGGTATGAAAGCTGGTATGTTCCGAGAACAACCCGTTTCAAAGGAGATCCCGTGAGTGCATCCGTGACGATTGGTGTCATCGGTTGTGGCAGCGTGGCGCAGAACGCGTACCTGCCGCTCGTCGTCAACCTTCGTTCGCAGGGAAAAGTCGCGGAGATCGTGGGCTGCGACGTCGACCCCCAGCGCTTGGAGGATGTCCAGCGCAAGTTCGGCGTGGGGCGTATCACCACGGACCCGGACGAGATCATCAACGACCCCACGATCGACATCGTGGTGATCCTCACCTCGATGCCTGAGCACGGGGCACTGACAATCAAGGCGCTCGAGGCCGGCAAGAACGTGCTGGTTGAGAAGCCCATGGCGACCACCCTTGAGGAGGGTCGTCGTGTTCTGGCCGCAGCGGAGGCGAGCGCGGGGATGCTCGTGTGCGCGCCCCACGTGCAGCTCAGCCCCGACTTCCAGGAGATGTACGCGGCCGTCGACGCCGGCAAGGTGGGACGCCCGCTCCTCGGGCGGGCACGCTACGGCTGGGATGGGCCCGACTGGAGCAAGTGGTTCTACGCCCCCGGTGGTGGTCCTCTCTTTGACCTCGGCGTCTACAACGTCACCTCGCTGACCGGGCTCATTGGTCCCGCGCGACGTGTGACCTGCCTGTCGACCTTGACCCGCCCCGAGCGTGTGGTCGAGGGTGACCTCATCCAGGTGCAGACCGATGACACGTTCCAGATCGTGATCGAGCACGAGGGTGGTGCCCTCTCCACCGTGACCACGGCGTTTGGCATGCAGAAGTACCGCGGCGCGGCCGTCGAGGTCTACGGCCTCGAGGGCACCATCCAGCTGATGGGCGACGACTGGGCGCCGGCTGGCCTCGAGTACTGGTCGAACGAGGTGGGCGCGTGGCAGGTCTTCGAGAGCGCCGGCCCCTACTGGCCATGGACCGACGGCCTCGCACACCTTGTCGACTGCGTGATCGCTGGCGAACAGCCCTACACCCGGCCGGACCAGGCCTTCCACGTCCTCGAGATCATGCTCGCCGCGATGCGCGCCGCGGAGACCGGCGTCACGCAGGAGATCGAGAGCACCTTCGTTCGCCACCCGCCGCGCCCTCGCGCACGTCGGGCTGATGCACACCGCGTGCACGACCGTGTGCACGAGGACGCACAGTAATCCCTTTCACCGCACCAAACCCCTTCACCCACCAACAGAGCCGACGGAGTTTCGAATGAAGTCACTGAAGATCGCTGTAGTACCCGCGGCGGCCATGGCGCTGCTGCTGAGCGGATGTGTGCCCGGCGGCACGGGCCCCGCGCCCGACGAGAACCGCGAGGTCATCACCGACGCCAGTCAGATGGGCGAGGTCACCGTGACCGTGCTCGACACGTTCACCGACGACGCTTCGCCGATCGGCCGGTGGATGGCATCCGTCGTCGAGTCGTTCGAGAGCGAGTACCCGAACATCACGATCGATCGCCAGAGCGAGAACTCGAACGACGTCAACTCCACCCTTCGTCTCCGGCTCTCCGAGGCCGGTGCCCCCGACATCGTGCCAGCCAACCAGGGCTGGTCGGGTGTGGGTGACCTCGCCTCGAGTGGTCTCCTTCTCAACCTCGACCCGTATTCGGAGGCCTACGACTGGGCGACCGAGCTGCCGGACACCATCCTTCAGCAGAGCATGGCCAGCGCCGACGGCTCAAACATCGGTCAGGGGAGCCAGTACGGCATGCCCATCAACCAGGGTGCCTTTGTGACCGCGTTCTACAACCGCGCGATCCTCGACAAGCTGGGGCTCGAGGAGCCGCAGACGTTCGACGACTTCGTCGCGGCACTCGAGGCCGCGAAGGCGGCGGGGGAGACCCCGATCGCGCTCGGCACGCAGGACGGCTGGCCCGCAACGGCCACGCTCCTCGCGCTGCAGGCGGCCGTGGGAGACGGCGACGCCATCCGCGACTTCGTCTTCGCCAAGGGTGGCGATGCGGCATCCACCGGTCTGGAGGATGCGGCAACGCTGTACCAGGAGTGGGTGGAGGCCGGGTACTTCACGACCGACTTCGCCGGTGTTCCCAGCTCCGACGCGCTGCAGAACTTCGTGGATGGCACCGGCCTCTTTACCTTCTGGTACTCCGGCTTCCTGCCGTTCGCGGACCAGGCGCAGGGCGACCAGTTCGGGCAGTTCATCCTGCCGCGCCAGGATGGCGGACCGCTCACGGCCGTCGGCTCCTCGTCGCAGAACTTCTCGATCGCCGCAAACACCGAAGAGGCGGATGCCGCGGCGCTGTTCCTCGACTTTATGGCCAGCGCAACGGCCGGCGAGGCCGCCATGGACAACCAGATCATCCCGATGTTTGGTTCCTTCGAGCCGAACACCGACTCGGTGATGCTCAATGACGGCATCGAGTCGCTCAACGCGGTGACGGAGAGCAACGGCTACCTGCCGTACTTCGACTGGGCGACGCCGACGATGATCGACGCCCTCACGGTGAACCTGCAGCTGATGTTCGATGGGCAGGCCTCCCCGGCCGCGCTCGTCGAGGCAGCGCAGGCCAACTACGACGAGTTCCGCTCAACCAAGTGAGTCACTCACAGTGAGTCAACTAACCGTGGGGAGCGGAGCGACCCTCCGCTCCCCACAGCCTCCCGGCCGTCGAGCATCCCGCATCAAACGGGGGATGCTCGCCTGGCTGTTTCTTGTGCCCGCGCTCGCCTTCTACTCGTTTGTGGTGATCATCCCCACGGGCCAGAGCGTGTGGTTCTCGCTGTTCCGGTGGAACGGCGTGGGGCCAGCCACCTGGGTGGGGTTCGGCAACTACGCCGAATTCGTGACCGACCCACTCATTGGGGAGGCGCTCGCCCACACGGGCGTGATGGTCATCTTTTTCTCGGTCTTGCCGATCACGCTCGGCCTCATCTCGGCAGCACTTCTGTCTCGAACTCGCACGCGTGGGGTGGGGTTCTTCCGGTCGGTGATCTTCCTGCCGCAGGTGCTCACCTCGGTCGTCATCGTGGTGATCTGGCGACAGCTGTTTTCGCTCGACGGCGCGGTGAACACGGCGCTCCGAGCGATGGGGCTCGCCGACCTCGCGCAACCGTGGCTGGGCAGCTTTACTCTCACGCTGCCGGTTCTGGCGCTCGCGGGAACCTGGACAACCATGGGCCTGTGTATGTTGCTTTTTGTCTCGGGCGCGGGCAACATCCCGACCGAGTTGTACGAGGCGGCGCGCATCGATGGCGCGGGTGCCGTGCGCGAGTTCTTCTCCGTGACGCTCCCGGGCCTCGTTCCGCAGCTCGCCGTGGCACTCACCCTCACCCTCATCGGAGCGCTCCGAGTCTTTGACCTCGTGTGGCTGACCACTCGCGGTGGCCCGGGCACCTCCACGATCACCCCTGCCGTGCTCCTCTACTCCAAGGCGTTCACGCAGCAGGACGTCGGTGGCGCGGCGGCGATTGGGGTCACCCTCGCGGTGTTGTCCCTGCTCGTCTCCATCGTTGTCGTGCGTATTACCGACAAGGCGGCCTCATGATCTCCCGGCGCGAACGCATCCTCAACCTCACGGTCCTGATTTTTATGTCGGCCGTGGTGCTCATCCCGATCTCGCTGCTGGTCCTCGCCGCGCTCAGTCCCACCGCCAACGGGCGACCCGCATTCGACGATCTGCGGTGGGAGAACTTTGTTATCGCGTGGCAGCAGTCCGACTTTGGTTCTCACCTGCTCGTGAGCCTCACGGTGAGTCTGGTGGTGGTGGCGATCACGCTGGTAATCACGCCCCTTGCCGCCTACGGTCTTGCCGTGCTCAAGGCGCCGGGGCACAAGTGGGTGTTCCTGGTGTTTCTTGCTGGCATCATGATTCCGCTCGAGGGAATCATCGTGCCGCTGTATTTCACGATGCGATCGACGCCGTTCGCGAGCACCGTGGTCGCGCTCATCATCGCCCATGCCGGGCTCAGTGTGAGTTTTGGGGTGTTCTGGATGCGCGCCGCGTTCCGCTCCGTGCCGGGCGGCATCCTCGAATCCGCGATGCTCGACGGCGCCGGCCCCGTGCGGATCCTGCGCAGCATTATGCTTCCGCTCTCCGGGCCCGCGCTCATCACCCTGGGGCTCCTGACCTTCATGTGGACGTGGAACGACTACTTCCTCGCGTTTGTGCTGGTCAACAACCCCGATCAGCTCCCGGTGACCGTGGCCCTGGGCAGCTTCTCGAACAAGTACACGACCCAGTACAACCTGATGTCGGCCGCCGCGCTTCTGGTGGCGCTGCCGATCGTCATCCTGTACATCGTCTTCCAGCGTCGTTTTATCGAGGGCGTTCTGTCCGGCGCCGTGAAGGGATGACGCGGGGCCGATGACCATCGTCCTCGCCGTGGCATCGGCGCTCGCCTACGGTGCCGCCGACTTTGTGGGTGGTGTCGCATCCCGAACTCGCTCGGCGATCGCGGTCACCGCGACGAGCGCGGCGGTGGGTGTTGTGGTGTTCTCGATTGCGGGGGCGTTTGTTCCGGCAGAGGCATCGGTCGGTGCGGTCGTCTGGGGCGCGGCATCCGGGGTGGCCGGGATGTCGGCGGCCGCCCTGTTGTATGCCGCCCTTGCGATTGGACCGATGGCCCTGGTCGCGCCGCTGACCGCCACCATCTCCGGCCTCACGCCCGTGGTGTGGTCGCTGCTTGCCGGCGACATCCCGGATGGCCCGACGTGGGTGGGCCTCTTGCTGGTGCTGGTGGGTGCGGCGCTGATCTCACTCGTGGGCGGCGAACGCTCGACGGGTCCACGCGGCAAGGCCGCCGGGTTTGCGGTGCTTGCGGGGGTGTTGTTCGGGGCGTTCTACATCCTCCTCGCGGAGGCGCCCTCGGACTCGGGGATGATCGCGCTCACCGCCAACCGGGCGGCAGGGCTCATCCTGCTCGCGGTCGTGCTGGCGACCTTATGGCTCCGCGGACGCCCCAGCGGTGTGTTCTCTCGTGTGGGACTCCTGCCGTCGCTGGCGACCGGACTCCTGGATGCGCTCGCGAACGCGCTGTACGTCTTTGCCGTGCGTGATGGCGCGCTCGCGATCGTCGCCGTGATCGTATCCCTCTACCCGGCCGGAACGATCGCCCTGTCGGCCACGGTCCTGCGCGAGCGGGTGGCGCTTGTGCAGTGGTTCGGGATTGTGATCGCGCTCGCCGGAATTGTGGTGCTCGCGGTCTAGGGTTCGGCCGAGATCGGCTCGAGGTCAACCGCCACACCCGAGAAGTCGCTCCCGTAGGACGTGGTGAATCCGAAGGTGTCCTGGCACTTCTCCCAGATCTCCGTGTACACCGTCCGGTGGGTAAAGGCCAGGTGCAGGGGCCGGGTTCCGCTCAGAATTACCCGAGCGACCGCTGGGGGCGACGGATGCCCGTGCCCGTCGCCGTCCGACGAGAAGATCCACACGGGACAGTCGAGGGCCCTGACCAAGTCGCAGCTGATGTTCTTCTCACTGCCGTGATGGGGCGCCTTGATCGCCGAGAGCCGCAACGGCCCGTCACCGACATGGCTATGAATCGCCGCACGGAGACCGGCTTCGCTCGCATCTCCCGTGAGCAATACGCGGTAGATGTGGCCCTCCATCTGGCGCTCCACGACCGCGACGATGCTCGCCGTGTTGGCTGCGTTGGTATTCAGGGGGGCGCCCGAGTTGGCGAGCACGGTGAGTTCGTCGACGCTTGTGGGCACCTCGGGTGCGTCCGGGCTCCTCTCGGCGGCCAAACGGCTGCCGGCGCGGCGTGCGAGCTTCGCGACCTCCGTGTTCCATTTGGGGATGAGGTCGGCGAGCTGTTGGAGAGTGGGACCCAGCACCGTGATGTGTGCGTCGTCGAGCTTTGCCTCCTGGCCGGCCGCAATCGCTCCGCGTTTCGCCGCCGCGTTCCAGCCGCGGTGCTCGATCAGCTCTTCCAGAGCCAGTGCCTGAGGAACCGATCTCACGAGGGATTCTTCTTCGGGAGGTTCCACGTGCGCTGGCGGCTCCAGCTGTTCGCGACTGTTGAACCATACTTCCGACGTTCCGAACGCCACGCCCGGCTCAGAGTCCTCCCACAGGGGGAAAGCGCCCGCGATGTGGTCTGCGTCGATGTGCGTGAGTATCACCAGGTCAGCGCCGGCGGGCCCCTCTGGCGTGTTGGCCTGGGCGCGAATCGCCCGCCCGGTGTTCGTTCGGCCCGCATCCACCAGGATTCGGGGATGCCCATCCCACTCGATCCAGATGGCGTCGCCGTCCTCAGCCTGAAGCGCGCGGACCCGCATGCCGCTTCTCACGTGCCGGTGCCGGTCAACACGACCGAGCGTTCCGTCTCTCCGACCTTGATGGTGAGAGTTGCCTCGTAGGCCTTTTTCTCGGTGGGTGCAAACGCGACGGAGATCTCGCCGGACTCTCCCGATGCGATGTTTCGGGCCGTGGATGCAACCGTGAATGCGGCATCGTCAATCGTCGTTGCGCCGGCCGGAACCTTGAGCAGTCGATCGGCCTGATTCGCGATCGCCAGGGGCATCTTCTTGACGTCGTTGACGGGGACGTCGCCAAACGCGAGCGAGCCGCTGGTGGAAAACGCCGGACCGTCGGTGGTCTTGGTTCCCGGGCCTAGTACCACCTCGATCGTTCGTGCGATCAGGCGGCGGAAGACATCCTGCTGGTATCCCACGATAAAGGAGAGCAAGAACAGCGTGGCCTGGCCCGTCGTTGTGAGGTCGGGTGCGCCCGTCGTGGTGGTCCCCACTGTGCCGACGATGAGCACGACGATGAGCGCGGCGACAGTGCCGAGCGCAGCGCCGAGGGGCAGCTGAACCAGATACCAGGCGTGCCACCTGATGCCCTGCTTGCTGTTCTCCTCGAAATACTCGCGCCAGTGCGAGCTGATTCCGACGAGCGCGTTTGACACCCCGCCCAGGGCGCCACCCCACGGCACAGCGATCGGCACGATGCCCGCAATAAGAGCGGGGAACATCGTTACGGGGAGCAGTCCGTCCAGATAGACCAGCATCAGGGCGACGAGGAGCGCGAACTCCAACAGAAGCACGGCGAGAATCACGCCGGGCTTGATCGCTGCGAGGCCTCGAGGGGCTTGTGTCATGTGAGCTCCCTTCCTTGCGGCGAGAGTACCCCTCGGCAACCCGTTTGACTAGAAAAACTTTCAGTTTTCTCGAGGAGCCCTACCGAGCGACAATTACCGGCTCCAGAGTCGCGATCTTCGGCACACGATTGTCCCCGGATGACCGTCCCGTGAGTCTCCGCCCAATCCACGGCAACACGTACTCGCGCCAGTAGGCGGACGTTCGTGGGCGGCTGGGTTCGCCGGGCTCCGGTCCGAAGTCCGGAATCGGCACCTCGAGCGCCGCAAGCACGTTCGCCGCGACCCGGCGGTGACCCAGCGGGCCAAGGTGGAGCTGATCGCGAGACCAGTACCTCAGCTCGGTGAGTTCGGCATCCGCCCAGTTGTCCACGAACGTGACGCCCTCGCGCGGCAGGTGCGAGCGCACGGCCGCGGCAAGGAGGTTGCCCCGCGATTCGATGCGCGCTCCCAAGGGGATGTGACGGGTCGGGTTGGCTCCGCTGGCCAGGAGCACGTGGCTCCCCGCCGCCACCGCGCGGCCGACGGACTCGAGCAGCTGATCAGCGACGGACTCGATCGACACCTTCGGTCGCATGATGTCGTTGCCCCCACCGTTGATGCTGATGAGCTCCGGACCCAGGGCGATCGCCGCATCCATCTGCTCACCGGCGATGGGAGCGAGGAGTCGCCCGCGGATCGCCAGGTTCGCGTAGGTCACGGTGCCGGGGGAGGCGAGGGCGAGGCCCAGCGCAACCAGGTCAGCCCACCCGCGGACGCCGCCATCGGGCAGGTCGTCGCCCACCCCCTCGGTGAAACTGTCGCCCACGGCGACGTAACTGTGGAAACGCATACAGCGAGTTCATCACAGCCCTAGACTGTCGCGCATGTCCGAGGATGCACTCACTCGCCGAGACCGCTGGGAGGCCCGCACAACCGTGCCGTTCATCGTGATCGGTGCGCTCTTTATCCTGAGCTTTTCGATCTACGTTCTTGTGCCGATGTCGAAGGAATGGGCGGCCATCTTCCTTCTCAGCTTTGTTTTCGTGTGGATCGTTTTCGCCGTCGACTACCTCGTGCGACTGAGCTTGAGCCCACGCGGGGAGCGAGGCGCCTTTGTGCGCACCAATGTCATCGACCTGCTCTCGGTTGTTATCCCGCTGTTTCGGGGGTTCCGCGTGATTAACCTCCTGAGCAAGGTGCCGTATTTTCGTGGCCGCAGTGGCACGGCCATCAGAGTGGAGATCGTCTCCTACGCGCTTGCCTATGCGATCTTCTTCGTCTACTTCATTGCCTTGGCCACCCTTCAAGCCGAGCGGGATGCACCGGGCGCCAGCATCACGACGTTTGGTGACGCCGTGTGGTGGGCGATCGTGACACTAGCGACCGTCGGCTACGGCGACGTGTACCCGATCACTCCGATTGGGCGCATCTACGCGGTGATGCTGATGGTGGGAGGCGTCGCGATAGTGGGAACGGCATCCGCGCTCGTGATCTCCTACATCACCGAACGGATCGGAAAGCTGCGGCACAAATGACACAGAGCGATCGATTTAACACCGAGCTCGCGATGCGCGAGTCGGTCTTTTTCGACGGGCCGACCGCATCGGCGAGGTACTCCCGTTTTTGGCTCCTGCTGATCCTCGCCTCGATCATCGCCTCCGCCGGCGTGGTGGCTGACTCGACCGCGACCGTGATCGGGGCCATGATTGTTGCTCCGCTGATGACGCCGATTCTCGGCACCATGCTGGCGACGGTCCTCGGTGATCGGGCGAACCTCATCCGCTCACTCCTGTTGGTGCTCGCTGGTGCTGGCGCCGCCGTAGCGATTGGGTTCCTCGTCGGTTCGCTCGTTGTCACGGATGTCCTGGCCGACACCAACACGCAGGTCGCCGGTCGCGTCAGCCCGGGTCTTATCGACCTGCTCGCCGCTTTGGGCACCGGCGTGGTGGGGTCTGTGGCCCTCGTGCGCAAGGACATCTCCGACACTCTCCCGGGCGTGGCGATCGCCATCTCGTTGGTGCCGCCGCTCGCGGTGGTGGGGCTGACGCTGGAGTCCGGCTCGGTGCCGCAGGCGCTCGGCGCGCTGCTGCTGTTTCTCACGAACGTCGTGGCGATCATTGGCACCGGAATCGTGGTGATGTCGTTCTACGGGGTGAACAAGCTGTCTCGCTCTGACGCGGACGGTCACAAGCGCAGCCTGCGGCGGCCCGTTCTGTTGATCTCGTTTATGGTGCTGCTCGTGGGCATCCCCCTCGCGCTGTCGAGTATTTCCGTGGCCGCGCGGAGCATCATCGAGGGTGCCGTCCACGGCGTCGCCGACGACTGGGCGAGGGAGGTCGGCTGGGAGGTGACGTCCGTTGTGACTACGGCGGGCGAGACGACCGTGCGCCTCGAGGGGCCGATGCCGCTCCCCTCGACAGCCGACCTGAAAGAGCGTCTCGCTGAGGTCGGCGTGTTGACGCAGAACGTGACCGTGGAACTGGTTCCGATTTACACGGTCGAACTCGACTAGCAACGGCGCGCGCGGTGCCAGAATGTGACCGTGGCGCGGCCAAAGTCCCTGGGTGACGCGCTCAGCACAACGCTGAGCGACATCCGTGTGCCCGAGTTCGCTCCGAGCCCCAGTGTTGATCGTGCCCTGGACTGGGTGTTTTTTGTCATCGGGGGAGCGGCCGCGGTCTGGCTGTCGTACCTGCTCGTCAAGGTGAGCTTCACCCTCGGCTGGTGGCAGCTGGCGTTTGTGCTGGTGTTCTGGATCGTGTTGGCCTACCTCGTTTTGCCCCGGCTGCACCGCATCCTGACAACCATCTACGTGCCGAACTACTTCATCGGCCGAGCGCGCACAAGCGACGGGCTTCTCGGCGACCCGATCAACCTTGCACTGTTGGGTACCGAGCAGCAGGTCCACGCTGCGATGTCCCGCGCGGGCTGGACCTTGGCCGACGACCTCTCGCTGGGCACGGGCCTCAAGATCGTGCGCTCGACGATTCTGCGGCGCAGCTACGACGAGGCTCCCGTGAGCCCTCTCCTGTTGTTCGGACGCAAGCAGGACTTCGCCTACCAGCAGGAGGTCGACGGCACACCCGGCAAGCGTCACCATGTGCGCTTCTGGCGCTGCCCACCAGGGTGGATGCTTCCCGGTGGCCACCGCGCCGACTGGCTCGCCGCAGGCACCTACGACCGCAGCGTGGGCTTCTCCCTCTTTACCCTGCAGATCACCCACAAGATCGACGAGCACACCGACGACGAGCGTGACCACATCGTGTCGACGGTTACGGCGGCCGACCCCTCGGTGGCGGTTCGTGTGATCAAGGACTTCTCCACCGGATATCACGCACGCAATGGTGGCGGCGACTCGATCATCACCGACGGCGACCTTCCGGTGCTTGACCTTGGCACCGTGCCGACGACGCCGGGAGCTCTCGGCGAGACACCCACGGACAGCCGTCAGAAGCGCCCCGCTCCGATCGTCGTCGGAGCCGTGCTGATGGCGTTGGGCGCGTTCTCGACGTCACTCATCGCCACGGCGATTGTTGCCGCTTGGCCCGAGGTCGTGACGGCGGTGGACGTGCAGGGCGACGCGACGGGGGCCCTTGTTGTTGTGCTTGTGGTGCTGGCGTTGGCGGCGCTCATCGAGCTCCTGCTAGCGTGGCAGGTCTTTCTCGGCAGCAATCTCGCGCGGGTTCTCGCGATGATTGGCAGTTCCCTGGGGATTGCCCTGCAGATCGTGAGCCTCGAACTGGGCGGGCCGGCGATCACCCTCGAGAACAACTTCATCCCGGTTGCCCTTGACATTCTGCTGCTGTTGGCCCTGTCGAGCCAGCGCGCTACCCTCTATGCGCGCAGCGACCGCAAGACTCCCAAGCGCATCGCGGCCCGGCCCGGGGGTGTGGCTGCGTTCTAGCTACGGCTGCAGGCGCTCGAGCGCCCACGAGCCGTTCTCGTGCGTAAATCGCAGGCGGTCGTGCATCCGCGAACTGCGGCCCTGCCAGAACTCGAAGGATGCCGGGACCACCCGGAATCCACCCCACGTGGACGGCCGTGGCACCTCGCCGCCCTCGTACTGTTTCTCCAGCTCGTGCACACGCGCCTCAAGCAGGTCGCGGCTTGCAATCGGCTGGGACTGGTCGCTCGCGACCGCGGCGATCTGCGAACCACGGGGGCGTGAAGCGAAGTAGGCGTCGGAGATCTCGGGGCTCGTGGGCTCGGCGCGGCCCCGCACGATCACCTGCCGGTGGATGAGATACCAGGGAAAAACGATCGAGACGTGCGGATGCGCGAGCAGAGCCCTGCCCTTGGCGGAGGTATAGCTCGTGAAGAACTCGAATCCGTCGGCGTCGACCGTACGAAGCAGTACCGTGCGGCTGCTCGGAAGCCGGTCCACGTCGATGGTCGAGAGCACCATCGCGTTGGGCTCGTAGACGCCCGACTCCTCGGCCTCGGCCAACCAGCGGGTGAACTGTGCGATCGGGTCCCGGTTGATGTCGCTCTCCGTGAGTGGCGTCTGTCCGTAGTCGGTGTGGCGAGCGAGTGAGTCGGGCATCAGCGTCCTCCGTGGGCGTCGTAGCGGGCGAGTGCATCCGCATCCCGCGCGTGGGTGACCGCGCGGCGGATCGTGTCGAGGGCCTCGACGGGGTCGGTCTCCGCCTCGGCGAGCATCAGCTGGCGCTCCGCCTCGGCGAGGCGGGTGCGAGCGGTGACACCCGCGCGACCTCCGGCGATGAGGTCACGGGCGACGGCGATCTGGCTGCGCGCCGAGACGAGGGTGCCCTCGTAGGCGGCGCGTGCGTGCGCAAATCGTTGGGCCTGGTTGCGGGATGCGGCAAGCGCGAGATCCAGGCCCGCTATGGCCGCGCCCAGCCGGTCGAGGTCGGCCACCGGGTCGGCCGGGCTGGATGGGGTGATCGCCTCCACCTGTGCGATCGCGGCAATGATCGCCTCGCCAGAGTCCGCGTCGGGCGCCTGCGCGAGTTCCGCCTTCGCCTCCGCGAGATCCGTGACCACGGATGCCCGGAGCGCACCCAGCGCGGCGCTCGCCGAGCCGAGGTTCTGGGCCGCACGATCAACCGAGTCGATCAGGTCGCCGGCGCGTCGCGCGGCCTGCTCCGCCTTCGCCAGCGTCGCGGACACGTTGCTGACACCCGTGCCGGTCACCCCACGCGCGCCCTGGTCTGCGAGGGTCCGTGCCTCGTCGAGCAGGGCATCCGCCCGATCCGGGTTTTCCGCAACACTCGCGAAGGTGCCGTGCGCGAACTCCTGGCCGAGGCGCGCGAGCGTCTCCCGCGCGGCGGCGACCCGTGCCGCCGTGTCCCGGATGCGGCGCTGGACGTCATCGAGGGTGCCGGCCGCGTTGACTTCGAGTCCACGTCGGCGTGCGAACGCGGCATCCTGTTCGCTCAGCGCCGCCTCGGCCTGCTCGCATAGGGCGATGATCTGAAGGGTCCACTCGCGCTTCTCGCGGTCGCTGTCGGGGATCGAGTCGTCGAGCGCCTGGCGCAGCCGGAACGCCTCGGCGACCTTTCCGCGTGCGATTTCCAGGGCATCCGCCCACGGCTGCGCGCCGTCGGCACCAAACTGGGCGATCGCGTAGCCCAACTCGCTGTCGGCATCACGGAGGGCGTCGTCGAGGCGCACGAGCAGGGTGCCAGCACGGCGGGTCAGTTCGCCGATTCCCGTGCCACCCGAACGAGCACTGCCCCGGTCGCCGCGGCGCGCGAACAGCACCACAAAACCGACCACTCCGAGCACAATCACGAGCACTACGAATGTCGCAAGTGCGAGTCCTGCGCCCGCTGCGAGGTCCATGTCCGCCAGTCTACGGCGGGACCGCTTCGCGAAACTCTGGCTTATCTCCCGGGTTTTAGGCCATACCGCTCTTAAGGTTGCGGTGTGTGGCGTGCCGATAAGCGTTCCGAGGACTACCGGGTTGAACCCGACCTCGTGGAGCCCGACCAGGGTGATGAGCACGCGCACGCCCCGGAACAGGTCACCGCGCCGCACGTGCTGAGCCTCGGGGATCCCAGCCTTCAGCTCGGGAACGTTGCCGAGCCCTCGTGGCTCGAGTGGCGTGCCGAGCTCGCCAGCATCGGCGGCCGCAACCCGCTCCTGCACTTCGAGGACTCCCCGCGCACCCGCATCGAGCTCTCCACCACTCACCCGGGTGGTCTCGCTCAGTTCATCACCGGCAAGACCACCCTGCTCTCGAGCCTCATTCGTGACGAGATCGCCCTCCGCAGCGCGAAGATCGCGGCGGCAGCGGTCGCGGCAAAGAGCCTCGACCTCGCCACGGCGCGGGGCATCGACGCCGTTCACCTGGGCATCGGAATAGCGGAGTGGACGGCGGACGGCCAGCGTTTCCGCGCTCCCGTGCTGCTGCGTCCCCTCGCCATTCGGCGCCACGGCCGTGACTTCGAGATCAAGCTGCGGGGAAGCGCGCAGCTCAACCCGGCCTTCGCCCGGGCGATGCACGAGCACTTCCAGCTCACCCTCGATGCCGAGGCGTTTGTTGCTCTCACCGATGACGCCGGCACGTTTAAGCCCAACGCGGTCATCGACCGACTCCGTGGGCTGACGTCGCACCTCGACGACTTCCGTGTGAGCCCCCGCCTGGTGGTCTCCTCGTTCGCCGAGGTGGCCCCCGCGCTCCTCGCCGACGCCGTGCACCTCGACCATCCTGTGCTCGATGCTCTGGCCGGCAACGAGAGCGTCGCCCAGCGCCTCGGCGAGGGCTATGCCCCGGTCGAGCCGGTTCCCGCCGACGAGCGCTCGCCGCAGACGGATGGTCTGCTGCTGGATGCCGACGCCGAGCAGGAGCACGTGATCGCCCAGATCGCGGCGGGCAACTCCCTCGTGGTCAAGACTCTCCCCGGAACCGGCGGCACCCAGACGATCGTCAACGCGCTGGGTGCACTGGTCGCGCAGAACAAGCGAGTTCTTGTGGTCAGCCCGCGCCGGGCATCACTGCAGTCGATCTCCCAGCGCCTCGGCGACGTGGGTCTGCCGGGGCTCGCGGTCTCGCCGCGCACACTTCGTCGCGACATCATCCGCTCGATTGCTCGCAGCGAGAAGGCCAAGCAGCCCAACGTCTCCGAGATCGACGACGCGCTCACGCGCCTGCGCAAGGTGCTCGTCGACTACCGCGGCGCTCTCGGCCGCACCGACCCGGAGATTGGCGTCTCGGTGCTCGACTGCGTCTCCGAGCTCAGTCGCCTGGCTCTGCTGCCCAACCCCCCGGCCACCACCGCCCGGCTCACCCGTCACGCCGTCGAACGGTTGTCTGCCGACCGCAGTCGCGCCGCCGAGATTATGGTGACCGCCGCCCAGCTCGGCGAGTTCAAGTACGGGCCGGGTGACTCGCCCTGGTACGGCGCCCAGTTTGCCAACGGCGACGAGGCCCTTCGTGCTCACGAGATTGCCAAGCGCCTGCACGGCGAGGAGCTCCCGCGCCTGCTCGAGCGTGCCAACGATCTCATCGCGGGCACGCACCTGCGGCCGTTTCTCAATATCACCGAGCTCGGGGTGTACCTGCGACTGCTGGTCGACCTGCGCGACACGCTCGACAAGTTCTTGCCGATGGTCTTTGACCGCTCGCTCACGGAGCTCATCGCCGCGACCGCGCCGCGCAAGGACTTCCCCGATATGTCCAACGGCAACCGTCGTCGGCTCAAGAAGCTCGCGATGGAGTACGTGCGCCCCGGTGTGCGCATCGGTGACCTGAATGCCGCGCTCGTGCGCATCCAACAGCAGCGTGTGTTGTGGCACCGTTACGTCGCCGAGGGAGCCTCGCCCGAGGTGCCCGTGGGAATTGGGGATGTCCAGGTTGCCTACCAGCAGGTCTCGCTCGACCTCGGTGCGCTTAACACCCCCCTCGGCCTCACGACTCGCGAGACGCAGCTCGAGCACCTGCCGATCGGCGAGCTGACCGAAAAGCTAGCCGGGCTCGCGGCCGAGTCCGATGTGCTGCACAACCTGCAGGACCGCACCGCCCTGATGGGTGCCCTGCGCGAGTTAGATCTTGACCCATTGATCGAGGATCTGGCGCGCCGTCACGTTCCCGAGGAGCGCGTCGCACTCGAGCTTGAACTCTCGTGGTGGAAGTCCGCGCTGCAGTGCCTCCTTGAGACCGAGCGTGCCCTCCTCGGCGCGAACACCTCGGTGCTCGACCGGCTCGAGGCCGACTTCCGTCTGGTCGACGAGGCCCACGCGGCATCCAGCGCGCAGATCCTCGGCTGGCAGCTGGCCGAGACCTGGAAGATTGGCCTTGTTGACTGGCCCGACGAGGCGACGCTCCTGAAGCGGCTGCTGGCCCGCGAGACCGTCACCTCGTTTGACCTGCACACCACCGCGCCTCACCTGTCGCGGCCGGTCGCTCCCGTCTGGCTCGCCTCGCCCTACGAGGTGCCCACGATCGTCGACACCATGCCGTTCGACACGGTCATCCTCGTGGATGCGGGTGCCATGACGGTCGCAGAAAGCGCGGGTGCCATCCGGCGCGCCAAGCAGGTTGTGGCCTTTGGTGACCCGGTCACGCAGACCCCCACGCCGTTCGAGATCGCCGTCGGCGAGAGCCCGAGCGTGGCCCCGCAGGACGTGGACGAGCTGCACGAGGCATCCGCCCTCGCCCGGCTCGGTGCCCTGCTGCCGACCCTCACGCTGACGCGCAGCTACCGCCCCGGCGGCGAGGATCTCGCCGAGCTCGTGAATCGCCGGTTCTACGGTGGGCGCATCCAGTCGCTCCCGTGGGCTGGGAGCTTCCTCGGGCACGGCAGCCTGGCACTCGACTACGTCGAGGGTGGTCACGGGATGCCCGACCCCGACTCGGGCGCGGTCGAAAGTCCCGAGGCCGAGGTGGAACGGGTGGTCGACCTCGTGCTCGACCACGCCTCCCGCAAGCCTCACGAGTCGCTGATGGTCATCACGGCCAGCGAGAAGCACGCGGTGCGCGTGATGCAGGCCGTGCTGTCGGAGCTGGCCGGTCGCCCCGAGCTGGTGGACTACATCATCGGTGATCGACCCGAGCCCTTTGCGGTGTACACCATTGGCCAGGCCGTCGCCCAGAGTCGTGACCGTGTTGTCTTCTCCATCGGCTACGGCCGCACCCCCCACGGGCGTGTGCTGAGCGACTTCGGTGCGCTGGGCGAGCCCGGCGGCGAGCGCCTGCTTGCCGTTGCCATGACCCGCGCCCGCCGATCGATGGTCATCGTGAGCTCGTTCGAGCCGTCCGACCTTGACGACGGCCGGATGAAGCACGGTGCCGTTGCCCTCGCGGAGATCCTGTCCGAGGTGGGCGCGCGCCAGCAGGAGGAGCACGTTCCGGACGACAGCGAGCCCATGCTCGTTGACCTGGCCCGCCGACTCGAACTGCGGGGACTCAACGTCGCACTCGGCCACCGCGGAAAGCTGGGGCTCGTCGCCTCGCGCGGCGGCATGTGCATTGCGATCGAGACGGATGCCGTGCTCATGCGTTCCAGCCTGCGCGAGTCACTGCGGCTCCGGCCCGAACTCCTGCGCCGCCTGGGGTGGCACTACCTGCGGGTGCACGCCTTCGAACTCTTCAGCGACCCGGACGTCGTTGCGGGGCGGGTCGTGTCGATGCTCGGTGGTGACCCCGCTCCGATCACCGAGCCCATTCCGGTTGTGGCGAACGCCTGAGTGACGGTCGAACTCGCCATGCCTGACCACCGCTCGGACGGACCCGTGGATCAGCCGCCGCTGCGCCGTCGGCGCCGGGTGCGCACCGAGCCGCCGCCCGGGTCAGACCCGAACCCCCAGCCCGAGCCGCCCAAACATCGCGCCGCCGAGAACGACGAGCAACTACGTCGAGACGTCCCGCCGCACTACTAACCCGCCCGAACCCCCGCGAAAAGCCACTTTTTGCTGCCAGCCTGTCGGCCGGGCAGCAAAAAGTGGCTTTTCGCGGGGGTTGGGGCGGGGTTCGGATCAGTCGCGACGGGTCGCCAGCAGGTCGCGGATCTCCGCCAGGAGTTCCAACTCGGTCGGCGGAGCCGGGTCATCCTTGGCTTCATCCTTCTTGCGGAACGACACGCGCTTCAGGTAGTTGATCGGCACAATAAGGGCGAAGTAGACCACCACCGCTACCAGCAGGAATTGGATGATCGCGCCGATGACGGCGCCGAAGTACATCGTCGAGGTGCCACCCGAGGTGGTCGGAATCTCGACCGGGAGGGCCGTCGCGAGACTCTCGGCGTTAAAAAGCGCACCAATCGCGGGGTTCAGCACACTCCCGACGATCGCGTTGACGATCCCCGTGAATGCGGCACCAATCACGACGGCGACGGCGAGATCGATCACGTTGCCGCGGAGGATGAACTCCTTAAATCCCTTGATCATGGGCGCTCCTTGGGGGACTACGTCGTTGTGGAGGACGAGGACGAGGACGAGGACGCGGACGACGAGGCGGGGGCCGCAGGGGCCGCAGCAGGGGCGGGCGACGACTCCTTCTTCGAGGAGCTCTCCTTCGCGCCACCGTCGCCACCCGCGCGGCTATCGGTGCGGTAGAAACCCGAACCACTGAAGGTCACGCCCACGGGGGAGAAGACCTTGCGCAGCACACCGCCGCAGGTGGGGCAGACGGTGAGCGAGTCATCCGTGAAGGACTGGTGGATGTCGAACGCGTTGCTGCATTCGGTGCAGCGGTACGAATACGTGGGCATGGGGTCCTTGGGAGCTAGAAAGCGACGATGCCGGAGGGGGTGACTACCCCGTTGACGCGCTGGTCGTGCCGCTCGGCGGGCACACTGTCGACGAGTTCGTCGTCGAAGATCACAGCATAGACCGGGGGGCAGTTCTCCATCGATCCGAGCGTCTTGTCGAAGTAGCCCCGACCCCAGCCGAGCCGCATGCCGGTGCGATCGACGGATGCCGCTGGAACGATGATGAGATCGACCGAGTTGATCGCGATAGGGCCGAGCAGCTCGGACGTGGGGGTGGGCATCCCCAGCAGGTCCTCGTCCTCGTCGTCGCCGTCATAGGGGGCCCAATCGAGAAGTCCATCGGCCCGCGAGACGGGCAGTAGAACGCGGATGTCGTTCTCGCACGCCCAGTGCAGGAAGTCCCGTGTTCCCGGCTCCTCGGGGGTGGAGAGGTAAGCGGCGATGGAGCGTGAGCCCACATCACTGGTCAGATCGATGAGGTGCTGGGTGATCTGGGTGGCGGCCCGCTCGCGCTCGGTGGTGGTGCGAATGCGGCGTCGCTCGCGAAGTTCCGCCCGCAGCGCGCGCTTCTGGGACTCCGGCCCGTCGGTCATGCTCTCCATTGTAGGTAGCCTGTCCTCATGGGATTCCGCATCACCAAGGCAGTTATACCCGCGGCAGGGCTTGGAACACGGTTCTTGCCAGCCACCAAGGCGATGCCGAAGGAGATGCTTCCGGTCGTCGACAAGCCGGCAATCCAGTACGTCGTGGAGGAAGCGGTCGATGCCGGCCTCACCGACGTGCTGATGATCACGGGCAGAAACAAGAACGCGCTCGAGAATCACTTCGACCGTATGACCGAGCTCGAGGCGACCCTGGAGGAGAAGGGCGACTTCCAGCGGCTGCAAAAAGTCGAGTACTCCAACGACCTCGCCGACATGCACTACGTTCGCCAGGGCGACCCCCGAGGGCTCGGCCACGCCGTGCTTCGCGCGCGGATGCATGTGGGCCGGGAGCCGTTCGCGGTGCTGCTGGGCGACGACCTCATCGACAGCCGCGACGTGCTGCTGGCCCGGATGCTCGACGAGCAGGTCGCCCGCAACGCCACCATCATCGCCCTCATGGAGGTCGAGCCCAGCGCCGCGCACCTGTACGGCATCGCCACGGTCGAGCCGACGGACGACAACGACGTTGTGCGCATCACCGGACTCGTCGAGAAGCCTGCCGAGGGCACGGCGCCATCGAACCTCGCCATCATCGGTCGCTACGTGCTTCAGCCCGAGGTCTTTGACGTGCTCGAGCGCACCGACCCGGGCAAAGGTGGGGAGATCCAGCTCACCGACGCACTGCTGGAGCTCGCACAGAAGAACATTGCCGGTGGCGTGTACGGCGTCGTGTTCCGGGGTCGTCGGTACGACACGGGCGACCGCGTGGACTACATCAAAGCCATCGTGCAGCTCGCGGTCGAGCGCGACGATCTCGGCCCCGAGTTGCGTCCGTGGCTCAAGTCGTTCGTTGACACCCTGGAGTAGTTGTGGCGTCGAGCATTCCCACCCTCAGTGAGGGGCGCACGAGCATCCGCCCGATTCGGGTGAGGGATGCCCGCGCTCTCGAGCGCGAACTCGCGGAGAACCGAGGCTGGCTGCGCAAATGGGAGGCCACGAACCCCCACGGGCCCATGAACTTCGACGTGCGGGCGAGCATCCGCAATCTTCAGCAGAACGCGCGGGCCGGTCTCGGCTTGCCCTTTGTGATCGAGTACGACGGGGAGGTCGCGGGGCAACTCAACGTCTCGTCGATCGCCTACGGTTCGCTGTCGTCGGCGACGATCGGCTACTGGGTGTCCGAGCGTTTCGCCGGGCGTGGAGCGACACCCACCGCGGTCGCGCTCGCGACCGACCACTGCTTTTTTGGTGTGGGGCTGCATCGTATGGAGATCTGCATCCGGCCGGAGAACGCCCCGAGCCTGAGGGTCGTCGAGAAGCTGGGGTTCCGCTACGAGGGGCTGCGTCGGCGCTACATCCACATCAACGGCGACTGGCGTGATCACTTCTGTTTTGGGCTCACGGTCGAGGAGGTGCCGACCGGAGTGCTGCGTCGGTGGCTTGACGGCAAGGCGCCCCACGAGGCCGCGGAGGTTCCCGCGAGCGATCGAGCCCGTGCGGCGCGCCCGCTCGTGCCCTGAGACTCCTAGTCTCGGGCGGGTTCAGGGCCTCGTCATCCCTCGGCCCGATCCCCAACGCAAACAAAACTAAGGAGATCCTGCGGTGTTCCTCGCAGGATCCCCGTGAACTCGGGCGCGCGCGTTCTCTTCCTCAAGAATCTCCTTAGTTTTGGGATGGGCTGGGGGATGGGCGGGCCCGCTCGTGCCCTGATCGGCGCGGCAACCTCGAGTCAGGCGGGAGCCCTCGTAACTTAGGGGCATGGAACTCACGGGTCTTGGTGGTGGCGTTATGCTCGCCGTCGCCGCGGCCCTCTGGCTGGTGTACCTCGTTCCCAGTTGGTTGAAGCGTCGGGAGTACCTGGCGACCGAAAGGAACGCCGTGCGACTCCAGCAGACCATCCGTGTGCTCGCAGAAACCACTGAGGCACCCACTCAGGCCCTGCGTCGCGCTCCAGCCGGGCCCGTCGCCGTGGGCCGACCCGTACAGCCCACGCCGCGTCCTCACCCCCAGGTGCTTGCCGCCCAGCGCCTGCGTCGCACCCGGATGCTCGCCACGCTCGTTCTGGCGATCTCACTCGGTGTTGTGCTCGTGCAGTCGAGCCTCTTGATCACGGGTGGGCCCGCCGCTGGATCCTGGCTGATGCTCGGGGGCGCCGCCCTCGCATCCCTGTTCACCTTTGCCCTGCTCGGTCGCCTCGCCGAGGTCGCTCGCAACCGGCGCTCGCCGCAGGTCGCGCGCTCCGCCCAGCAGCTGGTCGACCACCAGTTCGTGGAGCAGCAGACCGTGCGTGCGGAGTGGACTCCCGTGCCCATGCCCAAGCCGCTGTACATGTCTCGTGCGGAGGCGGCCCCGGTCGCAGCCACCACGAGTGACCTCGCGGAGTCGTTGCGCCGCGCCGCGGCCGAGGCCGAGGAGGCCCTGCGTGCGACGGAGCAGCCGCCGGCCGTGCAGCCCGCCGCCCAAGCTCCGCGCTCCACCAGCCGGTTCGCGTCGATGGGCATCGTGGATGCAGCCGACACCACCACCCCGGACCTCGACGCCGCGCTCGCCCGCCGCCGCGTCGGCTAGCGCCGCACCGCCGCGACGCCTGCTTGTCGAGTGCGGCGCAGCCGCGACGCCTGCTGGTCGAGTGCGGCGCAGCCGCGTATCGAGACCCCGTTCCAAGCCCCCGACCGAAACCTGATACCCTGAATACCGCAGTTCCGGGCCCTTGGCGCAGTTGGTAGCGCGCCTCGTTCGCATCGAGGAGGTCAGGGGTTCAAATCCCCTAGGGTCCACCAGATCGTCACAAAGCCACCCTCGCGGGTGGCTTTGTGACGTAGATGTCAATCCGGACCAATGCTGCCCAGCAGCCCGGGCTTCGTCCCTGGCGACTACTTGCCGACGAACCCGAGTAGCGCCGCGGTGACCTCTGCGTGGTGCGTCTCAAGAAGACCGTGCGGCGCCCCCTCGATCTCGACATACTCGGCGTCGGGCACGAGAGTCGTGAAAACGCGCGCGGTCGAGTCGATCGGCAGGATGCGGTCGGCCGTGCCGTGCAGGATCAGCGTCGGCAGGCCAGCCTCGCGCACCTTCGCGACGTCGCCACGGAAGTCCTCGATCCAGGTCGGGACAACCGCGTAGGCGGCGATCGGTGCGCTGCCCGCGGCAACGTTCCAGCTGTTGGTCACGGCCTGGGCGCTGATGCGAGTGCCGAGGTTCTCGTCGAGGTTGTAGAAGTTCTCGTAGAAGCCCGTGAACCACGAGTAGCGGTCAGCGCGTGCGGCCTGGTCGATGCCCTCGAAGACCTCCTTGTCGACGCCCGTGGGGTTGTCGTCGGTCTTGAGAAGGAAGGGCTCGAGCGAGGCGAGGAACGCGAGTTTGGCAACGCGCTCGGAGCCGTACTTCGAGACGTAACGCGCGAGTTCACCGGTACCCATGGAGAAGCCCACGAGGATCACGTCGGTCAGGTCAAGAGTCGTCAGCACGGTGTTGAGGTCGGCCGCGAACGTGTCGTAGTCGTAACCCGTGGTGACCTTGCTCGACCCGCCGAAGCCGCGACGATCGTAGGTGATGACGCGGTAGCCGGCATCCAGCAGGGCCGCGGTCTGGCGCTCCCACGATGCCCCACTGAGCGGGTAGCCGTGGATCAGCACCACGGGCTGACCGGTGCCGTGGTCTTCGTAGTACAGCTCGATGTCGGTGGAGTTCTCCTGGCCAACGGTGATGTGCGACATTGTCTTCCCTTTCGATCCCTCGCTGAGAACGAGCGTTCTCCGCGTCCGTGACCTAGAATAGAGAACGCGCGTTCTCAGCGCAAGTGCCCGACAGAAATGTGACCATGAACGACGAGATTGCCCGAGATAAGGTCTTGGATGCGGCCGACCACCTCTACTACGCCCGTGGCATCCAGGCGGTGGGTATGGACGAACTTCGCGCCGAGGCGGGCGTCTCGCTCAAGAAGTTGTACCAGCTGTTCTCCTCGAAGGAGCTGATCGTCGAGGAGGTGCTGCGCCGCCGAAACAACTCCTGGACGATGGGCATTCGGGCCGAGGCGCAGAAGCACACCACACCCCGCGGCAAACTCCTGGCGATCTATGACTTCCTCGCCGACTGGTTCACCGAGGACGACTTTCGCGGATGCGCGTTTATCAACTCCTTCGGAGAGCTGGGCTCAAGCGCCCCCGGCGTTGCCGAGGCGGCACGATCACACAAGGACTCGTTCCAGCAGTACGTCGCGACCCTCGCTCGAGAGGCCGGGGCTGGCCCCGAGCTCGCTCCCCAGCTGGTTCTTCTCGCCGAGGGAGCGCAGACTACTGCGGCCATCCTGAAACAACCGGATGTTGCCGCTCACGCGCGCGCGGCCGCCGAGGTGCTCATCGACGCGGCGCTGCAGCGCACGTCACACTAGCCGCGACGACGCTGGCGCCACGCCTTCCACGCCCCGGTCGACCAGAGCGCCCAGACAACCAACAGCGGCTGGAACAGCAAACGGATGCCGCGCGCGAGATCCGTGTTTAGCCCAAACGAGTCGGTTCGGCTCACAAACTGCTCGATGTTGCCGGGGAACACCGCAACAAAAAACGCGGCGACGATCCAGCCCACGATCACCCGGTGACGCACGAGCACCACTAGGGCGAGGCCCAGCACAATCTCAACAACACCCGATGCCACAACCACAAAGTCCACCGGCAGCGGAAGCCACTTCGGCACCTGCGCGACGAAGGCCTCGCGCGCGAACGTCAGGTGGCCCGTTCCGGCAAACACGAGGCCTGCGGCAAGCAGCCAGCGCGCAATGGTTCGGGCGATGTCCATGGCCCGACCCTAGTCGACTAGTCGGTGATCGAGAGGAGCACGTGGCCCGACGACACGGTCGCGCCGACAGTTGCGTTCACGCCCGTCACTGTGCCGTCCTTGTGGGCAGTGAGCGGCTGCTCCATCTTCATTGCCTCGAGCACCAGAATCAGGTCACCCTTGACCACAACGTCACCCTCGGCCACCGCGAGCTTCACGATGGTCGCCTGCATGGGCGCCTTCACCGAGTCGCCCGTGACCGTGCTGACGGATGAGGCTGCTCGCCGTCGCGGAGGAGCGGCCAACGCCGTTCCACCGCCAGCCGCGGGAACCAGCTTGGTCGGCAGGGACACCTCGACCCGCTTCCCGTCGACCTCGACGACCACGTTGTGGCGTGCGGTCGGCGGTGTGCCGTCGGGCAACGACCCGCTCCACGGCTCGATGTCGTTGTCGAACTCGGTCTCGATCCACCGGGTGTACACACTGAACGGCGAGCTCGTGAATGCCGGGTCACGCACGATCTTGCGGTGGAACGGCAGGACCGTGGGGAGCCCCGCGACCTCAAACTCGTCGAGCGCTCGACGCGAGCGCTCGAGCGCATCCTCGCGGGAGGTGCCCGTGACGATGAGCTTGGCGAGCAGGGAGTCGAACGCACCAGAGATGACGTCGCCCGTGGTCACACCACTGTCGACACGCACGCCGGGGCCACCGGGGAAGCGCAGGGCGTTGACCGGCCCGGGGGAGGGGAGGAAGTTCATCCCGGGGTCTTCGCCGTTGATGCGGAACTCGAACGAGTGACCCTGCGGAACCGGGTCGCCGTAGGTGATCTCGCCGCCCTCGGCGATGCGGAACTGCTCGCGAACGAGGTCGATGCCCGTGACCTCCTCGGAGACCGGGTGCTCGACCTGGAGGCGGGTGTTGACCTCGAGGAACGAGATCGTGCCGTCCTTCGCCACAAGGAACTCGCACGTGCCGGCACCGACGTAGCCGACCTCCCTGAGGATCGCCTTGGACGACTCGTAGAGCGCGGCGTTCTGCTCGTCGGTGAGGAACGGCGCCGGCGCCTCCTCGACCAGCTTCTGGTGGCGACGCTGCAGCGAGCAGTCACGTGTCGAGATCACGACGACGTTGCCGTGGGAGTCCGCGAGGCACTGGGTCTCGACGTGGCGCGGCTGGTCGAGGTACTTCTCGACAAAACACTCGCCGCGACCGAAGGCGGCGACGGCCTCGCGGGTGGCCGAGTCGAAGAGCTCGGGCACCTCCTCGCGGGTGCGGGCGACCTTGAGCCCGCGCCCACCACCGCCGAATGCCGCCTTGATGGCGACCGGCAGGCCGTGGGTGTCCACAAACTCGAGCACCTCGTCGGCACCGGAGACGGGGTTCAGGGTTCCGGGGGCCAGTGGTGCGCCCACCTTCTCGGCGATGTGACGCGCGCTGACCTTGTCGCCGAGCTTCTCGATCGCCTCGGGCGAGGGGCCAATCCAGATGAGGCCCGCATCGATCACGGCACGAGCGAAGTCGGCATTCTCGGCGAGAAATCCATAGCCGGGGTGGATGGCGTCGGCACCCGACCGCTTGGCGATCGACAGGATCTTGCTGACCACCAGGTACGTCTCGGCGCTGGTGGTGCCGTCGAGCGAGTACGCCTCGTCGGCGAGCTTGACGTGTCGCGCGTCCCGGTCCTGGTCTGCGTACACCGCGACGGACAGAATTCCACTGTCCTTCGCCGCGCGGATGACCCGCACCGCAATCTCTCCCCGGTTGGCAATCAGAACCTTCGTGATGCGAGCCATAGTTCCCTAGCCTAGGGGCGCGGGGCCGTGCGGCTTTGGGCGTGCAGAACAAAAAGTAGGACTACCTACTGTGGGTCGCTACAACTGCTGCCGGTTCCAGAATCCAGGCCACGGGATGCCCAGCTCCCGCACAAGCTTTCGCGTGAGGGCGACGGACAGCCCCACCACCGCGTGTGGGTCCCCCTCGACGCCCGTAATGAACGCGGAGCCGAGGCTGTCGATCGTGAACGCGCCTGCCACCTGCAGTGGCTCGCCGGTGGCAATGTACGCGTCGAGCTCGTCGTCGTCGATGTCGTCCGCGAAGGTCACCCGTGCCGTTGAGACACCGCCGCGTGCGTCGCCCGCAACGCCACCCCGGTGGTCGATGACCCAGTGCCCCGAGTGGAGCTGGCCGGTTGCGCCGCGCATTCCATTCCAGCGCTCGCGGGCTACCTCGGCCCGGTGTGGCTTGCCGTACACGGTTCCGTCGAGTTCAAAGAGCGAGTCGCCACCCAGGATCACGCCGTCGATCGGCTCGCCGTCCACGAGGGTTCCCGCCACCGCCTCGGCCTTGGCGCGCGCGAGCACCTGCACTGCCTCCGCGACGGGAAGGGGTCCGGCGGCGGCGGCCACGGCATCCTCGTCGACATTCGACGGCACCAGCACCGGCTCGATGCCCGCGGCGCGCAGGGTGGCGAGGCGGGCGGGGGAGGTGGAGGCGAGATAGAACCGCACGGCACTCCTATGCTCTTGAGGATGGGTGAACTACTGGGACAGACGATCGAACTCGACGTTACCAACATCGCGCACGGCGGAATCTCTGTCGCACGTCACGAGGGCCGCGTCGTGTTTGTGTCAGACACCATCCCCGGCGAGCGGGTTCGTGCGCGTGTCACGAGTGACTCCAAGAAGTCGTTCCTGCGCGCCGACACCGTTGAGGTGCTTGAGGCGAGTCCCCACCGACGTGAGCACGTGTGGCCCGAGGCGGCCATCGAGCGCGACCCAGACAATCGGGCCGGCGGGGCGGAGTTTGGTCATATCGAGCTCGCTCACCAGCGCGAACTGAAGCGTCAAGTGGTGACCGAGTCGCTGCAGCGGATGGCGAAGGTCGACTGGGATGTCACGGTCGAGCCGGTGCCGAACGAGACCCCCGACGGCACGGGATGGCGCACTCGAGTCCGCCTGCACGTCGACGAGAGTGGTCGGCCGGGCCCCTTCGCGGCGCGAAGCCACCGAGTCATCCCGGTCACCTCGCTCCCGCTCGCCACCCCCGAGCTTGCCGAGGCAGCGCCACTCGCGGAGAACTTCCGTGGACACGACACCGTCGACATCCTTGCGCCCTCGACGGGCGGCGTTCGGCTGATCGTCGGCGAGCAAAAGCCGACGACGATCACCGAGGTGGTTGCCGGTCGCGAGTTCCGTCTGGCGGACACCGGCTTCTGGCAGGTGCACCGGGGCGCCGCGGCCACACTGACCGAGGCGGTCCAGTCCGCGATCGACCCGGAGGCCTTTGACCCAACGGCGGCCAACCTCGACCTGTACGGGGGTGTGGGGCTTCTGGCCGCGGCGGTCGCCGATCGCTTTGGCCCGGCGACACGGATCACCTCGGTCGAGAGCGACTCCCGGGCAACCGACTTCGCCGCGGAGAACCTGAGCGAATGGCTGGGGGCACACGCCGAGACGGCGCGGGTGGAGCGCTGGGTCACGCGGTTCGCCGCCGATGCGACCGCGGCCGACCGCGATCGACTGCGTCGATCGACCGTCGTGCTTGACCCGCCGCGCTCCGGCGCGGGCCGCGAAGTCGTCGATGCGCTCGCCACGCTTGCTCCGGCACAGGTTATCTACGTGGCGTGTGATCCTGTCGCGTTCGCGCGCGACGTCTCGTTCTTTTCCGGCCATGGCTACACTCTCCGGGCACTGCGCGCATTCGACCTGTTTCCGAACACCCATCACGTCGAGGCCGTGGGAACGCTCTCTCGCCGCTAACAGCCGGGAATGTCGCAGCCTGTAGGAGCGCACGGCCCCACTACTATGGGGTACAGATTCGAGACAGGATGCCCATGGCCCAATCGGCAGCCACCCATGCCAATAACCCGACGGACGCCTCGACGGTGCGCGTTGCGGTTGTTGACGACCACGAGTCCGTGCGGCTCGGGTTGAAGGCTGCCTTCATCGACGAGGGCTATGAGTTTGTGCTCGCAGCCCCCACCGTTCAGGAACTCATCGATGGGCTGGGCGGCCGGCAGGTCGACGTGGTTGTGCTCGACCTCTCCTTGGGTGACGGGTCCACCGTTACCGACAATGTCAAGCGGGTCCAGGCCACGGGCGCGGCGGTGCTGGTGCACTCCATCGCCGATCGAGTGGCCAGTGTCAGGGAGGCTCTCGCCGCGGGTGCGGCCGGCGTCATCCCTAAGTCCTCGGCGACCAAGACCGTTCTCGCCGCTGCGGCCACCGTCGCTCGCGGCGAGGTCCTCAACAACCTCGAGTGGGCGACCGCCATCGACGCCGACCGTGACTTTGCCAAGGCACAGCTGGGCAGGCGCGAACGCGAAATCCTTCACCTCTACGCCTCGGGCCTCCCGCTCAAGCTTGCAGCGCAGCAGCTGGGTATCGGGTACTCGACCGCACGGGAGTACCTGGATCGCATCCGGGTGAAGTATGTCGAAGTCGGCAGGCCCGCCCCCACCAAGGTGGATCTCCTGCGGCGCGCCGTCGAGGATGGGATCCTGCCTGGGCTCGATCCGGATGGCGGAGATGCCCGATAGGGCGCCCGCGCTTTCCGCCGTTCCCCAGGGCAAGCAGCCCCGGAACCCGATCAGCCGCAAGCAGGTAGAGAACGTCATCTCGTGCTCCGTCGCGGTGTTTGGCATCGTGTTCGGCGCACAAACCGTGCCATGGCTTCTCGGCCAGCTCGACGAGGCCTACCCCATCTGGTTGTGGATTGTGGTGCCCGCGCTGTTTGGCATGCTCATCGTGGTGCTCATCCTGTCGTTCGCAAAGATCTGGGTCAGGCAAGCCCATGGCACGTTTGCGCTCCTGTACCTCGCCGTACTGATCTCGTGGCCGTTCGCGGTGATCCCGGGCTCAGACATCTTCACGGGCATCCACTGGCTCAACTACCTCATCACCGTCGCCACCGCGATGGCGGCCATCGCCTTCAACTGGGTGTGGGGCACGGTCTACCTGTTCGTCGCCCCGCTCATCTACGTCATCATCCGCGCCATGCCCGTCGGCGGGAATGCCGGTTGGGAACTCGCCATACTCGAGGGGATGTACGCGCTCATCCTCGGCGGGGCGGTCATGATCATCGTCACCATGCTGAGGCAGGCGGCCTCCTCCGTGGATGCCGCGCAGGCAACGGCACTCGATCGCTACAGCCACGCCGTGCGCCAGCACGCTACCGAAGTCGAGCGAGTACAGGTCGACTCGATCGTGCACGACAGTGTGCTGACGACCCTCATCTCCGCGGCGCGCGCCTACACTCCCCAGGCTAAGGAGCTTGCGGCCGTGATGGCGGGCAATGCGATTGGTCACCTCAGGGATGCCGCGGCGGCATCCCCGGATGACGGCTCGACCGTGCGTTTCACCACCCTTGTCGACCGAATCAGCGACGCGGCGTCCGCGCTCGCGAGCCCAGTTGAGGTTCGCGTGCGCAGCGTGGGAACCCGCTCGCTGCCCGTGCAGGCCGCCGAGGCGCTCTACTCCGCCGCGGTGCAGGCCATGGTCAACAGCCTGCAGCACGCGGGAGAGGCCGGCGTGACGCGCTGGGTCGCGGTGCGGGGAATCCGCCCAGACGGCATCGAGGTCGTCGTGGGCGACACGGGCGCTGGATTTGCGCTCTCGGACGTGCCCAACGAGCGACTGGGTGTGCGGGTGTCGATCATCGAGCGGGTGGCCAACGCGGGCGGGCGTGCGGTCATCCAGTCGGCGCCGGGCGAAGGCACGATTGTCAGCATCCGGTGGCCACACGGAGCGGGCCCGGGCTCCGGCGTGCAGTCCGACATTCTTGAATCCCTCGACCTTGGTGAGGGGGGTGCACGATGAACATTGGTGTTCCCCGTTACCTGATCGTCGGTATGGCCGCCCTCTTCTCCGCCTACCACCTCGTGCTTGCGACGTACACGATCGATGTGCCACGCAACCCCGTGCCGGTGTTTGTGGCCATGGGGCTCTACGCGGTCGCAACCATCGTGAGCCTCCTGCCGTTTGGTCCCACCCGTATGCCCGTGTGGATGGCCGCCTTCAACTTTGCGATCGTCGTCGCCATAACCCTGCTCGTCTCCAACGAGCTGGACTTCGGGCGCCCCGGGGGAACCGGGTATGCGAGCTGGTACGTTGCGGCCAGCGGAACGCTCCTGACCATCACCTCGACCCGCCAGCGCCACACGTTCGCTTGGCTGGGCATTGGGTTCCTCGTCGTCCAGTCGGCCGTGCTGGTGGGGCCCGGACTCTTCGCCCTGGGCATCGTAGGGAGTGCATCCTGGGTGGCCGTCTCTCACGTGCTCAGCACGGCACTCGCCAAGGCCTCGAAAGACGCCCATCGTTTTGCTCTCGCCGAGCGCGAAGCAACCGACTGGCAGGCCGCCCAGGAGGCACACGTCTACGAGCGGCAGTTCCGGCTCGGCCAGACAAGCGCCATGGCGTTGTCGATGCTGCGCCAGATCCAGGAGAGTGGGGGTGACCTCACGGAGGACCAACGCCGCGAGTGCCTCCATCTCGAAGGTGCGATCCGCGATGAGATTCGCGGTCGCAAACTCCTCAACGACGCGGTTCGTGACGAGGTGATGAACGCCCGACGACGCGGCGCGACCGTGACGCTGCTGGATGAGGGTGGCATCGATGACCTCTCCGATGAGGATCTCGATCGTGTACTCAACCGCCTGGCCGTTGCAATCCACGAGACGACGGCGGACAAGGTGATTGCCCGCACCGTGCCGGAGGGCTCAGACATTGCGGTCACCGTGGTGGGGCTGCGGACCGCCGACGATGGTGAGGCCGTGGCCCTGGGGCAGGACTCGCTGGAGGACGACGAGGTCGACCTCTGGCTGGAGATCCCGCGCACGCAGTAACACGTGGGTGTACTACGGGGGTCGCCGGGTGGACGACGCGCGGTCGTGCCCGTAGACGCCCACCACACCGCGACCGCGCGCCGTCCACCCGGCGACTGCTCCCCATCCCCGCCCGCGACCGGCCATTCTGCGCACGTGAGCAGTGCCGCGTCCTGCGGGTTCTGATCGCGAGGCTCGGGTGGGCCGGGCATCTATGGGCGGAGCCTCGGGATCAGAACCCGCAGGACGCCACCGAGTAGCCGACAAAGCAGAAGGGCCGGAGAGCTAACTCATCCGGCCCTTCGCTAAGACCCGGGTCAGGGCGATAACCCGAATATCGCCCTGACCCGCCCCCAAGACATTGGCCCGCTTACCCTAGTCGGCCAATGCTTTGGTGGTGTACTCATACGAGACACCTAGCAACATCTATAGTGGTCCACTCCCGAGGGGGACGCTAGTCATCACTTTGGGGGACACTCGGGGTACGGTTTTGTACCTAGATGTCAGTATATTGGCGGTTCTCCGGTCGAGCGGTGCCTCTGGGGAACGCTTAACGGGGTACATCGGGTGCAAAACCGACGGTTTCCGCAGTGTGATTGGGGTGGAACGGTCTGGTTGCCCCGCTCAGCCTTCGGAATCAGTAGTTTTGAAACCTCACAAGTGACCGTTCACGTCAGGTGGGCTGGTCTATCCGGTGCTCTTCGTTAGAAACTGCGCCAGGCTCCCGCGCCCGGCGTGAGCGGTGTGCGCAGGGCACGCTGGCTGCGCTGCCACGCGGACACCGTGGGGCTTTCACCGTTCTGCGCCGCCGCAAGTTCGTCCAGGGCCGCGGTGAGAACGGCAGTAACCGCGGCGATCTCGGAATCGGTGGCACTCTTCGAGATGACGCGGATGCTCGGCTCGCCCGACGCCTCGCTCACAGGGGAATGTTCCCGTGCTTCTTGGGCGGGAGACTCGCTCGCTTGGTGCGCAGCGCGCGCAGTGCCTTGATGACGGCGACGCGGGTGGCAGCGGGCTCGATCACGCCGTCCAGCTCACCTCGTTCTGCGGCCAGGAAGGGCGAGGCGACGTTGTATGTGTACTCGTTGGCGAGACGGGTTCGCACGGCGGCGACATCCTCGCCGGCCTCCTCGGCCGCCTTGATCTCGCCGCGGTACAGGATGTTGACAGCACCCTGGCCACCCATCACCGCGATCTCGGCGGTCGGCCACGCGTAGTTGAGGTCGGCACCCATCTGCTTCGACCCCATGACGATGTAGGCACCACCGTAGGCCTTGCGCGTGATGACGGTGACGAGGGGAACGGTGGCCTCGGCGTAGGCGTAGAGCAGCTTGGCGCCTCGGCGGATGACGCCCGTCCACTCTTGATCGGTGCCGGGCAGGTAGCCGGGCACGTCCACGAGGGTCAGGATGGGGATGCTGAAGGCGTCGCAGAACCGCAGGAAGCGCGCGGCCTTCTCGCCCGCCTCGATGTTCAGGGTTCCGGCCATCGCCTGCGGCTGGTTGGCGATCACCCCGACCGTGCGGCCCTCGACCCGCCCAAAGCCCACCACGATGTTGGGGGCAAACAGCGGCTGAGTCTCAAGGAAGTCGCCGTTGTCGACGATGTGCTCGATGATCGTCTTCACGTCGTACGGCTGGTTGGGGGAGTCGGGAACGATCGAGTTGAGCTTGCGGTCCTCGTCGGTGATCTCGAGCTCGACCTCGCTGTCGTACACCAGGGGCTCGGCGAGATTGTTGTCGGGAAGGAACCCGATAAGGGTCCGCGCGTAGTCGAGCGCGTCATCCTCGTCGCTCGCGAGGTAATGCGCGACGCCAGACACCTTGTTGTGGGTGAGCGCGCCGCCGAGCTCCTCCATGCCGACATCCTCGCCGGTGACCGTCTTGATCACGTCGGGTCCGGTGACGAACATCTGGCTGGTCTTGTCGACCATAATCACGAAGTCGGTCAGGGCGGGCGAGTAGACCGCACCGCCGGCGGCCGGGCCCATGATGATCGAGATCTGCGGGATCACCCCCGAGGCCTGGGTGTTACGGCGGAAGATCTCGCCGTACTTGCCGAGGGCAACCACACCCTCCTGGATGCGCGCACCACCCGAGTCGAGCATGCCGATGATCGGAACGCCGGTCTTGAGGGCGTGATCCATGACCTTGATGATCTTTTCGCCGGCAACCTCGCCGAGGGACCCGCCGAAGATCGTGAAGTCCTGCGAGTACACGGCGACCTGCCGGCCGTGGATGGTTCCGAGCCCCGTGACAACCGCGTCTCCGTAGGGGCGCTTATTCTCCATGCCAAACGCGTGGGTGCGGTGCCGCACGAACTCGTCGAGCTCAACGAAGGACCCGTGATCAAGAAGCTGCTCGATACGCTCGCGCGCCGTCTTTTTGCCCTTGGCGTGCTGCTTTTCGATCGCGGCTTCACCGCTTGCGGTGACCGCCTCGTGGTAGCGCACCTTCAGGTCGGCGATGCGGCCGGCGGTCGTGGAGAGGTCTGCCTGGGATGTCTGCTCGGTCACGCTCACACTCTACCGACGCATTATGGGCGGGCTTTGGTTCCCAGCTACAGCAGTCCGGGACTTTTCTTGGCCGAACGTGCAGGCGCTCCGGCGGTAGCCTGTCGTTCGCTGCCTACTCACAAGGAGTCTTCGATGGTGTTGACCGAGCGCGAGCTGACCGAGCCGGTGTCTCTGACGCTGCCGAACGGTCGACTGAACCCGGCCGCGGTGGGCTACAGCAGACAACCTCTTCATGACACGTCGGGCGTGGCAACACGCACCGGGTGGGGCCGCAACAAACGGTGGGAGTACTGGGCCGTGGTCAGCCCAACACATCTGCTGGCGCTGACGGTGGCATCCATCGACTTTGCTGCGGTGAGTGAAGTGTGGGTGTTCGAGCGGGAGACCGGTCGCGAGGTGGGCCACTCGGCCATCCGCCCCTTTGGTGCCGGGGTGGTGCTGCCTCCGAGTCTGGGCGACGGAGACGCCAGCGCCAGGGCCGCAGGGCTCAGGGTCGACGTTATCGAGCGGCCGGACTCGACGATCTTGCGCGCCGAGATCCAGGGCGCGCGGTTCGAGGTCGAGGCGCTGCTGCCCGACGGACACGAGCGGCTCGCTGTGGTGGTGCCGTGGAACGACCGCCGGTTCCAGTACACGGTCAAGGATGTTGCACGCCCCGCCCGAGGGTGGGTCGAGGTGGCAGGCGAACTGCACGAACTCGACCCGCAGAACACCTGGGCGGTTCTCGACCACGGTCGAGGCAAGTGGCCGTACGACGTGCACTGGAACTGGGGTGCTGGCAGCGGCCGCTCGGGTGGGCGCGTGATCGGGGTGCAGCTGGGTTCCAAGTGGACGGACGGCACCGGCGCGACCGAGAACGCGCTGGTGGTGGATGGTCGTCTCCACAAGAACAGCGAGGAACTCACGTGGGACTATGACCCGAGTGCGTGGCTGTCGCCGTGGCACATCCATGGCGAGACGGCGGATCTCACGTTCGTGCCGTTCCACAACAAGGCCTCGAGCACCCAGCTGGGCATCATCAGCACCCGCACCGACCAGCTGTTTGGCCACTACTCGGGCTGGATGCTCGACGACTCCGGAACCCGCGTGGAATTCGACGGCCTCCTCGGCTGGGCTGAGGACGTCCACAATCGCTGGTGAGTACCCTTGGCGGATGCACGTCGAATGGGTCAACGAGACGGATTCCACCAACACCGAGCTGGTTCGGCGCGCAGCTTTCGGCACTCTGCCCGATCGTACGGTGCTGGTCACCTCGTCGCAGACCGCCGGTCGGGGGCGGCTTGGGCGCAGCTGGGTCGCGCCTGCGGGAACAACAATTGCCGTCTCGATCTTTGTTCGAGCAACCGAGGGGCTGGCGTGGCTGCCCTTCGCGGCGGGACTCGCGATGACCCGGGCGGTGCGAGCGCTCATCCCCGCGCAGCCCGTGTTTCTGAAGTGGCCCAACGACGTGCTGGTTGACGGCCTCAAGATCTCGGGCCTGCTGGGTGAGCTTGTGCCGTCCGGCGGCGCCGTAATGGGCGCGGGCCTTAACCTCACCATGTCGAGCGATCAGCTTCCCGTGCCCACCGCCACCTCGTTGACGCTTATGGGCGCGAGCCCGGATGCCCTTGCTGAGCGTGCGCTCGCGGCGTACCTCGAGGAGTTCGAGGGAGTCTGGGCGTCGTTCGAGAGTGCCGGCTTCGACGCGGAAGCCGGGCTCCGTGCATCCGTCAGCGCAGCATGCGGCACGCTCGGGCGGGAGATCCGGGTCGAGCTTCCCGGCGGGTCAACACTCGTTGGGGTCGCGGAGTCGATCGACGCCGAAGGCCGACTGGTGGTGCGCGAAGGCGATCGTGTCCACGCGGTCGCGGCAGGGGACGTCACCCACGTCAGGCTGCGATGAGCCTCTCGCCGATGCCAGACCGCGCGCCCGCACCTGAGCGGGTCATCGCGCGGGTGCGTCCTCATGCCCGTGCACTCTTCGGGCCAACGGCGCTGCTGATCGTGGTCTGTGCCGCCCTCGGGTACACAACGAGTATCCTGACGGTGCCGTGGCAGCAGCTTGCGGCCCTCGGCGTCGGTGTCGCCTTCATCGTTGTCGGATGGCTGGTGCCGTTGGTCTTCTGGCTTGCGCGCAACTACACCATCACCACCCGTCGAACCGTCCTGCGAAGCGGGGTGTTCGTGCGGAGCCGTCAGGAGGTGCTGCACAGCCGCACCGTCGACGTCACCGTGCGCAAGGGGGCCGTTCAGACGGTTTTTGGCACGGGCGACGTGCTGCTGAACGTGGGCACTCATCGCCCCGTTGTGCTTCGCGATCTGCCGTCGCCGGACCTTGTCGCGTCGGCGCTGCACGAACTCATTGAGCGAAACTCGACAGACCGATTGGTCAGGTAGGGTTCCTCGGGTGAAAATCTCTGTGATTGGATGCGGCTATCTGGGTGCCGTACACGCCGCATGTATGGCTGAGCTCGGCCACGAGGTCGTTGGTGTTGACGTGGATGTCGCAAAGATCGAGCAGCTGTCTACCGGTCGCGCGCCGTTCTTCGAACCGGGTCTGCCCGAGGTCCTCGCCAGCGGCATTGCCAGCGGCCGACTGCGTTTCACGACCGACATTGCGGAGGCGGCCGGGGCATCCGTTCACTTCGTCGCCGTGGGCACACCCCAGGTCAAGGGAAGCGACGCAGCCGATCTGCGGTACGTGAACGCCTCGTTCGAGGCGCTGGCCGCGCACCTCGCGCCGGGTGACCTGGTCGTCGGCAAGTCCACGGTGCCCGTGGGAACCGCCGCTCGATTGTCCGAATTGGTCGAGGCGGCCGGTGCGACGCTCGCCTGGAACCCGGAGTTCTTGCGCGAGGGATTCGCCGTGAAAGACACCCTCGCGCCCGACCGCCTGGTGTACGGCGTGCGCGATGACGCAGCCGTCGCCACCCTCGATGCGGTCTACGCGACGGCCATTGCGGCCGGCACCCCGCGCGTGGTGACCGACTTCGCGACCGCGGAGCTCGTCAAGGTCGCCGCCAACGCGTTCCTCGCCACCAAGATTTCGTTTATCAACGCGATGGCCGAGGTCGCCGAGGTCACGGGCGCGGACGTCACCCAGCTGGCCGACGCGATCGGATACGACGCCCGAATTGGTCGCCGATTCCTCAACGCCGGCGTGGGGTTTGGTGGTGGATGCCTGCCCAAGGACATCCGCGGATTTATGGCGCGGGCCGACGAACTGGGCGTGGGCGAGTCGCTGAACTTCCTGCGGGACGTCGATGCCATCAACCTGCGTCGCCGTCAGCGTGTGATCGAACTCGCGATCGAGGCGGTGGGCGGCGATGTCACCGGCAAGCGGGTTGCCGTGCTGGGTCTGGCCTTTAAACCAGACTCCGACGACGTGCGGGACTCGCCGGCGCTGGATGTTGCGACGCGCCTGCGGGAGTTGGGTGCGATCGTGAGCGCGACCGATCCCGAGGCGATCGAGACCTCGCGGCGGGTGCATCCCGAACTTGACTACGTCGCGACCGCCGACGAGGCCGCGCGTGAGGCTGATGTCGTGATTCTCCTGACCGAGTGGAGCCAATTCCGCGAGCTTGACCCGGAGGCGCTCGGCGCCCTGGTAGCGAATCGCTCGATCATCGATGGCCGCAACGTGCTCGATCCGGTGCGTTGGCGCGCGGCCGGCTGGGCATACCGCGGTCTCGGCCGCCCCTAGCGTTCCACGGTTCAACCCAGCCGCGAGTTCGCTTGTTTGTGGGCTTTCGTGCGTCCCCAAGCCCACAAACAAGCGAACTCGCGGGCTGGGCGGTAGGGTGGTGCGCTGTGCGCGTCGTAGGTGTGATCGGTGGCGGCCAGCTGGCCCGGATGATGGTGCCGCCCGCCATTGAGTTGGGTCTCGGCATCTCGGTGCTCGCCGAGACGGTGAACAGTTCCGCGTCGATCGCGGCAACCGTAGTCGGCGACTATCGCGACGCGGAGACCGTGCTCGCATTCGCCCAGAACGTTGACGTGGTCACGTTCGATCATGAGCACGTGCCTCAGGACGTTCTTCGGGGGCTCGTCGCGGCGGGGGTTGCCGTGCATCCCGGTCCGGATGCTCTGCTCTACGCCCAGGACAAGCTGCTGATGCGCGCGCGACTGAGCGAGCTGGGACTCCCGGTTCCGGACTGGGCGAGCGTGGCATCCGTCGCCGAGCTCGAGGAGTTTCTGAGTGACCACGGCGGGCGTGCGGTGGTGAAGACGCCCCGCGGGGGCTACGACGGCAAGGGTGTGCGTGTGGTCTCGGGCGCCGCCGAGGTTGCCGACTGGTTCGTCGCGGGGGAGCCGCTGCTCGCCGAGGAGCTGGTCGAGTTCCGCCGTGAGCTGTCGCAGGTGCTTGCCCGTCGCCCGTCGGGTGAGATCGCATTGTGGCCGGTCGTCGAGTCGATCCAACGCGACGGGGTCTGCGCCGAGGTGATTGCTCCCGCTCCGGGGTCCGCCGGCCGACTGGCCGACGTTGCTGCGGATGTCGCGACTGCGATCGCTGAGAACCTCGGGGTAACGGGTGTTCTCGCCGTCGAGATGTTCGAAACGACGGATGACCGGATCCTCGTGAACGAGCTGGCAATGCGCCCCCACAACAGCGGTCACTGGAGCATTGACGGGTCGACCACCAGCCAGTTTGAGCAGCACCTCCGCGCGGTACTCGACCTGCCTCTCGGCGCAACCGGATGCCGCGACACGTGGAGTGTCATGGTGAACGTGTTTGGGGGCCTCGCCGACGAGCGACTCCCGTTGGCGCTCGCCGACCAGCCCGACGTCAAGGTTCATGGGTACGGCAAAGAGCCGAGGCCGGGGCGCAAGGCGGGCCACGTGACCGCGGGTGGAGACGACCTCGATGACGTCGTGTTCCGGGCGCGTGCCGCAGCAGCATTCTTTGAGGATTGACCCATACCCTTGACAGGTGACTGAACCCGTACGTGTCGCCGTAGTGATGGGCTCCGACTCCGACTGGAGTGTGATGTCCGCTGCCGCCGACGCGCTCACCGAGTTTGGTATTGGCCACGAGGTGCAGGTCGTCTCGGCCCATCGCACACCCGAGAAGATGATCAGCTTCGGCAAGGAGGCGGCGGGCCGCGGTATCCGCGTGATCATCGCGGGCGCCGGTGGTGCGGCCCACCTGCCCGGGATGCTCGCCTCGGTCACGACCCTGCCCGTGATCGGTGTGCCGGTGCCTCTCGCCAAGCTTGACGGGCTCGACTCACTCCTGTCGATCGTCCAGATGCCCGCCGGTATCCCCGTCGCGACCGTCTCGATCGGTGGCGCCCGCAACGCGGGTATTCTCGCCGCGCGAATCCTTGCCTCCGGCGACGCCGCGCTCACCACACGTCTGGAGCACTTCGCCGCGAGCCTTGCCGCGCTCGTCGAGCAGAAGAACCAGGCGCTGGGCCGCACCCTGTGAGCGGCGCGTGACTACGGCATCCTCTTCTCCGGTGCGGTTTCCGGATGTGAACTACCCCGAGGGCATGACCAAACGTGCCTGGGTCCTTGTGGTCCTGAACATCCTGATTCCGGGCTCTGCGCAGCTCTTGGCGGGCAACCGCCGGCTCGGACGCTTCGGGATCACCGCGACGTTCATCCTGTGGGGTCTCGCAATCCTCACGCTGCTCCTGTACCTGCTGTGGCCAACGGCCATCTACACGCTCGCGAGCACGAGCGTGACCCTGTGGATCATCGGCATTGCGCTCGTCTTTTATGCCGTGTTGTGGGTCATCCTCACGCTGGACACCCTGCGACTGGTGCGGCTGGTCAAGACCCTGCCGAGTGCTCGTGCGTGGATCGCTGGCGTCGCGACCGTCGCCATGGTGTTCTTCGCGGGCGGGGGTGCGTATGCGGCGTACCTGGCTACAACCGCCGGCAGTTTTGTGGGTGACGTGTTTGTGGTGGCACCACCCGAGCCCCCCATCGACGGTCGTTACAACATCATGCTGCTGGGTGCGGATGCGGGCCCCGACCGAGAGGGACTCCGCCCCGACTCGATCACCGTCGTGAGCATCGACGCCGAGACGGGCGCCGCGACGATGATCGGTCTGCCGAGAAACCTCGAGAACGTGCCATTCCCCGCCGACTCGCCGCTGGCGGCAAAGTACCCGAACGGGTATGGCACCGACAGCGGATGTGAGGTCGACGTGTGCTACATCAACTCGGTCTACACCGAGGTCGAGCTCTACAGCCCCGAGATGTACCCGAACGCGGTCGCGGAGGGCAGCAACCCCGGCATCGAGGCGATGCGCGATGCGGTCGAGGGGGTCACGGGCCTGACGATCCAGTACTACGTGCTCATCGAGATGCAGGGCTTCATCGACCTCGTCGACTCGTTGGGGGGTGTGACGGTTGTGGTCGAGAACGCGGTGCCCATCCACACGGACGAGACGTTCACCGAGGTGTCGGAGTGGATCGGGCCGGGCGTCGTGACGCTGGATGGGTGGCACGCTCTGTGGTACGCGCGATCGCGCCACGACACCACAGACTACGACCGGATGGTGCGTCAGCATCAGTTACAGCAGGCGATTCTCGAGCAGTTCAACCCGGCCAACGTGCTGAGCAAGTTCCAGGCCGTTGCCGCGGCGGGCGCACGGCTCGTGGAGACTGACATTCCGCAGTCCACCCTGGGCTTCTTTGTTGACCTTGCGGGCAAAACCAAGGAACTCCCGATCACTCACCTCGAGCTCACACCCGACATGGATGTGGACCCCGAGTACCCGGACTACGGCTACATTCACCAGCTCGTCGCGGATGCCACGGCGCCCGTGGAGCCGGTCGAGACCTCGGGCTAACTCGAGCTGTTGGTCGAGTAGACACGTAGTGCCGTATCGAGGCCTGGTTTCGATACGGCCCTGCGGGCCTACTCAACCAGCGGCGGCCCTGCGGGCCTACTCAACCAGCGGGGCCGCTAGAGGTCGGCGTGCAGCTGCCAGACCTGCTCGGCCGCGCCACGCCACGTGAACGCCTTTGCCCGGTCGAGGCCGAAGTAGCGCAGCCGCTCGGCGAGTTGCGAGTCGCCCAGCACCGAGTTGATCGCATCGGCGAGACGAGCCGGATAGTCGTCCGCCTCGCGCTCGACAACCACGCCGGCGTCGGCCGCGAGCTCTACGAGCGCGGGGGCGTCGGAGTGTACGACGGGGGTGCCCTGAGCGAAGGCCTCGAGCATGGGCATCCCAAACCCTTCCTCGAGGTTGGGGTACGCGAACACCGTGGCGCGAGCGAGGGCTACCGCGAGGTCCTGGTCGCTGAGGGTCCCTAGGCTGCGCACACGACCCTCGGTGAGTCCCGCCTCGCGGGCGGCGGTGCCAATCGCCTCGTCGGTCGCACCGTGGCCGGCCAGCAGCAGGGTCACGTCCTCGGGCACGTGGGTGAACGCGCGGATGAGCTGGTCGATTCCGCGACGCGGCTCGATACCGCCGATGGCCAGCACGTATCGCCCCGGAAGCGCCAGCGACTGGGCGCGCTCGTCCGCATCGTGGGGCAGGCGCAGGGCAGAACTGGGCGCACCGGCGACCACACGCACCCGGTCACCAAGATCGATGATCTCGGTGAGCTGTTGGGCCACCGTGTGGCTCGGAACAACAATGGCGTCCGCGTACTTCTGGGCACGCTTGACCATCGCCTTGTGCCACGCGACGGTGCGGGGGGTCAGCGAATCGGGGTGTGACCACGCAATGGTGTCGTGAATGGTCACGGCAATCTGGTCGCCGTCGTTGAGCCGGTCGTGCCGGGCGAGCGGAGCGAACAGGCTGGTCGCGTGCACCATGCCGTTACCGGGGAGGCGAGTAAATCCGTGTTGCCATGCCGCCGTGAGTTCGCGGCGTGCGAGTGCGCTCTTATGGAGGTGCGCAAGGCCGGGCAGACGCTCTGCGATGCGCTGGTAGTCGGGCTCCGAGGAGGCGGCGACAAAGCCTTCAACCGAGCATCCACGGGGCGCCGTGGTGATGAGCGCTGCGGTCAGCTCCTCGGTGTACCGAGGCAACCCGCCGGGGTTCGGCGAGAGCATCTCGTCGATGATGACGCGGAGAGTTGTCATTCGCTACTGGGGCTCCCGTTAAAGTCGCACGCGCGTATTGCGCTGGCGTCAAGACCTTACCAGCCGTCGCGGGGCGTTTCTTTTGCAGGTCAGGGCGTGAGGCGGCCGGCCTGAAGCCACCGCTGCTGGAGGTCGCGCATTGTTCTGGCGATCCCGTCGGCCAGGGGGGTCACCGGGCGAGCGTCCACGTCCTGCCACACCTCGCTGCGCAGCCTCAGGTCGAGTGCCTGAAGGGATGCCGCCGGGGAACTGCCAGTGATTACGTGTGGCACCGCGCCGCCGAACTTGCGGAACTGCCCCAGGATCGACGCAATGGTGGTCGAGCGACCGGAGCCGATGATCTTGAGGTGGAATCGATCGGCGGCACAGTGTGCTCGATCGGCGCAGTCCACGAGGAGGGCCGCTCCGTCGTTCACGAACACGAAGTCACGCCGGGTATCGAGGGAGACAAATACCGACACGGGAGTGCGAGTGAGTGCGGAGAGGCACATGCGGGTGATGAGGCCCTGTTGTTTGGACAGATCCTGCCCCGGGCCGTAGAGGTTGGCGATGCGGCCGATAAAAACACGGACACCGGAGTCGAGGGCGAGGCGCTCCAGCGCTACCTCGGCCGCGCGCTTCGCCGCACCGTAGGCGCCCAGGGGCGCGATATCACTGCTTTCGGTAAACGGGGCGCCGTGGGAGCCGCCATACAGGCCTCCCGCCGAGGAGGAGAAGACCACAAGCCCACGCTCGCGGACCACCCGGGGCAGAGCGGCCACAGCGGCGACAAATCCCTCGAACGTCTCGGTCTCGGCGGCCAGCGCCGATGGTGCCGTGTGTGTCACTCCCACTCCTGCGCACCAGTAGATCGTCCAGGGCGTGTCCGCAGCCACCTCGACGAGGTGCGCGAGCCCGGCCTTCAGCGCGGTCACGGCGTCCGTGCTTCCCCACGCGACGGCGACCGGCGCCACTAGGGGCTCGCCGCGACGCTCAAGTTCGCGGGTGACCGCTGAACCGAGGAGGCCACGTGAGCCGATGACCCAGCTGGTCACGGCGCGCGGCGCCCCAGCGGACCATCGTGTGGGTCGCTCACGATCAGGTATGGCGGTTTGCCCATCGCGGCGTTCACGACAACACCGAGGTACTCCGCGATGACCCCCAACGAGAACAGGATCGCCCCCGACGCGAACAGCGTGACGGTAATTTGTGAGGCCCACCCAGCGGGGAGGTCGCCATTGGCGAGTCGCTGGACGAGAAACAGGATGCCCAGCGCGACGCCCGCGAGGGCGAAGAGCACACCCAGCCCGCTGACGATGCGCAGGCCTCGTGTGCCGCTGGTCAGGATGAGCCGCCAGAAGTGCCCGAGGAGGCTGCGGGCGGAGTACCCGGATGCCCGGCGCTCGTCCCCTCGAAGGGCGATCGGTGCGGTTGCCGTGCGCGATGCCACCCACCCGAGCGCCACGTCGAGGTACACGCCCGCGCCGGCATAGGCGGCAACACTGCGCCCCACCTCGCCCAGCACCAGCCGGAAGCTCTGGTACTCCGCGGTGCGGGGATTACCCGCGAGGGTCGAGACGACCGCCTTGGCGCCCCGCGACGAGGCGTTGCGCAGGGCACCATGGGGTGCGCGGTTTGTGGGCTTCGCGTAAACGAGTGGGGCCGAGTTCTCGAGGGCTGCGTCGATGAGCTTGCCAATGTCGGCGGGGTCGTGCTGGCCGTCCTCGTCGATCGTTGCGATCCACTCGCTGCCGGTCGAGGCCATGCCCGCGAGGGTGGCTGAGTGTTGTCCGAAGTTGCGGCTCAGCCAGATGGGGCGCACCAAGGTGTGTGCCTCCGCGAGACGGCGCATGGTGCCTGCCGAGTCATCCGGGCCGTTGTCGTGCACCAGCAGCACCTCGGTGACGACCCAAGGCACACCGCCGGGCGACACGGCACCATCGGTGAGCGGCAGAATCTCGGCCACCAGTGCGTCGAGTGTGGTCTCGCCCTTGTAGACGGGCACAACAATGGACACCTCGTGTCGCGGGCCAGCCTCGGGGCGGTGGGGGGTCGCCATGGTCATAGACTACCGATCCGTAACGTTCGGCAGATCGCCGTTCGAGGCAGGAGCGGCCACGGTCATGCGCGAGTTCTTCGGCAGGCTCCTGCGCGACCAGCGTGTGCGTTTTCTGATGGTCGGAGCCACCAACACCCTGGTTGGCTACCTCATTTTCTCGGCGCTCACGCTGTGGGTCTTCTCGAACGTGCCCTTCGGCTATCTCGCGAGTCTGGCTATCTCATACGCGATCGCGATCGTCCTGGCGTTTGTGCTGTACCGGCGCTTTGTCTTTAAAGTCTCGGGGCACGTCATCCGCGACTTTCTGCGTTTTGTGTCCGTCTACGCGGTCGCGATTGGCCTCAACGCCCTTTTGTTGCCGGTTTTTGTTGAGATCGTGGGACTCCACCCCCTGCTGGCGCAGGCGATCACCCTCGTGATCACCACGTTGCTCAGCTTTTTTGGCCATCGGGACTTCTCGTTCCGCAGGCCGGGTGATCCAGGGCCTCCGCCCGGGGAGAGCATCAGCGACTGAGCGAGTAGACCTCGAGGTCGCAGCCACCGCCGCGCCCGCTGGCGAGCTGCGCGATCGTCGAAACGGCGTTGATCGTCGTCACAACCGACAGCGGTGATCGGGGCACCGGAGGCACGGCTTCCACGCTCAACACGAGGTCGAACTGGTCTCGCACGGTCTTGTAGAACTCGCGCTCCGATGCGTAGAGCTCGCCGCTGTTGTAGCGGTTGCCCACGCAGCTCGAGAGCAGGAGGTACTCCTTGCTCTCGTCGCGGGGGACGAGCACACCATCGACGGTCCTGAAGTCGTCAAACACCTCGATGGGTCCTTGGGGAACAAAGGGGGAGTAGCCCTCGAAGATCGTGTTGTCGCGCGTGACTCCGAGTTCATCCAGAGTCGCGGCCGTGGAGATCCGAGTGTCTGGCACAAGAAACCTCAGCGTCGCAGCGAGTGAGCTCAGGGTGAGGGACAACAACGCGATCGTGGCGAGGGTGATGAGCACGGGGCGCCGCCATCGCCCCAGCCAGCCCCGTTCCTCGAGGTAGTCGGGCAGCATCCCCGCGCCGATCGCCGCGAAGAGAAGCGCGCTCGTGTACATCGGCACACCCCAGCGCTCCCAGTGCAGGGGAAGTGCACTCAGCACGATCCACATAAAGGCGCCAAGCGCAAGCGGGACGGCTTGCAGCATGCGTCCGCGGATCACAAAAAACACCCCGATGAATGCCGTCAGGGTGATGATGATGCCAGCCGTAAGAAGGAACTCGGTGCCGTAGAACAGCAGATTGCCGCCGAAACCGAGCCCATCCGCACCGGGATGATTGGTGCGCGACTCTTTCTGGATTGCCGCGACCACAGCCCTGATGTTGGTAAACAACACCGGCGAGATGAGGAACAGGAAGCCCAGCACCGCCACGATGGCGGTGGCGCCGTGCTGGAGGATGCGCCACGGCCGGCGCTCGCGGAGGGCCATGATCACGACGACGACCGCAATCGCGACCGCCGCGATCGCCCCGGGGTACTTGATCGAAATGGCCAGCGACACCATGGCGCTCGCGACCAGCAGACTCACGTAGCCGGGGCGCTTCAGGTAGTGCATGCAGGCCAAGACGAGCCCCATCAGCACGGCCGTCAAAGGAATGTCGGGTGAGGCGTAGTGGGAGTGAATAACAAACGGCGGGAACAGCGCGAACAGCGCCGCCGCGATGATGCCGATGCGTGACGAGAAGCGGCGTCCGATAAAAAACGCGAGAAGCACGGTGGCCGTGCCAAAGAGTGCCGTGATGACCCGAGAAATGAGCAAGAAGGTGCCGGGGTCGGCCGCATACGCGGCCTCGACGCCCGTGCCCGTGAAGATGAGTGCGTATGCGGTGTACGCGAGATAGCTGAGCTGGATCTCGAGGTGATCGGGCCGGAGGAAGATGCTCGGCTCGAAGGAGTTGCGGGCCGACAGGTCGAGTGCCCCCGAGACGATCACCCACTCGTCAGGGTTGAGCTGCTGGGGGAGTCCCCATGTGACTCCCACGATGCGCAGAACGGCGCCCACGAGCACGATACCCGCGACGATGACGGGAACGCGCGGTAACTTCACTCCAGCGACTTTCCGCTACAGGGCGGCGCGAGCCTTGAGGGGCTCCCACCACGCACGGTTGTCGCGGTACCACTGCACGACGTCGGCGAGACCCTGCTCGAACGGCACGAGGGGCTCGTAGCCCAGCTCGGCACGGATCTTGGAGATGTCGACCGAGTAGCGCAGGTCGTGGCCGAGACGGTCGGCAACGCGGTCGACGTACGACCAGTCCTTGCCCGTGGCATCCAGAAGCAGCTGCGTGAGCTCCTTGTTGGTGAGCTCGGTGCCCCCGCCGATGTTGTAAATCTCGCCCGCGCGGCCGCCCACCAGCACCATGGCGATGCCACGGGTGTGGTCGTCGACGTGTAGCCAGTCGCGAATGTTGTTGCCCTCGCCGTACAGCGGCACGTGCTTGTCGTCGATCAGGTTGGTGACAAACAGCGGAATGACCTTCTCGGGGAAGTGGTACGGCCCGTAGTTGTTGGAGCAGCGCGTGATCGAGAGGTTCAGCCCGTGGGTGCGGAAGTAGCTGCGCGCGAGCAGGTCACTGCCGGCCTTCGAGGCGGAGTAGGGGGAGTTCGGCTCGAGCGGCCGGGTCTCATCCCACGAGCCCTCGGCGATCGAGCCATAGACCTCGTCGGTTGAGACGTGCACAAAACGTGCGGTCTCGTTGCGCAGGGCGGCGTCGAGCAGGCGCTGGGTGCCGAGCACATTGGTCTCGACAAAAATGCCGGAGTCCCGCACCGACCGGTCGACGTGGGACTCGGCGGCAAAGTGCACGATCGCGTCGACGCCCGGCAGGATGCGGTCGAGGAGCTCGGCATCACGGATGTCACCGTGAACGAAGCTGTACCGCGGGGAGTCGGAGACAGGCGCGAGGTTCTCGAGGTTGCCCGAGTAGGTGAGTGCGTCGAGGACAACAACCTCGGCACCTTCGAGGCCCGGGTAGGCGTCCTGCAGGGTGCGGCGAACGAAGTTCGAGCCGATGAAGCCGGCACCGCCGGTGACGAGGATTTTCATGAGTTACCAGATACCAATCGTTATGAGCAGTCCAATTATCCGTTGATCGCGAGGTCGGCGTCGCATCCGGCCACTCAGACGAGCCAGCGCGAGACGATTACGTATGCCCCGGCCGGTGAGCAGCCCGAGGATGCGCTCCAGTTCGGGCCGGGCCTCGTCGGGGGCGACAGCGAGGGCGGTGCGGGTCAGATGGATGCTGTGCTGCCGCAGCCAGTGCTCCCGGATGAGCCGCAGGCGCTCGCGCGCCGCCCCGAGCCCCACGTTGGCCCCCATTACGTTGCTCTCGTGCTGCCGGTAGTCGACGCTCGGGTAGCCATCGATGTGCCAGCGCCAGCCGTGTCCCCGGGCGACCGCGTAAATCAGCGAGTCGTGGAAGTCCACGGCGCGGGCGTCCTCGCTGGTGTCGAGCACGTGAGCGGTGAGCGCGAGCAGGCGTGGAGTGATGAGGAAGCTGCATCCGGGGCCGGGGCTTTCGAGCAGGTAGTCGAACTGCCGCTGGGGATAGTCCTTTTTGATCAGCGATCGTGCTCCCGCCGCGGTGAACGACATCACACTGGACGAGACTCCGTCGACGCCGGTCTCGAGAATCGCCGCGTGACGTGCGAGCTTGTGTGGCTGCCAGATGTCGTCCTGGTCGGCGAATGCGACCAATTCGCCTTGGTGCACAGGGGCGGTACGGATGAGGCGCGCGAAATTTTTGGCGGAGCTTCCGCCGGTTCCATCGTCGGGCAGAACGGTGATCCGCTTGTCGGCCGCAGCGCGCGCGGCGAGCCACTCGAGTGTGCCGTCGGTCGATCGATCGTCGAGGGCAACGATGCGTACGGTCACGCCTTCCTGAGCGAGGATGCTGTCGACCTGCTCGTCGAGCCACCGCACCCCGTTGTGGGTGGCGAGCAGCACCACGATCGCGGGCGCGCCCGCGCGGCTGTTGCTGGCTGCGCGCATGAGTAGCCATGATAGTCGCGGGCCCGTAGGATCACAGAAGGCTCGTTATTACGAGAATGCCTCACACTGCGTGGAGGCATCACATCCGGGGGGACACATCACATGCATCGACACGCCGCACGCCGTCCGGCAGCGCTCGCAGTCGCCGTTCTGCTCGGACTGGGAGCGTTCGCGACACCTCTGGCCGCGGCCGCCGAGGACGACCCGCAGGCGCCGCTTGAGGAGATGACCGAGTTCTCGCCCGAGGACTTCGTCGCCGAGGCAGCCGAGCTTCCCCTTGATCTCGTCGAGGCACTCGATAGTGATGTTGACCTGACACCCGAGGAGTTCCTTGCCCAGGGCGCCGCGGCCGCCCAGGCCGTCGAAGTTGTTGACTCCCTCGAGTCGTCCGGCGTTGACGTGTTGGGTTCCCGCATGGAGGGCACCGAGCTGGTGGTCAACGTGCCCACCGAGGCGGATGCGACGACCGTCGAGTCCACGGGAGCAACCGCCGAGATCGGCGAGCCCGCCCCGGGCTGGGATGCCACCGCTTACACCCCCGAGTTTGCCGCCGACCTCTATGGCGGGCAGGGCTGGGTGTGGGATGACGGAACGTACATCTACCAGTGCTCGGTAGGGTTCACGGGCCGTCTGATCTCGTCGGGAGCGAACCAGTTCGCCACGGCGGGGCACTGCACCGATGAGATGAGCGCACCGGCGAGCATCTGGAACCAGTCGGTTCCCGGTCAGGCAGGAACGCGTGGTGCCACGATTGGTTCCGTTGTCGCCGGGGTCACTCACTTCAACACGGGCGACGACGGCGACGTGGGTCGAGTCTCGTCCGCAGGTGTTACGCAGAAGTCGAGCACACTCACCTGGGGTGGCAGCAACGGCGCACCCCTGTCGAGCACGCCCGTAGCGCTGAGTGGCTACACGGCGCCCATCGTTGGCTCGACCCTGTGCAAGTCCGGTAGCCGCACCGGCTGGGCGTGTGGCCCCATTGTCGACATCGACGATCTGGTTGATGTCGGCGGAGTCGACGTGCTCTCGGTTGTGGCCAAGCTGTGTGTCCTGCCGGGCGACAGCGGCGGCGCGGGAATCGTCGGCAAGCGAGCCGTGGGCATCACGTCGTGGACGACCACGCCTTCCGCGTGCTCGAGCAGCAGCAGCTACGCCGGCTTCTTCCAGATGGTCTCGCCGGGAGGCGGCGTCAGTGTGACGTCTCTGTACACCGACTGGGAGATGATTGCCACGGTCTCGGCACCCTCGATCACGTCGATCTCGACGTCCGGGGGCAACGCCACCGCAATCAACGGCAAGGTCGCCAATGCTGGCCGCAACTACAAGGTCGACGTCTACCTCGACGGCTCCAGCTCGATCTTCGCCACCGCCAATGTCAACGCGTCGTCGGGCAACTGGTCCGTCAACGTCAGCGGTGTGCCGGCGGGGCTTCACACGTTCACCGCCGTCGCGCGTTTCGGAAAGTGGTCTAAGTCATCCGCAACCGCTGGCAGCTTCAGTCGTGGACTCACCGTTGACCGAATCGACGGTGCGGATCGTTTTGCCGTGGGGGTCAAGATCGCGCAGGCGGCCTATCCCTCGGGCGGCGCACCGGTGATCTTTATCACCACCGGCTTTAACTACCCGGATGCCCTGTCGGCGGCACCGGCGGCCGCGCTCAACGATGGCCTCCTGATGCTCACGAACCCCACGTCGCTGCCTGCGAACGTCAAGGCCGAGATTGTGCGCCAGGGGCCGGCCAAGATTGTGGTCGTGGGCGGCGTGAATTCCGTATCTTCGGCGGTGTTCAACGCGCTCAAGACTCTCGCGCCCGAGGTGGTGCGGTGGGCGGGAGCCGACCGCTTCTCGGCCTCCCGTTCCATTGTGCGCAACGCCTTCGTGGACGAGGGAATCACTCCAACGACGGCCTACATCGCGACGGGCTACAACTTCCCCGACGCCCTGAGTGCCAGTGGGGCTGGAGGCGCTTACGGCTACCCGGTCATCCTGGTTCCCGGCAACGCCACCAGCCTCGACTCCGCCACCCTCCAGCTGCTCGAGGATCTCGGGGTGACGAAAGTGAAGATCGCGGGTGGTCCCAACTCCGTCTCCGCCGGAATCTTCAATCAGCTCAAGGTTCTCTACACGACGGTCCGGTTGTCCGGGGCCGATCGTTTCGAGGCGTCAAAGAACATCGCCGTCGACGCGTTTGGGTCTGCCCTTCCGCAGAGCGCGTACATTGCGACCGGTTACAACTTCCCGGACGCTCTCGCCGGTGCTCCGCTCGCGGGCATGAACTCGGCCCCGCTCATCGTGGTGCCGACGAACTGTGTGCCCGCCTCAACGCTCGACGCACTGCGCGCGTTCACCACGAAGAAGGTAACCCTCCTCGGCGGTGTGTACTCGCTGACACCGGATGTCGCCGCGCTCAAGTCGTGCTAGCCCCGGCCCGGTAGACTCACTCGGTGCAGATTCGTGAGCTCTCCGTCCCTGACTCCTACGAGATCACCCCAATTGTGCGTTCCGACGACCGTGGGGTGTTCCTGGAGTGGTACCGCTTCGACAAGCTCTCCGAGGTGACGGGTCACCCCATCACCTTGAGGCAGGCCAACACGTCGGTCTCGAAGAAGGGCGTTGTGCGGGGCATCCATTTTGCGGATGTGCCGATCGGCCAGGCCAAGTACGTCACGGTCACACATGGCGCCGTGCTCGACTACGTGATCGATATCCGTGTGGGGTCGCCGACGTTTGGCCAGTGGGACTCGGTGCTGCTCGACGACGTTGACCGCCGCGCCATCTACCTCTCTGAGGGACTAGGCCACGCGTTTGTCGCGCTGACGGACGGGGCCGTGGTGAGTTATCTCGTCACCGACACGTACAACCCGTCCGCCGAGCACGGCATTGACCCGCTTGACCCTCAGATCGGCCTGGTGTTCCCGCCCGAGGCGGGCGAGCCGCTGCTGTCGCCGAAGGACACGGATGCTCCCACCCTCGCCGAAGCCGCCGAGCAGGGACTCCTGCCCCAGTGGGATGCCGTGCGCGCCTACTACGAGACCCTCAACGGAGCGAGCTAATGCGCGGCATCATCCTCGCAGGCGGGTCCGGCACACGGCTGTGGCCCATCACCAAGGGCATCTCGAAGCAGCTCATGCCCATCTACGACAAGCCGATGATCTACTACCCCTTGTCGACCCTCATGATGGCCGACATCCGCGAGATTCTGATCATCACCACCCCCGAATACAACGATCAGTTCCGTGCTCTTCTGGGTGACGGCTCCGACCTCGGCATCCGCCTCGAGTACGCGGTTCAGCCCAGCCCCGATGGCCTCGCGCAGGCGTTTATCATCGGCGAGGAGTTCATCGCCGACGAGTCGGTGGCCTTGGTGCTGGGCGACAACATCTTCCACGGCTCCGGGCTCGGCAGCTCACTGCGCACCCACGGTCAGATCGACGGTGGACTGATCTTCGCGTACCAGGTCGCCAACCCCACCGCGTACGGAGTTGTGGAGTTCGACGAGAACAACGTGGCCGTCTCCATCGAGGAGAAGCCCACCAAGCCCAAGAGCAACTACGCGGTGCCAGGGCTCTACTTCTACGACAACGAGGTCGTGCAGATCGCGAAGACCATCGAGCCGAGCGCTCGCGGGGAACTCGAGATCTCGACAGTCAATGAGCGCTATCTTGACGCGGGTCGACTCCAGGTGCAGGTGCTCGATCGTGGCACCGCGTGGCTCGACACCGGAACCTTCGAGTCGATGATGCAGGCGAGCGAGTACGTGCGGGTGATCGAGGATCGCCAGGGCTTCAAGATCGGCTGCATTGAGGAGATCGCCTGGCGCGCCGGCTGGATCGACGACGCCCAACTCGCGGTGCTCGCCGCACCGCTCCAAAAGAGTGGCTACGGCACCTACCTTCAGCAGTTGTTGGCTCGCGGTGATGACTGATCAGGCCGGATCGAACCGCCGAATACTGGTTGTCGGTCGTGGCACCGCGGGAACTTCTATCGCGCGCGCAATGCGCGCGCACGGCGACACAGTCGTAGGTTTTCTCGACGACAGGGACACCTCGGCCGACGTGCTCGGCACCCTAGCCGATGTCAATCGTGTCCTCGACACCGAGGATGTCGACCTGATCTGCTTTGCAATTCCATCGGTGGATGCTGGGACGGTCCGGGACTTCCTCGCCGGCATCACCTCGTCGGGTGTCGAGATCGCCATAGTTCCTAGGACGTACGGTGTACTTGCCAAGGAGACGGTCGACCTCGACGACCTCACTGACGTTGACGTGCTTGACCTGATTGGTCGCAAGCCGGTGAAGCACGACCTTCTCGCCGCACGCGATTTTGTGCGAGGGAAGACGGTTCTTGTCACCGGTGCCGCGGGCTCCATCGGGTCACGGGTCACAAGCCAACTGCTTGATCTCGAACCGGCTCGTGTAGTGGGAGTCGACTTTTCGGAGAGTGGTGTGTTCTTCCTCGCATCCGATCTCTCACATCACTCGAACCTCGACCTTCGTATTGGTGATATTCGTGACGAGGCAGCGGTCGCGGAGCTGATGCGAGAAATCTCTCCCGACATCGTTTTCCATGCTGCCGCCTATAAGCACGTGCCGCTGATGCAGAGATTCCCGTTGGAGGCGTTCACCAACAACGTGGGTGGGTCGCTGACGATGATGCGACAGGCGGTTGCCGCGAAGGTCTCCCACTTTGTCTACGTTTCCACTGACAAGGCGGTCAACCCGGTCAACGTGATGGGCGCGACCAAGCGCGTGGGCGAGATGCTCATGGAGTGCATTGCTCAGGATGCCCCGGACACAACGTTCAACGCTGTACGCTTCGGCAACGTCATCCAGTCGAGCGGAAGTGTCATGCAGATCTTCCGAAACCAGATTGCTCGAGGTCAGTCCCTCACCGTCACGGATCCGGACGTCACTCGGTTTTTCATGACCCTGGACGAGGCAAGTCAGCTCGTCATACAGTCCGCGTTCGTTGGGTCGCCCGGGGACATCTACGTGCTCGACATGGGTGAGCCCGTTCGGATCTTGGACCTCGCCCAGAGCCTTGTGCGCGCGGTCGATCCGACCCTGAGGATCGAGATCACCGGCCTGCGGCCTGGGGAGAAGATGTTCGAAGAGCTCAGCTATGAGCCAGAGAATGTGAGCCCGACGGCCAACGGGAAGATCTTTATCGTGCGGGACGCGCTCCCATACGACCGAGTCCACTTTATGCAGGTAATTGACGATCTGCTGTCGCGAACACGGGCGAGGACCATCTCAGGCGACGACGTGGTTGCCAAGCTCCGTGGCCTCGGGTTCGCCATCCAATGAACCGTTCAGCGCTAGTGACGGGCGCGAGCGGACGCATCGGACGATTTGTCCGTGCCCGGCTGGTGCGCGCTGGCTTCAACGTTCACGGCCTCGGCCGTCGTACGGCCGCGGCCCCGGGCGACGTTGTCGCCGACCTTCTTGATTCTCGTGAGCTCACACAGGTTGTGGAAGCCATTCGTCCCGAGGTCATCGTTCACCTCGCGGGGGTTACACCGGGCAGTGGCCCGGACCCCGACTATTCGGTCAACGTCGATTCGACGCGTGCGCTCCTGAACACATCCACATCGTCGCGGCTGATCCTCGCCTCCACGGCGGCCGTGTATGGCGACGCTCGCTCCGAGGCTCTTACCGAAGACCATAGCCTTGCGATTGGCTCGGCCTATGCCGAGTCGAAAGCACTAGCGGAAGAGCTCATCCGCGAGTCGGGCCGAGATGCAGTGATTTTTCGTATTTTCAACGTGTATGGACCGGGCCTGGGCGAATCCCTGGTCGAGCGTTTGATCGGGAGTAATCCCGCTTCTGTCGTTCCCGTGAGGACACCAGACCAGTTCGTTCGTGACTACATCCACGTGACCGATGTTGCCGATGCCATCGGTGTGGCAGCAGATGCGCCGTTACATCCCGCTGGGGCGCTCACGCTTAATCTTGGTGCGGGTCGGGCCACCAGTAATCGTGCCCTGATCGAGGAGTTGTCGCAGCTGCGCGAACTCTATTACACCGAGGTCGATGGGCCTCCCAGCTACAGCTGCGCGGACATGGGGCACACACATCGTTTTCTGGGTTGGGAGCCCAACCCCCATATCCTCGACATGGTGATGAAGGATCGCGCATGAATCGGCTACGCCGACGGCTGCGCCACGTCGTCCGGTGGATGCTGGTCCGCGGTTTTTTTCCGTCGCGAACGTTCCTTCTGGGTGACAAAACTGGCGCCGAAGCCGTCATCGTTATGTGCCTATGGAATCGTCCCAGTCGTATCGATGACGTGCTCCGCCTTCTGGACGCGCAAGACCATCCGCCCGGTGTTGTTCTGATGCTCTGGAATAACAACTCGCGCGACCACCGCTTCTATCGTGACGCGATCTCCCGTTTCCGGTCGGGTGGTGCCCTTCGAGAGGTCGTGCTCGCGCGGAGCCCTCAGAACGTTGGGTCAATTGGGCGCTTCTACCTCGCCCGCCGGGTTGGCTTGAAGCGTCCGCACACACCCGTCATCACTCTTGACGACGATCAGGACGTTACTCCGGACTTCGTCTCGCAGACTCTCGCTGCCTATGACCAGTCGGCGGTGTCGGCGTGGTGGGCCTGGGTGATCGAGGGGAGCTACTGGGAGCGCCGCCCTGCCACCGTCGGCGAGCACGTCGATCACATTGGTCCCGGCGGAAGTGTGTGCTGCGTCGACGTGGTTACTGACCCGACCTTCTTCACCACCATCCCGGAGCCGTATCGAATGCTTGACGACATTTGGTTGTCGTACTTCGCCGTGCAGAAGGGCTATCGACTAGCCAAGCTCGACGTGGACATCACGTTCGTGATGGATGAGACCAACCAATTTCATGGACAGGGCAGTCTCAAGCAGGAGTTCTACGAGTACCTGAAGACGCGCCGTTAGGCCAAGTTATGGGCGTTATCGGCGGGGGACGCTTACCTGAAAGGGTGATTGGGTTCGTGTGAGCCCACTGTTGGGGGTTCACAATGTCGCGAGTTCGACCGAGGGCTGCGGGCGGGCGGTTGTCGCCGCCGTCGCTGCGCTCGTTATGGCTGTCACCGGAGTGGTCGTTGCTGCACCGGCGCAGGCGTTTAGCGGAAGCGACTTCGACCCCGGCTACATCATTAGCGACACTCAGTTTTACGACGCCGATGCGATGAGCGAGCATGAGATTCAGGTGTTCCTGAACTCGATGATTGCCAGCACGAGCGCGGGCAGCTGTCAAAACTGGAACTGTCTTGCCGTGCATCGCACCGACACCTGGACTAGGGCTGCAGACCGCAACATCTGCGCGCAGTACACGGGGGGCACTCAGGAGTCGGCGGCTCGAATCATCTTTAAGGTGCAGCAGGCGTGTGGCATCAGTGCGCGGGTGCTGCTGGTCACCCTTCAGAAGGAGCAGAGCCTTCTGACGAGCCCAGCGCCATCCGACGGCAAGCTTCGTATCGCCATGGGCTACGGATGCCCGGACACGGCGCCCTGCGACGCCCAGTTCTACGGCTTCTACAACCAGATGTACAAGGCCGCGTGGCAGCTGAAGCGGTACTCCACCCCGGATCAGTGGGGTTACTACCAGCCCGGCTCCCGCTACATCCAGTACAACCCCAACCCGGACTGTGGTGGCTCCTGGGTCAATATCCAGAACAATGCGACCGCGGCGCTCTACAACTACACGCCCTATCAACCGAACGCCGAATCGCTCTCCAACCTGTACGGCAGCGGTGGCGTGTGTGGCGCGCACGGCAACCGCAACTTCTGGACCTACTACTACAACTGGTTCGGAGACCCGGGAGCAGGAATCTCTGGGATCTGGACTACCCGAATCGGCGGGGCGACCCGCTACGAGGCGGCCGTCAACATCTCCAAGGCGGCCTTTACGGTCTCGCCCGTGCCCGTCATGTACATCGCGACCGGTGCCAACTATCCCGACGCCCTGACCGCAGGGGTGGCCGCGGCGCGCCAGAATGGCCCGTTGCTGCTGGTGGATGCCTCAGGACTCAGCGACGTGGTCAAGGCCGAGATAGCTCGCCTTAAGCCCGCCCGTGTGGTCGTCGTGGGCGGACCCAACTCGGTGCCCGACACCATCCTCACGGAACTGGGAACACTCGTGGGCGCTGACAAGGTGACCCGGGTCGGCGGCGCGGACCGCTATGAGGCATCACGCAACATCATCGCGGGTGCGTTCGCGGCAGGCACCGTGCCCCATGTTTACATTGCAACCGGGGCGAACTTCCCCGATGCGCTGAGCGCCGGGGCCGCGGGTGCCGTAAATGGATCGCCCGTGCTGCTGGTGCCGGGTTACGACACCGCGCCCGACGCAGCCACGCTCGAGTTGCTGCGTGCCCTCGGAGTCACCAGCGTCACGATCGTGGGCGGACCCAACTCGGTGAGCGCGGCCATGGAGTCTTCACTGGCGACGGAATTCTCCACCCGACGCCTCAGCGGCGCCGACCGTTACGAGGTCTCCCGACTGATCGCGCAGGACCTGTTCGCCTCCGCCCCGCCACCTCCCACGGAGGTGCTTATTGCAACCGGGTTGACCTACCCGGATGCGCTTGCGGGAGCGGTCCTGGCCTGGCGCAAGCGTGCCGCCCTGGTGGTGTCACCGGGATGGTGTGTTCCGGCAGCAACCATCAGCATGGTTCAGACGTTCGGTTCCACGACGGTGACCCTGCTGGGTGGCCCGAACTCGCTCAACACCAACGTGAAGTACATGGTGTCGTGCTAGCGGTGGGGCTGCGGTTTACGCCTCGTCGCGGATGATCTCCAGCTCGGGCACGGCATTCATCATGCCGTAGCTCACTCTGCGATCAAGACCGTCGAAGCTCGTCGCCTGGAGCCAGTCGTGCAGGTGCACGCCACTGGGGTCGATCACCGACAGGTTCAGGAAGAACTTGCCGGGACCAAAGCGGGTGTCCTTGATGGTGAAGCGGAGCGTGTGATCGCCCACCAGATCGGGCAGCACGATGCCCATCCGTTTGGTGGTTGTGCCCCACACGTCCTGTCCGCTGGTGCTGTTGACCTGCACGGCGATGGTGAGATCCGACATGCTGAATGACGAGTGAATCTTGATGTCCACGATCAGATCGGCGCCGGGCATAACCTCGCCGCGGGGGCCGGCCTCGGTAGGCGTCGCCGTCACCGACGTGAACCCAACCCCTCCGCTGCCGGTGTCGTGGGGCTTGAGGTCGGCCAGGCGCCGCTCCTCGAGGATGTCGCGGAACCTGGCCACCGCATCCGCGGGGTCGCCGTCGACAACTACCTCGCCACGGTTGAGGAGCACGGCGCGGTTGCACAGCTCCACGACCTGACCGAGCGAGTGGGTCACAAGGATGATCGTGCAGCCCTGCTCCTGGAACTCGCGAATCTTGTCGAGACACTTGCGCTGGAAGGCCTCGTCGCCGACCGCGAGCACCTCGTCGACGAGGAGGATGTCGGGGTCGGTGTGCACGGCGACGGCAAAGGCCAGTCTCACGTACATTCCGGAGGAGTAGAACTTGACCTGGCTATCGATGAAGTCGCCGATACCCGAGAAGGCGAGGATGTCGTCGAAGCGAGCATCCGTGTCGGCCTTCGACAGGCCGAGGATCGACGCGTTGAGGTAGACGTTCTCGCGGCCCGTGAGATCGGGGTGGAACCCGGCGCCCAGCTCGAGGAAGCGCAGCAATACGACCGCGGTTGTGCACGGTGCCGGTCGTCGAGTCGAGGATGCCTCCAACGATCTTCAGGAGCGTCGACTTGCCGGACCCGTTGTGGCCGATGAGGCCAATCGTGGTTCCCGCCTTGATCGAGAGCGAGACATCCTTGAGCGCCCAGAAGTCCTCGCGGTGGCGCTTTCCGATGCGACCAAACGTGACCAGACGCTCCTTGAGCGAGTTGTCCTTGCGCACCACAAAACGCTTCGAGACGTTCTCGAGCCGCACGACCTCGGGGGCCGCAACGAGCGCTGTGTCGTTGGTTGTCATCCGCGCCTCCTACAGTTCCTGCGCGAAGTTGCCCTGCAGACGCGAGAACACGCGCTGGCTGATGACCAGGAAGACCAAGCCGATACCCAAAGCCACGAGCAGGCGCACGAGCAGCATGTCGGGGTACTGGGCGACACCGTCACCGCCGATCCAGAAGGCCCGATGGAAGCCGAGCACGGCGAGGGTCACCGGGTTGTTGGTGTAGATCTCGAGCCAAATAGTCGGGCCCAGAACACTCTTGACCATGCTCCACGAGTAGACAATCGGCGAGGCCCACAACATCACGAGCAGCACGACCTCGAGCAGGTACCCGATGTCGCGCAGGTAGACGTTCCAGGCCGACAGCAGGAGCGCGAGCGCGGTGCCAAACACCAGCAGCACGGCCAGACTGGGCAGCGCGTAGAGGATCTCCCACTGGAACGGGAACACGCCCAGCAGAAGTGCCGCGAGAAGCAGGATTCCCAGCTGGATCGCAAAGTTGAACAAGGCCGACCCGACACTCGCGAGCGGGAACACCTCGCGGGGCAGGAAGACCTTCTTGATGAGTCCACTGTTGTTCACGATCGAGGCGGTGCCCGTCGAGACGATCTCGCTGAACAGCATGTAGGCGGTCAGCCCGGTGAAGACGTAGATCGCAAAATCGGGGATGCCCTTGGCCGCCTGCAGGAACTGTCCGATAACGACGTAGTAGATCAGAAGCTGCGTGAGCGGCCGAACGAGGGTCCAGAGGAACCCCAGTGCGCTGTCCTTGTAGCGGGACTTCAGGTCGCGCCGGACCAGGAGCGAGAGCATCTCGCGGTGGCGGAAGATGTCCGCAATCGACTCGAGGCTAGCCCTGACGGAGCGGGATCGGCCACCGACCTGTCGGAAGGGTTCGCGCTCGAGTGCGACAAAGCGATCCTGCGCGTTCATCTGACCGTGTCTCTCGTACCTTGGGAACGTCCAAGTATAGCTTTTGGCCCCTTGGTAGACTTCCTCGGCGCCTATCGCCGCGCCACCGAGAGGACTGAATGCCCACCGTGACACCCGGCGTCGTCTCCGTTGTGCTCGTGAACTTCCGCGGCACCGACGACACTCTGGAGGCCATCCAGCGGCTCGGCGAGCTGGAGTGGCCAGCCGAGCGACTCGAAATTGTGGTCGTGGAGAACGGTTCGGGCGACGACTCCGCGGAACGCCTGAAGGCGGCCGCCCCCCATGTGAAGCTCCTGGTCTCACCGACGAACGAGGGCTTCGCCGGGGGATGCAACATGGGTGTCGCCGCATCCTCGGGTGAGTACATCGCCCTCCTCAACAACGACGCCAAGCCGGACCCCCAGTGGATCGCGGCGGCCGTGAAGCGTTTTGAGTCCAACCCACAGATCGGCGGCGTAGCCAGCCGGGTCCTCGACTGGGACGGCACCCTCGTCGACTACATCGGCTCGGCGATGACCTGGTACGGCATGGGCTACAAGCCGTTTACCGCCGAGCGGGTGCCGCGCACACCCGACACCGGTCGTGAGGTGTTGTTTGGCACCGGGTCTGCGATGTTTGTGCGCCGCAGCGTCTTTGACGCCCTCGGCGGGTTCGACGAGCGCTACTTTATGTTCTTCGAGGACGTCGACCTCGGCTGGCGGTTGAACCTCGCCGGCTGGCTGTTCTGGTACGAGCCACAGTCGCTCGCGTACCACAAGCACCACGCGTCAATGAGCAAGTTCGGCTCGCACAAGGAGACCTACCTGCTCGAGCGCAACGCGCTCTACACGCTCTACAAGAACGCCGGCGACACGGTTCTGGCCGACGTGCTGCCCGCGACCCTGGGCCTCTCGATCCGTCGTGGGGTCACTCGCGGTGAACTCGACTCGGAGGGGTTCGACCTCCGCCTCGGCGGAAGCGACGAGCCGACCATGGAGTTTCCGACTCAGACTGTCGCGGCGGTCTACGCGATCGACCAGTTTGTGGAGCACCTGCCGGGGCTGCGCGCCTCGCGTGAGGAGATCCAGCGCTCGCGTCGCATCCCCGAGGCCCGCGTCTGGCAGCTGTTTGGCCAGTTTGACGCGCCGATCATCCACGAGAAGAACTACCTGCAGGGGTACGAGAACCTCGTCGAGAGCTTTAACGTGACGAACCCCCGCACCTCAACTCGTGTGGTGATCGTGACGGGCGACCCGATCGGTGCGAAGATCGCCGGGCCAGCCATCCGGGCCTGGAACATGGCCCTCGCGCTCTCCACCACCTGCGACGTGATCCTGGTGAGCATGTCGCGAGTCGAGCCGGTGGATGCACCGTTCCAGGTGGTTCACGTGCGGGCGGGCAACGACCGCGAGTTCTCGAAGCTCGAGGACTGGACCGACGTTGTGGTCTTCCAAGGTTCCGCGCTCTCCGTCTTCGACTCGCTGCGCAAGACCCGCAAGATTATGGTCGTCGACATTTACGACCCGATGCACCTCGAGCAGCTCGAGCAGGGCAGGGAGCTCGGCCCCGCCCAGTGGAACGCCCAGGTCGAGGGGGCAACCGAGGTGCTCAACGAGCAGCTCGCGCGCGGTGACTTTTTTATGGCGGCATCCGAACGGCAGAAGCACTTCTACCTGGGTCAGCTCGCCGCACTCGGTCGTATCACCCCCGTCACCTACGATGGCGACCCCGACTTTGACGGGCTCCTCAGTGTGGTGCCGTTTGGGATTCCCGGCGAGGAGCCCATGCACGAGCGGGACGTGCTGAAGGGCGTCCATGCCGGGATTGGCCCACAGGACAAGCTGCTGCTGTGGAGCGGCGGGCTCTACAACTGGTTTGACCCGGCCACGCTCATCCGGGCGACGGCCGCCCTCGAGGCGCGTCGTGGCGGAGTCCGGTTGTTCTTCCAGGGCACCAAACACCCTCACCCTGATGTTCCCGAAATGCGGGTCGTCTCCGAGTCGCGCGCGCTCGCGGCCGAACTCGGCGCCCTCAACACCTCGGTCTTCTTCAACGACTCGTGGGTCGACTACAGCGACCGTCAGAACTACCTGCTCGAAGCCGACGTGGGAGTCAGTACCCACTTCTCGCACGTCGAGACCACGTTCTCGTTCCGCACGCGCATCCTCGACTACCTGTGGGCGGGGCTCCCGATGGTTGTTACCGAGGGCGACCATTTCGCCGACCTGATTCGGGCCGAGGGGCTCGGAATTGTGGTTCCCGCCCAAGACGTCGACGCGCTCACGGATGCGCTGGAGACAGTGCTCTTTGACGAGGCGTTTGCCGCGCAGGCTCGGGCCAACATTGCCCGCGTGCGCGAGCAGTACCGCTGGAACGTGGTGCTTGCTCCGCTCGTGGACTTTATGGCCAACCCGCACCACGCCGCTGACTGGATCGGCGACGGGCGCCCCGCGCGTCCCGTCGGCAAGTCGCGCCGCCGGGCGGGCATCGCTCACAACCTGCGACAGACGTGGTTCCATCTGCGCCACGGCGGCTTTGGTGTGGTGGCGGGCAAGGTGCGTCGACGGCTGGGCGGATGAGCCCGTCCGTCTCGGTCGCGCTGGCGACATATAACGGCGGGCGGTACCTCGAGGAGCAGCTGCGCAGCATCCTCGACCAGGTGCCCGCCCCCGCGGAGTTGGTGGTTGCCGATGACGGGTCGACGGATGACACCCTCGCGATCGTCGAGCGAGTCGCCGCCGAGTACCCCACTGTGCGCCTACGGATGCTCGCGGCCCAGGCCACACCGTTGGGGGTCGCGGGCAACTTCACTCGGGCGATCGGGGCGGCAACCGGTGACTTGGTTGCCCTCTCCGACCAGGACGACCGCTGGCACCCGGGTCGGCTTGCGGCGGTTCTGGCGCACTTCGACGACCCTGCCGTGACGTTTGTGCACCACGACGCCGAGCTCATCGATGGCTCGGGGGAGCGGCTCGACCAGCGCCTCTTGGACTGGTTGCGTATCACCCCAACCGAGCGCGAGCAGCTCCTCGAGGGCAGAGCCTTCGAGGCGTACCTGCGGCGCAACCTCGCCACCGGTGCGACCGTGGTGTTCCGGCGAACCCTCGCACAGGCCGCACTCCCGATCGGTGAGGGCTGGATCCACGACGAGTGGTTCGCGATCATCGCGGCCGCTCACGGTGGCGCCCGTCTCGACCCCGCGGCGCTTGTCGACTACCGCCAGCACGGCGCGAACGAAATTGGTGTCTCGCGACCCACGCTGCGCTACCTGCTGGGGCGGATGCTGCAGCCCCGCGGCGACCGCTATGTCTGGCTTGCGGCGCGGTCGGCTGCCCTCGCGGCGCGACTCGAATCGATGGGCGTCGACGAGCGCTGGCTGGGCCTCGCCCGCGAGAAGTCGCGTTTCGAGTCCCGTCGTGCGCAGTACCCGTCCGCTCGGCTGGCCCGGGTGCGCCCCATTCTCGCCCAGCGCCGGGACTACGCCCGGCTGTCGAGCCAGGGCACACTCGACATCCTGCGCGACCTTATGCACCCGGCGTGACGGCCACGGGGCTCGCCACCGACCGCACAAACGCGAACCGGTAGCCCACGGCGGCCGTCGCCACAATAACCGCCGTGAACACCACGAGCAGCAGGGTGATTCCGCCCGGCGGCTGCCACTCGGGGCTGGTAAACATGGCAAACCACGAGCCGTCTGCACCCACTGAGTACCGCTGCAGTGCCGCCATAAACGACAGGACGTGGCCCACTACCCAGATGCCAGCGGCGACGCCGCCGAGGATCAGCGCGGTGCGACGCTCGAGTCGATCGAAGTGCTCCGAGAGAGCGAGCCCCAGGCCAACCAGCGCAATCACCAGCACCGGGAGCGCGTAGCGGCCCTGCCAGATCCAGCCACCCGAGGTGATAAACGCCGCCTGGATGAGCGCGGGCACGACCGGCACGGCCACGATGAGCACGAGGGCAAACCGCAGAGCCCGCCCGCGCAGGAGCGCGACGGCCCAGATGACCAGGCCACCAAACAACAAGCCCCAGAGCGCATACACCTCGGGCGGCGCGGCCGTGTCAAGCCAGCCGAACACCCCGATCATCTCCCGAAGGTGCTGGCCGAACCGCAGCAGCATCAGTCCAAACCCGAACAGCGGCGAGGACCCAGCATAGGGAACCTCCATCGCCTCCCCGCCGGCCTCGCTCGAGGTCGACACGGTGTTGGTCAGACGCAACCACAGCAGGGCGGCGACCGCGCCGGCGGCCACCACCGACGCGCTCATGATGACCGCGCGAGTGCGGATCAGCGAGAGCAACTGCTCGCGAGATGCCAGCAGGAACGGCACGAGGATGGCGATCGCGACCCACAGCGGGGAGATCGCGCGGGTGTTCGCGGCCAGGACCCCGGCGACCGCGACGATGGATGCCCGCTGCACAAGAAGCGCGGGATCGGGGCGCGCGACCACCGCCGTCACGGCAACAAACGCGGCGAGGGTGGCGGTGATCTCCAGCCCGTTGGGGTTCACTGACCCGTTCAGGAACAGCAGCATCGGGGTGACTGCGGCGCCGAAGGCGATGACGGGGAGCGCGCGGCCGCGCCAGCTGGCGATGACCACGGCCGTGAGGGCCAGGAAGACGCTCGACAGCATCCCGCTGAGAATACGCATGGCGTAGATGCCGGTGCCGTCGCCGAAGATGAGGCTCGGCCAGCCCACGAGCACGTAGTAGACCGGGTTGTAGCGGCCGGCCGTTGTCGTCGAGTCGACGATGACGTCGTCGTCGCCGGGGGGTTCGGCGATGCACGCGGCGGTCACGGTCGCATCAAACGCGGTGCAGGTCTGGGCATGCGTCCAGGCGATGTACTGCGGCACCTCGACGAGACTGCCGGAACCCGCATCCGCGTTGTTAAACGCACCGCGCACCACCGAGGCGGCCTTGATGAGGTGGGCGGGTTCATCCGGCGACGCCGCGAACGGCGTGCTGAGCGACCACAGGGCCGCGAGGGCTGAGAACAGCAGCCAGGAGCTCAGAAAAACGACCCACGCGCGCGGGGACGTGGGGCGTGCGGGCATGGCTTCGATAGTACGCGGATAGGCTGAACGCCATGCCCAAGTCCGGCCTCACCGTGATCCTGATTGCGACCGCAATCGCCGGCGTTGCCTCCTACGTGATCACGTGGCTCGTGCCCCGCGTGATCGGTTTCGCGGACTACGCGACGTTCGCGGTGTTCTGGGCGGCCCTCTATCTGGTGGTCGGCGCGCTGTTTGGTCTTCAGCAGGAGGTGACGCGCGCCACGCAGCCGGTCGCGGCGGATGCCCACCCTCACGTGAACCGTGCCCGCAACTTTGGCCTCGCCGCCGCGGGCGCGACCCTCGTGATCGTGCTGGCGACGGCCCCGCTGTGGGCACAGGGGGTCTTCCCGGGTGTCGGATGGGCGCTGGTGTTTCCGCTCGCTGCAGGTGCAGCAAGCTACGCGCTCGTCGCGGTGCTCGGCGGCACTCTGTTCGGTCTGGGGCAGTGGCACGCCGCCGCCGCACTGGTGCTCGCCGACGCGCTGCTGCGACTCGCGGGGATCGCCGTGGCCCTCCCGTTTACCCACAACATCGTGGTGCTCGCGTGGGCGGCCGTGGCGCCATTCCCGCTGGCGATTGTGGTGCTCTGGCCGTTCATCCGCAGCCGGGTGGTCGGTCGCGCGCAGCTCGACGTGGGCTACCGACAGCTTGCGTGGAACGTCTCGCGCACGATCACGGCGGCCGCCGCGACGGGTCTTATGGTCAGCGGATTCCCGCTCGCGTTTGGCCTCGCCGCAGCGGGAAGCCCCGCGGGGATCGTGGGTATGGTCATCCTCGCGGTGACCCTCGTGCGTGCGCCGCTCATCATCGTCACCATGGCGCTCCAGGGGTATCTGCTGGTGCAGTTCCGGGATGCCCCCGAGCGCGCCGCGCGCCGCCTCGCCGTCATCCTCGCTCTCGTGCTCGGAGCCGGAGTCGTACTGGACGGGCTCGCGTGGCTCGTGGGTCAGCCGATCTTCGGCTGGCTGTTCCCGGGCGAGCCCGTGCCGTCGGCGTGGTTCCTGGGGGTGCTGGTGGTCTCGTCGGCGCTGGTTGCCGCACTGACGGTCACGGCATCCGCGGTCTTGGCCCGGTCGCTGCACCATCTCTACACCGCGGGCTGGGTGACCGGGGCCGTGGCCACCATCCTGGCTTTGTTCCTCGGCGCCGTGATCCCGCTGGAGCTTGAGACCCTCGCGGCCGTCGCCCTGCTCGCCGGGCCGGTGGTGGGTCTGGCCGTGCACCTTGGTGGGCTCGTGGTGGTGCGGGGTCGCGCCTCGAATCCCTCTAGCTAGAAGTCGCGCACCTCGAGGTTGGCCCCGGGGCACGTGGCCGCGAGCTCGTCCGCCGCGGTCGGGTCGCTCGTGTGCACGATGACGTCGTCGCCCAGCAGCTCGGCGATGGAGCACACGTCGCCCGCGTTCAGTGAGGTCAGGTAGGCGTAGGACCGCACGGGGTTGGTGTTGAAGTCGTCGACGTCGAGCTGTAGCAACCAGCGGTTGCCCCACGTGTCGAATGGCGTGCGCCACAGCACGTCTTGGCCGTTCTCGCGGCCCGAGAACTCGAGCACCGTGTCCGCCTGCTCGTTGGTGAGGTCAAACGCATTGCCCTGAAGGATGCCCACAAGCGGCAGCTGCGCCACGGGGTCCTGGGGTTCACTCGGCGACCACACGAGCCCCGCGAGCAGCACCAGGCCAAACCCCAACGCGGCCACGTCGGTACGCCGTCGACCGGACGCCCCCTCGAGCAGGCCGCTGGCCGCGCCCACGGCGATCACGATCGCGAGGATCGCGACCGTCCACGCGAACTTGGCGGGGTAATAGCCCCACATCACCTCGGTGCCCAGGCGCTGGGCAAGCAGGAACGCGAGACCCACCCCAAACCCGATCGAGAGTGCGATGAACCCCAGGAGCGCGTCACGCTCCCCGCGGAATCGAGCGGCGAGCGCGACCGCGAGCCCGGCTGCACCCACGGCGGCCACAATCGTCGAGGGACCAATCGCGGGGAACCCGCCGTCCGCGGCGAGGAACGACGATGCCGCGAGGTACAGCGGGAGGCTAATGCCCACGAGGTAGACCAGCACCAAGGCCACCGCCGCAGCGAGCGGCGCGAGCCCCCGCCAGCCCGAGCGGATGATCGTGCGCCAGTGGCGCACCACAACAACCACCCCCAGCGGTATCAGCACCACCACGAGTGGAATCCACACGCCCAGCAGAGCCGCGACCGCAACGACGAGTGCCATTAGTGCCAGGGCCGGTCGTTGTGAGCTGTCCAGGTACACGAGCCATCCGGCGAGCAGCAGGGCCACCGCAAAGGCCGTGGTCACAAACCCAAACTGGAACTGCACGCCCAGCACAAACCACGTGGTGCCGAGAAGCGATCCGACCGCCGTTGCCCCAACCGCGAGCGGAGTGTGTACTCGCTGTACCGATCGGGCAACCACCGCTCCCGCGAGCACACAGCAGATCGCGGCCATGAGCACCCAGAGCGCGGCGAGAGCGGCAATGTCGTGGCCGGCGAGTGCGGCATCCGCTACCCCAGCTCGACCCGGTGACGCCGCCGACGCGAGCATCGCAAACGGCAGGGGAGTCGGGGTGTCCGATGCGGAGGGGTCGATGCCGCCCGCGGCGAGCAGTTCGCGCGAGAAGGCAACAACGTTGACGGCGTCGGAGTTCATCGCCCACGCCAGCCGCAGGGCCCCCGGGATGACCTGCGCGAGCGCAGTCGCGCCCACCACAAGAACACCCCCGGATGCCGCAGCAACCCCGAGGGCGATCCCACGCCGCGTCAACACCGGCCGTGTCCCACGCACCCACGCCACCACGGCGAACACCGTCACCGCGGCCCACACCACACCCTCAAGCCACGGCAGGGCCAGGCCGAGCAGTGGATTCACGAGCAGGAGAACAAGCTCCACCCCGAGAAAGACGATCACGGCATAAGCAACCGCGGCGGCTCGCGCAACCCGGCGGAAAAACAGCGACCAGAGCGCAACGAGCGCGACGCTCCACACGGCCACCATCATGCCCTCAACCCTAAGGGCGAGCCGCCCTGCGCGGTGTGACGTGCGGCATGAGGCGACTCCCGCAGTGGCCCTGAGCGAGCCCCCCGATAGGATCGGGGGCGTGACTTCGGCCGGCACCTCCTCCCTCGAGCGCGCCGCCGTTCCCCCCACACCTCCCGGCAGCGGCGCGATCGTCTCCATCTCGCAGGCGCTTAACGGCAACAACAACTCGCTGGGGCTCATCCGCCTCGTGCTCGCCTCGCTGGTCATTTTCGACCACGCATTCCCCCTCGGGGACTTCGGAGTCGACCCGGTCAAGGAGCTCACGCAGGGCCAGGCATCCCTCGGATCCCTGGCGGTTGGTGGTTTTTTTGCGATCAGCGGTTACCTGATTGCCAAGAGCGGCATGTCCGGCGACGTCGTGCAGTTCATGTGGCGGCGCACGCTGCGGATCTTCCCCGCGTACTGGACGGTGCTGCTGGTCACCGGGTTTGTGATCGCGCCCCTCATCTGGTGGCTCGGCTACGGACGCGAGCTCGCCGGGTACTTCACGCCCGGCGGGGGAGTGACGTACTTTCTCTCCAACTGGACGCTGCGAATCGGCAACTACGGCATCCACGATCTGCTCGCGACCACGACCCCGTACGGCGAGATCGCCGGTCAGAGCGTCTTCAACGGGTCGATCTGGACCCTGATCTACGAGTGGAACTGCTACCTGATCATCGCGGTGATGGTGCTGTTTGGCATACTGCGTAACGCACGCATCATCGTGCCGATCCTCACGGGGTTCTACTTCGTGCTGCAGATCATGGCGATCGTTGACCTGAACGCCGTGGGGCTGGTGATTCCGCAGCTCGCCGACCCGAACGGCATCTCGCTCACGTTCACGTTCCTACTGGGGTCCACGCTCGCGGTCTACTCGCGCACCGTGCCGTTCGACGACCGGCTGGGCATCCTCTCCGCGATCCTGCTTCTGGTCACACTCCGCTATGGCGGGTTCCTAACGGTGGGCACGATCGCGGGCGCCTACCTGGTGATGTACCTCGCCGCTCGACTGCCCGCGGCGGTGCAGTGGATCGGCAAAAAGAACGACTACTCGTACGGCGTCTACATCTACGGGTTCCTCGTGCAGCAGGTGCTCGCCTACCTTGGGGTACACCGGCTCGGGTATGTTCCATTCGTTGCCATCTCGCTTCTCGTGACATTCGGATTCGCGTGGCTGAGCTGGCATGGCGTCGAAAAGTGGGCCATGCGGCTCAAGAACTGGGGACCGGGCCGGGGGGTTCGGTACTGGTACGACAAGGTGCGGACCCGCTTCCAGCGCACCGGTGAGGCAGAGTAAGTGACCAACAGCAGCGCCCTTGTGCCGGGCACCGACCTCGGCACCGTTCTCGTAACCGGCGGGGCCGGGTTTATTGGTTGTGCCCTGGCCGAGCGCCTCGTGGGCAGTGCCGACCGCTGGGTCGCGTTCGACTCGCTCCACCCGCAGGTGCACCCGGGCTCGACTCGCCCCGCCGCGCTGCATCCGGATGCCGAGCTGGTGGTGGGCGACGTCACAAACCCCGGCGACTGGGAGCGACTCCTCGCCGACCTCGCACCCGACACCGTCATCCACCTCGCCGCCGAGACCGGCACCGCCCAGTCCCTCGACGAGGCCAGCCGCCACAGCCGTGTCAACGTGGTGGGCACCACGGAGCTCACCGACGCGCTGGGGCGCACAGGCCACCTGCCGCGACACATCGTGCTCGCCTCGAGCCGGGCCGTCTACGGCGAGGGCAGCTGGCGTCGCACCGACGGAACCGTGTTCCAGCCCGGGATGCGCTCACACGCGCAGCTCGAGGCCGGCCAGTGGGACTTCCCGGATGCCGTCGCTCTCCCCACCTCGGCTGCCGCCACCCCGCCCGCACCCACCAGCGTCTACGGCGCCACCAAGCTCGCGCAGGAGCACCTGCTCACCGCGTGGGGTGGCGCTCGCGGAGTGCCGATCAGCATCCTGCGCCTGCAGAACGTCTACGGGCCTGGCCAGTCGCTCATCAACTCCTACACCGGCATCGTGTCGTTGTTCTCGCAGTGGGCGCGCGAGGGGCGCGAAATTCCCCTGTACGAAGACGGTCACATCATTCGTGACTTCGTGTTTATCGACGACGTTGCCGCGGCGATCGCAGCGACGCTGGCCGCTGGGCCGGATGCAGCGCGCCCCGTTCTCGACGTGGGAACCGGGGTCGCGACCACCATCCAGGACATGGCGGTGTCGATCGCGAAGTACTACGGGGCGCCCGACCCAGTGGTCGTGGGCAAGTTCCGCGACGGGGACGTGCGCGCTGCATCCGCCGACATCTCGGCGACCACGCAGTGGCTCGACTGGACCCCACGCGTGGGCCTCGACGAGGGAGTCGCCGCGCTGCAGGACTGGATTGCGGGGCAGCTGCCGGCGTAACTGCAGCTGCCCGCGTAGCCCGCCGCGCACCTGGGTTCCGTCCGCCCAGGGTTCCGCCCGCCCCTGCCGTTATCCAAAACTAAGGAGATTCTTCGGAATGCTCCGACTCCGTCGCAAGCACGCCCGGAATCTCGCCCCGCGTCTCGGCCCGCAGCGAGAATCTCCTTAGTTTTCGGAGGGGCGCTTGGTAGTGCGGGTGCTGGGCTTGCGCGTCGTGCTTGGCGCCGCGGGCGGGGTCGCCTCTCCGCGGTTCTCGAGCTCCCGGATGCGTAGCTCCAGGAGTGCGACCTGCTCGGCGAGGGTGCGCGTCTTCGACTCGAGTTTGGTGAGCTCGGAGCTGGACTGGAGGGCGACCAGGAAGAGCAGGGCGATCCCCACGAAGAACACGAGGTTCGTGGGTACCTGAATGCCCAGCACACCGGCGGCCCAGTCGAGCGTCTTCGGGAAGATGCCGATGATGAGCGCGAGGATTCCGGCGATCACCCACCAGATCGCGTGACGCTCGCGGAGGCGGTGCCTGCGGAGCATCTCGATCACCACGATCAGGATGAGGGCGGCCGAGACAATGCCGAGGATGTAGCTCGCAACACTCATGACATCACTCCCGGGGTCTGGGTGGGGGATGGGGTCTGGGCGGTGGTGGCAGCAGTGGTGACGGGTGTGGCGGGGATGCCGCTCGACGTGGTGCGGTACACCGACTTCGGGCGGATGTACGAGAACACCAGCGCCACACCAGCACGCGCCAGGTACACGGCCGACTTCACGAAGTTGTGGGACGGCACACCACCGGCGCGCGGACGCATCGCGACCGGAACTTGCGTGATCGACATTCCCGCACGCGCCGCAATCACCAGCGCCTCGATCGTGTCACCCAGGTACTCGGCGGGGTAGTGCTCGGCGAACAGGGCAACAGCACGAGGGCCGGATGCCTTGAACCCGGAGGTCGTGTCGGTGAGGGTCGTCTTGGCGGTGCGGCTCAGAATCGCGGCGAGGACCTTCATCGCCCACGCGCGTGGGCCGCGTGCCTCGTACTCGCCCTCCCCAGCAAACCGGGCGCCGAGCACCAGGTCGTGGGTCTTCAGCTGCTCGAGGAGGGCGGGAACACTCGCGGGGTCGTGCTGGCCGTCAGAGTCGACCTGCACGACGTTGTTGTAGCCGTTCTCGAGGGCGTACTTGAAGCCCACGCGCATGGCACCGCCGACGCCGAGGTTAAACGGCAGGGTGGCGACCTTGGCTCCGGCCGCGCGTGCTACCTCGGTGGTGGCATCCGTTGATCCGTCATCGACGACAAGCACGTTGATGCCGGGCAGCTTGCTGTACACCTCGTGCACCACGGCGGCCACGGAGGCCTCCTCGTGGAAGGCCGGCATCACGATGAGGGTGTCCGCGTAGCGGGACGGCGCCGGGGAAGTCACCCGCCGATCTTACTCGGGGTCGCGGTAGTCAAGGCCGAGCACATGGCGCGTGAGCGTCGAGCGTCCCACGGTGTTGCGGTGCACAACCGCGCCGGGAAGCTCGGTGAGGGCATTCAGGCGCGACGTGAGGTGGTTGCGTGCTGCCCGGGATGCCCGGCGCCAGCCCCGCTCGTCGCAGGCCGCGGCGCTCTCGCGGAACAGCGTGCGCTCCTGCCGGAACTTGGACCCGTCGGTGCCGGTGACCGCGGAGAGACTCGTGGAGTGGCGACGGTACTCGAACACCACGGTGTCGTCGAGCACAAGAGACCCGCCCGCCAAGGTGATCTGCATCAGCATCGCGAGATCCTGAACAACGTCGAGGTCGGTGCGGAACCCACCCGTCAACCGGCTGGTGCGCCACACGAGCGACGGAAAGTAGGTCCAGTTGCCGCGGAGCAGGCTCGTCGCGAGGCGCTCGCCGCGGAACTGGCGGGCGCCGGTTCCGCCAAACCGATACACGGACTTCACGCGGTCGGCGAGAGGCCGAACGACGGTGCCGTTCTCATCGATCACCCGCACGCCCGGCTGGATGATGTCCGCATCCGGGAACTGCTCGATCAGCTCGCGCACCCGGCCCACGTAGCCGGGAAGCATGATGTCGTCGCACCCCATGATCACCGTGAACTCGGACGTGGCGAGCGTGACCGCCTTGTTGTAGTTGCGGCTGGGCTTGAGGTTGGTTTCGTTGCGCAGGTAGGTGATGCGCGGGTCGCCGAGCGACTGGGCCCACTGGCCGGGCTCGAGGTCGGGGTACTGGTCGTCGAGGATCGTGAGGCGCCAGTCGGGGTCGCCTTGCGCGAGCACGCTCTCCACCGCCTGACGGAAGTGATCGAAGCGGCCCCAGAACGGCATCATGATGTCCAGAGTCACTCGGCTAGGCTAACCGCCATGGCTGTGCCCCGGACTCCCGTTCCCCGGGTTGCGCTCTCCATGCTCACCCTTGTGCGTGGCGGCATGGGTGGAAGCGAGACCTACGCCCGCGAGCTGACCGCCCAGTTGGCAGGCTCCGACCGGGTGGATGCGGTGGCATACGTTCCCGAAGCGGCGGCCGGGTTCAGTGGTGCGCTGCCCGAGCGGGTGGTGCCGGGCCTGGATGGTCGGGGGTCGACGCTGCAGCGGATCTCGACGCTGGCATCCGCGTCGCTGAAGGCGGGCAGCATCCGCTCGATGTGGGCAGACCACAACGTGGTGCACTACCCGTTTACGGTGGCCGTGCCGTCACCGCCGAAGGGTGTGCCGCTGGTGCAGACCCTGTTCGACGTGCAGCACCTCGACCTGCCGGAGCTGTTCACGCGGGTGGAGCTGGCGTTTCGGAGTCGCTACTACGAGGGGGTCGCCAAGCGTGCGGACCTCGTGATCACGATCAGTGAGTTCGCGCGGCAGCAGATCGTCTCGCACTTGGGCATCGACCCCGATCGGGTTGTGGTCGCGCCGCTGGGCGTGGATACCTCGCAGTACGTGCCATTCAGGGGCGAGCGGAAGCCGTTTGTGCTGTACCCGGCGCGAGGGTGGGCCCACAAGAACCACACGCGGCTGGTGGCGGCGATGGAGTTGGTGAGGCAGCGTCATCCAGAGTTGACACTGGTGTTGACCGGTGGGGCGCTGGACCAGTTGGGCGAGTTGCCGTCGTGGGTGGATCGCCGTGGGCTGGTGAGCCTGGATGAGCTGCACGAGTTGTATCGGTCGGCGTCGTTGGTGGCGTTCCCGAGCCTGTACGAGGGGTTTGGGTTGCCGCCGCTGGAGGCGATGGCGTCGGGATGCCCGGTCGCTGCCGCCGATTCCGGGTCGCTGCCCGAGGTGGTCGGCGACGCGGCCGTGCTCTTTGACGCGCGGGATGTGGAGTCGATCGCGTCGGGGATTCTGACGGCCCTGGAGCGTGGCGGAGACTTCTACGAGGCGGGCTTGGCGCAGGCGGCGTCGTTCACGTGGGAGCGCTGCGCTGAGGTGCACATTGAGGCGTACGAGCGGGCTGCCGCCGGCTGAGTTGTGTGGGTCGGGCCCGCTGGTCTCGATACGCGGCTGTGCCGCACTCGACCGGCGGGCGGGTGCTTCTGTTGGTCGAGTAGGCCGGCGGTCGGGTGCTTCTGTTGGTCGAGTGGGCCGCAGGTACTTCGTTGGTCGAGTAGGCCGGAGGCCGTATCGAGACCCGCCCTGCGGGTTGCGCCTGTCGGGTGCTGGTCTCGATACGCGGCTGTGCCGCACTCGACCGGCGGGCGGGTACTTCGTTGGTCGAGTAGGCCGCAGGCCGTGTTTCTGTTGGTCGAGTAGGCCGCGGGCCGTATCGAGACCGGCCCGTGTCCAGGCCGGCCCGGCGCGGCCCTAGGTGGGGTGGATTCTTTTGGTGATGGGGTTGTTGTGGTGGAGGCGGGTGCGGGTTCCGTCGGGTTTGACCAGCCAGTAGGTTGTGCCGTCCCGGGTGATTCGCCATCCCTTGTTGTGGACGAGGAGGTGGTGGTGTCGGCAGAGGAGTACCCCGTCTTCGACTGAGGTGTCGCCGTGGTCGTTGTGCCATTCGTTGGTGTGGTGGGCTTCGCACCAGTGGGGTGGTCGGTCGCAGTCGGGCATGATGCATCCGCCGTCGCGGGCTGCCATGGCGATGCGCATGGCGGGGGTGTGGAAGCGTTGTTGTCGGCCGACGTTGAGGGGTTGGCCGGTGTCGTCGATGACGATGGGGACCAGGCCGGCGTTGCAGGCGATGCGGGTGGCGGTGGTGACGGAGACGGGGGTGGTTTGTCCCTCGAGGTGGGCGTAACCGGTTGTGGTGGCCAGGTCGCGGTGGGCGACGTGCACGCGAACCCCGACGCGGTGTTGGCCGAACAGGCGGGTGCTGTTGCCTGCACGGTCGGCGATCGTGGCGAGGGTGATGGCATCGACGAGGGCGTCGACCATGACCTGGGGGATGGTGCGCTCGTCATCGTCGGTGGGCCCGGCATCGGTAGGGGCACCGGTGGGGCTGGTGGTGGTGCTGGTGTCGACGAAGCGGGGTCCGCCGCGGCGGGGTGCGCTGATGGCGTCGAGGGCGGTGCTGATGATCGCGGCGGATTCCGGGTCGAGGAGCCCGGTGACGCGGGTCATGCCGTCAGGCAACGGGGTGAGGGTCAGGAACCGGCGCTCGCGCAGTTCCTCCTCGCGGGCGGGGACCCCGGCGGTGTCGAGGGTCGCGCGGGCCTCGCGGGCGCGGCGCGCCAGCTGCTCCAGGGTCAGCCCCGGGGCCTCGTCAACCAGACGCGTGGCCGCGACGGCGAGCTCCTCCGGCGCGACCCGATCAGTGTCGCCCGCACCACCGCCCAGCCCGGCGCGGATCACGCCGGCGCCCTCGAGCGACAGTCCGCCGGTGGTGACGGCGTCGGCGACCGGGGCCAGCCACGGCTCGGGGTCGGCGACGAGGGTGCCGACGGTGACAAGGGTGCGGGCATCCCTAGTGCTCAGGCCGGTGACCTGGGCGACGAGGTTCTCCGGGGTGCGCATCCCGCGGGACTGGGCCAGCCCGTCGGGCCCGAGTTCGCGGCGGGAGCGGTGGGCGATCTCGGCGGCGACCGCAGCGGCACCCGCGTCGAGGAGGCGGCGGGCGGCGGCGAACGCTTGCTGCTCGGCGATCAGCTCGTCGTCACGCAGCACTTGGGCCTGGGAGCGTGAGAACGCTCGAAGGGGTGGGAGCTGGGTGACGGGCATGGCCCCAGTTTACCCGAAGGTTAGAAGAAATGTTCGAGGTGGGGATAAGAAAATGCTGGTCAGGGCTGTGGAGGAGAGGATGAGGGTCCGGCACGGCACCGCGCTCGGTCGAGTAGGCCGGCGGCCGTATCGAGGCCGGGGCGAGGTGCGGGGGCTGGTCTCGATACGCGGCTACGCCGCACTCGACCGGCGGGTAGTGCTGCGCCGCACTCGACCGGCGGGTAGTGCTGCGCCGCACTCGACCGGCGGGTTGGGCTGGTCTCGATACGCGGCTACGCCGCACTCGACCGGCGGGTAGTGCTGCGCCGCACTCGACCGGCGGGTTGGGCTGGTCTCGATACGCGGCTGCGCCGCACTCGACCGGCGGTTGGGCGGCTGCGCCGCTACTCGACCGGCGGGGTGGACGGCGGCGTGGCATCCGGGTTCGTCGGCGGCGCAGCATCCGCGGAACCGGGCGTCGCGGCATCCGCCACGGGCTTCGGTTTGGGCCGCGGGATGTATTTCTGCACCCGCCCATCCACCTTGTGGGCGCCGAACACGGCTGTGGGGATGAGCACGAGCGAGCGCAAATCGAAGAGGATGTGCAGCAGGATCGGCGCGAGGATCGACCCCGTGGCCAACAAGGTGAAGAAGAGGAATGCGCCGATCAGCGTGGTTCCGACAACGCCTGTGATGCCCTGATACGCGTGCAGCGCCCCGAAGACCACCACCGACACGACCACCGCAGCGATCGCCGACCCCGACGCCCCGTACACCACCGTGGGGAGCGCGAGGCGAAACATGAGCTCCTCGGAGATTCCCGCGTTGATGGAGAGCGCCCAGCCGAGCCGGATCTCCTGGCGGTTGCGGGGGAGCATCGCCGCAACGTCGCCGATGGTGGGCAGATCGTCGGGCGCATGCCGGGCCGACCGGATACCCAGCGCCGTGAGCACGGTGAACCCCAGAACACCACCAACAAGAATCGCCCACGCCCACACGGGCGGTATCTCGAACCATGACCGCAACTCCGCCCGGAACCGCGGAACGTACTGCCACACCAGCACCAGCAACACCCCGGCGACAAGCCCAATGGAGAGCATCGAGTCGAGCAACCACTTGCGGAACATCGCCTGCCGCTTGACCGTCGACCGAAACCGCTTGAACCGCTGGTACTCGCGGCGATCCTTGAGGATGGTGCGCACCACAAGCATCACGAGGAGTGCCGCGAGTATCACCCACAGGATGGTCGGGGTCCACGCGCCGTCGGGTGCCAGCATCCGTCAATCGTTTCACGGAATACTTGCGCACTCTGCAAGACTTGGGTTTCTTATGACTTCCGCTGTGGGTTTCCGTTCTGAGCGCGGCCCCATCCTCATTTCCCTGATGGTTACGACGGGCCTCGTGGCCATCGATGCGACGATCCTCGCGACCGCGATCCCCACGATCGTCGCCGAGTTGGGTGGGTTCTCGCAGTTCCCGTGGCTGTTCTCGGTGTATCTGCTTGCGCAGGCGGTGACGGTGCCCATCTACGCGAAGCTCAGCGACCTGTTTGGACGCAAGCCGATCATCCTGGTTGGTATTGGGCTATTTCTGCTCGGCTCGGTGCTCTGTGGGCTGGCGTGGAGTATGCCGGCGCTGATCGCTTTTCGTGCGGTGCAGGGGCTCGGGGCGGGTGCCGTGCAGCCCATGTCGATCACTATCGTCGGCGACATCTACACGGTCGCGGAACGCGCCGCGACGCAGGGTTATCTGGCGAGCGTGTGGGCCGTCTCGTCGGTCGTAGGCCCGGCACTCGGCGGTATCTTCTCGCAGCTGGATGCCTGGCGCTGGGTCTTTTTTGTGAACATCCCGTTGTGTCTGCTGGCCGGGTGGATGCTCATCCGCCACTTCCACGAGAAGATCGAGCGCCGCAATCACACCATCGACTACCTCGGTGCCGGGTTGCTCGCCGCCTCGATGACCCTGCTGATCTTGGCGGTGCTCGAGGGCGGGCAGGCCTGGGCGTGGAACTCCTGGCAGTCCATTGGTGCGTTCTCGGTGGGCGGCGTGCTGCTGGTGGTGTTCGTGTTGGTTGAGCGGCGAGCGCCCGAACCGGTTCTGCCGCTGTGGGTCTTCACGCGACCCCTGCTGTTGACCACCACTCTCATCGCGCTCTGCACGGGTGCGCTGATCATCGGCCTGACCTCGTACGTGCCCACCTACCTCGAGGGCTCGTTGGGTGTGTTGCCGATCGTTGCGGGGCTTGCGCTGGCCGCGCTCACCCTGGGGTGGCCGCTGTCGGCGTCGTTCTCGGGGCGGTTCTACTTGCGGTTCGGGTTCCGCACGACGGCGTTGCTTGGGGCTAGCGTCGCCGTGTTGGGAACCGCTGTGTTGGCGGTGTTCGCCCACACGCCGTCGGTGCCGATCGTGGCCGTGGCCTGTTTCATCATTGGTCTCGGGATGGGCCTGCTCTCAACGTCGACCCTGATCGCCGCCCAGTCGAGTGTGCCGTGGCATGAGCGTGGTGTGGTGACCGGCAACAATATGTTCGCGCGGTCCCTCGGCTCGGCTGTGGGCGTGGCCATCTTCGGTGCGATCGCCAACGCGGTCTTCGGGGATGCCGGAACCCCCGGCCCCGAACAGATCACCGCAGGAACCGCCGCGGTGTTCATCGGCGTGCTGGCTGCTGCGGTTGCCGCGGGAATCGCGTCCTTCGCGATGCCGCGCACGCCGCTCACCCCCACCGAGGTCGCGCCGGCCGCAGTCCCCGAGTAACGCTGTCGGTCGAGTAGCGGCAAGGCCGCGTATCGAGACCACAACCCCGCAACCCCGGCGGTCGAGTGCGGCAAAGCCGCGTATCGAGACCCGCTGGTACCCCGCCGGTCGAGTGCGGCAAAGCCGCGTATCGAGACCCGCCCCGAACTGGGGCTGATCGCATGCGAGCACCCCTCACTAATCTCAGGCTGTGGACTTTGCCCAATTCGCAGCCCTAGGCACCGCGACGATCCTGATCATCATTGTCGTCTGGCTGGCCATCGTTGTACTTGTCCTCTGGGTGCTGTACACGGTCATCTGGCTGGCCGTCAGGCGGGGACTCGCCGAGTTCCATCACCCAGGCATGAGACTCAAGGACGCGCTCCGAATTGAGCGACACAAGGATGCTCGTGACATGGGTTGGTCTCTGGAGGAGTAGGGGCGCCTACCCCCGCAAAAACGCTTCAATCTCATCGATCACCGCGGCGCGCGTGCGCACCCGCATGATGTCGCTTTCCCAGACTCGCAGAACGCTCCACCCTCGCCGCTCCAGCTCAGCGGCTTGTTCCGCGTCTCGCGCGATGTTTCGTCGAAGCTTCACGGTCCACGAGCTCGCCTCACCGTACTTCTCCACGACGTGATCCAACGTTCGACCGTGCCAAAAGTCGCCGTCGATGAACACCGCGCGCTTTTTGCGCGGCAGGGCGATGTCAGGTTTGCCGGGAGCCCGGTCGTAGTGCCGCTGGAAGTACACCTTGCGCGCCCTAAGCTCCTTGAACACCAGCAGTTCGGGCTTCGTGTTCTTCGACCGGATGCTGGACATGAGCGCTGACCGCCGGGTGGGGTCGGTCAGCATATTGGGCACCGCGCGGGCCTCCCACTCTCGAATCGATCTAGCTATTCAAGTACTGCTGACTGAGCGTTAGGTTGCTGTACTTCGTCTCATCAACCGCCTCAACGACATTCTTTACAGTGTTGCTCCTGAATGCCCCGACGATTGCTTTGTCTTCAGAACTCCAGAGATCCCAACCGCAGAGAATGTCAATGAATGCGTCAAGCATTTCCTGTTGCTCGACGGTCAGCTCCTCAAGAAAGAGGCGCTTCCATCGCGCCTTTGGAAAATTAGCGTTGAACGCGGGCAAAAGCACCTCGTTTAGCCACCAGCCGATGGCGCCTTGCTGGAAAAAGTGGCGTGCGCGGTACGTCATCACATCGTCTGCGGAGCCATCCGAAGATGGATTCCACTTTCCATCCAGCATGTTGCTGCCAATACGATTCAGGACGGCAACGATAGACGCTCGCTCGTTATCGCGGGCATAAGAGTTGTCGAGCGGCTCATCCTGCAGGTCTTGTGCGATGAGCGGCGTGATTAGTTTGTTCACGAGGACGGTGTCCGTGAACGGCTTCGATCTGTCGATCTTCTTGGACGTGAACTTTTCAAGTTCAAAGTCGGGATCGCGTAGCACCGCGAGTGCAAAGTTCGACAGCAACTGCTTCCTGAACGCTGTTTGGTCTTGCTTGGGCTGCGCCTCCACAAGTTGTATCTCAGTAGGCGCGACACCAGCATGACTTTCCTGGTACTGCTTCACCTTGTCTTGAATGACGTCATCGAGTTTTCGCAGTGTGTCGGTCGTGGAAAGTGGCCGCTTCTTGATCACCTGCTGGATCTGGACGACGAGCTGTTGAAGCATCGGTTCACTTGGCTGGTAGTAGAACTTCATCGGTACTTCGGTTCTTCCGAGAACAAGCTGGGCAGTGGTCTTGTGCTGTCCGTCGAACTGTCGCAGCTCGGCCAGACCATCGCCGACTAGGACAACTCTGCAGTTACTCGGTTCGTGCACTGGACGCTCCCAGAACTCAATTGCGAGTGTCCTGACGTGATCAAGTTCGATGAACCGCGGCTGAGTTTCGCCGTCATTCTGGATGTACTCGACTGGGGCATTCATGAAGAAGTACTTTGTGCCTGTCGCGGGGTCCTCGTATAGATCAGCGGTTCGGGCATCCGTCCCGAATGTGACCGTGACTGACTTGCCGTCAACGGCTACTTCGACTCGGCGGTTACCTTTCACAACGTACTTGTCCACAACATTCGCGAATGATGGCCGGTACTGTGACTCACACCACTTTGAGAATCGGATCACCCTCGACGCGAGTTCAAAGGGAAGGTTCCTGCGGCTCCGATTGCAGCCTCGATGGGCAAGGTAAAGATTCGCGAGTTCGGTCTTGCCGCCATCGCCCTCGACGCGTGCGATGAAATGGTCAGCGTCGACGAGTTTGCCATCTGCAGGGAGGGGTTCCCCGCACAGCGCGCATCGCCCTTGCGACTTCGTCCAGAGCACCGACGCCGCTCCCGGAACCTCATTCGCTGGCAGCTCGTCGCGAATGTTCTTTGGCAACTTGTATGTCTCGGGCGCGGAAACCTGGATGTCCTTCATGTGCCAAACATACTGAAGATGAAAGCAAGTTCCGGTTCTCAGCGTCACGCCGCATCTAGCGGCCATTCTTCGGGTGGCCTCCGTGGCAAACAGCGGGTCGGTAGAGCGGAAGTCGGGGGTGCCGTTCATAATGAACTTCATGTCCTCCGAATTCACCTTCATTGACCTGTTCGCTGGGATTGGCGGCATTAGGCGGGGGTTCGAGTCAGCTGGAGGAGCCTGCGTGTTCACCAGCGAATGGGACCGCTTTGCGCAGGTCACCTACGGCGCCAACTTTCCGGACGAGCACCCAATTCATGGCGACATCACGAAGATCGATGCTGCAGAGATCCCCGACCACGACGTGTTACTTGCGGGCTTTCCGTGCCAGCCCTTCTCAATTGCAGGGGTAAGCAAGAAGAACGCTCTTGGACGGCCTCACGGTTTTTTGGATAAGACTCAGGGCACCCTGTTCTTCGATGTGGCGCGGATCGTCGATGAGAAACGCCCAGCGGCTTTCCTTCTCGAGAACGTCAAGAATCTGACCCGGCATGACAAGGGGCGGACCTTCGAGACGATTATGAACGTTCTGCAGGATGACTTGGGGTATACCGTCGAGGCGAGAGTAATAAGCGCTGCTCCTTTCGTCCCGCAGAACAGAGAGCGCATCCTGATCGCGGGTTTCCGCGAGGCCACCGGATTTTCTTGGGACGACTTCGAGGCACCGGATCTCGGTCCGAAGATGGCAAGAATCCTCCACCCACAAGATGGCACGGAGGCTGCAGAGGAGCCTTATACCCAAGGTCCACGTGGCACCGTCAACGAGAAGTACACGCTTACCCCGAGGCTGTGGGAGTACTTGCAGGCCTACGCTGCGAAGCACAAGGCCGCCGGCAATGGATTCGGGTATGGGCTCGTCGGACCTGACGATCGTGCGCGGACACTTTCAGCTCGCTACTACAAGGACGGGTCCGAGATCCTGGTGTCTCAAGGACCGGATCGTCGCCCGAGGCGGCTCACTCCACGGGAGGCCGCCCGCCTCATGGGTTATCCGGACGATGTCAGCATCCCTGTAAGCGATGCACAGGCTTACCGCCAGTTTGGCAACTCAGTGGTCGTGCCAGTAATGGCCGAAGCGGCAAGGATCATGGCGCCCCACATCAGTGCGGTGAAGTCCGGCTTGCGCGCAGCCTAGTGTCCGGTCTCGCGTCCTACTTCGACGGCTTCGCGGCCAAGAAGTTGTCCGCTGTAGAAGTGAATCCGCGAAAGTCGAATCAGCACGAATTCAACGGGGTGAGCGGCTTAAAGGCACTCTTTGGCCCGCAGAAGCGCACGATCCTCGCCCGGCACTTCGACATGGATGCGCTTGAGGATCAGACCAACGCACTGACCAACTTGACGTGGTACAACGCTAGGGAGAAGCACCCTCGTCGGAACGAGTGGCGGTTGTACTATTCCGCGAGACTCGCCCAGAGTCTCCACGAGGGTGGCACCTTGATCGTTGCCCATCGCGATGAGGCAGTGTTCCTTTTCACCGCAGCGCCAGGGTCTCCCGGGAGCCGCGCTCTTCTGAGTCTCTTCTCAATGGATGGCTTGTCGAAGAGATTCACCGTTGAAACCGAAGAGACCCTGCTTGAGAAGGACGTTAGTGCGGCCGAGCAGTACGTTCTCGCGGAGCTCGGCCTGACACCGGATGAGGAGGCACCCCTCGTCGAGATGATGTTTGAAACCTTTGGCACGAGTTTTCCCAAGGGCGAAGAACTTTCTCGGTTTGTTCGAGAGAACACTTTCGGAGCCGACGGATTGGTTGATCCCGATCAAGCGCTACTCGCGTGGGCCCGCGTGGAACTCGAGCTCTTCAACGCGATGGAGGCGAAGGTTGAAGCGCAGGCAATGGAAGACGCGTCGAGCCTCGATGAGAAGCTCGTCGTAGCGATGAGAGTGTTTCAACGCAGGAAGAGTCGGGCGGGAAAGGCCTTCGAGTACCACTTGCGCGCCTTGTTCGACATGCACGGTGTGCCCTACTCTCCCAACCCCGTGACGGAAGGCCGAGAAGAGCCGGACTTCGTGTTCCCGGGTATCTCTGAGTACCGCGATGAGTCTTGGCCGGACGCAGGCCTCGCAATGCTCGCCGCGAAGCAGACGTTGCGGGACCGATGGCGGCAAGTGCTTCAGGAGGCCAATCGCATTCCGAGGAAGCACCTCGCCACCCTCGACGTTGCAGTCAGCTCGAATCAGATCCGCGAAATTGATGCCTCCGGGATCCAGTTGGTGATTCCGCGCGGATTGCACGATCGGTACTCCGAAGACGATGTTGAGTTCTTCTGGACGCTTCGCAAGTTCATTGAGTTCGCAGGGGGTCTCCGGGAGCGGGTCCACGCCCCGTAACAAACCTTTTACACGCAGGCCCCACATCCGCCTCAAACCGCGGTTAGTCTACTGACAAGCAATTCAGTTCACTTCCATGCAACACTGAGGACCGGAGGAGTCTTCCGTGACCGACGTCATCACCCGCCAGGCAACATTGAGCCTGGCCGAGAAAACAGCGGCCGATGGCGTCCGCTTTATCCTTGCGACCTTCGTTGACATGAACGGCAAGCCGTGCGCGAAGCTCGTTCCCATCGAGGCACTCGCCGAACTTGAGGCGGGAGCGCTCGGCTTCGCCGGGTTTGCCGCCGGGGCGATCGGGCAGAAGCCGCAGGATCCCGATATCTGCGTCATCCCCGACCCCGACAGCTACGCCAACCTCGACTTCATCAAGCCGGGCCTCGCGATGGTGCAGTGCGACCCGTACGTGAACGGGGAGCCGTGGCCGTACGCCCCGCGCGTCATCCTCAAACGCGTGCTCGACGAGCTCGCGCAGACCAAGGGCATGACCGCGATGGTGGGCGCCGAGATCGAGTACTTCCTGCTCGCACGGGACGCGGATGGCAGCATCCACCCCGCCGACACCCGCGACGAGTCGGGCCAGCCCTGCTACGACGCCCGAGGCGTGACGCGCATGTACGAGCACCTGTCGACCACGAGCAAGGCGATGAACGACCTCGGCTGGGGCAACTACGCGAACGACCACGAGGACGGCAACGGGCAGTTCGAGCAGAACTTCACCTTCGCGGATGCCCTCACCACCGCCGACCGCGTGATCACCCTCCGCTACATCATCTCGATGGTGGCCGAGGCGCAGGGCATGACGGCAACGTTTATGCCGAAGCCGTTCGCGAATCGCTCCGGCAACGGGATGCACCTGCACCTGTCTCTCTGGGCCGACGGCGAGCCGCTGTTCCCGAACGACGCGGACGGCCACGGCCTCGGACTCTCCAAGCTCGCCTACAACTTCATCGGCGGCATCCTCGATCACGCGCCCGCGCTGCAGGCGTTTATCGCACCGTCGGTCAACTCCTACAAGCGCTCCGGCGCGCGCTCGACCCTGAGCGGTGCGACCTGGTCGCCCCGGCTGGGTGACTTCGGCGGCAACGACCGCACGCACTTCATCCGGGTGCCCGACGGCAACCGCATCGAGCTGCGCGGTGGCGACGGCTCCGCCAACCCGTACCTCGCGATCGCGGCGGCGCTGGTCGCCGGTGTGGAGGGCATCGACAGCGAAATCGACCCGGGCGCACCCAACGGCCCCGGCATCCCGGGCGCGAACGCGAAGCCGCTCCCGCCCACCCTGCTGCACGCCGTTGCCGAGCTGCGTGCCGACCAGCTGTTGAACGACACCTTCGGCGCCGACGTCACCGGCTACTTCGCCGACGTCAAGGAGGAGGAGTTCATCACCTGGCACAACACGGTCACCCCCTGGGAGATCGACCGTTACCTGACTGCGTTCTGATTCACGAGAAACGAAAGGCACCACCATGTGCGGCATTGCTGCCCTCCAACTCAAAGACCCCGCGCTGCGCCCGCAGCTCGGCGAACTGATGCACGGCATGCTGTGCGAGATCGTCGAGCGCGGACCGGACTCGGCCGGCATTTCTGTCTACGGGGATGCCCGCCTCAACCCCACCGGAGCCTCGATGGTCTCCGTGCTGGACGCTGGCCGAGTCGACGCCGACCTGGAGGCCGCGCTCACCGACCTCCTCGGAGTCACAACCACCGCGACCACCCTCGGTGACACCACGCTCGTGAGTGCTCCCGTGGCGACGGCGGAGCTCTCCGCAGCGCTCAAGATCGCGGCGCCCGGCGCACGCCAGATTGGGCGCGGCGACACGGTCGCAACGCTTAAGGGCATCGGTAACCCGGTCGATCTGGCGGAGCAGTTTGGGCTGACGACGGTCACGGGCACCCAGGGGGTGTCGCACACGCGTATGGCGACGGAGTCGGCGGTGACGGCATCCGGTTCGCATCCGTTCACGGTGGCCGACGACCTGTGCCTCGTGCACAACGGCTCGTTCTCGAACCACGCCTCGATCAGGCGCGAGCTGCGCGCTCAGGGGGTCGAGTTCGACAGCGACAACGACTCGGAGGTGGCGGCACGCTACCTCGCAACCCGCCTGGAGCTGGGGGAGACCCTGCCCGAGGCGCTCGAGAGCCTCAAGGGTGTCTTCGACGGGTTTTACACGCTGGTCGTGACGACGGCGACCGGGCTTGCGGTGCTTCGCGACCCGATCGCGTGCAAGCCGGCGATCATCGCCGAGACCGACCAGTGGGTCGCGATGGCCTCGGAGTACCGCGCGCTCGCGGGGCTCCCGGGCATCGAGTCGGCACGCATTTTTGAGCCCGAGCCGGGGGAGGTCTACTCGTGGACGTTCTAACCGAAACCACCGTCGACCTGGTGGAGACGACCGTTCGCGAGCTGAACCAGGCTCTGCACAACGAGCCGTCGGGCGCGTGGCGGGTGCTCAATCCCCGCGGAGCGCACAACGTTGCGGTCGGCATCGACAGCGACGTGCACGTCACGGTCGAGGGCCACGTCGGCTACTTCGCGGCCGGGATGCACCAGAAGGGTTGGGTCGAGATCGTCGGCAACGCGGGCACGGGTCTCGCCGAGAACATCATGTCGGGCACGGTTCACGTCACCGGCAGCACCTCGCAGTCGACGGCCGCGACCGGCCACGGCGGTCTTGTGATCGTCGACGGGTCGACGGGCGCACGGTGTGGCATCGGCATGAAGGGCGTCGACATCGTGGTGGGTGGTGACATCGGCCACATGTCCGCGTTTATGGCCCAGGCCGGTCGGCTTGTCGTGTGTGGCAACGCGGGGGAGGCGCTCGGCGACTCCATCTACGAGGCGCGCATCTATGTCAAGGGAACCGTCGCATCCCTCGGGGCCGACTGCATCGAGAAGCCCATGCGCGCCGAACACCTCGCAGAGCTCGCCGACCTGCTCGCTGCTGCGGGGCGCACGGATGACCCGGCCGACTTCCGCCGCTACGGCTCGGCCCGCACGCTCTATCACTTCCACTCGCACAACACGTACTAAAGGCACTCATGGACACCTCTGCACTGCGCGAATCCGCGACCTTCGACCGCGCGACCATTCGTCGCATCCAGCAGGCCGCCGAGACCGGGGTCTACCACATCCGCGGATGGGGGGCCAAGCGCCCGCTGCCCCACTTCGACGACCTGTTGTTTCTCGGCGCGAGTATGTCGCGCTACCCGCTCGAGGGCTACCGCGAGGCGTGTGGCACCGACGTGGTGCTGGGCGACCGGCACGCGTCGAAGCCGCTGCACCTCGACATCCCGGTGACGATCGCGGGGATGAGCTTCGGCGCGTTGTCCGCGAACGCCAAGGAGGCACTGGGGCGCGGTGCATCCGAGGTGGGAACCTCCACGACCACCGGCGACGGGGGTATGACCCCCGAGGAGCGTGGGCACTCCAAGTACCTCGTGTACCAGTACCTGCCGAGCCGCTACGGCATGAACCCCGACGACCTCCGCAAGGCGGACGCCATCGAGGTGGTGCTCGGCCAGGGTGCCAAGCCGGGTGGTGGTGGAATGCTGCTGGGCCAGAAGATTACCGAGCGGGTCGCCGGGATGCGCACCCTCCCGGTCGGCATCGACCAGCGCTCGCCGTCCCGCCACCCGGACTGGACCGGCCCCGACGACCTGACGATCAAGATCACCGAGCTGCGCGAGATCACCGACTGGGAGAAGCCCATCTTCGTGAAGGTGGGTGCGTCGCGTCCGTACTACGACACCGCGCTGGCCGTGAAGGCCGGAGCCGACGTGGTGGTGCTCGACGGGATGCAGGGCGGCACCGCTGCCACGCAGGAGGTATTCATCGAGCACGTGGGAATCCCCATTCTTGCGGCGATCCCGATGGCGGTCGAGGCACTTCAGGAGCTGGGGGTGCATCGCAAGGTGCAGCTCATCGTGTCGGGCGGCATTCGCACGGGCGCCGACGTGGCGAAGGCCCTCGCACTCGGAGCCGATGCGGTCTCGATTGGTACCGCCGCCCTCATCGCCCTCGGCGACAACTCGCCCGCCTACGCCGACGAGTACGAGAAGCTCGGCTCGGCCGCGGGCTTCTACGACGACTTCCAGGACGGCCGCGACCCCGCCGGTATCTCCACCCAGGACCCGGCGCTGGCCTCACGGCTCGACCCCGTCGAGGGTGGTCGTCGTATCGCCAACTACCTGCGGGTGCTGACCCTCGAGGCCCAGACCATCGCGCGCGCGTGTGGCAAGTCGCACGTGCGTAATCTGGAGCCGGAGGATCTTGTGGCTCTTACTCTCGAGTCCGCCGCGATGGCGCGGGTGCCCCTCGCCGGCACCAACTGGATTCCGGGACACGGACTGTGACCCGGGTCGTTGTGGTGGGGGCAGGCCTAGCTGGCTCCGCCACGGCCTGGCGGCTGGCGCAGGCGGGCGACGACGTCACCCTCGTGGAGGCTTTTGCTCCCGCGCATGCGGGTGGGAGCTCCCACGGCAGTGCGCGTATCTTTCGGCACGCGTACCCGGACCTGTTCCACGCCGAATTGACGGTGCGGGCGCTCGACGAATGGCGCGAACTGGAAGATGCTGCCGGCGTCTCACTTGTGCGCCAGACGGGTGGCCTGGACTTCGGAAAGTACCGTGACCTTGATGGCATTGCGGCATCCCTCGCGGCCCTCGGGCTCGAGCACGAGCGCCTGAGCGCGGATGCCGCGCGCGAGCGCTGGTCACACATTGCGTTCGACACCGACGTTGTCTACCACGCGGGTGCGGGTGTGCTGGATGCCGACCTCGCCGTGCAGTCGATGGTGCGGCTCGCCGAAGCCGCCGGTGCCACCGTGAGAACCGAGTCGCCCGTCGTCTCCGTCACACGTCGCCCCGCGGGCTGGATCGTGGCGCTGGGCAACACGATCATCGAGGCCGACGTGGTGGTGCTGGCCGTGGGTGGCTGGCTGCCCGAGCTGCTCCCGATCTCGACCTGCCCCCGTTTCCGACTCTTGAGGTCTCGCAGCAGAACGCATTCTTCTTCGAGCGCCCCGAGGGCCTTGACGACTGGCCGATCTTCGTCAACAAGGGCGACCTCTCGGTGTACTCACTCCCGGCCGGGCGCGACATGCCCGCCGCGTTTAAGATCGCCGAGCACGATGGGGGGTCTCGCACCTCCGCGAGCGCCCGCGATGGCCTCGTGGATGCCGCGGCTCGCGAGCGCATCATCGGGTACGTCAGCGAGTTCCTGCCCACGGTCACGCCGCAACCCATCGCGGAACAGACCTGCCTCTACACCTCGACCCCCAGCGAGAACTTCATCATCGACTCGTTCGACGGCCTGGTGGTCGCCTCACCGTGCTCCGGTCACGGCGCGAAGTTCGCTCCGTTGCTGGGCACGATCATCGCCGACGTTGCGCACGGTGGCAGCGCGCCCGAGCCCTTCCGGTTGGCGTCGCACCTAAGCTGAGGGCTGTGTCAGAGTCCGAACGCTCGCTCGAGGAGATCATTGCCGAGCGGGTGCGCCAGTACCGCGTCGCCGCGGGGATGTCCGCGGCGGAGCTGGCCACACGCACGGAGCTGTCCAAGGCGATGATTTCGCGCATCGAGGCGGCAGCGACATCCTCGAGCCTGACTACTCTGCAGCGTCTCGCCAAGGGGCTCGACGTGCCGGTGACGGCCCTCTTTCGTGGAGCCGACACCGACCGCGAGGCGGTGTTCACTCCCGCGGGCGCGGGCGGGATCACGGTGCGAAGCGGCACGCGCATGGGCCACGAGTACCAGTTGCTCGGGAGCCTGCGAGGCATCGAGGGAGCACTCGAGCCGACGCTCGTGACTCTCACCGAGAAGTCGCTCGTTTTTCCGCTCTTCCAGCACCCGGGCACCGAGTTTCTCTACATGCTCGAGGGCGAGATGGTCTACGGCCACGGGTCGTACCAGTACACGCTCAAGCCCGGCGACTCGCTCCTCATCGACGGCGAGGGTCCCCACGGACCACAGGAGCTCATCGAGGTGCCGATCCGGTTCCTCGCGATCGCGCAGAATCACGTCTACGGCTCGTAGCCGCGGTACTTTCCGCATCGCGCGCCACTTCGCATCCACCGCGCCACGCGGAAACTACGGCTCGTAGCCGCACACGCCCCACATCCCGAGCCCCTGCTGGTACGCGGATGCCTCTGCCGCCCGCAGCTCGTCGCTGTAGAGCCAGTTCGGCGCATACTGCTCGACCTCGGCCACGCCCACCTCGATCAGTTCAAGGTTGACGTTGGTGCCGTCGTCGAGGAACACGAACAACAGCGAGCGCCCGTACTGGTCAAGTGGTTCGACATCCTCGAGCACCCACACGGCCTGGCCCTCGGGCAGCCACTCGCGCAGTTCGTCGCGCGCCTGGTTTCCGTAACATTCGGCGTTGTCGCCGATCTCGGGGGTGTTCACCCCGAGGAGCCGCACCTTGCGCCCGTCCTCGAGAAAGAGCGTGTCGCCGTCGTGCACGTACTCGACGACTGCGGCCGTGGCGGCGGCGGGGATGCCCGTGGTACCTGCATCCGGTGCAGGGGGATCCGGCTCGGCGACGCTCTCCGCGCCACTCTCGTCGACACTCGGCGCCACAACCGCGGGGGGTGGGGTCAGCGTGGGCAGGCCACCGTTCGCCCACACCCAGACCACACCAATGGCGAGCGCCCCCAGCAGGAGAATCACGAGCAAACGTCGACCCATGCCTCAAGTCTGCCGGATGCCACACTGGAGGCATGGAGACACGGCACCCCCAGCTCGAGGAACTCATCGCCGTCCTGGAGCGCCTTCGCGCGCCGGGCGGTTGCGCGTGGGACCGCGAGCAGACCCACGCGTCGCTCGTGCAGTACCTGGTTGAAGAGACCTACGAACTCGTCGACGCGATCGAGGCGGGGGATGACGCCGAGCTCGTCGAGGAACTCGGCGACGTGCTCTACCAGGTGATCTTCCACTCCGACATCGCGGCGGAGGAGGGGCGCTTCACCCTGGAGGATGTCGCCGCCCACATGACGAAGAAGATGATCGGCCGGCATCCCCACGTCTTTGGCGACACGGTGGCCGACACCGCCGAGGCCGTCATGGAGAACTGGGACACCCTCAAGAGCGTCGAGAAACCCGGCCGCACGAGTGTGCTCGACGGTGTGCCGCAAGGGATGCCCGCGCTCGCGCTCGCCGACAAGCTCCTGGGCCGCGCGCACAAGGTGGGCCTCATCGACGCCACGCAACCCGGCGCGGTGAACGTGCAGTCGGAGGACGAGCTGGGTCCGTTGTTGTTGGCGATCGTGGCATCCGCGAAGGCCAACGGGCTCGACTCGGAGCGCGCACTGCGTGCGTCACTTCGCGAACTGCAGTCGGAGATCCGGGCACACGAGCAGTCTTAGCAACTGTGCGGTGCCCTCTCCAACCCGAATGGAGAGGGCACCGGGCAGTCCCGCGCAGTAGCGCGCGCGAATGCCCCGAGTCGGCGGATTTACCCGAGCCACCGACTCTGATCGAGAGAAGCCGTCTGGTTGCCAGAGCTTCAACGAGGCGCGCTGGAACGTCGTCGACAGGCGCCGAGGTTCAAGGCTAAGTCCTGCCGTACGATATTGCAAACGACCGTTATGTTTATGGCATGGCGCGCACACCGGACCCGACCCGCAAGCCCGCGCTTGTCGAGCAGATCCTCGAGTACCTCCTCGACAAGCCGCTCTCCGCGATGACCTTTCGCACGCTCGCGAAGGGCATCGGCGTGAGCACCTACACGCTCGTCTACCAGTTCGGCACCCGCGCAGACCTGGTGCACGAGATCGTCGCCGCGATCTCCGCGCGCACGAGCACCATCGAGAGTCGACTCGACCGAACGCCCACTCTCGACACCTACATCGAGGGGCTCATCATCTCGTGGGAGTGGGCCGTGCAGCCCCGCAACCGTCAGCTGCAGCGCCTCGAGTTTGAGGCGGGGATGGTGGAGTCGGTTTATCCCGACGAGTTCACCTCGACGCGTGCACTGTTTGCCAACTGGATGCAGATTGGCACCACCGGCCTGATGTCGCTGGGGCTGAGCCGCGAGGATGCCACGCTGGAGACACGTCTCATCGTGAACGCGTTCCACGGCATGCAGTACGACCTGGTGCTCAACAACGACGTCGAGGCCGCGACTGCCGCTCTGCACCGCGCGGCGGAGCAGCACCGCGCGCGCATCGAGCACCTCCTCGCGGCGACCCCGCTGGTTGAGTAGGCCGGAGGCGCCCCGCTGGTCTCGATACGCGGCTGCGCCGCACTCGACCGGCACTGCCCGCTGGTCGAGTAGGCCGGAGGCCGTATCGAGACCGTACGCCCCGGGGTCCCCTGGTCTCGATACGCGGCTGCGCCGCACTCGACCGGCACTGCCCGCTGGTCGAGTAGGCCGGAGGCCGTATCGAGACCGTACGCCCCGGGGTCCCCTGGTCTCGATACGCGGCTGCGCCGCACTCGACCGGCGGGTTGCGCGGCTGCGCCGCACTCGACCGGCGGGTTGCGCGGCTGCGCCGCACTCGACCGGCGGGTTGCGCGGCTGCGCCGCACTCGACCGGCGGAGGGTCCGCCCCCAAGTACCATCGAGGCATGGCCTCCCAGGTGAACCCCCCGCGCGGGATGCGCGACTTCCTGCCGGCAGAGAAGGCACGCCGCGAGCGTGTGCTTGCGGTCATCCGGGGCAGCTACCGCTCGCACGGGTTCGACGAGATCGAGACTCCCGTGATGGAGGACTCCTCCCGCCTTCACGCCGGCCTCGGTGGCGACAACGAGAAGCTCGCGTTCGGCGTGATGAAGCGGGGCCTCACCACCGAGGACCTCCACGCTGCGTCCGAGCCACTCGACCTGGCCGACCTGGGCCTGCGTTTTGACCTCACCGTTCCGCTAGCGCGCTTCTACGCCTCACACCGCGCCGAGCTTCCAACGGTGTTCCGCGCCATCCAGATCGCACCGGTGTGGCGCGCTGAGCGCCCGCAGAAGGGGCGCTACCGCCAGTTTGTGCAGTGCGACATCGACATCATTGGCGAGGCCGGCCCCATCGCCGAGGTCGAGCTCATCACGGCGACCGCTGCGACCCTCACTGCGCTCGGCATCGAGGGATGCACGATCCGCGTGAACGACCGGCGGCTCCTCACGAGTGCGCTCACCATCCTCGGATTCGCCGCCGCCGACCACGAGGCCGCGCTCATCACCATCGACAAGCTCGACAAGCTGGGCCACGACGGTGTGCTTGTGGAGTTGCGCGAGCGGGGCTTCGACGTCACTGCGGTCGATGCGCTCGAGAGTTTCTTCCGCAGGCCCACGACCATGGAGTACCTGCCGTTCGGCGAGGCCGCCATCCGCAAGTTCACCCCGGACGGCACTGACCCAGTCGCTGTCGCGGAGCTCGCCGCAATTGGCGAGGCGGTCAACACTGTCGCCGGCGCCGAAGTTGTGGTGTTCGACCCGTGGCTTGTGCGCGGCATGGGCTACTACACCGGCACCATCTTCGAGGTCGCGCACCCCGAGCTGGGCTACTCGCTCGGCGGCGGTGGGCGCTACGACGGCATGATCGGGCGGTTCCTCGGAACCGATGTTCCCGCGGTCGGGTTCTCGCTCGGATTCGAGCGACTCATCGACTTGGTCGACCTTCCCGACTCCGAGGCGGCGGATGCCGTCGCTCTCCTCCACGAGGCTGACGTGCCCATCGAGCACCTCGCACGCCTGCAGTCGCAGCTCGTGGCGAAGGGACTCCGCGTACGGTTGGAACGCAAGCCCCGCAACGTGGCGCCCCTGCTCGCGCAGCTCGCCGCATCCGGTTTCGCGCGTGTCGCGACCGTGAACGCCAGTTCAACTATTGACACGCTCGAATTCAAGCCACTCACCGGGTGAGTAGGCTTTAGGCGCACACCACCACACACTTTTTTTATAAGGAGTATCCCTTGGCATTGATCGAGGCTGTAGGCGCTCGCGAGATTCTTGATTCGCGGGGCAACCCGACCGTTGAGGTCGAGGTCCTGCTCGAGGACGGCGTGGTTTCCCGCGCGGCTGTCCCCTCCGGTGCATCCACCGGTGCCTTCGAAGCGTACGAGCTGCGTGACGGCGACAAGGGCCGCTACCTCGGCAAGGGCGTGCAGAAGGCCGTCGAGTCCGTTCTCGACGTGCTTGGCCCCGCCATCGAGGGCTTTGACGCCGCCGACCAGCGCCTCATTGACGCCGAGCTCATCGAGCTCGACGGCACCGACAACAAGAAGAAGCTGGGCGCGAACGCCATCCTGGGTGTGTCCCTGGCCGTGGCTAAGGCAGCGGCCGACTCCGCCGACCTGCCGCTGTTCCGCTACCTCGGTGGCCCGAACGCCCACACCCTCCCGGTGCCGCTGATGAACATCATCAACGGTGGCGCTCACGCCGACACGGCACTGGACATCCAGGAGTTTATGGTTCTGCCGATCGGTGCCGAGACGTTCGCCGACGCGCTCCGCTGGGGCGCCGAGGTGTACCACGCGCTGAAGGGCGAGCTGAAGAAGGCCGGCCAGAACACGGGCCTCGGCGACGAGGGTGGCTTCGCCCCCGACCTGCCCGGTGCTCGCGCGGCCCTCGACTTCATCGTGAAGGCGATTGAGACCGCTGGCTTCGCCCCGGGCAAGGACTTCGCCCTGGGCCTCGACGTGGCCGCGACGGAGTTCTTCGAGGGTGGCGTCTACTCGTTCGAGAAGCAGAAGCTCTCGGTTGAGCAGCTCACCGAGTTCTGGGTGGGTCTGGTCAACGACTACCCGCTGGCGACCATCGAGGACCCGCTTGCTGAGGACGACTGGGAGGGCTACCAGCACCTCACCCAGCAGCTGGGCAGCAAGGTGCAGATCGTCGGAGACGACCTCTTTGTCACCAACCCCACGCGCCTGCAGAAGGGCCTGGACCTCGGGGCGGCGAACTCGATCCTCGTGAAGGTCAACCAGATCGGCACCCTGACCGAGACCCTGGATGCCGTGTCGCTTGCCCAGCGCGCTGGCTACACCGCGATCATCTCGCACCGTTCCGGCGAGACCGAGGACACCACGATTGCTGACCTCGCCGTCGCCACCGACGCGGGCCAGATCAAGACCGGTGCCCCCGCGCGCTCGGATCGTGTGGCCAAGTACAACCAGCTGCTGCGCATCGAGGAGGAGCTCGGCGACGCCGCGGTCTACGCGGGCCGTTCCGCGTTCCCGCGCTTCACCGCGTAACCCTGCTGGCCCGTAGCCGCGCAGCGGCCACCCCGCTGGTTGAGTGCCGCGCAGCGGCGTATCGAAACCCACCGTTCCGATACGCCCTGCGCGGCACTCGCAGGGGCCCGGGTTAGCATCTAACCCATGGCCAGGCGCGAGAACACCCGACAGGTACCTGTCGCCCTCCCGCGCGAGGAGTCGGCCCCCGAGAGCTGGTTGCGCAACCTTCGACTCTCGGGTTTTACGCTCCTGATGCTGGGTCTCGTGATTCTCGCCGTGATCGTTCTTGCCCCCAACCTGCGCATCCTCATCGAGCAGCGCGCACAGATCGCCGAGTTGGAGCAGACGGTGAACAACGCCCAGGAGTCCGTCGGGGAGCTGACCGAGGAGGTCGCTCGCTGGGAGGACCCGGCCTACATCGAGTCCCAGGCTCGCGAGCGGCTGTCATACGTCTTTCCGGGCGACATCAGCTATCTCGTCATCGGCCAGACCGAGGAGCAAGCGACCACCGTCGACGGCTTGCCGATCAGCGACCAGATCCAGACCACGCGCGTTGACTGGATGGCCTCGCTCCTGTCATCCGTATTCACTGCGGGGCTCACGACGGCTCCGACCGAGGACCTCGAGGTGGTGAAATAGTGCGCCCGCCCTTCGACCCGCCCACCGCGGACGACATCGAGGCCGTCTCCCAGCAACTAGGTCGCCCCGCTCGGGACGTCGTGGGTATCGCCGCGCGCTGTGCCTGTGGCCAGCCCACGGTCGTTTCCACGAAGCCCCGGCTCACGGACGGCACGCCGTTCCCCACCTTCTACTACCTCACGCACCCCGCCGCGACGGCCGCCGTCTCTACCCTCGAGGCCGAGGGGCGGATGCCCGCACTCGCCGCCCTTCTCGAGGGCGACCTCGCGGTCGTGTACCGCGCCGCACACGAGCAGTACCTCGCCGATCGTGCGACCTTCGGGGAGGTGCCCGAGATCGACGGCATCTCCGCCGGGGGCATGCCCGATCGGGTCAAGTGCCTCCACGCGCTCGTGGGCCACGCGCTTGCCGCCGGCCCAGGGGTGAACCCCATCGGTGACCTCGCACTCGCCGAGGCATCCTGGAGTCCCGACGTCTGCCAGTGTGATTCGCCGCGTTCCGCGCTAGCCTCGCAGGGTCGCGAGACCTCACCCCCACGAGAGGCCCACCCGTGAAACGCACTACCGCCGCCCTCGCCGTGCTGGGCATTGCCGCATCCGTCCTGGTTGTGGCAACGCCGGCATCCGCCGACGCCGTGCGCGACGGCGAGTACTGGCTTGACGAGTACGGCATCCGCGCCGCGTGGGCGACCACTCAGGGCGCGGGGGTGACGATCGCCGTTATTGACACGGGTATCGACGGCACTGTCGCCGAGCTCAGCGGCGCGGTTGTGGGTGGTGCCGACTTCTCCGGCCTAGGGTCGGCCAACGGCCAGAAGCCGGTCGGCTCGACGGGGTCCGACCATGGCACGATGGTGGCCTCGCTCGCGGCGGGCCGCGGAACGGGCGGCAACAACGGGGTGATCGGCTCGGCCCCCGCGGCATCCCTGCTGTCGGCCTCCATTGGGTTTGGCGAGGGCACACGCCCCTCCGACGATCAGATCGCCGAGGCGGTTCGGTGGTCGGTCGACAATGGTGCCGACGTCATCAACATGTCTCTCACCCGCAACACGATCGACTGGCCCGAGAGCTGGGACGACGCGTTCCTCTACGCGATGGAGAACGACGTGGTGATCGTCGCGGCCGCAGGCAACCGGGGTAGTGGCACCACCCAGGTCGGAGCCCCGGCGACGATGCCCGGCGTGCTGACCGTCGCGGGTGTGGATGCCGCGGGCGAGGCGAGCTTTGACGCCTCCTCGCAGGGCATCACCATTTCGGTCGCGGCGCCCAGCGAGAACCTCGTGGGAGTTGTGCCCGGCGGTGGACACGTGCGCTGGAATGGCACCAGTGGTGCCGCGCCGATCGTCTCGGGAATTGTTGCTCTGGTGATGGCGGCGCATCCGCAACTGGATGCCGCCAACGTCATCAACCGTATCGTCGCGACCGCGAGGGATGCAGGCACCCCCGGGTCTGACCCCATCTATGGATACGGCCTGGTCGACGCGGCCGCGGCGGTGGGGGCATCCGTGCCGACCGTGACGGCAAACCCGATGGGGGAGCTGAGCGAGTGGATCACGCTCTACCGACGAGCCGACTCGACACCCGCGCCCCTGCCCAGTGGTGTGCCGTACGCGGTGCCGGAGCCGATCGAGCTTGCTCCCAACAGCCCCTTGGGCACTCTCCTGCCTACGGTGAATCAGCTTCGTGTCGGCGGCATCCCGCTGCTCGTTTTTGGCGCTTTCGCCGCGATCGGGGGCATCCTGATCGCGCTCGCCCTACGGCATTTCAGGTCACTGCGCAAGACAGAGTAGGGTTATGGCGAACTTCCACCTAGGAGAGCCTTTCACGTGCCCAAAATCCTGATTGTCGGCGGCGGATACGCCGGTTTTTACACTGCTAAGAAACTGGAGAAGTGGCTCGGCCGCAATGAGGCCCAGGTGACCATGGTCGACCCGCTTCCGTACATGACCTACCAGCCGTTCCTCCCGGAGGTCGCCGCGGGCTCGATCGAGCCGCGTCACGCCGTGGTTTCGCACCGTCGTCACCTCAAGCGCACCCGCGTGGTGACCGCCAAGGTGTCGAACATCAACCACGCCGAGAAGAAGGCGACCATCACGCCCGCCGTCGGTGAGCCGTGGGTGGAGGACTACGACGTTGTTGTGGTGACCGCCGGTGCGGTCTCGCGCACGTTCCCGATCCCGGGTGTTGCCGACGAGGCGATTGGCATGAAGAACATCGAGGAGGCCATCGCGGTGCGTGACCGCCTCGTCACGAACTTCGAGAAGGCATCCAACCTGCCTGCCGGCCCCGAGCGCGACCGTCTGCTGACGGTTGTGGTTGTGGGTGGCGGTTTCGCGGGCATCGAGACGTTCGCGGAGCTTCGTAGCCTCGCCTCGTCGCTCGTGCGCCAGTACCCGACCCTCACGTTCGAGGACACCCACTTCCACCTCATCGAGGCGATGGGGCGCATCATGCCCGAGGTGTCACTCAAGACCGCCGAGTGGGTCGTGCGGGACCTCGACTCCCGTGGGGCGAAGATTCACCTCGACACCCAGCTCTCCTCTGCCGTGGGTGGCAAGATCGAGCTGTCGACGGGCGAGACCTTCGAGTCCGACCTCATCGTCTGGACGGCCGGCGTTATGGCCAACCCGTTCATCCGCAACACCGACCTCCCGATCGAGGAGCGTGGCCGCCTGCGTGCCCAGGCCGACCTGCGTATTGTCGGCGACGACGGCCCCATCACGGATGCGTGGACCGCCGGTGACGTCGCGGCCGTGCCCGACCTCTCTGGTGGGGGCGTGGGTGGCTTCTGCGTGCCGAACGCCCAGCACGCGGTTCGCCAGGCGAAGCTTCTCGCGAAGAACATCGTTGCGGTGCTGCGTGGCGAGGCCCCGCGTGACTACTTCCACAAGAACCAGGGAGCCGTGGCCGGTCTTGGCCTCTACAACGGCGCCTTCCAGTCGGGCAACATCGCCATCAAGGGTTTTGTCGCCTGGGTGATGCACCGTGGATACCACGGCCTGGCGATGCCCATGTGGGAGCGCAAGATCAAGGTGTTTGGCAACTGGATCATCAACTTCCTCGTGCGTCGCGACACGGTCGCGCTCGCCGCCCGCGACACCCCACGTGCCGCGTTCGAGGAGTTCGCCTCGCGCCCCAAGGCGTAGCCAGCGCCCCCTCGTACAAACGTTGCGGAGGATGACGCGCCGCCGCGGTGCTCCCCACGGAGTGCCGCGCGGCGTGTCATCCTCCGTTTTCGTTGTAGCTAGTGCCGAGCGGCCTTGACGATCTTGGTGATCACGTACCCGATCGTGCTGATCACGGGAACCGAGACCGCGAGGAGCGCCAGGGTGTTGGCACGAAACCGCGGACCGCTCGGGCCGCCGACGTAGACGCCGAGCGGAATCGCGGTGCCGCCACCGCCCCCACCGCTGCCCAGCTCGTCGCTTTCGCCTCCACCGAATCCGTACGCCACAAAGGCGACCGGAACGATGTCGACTCCGTTGATGGTCTGCTTCTCGCCGTACGCGAGCCCCACGTTGCGGTCAGGTACACCCGCAGCAAGTTTCTCCGTGATGCTTACTCCAGTGCCCGTTGTCTCTGCCATGGCACCGAGGCTACGCCGACCCCGCTCGACAGTCGAGACCGGCTACCGTTGAGGTACCGCCCCGGTAGCCCAATGGCAGAGGCAGGCGACTTAAAATCGCTACAGTGTGGGTTCGACCCCCACCCGGGGCACGGTCCGATCAGGCTGGAAACGCGACGCCCGTGAGTTCCTGTGACACGGTCCAGACGCGCGCGGCCTCGTCCGTGTTGCGCAGCCGGGAGTAGAGCTTCTGCTCGGCGGGAGCGCCACCGAGGTGACCCGGGCCGCTCGGTCCGTAGAAGGTGCCGCCCACGGCATCCGCTCGGGTGGCTGCCATCAGTGCCGGAAGTGCCGCGCTGTCCGCGGTTCCCAGCAGGATGCCACGGCGCGAGAGGGCGCCGATGATCCGGCGTGCGGGCACGGCCTCGGTGCGACCGAGCTCGGGCCGCGCCTCGAGCAGGCTCGTCGCCGCGACTCCGGGGTGCGAGAGGATGCTCGTGATGCCCCATCCGCTCGCCTGGCTCCGCCGATCAAGCTCGGCAGCAAACTGGCCAAACGCGATCTTGGACTGGCTGTATGCGGCCATGCCGTTGTACGTCTTCTCCCAGTTGAGGTCGGCCCAGTTGATCGCCCCCTGGTTGGCGGCAACACTCACCTGGGAGACCACCCGAGCGTGGCCGGCCCGCAGCAGCGGCATCAGGTGACCCACAAGTGCCACGTGCCCCAGGTGGTTGCTGCCGAACTGAAGCTCGAATCCGTCGGCCGTCACCTGACGATCCGGGGGAGTCATCACCCCCGCGTTGTTGATGAGCATGTGAATCGGGAGAGCTTCTGCCACGAGACCGTCTGCGAGGGCGGCGACCGAGGCCAGTGACGACAGGTCGAGATCACGCAGGGAGATGTTCGCATCCGGGTGGGCCTCCCGAATCGACGCGATCGCACGCTCGCCCTTTGTGCGGTTTCGCACCGGAAGGATGACCTCCGCTCCCGCAGCGGCGAGACGGGTCGCGATGTGCAGGCCAATTCCGTCACTCGCGCCGGTAACAACCGCGCGCTTGGTGCTCAGGTCGGGAATCGAGAGGGTCGGGGCTGTGCGTGCCATGGTGTGGCTCCTTTGGTTGAGGGGATGCCTCCACGCTCGTACACCGGCGCCGAGATAGTCAGGGCCCCGTTATCCGGGGATCGACGCTCCGTGGATAACCGCCACGGGGGAGGGTAGAAAGGGACAATCACAAAGGGGAGTACATGGACATCGACCGCAGGGGGCTGGCGGAGTTTCTGCGCCGCCGCCGGGAGTCCCTGCAGCCGGAAGACGTGGGTCTGCCCCGGGGGCAACGCCGGCGCACCGACGGGCTTCGGCGCGAGGAGGTGGCCCTGCTGTGTCACATGTCGACCGACTACTACTCGAGGCTCGAGCGCGAGCGTGGCCCTCAGCCGTCCGAACAGATGATCGCGTCGATCGCGCAGGGACTTCACCTGTCACTTGATGAACGTGACCACCTGTTCCGGCTGGCCGGGCACACCCCTCCCGCCCGTGGCACCTCAAGCAGGCACATCAGCCCCGGGTTGTTGCGAATCTTTGATCGCCTGCAGGACACCCCGGCCGAGATTGTGACCGAGCTGGGCGAGACGCTCAGGCAGACCCCTATCGGTGTTGCCCTGACCGGTGACCTGACCCAGTTCGAGGGCCCGGCCCGCAGCATCGGCTATCGGTGGTTTATGGATCCGGGAACGCGCCTGCGGTACGCCCCGGAAGACCGCGACTTCCTCGGGCGGATGTTTGCCTCAGGGCTCAGGGGTGTGGTGACTCTGCGCGGCCCGGGCTCGTTTGCCGCACAGGTCGCGGACGAGCTGCTCGAGCACAGCGAGGAGTTCCGCGACGTGTGGGCGCGCCACGAGGTGGGGATTCGTCCCGCAGAGGTGAAGCACCTCATCCACCCCGAACTCGGCCCGATGGAACTGATGTGCCAGTCGCTCGTTGACCCCGAGCAGTCGCACTCGCTTCTGGTCTACACGGCGATTCCGGGCAGCGAGAGTGCGGAGAAGCTGCAGTTGCTCTCGGTGATTGGAACCCAGAGCCTGCTCTAGCACCCGCGGTGTGTGTTTCGCGCACGTAAAGACTGTCGAGCCGTGGTTGCATGCTGGACGCCCGTCTGGGACAGTTGACCCACTATGCCCCGGATCCCCGCCAACGAGCGCCGCGACCTGCTCGTCCGAGCCGCCCTGCGTGTCATCGCCGAGCGTGGTGTCGCGGGCGCGACAACCCGAGCCATTGTGGCCGAGGCGGGCATGTCGCTCGCGAGTTTTCACTACGCGTTCCGCTCGCACGACGAGATGATGCGTGAGCTCATCGCCCACGTGGTGGGGGGCGAGTCGACGGCGGTGTTCGCCGCGCTCCGGCCCGGGTCGGACATCCGGTCTTCCCTTGCCGACGGCCTGAACGCGTTCCTCGATTACGTGATCGCCGACCCCGGCCACGAGCAGGTGATGCAGGAGCTTGTGCAGTACTCGATGCGCACGCCCGACCTCGATCACCTCGCGCGTGAGCAGTATGCGAGTTATCACGGTGCCGTCACCGAGCTTCTGGTGGGCGGCGCTGCCGCGGCCGGGGTGATCTGGACTCGACCCGTCACCGAGGTCGCCCGGCTTGTGGTGACCATCACCGACGGTGTCACGCTCGCCTGGCTCGCGGACCGCGACGAAGCGGCCGCGCGCCGTGTTATCGACTTTGCCGCCGACAGTATTGCCACCCTCGCCCAACCCATACCCTCCCGCGAAACCGCGACCGCAGAGAGCAGGTAACCCTAGTGAGCACGATCGAGACCGAGGCGCCCGCGCCTTTTGCCGAACCAACCAAGGCGGTGACCGGCGGCTGGATCGCGCTGTTCGCGACCGCGTGGCTGGGAATCTGGATGGCCCAACTTACGCCCGTGCAGTTGCTGCTGCCGCTTCAGGTGGAGGCCCAGCTCGGGGCGACGAACTGGGTCGACAACGTGGTGGCGTTCGGGATCATCTCGGGTATCGCCGGTCTCTGTGCACTCGTCGCCTATCCGCTGACGGGCGCGCTCTCCGACCGGACGACGAGCCGCTTTGGCCGCCGCCGGCCGTGGATCGCCGCGGGTGCCGTGGTGTTCGCGGTATCCCTGATCCTGCTGGGCCTCCAGGAGTCGATTGTGGGTGTGGGCGTCTTCTGGGCCCTCGCGCTCACCGGCTACTGCATCCTCACCGCGGCGCTCACCGCCACGATCTCCGACCAGGTGCCGGTGGGCCAGCGGGGGTACGTCTCGGGCTGGATCTCCGCGCCGCAGGCGATCGGAACGATCCTGGGTCTGGTGCTCGTGACCGCTCTCGCGCTCAGCCAGTTCCTCGGCTACGCGCTCGTGGCGGTGCTCCTCATTGTTCTGGTGCTTCCGTTTGTGTTGCGGGTTCCGGATGCCGTGCTCCCCACGGCCGACAAGCTCACCTTCCGTGCGCTCATCGAGGGCTTTTGGATCAGCCCGCGCGCGTACCCGGACTTCGGCTGGACGCTGCTGAGCCGAGTGCTCGTGAACTTCGGCAACGCCTTTGGCACGGCCCTGCTCCTGCAGTTCCTCATGTATGGGCTGGTGGTGGATGACGCGGAGGGCACCCTTATTGTGCTCACCCTCATCTACATGGTGTTTGTGATTCTCGCCTCGCTTGTTCTGGGTCGGCTCTCCGACAAGGTGGGGCGCCGCAAGCCGTTTGTGTTTGTCGCGGCAAGCCTTCAGGGCGTTGCGGCGCTCATGCTTGCCTTTGTGCCGGATGTGACGGTCGCCATGATTGCCGCCGGCCTCCTTGGCCTCGGGTACGGCTGCTTCCTCTCCGTTGACCAGGCCCTCGCCACGCAGGTACTCCCGGACCCCCACACCCGTGGCAAGGATCTGGGCATCATGAACATCGCCACGGCTGTGCCGCAGGCGCTCGCTCCACTCCTTGGCGCCTTTGTGGTTGCCGCGCTCGTGGGGTTCCAGGGCCTGTTTGTGCTCTCCGCCGTTGCCGCCATCCTCGGTGCACTCGCCGTGTTGCCCATCAGGAGCGTGCGCTGATGGATCTGACCGCACCCACCACTCAGCCGTGGCTCGACCCGGCCACCTACTGGGGTGGCATGACCTCGGCCACCGCGTCGCTCGATACGCCCTTCGGCACGATCAACCGCGCCGCGATCGCGCACAACACCCACGACATGCTCGCGCGCGCGAACGGCACCACCATTCGAGTGGCCAGCAAGTCGATTCGCGTGCGGGGCCTCATCGAGCAGCTTCTGACGCTGCCGGGCTACGCGGGTGTGCTGGCGTACACGCTGCCCGAGGCCCTGTGGCTCGCCCAGAGCATCGACAACATCGTGGTGGGGTACCCGAGCGTTGATCGGGAGGCGATTCGCCAGCTTGCGACCTCCCCGACACTCGCGAAGCGGGTTACCGTGATGGTCGACTCGACCGCCCAGCTTGATGCCATCGACGCCGTGCTGCTCGCAGGCAAACGCGAGACCATTCGGGTGTGCCTCGAGCTCGACGCCTCCTGGCGTAGTTCGCTTCTGGGTCACATCGGTGTATACCGGTCGCCTGTTCATGAGGCAAAGGATGCCGCCGCTCTCGCCCGCGAGATCGTCGCTCGCCCGGGGTTCGAGCTGGTCGGCATCATGTCGTACGAGGCACAGATCGCGGGCCTCACCAACCGCCCGCCCGGCAAGCCGCTGCGCGGCCGCATGATCGACTGGATCCAGTCGTCATCGTTTGCCGAGCTGCGTGAGCGTCGCGCCGCTGCCGTCGCCGCCGTGCGGGAGGTTGCCGACCTCGAGTTCGTCAACGGTGGGGGCACCGGGTCGCTTGAGCGCACCTCGTCCGACTCCTCCGTCACCGAGATCGCCGCGGGCAGCGGGATTATGGGCCCACACCTCTTCGACGGCTACGGGCACTTTAAGCCTGCTCCCGCCACGGCGTTCGCCCTCTCCGTGGTGCGCAAGCCGAGTCCCACCCTCGCAACCCTCCTCGGCGGCGGCTGGATCGCATCCGGCCCACCCGCACCCGACCGGATGCCCCAGCTCGTGTGGCCCGCAGGCCTCAGCTACGTCGGTCGCGAGGGTGCGGGCGAGGTGCAGTCACCTGTGCGGGGCGCCGCAGCCGAAGACCTGCGAGTGGGGGACCGGGTGTGGCTGCGCCACACCAAGGCCGGCGAGGCCAGCGAGCACCTCAATGAGTTCGCCATCGTGGACGGCGACACTATCGTGGAGACACTCCCGACCTATCGGGGCGAGGGAAAGGCATTCCTGTGATCGACGTTCGTTCACCTCTTGTTCGTGGTGGTGTCCTGGAGCCCGGTGGACGCTGGCGCAACTGGGGTCGTTCCGAGTCCTCCCATCCCACGGTCGTGGCTCGAGCAACCGAGGTCGACGAGGTCGTCGAGACGATTGAGTACGCCCGTGACCGTGGCCTGACGGTCAAGCCCATCGGTGCCGGTCACAGCTTCACCGCGATTGCCGCGACGAACGGCGTGCAGCTCGACATCTCAGCGATCGACGGTGTGCTGGGGGTCGAGGGCAACCTCGTGACGCTCGGCGCCGGCACCAATCTGTACCAGCTCCCGGCCCTCCTCGAGCCCCACGGCCTGGCCCTCGCCAACATGGGTGACATCGATCGACAGACGGTTGCAGGCGCGACCTCCACCGGAACCCACGGAACGGGCTCCGCATTCGGGGGTCTCGCGACCCAGCTGCGTGGCGTGACTCTCGTCACGGCCGATGGTGGCGTCCTTCGAGTGAGCCCCACCGAGAATGCCGAGCTGCTGCCCGCGGCCGTCCTGGGGCTGGGCGCCCTGGGTGTTCTCGTCGACATGACCTTCGAGTGTGTTCCCGCGTACCTCCTGCACGCACTCGAACAGCCCGAACCGATCGAGGAGGTCCTTGCGGGCTGGACCGAGCGCGTCGCGAGCGCCGACCACTTTGAGTTCTACGTCTGGCCCCACACGGACACTGTGCTCACCAAGACCAACACCCGCCTGCCGTTTGATGCGCCCCGCGAGCCACTCGGTGCATTCAAGAAGTGGTTCGACGACGACTTTATGGCCAACGGTCTCTACCGTGCCACGCTCAACCTGGGCAGGCTCGTTCCGCCGCTGATCCCGCCGATCAATCGGCTTTCGGTTAACCTCACCGGCAACCGGCAGTTCACGGATGCTTCGCCTCGCGTGTTCACGACCAAGCGCACCGTGCGCTTCAAGGAGATGGAGTACGCGCTGCCCGTTGAGCACGTGCCGGCCGCAATCGAGCGGATTCGTGCGCTGATCACCGAGAAGGGCTGGCGCATCTCGTTCCCCATCGAGGTGCGTGCCTCCGCCGCCGACGACCTGTGGCTGTCCACGGCGTCGGGGCGTGCGACCGGGTACATCGCTGTTCACCGCTACTTCCGTGACGACCCCGCCGAGTACTTCGCGGGCGTCGAGGCGATCATGCGCGAGTACGACGGTCGGCCACACTGGGGCAAGATGCACACCCGCACCGCTGCGGATCTCGCCCCCACCTATCCCCACTTCGCGGACTTTGTTGCCCTGCGCGATCGACTCGATCCCGACCGGGTCTTCGCGAACGACTACCTCACTCGGGTGCTGGGCGCGTGAGCGAATGGTCGCGTGACCCCGAGGGGTTCGCCCGGTTGCTCCCGCCCGGCTTCACCGTGGGTGTCGCCACTGCGGCGCAACAGATCGAGGGCGCGACCCACGAGGCGGGCCGGGGACAGTCCACGTGGGACACCTTCGCGGCCCAGCCGGGTCGGATCGCCGACGGCTCCACGCCCGACGTCACCACCGACCACTACCACCGCTACCCGGAAGACATCGCGCTCATGCGGGAGCTCGGGGTCGACGCGTACCGGTTCTCGATCGCGTGGCCGCGCATCCAGCCCGAGGGCACGGGCCGGGCCCATCGCGCGGGCATCGAGTTCTACGACCGGGTAATCGACGCGCTCCTCGCGGACGGCATCAGCCCCGTCGTGACCCTCTTCCACTGGGACATGCCGGAGACGCTGCAGCACGCGGGCGGCTGGATGAACCGCGACACGGCATCCCGGTTTGGTGACTTCGCGCTCCTCGCCGCCGAGGCGTTTGGTGACCGCGTCGACAAGTGGATCACCCTCAACGAGCCGACGACGGTCACCCTCAACGGGTACGCGCTGGGGGTTCACGCGCCGGGCGCGACGCTGATGTTCGACGCCCTGCTCGCCGTGCACCACCAGCTCCTGGGCCACGGCCTTGCCGTCCAGGCGCTGCGTGCCGCGTCGGTCACGGGCGAGATCGGCATCACCAACGTGCACTCGCCGGTGATTCCCGCCAAGGACAACTTCATCACCCGCCAGTTCGCCGAGGTGTTTGACCTCGTGCACAACCGCATCTACGCCGACCCTGTGTTGCTTGGCCGGTATCCGAAGTTCCCACTTCTGGCCCGCAAGCAGTTTCGCTCGCTCATCGAGGTGGACTCGGACGACCTCAAGACGATCCACCAGCCGATCGACTTCTACGGTCTCAACTACTACATGCCCACCCGGATCGCCTCCGGTGCACCCTCAAGCTCGCACACCCCGGACGGTGACGCCGAGGCCATGCGCGACCTGCCCTTCCACCTCGCCGAGTGGCCCGAGTACCCGAAGACGGGGTTCGGCTGGCCGATTGCCCCGGAGTACTTGGCGGCGTCCCTGCGCGATTACGCGAAGCGGTACGGGAATGCCCTGCCTCCCGTCTACATCACCGAGGGTGGCGCAAGCTTCCCGGATGTTGTCGCCCCGGACGGCACGGTCAACGACGCAGCCCGCATCGACTACCTCGCCGAGCACATCGCCGCCGCGGTGGGTGCCGCCAACGGAATCGATCTGCGCGGGTACTTCGTGTGGACCTTGATGGACAACTGGGAGTGGGCGGCAGGCTTCCGGGAGCGCTTTGGCCTGGTGCACGTCGACTTCGACACCCTCGAGCGCACCCCCAAGGCGTCATACTCGTGGCTGCAGAAGGTGCTCTCGGCCCGATAGCTGAGTGATTCCCAGCGCACGAGCGGGTGCGGGCCGTATGATTACGGCATGGAATTCCTCATCGTTATCGGCGTCATCGTCCTGCTCGTCGTCATCGTGGGTATTTACCTCTGGTCGACCTACAACTCGCTTGTGACCCTCAACGTTCGTGTTGACGAGGCGTGGAGCGACATTACCGTCCAGCTCAAGCGTCGTGCCGACCTGCTGCCCAACCTCATCGAGGCAGTCAAGGGCTACGCCGCTCACGAGAAGGCGGTCTTCGAGAACGTCACCAAGGCGCGTGCCGAGACGCTCTCCGCCCAGGGCCCCGCGGATGCCGCCGCTGCCGAGAACCACATGCAGCAGGCGCTCAAGTCGATCTTCGCCGTCGCTGAGGCGTACCCCCAGCTGCAGGCCAGCCAGAACTTCCTCCAGCTCCAGGGCGAGATCGTCGACACCGAGGACAAGATCCAGGCCAGCCGCCGGTTCTACAACGGTGGTGTGCGCGAGCTGAACACCAAGATCAAGGTGTTCCCGAACACACTCTTCGTGCGTGGTCTCGGCTTCACGGAGCGCGAGTTCTTCGAGGTCACCGACTCGGCCGCCATCGCAGAGCCCCCGCGCGTGCAATTTTGAACCGAAGGTTGACGATTCCGCAGGAATCATCAGCCGAAGGTTCAAGGTTGAGCAGCGCGCAGCGCGTATCGAAACCCACCGATACCGCTGGTTGAGTAGCGGCGAAGCCGCGTATCGAAACCCACCCCGGGAGTTCTAGATGTACCGCGCCATAGCAAAAAACAAGCGCAACACCGTCTTTATCATCCTGTTGTTCATCCTCATCATCGGGGGCCTCGCGGCCCTCGCGGCGTGGATCTACAACGACGTGACGATCGTGATCATCACGCTTGTGATCTCGACGGCGTACGCGCTCATCCAGTACTTCGCTGCGAGCAGCCAGGCGCTGGCGCTCAGTGGTGCTCACCAGATTCAGAAGGCCGACAACCCGCGGCTGTACCGCATCGTCGAGAACTTGTCGATCACCACCGGCACCCCCATGCCGAAGGTGTACATCATCAACGACCCGGCGCCGAACGCGTTTGCTACCGGGCGCGACCCGGAGCATGCGTCAGTGGCCGCCACGACCGGGCTGATGGAAATTCTCACCGACTCCGAGCTCGAGGGCGTGATGGCGCACGAGATCGGTCACGTGCGCAACTACGACATTCGGGTCTCGATGATCGTGTTTGGGCTTGTGGTCGCGGTCGGCATGATCGCGGACGTCCTGCTGCGCATCGCGTTCTTCGGTGGTCGCAACTCGAACAACAACAACCCGATCGTGCTCGTGTTTGGCCTCGTCGCGTTCCTCGTGGCGCCGCTCGTGGCAGCGGTCGTGCAGGCCGCAGTGTCACGCCAGCGGGAGTACCTCGCGGATGCGACCGGTGCCCTCACGACCCGGCATCCGGATGCCCTGGCCAGCGCTCTGCAGAAGCTCGCCGACTACGGCCGCCCCATGCAGCGCCAGAACTCCACAATGGCGCACATGTGGATCTCCGACCCGACCAAGCCCGGCCTGATGGACCGCCTGTTCGCAACCCACCCGCCCATCCCCGAGCGCATCAAGCGCCTCGGTGAGATTGGGCGGACGTTCTAGGTTTCGATACGGCGGCTTCGCCGCCTACTCAACCGGCGGTAAGGGTGCGGCTTCGCCGCCTACTCAACCGGCGGTAAGGGTGCGGCTTCGCCGCCTACTCAACCAGCGGTGGGGGTGCCTGGATGCCGTTGGCGGTAGTGGCGCGACAGGTCAGTGATCAGGTCGCCGCGGTCGGCGAACTCCACCCCGCCCAGACCCTGCCACTCTGCGGTGGTGCGCAGCAGCGCACACACCCGGTCGAGGTCGACGAATGCCTCAGCCTCGCGCCACGCAGACTGGACGCGCAGCACTCTCGCCTGCCGGTCGCTCTTGAGGTCGATACGCCCCACGAGTGCCTCATCGATGAGCAGGGGGAGCGTGTAGTACCCGAACACTCGCTTGGGGGCGGGGGTGTAGATCTCGATTCGGTAGTGGAACCCGAACATCCGCAGGGCGCGATCCCGTTCCCACACGATCGGGTCAAAGGGGGAGAGGAGCGCCGTCGCCTCGACTCGGCGGGGCATCCGGGCGTCCCGGTGGAGGTAGGCCGGGCGATCCCAGCCGCGCACGGTCACGGGAACAAGCTCGCCCCCATCTACGAGCTCCTCGATTGCATTTTTGGTGGGGGCCTGAAGCAGCCGGTAGTAGTCGGCGATGTCGCTGACGGTGCCGATACCCAACGCCTTTGCGCCGAGGGAGACGAGCTCGCGCGTGGCGTCCTCGCGTGACACCTCGCGGGCTCGCAGTTCCTCGGAGACGTGACGTTCGGCCAGGTCGTAACGGCGCTCGAATCGGGTGCGACCGGCCACCACCACCTCGCCCCAGAAGAACAACGTCTCGAGTCCGGTCTTCACGTCGGACCAGCCCCACCACGGCCCACGCCGTTGGTTCGCGTCGTGTTCGACCTGTCCCGCGGTCAGTGGGCCCTTCTCGCGCAACTCCGCCCGAAGAAAGTCGAGCATCGGCCCGTTCTCCTGCGCCCACGGGAGAAAGGACTTGTCGGTGCGCCACTTCTCCATCGCCCAGTGCCACAGGGGTCGGTGCTCGAGGGGGATAACCGCCGCCTGGTGTGCCCAATACTCCGTGTACCCCGATCTCGGGCGAAACACCAGACGATCGAGGAGTGTCTTGTCGTAGGGCCCGAGCCGCGCGTACAGCGGAAGGTAGTGGCTGCGCTCGAACACGTTGACCGAGTCGAGCTGGAGCACCGCAAGCCGCTGAAGCGCGAGATTCAGCTGTCGTGTGCCCACGGGCGCGTAAGGCTTGCCAAAACCTTGGGCCGCGAGCGCCACACGGCGCGCCTGTTGCGCGGAAATGCTCTCGACCACGCGATCGACCCTAGCGGGAGCGCACGACATGTCTTGTTTGGTGTGCGTTCACCTGCCTGCTGCCAGCGCGTACCCCAGCCTCCGTACCGTCTCACGCGAGGCATCCGGTTTCCTCTGTCCGCTCACAGCGCGGACGACCGGTCGCCCAATGGAGGAATCCCTTGACACTCAAGCGCACCCTTGCGGGCGTGGCACTCGTTGCCGCCACCGCAATCACGCTCAGCGCCTGCGCCACCGACGCGCCCGCGAGCGACGTCGACGCGGCCACCGCCACCGACATCTCCGCCTTCGGCGACCTGGCCGGCCTCGAGGCCGCTGCCAAGGCCGAGGGTGCCCTCAACGTCATCGCGCTTCCGCGCGACTGGGCGAACTACGGCGAGATCCTCGACCTGTTCGCGGAGCGCTACCCGGAGATCACGATCAACGAGGCGAGCCCCGACGCGTCGAGCGCCGAGGAGATCCAGGCTGCAGAGAGCCTCGCCGGACAGGACACCGCCCCCGACGTCTTCGACATCGGCCTTGCCGTTGCCCTCGCCAACACCGACCAGTTCGCCCCCTACAAGGTCGAGAACTGGGCCGACATCCCGGACGCGCTCAAGGAGTCGACCGGTCTCTTCGTGGGTGACTACGGCGGCTACATGTCGGTTGGCTACGACCCCGACGCCGTTCCGGCCCCCGAGTCGCTCCAGGACCTCCTCGGCCCGGACTACGTCGGCAAGGTTGCCATCAACGGTGACCCCACCCAGGCGGGCGCCGCATTCGCGGCCGTCGGTATGGCCACCGTGCAGAACGGCGGCACCCTCGACGACTTCCAGGCGGGAATCGACTTCTTCCAGGAGCTCAACGCCGCAGGCAACTTCCTGAAGATCGACCCGACCGACGCGACCATCGCCTCGGGTGAGACGCCCGTCGTCTTCGACTGGGACTACCTGAACGCGGGCTACGCAGCCGCGCTTGAGGGCCAGCGCAACTGGGAGGTCGTGCTGTTCCCCGGCATCGGCTACGCCGGCTACTACAACCAGGCGATCAACATCGACGCGCCGCACCCGGCCGCCGCTCGCCTCTGGCAGGAGTTCCTCTACAGCGACGAGGTGCAGAACCTCTGGCTGAAGGGTGGCGCTCGCCCGGTCCGTGCCGACGCCATGGCTGAGGCCGGAACGATCGACCAGGCCCTGTTCGACGCTCTCCCGGAGACCCCGGAGGAGACCGTTGTGCCGACCGCAGAGCAGAGCGAGGCCGCCGGCACGCTCCTCGGCGAGAAGTGGGCAGCTGCTGTCCAGTAACACCACCGCAGCCGGTGCCCCGCGACTTAGCCGTCGCGGGGCACCGCTCATGCGGTACCTCGGGCTGGCGCCCTTCGGCGTCTATGTACTTCTGTTCCTCGCGCTGCCCACCGCGCTCGCGGTGCTCACGGGCCTCTTCGACGGCGACGGCGCGTTCACGTGGGACAACCTGACCGCTCTGGGCGACCCGGTCATCCTGCAGACCTTCTGGAATTCGATCTGGCTCTCCGGCCTCACCGCCGTGATCGGCGCCGTCATCGGTGCGATCGTCTGCTACGCCCTCCTCGAGACCAGACCGGATGGCGCACTCCGCTCGATCGTCGACTCCATCAGCGGGGTGCTCGCGCAGTTCGGTGGTGTGATGCTCGCCTTCGCCTTTGTGTCTCTTATTGGGGTGCAGGGTCTGTTGCGCGTCATCCTTCTTGACCAGTTCGGCATCGACATCTACGCCGACGGCGTCTGGTTGTACGAGGTGCCGGGCCTGGTCTTGCCCTACATCTACTTTCAGGTGCCCCTGATGATCATCGTTTTTCTGCCCGCGCTCGAGGCGCTCAAGCCGCAGTGGGCGGAGGCAAACGCGACCCTGGGCGGCACTCGCATCACCTACTGGTGGCGCATTGGGCTACCGGTTTTGCTCCCGTCGTTTATTGGGTCGCTGTTGCTGCTATTCGCTAACTCGTTCTCGTCGTACGCGACGGCCGCTGCGCTCACGAGCCAGGGCCAGGGCATTGTCCCCCTCCAGATTCGCGCGGCCCTCACGAGCGAGACGGTCCTGGGTCGTGAGAACCTCGCGGGTGCGCTCGCCCTCGGGATGATCGTCGTCATGGCCATCGTGATGGTGCTGTACTCCCAGCTCGAGCGCCGAGCCTCGAGGTGGCAACGATGAGCCGTACGATCACGCGCCACTCCCCGGCGCCGAGCCGTGTCACCCGCTGGGTGATCTTGGGGCTAGTGGGTGTGATCTTTGCGCTGCCGATCGTCAGCATGATCGAGTTCACGCTGCGTGGTGGTCTCACCGGCGGCTACACGCTCGACCGGTGGATCGCCGTCTTCACGGGCCAGTTGGGGCCCGAGTACAAGCAGCTGTGGGTCGCCATCGGCAACTCGCTCGTGCTGGCCGTTGTCACGGTGGCCATCATGTTGCTGTTGCTTGTGCCCACGATGGTGCTCGTTAAGCTCTCGTTCCCGCACCTGAGGCGCCTGCTCGAGTTCATCTGCCTGCTACCGATCACAATCCCCGCGATTGTGATGGTGGTGGGTCTTGCTCCGGTCTACGGGGTGGTGTCTCGCATCTTCGGAAGTGGGGTGTGGACCCTCGCGTTCGCGTACGGCATCCTCGTGCTGCCGTACGCCTACCGGGCCATCCAGTCGAACCTCGACTCGATCGACGTCAAGACGCTCAGCGAGGCCGCCCGGTCACTGGGCGCGTCTTGGCCTACGGTGCTGCTCCGCGTGATTGTTCCCAACCTTCGGCGAGGCCTTTTGGCGGCATCGTTTATCTCGGTGGCGGTGGTGTTGGGCGAGTTCACGATCGCCTCGCTGCTCAACCGCGTGAACCTGCAGACCGCGTTGCTCATCGCGAGCAAGGCCGACCCGTTTGTTGCGGCGATCTTTGCCCTGCTGGCCCTGCTCTTCGCTTTTATCCTCCTTCTTGTTATCGGTCGAGTCGGCTCGGCCCCACGTAAGGGCACACAATGACCAACAGCATCCCCATCGCCCCCACCCTCTCCGTCGAGCCCGTGAGCGGTGCAACCGTCGAGCTCGCGGGAGTCGTCAAGTCCTTTGGTGCCCACCGCGCGCTCAACTCGATTGACCTCGCCATCAAGCCGGGCGAGTTCGTCGCGCTGCTGGGCCCCTCGGGCTGTGGCAAGACCACGGCCCTCAGGGCACTGTCGGGGCTCGAGGGCATCGACGAGGGGCGCATCCTCATCGACGGCGAGGACGTCGCCGACGTGCCCACCAATAAGCGCGACATGGGCATGGTGTTCCAGTCCTACTCGCTGTTCCCCCACATGACGGTGACCGAGAACGTCGAGTTTGGCCTGCGGATGCGCCGCGTCGGCGCGGGGGAGCGACGCGGTCGTGCGGCCGAGGCGCTCGACATGGTGGGCCTCGCCCACCTCGGCGCACGGTTCGCTCACCAGCTGTCGGGCGGCCAGCAGCAGCGTGTGGCGCTCGCCCGCGCGCTCGTCACGCGCCCACGAGTGCTGCTTCTTGACGAGCCCCTCAGCGCACTCGACGCGAAGGTGCGAGTGCAGCTGCGCGACGAGATCCGGCGCATCCAGACCGAGCTCGGAATCACCACCGTCTTTGTCACGCACGACCAGGAGGAGGCGCTCGCCGTCGCCGACCGCGTCGCGGTGATGCGCGACGGCGTGATCGAGCAGATTGGTACGCCGGAGGAGCTCTACACCACACCGGCCTCCGCGTTCGTCGCCGACTTTGTGGGTCTGAGCAATCGGGTCGCGGGCCAGATCGTCGCCGGTCGTGCGGTTGTGCACGGTGTCTCCCTCGACCTCCTAGGGGATGCACCGCTCACGGGCGACGTGACGGTCTACATCCGCCCCGAGGATGTCGCCCTCGCCGACAAGGGAATTCCCGCCACGGTCGTGGCCACGAGCTTCCTCGGCTCGCTGCGTCGCACGCGGGTGCGTCTCGACGACGACACCCTGCTCTCCGTGCAGCACGACGTCGACGTCAAGCCGCAGCCGGGCGACGCCGTTCACCTGCGCCTGAAGGGGGCGCCTGTCAGCGCCGTACCACGTTAGGTATCTAGACTGTCCGCGTGGCACTACGACGCAAGGTAGAGACCCCGGTCGACCCCGAAGAGACAGTTCCCCCTGCGCTGAAGATCGCCGCGGCCTACTCGTGGCGCATTCTGATCGTGCTCGGTGTGGTGGCGGTTCTGGTCTTCCTGGTGATTCAGTTCCGCTACATCGTGGTGCCGTTTATGGTCGCGATCCTCTTGGGCGCCCTTCTGGTGCCGTTCGTGAACTTCCTGCGCCGTCACCGTTGGCCGAAGTGGCTCGCCATTGCAGTCGCGATGTTGGGGACCCTCGGTATTGTCAGTGGGCTTGTGGTGCTGGTTGTTCTCCAAGTTCGTGCGGGCTACCCGGACCTGCAGGAGAAGTCGATCCTCGCCTACGAGAACCTCAAGACGTGGCTCCTCGAGTCGCCATTGCACCTCACCGAGGCGGACATCAACGTGTACCTCGGTCAGGCGTGGGAGGCCATTCAGCGGGACAGCGCGGCCCTGGTCAGCGGCATCCTCTCCGTCGGCTCGACCGCGGGGCACGTGCTCGCCGGCGCCCTGCTCGCCCTCTTCGCTACCCTCTTTATCCTCATCGACGGTCGCGGCATCTGGAGCTGGGTCGTTCGTCTCTTCCCCCGCCGCGCGCGCGTCGCCGTGGCCGGGGCCGGTGAGGCTGGCTGGATCACGCTGACGACGTTCGTGAAGGTGCAGATCTTCGTCGCGTTCGTGGATGCCGTGGGCATCGGTGTGGGCGCGTGGATCCTCGGGTTGTTCTACGGTGGGTTCCCGCTCGTGATCCCTATCGCCGTGGCGGTGTTCCTCGGTTCGTTTATCCCCGTTGTGGGTGCCCTCATCACGGGAGCGCTCGCGGTGTTCATTGCCCTGGTCTACCTCGGCCCGATTCCCGCGATCATTATGCTCGGCATCGTGCTGCTTGTTCAGCAGATCGAGGGACACGTTCTCCAGCCACTCGTGCTGGGTACCGCGGTCAAGGTTCATCCGCTCGCTGTCGTGTTTGCCGTGGCCGCAGGCGGGTTCACCGCCGGTATCGCCGGCGCACTCTTCGCCGTACCCGTGATTGCCGTGGTCAACGTGATGGTCAAGTACATCGCGGCAGGCACGTGGCACACACATCCGCACCCCACCCTGAAGGACGTCCTACCCAATGCCTGATTCCGTGCTCGTCGGCCCCACCCTGGCCGACTTCCAAGTGGCACGCGACCGCATCTCGCCCGTCGCACTCGCGACGCCGATGGAGAGCTCTCGCTACCTGAGCGAGGTGCTGGGCAGCCCCGTTTTTCTCAAGTGTGAGAACCTCCAGCGCACGGGCTCCTACAAGATCCGTGGGGCCTACAACCGACTCTCCCGGCTTTCCGACGAGGAGAAGGCCCGCGGTGTGGTTGCGGCCTCGGCGGGGAACCACGCGCAGGGTGTTGCCCTCGCCGCGCGCGAGTTGGGCATCCACGCGACGATTTTTATGCCCATCGGCGTACCGTTGCCCAAGCTGCAGGCGACGAAGGACTACGGCGCCGACGTGGTGCTCCGGGGCCACACGGTGGACGAGCCGCTGCGCGCCGCAGCGGAGTTCGCCGCGGAGACCGGAGCGGTGCTCATCCACCCGTTTGATCACGTCGACATCATCACGGGCCAGGGCACCCTGGGTCTCGACATCGCCGACGAACGGCCCGACGTCGACACGGTGATTGTGCCGATCGGTGGCGGTGGGCTGATCTCGGGTGTCGCGAGCGCCATCAAGCAGCGCGCGGCCCTCGACGGACGCACCGTGCGAGTCATTGGCGTACAGGCGGCGAACGCAGCTGCCTACCCACCGTCGCTCGCTACGGGCGAGGCGATCGAGATCACGATTATGCCCACCATCGCCGACGGCATCGCGGTCTCCAAGCCCGGCTCGCTCAACTTCGAGATCATCCGTGAGGTCGTGGATGAGGTGGTCACCGTCACCGAGGACGAGCTCGCCCAGGCTCTCCTGGTGCTCATCGAGCGCGCGAAGCTTGTTGTCGAGCCCGCGGGTGCCGTGGGTGTTGCCGCGATCCTCGCGGGGCGTGTCAAGAACACCGGAACGACCGTTGTGGTCCTCTCTGGCGGCAACATCGACCCCATGATCATGGAGCGGGTCATCAGCCACGGGCTCGCCGCCTCGGAGCGCTACCTGAAGCTGCGCATCCCGCTGCCTGACCGCCCGGGTCAGCTCGCTCGCGTCTCGGCCCTCGTCGCCGAGTGCAACGCGAACGTGGTGGAGGTGCTGCACACGCGCCACGGCGGTGGCCTGCAGATCAGCCAGGTCGAACTCGAACTGCACATCGAGACCCGTGGTCCCGAGCACGCCGATCAGGTACTCGCACGTCTTCGTGACGAGGGCTTCGAGCCCCGAATCGACTTCTAGCGCAACGCGACGCCCTTCGAATCTCGCGCGCGGCTCTCAAATCTGTCGCGTGCTTTGCGAAAACTAAGGAGATTCTCGCCGTGCGCGGCCTCCTACACGTATGCCGCGCGAAAACTCGCGGGTGATTGTGGGATGCGACGTGGGCGCCCGAGAATCTCCTTAGTTTTGGAAAAGACAGAGGAGCAAACGCGTCCGGACTGGTTCGCGTGACGTGAGGGATGCGGCACGCAAGGGATGCACCCCTTAGGGGATGTAGGTCTCCACGCCGAGGATCTTCACGGCGATGGTCTTGCCGTTGGGAGCGGTGTAGCTCGTCTCGTCGCCAACCTTGAGACCCAGGATCGCAGTGCCCAGGGGGCTCTGCTCGCTGTAGACGTCAAGGTCGCTGTCGCCCACGATCTCGCGGCTGCCGATGAGGAACGTCGACTCATCGCCGAGGATCGTCGCAGTGATGAGCGTGCCGGGCGCAACAACGCCCGTTGATTCGGGTGCGTCGCCCACGACGGCATGACGGAGCAGCTCGGTGAGCACACGGATGCGCGCCTCGATCTTGCCCTGCTCCTCCTTGGCGGCGTGGTACCCGCCGTTCTCCTTGAGGTCACCCTCCTCGCGTGCGGCCTCGATCTTCTTGGCGATCTCCGTGCGGCCCTCGCCGGACAGGGAGTCAAGCTCAGCAGTGAGTCGGTCGAAGGCTTCCTGGGTCAGCCACGTGACCGTGCTGTCTGTAGCCACAGTGTCTCCTTACAAGAACGAAACCGGCCACGCGTGGCCGGTTCCTGAGTGATTGACGTCAAGCCTAGGTGAGCCAGCAACGGTAGATCAACCCGGTGACAGCGCGCTCCGTGGTCAGTAAGGTCTCGGTGAACTCGCGCGTACGCTGCTCCGACGGCGGCAGATCAACGACTCGCCAGCCCACCACACCAAAGGTGGAGTTGAGCGCCTGGACCGCACATCGGGCCGACGTTCCCGGCTCCACTGAGAACTGCCACGTGACGCTGGCGGAGTCGTCGCCGCTGATCGTGTGGCCCACATCCTTGGTCTCGAACTGTGCCGGCGCGCCCAAGAGGCCACCCCACCACAACCACGCGGCGAAGACAACGACGAACGCTGCGCCCGCGATGGTGAGAATCACCCGAGTGCGCCGGGCATCCGTGCGAGTGCGTCCGTAGCGTGCGGCGAGATCGTCGGGGGTGGTCACAGGTGGCTTTCGTTAGGCTTGCTATCTAGGCTATCGCGAGCAGAAAGAAGCACGACGGCACATGATCTCCATCTGGATGCTCGACCCCACCCCCACCCCGCTGCCCGCGTTCGAGGGCGACCCGAACCAGGTGACCCCAGGGGTGATTGGTTTTGCCGTCACGTTCCTCATCGCCATCGTCACCGTCTTGCTGGTGATCGACATGACCCGGCGCGTGCGTCGCATCCGGTATCGCGCCGAGGTTCGCGAGCAGCTCGAGGCGGAAGCCGCCACGGAGTCGGAAGTGGCCATGGAGTCGGAAGGCGGAGCGGTTAGCCCAGAACGGGAGGGTTAATCGCCACGAGGAAGATCGCCGTCCAGTGGCACAGGAATGCGAGCAGGGTGCACGTGTGGAATAGCTCGTGGAACCCAAACTTGCCCGGGAACGGGTTGGGTCGCTTCAGGCCGTAGAACACGGCACCAACGGTGTAAAGCAGGCCACCAATCAGGATGAGCGTCATCGTCAACCACGCGGCCTGGAAAAAGTCGACGATGAACATCATCGCGGCCCAGCCCAGCAGCACGTAGAGGGGCACGTAGAGCCAGCGTGGTGCGCCGATCCAGAAGATACGGAAGCCAATTCCCAGAAGAGCGCCGCCCCAGACCAGCGACAGCAGGATGATCGCCTTGTCGGTCGGCAGGCACAGCACCGACAGCGGGGTGTACGACCCGGCGATTAGCAGGAAAATGTTGGCGTGGTCGAGTCGCTTGAACACGGCCTTGACCTGGGGGCTCCAGTTGATTCGGTGATAGAGCGCTGAGACGCCAAACAGCAGCAGGGAGCTGGCGAAGAACACGGCCGAACTGATCTTGGCCGCAGGTCCGTCGGCGAGGACAAGAAGGATCACCCCAAGCACAATCGCAAGCGGGAACGTGCCGGCGTGAATCCACCCGCGCCACGAGGGCTTCACGTCCGCCTGGTAGGTGATTGCGTCCTCCAGCAGGGGGAGGTTCGGCAGTTCGGCGGCCGGCTCGGAGTCGACGGCGGTCTCGTCCGGCTCCTCGGCGGAGCCCTCGACCGGTGAATCCTGCGGGGCGTCGGTCTCACTCACGGTCATGGCGCCAGTGTACGGGAGCCCAGAGAGCAAAGTCTGAGCGTGAGCTTGGGCTAGCGTAGGCGTGTGAAAGAGCGCCAGGTACCCCTCGGTCGGGGTCTGTTGTATGGCCTCTACCAGAACCGTCTGCGCAGGCAGCTTGCCGGCCACGAGCTTCCCCACCACGTCGCCATGATCATCGACGGCAACCGTCGATGGGCCCGGCTGCGCGAGCTCGAGACCGCAGCGCACGGCCACCGCGCCGGTGCCGCAAAGTACCGGGAATTTCTCGAATGGTGTGACGACCTGGGCATCGCGGTCGCGACCCTCTACCTGCTCTCCACCGACAACCTCACGGGGCGCGGCACCGACGAACTCGAGGGGCTTTTCGAGATCATCGGAGATCTCGCCGAGGACCTCTCGCACTTTCGTGACTGGCGCATCCAGCACGTGGGTTCGTCCGAAGGGTTGCCGGAGACGCTGCGACGCAAGCTCGACGACGCGCAGGAGCGCACGGCATCCCACACCGGCCTTCACGTTAATCTCGCGATCGGGTACGGCGGGCGCCGCGAGATCGCGGATGCCATGCGCAGCATCGTGCAGAAGCACGAGAGCGAGGGTGGCACCCTCGATGCGCTCGCGGAGCTCCTGACTCCCGAGCTCATCAGCGAGCACCTTTACACCGGCGGCCAGCCGGATCCAGACCTCATCATCCGCACCTCTGGGGAACAAAGAATCAGCGATTTTATGCTGTGGCAGAGCGCTCACAGCGAGCTCTACTTCGTCGAGGCACTGGGGCCCGACTTGCGTGAGGTGGACTTCCTGCGTGCTCTGCGTGACTACAGCAGACGACACAGGAGGTTTGGTCAGTGACGACCACACTCACGATTGACGAGTACAACAGCAACTTCAGCGAGGAACCCGGTTACCTCAACTTCGCTTACGCCGGCCCGGTGGGGCGGCCGGTCCGCGACGAGGAGACCGCGATGTCGAGTCTCCTTGCGCGGGGGCGGTTCGGGTCTCTGACAACATTCGACGAACAGGGCCCGCGCGTGCGGGATGCCGTGGCCACGACCTTGGGGCTTCGCGCCGACCAGGTGGTGTTCCAACCGAACACCAGCCAGGGCCTGATGCACGCGATGTTTGGCCTCGAGGGCAGGATCGCCATCTCGCCCGCCGAGTTCCCGAGCCTGACGTTCGCCGCGTCACGGGCCGCGGACGCGCTGGGTGTCCTCACCCCGGTGTGGTTTGAGCCCGACCACGGTCGAGTTACCCCAGGCAATCTTCGCGACCAACTCACAGCCGACATCACCGCGGTGGGCGTCAGTCTCGTCGACTTCCGTACCGGGTACCTCACCGACCTCGAGGGAATCCGCCATGTCATTGGCGACCGGCTCTTTGTCGTCGACGCCATGCAGGGGTTTGGTGTTGTTGACGCGCCGTGGCACCTCGCGGACGTCATTGTGTCGGGCGGCCAGAAGTGGGTCCGAGCGGGCTGGGGCACGGGCTTTATGGCGCTCAGCGATCGTGCTGTCGAACGACTCAGCCCGGTCTTCTCCGGCTTCAGTGCGACCGACGCCGAAGAGACCCCGATGGATGAGGTGCTTCCGCCCACCCATGGTGCCGCGGCCTTCGAGATCAGCCACCCCGACCCCGTCGCTCAGGCACGACTGGCGACCGCGCTCGAGGATCTCCAGCGCGTGGGCGTCGCGGCCGTGTCCGCGCAAGTTGCCGAGCACGTGACCCGACTGATCGACCTGGCCGACGAGTTTGGTGTGCCGGTGATCTCGCCCCGTGACGAGGCGGAGCGCGCGGGCATCGTGGTGCTCCAGCCGCCGGCCGATCAGCTGACCATCCTCACGGCATCCCTCCACAACCACGGGATCTCCGCGACGGTTCGGCAGGGGAGCGTTCGCCTCTCGCCGCACTCGAGCACGGATGAGGAGACCTTCGCGATGATGCGCGCCACGCTCATCTCCTTCGCGACCGCCGTGTAGTTAACCTGACCGTCACACGACGACAGGGCGTGTCGCGCTTGCGCGTTTCCCAAACCCGCCTAGCGTCAAGTCATCAGGTATGGCGCCTGATCGAGACGGCCACGTAAGTTCGTCTTGCAACCTGTGCTAACCCCACAGCGGCCGTCTTGCGGATACGGATCCTGGACGAAAGTCCCGGGGATGGAGCGCACGTGGCCGAGCTAGCCCAGCCGAAGCAGAAGATCAACCAGGCACAGGCGGGAGGCTCGAAAACACTCGAGCGCACCTACGTGCTGGATACCTCGGTACTCCTGTCGGATCCGAAGGCCATCTTCCGCTTTGCCGAACACGACGTGGTGTTGCCGGTCGTGGTGATCACCGAGCTGGAGTCCAAGCGCAACGACCCGGAGATTGGGTATTTCGCGCGGCAGGCCCTTCGTAACCTCGACGAGCTGCGTGTCCAGCACGAGCGGCTCGACTTCCCGATCGCCGTCGGCGATGGTGGGTCCCTGCGGGTAGAGCTCAACCACTCGAACATGTCCGTGCTCCCGTCGGGTCTCCAGCTGGGCGACAACGACTCGCGCATCCTTGCCGTCGCCATGAACCTCGCCGCGGAGGGGCTCGCCGTCACCGTGGTCTCCAAGGACCTGCCGCTTCGGGTCAAGGCGGCATCCATTGGTCTTATGGCGGAGGAGTACCGCGCCGAGTTGGCGGTCGACTCCGGCTGGACCGGCCAGGCGGACATCGACCTGAGCTCGGAGCAAATGGCCCAGCTCTACGACAACGAGCAGCTTCACTCTCGCCTTGTCGAGGACATGCCGATCAACACGGGCCTGGTTGTTCACTCCGATCGTGGCTCGGCGCTCGGACGCGTCACCGGTCGCGGCGAGTTTAAGCTCGTGCGCGGAGATCGCGACATCTTTGGCCTGCACGGTCGCTCCGCCGAACAGCGGCTCGCGATCGACATGCTCCTCGACCCGGAGGTGGGCATCGTCTCGCTCGGCGGTCGTGCCGGCACGGGCAAGTCGGCTCTTGCGCTGTGCGCGGGACTCGAGGCCGTGCTCGAGAAGCAGCAGCACCGCAAGATCATGGTGTTCCGGCCGCTCTACGCCGTGGGTGGACAAGAGCTCGGGTTCCTCCCCGGCGACGCCGCCGAGAAGATGAACCCGTGGGCCCAGGCAGTGTTCGACACCCTCGGGTCGGTGGTCTCGCAGAACGTTCTTGACGAGGTGCTGGAGCGGGGGATGCTCGAGGTGCTGCCCCTGACGCACATCCGTGGTCGCTCCCTCCACGACGCCTTTGTGATCGTCGACGAGGCACAGTCACTCGAGCGCAACGTGCTCCTGACGGTCCTGAGCCGCATCGGGCAAAACTCTCGCGTTGTGCTCACCCATGACGTCGCGCAGCGTGACAACCTTCGGGTCGGTCGGCATGACGGAGTGGCCTCCGTGATCGAGACCCTCAAGGGTCATGCGCTCTTCGGGCACATCACCCTGTCCCGCTCGGAGCGCTCCGCGATCGCCGCGCTGGTCACCGAGATGTTGGAGGGCAACGAGCTCGCCTGATTCTGGGTAGCGGCTGACAATTTGTCAGATTGGCGCGTCGCCATTCCCCCTTCGGGGGGTAGACCCCGTAGTGTCGACGTGTGGGGTGGCTGTTCGGATTTCTGGCGTTCTCGCTGGGACTGGTGTTCCTGTGGGGTCTCCTGGCTCCGCGGGGCCAGTGGCGCGCGCTTGCAGCATGGAGCGTCGCAGACCAGCACCGCTACGAGCCCGGGGGAGCCGCCTACGGTCTTCGTCGCCTGATTTCTGCGCTGGGGCTGCTGGGGCTGGTCGTCGTTGTGGGTGTGTCCGCGTCATCCGCGCTCGCCCGGGTCCCCGGCGCCGCGCCTACCCACGGGCCGCTGACCCTGATGTGGGGTGATCCCGCCCCCCTTGTGGTCAATCGCATCGTCGCGCTGGACGCCGCGGCTCCACCCGGCCTCACCGAGATTCCGATCTCGGGATATCAGGCGTACGACGACGGCGACCTGCCGGCGTACCTCAGTGGTTTGCGCGAGTTTGAGTTGCTGGGCAACGACGACCCGAACGGGTACGTCGGAACCTACCCGCCCATCGGCAACGGTGCCCTCGACTTTGCCGACCTTGTCATCAACGTGCGCGGACCGATCCTCTGCATTCCCCGCTCGGTGGTGGTTGTGCAATCCGACACCGAGGTTCGGGTGGGAGTCTTCTACGGGATGCCGCGGGCCGCCGACGGAAGTGAACCCGACAGCCTCGCCGGGTGCCCCGCGGATGCGACCCTCACCGGCTCGGTGCTGATCCCCATCGACCTTGGCGCAGCTCTGGGCGAGCGTGCCCTCCTCGGCCTCGATGGCAGCCCGCTCTCCGAGGTTCCCGTCATCACCTAGCTTGTGGATGCCCGGCGCGCGCCGCAGGGACCCGCCGGTACCCTCGCGCAGGTGACGAGCCTGCCGCGCACCAACACCCTCTGGTGGGCCCTGCCCACCGCAGCGACCCTGGGTGTTCTCGCGCTCACCAGCATCGGGCTCCAGCCGCAAGTGCTTCCGGCTCTCTACCTCGCGGCGGTCACGCCAACGCTGTGCGCGACGGACGTCGTTGATCGTCGGCTTCCCAATGCCGTGGTGCTCCCCGGCTACCTCGCGGCCGCGGCCGGGATGCTCGGCACCTGGGCCACCACGGGCGGCCCGCCCCTGATCTCCCTGGCGACCGGAACGACGTACTTCGTGCTGTTGTACGTGCTCGCGATCGCCGGGGGCATGGGGATGGGCGACGTGAAGCTTGCCGGGGTGCTTGGCCTCACGGCGGGGCTCCTCGGGCCCACCGCGGCGCTGGTGGCGCCGGCCGCGGCGTTTGTGCTCGGGGGCGCGGCCGCGGTGGTGGGCGCCCGTCGACGGGCAACCACGAGCATCCCCTTTGGCCCGTTCCTCCTGGCCGGATTCTGGATCGCGGTGACAACCGCTTCGGGTCTTAGCCCGGGTGGGTCATCGACATAACGTCGAGCGCAACATCAAGCTGCTCGAGTGTGACCTCGCCGCGCTCGACAAATCCAAGGTCGATGACGGCCTCGCGCACGGTCATGCCGTTGGCGACAGAGTGCTTGGCAATCTTCGCTGCCGATTCGTACCCGATGATCTTGTTCAGGGGGGTCACGATCGACGGCGACGACTCCGCAAGCGCCTTGGCGCGGGCGAGGTTGGCCTCGAGACCGTCGATGGTCTTGTCGGCCAGAACTACCGTCGAGCTGGCAAGCAAACGGATCGACTCCAGCAGGGCGGTGCCCATCACCGGGATTGCCACGTTGAGCTCGAAGTTGCCTGAGGCTCCTGACCACGCGATGGTCGCATCGTTACCGATCACCCGCGCGCACACCATCAGTACGGCCTCGGGCACAACCGGGTTCACCTTGCCCGGCATAATCGACGAGCCCGGCTGAAGGTCGGGGATGTGCAGCTCCGCGAGGCCCGTGTTCGGACCGGAGCCCATCCAGCGCAGGTCGTTGCAGATCTTGGTCAGCGACACCGCGATCACTCGGAGGGCACCGGATGCCTCGACGAGCCCGTCGCGTGCACCCTGCGCCTCGAAGTGGTCCAGCGCCTCCGTGATGGGCAGCCCGGAGTCCTCGGCAAGCACGGCGATGACCCGCTGCGGGAACCCGAGTGGGGTGTTGATGCCGGTGCCGGTTGCGGTGCCACCGAGGGGCACCTCCGCCACGCGGGGGATGGTCGACTGGATGCGCTCGATGCCCAGGCGCACCTGCCGAGCGTAACCAGCGAACTCCTGGCCGAGCGTCACGGGCGTGGCGTCCATCAGGTGGGTGCGCCCGGACTTCACGGCCGTCTTCCAGAGCTTGGCCTTCGTCTCGAGGGCGGCCGCCAGGTGCTCCAGCGAGGGGATGAGGTCGCGCAGCAGCGCACTCGTGACCGCCAAGTGAACGGACGTCGGGAAGACATCGTTGGAGGACTGCGAGGCGTTGACGTGGTCGTTGGGGTGCACTGTCGAGCCGAGTGAGGCCGTCGCGAGGTGCGCGAGCACCTCGTTCATGTTCATGTTCGACGAGGTGCCCGACCCCGTCTGGTACGTGTCGATCGGGAACTGGTCGTGGTACTCGCCCGCGATGAGTCGGTCGGCGGCGCCGACGATCGCGGCGGCAATGTCGGCGTTGATGATTCCCAGCTCGCCGTTGACGATGGCCGCCGCGCGCTTGATGCGCGCGAGCGCGATGATCTGCGCGGGCTCGAGGCCGTCACCGGAGATCGGGAAGTTCTCGACAGCACGTTGGGTCTGTGCTCCGTACAGCGCGGATGCGGGAACCCGCACCTCGCCCATCGTGTCGTGTTCGATGCGATATTCGGTGGTAGTCACGGCGCTGTGTCGTCCTTTTCGCTTGGCGTGCCGGTTAGAGGGAGTCAGTGGTGGACTCGGGGAGGCCAACGATGACGTCGGGTTCCGCCCTGCCTTCGAGCAGCCGGTAGTTCGCTCCCACAATGGCCAGCGTACCCGCGGCCACGGCCTCGCGGATCATCTCGGATGACTCCAGAAGCTCGGCGATCGTGTCGCGCAGATGCTCGCGGCCGACCGCCTGGGTGTCGATCGTCGTGGGGTCCACACGACGGTACTGGGCTACTCGGCGCACCGCCGGGAGGATGGGCGCGATGAGGCGAGAAATGTGGGGCGAGAGCTGCGGAGCATCCGGGCCCTGGGAGTCGATCGCGGCCCGAACGGCACCACACTCGTCGTGCCCAAGCACCACGATGAGCGGCACCTTCAGCACACCAACGGCGTACTCGAGCGAGCCGACGACAGAATCGGAGATGACCTGCCCGGCGTTGCGCACCACAAAAAGGTCACCGAGTCCCTTGTCGAAAATGATCTCGGCGGCGAGGCGCGAGTCGCTGCATCCGAAGAGGGCGGCATGGGGGAACTGTGCCGGGGCAACCTCGGTGCGGCGTTCGACATCCTGACGGGGATGCTGCGGCTCGCCCGAAACAAAACGCTCGTTGCCGCGGCGCATCTCCTCCCACGCCTTGGCGGGGGTCCTCGTGCTCATCTAGTTCTCCAGCTCGGCGGTCAGGGAGGTGGCGATCAACTCGAACTCGGCGTCCGACGCGGTGCCGTGCAGCACGATCGTCGAGTCGCCAGAAACCGTGGACATCGCGTAGGCGTTGTTGCCGGGGTTGTCGCCCCGGCGATTGTCGTAGAGGTCCCAGCGGACCCCGTCGATGGTGACGCTCCCGGTCGCCGTAACGTTGTCGAGCACGCTTGCCAGCCAGGTCGCGTTCGCGTCGATGCCCTGGTTGAGGGCAATGAACTGGGTCTCGGGGGTGATGTACCCCACGTACCACGTCGCGACCTGCTCCGTGGTGCCAAAGCGTGCGGCATTGGCCGACCAGCCCTCGGGCAGGGCGGGAACCAGGAGTGGGGCATCCGTGCCGGGCTGTGCCTGCTCCGCTACCGTCGCCACGTCAATCGGCTCCGGTGGTGCCGGCTCGGGGCGCACAACAACGACCACCAGGAACAGCACAATTCCAAGCGACGCGATCGTGGCAACAACGAGGTTAAAGAGCGTCTGGTTGGCCCGGCGCTTGGCCGAATTGGACGCCTTGCGTTGTGCAGTCTCTTCCGGGGTCTCGGGTCGACCCAGCTCGGCGACGACCGCGGGTTGTTTGTCAGCCATTACTCGGTCGCCGTGGCTCGTGCCGCGTCGAGTCGCTCCTTCGCGCCCTTGAGCCATTCCTCACAACGGGCCGCGAGGGCCTCGCCGCGTTCCCAGAGCCCTAGGGACTCCTCGAGGCTCGACGACCCCTGCTCGAGCTCGTTGACGACGCGGATGAGCTCGTCTCGCGCTTCCTCGTAGCTGAGCGTGCTCACGTCGATCTTGTCTGGGGTTGCCACGTCTCAAATCCTAACTTGCAGGGACTGACTCGACCGTGGCGGCGATCTTGCCGTCGGACACGGTGAGGGTCAGTGTCGTGCCCGCGGGGGCATCCTCGATGGAACGAATCGCACGGCCATCCGCGCGCTGTGCGATGGTGTACCCCCGTGCGAGGGTGCGCTGCGGGGAGAGGGCACGAAGTTGAGCGGTCAGCTCGGCGACGCGGGTCGCCGATCGCTCGATGACGCGCTCGACAAGGTCGTGGCTGCGAGCGATGTAGCGCCCCAGCTCCTCGGCGCGCGAGTCGACGATCCAGGTGGCATTCGCGAGCGCCGGTCGTGACCGCAGCGTCTCGAGGCGATCGACTTCGGTCGAGATCCGTTGTGTCACGCGCAGTCGGAGGCTCGCCCGGGCCTGCTGCACGCGGGCAAGCTCCTCGGCGACGTCTGGTACCACCCGTTTTGCGGCATCCGTCGGGGTGGATGCTCGAAGGTCGGCGACCTCGTCGAGGAGGGGGCGATCGGCCTCGTGCCCGATCGCGCTGACGAGGGGGGTCACACACGCGGCCGCCGCACGAACGAGCGTCTCGTCGCTGAAAACAAGCAGGTTCTGAAAGTCGCCGCCGCCGCGCGCGACGATGATCACGTCGACCTCGGGGTCGGCGTCGAGGGTGCGGATGGCCGCGGTCACCTCGCTCGCGGCCCGGTCGCCCTGCACCGCCGCATGCACCACCCGGAACCGCACCGCGGGCCACCGAAGCTGGGCGTTACGAAGCACATCCTTCTCGGCATCGCTGTCCTTGCCCGTGACGAGGCCAATGCAGTGGGGAAGAAAGGGGAGGGGTTTCTTGTGGTCAAAAAGGCCCTCGGACTTGAGTTTCTGGCGTAGGCGCTCGAGTCGCTCGAGAAGGTCGCCGAGGCCCACGTGGCGCATCTCGAACACCTGCATCGTAAGTGTGCCGCCCTTGACCCAGTAGTTGGGTTTGACCGCGGCCACAACTCGGTCGCCCTGCTTCAGATCCGCCGGCAGTTTGGCCTTCACCGACGACCAGATCGTGAATGAGATGGTGGCATCGGCCTCGAGATCCTTGAGCTTGCCGTAGACGTTTCCGCCCGACACACCCCACTGGGTGATCTCACCCTCGACCCAGGCCGTGCCCAGGCGGTCGATCCAGCCCTTGATCTTTGATGACAACAGGCTGACAGGCCACGGCGCATCAACCGTGGAAGGTGCCTCGTCTGCTGCCACGTCCACCGAACCTTGTCTCTTGGGCCGCTTAGGATTGGATGCGTGGGCACGATATCGAACGGAGCGGTGACGTCGTTGGACGCACCACGTATGCCCGCCCGCCGCGGTCGGCTCAAGGATACCGCGAGCGTCGGACCCAAGCGGGTGCTGCTCGCCGCACCTCGTGGATACTGCGCGGGTGTGGATCGTGCGGTCATAGCCGTCGAGAAGGCCCTGGCGAACTTCGGCGCACCCGTCTACGTGCGCAAACAAATCGTGCACAACATCCACGTTGTCTCCACCCTCGAGAAGCAGGGCGCGATCTTCGTTGACGACGTCGCGGAGGTGCCGGAGGGCTCCCACGTGGTCTTCAGTGCCCACGGTGTGTCGCCCGCCGTCGTTCAGGGCGCGGCCGACCGGGGCCTCCAGGCCATCGATGCCACGTGCCCCCTCGTCACGAAGGTTCACCGCGAGGCGACCCGTTTTGCTCGGGACGACTACCAGATTCTTCTGATCGGCCACCACGGTCACGAGGAGGTCGAGGGCACCATGGGCCATGCGCCCGAGCGCACGACCCTCGTGAACAGTCCGGCGGACGTGCCGAACATCGTGGTGACCAACCCCGACCGTCTCGTCTGGCTCTCCCAGACCACCCTGAGCGTGGACGAGACCATGGAGACCGTCCGCTTGCTGCGCGAGCGCTTTCCCACGCTGCAGGATCCGCCGAGTGACGACATTTGTTACGCCACCCAAAACCGTCAGGTTGCCATCAAGAAGGTCGCCGAGCAGGCCGAACTAGTGATCGTGGTGGGCAGCGCAAACAGCTCGAACACCGTTCGACTCGTCGACGTTGCCCTCGAGAACGGAGCGAAGGCGGCGCATCGCGTCGACTACGCGAGTGAGATCAAGCAGGAGTGGCTCGACCGGGTGTCGACCATCGGCGTCACCAGCGGTGCATCCGTGCCCGAGGTGCTCGTTCAGGAGGTCCTCGACGATCTCGCCGACGCTGGATATCGTGACGTTGAAACCATCATCACGGCCGAGGAGGACCTGATGTTCTCCCTGCCCAAGGAGCTTCGGACGGATGCCGCGGGCAATCCCGATGAGCGTGGACTCGGCGGGCGGGTGCGCCAGCTCGACTGGCAGCGCGCACATGACTGACCCGCGCCCGGAGCCTCGCTGGGGACAGTACGCGGACGTGCCACCCCCACCACCCGAGCCTGTGCTTCCCGCACCGGTGGCACCGGCACCGCGCCCTCGACGCACGGGTGACATCGTGCTCACGACGGGCCTTCTGCTGATCGGTGTTATCGACGTGGTTCGGGGCTGGAGCTACTACAGCAGCTTGGGCTCGACTCTGCGCGAGCTTTACGAGCAGCAGTCGTTCCCTCCGTTTACCTCCGACGCCCTTGCGAACTCCGTGGGTTTCGCGACCAACATCATCCGGCTCGTGATCCTGCTCGTGGCGATCGCCGTATCGCTCTCGCTTATTGCTCGCGGCCGCAGGGCGTTTTGGGTGCCCCTCGCTGCAGGGGCCCTCGCAGGCCTCGTGTTGATCGTTCTGCTTCTTCTGGTGATGCTCCAAGACCCCGCGCTTGTGGAGTACGTGCAACAACAGTCCGGGTCGACGGGCAACTAGCCGTGCGGGTCGCGGTATTGCCGAGGGAGGTGTCCGCGCGTGTCATCACGAACGCGCTGGCTCGGACCGCCGGGGCCGTGAACGCCGTGAGCCTGGGTCTCGCCATCCCCATGCTCATCGAGTTTTTTGTGCTGCGGGACCTGACTCACCACCTGCTCGTGCCGCTGGTCATCCTCGTGCTTCTCTTTGGGCTGGTGCTCGCGACCGCCATGAGGCCCAACCGCGTCGCCCTCGTCGTGTTCCTCGTGGTGGGCACAGTCGGCGCGGTGCTGTTCGAGCTGATCCTGATCTCTGCGTACCCGGCGATCCTTCAGGAAGGGCTCTACCTCCTGAACCGACCGGCCGTTGCCCTTGTTCTCGTGTCCTTCACGGCGACCTCGGTGCGTGCCGGTCTGGCCTGGACACTCGTCGGCTTTGGGCTGTCGAACGTCGTCACCCTGGTCGTCTCGATCATCACGGGTGTTCCGTTCACCCCCGGGTTTGGCCCGTTCTTTACGCTCCTGCTGATGCTTCTGTGCTTTGGCTCGCTTGCCGCGATCCAAGCCAGCCTGCGGCGGCGGGTCCCCGACTTTGACGAGCTCGAGAACCAGATTCAAACGGCCACGCTCAATGAAGACCTGCGCGCCCGGGTGACCGCCGCGGTTCACGACACCCTGCTCAACGACCTCGCGCTCGTGATGAACGCCCCCGACGACCTTGACGAGCGCATGCGCGAGCGGCTCCGAACAGACGTCACGACGCTGACGAGCGCGGACTGGCTTCGTGAGTCGTCCGAGGTTGTTATTGATGACCAGGATGCCGACCTGCGTAACAAGGTCATGGTGCTGGTCAGTGAAATGCAGTGGCGGGGTCTCACCGTGCACATCACGGGGAGCGGTCCTGGCATCTACCGGTTGGCGCCCGGCGCTCCCGAAGTCCTCCTGGACGTCGTGCGAGCGTGCCTAGAGAACGTGCTTCAACACTCCGGCGCAACGGTGGCCGAACTCGACTTGGCCTACACCCCGCAGGGCATCACTGTTGTCGTCGCTGACCAGGGACGGGGATTTGCGCCGCAGGACGTCGGGGACGACCGTCTTGGTCTGCGGACGTCGATTCTCCAGCGGATCGGTTCGATTGGGGGCACGGCCAAAGTGTGGTCGACACCCGGCGAGGGTACATCGGTGGTACTGAACATCCCGGCCGACAAGGTCAACACCCAGAACGTGCGGCCCACATCATGAGGTCCGAGAGGCGTGCGGCCGTCACATCCGCACAACAGGTCGACCCGCTGAGCTGGTTTACCGGGCCCTATCTGCCCCTGGCGTTCACCGGCTTCATCTTCGTGTACGGCACCGTCGTCACGGCCCTGACCTGGAACGTGAGCAGCAACCCGTGGCTGCAGTTCGCCGGCCTCTGGCTCTGCGTCCTCGCGGGCTTGGTGGTTCATATCCGCACGCGACCACTGCAACCGCCTCTGGGATGGGGCACCAGTGCACTTGCCCTGACGACTGCGACAGTGGGCTTGTTGTTGTCAGCGCTCGACTATCGAGGTACTGACGTTAACTTGGGCGTCTGGTGGGGCCCAGCCGGGCCAGCGTTTGTCTTGTTGAGCTTGGCGCCCTACCTTCCGCCGCGCAAGGTCTGGGTGCTAGGCCTCGTGTCGGCGGCGACAACCGTCGCCATCGGAACCACCGTCCTGTCGCCCGCGATCTCGGCACAGGGGCCGGTGACCCTGGCCGTCGTGATTGCGTACCCACCCCTGATGGCACTTGCGGCGGCGACCATCTTCTCCTACTCGATCGTCAGCACGATCCTGCCGATGCTTGAAAGCCCGTCGCGCATCATGGTGCCGGGTCAGAAGGTGCGCGATGAGGCAGTCGCCGAGATGGAGCGCGTCACCCTCGCGCGCCTCACCGCCCGCGCTGCCCCGTTCCTCGAGCAGATCGCCGACGCCGGGCGAGTGACCCCAGCCGACCGCGCCCTGGCCGGTCAGCTCGCTCGACGCCTTCGCGACGACCTCGTGACACAGGTAAACGAGAGCTGGCTAGACGCCATCGCCGAGTCGACCCGGCTGGTCGTTGTGGATCCCGACCACCTGGCGCGTCACATGAACAACGCACAGCGCACGGCGCTGCTCGCGATGCTCCAGGCAATCCTTGACATGCCCGAGACCGACACAGGCTCACTCATGATCGACCTGCGCACTGCCCCCGACGGAGCAACCGCAGCCGCGATCAGCATGGACATGAAGCTTCCGGAGGGGCCACGTATCATGCACCTGGCGCCCTACTACCTCACGCTGGGGACCGCAGTCGATGACCTGCATTTCGACCGCGACCGCCTGACGTTCACGATCTCGTCGCGCGAGCAGTAGCGAGAACTACTTGCCGGAGTGCCCGGCCGAGCCCAGCTGCTGGGTCGCCTCGACGACGCGAGCGGCCATCGCGGTTTCGGCGAGCTTGCCCCAGGCGCGCGGGTCGTAGATCTTCTTGTTGCCGACCTCGCCGTCCACCTTCAGCACGCCGTCGTAGTTGCGGAACATCGTGTCGGCGATGGACCGCGTGAAGGCGTACTGGGTGTCGGTGTCGATGTTCATTTTGATGACACCGTTGGCGACCGCGGTGGCGATCTCCTCGTCGGTGGACCCCGAGCCACCGTGGAAGACCAGGTCGAGCGGCTTGGGGCCAGTGCCGTACTTGGCGGCGAGACCGTCCTGGATCTCCTTGAGGAGTTCTGGCTTGAGCTTGACGTTGCCGGGCTTGTAGACACCGTGCACGTTGCCGAACGTGAGCGCGGCCATGTAGCGGCCGTTCTCGCCGAGGCCGAGTGCCTCGACCGTGGCGATCGCGTCATCCAGTGTGGTGTACAGGTGCTCGTTGATGTCGTGGCTGACGCCGTCCTCCTCGCCACCAACAACACCAATCTCGACCTCGAGGATCGCGTTGATCGCCTTGAGGCGCGGCAGCAACTCCTTGGCGAGCTCAAGGTTCTCGGTCAGGGGAACGGCCGAGCCATCCCACATGTGCGACTGGAAGATCGGGTTGCGCCCGGCCTTTACTTCCGCCTCGGACGCTGCGATGAGGGGCAGCACAAAGCCGTCGAGCGCGTCCTTCGGGCAGTGGTCGGTGTGCAGGGCAACCGTGGCGGGGTAGTTCTTGGCAACCTCGGTGACAAAGGCGGCGAAGGCGAGCGCGCCGGATGCGCGTGCCTTGACGGTCTGGCCGGCGAAGTAGTCCGCGCCACCGGTGGTGACCTGAATGATTCCGTCGGACCCAGCCTCGGAGAGGCCCTGCAGGACTGCGTTGATGGTCGACGACGACGACACGTTGATCGCCGGGTACGCAAAGCCGTGCTTTTTGGCCTTGTCGAGCATTTCGGCGTACTGATCGGGGGTTGCTACGGGCATCGCTGATATCTCCTCGGCGCTGAAATGTGGTGGCGCGTCAAAGTCTAGCGAGACGGGCGCGATAAGCTTGCCGGGCTGGTTCCCCGAGCGAACTGCCACCACAGCGTTTCGAGCAACTCACCAGGAAGCGTCAATGCTGACCACCGAAACGGGAACGCTGTTCCTTCATCCCGACCGCAACCTCGCCATGGAACTCGTGCGCGCGACCGAGGCCGCCGCGATCCGCGCCGTGCCCTTTATTGGCAAGGGCGACAAGCTCGGCGCCGATGGAGCCGCCGTCGACGCCATGCGCAAGTTCCTCGGCACGGTCGACTTTGACGGCGTGGTGGTGATCGGCGAGGGCGAGAAGGACAAGGCGCCCATGCTGTTCAACGGCGAGCACGTCGGCACGGGCAAGGGGCCGGCCTGCGACATCGCGGTTGACCCCATCGACGGCACGTCGCTGACGGCAGCGGGTCGCCAGAACGCGCTGTCGATGATCGCGGTCGCCGACCGCGGCACGATGCTCGATGCATCCTCGGTCTTCTACATGGAGAAGATCGTCACCGGCGCCGAGGGCGTTGGTGTCATCGACATCCGCAAGCCGATTGGCGAGAACATCCGGGCGTTCGCGAAGGCCAAGGGCAAGCCCATCGACGAGATTGTTGTTGCGGTGCTGGATCGCCCCCGTCACG